>NZ_MRTH01000025.1 GCF_001956045.1 Paenibacillus sp. FSL H7-0331 | reverse complement strand
CAATGCGCGCGTATGGCGGAATTGGCAGACGCACTAGACTTAGGATCTAGCGGGCGACCGTGGGGGTTCAAGTCCCTCTACGCGCATCATGTACAAAAGGGTTCCTGATCACTCCTATATCTTATAGGTATGCATAATCAGGAAGTAAGCTGACAACGGTTTTATACCGTGTCAGCTTTTTTTTATTTACTCTGTGTTTTTCAATAAAAGATGTGTCGCAATAAATGTAAATTAATGTAAATTAATTTGGTTTTGGTTAAATGAATTTCCAATGACTTTATGGGCATTTGGTTGTGTGTGGTGTACAATGACTACGAATACATTGTTCATACTGCCAAAGTATAGAGGTGAATGTGGGGAGAAAAAGACTTAAGTACGTAGGAGTCGAAACTAGATTATGAAAGCGATTTTAAAGCAGATAGGTGAATTAAAAAATCTTGCCACCGTTGTCTTAGCGAGTGCCAAGAGGAAATTTTATAAGAAGGAGTTCAACGCTGTGGAGACAATACTCAAGCTGATTCAACGGTTCAGTCATGGATGTAGATGGTTCCAATTAAAAAATCATAAGATTGAGATGAAATTGCTGCTAACGTATCCTTTGCTCATCATTGTCTCTATTACTGTGGTCAGTGTATTTGCCATATATTTTAGCATGTTCCTGTTTCGCGAAAAGTCCCAAGATAATTTTCAAAATGTATTGAAGCAAATCAGCTATAACATGGATACACAGTTGAAACAGCAGGACTTGGATACATATCTGTTTATTCAGGATCTGAAGGTGAAACGTTTTTTTGATTCCAGCAACATGGCGGATTCACCAGAATCTGTACAGCTCAAAATTGATTTGCGTAACTTGTTAACGAACTACTTGCTATCTCATTCCAATATCGAAAGAATCGTTCTTATTAACAACCATGATGAGATCGTAAGTAATACCGATGAACCGATTCCGCTTTCTTTGGCTGATTACCATCAAGCAGCAGCGCGTGGTGACGGTAAAATGGTATGGATGAAAACGCAGATCTGGCCTGAAAACAAGGTAGTCATTCCTGTATTGAGGCAAATTAAAGACTTGTCCACGCTAAAAAATAACGGGGTGCTATTGTTATTTTTCAAAGAAAAAATATTCAAAAATAGCGATTTTAAGGGAAATCTGCGTGTGTTGGAACAGGATAACTATGTAATTTCAAGCAACTATTCAGATCAAATAGGCAGTCAATACTCCCTACAAAATGTAAACGCTCTTTCGGGCAGTACGGGGTCTTTTGTTGATACATCCAAGGGTATGTTCTTTAGTTATTATAAATCAGAATATACGTATTGGACGTATTTATTCAGCATACCGACAAAGGAGCTCTATTCCGGAATTGAGGTTGTACGCAACTGGGTTATTGTCGTAGCTATTCTATTTACAATCATCGGAATTTTGCTGGCAAAAATGATTGCAAGTAATATTTCCAAGCCCCTCATACAAATTATTCGTGAAATGAGAAATATCGAGACCAACGATTTATCGGTCAATTTGAATTATGACGGCAATGATGAATTAACCTCGCTGGCTGCTACTTTTAACAATATGATGAATCGGATCAGAGAGCTGATCGAAAGAGATTCCAATTTACAAAGGCTCAAGCACGAATTGGAAATGCGAGCGCTGCAGGCGGAGATCAATCCACATTTTTTGTACAATACATTGGAAGCGATTAATTGGATTGGCCGTATGAATAAAGTGAATGAAATATGCGATATTACGGCGATGCTTGCTGATATTATGAGATACAGCATCGATCAAAGCAAAGATATTGTAACCATTCAGGAGGAATACGAGCACACTCAGAAGTATACGGGTATCCAGCGCATACGTTATGCGGATAACCTTTCTTTTTTTATGGACCTTCCGAAGGAAATGTTAAACGTGCGTATTCCCAAATTAACTCTACAGCCTCTTGTTGAAAACGCTATTTTGCATGGATTCGAGAATAAACGGGAGGTCGGAAAAATAAAAATTTTGGGCATTGTCGATGAGGAATTTATCAAGATCAGGATTGAGGATAACGGTTGTGGCATGACACAGGACAAAGTGCATTCTCTATTGTCTCAACAGGAGCCAGGAACACATAGGGGCATCGGTATTTATAATGTTCACCAGCGAATCCGGTTATTGTTTGGAGAAGGATATGGTCTGAGCATCCGCAGCGAGGTTGATAAGGGCACTAGTATTACGATTACTTTACCATTAAATGAAGTGAGGTGACTGATCATGTACAAGGTATTAATTATTGATGACGAAGCAATGATCAGGAAAGGTTTGCGTGAATCCGTTCCTTGGACCGATATTGAGTGTGAGGTGGTCGGCGTTGCTAGCAACGGATACGATGGGCTGCAGGCGATAGATCGATGGGAACCAGATATTGTAGTAACTGATATTAAAATGCCGGGATACGACGGTATCCAGGTTGCAGAGCATGCGATTCAGACAAACCCTCTGGCGAAAGTCATCTTACTTAGTGGATATAGCGAGTTTGAATATGCACGCAAGGCGATTCAACTGGGTGTGTTTCACTTTATGTTAAAGCCGACCGTATATGAAGAAATGAAAAGGGTCATTGCGGATGCAGTTCGAAACATTAAATCAGAGGAACGGCGAATCCGTGAGTTGGCGAAGTTCAGGAGCGAATTTCAACAGCAGTTGCACATGTATCGCAGCATCTTTTTAAGAAAAATCATTTTGAACGGTCAATCGGATTCTGGAGCACAGGCTTCTGACGACTCGCTGCGGCTTTATGAAATTCCGTTGGAACGGGACTCCTATTTGATTGTATTCAAACCGGATGAGCTGGACACCTTTATTGATAAGGAAGAGGAAAAGCAATACTGGATGACATCCATTACATCTAGTGTGGAGCAATATGTAAGCAGGCGTTCGTCCTGCTATTTTGTTCCTTTAAAAGATGAATGGTTCAGTATCGTATATGTAACCGAGGATGAAGAATGCCGTGAAGCGATAACACAGATTTGTGAGGAGATCCAAAGCCTCCAATTGACCAATGATATGCCGTTAACACTGTCGTTCAGCATCAGCCGTAGAAAACCGAGGTTAACCCATTTGAATCAGGCTTACTTGGAGGCGGTGGATGCTATTCAGCATATTTTTTATATGGGTGCAGGCTCCATCATCTTTCATGCAGACGTATCGCAAGCATCTGACAAGGAGGATGGCAGCGTTCCATTTGCCTACTATAGCGAATGCAGCAAATTGATCATCAAGGCGCTTCAGGTTGGTGACGAAGAGAGATGCCAGCACGAGCTCTCCGATTTGTATCAGTCTTTCACCAAAAATCAGGAGCGACCGGGTGTTGTAAGAGCAGTGAGCGTTGAAATTGCAGCACAGGTGCTTAGCTTTGTTGTACGTGGACATATAGAGCTGGATTTCAATACGAGGGAAAAACTGTTTAACGATATCATGTTATGCGAAACTTCAGAGGGCTGTTTCAAAATTATTGAAGATGTTGTGATTTCGATGGTACGTGAAATTTACAAACAAACGAAAACACGGCATAAAAAAGTGATTGAGCAAATCATCGGGCTGCTGCAAGAGCATTATTCGCAAAATATTAGCTTGGAATGGCTGTCGGATCAGGTTCATTTAAACAGTAACTACATTAGCAGATTGATTAAAAAAGAAACCAAAGAAACGTTTACAGATTTACTTACTAATCTTAGAATCGAACAAGCCAAAAAACTGCTGCAAAATCCACTCTATAAAATATATGAGATATCCGGGATGACAGGCTTTGAGGACCCTCATTATTTTTCCGTCAAATTCAAAAAAATAACCGGGATCAGCCCGAGCGAATATAGGGACCATTACAAGGACTTGTTTTAAATTTGGTTTATGTCATGATTTTAAACGAAATGTACATTTTGTAGTCTACTGATTCGTTCCGGGTTGTCTTAAACTAAATGAGTAATCGAAAGAACTATAAGGGGGAACCTTGAATGAAAAGGTATGGAAAGGCTTTCAAAAGTGGGGTAGCCGGGCTGGCGCTTACCCTGGTTATGACTGCATGTTCGTCTGGCGCTGGAAACGCTCCGGTGTCTGGCACGGATGCCAAAAGTACGGCAGATTCCGCAAAAAAAGTAACGCTGCAGCTGATGTTTCCTAAAAACAGCGGTTCTGCTGATCCGCGTGCGCAATGGATGCATGATAATGTTGAGGCGTTCAAGAAGGTAGAGCCCAATATCAATTTTGATGTGATTGATAACACGAGTGGTGACAACTACCTGACGACAGTCACAACGAGAATGGCTGCAAATGATGTGCCTGATATTTTTCAAACATGGACACTGGAAAGATTGAGGCCTTTTGCCGAATCGAATCGTGTATATGATCTTACCGAATTTTTGAATTCGACTCCGGAATTAAAGAGTAAATTTTCTCCCTCTGCCTTAAGTGCTACTACATTCGGTAATAAAACATTTGCAATGCCATTAACACAGGATTTGGAGATTATTTATTACAACAAGGAAGTTTTTCGAAAATTCAATCTGCAGACACCGCAAACGTACGATGAATTGCTTAACATCATTGATGTTCTGAAGAAGAATGACATCGTTCCGATTACACTTCCCAATAAAGAGCCATGGGTCGGCACCATTCTTTTTATGATGCTAGCTGAGCGGATCGGTGGTATGGATGTTTATCAAAAAACAGTGATCGAGAAAACAGGCTCCTGGACGGATAAACCTTTTGTAGATGCAGCTGCCATGATGCAGGATCTTGTAAAACGAGGTGCTTTCGAGAAAAACGTGAACAGCTTGACCCGTCCGGAATCGGAAATCAAGTTAAGTCAGGGTAAAGCCGGTATGTATATTGGTTTAACATCATCGAGCAACGCGAATCTTGTACAATCGATGGGCGATAAAGTGGGCTTTTTCAATTTCCCTAATGTAACAGGAGGCAAAGGAAGCAAAGACGATTATTTGCAAACGCCAACAAACGCCTATTCGGTTAGTGCGGCAACGAAACATCCCGAGGAAGTTAAGAAGTTTATCAAATTCATGTACTCCGAGGAACGGCAATTGGCTTTGGCTAAGCTTGGGAATATGCTGGCTTATCAATTTACGGCGAAACCGGGCGATTTACCGACACTTAGTGAAGATTTGACGAAAGCCGGCAAAAGCGCGAAAAGCTCCATGTACTTCTGGGATTTGCCATTAGGCGTATACATGGGCAAAGAGCTGAATAATACGACGCAAGGCTTTTATATGGATGTCGACCCTCAGCAAGCACTTGCGGCTTTGCAAAAGAAGGCAGAGGATCAGTCGAAGCAAGCACCAGGATCGAAATAGGGGATAGGGAAGCGATAGCAACTACTGGGGAGCCTAAGGATTCTATGATCAGGTTCCCTCCCTCCTGGTGGTCATTAAGTGTATGAAGGAGGCACATATCCCAACATGGAAAAAATGCTGCGGAACAAATGGACAATCTCATTTTTTGTTTTTCCGGCGCTGCTTATTTATATGTATGTGCTGCCGATTCCGATCATTAAATCCATCTATTACAGCTTTTTTGATTGGAATTTGATTGGAACGCAAATATTTGTCGGTCTTAAAAATTATTCAGACCTGTTTATAAATGACAATATTTTTATGATGTCACTGAAAAATACTTTGATTTTCTCATTTGGCTGCATCGTTCTACAGCTTCCCTTAGCCTTTCTGCTAGCCAATTTGTTGAATGGCGGCGTTAGGGCGGTTAATTTTTTTAGAAATGTTTATTTTTTTCCGGTTATTATTTCAGGGACCTCCGTTGGATTGCTGTTTTTATTTATTTTTCACAGCGACATGGGTCTGCTCAATATGATGATCCGGGTATTGGGATACACCGGGTTTGATAAGGATTGGTTGTCCGATTCGAAATTCGCCATATACGGTCCTATTATCGCATTATCGTGGCAATATTTTGGTTATCATATGGTGATTTACTTGACCGGGATGTCGACGATATCGAAAGATACGTTCGAATCAGCAAAAATTGATGGAGTTAACGGAGCACAGATGCTGCTACACATCACGCTTCCGCTGATCAAGCCATTTATCATTATTAGTCTTGTTCTATGCTTGACTGGATCGGTAAAAGCCTTTGATACGGTGATCTCCTTAACTGGAGGCGGCCCTGCGCATCATTCAGATGTACTGGCTTTACATATGTATAATACGGCTTTTGTTCAAATGAGATACGGTTATGGGAGCGCTGTGGCGGTAGTTCTGCTAATGATGAATATTATTTTTTCAGTCACGCTTTCGATATTTGCCCGGGAAAGGAGGTCATAGCATGCAATCCTCCACATCCCGCTATTTGGCCATTATTGTTCGATATGGGTTATTAGTTATTTTGGCAGCAGCTGTCATCTATCCGATTGTCTGGGTTTTTCTAGGTTCCTTGAAATCACAAGAATCGTTTTATACCAATCCATGGGGGCTGCCTGATCAATTTCACTGGGAAGTATATAAAATTATTTTTGTGGATTTTCATTTACAGATCAATGTATGGAACAGTCTCTATATTTCCGTCATTTCCACTTTGATTATCATTATGCTCTCGACGATGGCGGCGTATGGCTTAATCCGTTTAAACTGGAAGGGCAGCAGGATGGTACTGGGCGTCATCTTATTAGGGATTATGATTCCGGTGCATTCCACGTTGATCCCGATCTATCTCGACTTGCAAGCCTTTAACAACTATGTGGATACGAGAATCCTGCTCATGCTTCCCTATATTGCATTTGGTATACCTACTTCTATCCTCATCTTGTCGGGATATTATGCTACGATTTCCAAGGATATGGAAGAGGCAGCGGTTATCGACGGGAGCAGCATCATTGGTTGTTTTTTCAAAATCATCTTTCCAATATCGATGCCAGCTATAGCTACAGTGGCGATTCTAAGCTTTATTCATTCATGGAATGAGTTATTATATGCGCTGATCTTTTTGAGAAAGACTGAGGCGCAGACTTTACCGGTTGCTTTGCTGCAATTTATGGGCTTTTATTCGACGGATTGGGCTCAGGTACTTGCAGCTATTACAGTAGCTATGCTGCCCGGTGTTTTGATCTATATGTTTTTGCAAAATTATATCGTGCAGGGGATTACGGCCGGTGCTGTAAAGGGATAAACAAATTAAGTCTCATACTTAGCAATCTATAAACAGGAGGCCGTTCAAATGAAAAAAGCAGCGATTGTTGGAGAAAGACAGGCCATACTCGTGGAAGCGCCTATACCCACAATTCAAAACGATGAGGTGCTTGTTAAGGTACATGTCGCTCCGATGTGTTCGGAGTACAAAAAGTTTGTCAATGGAACTGTAGGACAATGTTTGGGACATGAGGCTGTTGGTGAGGTAGTGGATATTGCGCAGCATGGACCGCATCAGATTGGAGATCGCGTGGTTCTGATGCCCTTGAACGGCTGCGGCAAATGCCATCTTTGTCTGGCTGGAGATTACATTCATTGTCTGGACAACAAGATGTCCGACTGCACCATGTCGCAGTATATCGTTAAACCGGCTTTTATGCTAAAGAAAATCCCTGATGAAGTCAGCTACGAAAAGGCATCGCTGGCCTGCTGCGCTCTCGGACCGACGTTTGGAGCGATGCAGACTTTGGGTGTCAACGTGTTCGATACGCTGCTGGTTACGGGTCTTGGACCTGTCGGTATAGGCGCCATTGTGAATGCGCGTTATAGGGGAGCGAGGGTTATTGCCGTCGAATCCAATGCATATCGAAGCCAACTGGCGAGGGAGCTCGGAGTTGTAGATGTCATTGATCCCCGTGACCCTGATGCGCTGGAGAAGATTCGCTCTTACTGCGATCAGAATGGCCCTGATTATGCCATCGACTGCTCGGGTGCGGTTCCCGCTCACAGACTGTGTATTGATGCCGTGAGGCGAAAAGGAAGTGTTGTGTTTGTTGGGGAAAGCCACGTGGAAACTCCGGTTACCATCAGCAAGGATATGATTCGTAAAGGTCTTCATCTGTTTGGGGCGTGGCATTATAATCTGAATGACTTCCCGAAAATTATGCAGGTGATCCAGCACTCCCCGTTGGTGGAGAAAATGATTACCCATCGATTTCCGATGAGCCGTATTCAGGATGCATTCGAAACGTCGGCACAGCAAAACAGCGTTAAAATTTTATTGAAACCATGGGAGTAATCTAAGGGAGGAACGTATATGATACCCGCTTTAAACCCGGTAACGACCGGAAAACATGTACCATTTTTGGATTTTTTGGACGCTGCTGCGACAGCTCAATTTCCTGCAATTGATTATCCGATAGTACCTTTCAGTCAAGTAGCCGATGAACAATCCAAAGATGCAGCCAAGGAGTTATTGCTATCCAGGCAGCTTGTTCTGGGCAGCTTTGGGCTGCCGGTTGAATTCAGGAAAGACGAAAATACATTTTTATCGGATCTTAAAGAACTACCCAAGCACGCTGCATTGGCCAAACATATGGGTGTTACTCGCTGCTGCACCTGGTTATTTCCAGCAACAGACGAGCCTGTAGCGGAATACACGTGCCGATTTGTAAGAAGATTGAGAGAATGTGCAAAAATATTGGGAGCGTACGGCATACGTTTTGGTATTGAATGGGTCGGGCCCAAAACGTCAAGAACATTAAAACATGATTTCATCCATACGCTGCCGGGTACGCTGGATTTGATTGATGCAATTGGAGAGACTAACGTCGGTCTGCTGTTCGACAGTTTCCACTGGTTTACATCCCATGCGACCAAGGAGGACATTTTGTCGCTGAAGGCAGACCAAATTGTTCTAGTTCATATCAATGATGCGCCGGATAAGCCGAAAGATCAACAAATTGATAACGAACGGCTGCTTCCCGGGGAAGGTATCATTGATTTAAAGGTAATGCTGACCTCGCTCCAGCAGATCGGTTATGATAGCTTCATTTCCGTAGAAACGTTTAGCAAAGAATTGCCTCTGCTGCCACCTGTTGAAGTTGCTTTAAAAACGAAAAGCGCAGTTGATCGGGTTATTGCCGCAAGTCTATTATAAGTAAGGTTAAGTACAAAGCTTGGAACTACCTTTTCCATAGGAGGTAGTTCTTTTTTTAGAAGCCGATGACTGTGGTGAGGATTATCAAGATGCTTGCGAAACTTAGGAATCCGGCCATAAAAATGTAATATAATGTAAAATGTTATTGATTTCAAAAAAAAATTTGCATTTCATTACGAATCCTGATATATTACTATTTGTCGCTAAATTCACGGATATGCGGAAGTGGCTCAGCGGTAGAGCATCGCCTTGCCAAGGCGAGGGTCGCGGGTTCGATTCCCGTCTTCCGCTCCAAAGAAAATATGCCGGTATGGCGGAATTGGCAGACGCGCGCGACTCAAAATCGTGAGGGAAACCGTGGGGGTTCAAGTCCCTCTATCGGCACTAGTTTTAACGGGACGTAGCTCAGCTTGGTAGAGCACCTGGTTTGGGACCAGGGGGTCGCATGTTCAAATCGTGTCGTCCCGATATTCAGCAAATTCTTATGAGTTTGCCAGTCTTTGCGGGTGTAGTTCAATGGTAGAACTTCAGCCTTCCAAGCTGATAGCGTGGGTTCGATTCCCATCACCCGCTTCGAGCTTAAAGAAAAACCTTGATGATTGTATCAAGGTTTTTTTATTTGCAAAATGCCGATTAATCCTTAATAATTTAGGACTTGCATCCTCTTCTTAATTGTGATATATTATAAATCGTTCTTGTTTCAGTAGCTCAGCTGGATAGAGCAACGCCCTTCTAAGGCGTGGGTCGGGGGTTCGAATCCCTCCTGGAACGTAATGAATAACCATTAAAGCCGCGATGCTGTCGCGGCTTTTTATATTGCGTATCAAATTAGGGCCTGTTATCATTACAGGTTTTTTTCCATAAGCACTTGTGAATTTTCAAGGTGTGTCTGGCAACTCAGAGGTACTTCACTTATAATAAGAAAGGCAGACAGCTAACTATATTAGCTTTCCGGATAGCACATAAAATGTTCGAACGGGGTGTAAAGATGAGTTTTTTTGATTTGTCGGGTAAAGTAGCCATCGTAACGGGTGGAGCAGTAGGCTTGGGCGGTGGAATCTCATTAGGCTTGGCACAGGCAGGCGCTGATATTGCGATAGTTACAAGTAATGATCGGAATCGTGAAACACAGCAGCAAATCGAAGCTATGGGACGTAAGGTTCATACGATTGTAGCCAATTTGTCTGACGAAAAAGAATTGCCTCGAATCGTTAGTGAAACGCTCTCAGTGTTTGGCAAAATTGATATTTTAGTTAATAATGCGGGAATTATTCGTCGTACGCCTGCGGCTGAGCATGCTGCTCAGGATTGGCACGATGTGATTAATTTGAATATGAATGCCGTTTTCTTTTTGTGTCAGCTTGTGGGTAACGAGATGATCAAGCAAGGATCCGGTAAAATCATCAATATAGCTTCCATGCTTAGCTTCCAAGGCGGCATCAACGTTCCGGGTTATACGGCATCGAAGCATGCAGTAGCAGGAATTACCAAGGCTTTGGCCAATGAATGGGCGAGTAAAGGCGTGCAGATCAACGCGATCGCTCCTGGATATATGGATACAGACAATACGGCAGCTATACGTGCCGATCAAGATCGCAACGCACAAATTTTGGCGCGTATTCCTGCAGGTCGTTGGGGAACGACAACGGATTTGCAAGGACCAGCAGTGTTCCTGGCTTCGTCAGCTTCTGATTATATGAACGGCCACGTAATGTGTGTCGACGGTGGGTGGATGAATCGATAATGGCAAACGAACAAAGTTCCAATCGGACTCAAATGTTTCAGCCGGAGCTGATCACATTCGGTGAAACGATGGCGCTAATGATGCCGGCAAATTCCAAAGGAATTGAATATTCCTCGCAATTTCAGAGCTTGTTTGGCGGTGCAGAAAGTAATGTAGCTATCGGGGTTGCGCGTCTCGGTCATCGTGCAGGCTGGTTTAGCCGTCTTGGGAAGGATCCATTTGGTCAGGTGATATTGAAGAAACTTCGCGGTGAGGGCATTGACGTATCCCAAGTCGAGCTGACATCGGAGGCTCCCACGGGACTGATGCTTCGCGAGGTCGTTTCCGGTAAAACTTCTGTGTACTACTATCGTAAAGGCTCTGCTGCCAGCACCTTGAAGCCGGAGCACCTGAGCGAGGAATATATCAAGCAGGCGAAGTTTCTCCATGTGACGGGCATTACACCTGCTCTCAGCGCATCGTGCCGCGAAGCCGCTATTGAGGCGATGAGAATTGCGCGTAAGCATGGGGTTAAAGTGTGCTTTGACCCGAATCTGCGTCTGAAGCTGTGGGCATTGGATGAAGCCCGTGAAGTGCTGCTGGAGATGGCAAAAGAAGCGGATTATTTCCTCCCTGGGTTGGACGAGCTAAAGCTGCTGTACCAAACGGATAGCTTTGAAGAGATCGTAGTGAAATTAAGAGAATTAAATGCTGTTTCCATTGTAAAAGGTGGAGATGATGAAACATACGTAGTCGAGAAGGATTCGGTTCAGTCCGTTCCATATTTCAAAGTTGAGCAGGTCGTAGACACTATTGGTGCCGGTGATGGCTTTTGTGCGGGATTTATTGTCGGATTGCTAAAAGAGTATTCGCATGTAGAAGCTGTTCGTCTTGGCAACCTGATCGGCAGTATGGTTGTGCAAATGGAAGGCGATTGGGAAGGCATCCCAACCTGGGAGCAGGTTGAAGCCGTACTTAATAATGTGAAGCATGTAGAGCGCTAGGACAAGTCGCCCTGAGAACCGGCAGTCTCGCAAACCAGCATCACACCAACAGTAAAGCTTGTCCCGAAGGGGCCAAAGCGCCCCGAGAACCGGCAGTCACGCATACCAGCACCACACCAAAAGTGAAGCTTGTCCCGAAGGGGCCAAAGCGCCCCGAGAACAGGCAGTCACGCATACCAGCATCACACCATCAGTCCAGCGTGTCCCATAGGGACGAAAGCGGCCCGAGAACCCAACCCTATCGCATACGTGCCAAGGGAGTCCAGAGGGCAGCGTCCTTTGGGGCCCTCCCTATAGGGAGGGTTTGGGAGGGTAAAGTACAATGAAAAGGATGATCCAACATGAAAAAAATCAAGCTTGTACAGCAAATTTGCCAGGAAGGTGTAGTCGCGGTTCTGCGCGGAGAAACACCTGATGAAGTAGTTGAAATGGCTGAGCAAGCCATTGAGGGCGGTATTAAAGTTATTGAGGTCACAATGACTGTTCCGTTTGCACTGCAAGCGATTGAGAAGCTGGCTAAAAAATATTCCAGCTCCGCGCAAGACCCGTCCAAATACGCTATCATTGGCGTGGGTACAGTTTTGGATCCAGAGACGGCGCGCATCGCCATACTAAGCGGTTCTGAGTTTGTTGTAGGGCCAGCTCTGAACCCGGCTACAGTTACTTTGTGCAACCGATACCGAGTGCCAGTAATGCCGGGTGTGATGACGATCCAGGAGATTCAACAGGCGTTGGAGCTTGGTGTAGATATTGTGAAGCTGTTCCCTGGCAATCTATATTCACCAGCAACAATCAAGGCAATCAAAGGCCCATTGCCACAAGCAAATATCATGCCAACCGGTGGCGTATCGCTAAGCAATTTGGCCGAGTGGGTTAAAGCGGGAGCTGTTGCAGTAGGAATTGGCTCCGATTTGACTACCGATGCGTTGAAAGCAGGCGATTACAGTCTTGTAGCTAAAAAGGCAGCGCAATACATTGAGGCTTATCAAGCCGCCAAACAGTAATCGGGGTTGTATTTTGTTTTTTAGGATGATTTTTTTAATGATCAGCAGGAGATGGGGGCCGAGTGTTTCCATCAGTCTGCTGATTAAGAGTTGAAAATTAGTAGGATTCATGCGAACAGGTTCGATCAATATCCTCAGACCTATCCCCGTAAAGCTATTTAACCGCCACGGTCAATACCACAGGTATTCAACATATTCCTATACATACATAAAAGATGTTTTTCAGAATGGCTGCTTTTCTGCTGTTGTTAGATCTGGATTGGGCTGATCGATATTTGTGAATTCGGATCACCCGTTAAAAACGAATACCAGCGATTTCTGAAGCGCACCTGCGGACCATCGGCCAGGACATGGGCTTCCATTCGTAAAGCATCAGGAATAGGACGGGGATGCTGGCTCTCCACGATGAACTGATCCTCCTTAAGGACCTTGCTGCTGTACTTGGAAAATATAAGGATCACGCCCGGAAGTTTGGCAAAATTACGTCCTGCAACCCCGAATATGGCGGTAACTTCCTTATCTATAGGTGTAAATGTAACGTAATTGATGAATTGGCTGCGCTTAGTCTGATCGACAGGAGAGAGAAGCCAATGATTTGGAAATTGGTAATTGAGAAAGGCACTGCCGTTATGTATCCGAATGGTGTCTTCCGTGGCCTCAAATTCAATATTGATCTCCTTGCGGGATGTTTTTCCGATGAACGATAGGCAGGTGAGCAACGTCAAGTACGCTTTCCACCACACGTGTCAGATGAGCCTTCCATACAGCATCATAGGGAGCCATAATATAATCAGGATTTTCGAGAACCGGATATAGTTCCAGTGGAGGAAGGGGTTCTTTAGCCAGCTCCTGATAGGTCTTCGGATAAACCCAGATCAAATTGGCTTTTTCCAAAACTGGGTAAGAGCGCGTGTGGGCAAAATTGGGGATTTCGCGATTTGGATGGGCGGGAATATCGACGCACTGTCCTTCACCGTTAAAGCTCCATGCGTGGTAAGCGCGCTGTAATAGTCCGTCCTTGCAGCTGCCCAATGACAAGTCAGCACCACGATGCGGACAATAAGCATGCAGGGCACACAGCTTTCCCTGATCGTCACGAAACAGAACCAGGTCGCGTCCTAACAACCGTTTTTTCAATAGCTTCTGTCCCGCCCTTATCTCCTTGGTCCAACCGATTGCATACCAGGTACAGGGGAATATTTCATGATCTTCCTTACGGCTCTTCCGATACGTTTCGTTTTCCATACTGACAACCCTCCTAATATGTTAGTGTTGCCAATGGGTCAAATGCGATTCATTAAATAGTGAGCACAATCAGGCGTTAAGGCGCCTGCATGATCCGGGGATGGATCTCGGCAAGCTACTATTATATACACTATACCAACGGTAGTAGACTTTGAAACAAAAAACCATCCCGCCAAGGAGGGTTAGCTCCGGCGTGGATGGTCTGGTTATTAAGTGTTTTTATTCAGTTGCTACAGATTGGTCAGCTTGCAGGCCAACTGGCGCAATACGTACAAAGCTGGTCTCGAGATTGTTCAGCAAATGCTGTATCGTGTCAGCTGCATCCTGCTGCCCGGAACCAAGCAGCTCTTGATGGTAGGCGGTAAGCAGCTCGTTCAAATCCTTGCTGCTTTGCGCGCCAATCTTTTCGATCTTGACTTTCGCGCCTTTGGCAATACGGCGAGTGATGGCTTGCTCATCCAAGCCCATTTCAGGCACGAGACGTTGGTATATCACGCCACCAGTCATACCTGCGCAAATCCAAGGGCCAGGATCACCAAGCACTACTGCGCGGCCATTAGTCATATATTCAAAGGCGAAGCCCTTTAGATTGGCACGGCTCGCGATACCGCCCAGCTCATCCTGAAGCGGCGTATTGATTTCACCGCCAAATACGACATCGGCACCGGAAAAGCGGATGCAGGCACGGCTATCGGCATTGCCCTGAATAAGGAACAGCCCTTTTTGGGCACCGTAACCGAACGATTTACCTACGGAGCCGTTAATGTATTGATTGTTATGGCTAGGTGATTTCAAAATGGCAATCCTGCCGCCAAACGACATTTTGCCAACCCCGTCCTCAGCACCACCGTGTACAGTAATTTGCAAGCCATGTGCGTTAAAAGCACCGAGACCATTGCCTGGTACAGAACCGTCCGTCAAGTTCAACGATACCGTCGGTAGAGCCTCATAGCTTCCGTCGAAACGATTTCTTACGCGGTGGCTGGCATAACGGGTACCCAGAATTCGGGACTCGGCATCGACCTTGGACCAGTTGCGCTGAATAGGAGCCTGGAAGCTCAGGGAGTCAGGGAAGAACTCCTGCCCTTCTGCACCTGCGGCAATGCGGATATCCGATGAAATCTCGGAAACAGCCGCTGCTTGGGCATCCACGGCAGCTGCAAAGGAAACAGGCGCGGGCCGTAGGATTTCACTTAAGTCGATTTTATCGAGACCATTGATTTGCTGCAATAAATCAGAGCGTCCAACGAGCTCTTGTGCGTGCTGGAAGCCAAGCTGCGCGACGATTTCACGAATTTCTTCGCCCATACCGCCGAACAATCGCACAAGTGAATCGACAGCCGTATCATAGACACGAGGAACAAAGCGGCGCAAGCCTTTTTCTTCGGCTTCTTCCATGGAATCAATTTGAGTGGCAATCCCTACATGGCAAGTATCCAGGTGACAGCCGCGGCAGGTCGTGCAGCCGATTGCTTGCATGGAGATACTGCCGAAGCCGCAGCGGTTGGCGCCAAGCATCATCATTTTGACGACATCAGCACCGGATTTCAATCCGCCGTCAGACCAAAGCTCAACCTTATGTCGCAGACCGGCTTCAATTAAAGCCACGTGCGCGAGCTTCGTACCGATTTCGGTCGGCAAGCCGACATGTGTCAAGGAATGGATACGTGCCGCGCCTGTGCCGCCGTCAAACCCGGACAATGTAATAACTTCCGCACCGGCCTTGGCTACCCCGACTACAATCGTCCCAATGCCTGGTACGACAGGAACCTTGACGATAATTTTAGCTTTGCGTCCACTTGCTTCCTTCAACTCGGAAATAATTTGAGATAAGTCCTCAATAGAATAAATATCATGGTTATTGGATGGAGATATCAAATCGGAACCGATAGTCGCATTCCGTGCTGCTGCGATCTTGGCAGTAACCTTGGAACCCGGCAAATGTCCGCCTTCACCTGGCTTGGCGCCTTGACCGATTTTGATTTCCAGAAAAGCTACTGCATTGGCAAGCTCAATGTTAATCCCGAAGCGACCGGAAGCCACCTGCGCTCCGCGTGTTTTGGTGTAGCGGCCAAGCATATCTTTAATTTCTCCGCCTTCACCGTTCATGGTGACCATGTTCAAACGCTCGCCTGCCTCGGCATAAGCGCGGAACGCTGTTTCATTCTGCGAACCGAACGACATGGAGGAGATTAGCATAGGCAGGCTATGTCCGCCAACGCCGATATCGACATGAGAAGGCTCCAGCGGCTTGCGGCCTTCCTGAAGAGCTTTATCATAATTAAAGTCGGCAACGTGACGAATCGAAATCGGGTTGCGCTGCTCTTCCTCGCGCAGCTTATCCCGATAGTCGCTGTAAGGAGCGGTGCCTGCAGCAGCTTCACCCAATGCTTTCCACATTCTTTGGAAGAAGTGGAAATTGCGTGCCGCTTTGGCTTTTGGATTGGAGAAGTCCTGATAACGGGCTTCGGCATCCTTTTCCAGCTCTGCAAAACCGGTACCAGCCTGTTCACTACCTAAATAGTTAACAATATCAAGTACATCGGCAAGCTCCGGCTTGAGGCCAATCGAAGAGAAGAAACGCGTATAGCCGCGAAGCTCATGCGTACCGATGGTCGAGATGACTTTTTCCAAGCCTTTGGTTAAAGCACTGTACACCTTGCGTGCCGCCGGTGCGCCGTTTTTGGCGGATGCGGTAGCGAACAAGAGATAAGGTGACAAAATATCGGCACCGAGTCCACAGGCAACGGCAATATCGTGCAGGTTACGAATAGCAGCTGTGCGCAAAATGAGGGTAGCTTGGCGGCGCAGATTATGGCCGTTGGACAGTTTTTCTACTCTTAGGGCGATATCGACCTGGGATACAGCAAGATGTGGGTCTATGAATAATCTATCATTTTGATGAGCATCGGCATCATCCAGAATAATAAGCATAGCACCGTTACGAACTGCGGACACCGCTTCTGCTGCCAGTGCATTCAAGGCTTCCTTCAAAGAAGCGCCTCGTGCAAACGTGGTGGACAATACAACTACAGCGTGCTCACCTTGGGCGGCGAATAATGCGCGAATTTGCTCCAGGCTTAATTGATTCAGTTCGGTAAAGGAGTTTTCGGCATTGCTTCCTTCAAGCACCAGAGGTGTAAGTAATTCTATACGCAAACGTTGATCAGGCTGTTCATAGATGCCTGGGCGCGGACCGACAATAATACGAGTGGAAAAGTGCTCCATTTCGCGATCGCGGTCAATCGCTGGGTTCGTAACAACGGCTACACTTTCTTTAATAAAGTCGGGAATATTCGTGCGTTCCCAGTTGATACAGGCATGGGGACCATCATGACCCAGTGAGCGAATAGGCTCAGCACCGGTTTCCGAGATCGATTCAATCATTTGGATACCTTCACGGTCCCAACCAAAAGCACTGTAAATCGCATCAACGATTGGTGCTGCTTCTGCTGCAGTCACCTCACCGTCAGGCTGCTCCATATTCTTAAGATGCTTGCGCAAGCCTGTGAATTGAACGCGTTCGATTGCACGATCATAAACAAGGGATTGAACACCGGAGTACGGAATAACCTGAACATGCTCCCCAGGTGTCAGGACGACGCCGACTTTTTCGCCGGGTGCAATGGGCTTCGGATCAGCAACCATTTCACTGACCGTAATGACACCCTGCTCGGACGAGAAGTAGAGTGAGGCTTCACTTTCAACCATCCATACCGGACGTAAACCAAGTGCATCCACGCTAAAAATACATTCATTGCCATAACGAGATACGATACCGGCAGGACCTTGAGCATAATGACCCCATACCTGACGATAATACACATATAAATCCTGCAATTCCGGACGGAACAGCTTCATTTCGTTAATAATCGGAGGAAATACAATTTCCATGGCTTCAAACAAGCTGATACCATAACGGTGAATGAAGGTCTCGATGGTCCGATTCATATCCTGAGAGTCGCTACCGCCGTCTACGAGCTGAACGCCCACCAAGTCTGCTTCCAGACGTAACTTTTTGACGGTATTGATTTCGCCGTTATGACCGAGCAGGGAAAAGGGCTGCACACGGAAAAAGCTGGATTGCGTATTGGTAGAAAACCGATTGTGACCGATAGTGACCTGAGCCGCAAACAACGGATCACGTGTATCGTTAAAATATAGAGGAAGGATGCTCGCAGCACCCATCACTTTGTAGGCCGCGGTGACATTGCTAAGTGTAGCTACATGAACGGTATAACGGCGTTCGATCGCTGTATGAAGTTCGAATAAGCGGTCAGCGGTCTTCTGCTCCTGCACTTTACAGGTGGCGGCAATTTGCCAGAAGGTAGGCTCGTCAGCACGGCCATTAGCGCCAAGTACACTGCTGTCTACCTGATCTTCCTGCTCCAAAATAATTTCAACACCAAACTGGGTAAACAGCTCACGAATGCCGCTTTGCATATCCTTGACAGAGATGTCAAGCTTGCGGGGTACGAATATATGAGCGACGGAGAACTGCTCACTGTACGCTTGCTTACCATCCAAACCTGCATCGTTAAGCTTTTGTTCCCAAAGAGCACGTGGAATATCAGTTAAAATCCCACAACCGTCCCCTTCCCCGTTAATAAAGCCTGAACGGTGCTCCAGCTTGACAAGGGCATCGATGGTTTTACGAATATTGTCTCTGGACGGAAAACCGTCCTTTTCTATAATACAAATAATCCCGCAGCTGTCGTGCTCGACAGCTAATAAATCTCGAAATTGTCCTTCATTACGCATAGCTTCATTCATGTTAGTGGTCAGCAGGCTGACCATCACCTCCCAATCAAAAGTTGTGGCTTAAGTCTCAACGATACGTGAGCGTGCGAGCTGCAAGCTGTAAGAATTAAATCAGAAGAAGGAAAGCGGACAAATTTACCAACTACCGCTAATGAATAAAAATTCATTGTTCCTGTATAAAGAGTGGAAGGCAACAGATTGTAAGCGAATAAAAATACGTATAGCCAAAAGGAGACGTAAAACCCGGGATTGATAAAATGAGCAACAAATTGAACTGGAATATTGCTTGAAAGCCCAAGAATCTGCTAATTTACCAGAAACAGAGTATAGATAGGATATCACGAAATAGCGCTAGGCACAATAGAACATTATAGGTAAAACGCAGATGTAAGCGTTATTTATTGTGCATAATTGGTGAATAAAGAGAAAAATATAATTATTTTAGATCTCTGTAAAAGCGAACGAACTATTATCTCAATCAGATAATAGTTCGTTATTTGGGGTTATGAATGAGGGCGTACTGTTACCGATTAGCTGCCATAACGGCAAATGCATGCTCTGCCGCTGCTATAGTTGCCGTAATATCCGTCTCTGTATGGGCAGCGGTCATAAACCAGGCCTCATATTTGGAAGGTGCCAAGCAAATCCCCTGCTCAAGCATCAATCGGAAAAAACGAGCGAATTGTTCGCCGTCCGTGTCCTGTGCTTCGTCGTAATTACTCACAGGATGATCGCAGAAGTGGGTAGACAACGACCCGCGGATGCGGTTGATCGTCAGCGCAATGCCGTACTTGCGCGCGGCTTGGGCCAGTCCGGCTTCGAGGCTGGCTGCCAGTGCATCTAGCCGGTCATAAAGGCCCGGCTCCTGCAGTGCCTCCAGGCATGCAATGCCTGCTGAAATGGAGGCAGGGTTCCCCGCCATCGTCCCGGCTTGATAGGCCGGACCTAAGGGAGCTACCTGCTCCATGATCTCCTTACGGCCACCATAGGCACCAATCGGCAGTCCACCGCCGATGATTTTACCAAGGGCCGTGAGGTCTGGCTCGATGGCTGAAAGGCTTGCTGCCTTAAGGCCATCAAAGGTTTGCGCTGAGCCATAGTGGAAGCGAAATGCAGTAATAACCTCGTCGTAAATGACGAGAGAACCATTGCTGCGTGTAGCTGCACACAGCTGCTCCAGATAGCCGGGTATCGGCATAACCATACCAAAATTGCCGACAATCGGTTCAATCATCACAGCAGCAATCTCGTCGCCCCATCTGTCGAGTGCTTCCTTCAGCGCTTCAATGTCATTATAAGGAACGGTAATGACCTCACTTGCTATGCTGGGCGGTACGCCTGCACTGTCTGGTATACCCAGTGTGGACGGTCCAGAGCCTGCCGCGACCAACACCAGATCGGAATGACCATGATAACAGCCTGCAAATTTAATGATTTTGCTGCGTCCAGTAAACGCACGAGCGACACGTATGGTAGTCATTACAGCTTCAGTACCGGAATTGACAAAGCGCACTTTATCCAATGAGGGGATGGCGGCCTTGAGCATCTGTGCAAAGGTAATTTCTAGCTCTGTTGGTGCACCGAATAAGGTGCCGTTCTCAGCGGCACGACAAATGGCTGCTGTCACGTGCGGATGGGCATGTCCAAGTATAATGGGGCCGTAAGCAGCCAAATAATCGATATACTTTTTGCCATCCTCATCCCAAAAGTATGCACCCTGGCCACGTTTCATAAATATCGGGGCGCCACCACCGACTGCTTTGAAGGAGCGGGATGGGCTGTTGACCCCGCCAACGATGTGCTGGAGGGCCTCTTTGTACAAATACTCGGAACGCGGTCCGGCCTGGCTGTTAGTATGAGGTTCAGTCATAGAAAAGCTCCTTCATTATGTAAGATAGGTATCAGGAAGTTTAATGGAGCAGAAGCCCTTTAATTACGATAACGGCTTGTCCTTGAATCAGTACCCTACTGTCGGCTGTCTGGAGTTTTAGCCTACCGCCTCTTTCGGATAATTGAGCGGCTGTCATTGTACTCTTGCCCAGCTTGTCCCTCCAATAGGGTGCCAATGCACAGTAGGCAGAGCCTGTTACCGGATCTTCATCGACGCCTACCGGAGAGAAAAAGCAGCGGGCTACAAAATCATAATCCGGGTTATCAGACCTACTTGTGACGAGCAAGCCCCGACTGGGCAGGTTTTTAAGTATTTTGAAATCAGGCTTTAGTTCTTGTACGGCTCCTTCTGACTCAAGCTCCACAATATAATCCAGACGATTGCGATAAATGGCTACAGGCGTTACACTGCCCAACGCCTCAAGCAACTGAGGGGGAGCTTCTGCAGGGGCAGGAGGCTCTGCAGGGAGATTCAGCTCGATTCCATTATTCAATCGCTTGGCTGTCAGCACCCCACTCTTAGTGTGAAATCGAAGCTGCTCGATTCCATAGGCAGCCCCTGTTTCCCATATGACCTGCGCAGAGGCCAATGTAGCATGACCGCACAGATCGACCTCGGTTTCAGGTGTGAACCAACGCAGGCGGTAGCTGCCATTTCCCATTGCACATAAAAAGGCGGTTTCGGACAGATTGATTTCCTTGGCCACCTTGAGCAGCCAATGGTCGTCATCAGGGAATTCCTGAAGGATGCAGACAGCTGCCGGATTTCCAGAGAAAGGAGTAGAGGTGAAGGCATCAACAGTATAAATAGGGATCATTCGAAACAGCTCCTTTTGGAAAAATAGATAAAATCAATTCTATAGGAAAAGCCGCCCCATCCACTATAGAGTGGCGTAGAGCAGCTTTCACTGCGGATGCGATAATAGTCTGGATATTTATGGGGTTCTTACGTAATTCTATGCTCACTATGGATTCGAGCTGGATTGGGGCTTATTGACTGCCGCTGGCTTATTGCTTGGAGCTGTTGCAGCAGGTAAGACAGGTTTATTTGTCACAGTTGCATTTTTGCTGGAACTGGTACCTGCTCGCTGGTCAGCTTCTACGACATTGTTTTTGCTATTCACGTCTTTCGTCATATTTGTTTTTGAGTCTTGTCCATTCAAGAGTGACTTGATGAACACTTGCAGCTTATCCCGATTTACCGAGATAACATCTGCTCCTCCAACCTTCTTTTCAAGAAGCAGCTCGGATGGAGGAATCTGCTGGCTGATCAAGCCTTCGGTTTTCGCCTCATAACCGAGTGAACCAAGTTTAATCATATCTGTCGTAGACAGATTGGTTTGTATATAAGGGTCAATACTGCTTAGTATACGTGGGATTTTGAGCAGGGAAGAGGTAGATTGCATCTTTTTAAGAACAACCTGAACAAAATTCCTCTGCCGCTCGGTACGAGCGAAATCGCTTAAGGCATCATGACGGAAGCGAACATATTGCAGCGCCATTTTGCCATCGAGATGCTGCATCCCCTTCTTTAAATTAATATCATATTCGTGGCCATCCTCAGCATCCGAATATTTCATATTCTTCTCTACATCGATATCGATGCCATCAATGGCGTCCACTAGCGCGATAAACCCTTTGAAATCGGTATATACGTAATATTGGATAGGGATGCCAAGCAGATCGCTTACCGTTTTCATCGTCAGGTTAGCACCGCCATAAGCATAGGCCGCATTGATGCGGTCCTCACCGTACCCGGGTATTTTCACGTATGTATCCCTCATGATTGAAAAGAGGTGCGCTTTTTTGGTGATTGGATCTATGGAAGCGACAATTAAGGAGTCTGAACGCGGCACCTCGTTTTGTTTCATACCCCGTGAATCACCGCCAAGCAGCAGAACATTGACACGTTGGTTGCCCTCCCACTTCGGTGGCAAGTAGGTTTCGACGTTTTTCGACGTGTTTTTTGTCGACATGGTACTGAGTGGTTTATTGCCGGAACCTGGCTTATTTTGGATATGATTGGCGAAACTCAAAAAAGCATATGTATAATATCCGACACCACACAAGAGCAGCAGACATATAGCCAACAGCGACCACTTCAATTTCCTAATCATTGTGCGCCCCCTTTTCATTCTGTCGATTTGCTTTTGATTTGTACCGGGTTCGTGTATCATAACATATATAGGGTTTGAAAAAGCTGCAGAATCATACCTCAGTCAAGGAGGAAATGTTTCTCTGTTTTCATTTTCTATCTTAATTATAGTTCGTTTGTTTTATTGATATCAAGTTTCATGAAATCGGATATTTTGTCGAACTTCCGTACATAAATATGCTGAAATGATTTTCAACAGGAGGAAGCTATGTTTGCTATTGATGTGAATGACCTACGTAAGGAATTCAAGATTCAGAAAACACGTGAAGGACTTAAAGGGGCCGTACGTGACCTGTTCAACCGGGAGTACAGCCAAGTTACAGCGGTCAAGGACATCTCCTTTCAAATTAACAAAGGGGAAATTTGCGGTTATATCGGCGAGAACGGGGCCGGCAAATCGACAACGATCAAAATGCTGACGGGTATTCTCGTTCCCACCTCCGGCAGTATCAAGGTGAATGGCTACATCCCTTACAAAGAGCGGGAAGCGTTTGTGAAAGGGATCGGTGTTGTATTTGGTCAGCGCAGCCAGCTGTGGTGGGATATCGGTGTGATTGAGTCGTTCCAGCTGTTGAAAAAGGTGTATCGTGTCTCTGAAGCTGATTTTAAGCCTCGTTTAAGTGAGTTGGTTGAACGACTGCAGCTCGCGGATCTGTTGAACAGGCCTGTCCGTAAGCTGAGTCTGGGCCAAAGAATGCGCTGTGAGCTGGCGGCATCCTTGCTGCACAACCCGCAGATTGTATTTTTGGATGAGCCGACCATCGGTCTCGATATTGTAGTGAAGACGGAAATTCGCGAATTTCTCAAGTCGATGAACCAGCGTTACGAAACAACGATTTTATTGACAACGCACGATTTGCAGGACATTGAAGCACTCTGTTCCAGGGTCATCATGCTCGATGATGGACGTATTATATATGACGGCGGACTCGCCGAGCTGAAAGAAAAATGGGGCAAGGGCAAAGATATTATTATGCGATTTGCCGAAGCTGTACAGCTCGACCGATTGAAGGAGCTGACTCAAGGTATGGATGTGCATTGGTCAGCAGATGATGAAGGGACTGCCCGGGTGTGGATTCCGCAAAATGGGGCCAACGTCTCCGATGTTCTCAGCCGCGTAGTCGGTGTGATGAATATTGAGGATATCAAAATTACCGAAACGAACACAGATGACATCGTAAGGGAAATTTATAAATCCGGTTCTGCCGAAGTGAAGTCCAAGCCCGCCCTGCAAGACGATTCTGCACAAGCAGCGGAGGAAAAGGGTGTGAACTCGCATGCTTAGCGCTTATATGGAGATTATCCGCATGCGGTTTCTCATGATGCTGGCTTATCGCGTCAATTACTACAGCGGAATTATCATTTATGCGCTTAACATAGGTGCGTATTATTTTTTGTGGAAGGCGATCTACGGGACAAGCGAGACACTGGGCGGTATGACGGTGGCGCAAATGACGACCTATGTAGCCGTTTCGTGGATGGCCCGGGCGTTCTATTTTAACAATCTGGATCGCGAAATTGCTAGTGAAATCAAGGATGGCAGTGTTGCGATTCAATTTATTCGCCCCTACAACTATATTATTGTGAAAATGATGCAGGGCTTCGGTGAGGGCATCTTTCGGCTGTTTCTGTTTATGGCTCCGGGAATGGTTGTGGTTTCGCTGCTGTTTCCGGTTAAGCTGCCTACCGATCCGGTAATATGGGTTGTCTTTATGATTATGTTATTTCTAAGCTTCCTGATTAATTCACAAATTAATATCATAACTGGGCTATTTGCTTTTTTTCTGGAAAATAATGAGGGCATGATGCGGATGAAGCGGGTGATGGTTGACTTGTTTTCCGGATTGGTCGTGCCAATCTCATTTTTCCCTGGCTGGGCTGAAGGGGTGCTGAAGCTGCTGCCGTTTCAGGCAATTACGTATTTGCCCGGCGCCGTATTTACCGGTAAAGTGACCGGCAGCGCCGTATATGAAGTATTAGGTGTGCAGCTTTTATGGTTCGTGCTGCTTATTGTGCCGTTAGCTTTGCTGTGGCGCGGCGCACGGACACGGCTGTTCGTGCAGGGAGGTTGATCGTATGGCATTTTATGCAGGCCTGGTGCTTGATTATTTGAAAAATTATATGAAGACACGTCTTAGCTACCGTTCGGATTTTTGGATTGAAGTATTGTCTGATCTATTGTTTAATGGTTTGAATTTGTTCTTCATACTGGTGGTGTTTCAGCATACACAGCTGATTGGCGAGTGGAACGAGCAGCAGGTTTTGTTCGTGTACGGTTATTTTATGGTTCCGTTCGGTATATTCAGCGCCTTCTTCAGTCTGTGGGGATTTACAGAAAAGTACATTGTGAAGGGAGAAATGGATCGAATTTTGACCCGCCCCGCTTACAATCTGGTACAGCTCATGCTGGAAAATATGGATCCGTCCTCCTTGTTCAGCGCCTTAACCGGTTTTCTGATTATGATGTATTCGTGGTCGCATCTGGGTCTAACTCTTTCCTGGTATGATCCTTTGGTGCTGATTGTGCTTGTGGCCGGTTCGATCATGATTTACGGGGGCATCTATATTTTCTTTATCGCCACCTCGTTTTTCTCGGACTCCCCAACCGGAATTTTACCATTGATCTACAATTTGCAGAACTATGGACGGTATCCGATGACGATTTACAACAAGCTGCTTGGCTTCTTGCTGACTTGGGTATTACCGTTTGGTTTTGTCGGTTTTTTCCCGGCTGCGTATTTTCTGGATCGTGCAAACTGGGGAGGTTTTGCTTTGCTGACACCGCTTGTCGGATTGGTGTTCCTGGCGTTCGGTTTAACGGTTTGGAACATTGGTGTCAAGCGTTACCGCGGAGCAGGATCGTAAATGTTTCCGCTTCTGAACAGCCTTCTCTACCTGAACAGTGGGGGAGGTATTTTTATCAACGGAAATGTACATGCGTACATTTGGAAATATTTTAATGTTAAATTCAGGTTATATTCAGCTTCGCATCATTCTTTCTTCATAAATTCGGCCTATAGTTTTAAAATGAGGGGTTCATGACTAATCTGGACAGAAATACATAACCCTACATACTGAACCTATAGAGAAAGGATTTGGAGGGAAGCGGGATGCTGGATACAGAATTAGAGAAAAAAGGCCGTCGATCCACAAGAGCTTCCGAAAATGGAGGCCGTCGGTCGTTGGTGGGGCTGCGTACAGCTGCTATTTGTTTATTAAGTGCGATATTGTTGACTACAGCTGCCTGTAGTAAGACCCCTGCCAAGGGGGAACCGACAGCCTATTCGGGGCAAAAGGTGGTGCAGTCGATGGAAAGCATTCTGCCGCCGGATTATTGGCCAACAGCAGGCTGGAAAACTGCATTACCGGAGGAGCATGGAGTTGACTCGGCGTCCATTGCGGCAATGGTCGAGGATTTCAAGGATCACAATGTGCACAGTTACGTCCTGATTCGGGATGGATATGTATTGTCAGAAGGTTATAGTCAGGCAGTGGATGCAGATACGCGGCAGCCGCTCTATTCCGTGACCAAAAGCGTGACATCCGCGATTACAGGGATGCTGATAGGCGAACATGTGCTTACGGGTGTGGACCAGAAGCTAAAGGATTTTTTCCCTGGTATTGAGCGAGATGCGGCTAAAGGCAATATAACGGTGGAACAGGTGCTGTCGATGACTTCGGGGCTTGAATGGGACAACAGAGGTGAGCGTTCCTCCAATGAAATGGCGGATTCACCGAACTGGTTGCAATATGTTTTGGAGCGACCTGTGACGAGCCAGCCAGGAACGGTATTCAACTACAGTAATGGCAATGCACATCTGATGTCCGGTGTATTGCAGACGGCGCTGGGTGTACCGATCAGCCTGTATGCCAAATCCAAGCTGTTCGACCCGCTCGGTATTACGAATGTGTCCTGGGGAGTTGATCCGCAAGGATATTCAATTGGTGCCTGGTCATTGCAGCTTACGACTCGGGATATGGCCAAGTTTGGATTGATGTATTTGCAAAAAGGTCAATGGGAAGGCAAGGAAATTGTGCCGCGCTCATGGGTCGAAGCATCTGTTCAGCAGCGTGTAGCTGAAAATTACGCAGATGGCACACGCGGCGGCTATGGATACTTTTGGTGGCTCAAGCCGGTTTCCAATTCGGGAAGCGCGATACTTGATCATGATGCTTTTTATGCAGCAGGTTCGGGTGGACAGCGTATCTTTGTAGTTCCCGATTTAAATCTGATTATGGCTTTTACAGGTAATAACCAGAAGGAAGACTACATGCCAGAAGGTATGCTGTTCAAAGCGACCACGGCGGTCAAATCGAACCAGCCATTAGCTGCTAATGCTGCGGGAGAGGCGCGACTTACTGCTGCACTTCAAGCCTTTAAGGCAATGGTAGACAAGCTGGAATAGAAGATCTCAAGCATTTCACAGCTCAGGATATCCGATATCGGTTATCCTGGTTTGTACATAGAATGGGTTCGTACAAAAGCAAGTTTCGTACATAGGAAAGGTGGATAAAAGAATGTCACAGCTTGAAGTGGGACAGAAGGTTCCTGATTTTACATTGCCCTCGAGCAGCGGCGAGCTTGTATCCCTCCAGCAATATCTTGGAAAAAAACTTATTATTTATTTTTATCCGGCTGATCTGACACCCAGCTGCACTCAGGAATCTTGTGATTTTCGCGATGCCAACGGAGCATTTGACGCCATGAATGCAACTGTACTGGGAATCAGTCCGAATGATCTGAAATCTCATCATAAATTTATTGCCAAGTATGATCTCCCTTTTGAACTGCTGTCCGATCCCGATCATAAGGTCAGTGAGCTGTTTGGCGTTTGGCAGCTTAAGAAGCTGTACGGTAAAGAATATATGGGCGTGGTGCGTTCAACGTTTCTTATTGACGAACAGGGTATTTTGGTTAAGGAGTGGCGCAAGGTTAAGGTTAAAAATCATGTGACCGAAGTTCTTCAAGCGGCAGAAGAATAAGCTATTATTATATAAATAAAGGACGGTAGAGAGATGAGGTATCTTTCGAGTAAGAGCCGATATATAGCTGCCTGTACGTTGGTGGTAATGGTAATGCTTGCTGTTACCACCGCCTGCGGGAATCAAAAGGAAACCAAAGCGGATGTATACTCGGACCGTGAGATCATCAAGCAGCTTCAGGAATTAAAAAAGCCTGATTATTGGCCTACGGAGCAATGGAAGAGCTCGACTCCTGAGGCTCAAGGGATGGATTCGACGGCGCTTGCCGACGTGATGAAGCAGGTTCCAGGGAACAACATCCATAGCCTTGTGCTGGTACGCAACGGTTATATACTGGCTGAAGGCTATAATGCAGATGCGTCGCCTGATGTAGCTCAGGATATTTTATCAGCTACGAAGAGTTTGACCTCAGCACTAACAGGTATCGCGATCGATGAAGGTAAGTTAAAGAGTGTGAGTCAAAAGCTGTCGGAGGTGCTGCCTCAAGCGGTTGCGACCAGTCCGGACAAAGGCGCGCTTACGATTGAAAATTTGCTGACGATGACATCAGGGCTGAAATGGGACAATGAAGGTGAGCGCTCCTCCAACGAAATGGTCGACAGCAGCGATTGGGTCAAATATATACTGGATCAACCACTGGTTGGGAAGATGGGCAAGGACTTTAATTACAGCAACGGAAATGCACATCTGATGTCGGCTATTTTGCAAAAGGCTGTGAATATGCCAACGGCCAAATATGCGGAGCAGAAGCTGTTCACGCCGCTCGGCATTAAGGACGTGGAATGGTATGCCGATCCACAAAATATTGATATTGGCGCCTTCTCGGTACATATGAAAGCACGGGATTTGGCGAAAATCGGATATTTATACTTGCACAATGGACTTTGGGATAAGCAGCAGGTTCTCTCCACCAAGTGGATTGAAGCTACCTTGAAGAAGCATGATGATCAGGAATTTGCCGATGGTTCACTGGGCAGCTACGGTTACTTCTGGTGGCTGAAAAATATTGAATCCAAAGGAACGGCAAATCGCATTAATATGTTCTATGCTGCGGGCTCAGGCGGACAGCGCATCTATGTGCTGCCCAAGCAAAATCTGATAGCGGTATTTACCGCAAGCACAGCCAACTCGTTCGTTACGGAATCCTTGCTGGAGAAAATAGTCGGAGCGATTCGATCCGATTCACCACTGCCTGCTAATGCGGATGGGGTCAACAATTTGAATGCCGTTATGACAAGCTTCAAGCAAATGAAGGATAAGTGAGCAGTGAGCACCAATAACGATAGATAGACCAATAGCAGGACCATAGAATCGTCAGCCACTTGTGGCTGTACGGTTCTTTTTTGTGCAGCCGAACCATATAGTCTAGTAAAATAACGGATGATTCGGAGGGTTACTTCTAATGCCAAGCGGCCTGCATGCTCGCTCACACACCTATTACAAAAGGTTGGTACTGGGTTATTTGTTATTTTGTTTGGCAGCCTTATTTTGTTTTTCTAATCGTATCTATGCCGAGACAGAACCTGTGGTGGGGGAGCCAGATTCTCATGAGGTTTATCTGAAATTAAAAAAAGGTGAGCGGGTCTGGAAGGATAAAGTGTACGTGGCTCCACAGCAGCCAACCGTATATTTGACCTTTGATGACGGTCCAAGCAAGCTGACTGGACAAGTACTCGATATTTTACAACAGGAAGAGGTAAAAGCGACGTTTTTTGTATTGGGCAAGCAGGTGGAAGCTTATCCTGACCTCGTAAAGCGAGCGGTGGCTGAAGGCCATGCTATTGGCAATCATACATATAATCATGTATATGGTGAGCTGTACAAAGGCTTTTCTTCGTTTTGGGAGCAGATTGAGCGGACAGAGGACATATTAGCTGAGACTGTGGATATCAGGCCTTCTTTGATTCGTGCGCCGGGCGGAACGTTCGGTAATTTTGATGCATTTTACTTTTATTATTTGGATCAGGCGGGGTATGAGGTGCACGATTGGCATATCGACAGCGGTGATTCCAAGAGAGTTGGCGTGCCCGCATCGGAAATCATCCAGACCGTCCGCAAGGGGCCGTTCCAGGATGAGCTTATCGTGCTGATGCACGATGGAACCGGACACGAGCAAACCGTGAAGGCGCTGCCTGAAATTATACGATTGTTCAAGCAAAAAGGATACGTGTTTGCTGTGCTGCAACCATCGGTACAGCCGAAGCATTTTGCTCTGGGTAAGGTACAGCAGCCGCGCCCATCAAGCGAAGCGGGGTATGAGAAACAACTGGCTGAGGCCAAAGTCCACGAGCTGGCAATGTCTGCTCTCGAACAGAGCAGACATGCGCAGCAGGCAGCAGGCAAGGCGAATCATAGTGAATCCAGCCCAATGATCCAAGAAACTGCCGGTGGTGTATCCACATCAACTGTTGTCGGAACCAAAGGGAGTTTATTATTGACGAATCATACACGTTCCGCGGCGGTTCCGCTTGAAGTGCTGCTGGGTAGAAAGAGTCTTAAGTTGGATACCGAGCATTATCGTTTCAAGCATGGTCACTATCAGGTACCTTTGCGCCAGTTAATGGAGTCATTGGGTGGCGACATACAATGGCGCGGTGAGCAGCGAACAGCTGTTGCCCATTATGGGCTGCATACGCTGGAATATGATTTTGCCCGGCAAGAGCTGCGTGTACGCGACCACGGCACCACAACGACGATCCATCTGCCGCAAATGGAACTGCAAGAGGGTACCGTTTATGTGCCACTGCGGGGTACGCTGGATAAGCTCAGAATCGGCATCGCAGCCTATGGCCCAGAGGACGGGGTGATGAAGGTTCAAGTGGGGATGAACCTGCGGTTGTAGAATCAATAAATCAACTTATCCACAATCCATCCACATTTAGCCCCTTTTTATCCACAAATTATTAAGGGTTTGTTGAACGGCACAGAAAAACCAGGGTTCGTTACAGCCATTCACCATCCAGAGGGATGCTCACCCGATTCATCAGGTCTTCTTTTAGTAATTGGGATCGAAGGTCTGCTCGTGTTTCCAAACAGTGATTGATTGCTTCCAAATGGACAGCAATCACCTGCGTATGTGACGAATGGCCGCAAACTTGAGCAATATCTGCTGCTGTCATTGTAATGGGATCACCTGTAACAAATCGTGCCCCTCCCGCATTGACCACCGTGATCTCAGGCTTGTAGGCGTCAAGCGCAGCCTCGACTTCTTCGCAATAAATCGTATCACCTGCCAAGTATAAGGTCGGCTCGCCTGGTGTCTGCAGAACAAAGCCAGAGACTGGCCCCATAGCCCGACCGATGTCGCCTGTGCCATGACGGCCTTCGGTTCGGTACAAGGTGAGATTGTTATGGCGCAGTTCCTTGTCGACTGGATTGACATGCTGAAAGCCCCTGCCTGTCATAGACGCATGATCATTAGGCTGGCAAATGAGTGGAATCTGCTTGGACAGCTTCTCCATAGCTGGCACGTCCCAATGGTCGAGGTGTGTATGTGTTACAATGACCAGACTGGGGTTTAGCAGCGTTTCCAGTGGGACCGGAAGAGGCATCAGTGGATTACGTCTGTCATTTTCCGTGTTGATAATAGGAGGATTTGCTCCGGCCTCACTGAACATAGGGTCAACGAGGATTGTCTCTCCACCATATTCCAACCATAGTGTAGCATTACGTATAAGCCGTACTTTCATCGGATAACCTCCAGGTATAGTTAAAAAGGATTTATACACATTGTAGAGAAATAAGAGCTATTGGGGAATATACAGATGAAAGACAATTCCTGATTCCCTTTTCATGATGAAAGGAATGGAACTTCAGCTTGAACACATATACAATTGACGAAGTGGATTTGCTTATTTTGGAATGTCTGCTGGAGAATGCTTCCCGAACACACAAGGAGATCGGACAAATCGTACATTTAACAGGTCAGGCGGTTGGTGCCCGAGTTCGCAAGCTGGAGGAGCTTGGTGTTATTGAAGGTTACACGTTAAAATGGAACCCGGAGAAAATCGGCAAGTCACTGCATGGCCTGATTACCGTTTATATGAAATCAACCGTCTCCCATCAAACCTTTCAGGATTTTGTGCAGCGGGATAGTCGTGTGCAGGAAGTGCATCGGATTACTGGCGAAGGCTGTTACTGGCTGCGAATATTCGTGGATGACAATATGAGGCTGAATGAATTTTTGGATGATCTGCTGAATTATGGAAATTATCGACTCAGTCTGTCTATAGGCAGAATTAAATAATGATGCGTGAACATAAGCTTTGTGGTTAAAAACAGCGTTACGCCGAACTTTTTGCTGTGGTTTTCATCATTTTCATGGAGGGGCATTGCCCTTTCCTTGGCGGAAGCTTATAATTATGTCTATTGATTTAGAGCCTATTTAGGAGGAAATTATGGACAAGCCAAATGAAATTATCGTGGTATTGGACTTTGGTGGCCAATACAACCAGCTGATAGCACGCCGGATTCGAGATCTGGGTGTGTACAGTGAGCTGCTTCCCTACAATACATCTGCTGAGAAATTAAAGCAGCTTCAGCCTAAAGGTATCGTATTTTCAGGAGGACCGTCCAGCGTATATGGGGACAACTCTCCGTTGGTAGACCCCGCTGTCTATGATTTAGGCATTCCGATTTTCGGAATTTGCTACGGGATGCAATTAATGGCGCATCAACTGCAGGGCAAGGTAGAAAAAGCGTCCAAGCGCGAGTATGGCAAGGCAGAGGTTGATTTTGCCGATCATTGTCTGCTGGTTCAAGGTCTGGATAAGCAGCAAACCGTATGGATGAGTCATGGCGATCATGTTGTAGAGCTTCCTGAAGGATTCGTTGTTGATGCCGGTACAGAGCACGCGCCGATTGCAGCCATGAGCCATCCAGGTAAAAACCTGCTGGCTGTGCAGTTCCATCCGGAGGTACGCCACTCCATTTACGGTAACGACATTATTCGCAACTTCCTGTATGAGGTCTGTGGATGTGAAGGCAACTGGACGATGGAAAGCTTTATCGAGGACACGATTCGGGATATCCGCAATCAGGTTGGCGACAAAAAAGTACTTTGTGCATTGAGCGGCGGTGTCGATTCCTCGGTTGTGGCCATTTTGCTGCATAAAGCGATTGGTGACCAATTGACTTGTATGTTTATTGACCATGGCTTGCTCCGCAAAGGGGAAGCAGAAAGCGTTATGGAAACCTTTGTCGGCAAATTTGGACTGAAAGTGGTCAAAATCGACGCACGTGATCGTTTTATGGGGAAATTGAGCGGTGTAGACGATCCTGAACAAAAGCGTAAGCTGATCGGTACGGAGTTCATTCGCGTGTTTGAAGAGGAATCGGCTCAATTCGACGATTTCACTTTTCTGGCGCAAGGTACGTTGTACACGGATATCGTGGAAAGCGGAACGGCAACAGCGCAAACGATCAAATCGCATCACAATGTAGGCGGATTGCCAGAAGATATGAAATTTAAGCTCGTAGAGCCGTTAAGTGCTTTGTTCAAGGATGAGGTGCGTAAGGTTGGCGAGGAATGCGGCTTGCCAGCGGCAATCGTTTGGCGTCAGCCATTCCCGGGTCCGGGTCTAGCGATTCGTGTACTTGGCGAGGTTACTGAAGAGAAGCTGACGATTGTTCGGGAGTCCGATGCGATTCTGCGTGATGAAATTGCCAAAGCGGGCCTGGATCGCGAAATTTGGCAGTACTTTACAGCGCTGCCTAATATGAAAAGCGTTGGCGTAATGGGCGATGCCCGTACTTATTCGTACACCGTAGGTATTCGTGCGGTCACTTCCATTGACGGGATGACGGCTGACTGGGCACGTATTCCTTGGGACGTGTTGGAGAAAATCTCGGTGCGGATCGTTAACGAAGTGGATAACGTCAATCGTATTGTTTACGATATTACGTCCAAGCCACCAGCTACGATTGAGTGGGAATAGGCTGGAAAAAATCAGTGTCGTTAATCGCTTGAAAGCCTTGATGTATAAGGGTTTTTGGCGTTGGCGATACTGAGATTCCACGTACAACTGCAACAATAGAGTGCAAGAAATTACTCTCTTTTATTTGCGATGTTTAGCAAATAGAAGGGAGTATTTTTTATGACCAAAATCAACGAACTAATTGAGGATTTCAGACAAGCCTCGAAATTAGGGCCCGAGGGCCGGAAACCAATTCAATTTGGGAAACAGGGACTGCAATACACGCAACGGTTGCCAAATGGGCAAAGGATACCCATTTTCAATCGCGAACAAGCTGATGCTCAGAATGATGTCCATAATGGAAAATAATATCACTCGGTCGTAAGGGCCGAGTTTTTTTACTGTTCATCCTGGTTGTGGAACTCTCCATTTTCTTTTATAATTACCTCCGTACTAGTTGATAAGGATTCTCAAACAAAAGGGGGAGCCGATGAAAACCATTTTGCTCATTGAAGACGAGAAAAATTTATCGCGCTTTATTGAATTGGAGCTTCGGCATGAATCGTTTGAGGTGACGGTTGCTTATGATGGAAAGCGGGGGTTAGAGCTGGCTTTGCAGCAGGAGTGGGGTGTTATCTTATTAGACCTTATGCTTCCTGGTATGGATGGAATTGAAGTGTGCCGCCGTATACGTGAGGTAAAGAGAACACCGCTTATTATGCTAACAGCCAGGGACAGCCTACAGGATCGGATCTCTGGATTGGACAGTGGTGCTGATGACTACATACCTAAGCCTTTTGCGATTAAGGAACTGCTGGCACGCATACGGGTGGTATTTAGAAGACAGGAAGATAGCTCGGAGACGGTGATGCAGCTTCTTACTTTTCAGGACATTACAATGAATCTCGATTCAAGGAATGTGACCAAGGGTGGCAGGACCATTGATCTGACTAAGAGAGAATATGACCTGCTTTTAGCCTTCATGAGGAATACGAATCGGGTGCTGGCCCGAGAAGCTTTGCTGGATATGGTATGGGGCTTTGAGGCTGTGGTGGAAACGAATGTGGTAGATGTGTATGTGCGTTACTTGAGGAACAAAATGGATAATCCCAATGAGGACAGCTGCATACAGACCGTACGCGGCATTGGTTATGTGATGAGACGATGAATAGGTTACCCTTACGATTCGCTCAAGTTCCGATGAAGTGGAAGCTGACAATTTGGTCTACCCTGCTGCTCGTTTTGCTATTCGCGGTTTACAATATAGTGCAATATGTTTTTGTGGAAAGATGGATGATCAAGCAGGAAGAAGCGAACACACAGCAGGATATGAGAGAGATTCTGAATTACTTTCTGGAGAACGAGGTATCCTTTGAAGAAGCTGAATTCGTGCAATTGCGTAATTTTCTCGAAAAAATCAATCGTCGCGATCAGCTTATTCGTGTTCTGAATGAGAAGGGGGAGCCAATCCTGACTGTATCCGATGATATTCCAGAGCAGTGGGTGGAGGCTAAATCTGTAAGCACGACAGAGTTGATCGGGATGAAACAAACGAATGACCGTTTAGTTATTATGAGAAGTCCGCTTACGATTTTCAGATTCAATGGGACTGTAGAAATTGTTAAAAATATCGTGAATTTCGAGAAGCTGACGGATGCCTTCTTCTACGTGATGGTTATATGCGGTCTGGGGGCTGTAGTAGTCAGCGGCCTCGGTGGACGGCTGTTAGCAGGTCAATTACTTAAGCCCTTACAAGCGATGGCGGAAACGATCCGGAACATTAAGAAAAAAGGGCTGCACGAGCGAATGCAGCCAAACGATAACCAGGATGAGATCGCTACCTTAATGGTCATGTTCAATACCATGATGGATCAAGTGGAGCGCTCCTTTCAACAGCAAAGGCAGTTTGTCGAGGATGCTTCTCATGAACTGAGAACTCCGGTGGCCATTGTAGAGGGGCATTTGTCCTTGCTGCAGCGGTGGGGAAAAAATGATCCTGCCATATTGGAGGAATCGCTAGAAGCTTCGATTCAAGAGATTGCTCGTCTCAAAATGCTGGTGCAGGAGCTTCTGACACTTAGTCGTGCAGAGAAACTTGACCCGTCTTACAACTTTGAAGTGACGGATCCTGAGCAAGCAATCCGAGCCATGCTTAGGAATATGGCTATGCTTCACCCAACGTTTCATTTAGAAGCCGAACTGGGAGCATTCAAGTCGGTATCCCTGGTGATATCGGCCCAGCATCTAGAGCAAATTCTGCTCATTGTGTTGGATAATGCGTTCAAGTACTCAGAGAAGTGCAAAACCATTTGCATACGCGCCACCGTGAATGAAGACGCAGCTTGTATAGAAGTAATCGATTCGGGCATAGGCATACCCGAATCCGATATGCCTTTTGTCATGGATCGTTTTTATCGTGTGGATAGGGCACGGGGTAGCGGGCAGGGAGGACATGGTCTTGGTCTAGCGATTGCCAAGCGTCTGGTAGAAATGTATAACGGAACGATGACATTGCAAAGTATTGAACATAAAGGTACAACCGTGTGTATTTCTTTACCAATAAGGTAAAGAAATATTTTTTTTCACATCAAATTCTCATTTTCGTAAGCTATAATGTTAAATAGCCGAGCTCAACTGGTAATGATATTCATTATCATCTAAAGAACTCAAACGATTTAAGGTACATAAGAGAGAGGAGTCTTTTTTTGTCTGCTCATTGAGAATGAGTATTAATATCAATTACTTTATAACGAATGGAGATGTAGATTTCAAATGAAAAAGCAAGCCCTATTCAGTACCATGCTGCTGATCATCCTGTCAATTATCGTAGCCGCATGCGGTTCAAGCCCTACAACGGGTGGGACTTCTTCCACGCCACAGCCAAAGGCAGAGAGTACCAGCCCGGCGAATTCTTCACAAGCGCCAGCAGCAAGTTCGGCTACTGGCAAGGATCAGGTTGTTAACATTTTTACAGCCAGACACTACGATGTAGATAGCGTATTATTCAGCGCTTTTACGAAACAAACAGGTATTAAAGTCAATGAAATCAAAGGTACGGCCGAAGAGCTGGTTGAACGTTTGAAGCGTGAAGGTGCTAGCTCAGAGGCGGACTTGTTCATTACTGTAGACGGAGGCGTATTGAATTATGCCAAGCAGAACGGTGTACTGCAAGTGATTCAGTCTTCTAGTGTTGACCAGAACGTACCTAAGCAGTGGCGCGACAAGGATAATAACTGGATTGGTATAGCCACTCGTGCAAGGGTTATCGTGTATGCTAAGGACCGGATTAAACCGGAGCAATTGTCTACATATGAGGATCTGGCCACAGACAAGTGGAAAGGGAAGGTATTGGCCCGCTCTTCAACGAGCTTGTACAACCAGTCACTAGTAGCTTCATTCGTTGAACTCGATGGAGAAGCAAAGGCTGAGGCATGGGCCAAAGGTATTGCTGCTAATCTGGCCCGCAAGCCGGAAGGTGGAGACCGTGACCAAGCCAAGGCTATTGCCGCCAAAGTTGGTGATGTTGCGATTATGAATACCTATTATGTAGGTCAAATGCTGGCGTCCAAGGATGCGGAAGAAGTCAAAGTAGCCCAGAACATCGGTGTCTTTTTCCCAAACCAAAGCACAACAGGTACTCATCTTAATATTAGCGGCGTGGGTCTGACCAAGAATGCCAAAAATAAAGACAACGCGATCAAGCTTATCGAATATATGACTTCAAAAGAAGGCCAAACCCTTCTGACGCAAGGCAGCTTTGAGTTCCCGGTTAATGAAGCGGCGGACAAGCCGGAGCTATTAAAAACCTGGGGGACGTTCAAATCCCAACAAATCGATTTTGCGAAGCTGGGCGATCATAACAAAAAAGCGACCGAACTTCTTAACAAGGCAGGCTGGAAGTAGGGATGATTGTTTCCACTTGGCTGCGCAACCTGAAGAAATATAACAACGGATGGAATTTATTAAGCGTGATAGGGGCCTTCGCGGCCCTTCTTCCGTCTTTATATATTGTGACAGGTCTCTTTCATTCCCCTAATGAGAATTGGCAGCATATAAAGGACTATTTACTGCTGGATTATGCTATGCAATCTTTATGGCTTGTGCTCGGTACAGGTATCTGTACCGTGTTGATTGGCGTAACGCTTGCCTGGCTAATAGCCGCCTATGATTTCCCGCTCAGACGTTTTTTTACTTGGGCTTTTGTGCTGCCGCTCGCTGTTCCACCGTACATTGCAGCTTATACCTATGCCAACATGTTGGGTTACACAGGCAGTGTTCAAATTTTTATGCGCAATGTTCTGGGCTGGAATCTGAATCAAGCCTATTTCGATATAATGTCGATGAAGGGAGCCATTGTTATTTTCAGCTTGTTTTTATTTCCTTATGTGTATCTGATCACAAAAACGTTCCTGGAGAGGCAAAGTGCCTCTTTTATTGAAAATGCCAGATTGTTAGGCAAAAATCCACTGTATATTTTTTTTAGGGTTGTATTGCCACTGTCGCAGGCTGCGATTATCGGGGGAGTAAGTCTGATCGCTTTTGAAGTATTGAATGATTTTGGGGTTACAAAGTACTTTGGGATTCAGTCTTTTACTACTGCCATTTTTCAAACCTGGTTTGGCATGTATGACGTAGAATCGGCGATTCGGCTGGCTGCACTGCTAATGAGCTTTATTATCGGCTTATTCATAATTGAAAGAGTTCTTCGGAAACGGAGGCGGTATCATGCTTCAACAAGCAGGACCCGCCCTCTTAGCCGGAGGCGACTACACGGTATGCCTGCACTTATAGCTGTTATCTTAAGCGGTTTTATTGTTTCGTTCTCTTTTCTGGTTCCAGTCCTTCAGCTGAGTGTATGGGCGACATGGACGTACAAGGAAGTTATGAGTTCCCAATTCTGGGGGCTTCTCTTCAATACACTTTTTATATCGCTGGTTTCGATCGTTGTTTTGATGCTTTTTGCTGTTATTGTGGCTAACGTATGCCGTTATCAGCGCTCCGCTTTTACACTTATTTTGTCCAAACTTATTTCCTCAGGGTACGCGATTCCAGGAGCCGTTCTCTCGATCGGGGTACTTGCTGTGTTCATCTCATTGGATAACCAGCTTGGCGGGTTGTATGAGAAGTTCGGTTGGGGGGTGAACAAGCTGGTGCTCAGTATGTCATTGCTTATGCTTATCTTCGCTTATGTGATCCGATTTTTAGCCGTTGGCTTTAATTCTGTGGAGGCGGGATTCGAAAAGATAGGAAATCGTTACACGGAAGCATCCCGGCTGCTGGGGTTGGGGCTTACGAAAACCTTTTTCAAGGTCGATTTGCCATTGATCAAAGGAGCTGTGTTCACAGGCTGTATTTTGGCTTTTATGGAAATTGTCAAAGAGCTGCCGCTCACTCTGCTTCTGAGGCCATTTAATTTTGACACATTAGCCACAAAAGCCTACCAATACGCCAGTGACGAACAAATTCATCAAGCCTCCATTCCCTCCTTATTCATTATAGCCGTTGGGATGATCTCTGTTTATTTCTATTACTGGTTAGGAGAGAGAAATTCAGAATGACTTTTTTTGAAATGAACCGTATCTCTTTTCAATATGCCAAAGGCAATGAGAGCGTGCTTCACGATTTCTCTATGCAGTTGGACCAGGGCGAAGTGGTTGGTATCCTCGGTCAGAGCGGTTGCGGGAAAAGCACGCTGCTTCGGCTCATATCCGGGCTGGAGGTACCCTCTTCAGGAAACATTGTGATCAATGGTACAATGATGGTGAGCGAAAGGTCATTCATTCAGCCTGAAGCCCGCGGCGTTGGTATGGTTTTTCAGGAATATGCCCTTTTTCCCCATTTAACTGTAGCGCAAAATATTATGTTCGGATTACACCGGTTATCCAGAGCTGAACGTAAGCAGCGGCTGCAGGCGATGTTAGAGCTTGTACAACTGGAGAGCTATGGGAAGCGGTATCCGCACGAGCTTAGCGGAGGGCAGCAGCAGCGTGTTGCTTTTGCACGTGCTTTGGCGCCGGAACCGGCTGTATTGCTCATGGATGAGCCCTTCAGTAATTTAGATGCCGGACTGAAGGGGGAAATTCGGAAGGAGTTGCGTCAACTACTGCGAACGGCAAACATTACTTCGATTCTCGTTACCCATGATAAAGAAGATGCCGATGCTATATGTGACCGGATTGTTCATATGACTAACGCAGGATAAGCTTAGCTTCCAGGTCCGTATTGAATACACGGAAATCACCCGGAAGGGTGGCAACCGGATCGTCTACGACGCTACGATTGAATGGGAATACATTTGTAATAAACATGTAATCTGATATTCATCTGATTTACATGTAAATAGCCTATACTAGTACTCAACCCCCCTTTTAAAATATATACTTTAGACCCGCAGCCCGTTGCTGTGGGTCTCTTTTTTCTTGAAAATGGAATTTCAGGAATGAAAAGGGGTGAAGGGTGGACAAGGCCATACAGGGCGATCTTTTCTAGTTAAGCTGCAGGATAAATAACGAACAATAAGGTGCATTTTTATTGAAGTTGTTCGGAAAATCGATTGACAAGCTGGGCATACGCTTTTAAAATAAATGATATCAAAAGGAAAATAGCGATTCGTATAATTTCGGGAATAGGCCCGGAAGTTTCTACGAGATCACCGTAAATGATCTGGCTACGAACAAACGAAGGATGACAAATCTATCCTCAAGATGACCGACACCTATAGTAATTCCTTGTGCAAAATAAGGGGCGTATCAGGTTTACTGGTTATGGATTAGGGGATTATGGTAGTTATTGCCTTTGTTTGCGAACTTAGCAGAAATCGGGCTGAGTTTTTTCGTTGTTCCAAGAAACCATTTGGAGGGATTTGGGGTAATGGATCGATTTTTTAAATTGAAAGAGAACGGCACCACGGTACGCACCGAGATCATGGCCGGTTTAACGACGTTCATGACCATGGCGTATATTTTGGCGGTCAACCCGAACATTCTTAGTGCGTTTGGCTCAGGTGCTACAGGGATGGATTGGATGGCTGTATTTTTGGCAACAGCGATAGCGGCCGGTGTGATGACGATTGCAATGGGACTGTTCGTGAACTTTCCAGTTGCGTTAGCGCCGGGTATGGGACTCAATGCGTATTTTGCAACAGTTATTTTATCTTCTCAAGGCCAGTTTACGTTCCAGATGGGGTTAGCGGCGGTCTTTATTTCTGGATTGATCTTCATTCTGCTAACCGTCACGAAGGTACGTCAGTTGCTGCTGGTAGCGGTGCCGGATAGTTTGAAGCATGCCATTACAGTCGGTATTGGTCTGTTTATTACGATCATAGGCTTGAAAAACAGCGGACTGATGACGGTAGCGGTTGAATCAGGCAAGGATATTCCTGCGCACAAGTTTACGGATGTATTATCGTTTGAAACGGTTATTCATATGGGTAGTTTGAAAGATCCAGGCGTTGTGCTTTGTATCATTGGTCTGGTGCTGATTTCAATATTGCTGGTGCTGCGCGTACGCGGAGCCATTTTGTTTGGTATTTTGCTCACAACCGTAGTTGGGTATTTCATGGGGCAGGTTAATCTCGGCATGCTGGGCGACGCCAAAACCACATGGGTACCGGATCTGAGCAAGCTGGCATTTGCGCAGTTCGATTTTAAGGGGCTAATGAATGTCGGAATTATATCGGTGATCGCGACGTTTACGTTTGTCGAATTGTTTGATACGTTTGGCACTTTGGTGGGAACGGCGAATCGTGCCGGTTTTATGAAAAATAAAGCCGAAGGCAACAAAAAAGTCGGTAAAGCGATGATGGTCGATGCCGTTGCGGTCAGTGGCGGTGCGTTAGTTGGTACAAGCACGGTGACGGCTTTTGTAGAAAGCGCTGCGGGTGTTGCACAGGGTGGACGAACAGGTTTAACAGCGGTGACGACAGGGGTATGCTTCCTGCTGGCCTTGTTCCTGGCTCCGATTGCTGCCTTGATTCCGGGGTCGGCTACGGCTGCTGCCCTGATTATTGTCGGTGTGCTGATGATGCAATCGGTCAAGGATATTGATTTTCAAGATTATGTCGTTGCAATTCCAGCGTTTTTGACCATTGCCTTAATGCCGTTTACGTATAATATTGCTAACGGTATTTCATTTGGCATTGTAACGTATGTCATTCTTGCAACGGTTGCCAACTTCAGAGAAAGTGGTACTTATAAGGTTCACTGGCTGATGTGGGTGCTTGCTGTGCTGATTATACTACGGTATGCTTTCATCGGCAGCGAAGGCTAATCATACTGAGTGTTGAGGAATATAACGGTGCTCCCTGGGGCGCCGTTTTTTTACTATTTGGGCAAGCCTAAGTGAAAATTAAAATATAATTTTATTTTTTGAGCATTGACAACTGCTGAGCAGCATACTATACTAACAAACAATATCATAAACGCGAAGAACGGGAACAGTAGTCGGTCGGATCTGTCCAGAGAGCTGCGGGTGGTGCAACGCAGTCAGAGAAGCCAATGAAACTCGCCCGGGAGCGGTGGAACTGAATCGGTGTAGCGCTGCACTTTGAATTAGGTTCTGACGGGTAGCCTCCGTGATCGGGTTGTGCTGAGGATATACAGGATCGAGGTTACAGTCAATCCGGAGTTATCATCAGTGCTCTAAGCGGACATTCAGCTAACAGCTGAGGTCAACAAGAGTGGTACCGCGACAAGCTACGGCCTGTCGTCTCTTATACAAGAGACGGCAGGTCTTTTTAGTTTCACTAAAACAGGATACAAGTAAACGCGAAGAACGGGAGTAGTAAAGCTTATCTTTTGTCCAGAGAGCTGCGGGGTGGTGCGACGCAGTCAAAAGAGGCTTGAAGCTCGCCCGGGAGCGGTGAAGCCGAACATCATCCAGCTTGAGTCTGGATGGTCGTAGGCTTCGACGGACAATCCCCACGTGATCGGGGAGCGCATCGTTAGAGTGTACGCTTGAGATTGGCTTAGCAGCCATTCATGCCCATTCCTTGCTAATTACGATGCGCATAAGTGGATTTCCTATTTCGGGAAATCAACAAGAGTGGTACCGCGGCAGCCAAAGGCCTGTCGTCTCTTATACAGAGACGATGGGTCTTTTTTGCGTGGATATTAGCTGAGAACGATGAAGAATTAAAGAAAATTGCGGTTTATTATACTGAGGAGGCGTTATCCATGACAACCAATAACAACGAAACAAATCAGAAGGAACAGCAAGCAGGCCAGGAATCAAGCTCTCTTAAAAGAGTCCGCATATTCGATACTACACTGAGAGATGGCGAGCAGGCACCGGGAGCTACGCTGCACCCAGAGCAAAAGATTGTTATCGCCAAACAGCTGGCTATGCTTGGTGTTGATGTGATCGAGCCTGGATTCCCGATCTCAAGCCCTGGAGATTTTATGGCGGTACAGCGTATCTCACAGGAAATACATGGTGTTGAAATATGCGGCTTTGCGCGCTCAGTCAAGGAGGATATCGATTCAGCGATCCGTGCGACTGAAGCCGCTGAGCGGAGAAGGCTGCACATGTTCTTGTCCTCATCGGACATTCATCTGGATTTTCAACTGCGCAAATCGCGGCAGCAGGTTATCGATATCGCTCGCTCGATGGTAGCTTATGCCAAGCAGTTTGTAGAGCGTATCGAGTTCTCTCCGATGGATGCTACGCGGACGGGTGATGAGTTTTTATTCGAAATCATTGAGGCGGCAATTGAAGAAGGGGCTACGATCATCAATATTCCTGATACTGTTGGCTACGCGATGCCTGAGGAATACGGTGCGATGTTCACCAGAGTGATGAATCATGTACGAGGTGGCAAGCAGGTGGAGTACAGTGCCCACTGCCATAACGATCTGGGGCTTGCTGTCGCCAATAGTTTGGCCGCAATTCGTGCGGGGGTCACTCAGGTTGAGGTGACGGTCAATGGTGTCGGTGAACGTGCTGGCAACTGCTCGCTGGAGGAATTGGTCATGGCGATTGAAACTCGTAAAGGAGCCTTGGGGGTGGAAACAGGTATTCGTACTGAGCATATTTATGCCACCTCTCAAATGGTGAGCCGGGCAATGAGCTTTCCGATTGCCTTTAATAAACCGATAGTGGGGCGCAACGCGTTCCAGCATGAGGCAGGCATTCATCAGGACGGACTGCTTAAAAATCGGAATACGTATGAAATTATGGACCCGGAAAAGCTGGGTGTACCGCGCAGCATGATCATTCTGGGCAAGCATTCGGGACGGCACGCAATCAAGCACCGGGTAAGCCAATTCGGTGTGCAGCTGACGAGCGAGCAGATGGAATCGTTGTATGTGCAGTTCAAGGAGCTGGCTGATCGCCAAAAGGTTGTACAGGATCATCAACTGCTGGAACTGATCGGTCATACCGTCAATGAGGTGCTGGAGCCTTATACGTTGGTGCAGGCTCAGGTTCTGACTGGCACTGAAGGACATCGGATGTCCTCCTGCATCATTAAGGACAATCGGTTGGGCAAAGAGCTGGTATGCTCGGGAACGGGTGATGGCGCTGTCGAAGCATTGGTTGCGGGTATCAAGCAGGCACTGCCTCTGGATGTACAATTTACCGATCTGGAGCTGTACTCGCTGTCATCAGGTGAGCAGGCTAATGGTGAGGCCATAGTTACCGTAAGCGTGGAGGGAAATCATTACAGAGGTGTATCGGTACATCAGGATGTATTGATGGCGGTAGCTCAAGCGTTCATGGCGGCCTGCAATCAGGCAATACGGGAGCATCAAATCAATGAGGCTGCTCAGGATGCTTTTTCCAGCGAGGACGTTGAGATCACGATTCCGTAAGTGGGGGCTTAGGATAGGGAGCAGCCAGAGAGTCGGACGTATCTGGAACTTGGCTCACAATAGTATGGCTATGTGTTCATGATACGTCGATTTTAGGCTGTAAAAAGCGCTAGTATGCATTGTGAATCTATTCATCGGTTGGCTTGGTAACTGCCATTGGGAAGGGTGATGACGATGAACCGGATTGTTAAGTATTATGAGACCTTTGATGAATGGGGACGTTTGGACCGGGAACCGTTGGAATTTAACATCAATTGGCACTTTATTCAGCAATATTTGCCTGGACATGGAGCAGTTCTCGATAATGGAGCGGGTCCCGGTAAATACGCGCTGAAGCTGGCACAGCTTGGATACAAGGTAACGCTGACCGACCTGACACCGAAGCTGGTCGAGTTAGCGAGGGCTAAAGCGGAACACTTAAGCCTGCTGGAGCAATTTACTGCTTTTGAGGTTGCTGATGCGACAGATTTAAGCCGGTTTACAGACGGTCAATTCGCAGCTTCCTTGATGCTCGGGCCGTTGTACCATTTGCAGCAGGAAGCGGATCGGGTGGCCGCTGTGCAGGAGCTGAACAGGGTTACCGAAATGAATGGAGTCGTATTCGTGGCTTTTATGCCGCGAGTACGCCACGTGCTAAGCTCACTGCTGTCACCCACAAATTGGAAACCCCACGATGAGGCTGCTGCAATTATTCGCTTTATGGAAACCGGTACATTTGATCATCAGGATGAGGGAAGATTTACAGGAGCTTACTATTATAACATAGAAGAGATTCAACCGTTTATGGAGACTCAGGGCTTTGAAACGTTAAAAATCATCGGTTCCTCCAATATCGGTTCACTGCTCTCACAGGCCCAATGGAATTACTGGAGGGAACGTGGGGATGAGGAAATAGAGAAAATTTTCGACATTTTTCTGAGGACAGCTGAAAACCCTTATGTGTTAGGTGCTTCATCCCATATTTTGTATATTGGCAGGAAAAAATATAGTCAAAAATGTGTGAATATTTAGAATTGTAAAATCAGGAAAAAGGGCTGTGGATATTACTTATCCACAGCCCTTGTGTATAGTGGGGGTAAGTGGTGTGATCGCTTGTACAGCAACGTTTTTTTGTCCTCTTATTTCTGGCGAAAGCGGGATAACTTTTTCACAATCAGCCTGTGGATAGTGTGGATAAACCTGTTGATAAGAAATAGAAGTATTGATTGTTAAGTAAAAATGAAGGCATCGTTATGTGGACAAGATTGTGGATAATAACGACATGGATTTTACTTCGTAAATTGCATATAAAGGGAAAAATTAGGGGATGTTACTCTCGTTAAGGGTTGGCGGGAGGTGGTCAGTTTGTCGAAAAGGCCAAAAAACAGCAAAACGCTTTGGCAGTGGTTCATTGTATTTCTCATCAGCTTGCTGGTGTACGATTGCTCGTCGATGGGTACTTGTGTACTTGCGGAGCAGGAAAGTCAAGAAAACCGTTGGAATCATTTTTCTCCATTAAGTAAACAGATCGTATTACTTTCAATTCCAGGTTTATCTTTTATGGAAATGGGCTGGGCAGGAAGCGATGGTGTGCTGGGGTTGCCTCAGAAGGAAGATCAGGAAGCCGGATTAACGGAAGGGATGCCCCATTTGAAGGCACTTGGGCTGCATGCTGCGTGGGGTGCAATGAATATTCGGACCCCAGCAAAAGGCTTGGAAAATGTATATATATCCATGGGTGCAGGACAGTGGGCTGAAGCAGATTCGAGTGTACAGAGCCTGAATCAGGGAGAACGCGTAGATCAGGAATGGGTAGGACCGTATTATCGTCGTCTTATGGGGCAAGAAGCAGATGGAAACATTATTATACCAACAATCGCTAATATTCACCGTAAGAATGCAGCCAATTGGTATCAGGCAAGCCCCGGACAATTGGGTGAGATGTTGCGAGCAGCGGGAGTACGGCTGAGTGTATGGGGAAATATGGATCATGCTCGGAGTGCAGCTTGGGATAATGGCAATAATCTTACAGCAGTCATAGATAAAAGATTTCACAGGTATGCACCGCTGAGTGTCATGGATAAAAAGGGAACGGTCGCTGAGGGGGATGTTGGCGGTAACGGTCTGCTTGTGAATCACGATTATCCTTATGGGTTGGCCACTCATTACAGCTGGTTAATGGAAAAATGGAAAGAGCAAAGCTCACCCGCCCTCACAGTTATGGAGCTGGGAGATTTGGGACGCCTGTATGAGGAACGCAATAGTTATGATCAAGCTGTTTTCGGGAGGCTGAAGCAGAGGATCCTGTCCGAGATCGATCAATTCATTGGGCAGCTCGCTGCTTCTGTGGATACTGTATCGGGTGGAGCTGCAGAGCTGTGGATCATGAGTCCTCAGGTGAATGCAGACGCACTGAAGCAGAAGGCCCTTTTGGCCCCGATAGTTCGTTATGTACCGTTGGGTGGGGAAAGCTTGTTAACCTCTGCGACTACGAGGCGTACCGGGGTTGTATCGCTGGTTGATCTAGCACCGACCTTATTACAGTCGTATGGACTTTCGACCCCCAAAGAGATGATCGGTTTCCCGATGACCGCTGAAGTTACACCTAATGCACTGGAGCACTTGTTAAAAGATGTGGGCCGTAAGCAGCGTATATACAAGCTTCGCCCCAGTCTGCTGTATGGACTCGCGATCTATGAGATTGTCGTCATGCTTCTTGTATTATTAGCAGTGCTGTTCAAATCGTTACGACCTATCCGGGATAAGGAAAAAATGCTTTGGCGGGCATTGTTATTTTCGTTGTTGCTCTTACCTGCGGGGCTGCTGGCGATGGGGTGGCTGCCTACAGCCTCTACTGCGTCAACTGAAGCTGTGATGCTCATGATCACCTTTGTGTTGTGTGCAAGCTTAGCACTGGCATGGGCTGCCAACCATCCCAAGTATATGATGCTTGGTTTATTCTGGTGCGGATTGATCGTGGGCCTGCTTATTTTTTACGATGGCTTGCATGATGCGAAAGCTATGAAGGGCTCCGTGCTTGGTTATGATGTAATGATCGGAGCCCGTTATTACGGGATCGGCAACGAGTTCATGGGCGTGCTGCTCGGGAGCGCGCTCCTCGCTCTTACCGCGCTAGCCCAGGCACAGCGGCTCACTCGCCGGCGCAAGCCGCTTGGCGCTGCGCTGCCTTGGCGGCATACGGACGGCCGCTCGGGCAGCATACCGCCAGCACAATCGGCGGGACAAACGAAAGGGCGGAACGCCTGGCTGCCTGCGGCAGGAGTCGGCGCGGTCGTCACTGGCTACCTCGCAGCGCCGGGACTTGGTACGAACGCCGGCGGCGCCTTGTCCGCGGCGGTGGGGTTTGGCGCGCTGGCCGCGCGCCTCGCAGGCTGGCGCAGCTGGAGGCGGCTGGCGCCAGCCCTCGCGCTGCTGCTCGGCGCAGCGCTCGGGGCCTTGTGGCTGCTGAACGCAGGTGCAGCCACTGGACTGGCGGCCGATGGGCAAAGCCATATCGGCCGTGCCTTCGGGTCGCTGGGGCAAGGGCGGCTCGATGTTATTGGTGCGACCATCATGAGGAAGCTTAATATGAACGGGCATCTGATTATGGTGTCGGCTTGGAGTAAGGTGCTGATCACGGGGCTTCTGGTCATGACGGTTCTGGTGCTGCGGCCGCGTGGACGTTTTCAGCAATGGCAGCGGCGGTACCCCTATCTGATGCATGGCTGTGCAGCCAATGCGATTGGTTCGATTGCTGCGCTGCTGCTGAACGATTCGGGTATTGTTGCAGCAGCCACGATGATTATATATGGCAGTGTTCCCTTACTATTATTAAGGCTTGATGACATCTAAGCGAGAGCGCGGCATCCTTTGGCAAGCGACGTCGTCCCATTCATAAAGTTAATGACATTAATCATCATCAAATGATGATGTAGAATAAAAGGGCGATGCCAGCTAAAACATCGCCCTTCCATGTAAATATACATCTATATTACACCGTACCTGTGTCGTTGGTTTTTTATACTCTTGCCGTCAAGGACTCCGTTTATTTTGCTTTGTCAGGTACATCCCCATCACGCTAATCCGATCCTCTATCATCCGCTGGCATCATTTGGCATCATTATAGCTATTCTGCCAACTGCTCCCACTGCTCGTAGCAGTCAGCAAGCTCGGCTTTTTTGCCTTCGATGGCTTCATTCGTCTGCTGTACGCGTACGTAGTCGTTAAAGACCTCCGGCTTGGCAAGCTCTGCCTCCAGTGCGACCAGTTCATCCTCAAGCTGCGCTATCGTTTGCTCCAACTGCTCGAGCTTGCGTTGGCGTGCGCGATCCTCGCGTTTGGCCTGTTTGCCAGACTCGTAGCCGCCGCTTCCGGCATCAACCGCTGGCTGACCGATGTTACCAGCAGTACCTTTACCAACGGTGCTCTTGCTTTTGGCTGCCTCCAATAGAAGTCGCTGCCGTTCAATCTCGGCCAGCTCCTGCTTTTTCTCGACATAGTCGTCGTAGTTACCTAAATAAGCGGTGACACCAACACGCGTCAACTCCAGCATCGATTCAGCCATTTTATTTAAAAAATATCGGTCATGCGATATAAATAACAGCGTTCCCTCATAATCCATAAGAGCGGATTCCAGCACCTCACGGCTGTACAAATCCAGATGGTTGGTTGGCTCATCGAGAATAAGCACATTGGCTTTTTGCAGCATCAGCTTGGCCAGTGCGACTCTTGCCTTCTCGCCGCCGCTAAGTGCGGAAATCTTTTTGAACACATCCTCACCGCTGAACAAAAAGCTACCCAATACCTTGCGAATTCGAGCCTCCTCAATATGAGAGAAAGCGTTCCATACCTCATCAATGATCGTATTGGCCGGATTCAGCCCGGATTGCTCCTGATCATAATACCCGATTTTTACATTTGAGCCCCAATCGATCATACCTCTCGATGGCTGCTGCTGACCCATTAAGGCCTTCAGCAGTGTCGATTTGCCAATCCCGTTAGGACCAATCAAGGCGGCAGTATCGCCACGGCGCAGTTGGAAGGAAACATCCTTAAGCAGGGGCTTTGTTTGATCATACGATACAGCTACATGCTGAACGTTCAGCACTTCTTTGCCTGTAGCCTGTTCAACCTCGAAGGAGAAATGAGCTCTTTTCAAATCGCCCATCGGCTTGTCAAGCCTGTCCATTTTGTCGAGTGCTTTACGCCGGCTCTGTGCACGTTTGGTTGTGGATGCTCGAACGATATTTTTCTGAACGAATTCCTCCATTTTGGCGATTTCACCCTGCTGTTTCTCAAACTGCTTCAGTTGTGTCTCATAATCAGCCTGCTTCGTATCGACATATTTGGAGTAATTACCGGTGTAACGGCGTGAATGCGTCCGTTCGATTTCGTAGATCGCGTCGACCAAGGCATCGAGGAAATAGCGGTCATGCGAAACGACCAGAATAGCGCCGGAATACGAGCGTAAATAGCCCTCCAGCCAGGTGAGTGTCGGGATGTCCAGGTGGTTCGTAGGTTCATCCAGGAGCAGTAAATCTGGCGCCTGCAGCAGCATCTTGGCTAAGGCCAGCCGTGTTTTTTGACCGCCACTTAACGTGTTAACGGAAGTTTCCGGTGCAAAATCGCCAAAGCCCATCCCATGCAGCACCCCGCGAATCCGTGCTTCGGCTTCATAGCCGCCCTGCTCCTTGAACCACTCGGAGCGTGCGGCATACTTTTTCATCGTGTCTTCCGTTTGTTTCTCATCAGCCAGCACAGCAGGGTCGGCCATCATAATCTCCAGCTGACGGAGCTCCTGCTCGGCTTCCTCCAAATGCGTGAATACGCTTTTCATTTCTTCCCAGATCGAACGGTCCGAGATTAGACCACTATTCTGCTTTAAATAGCCAATTTTCGTTTCCTTGGCCTTAAACAGCTCGCCCGAGTCATAAGACATTTCACCAGCGATAATTTGCAGCAGCGTTGATTTGCCGGCGCCGTTAACACCAACCAGTCCAATCCGTTCACGAGCCTCAATTTGCAACGATATATTTGAAAGCACAGCGGAAATGCCGTAGCTTTTCGATATTCCTGATACTTGCAGCAGCATACATAATCCTCCCAAATAGTTAAAAGCGTATCTTATAATAAAATATGTCCAAAAGTCTTTTAGTCAGCACCGAATAGTACAAGTGTTCTTAGAAAAAGCGTTTCGTGATCCTACGATGACTTTTTGAACAACCTATACCAGTGTATCATGTTCGCGGTTATTTTTCAGCTTGTAAGCTTTAAGGACACTTGCTGTGTTTTCTTTTGATAGCCTGTCGTTTATGTTAAAATATAGCCTACTCATCTCTGTTGAAAAGAGATTTACAGGCGAGTTATACCAGCGGTTTAAATGATGAAAGGATTCAGTCGAATAGGTAGGATTTTAGATGAAGGTTCATGTGCCACGTAAGCACTGAAGAAGGAAGGGGGATTGCTATGATGATATGTACGGAAATAAGCGTCGAACTGACGCGCGAGGAACGCAGTGAGTATGCATTGTCTGAAGCGAGAGCTCAGACAAGGATTGCAGCTGAGGCTTCAAGTAAAGTGGATATAGTCAGATCGCTGCTGAGCAAGCATTCGGATGATGAAAGAGTGCTCGTGCTAGGGCAGAATTTGAACCAGTTGGAGCGGATCGCTCAGTTAGTCGGTGCACCACTCATAACAGGCAAAATGGCAAGTCCTAAGCGTGACGAGCTGTATGAGCAATTTCGTCAAGGTGAGCTTCGAACCCTTATTGTTTTCAAGGCAGCCAAATCAACCATTGTTATACCTGACGCGCGTGTGATGATTCAAGTATCGGGATCATTTGGTTCAAGAAAGGAAGAGTCGCAGCAGCTCGTTCGTCATGTGTATCCTGAGTCGGAAGGTGGCAATGCCTACATATACTCGGTTGTTACCAAAGACACGAAGGAGCAGGAGTATGCTACACAAAGGCAGCGATTTTTAAGAGAGCAGGGTTGTGAATACACGATTATCGATGCTGCTGTCATTGCTGATCGTCATGAAAGTACTGCTACCTTGGATGCAGGCGCTGCAGCCTCGCTACCATATATTAAGCAGGGATCTCCTGCCTGGAAGGCATTGCTGCCCACACTTCAGGCACAGACATCTATGGAATCTCCGGCTGCACCGGCTGCACCACAGGAAAGAGGCTCCAATCTGTTATCTCTCGACGATTATCGAATGAGAAAACGTAATCGCAGTTGAGTCCGATGCACAGGCTATGGAAATTGTAGGAATGTTGGAGCCTGGAGGTTGTCAATTATGATCAGCAGTTTACGGATCCAATGGATAAAGCGGCAGCAAAGATCGGAAAATGCCGGATTTTGATAAGGGCAATTAGACCTGCTGACACCGAATACTGTTTTTCTTCTCATGATATGTTAGAATGATGTTAATCACGTTGCGAACCATCAAGGAGAGGCCTTGCCATGAATATCAAAGAATGGAAAATAGAGCTGCGACGCCGGGCCGAGGCGCAAAGAAATGGCCTGACACCGACTGAACGCAGCACCAAATCAGCACGCATTAATGAACTGATGTTACGTCGTATTGATGAGGTTCTGGAATCACGCGCGAAGCTGGGCCGTAAGCCCACGATTTTTACTTATATGCCGATCAAGTCTGAGGTCGATATCACTCCGATTATGGAGTCCTGTTGGACCCGCGAGTACCGTGTGCTTATACCCAAGGTGCAGCCAGAGCAAAAGCTGAAGCTGTATGAAATTCGCTCCTATTCCGATTTGGAAAAGGGGAAATATGGGATACCGGAACCAGCGGCTGATACGCCACAGCATTCCATCGATATCCGACATATTGATGTGGTTCTTGTACCGGGCTTGGCATTTGACTCCCATTTGGGACGGCTGGGTTACGGTGGGGGCTACTACGATCGGTTCATGCAGCAGTATGTTCGGTCCGGATATACGAAGCCCTACATTATTGCAGGTGCTTTTGACACCCAGATTATTCAGGAAGTCCCTATGGGGCTGTTCGATTTCCGATTAGATGAACTGATTACGGAAGCGAGAACGATTCGTGCGCCCAAAACAACAAAATCGATTTAAAGCACGATTCAGGTGAACTGTCTGATGATGTGTCTTTATGTCACGCCTCACTTTACTATCATCCGAATCGAAAGGGGTCTTCCTTGTGACCGAGCCAATGCCGCTAACCCATTTTAATGATCAGGGTCGAGCCCGGATGGTCGACATATCGGACAAGCAGGAGACCAGCCGCGTCGCTACCGCAAGGACTACCGTTACGATGCAGCCGTCCACGCTGGAGTTGATCAAAGAAGGCAGGATTGGAAAGGGGGATGTTCTGGCGGTATCTCAGGTTGCGGCGATTATGGCTGCCAAGAAAACATCCGACTGGATTCCGATGTGCCATCCCCTTTCCTTGACGGGTGTGGATGTCCGCTTCTCCGATAATGGAATGAATGAATTATACATAGAAGCAAGTGTCAGGACCAAGGGCCTGACCGGTGTTGAAATGGAGGCATTGACCGCTGTCTCAGCAGCTGCACTCACCGTGTATGATATGTGTAAGGCAGCGGAAAAAGGGATGATTATCGGTCCTACGCTGCTGGTTAGCAAAACAGGTGGTAAAAGCGGCGATTTTCATAGAAATGACACTGATTCTTAATAACTATACGTTACAATGGAGCCATGGGGAGGAGTAAGCTTATGCGTTGGAAGGTGGCGATTTTGACCGCAAGCGACCGAGGTTTCCGAGGAGAGCGGGAAGATACGAGCGCCCAGGTTATTCGTGAGTTGATTGAAGAAGAAATCAATGGAGAAATCATTGAGTATCGGGTCGTACCGGACGAGAAAGATGAGATTATGGCTGCATTGATTGAAATGACCGATTATTTCAAGGTCGATCTGATTTTGACGACTGGTGGAACCGGTCTTGCTGCACGAGATGTAACGCCAGAAGCGACTCTCGCTGTAATTGATCGACAGGCTCCTGGATTTGCCGAAGCGATGCGTATGATTTCTATGCAAAAAACACCCAAAGCGATGTTGTCCAGAGCGGTTTCCGGGCTGCGCGGCAGAACCCTCATTATTAACTTACCGGGAAGCCCCAAGGGTGTCTCTGAAAATTTGGAGGCGATTATGGGACAATTGCCACATGCACTTGGCATTTTGACCGGCCTGGTAGGAGATCATGGCAATGAAACCTGAAGCGATGCTGCGGGAAGTCAGGGTGGAAGAGGCCATTGGATTGGTACTGGCGCATGATTTGACGCAGATTATTCCCGGGCAGTTCAAAGGCCGCTTGTTTACAAAAGGTCATATTGTCCGTGAGGAGGACATTCCTGCGTTATTAAATATTGGTAAGGAGCATATTTATGTGCTCGATCTTCAACCGGGGTGGCTGCATGAGGATGAAGCGGCACTGCGTATGGCGAAGGCCGTTGCTGGACCGAATTTGGAGTTGACTGCTCCTCACGAGGGGAAAATCAATGTAAAGGCAGCGATTCATGGATTGGCCAAAATCGACAAGACGGCTGTTGATGCCATCAACGCAATCGAGCAGATTGTGCTAGCAACGATCAAGACGAATACGGTCGTGAAGCCCGGTCAATCGCTCAGTGGGACTAGAGTGATTCCGCTTGTGGTCGAAGAAGCGAAGGTTGGACAGGTGGAATCGTTAGCAGCGGGTGCTTCAGCATCGGTGATCGAAGTCAAGCCATTTCGGTCCCTGCGTGTAGGGTTGATCACGACCGGCAGCGAAGTCTTCAAGGGCCGTATTCAGGATAAATTTGGCCCAATCGTACGCGATAAAATAGCTGCGCTCGGCTCCGAGGTCATCGAACAGCGGCTGGCCCCTGATGAAAGTGACACGATTGTGCGTGAGATCCGTTACTTTCTGGAAGAGCAGAAGGCAGACCTGATTCTTGTTACCGGCGGAATGTCCGTTGACCCTGACGACCGGACGCCAGGTGCGATTAAGCAGGCCGGGGCACGAATCGTCAGCTACGGCACCCCTATGCTGCCAGGCTCGATGCTGCTGATCGGTTATTTGGGTGAGGTGCCGATTATGGGGCTACCTGGTTGTGTGATGCATGATCCTTATACCACCTTTGACGTGCTGCTGCCTCGTATATGCGCTGGAGAAACGATTGTCCGAGCCGATATTACGGAAATGGGCTACGGCGGATTATACGGATGTTAATTTGTTAAAGATAAACAAGAAATGGAGCTGGACGATATGAGTATTACCCATATCCTGCTGATAGCAGTTGTGGCGTTGATTTTGTTCGGTCCGAACAAGCTGCCTGAGCTGGGTCGTGCCATTGGCAAGACGCTGCGTGATTTTAAAAACGGTGCCAACGACCTGATGAGTGCTGCCACTGAATCCGAACCTGAAAAAGGACGGAAGGATGTTACACCTCCTTCTCAGCCGGCTGCTCCAGCAGCTGCAAGCCAGCAGGAGTCTGTGGTACAGCCATCTCCTCAAGCAAGTACGCAACAAAAGGATTCCCGAAGACTTCCGGAGTAAACAGGAGTATCTACAACAAGCTAAAGTTGGTGAATCATGACGAATAATGATGAAGGCATGTCCTTGGTCGAGCATCTTGGTGAGCTGCGCAAACGGATTATTTGGGTGCTGCTCGTGTTAATAGGTGGCATGGTGATTGGTATTATCGTGGCACAGCCATTAATCCTGTATCTAAAAAATGTTCCCCCTGCATCAGGGATTGCCTGGAACGCCTTTTCTCCATGGGATTCCATCAAGCTGTATATGAATTTTGCCTTGGTTACAGGTCTGATTGTCACATTGCCCTTTGCGTTGTATCAAATATGGTCTTTCCTCAAGCCGGGTCTGCGTGTTGAAGAACAAAAGGCTTCACTGATCTTTATCCCGCTTGCTTTTCTACTGTTTTTGATCGGTTTGGCTTTTGCTTATTTTGTTGTTTTTAAAATGGCATTTATATTTACTTCGGAAATTTCCGAACGGTTGGACATCAAGGAAACCTATGGGATCACGCAATATTTTACGTTTATGTTTAACATTTTGCTGCCGATCGGACTAATCTTTGAACTGCCGATTATTATTATGTTTCTTACCAAGCTGCGCATTCTCAATCCCAAAAGACTTCACAAACTACGCCGTTATGCCTATATGATTCTTGTGATCGTTGCTGCGATGATCACGCCACCGGACCTGATTTCCGCTGTGGTCGTATCGCTGCCGATGATTTTGCTTTACGAGGTCAGTGTGTGGCTATCGGGATCCATATACCGCAAACAGCTGATCAAGGATCAGGAATGGGAAGAGGAATTCGGTCCCAAATAATACCGCATTTACAGCCGGATTGGAGCTGCAAATGTGGTTTTTTCTTTAATAGGCCGGTTGTATAATAACAATTTCAATGGATACAATGATGAAGTTGTGTAAATTATTTAAAAAAACTTGCAAAATGTTACGAAACTGATTATCATAATAAGTGTTGTTAGCACTAAACATATTCGAGTGCTAACAGTAACCTAAAAATTCAGAACCATATTTCAAAGGAGGACATTTTCTCATGATCAAACCGTTAGGTGATCGCGTAATTATTGAAGCCATTGCTAAAGAGGAAACAACAGCAAGTGGAATCTTCTTGCCTGAAACTGCTAAGGAAAAACCGCAAGAAGGTCAAGTTGTAGCGGTAGGCAGTGGCGTACTGAAAGATGGAGAGCGTGTTGCGCTTGAAGTTAAAGAAGGCGACCGCATCATTTTCTCGAAATATGCAGGTACTGAAGTGAAATTTGAAGGACGCGAGCTTCTTATATTGCGCGAAAGCGACATTCTTGCCGTTATCGAGTAGTTAACAGAAGATCCTATACTTATAGACTATCACCAGCTGCTAATGCGAATTTAGCCGGCTTTTACTTATAGCATCAGCATACATTCAGGATCAGTCCAGCAGAAGGTATCTGATGTTTCTTGTGAAGATAAACGGAACGTTGTTCAAATACATTTATTTCAGGAGGGTTTCACACAATGGCTAAGGATATCAGATTTAGTGAAGATGCTCGCCGCGCAATGCTTCGTGGTGTTGACGCGCTTGCCAATGCAGTAAAAATCACTTTGGGCCCTAAAGGTCGTAACGTTGTTCTTGAAAAAAAATTCGGCAGCCCGTTAATCACCAATGATGGTGTAACGATCGCTAAAGAAATTGAATTGGAAGATGCATTCGAAAACATGGGTGCTCAACTGGTTAAAGAAGTAGCTACCAAAACCAATGATGTTGCTGGTGACGGTACAACAACTGCAACTGTATTGGCTCAAGCGATGATTCGTGAAGGCTTGAAAAACGTAACTGCAGGTGCTAACCCAATGGTTATCCGTAAAGGTATCGACAAAGCGGTTAGAGCAGCTGTAGAAGAATTGAAAAACATTTCCAAAGCTATCGAAGGCAAACAATCGATCGCTCAAGTTGCTGCTATCTCGGCTGCTGACGACGAAGTAGGTCAATTGATCGCTGAAGCTATGGAAAAAGTGGGCAAAGACGGCGTTATTACGGTTGAAGAGTCCAAAGGCTTTGCAACTGAGCTTGAAGTGGTTGAAGGAATGCAATTCGACCGTGGATACATTTCCCCATACATGATCACAGATACGGACAAAATGGAAGCTATTTTGGAAAACCCGTATATCTTGATCACTGACAAAAAAATCTCCAACATTCAAGAAATTTTGCCTGTGCTTGAAAAAGTCGTTCAACAAGGCAAACCGCTTGTAATCATCGCTGAGGATGTTGAAGGCGAAGCATTGGCAACTCTGGTTGTTAACCGTCTTCGTGGCACATTTACTTGCGTAGCTGTTAAAGCTCCAGGCTTTGGCGATCGTCGTAAAGCTATGCTTCAGGATATTGCAGCATTAACTGGCGGACAAGTAATTACTGAAGAACTGGGTCTTGACCTGAAATCGACGCAACCGGATCAATTGGGTTCCGCTCGTCAAGTTCGTGTAACTAAAGAAAACACAATCATCGTTGACGGTGCTGGCGACAAGAAAGACATTGGCGCTCGTATTTCCCAAATCCGTTCACAATTGGAAGAAACAACTTCCGATTTCGATAAAGAGAAATTGCAAGAGCGTTTGGCTAAATTGGCTGGAGGCGTAGCGGTAATCAAAGTGGGTGCAGCTACTGAAACCGAGCTTAAAGAGCGCAAACTTCGCATTGAAGATGCTTTGAACGCAACTCGTGCTGCTGTTGAAGAAGGTATCGTATCCGGTGGTGGTACTGCCCTTGTTAACGTATATGCGGCTGTAGCTGCTGTAAAAAGCAACGATGGCGACGAGCAAACTGGTGTGAACATCGTTCTACGTGCTCTTGAAGAGCCTGTACGCACGATTGCAGCTAACGCAGGTCAAGAAGGTTCCGTTATCGTTGAGCGTCTGAAAAAAGAAGCTGTAGGCATTGGCTACAACGCAGCAACTGGCGAATGGGTGAACATGTTCGACGCTGGTATCGTAGATCCGGCGAAAGTAACACGCTCCGCATTGCAAAATGCAGCATCCGTTGCAGCTATCTTCTTAACTACTGAAGCGGTTATCGCTGACAAACCGGAAAAAGACAAACCAGCTATGCCTGATATGGGCGGAATGGGTGGCATGGGCGGAATGGGCGGCTTCTAAGAAGCGCACTGACTGCTATTACACTGCAGCCTGAGATTCTTTTACAGAGATATCCGGGCTGCAGCATCCATATCCCAAAAGAGACCTTTTATGAGTTCAATGAACTTGTGAAAGGTCTTTTTTTAGTTCTACGATTCTGATTCCCAATTCGGATCATTTGGTGCTAGACTGATGTTAGGACGCATCACCAGATGCATCAGCAAAAATACGGAAGGATGATTGGATTATGATGTATTTACCATTGGAAAATAAAGCAGCCATTGTTACCGGAGGTGCTAGCGGCATCGGATACAGTATCGTTAAGGGCTTGGCGCGTGCGGGTGCAAGCGTCATCATCGCTGATATGAGCCATCAAGGAGAGGAGGCAGCCAAGGCGCTGATTGAGGAAGGATTAAACGTCATATTCGTTCAGGGTGATGTTACGTTGTCAGAGGATGCACAGCGAATCGCTAGCAAAGCTGACGAGCATTTTGGTGGTTTAGATATTCTCGTCAATAATGCAGGCATTTATCCACGTAGTATGATGCCCGATACGACCGAAGAGCTGTGGGACCGGGTGATGTCGATCAATGTAAAGGGAGTCTTTTTGATGTGCCAGGCGGCAGCACCTTGGTTGAAGAAGCGTGGGGGCGGCGCGATCATTAATATGAGTTCAAGTCATGCAGCAGTCGGATCACCTGAGCTGTTCGCCTATTCGGTTTCCAAAGGAGCGATCTCGACATTAACCCGTAATTTGGCTCGATCCTTATCCAGTGACCGGATTCGGGTCAATGCCATCAATCCGGGATGGGTGGCGACAGAGCGCGAAATTGAGGTACAGGCTTTGAATGGGAATAATCTGGACTGGCTAATTGAAAAAGGCAAAACATTACCACTTGGACGTCTGCAAACGGGTGAAGATACAGCGGCAGCTGTCGTGTTTCTGGCAAGTGATCATGCTACCCAGATTACTGGACAAATCATTCAAGTGGATGGAGGCACCACAGTTCAATAAGCGGAGCCTGGAAGCTGATAGAACGACAAGAAAACAAGCTTCACCACCACATGGAGCAGTGATGGAAGATGCTTGTTTTCTGCCTTGCTGAGTTTCTTACATATATAAGTTGAACAAAAGAAACACACTGCCCGAGTGGAGAAAGTGGACTATTTTGGAGAAACGGACTATACGCCTTTGCAGGTGGATTTTATTGGCCGCCTTCATGCCCCTCGGAAATATTCAGCAGCTGATCAGTGAATAAGTAGAGCTGATGAAGAACAAGCGCATTTTGGCGGTCCAAATGCTCTATGGCTTGCGAGCTGCTAAGCCAGTCGCGCTGCAGGATCGTATTGTGTTTAAAATAAAGAACACCCGTATCTGTAAAAAGGCCAAATCCACCAAGGGGCAGCTGGATATTAATTTTCGCTGTTTCTGCAAGCAGTTTGGTATAGGTTGAGGGAGGGACGTTGTTTCTTAGTACAGCAAATGTTTGTAATATGGCAACTCCCTCTTCGGTGAACGATTCCATCCCTGGCAGGAAGCATAGTTCCAGATCAACAATCGTGAAGCGTTCGCCGATTTCATCAAAACGCAAGATCAAAGATGGATATGGCGATTCATTTGAAGGTTCAGCCCAGTGGTTATGAACGTCGAGCTTTATATAGTATTGTTGGAATTGGCGGAGAAACGAATCTGTAAAATCAGTAGCAGCTGCCATAAGTATTACCTCCATACATAGGCTTGTCTTTGAAAGAGCAAACAAGCGATTGTCTCAAATGGGTTAAGTGAATTAAGTATGCAGTTTTTTGGCTATCAAATCTTTGCCTGGTTTTTTCTTAAGTCGGTTGACCTCAAGCCCTATACCTTCAATAACAGATTTGGCCTCTTCATCCTGACCGGCAACCCCACCTTCATAGAGCATAGAGGCGAGATCGGTTACAAGTTGGTTATAGCATTGTCCTACGTTGTTGAAGCCGTGTGCCTCTAGTACACCTTGACGTACTTTTTCGCGACTAAGTCCTACATTCTCCGGCTTGGTCATTTCTTTATCAATGTTCAGGGCTTTGTCGACAAAGGTTTCCTTCCGTTTGGATTTTTTGTAAAATTTGACGATGGCGCCGATTCCACCGAGAATAGCAGCTGCTGCGAGCAGGATAGGACCGACTGGAGACAAAGCAGCTGCGATCATCACAGCGCCTCCTGCGATCATCAGCGCTCCTTTGGCGGCAGTTGTGGCGCTTTTGGATTTGTTAATAGCTTGGGTGGATCCCCCCAGATTAGCAGCCAGACCTAAATCCCTCTGATGTAGTTTAGCTTGCTCGGTTTCACTCGTGCTTCCCTTGGCGCTAAAGCCTTTTTCTAGCTCCGCCAGCTTCTTCTGGTTTCTGCTGCTTTCTACGTAGCCGGCTACTCCACCAGCCAGGTAAGCCGCGCCTCCAACAACTCCTGCCGCACCTGCGGCAGCAGTAGCCGCACCGCTGGCAGCCATTCCTCCGAAGGTTCTGACACCATTAACCGTACCCGCAGTGAAACGGGTTAAATCAGCTGCTCCACCTGAAGCCTCTGATCCTAGTATTTGTGCTTTACCAGCAGTAGACAAGCTTGAATCATAGTTTTCAGATGCATTATATATTTGCGATACGGAAGCCACTCCGCTCAGTACGCCTGCTGCCGGTGCAACTGCATTGGCAACCGAAAGGGCGCCACCGGCCCCGAGCGTATTGCTTATAGTGGCCGTACCGGATACCCCGCTCGTAGCCGCTGAGGTTACGATTGCCGTATAGCCCGCATAGTCTCGTGCCTGATCAGCATTGTAGTTAGTAATGTTCTTGGCCTTGGCTTCACGACTAATCTCTGAGAATCGGTCCCAGTCCACCGTCTTGGTGAAGACGCCTGTGAGCATCGTCTTTTTTGCCTTATCAATAGTTGGAGTACGATCATTACCACACATGGCTTTGATGGCAGACATTTTTTCTCCGGTAGTCAAATCATCAAAATATCCGAATAATCCCGCCTTCTTTTCTTTTTCCGCACGTCCCTTAAACCATTCAAATACTACATTATAGTTGTGATATTTTTTTAAATCCTTGGTAGGCGCAGGACGTGCTTGCTGAGGAGGTGCAGCCATAACGGGTGCACCTGCTGACAAGCCAGCAACCGGAGCTGCTTCGGCAGGGACATCGGTGGCTGGAGCTGCGATTGGATTACTGGCTGCAACTTCGACGGCAGGCGCAGCAACTGTTTCGGGTGCTTCAGCAGTGACTTCACGTTGAATGGCCGAACTGCCTGTACGATGTGAAGATGAAAACATTCGCTGAATTGCCTGATTTCCTACAGTTCGCTGCATATGTATCATGTTTTCATTGGAAAATCCTAAAGCTCGATTAGTAACGGGGCTACCTTGTGTTGATGTCATTATGCTGGGTTGCTGCTGAATAGGTGAAATTTGATCCGTTGAGGTTTTTTTTACAGCGCTATTTTTGACATTGGCATGTTCTAACATCAGAATCCTCCCCAATAAAACTTCTATCTTTATGATAGCATACTATAGGAGGAAAAATACTTTTATAAAATTTAATTAAATGATAGATGGCGGGCTATGAATGTGACCCGAAGCCTTAGACTGATTGGGCAAGGGTCTATCAAGAGTTTATCTTAAGCATACAAAAAAGACCCGATACCGAAGTATCGAGTCCCATTTGATTAAAACTAGTTAATGAAGTTAGCTGTACTCAAGAAACGCTTCAACATCGTTGCAGATTGTGCACGAGTAGCTTTGCTTGCGGAACCGATTGTATCATCAGTCAAACCATTGATAATACCAGCGTTTACTGCAGCAGCGATTTCTTTTTGAGCCCATACGATTTTGTTGGAATCTTTGAACTTGCTCAATACGGATTGTGGATCTGTTACATTAGTGCTGATGCTAGCATAGTCCATCGCACGAATCACGATAGCAGCCAACTCTTCACGAGTGATTTGAGCATCAGGACGGAATGTGTTGTCTTCGTAACCATTGATAATGCCTGCATAAGTAGCTGTTGCTACGGAGCTTGCATACCAAGCATCAGACTTAACGTCGCTGAATGTGCTAGCAGGTGCAGCAGAAGTTAAACCAAGGGAACGAACTGCCAATGCTGCAAATTCAGCACGAGTGATGTTGCGTTCTGGTTCGAAAGTTGTATCTGTGGAGCCTTCTACTACAAGCTTGTTAGCAAGAAGCTCAACATCGGTTTTGGACCAATGGGAAGCAACATCAGCGAAGCTTTTGTTGGATTCAACAACAGTATAGATACTGTTACCATTACGTTTGATGTTAGCCACGTTTTTACCATCAACAGTTGTGAAAGTAGCTGGAACAAAGCTTACTTTCTTCGTTGTTTCGTTGTACAGAACACCAGTTGTTTTGGAAGCATCAACAGCTTTGGAAACATTAACTGAACGGGAAACATAAGTTTTACCGAAGTCAACCGATGTTGTTTTACCGTCTTTGTCAATACCAACAACATTAAAGTCAACAGCATCAGCCAATTGAGTTCCGCCTACTGCAGTTGCAGCTGCTTTAACAGCATCAGATGTAGTGGAATCAGCTTTTGCAATCGTAACTTTAATTTTCAAATCTTTAACTTCAATATTCAATGCTTTTGCCAGAGCTTCCAATTTGAAAACGGAAACCGGCAATACATAAGTACCGAAGTCATTAGTAACTGTAATTGTTTTGGAACCATTTCCTACCAGAGCAGAAGCAGGAAGCAAAGCAACAGTACCGGAAAGCTTCAATGTAATGTCACCAGCAGTTAAAGCAGTAGATAAAGTATTAGGGTCAACGAAACCATCACTGGAAACGGAAATTGCACCGTTGCTTATGCTGGAACCGCCACCTCCGCCGCCACCGCCACCGCCAGTGGTGGTGCCAGTGTTAACTCTGTTAACCGTTAGAGAAGCAAGATCAGATACAGTATTGTTGTAAGTAACTTTTGTAACTAGATCTAGAGTATTGTATCCAACGGCAGACGCATTAAAGTTATAGTAGTATTTGCCATCGGTGTAAGTGCTGTATGTAGCTGTTGTTGTAGTAACAATACTACCACCGCTATATACATAAACATACACTGAATCTCCAGCACCGACTGCATAAACATCGGAATATACAGAACCTGTAACATTTCCGTATTCATATTTAGCAGTTGAAAAACCTGCGGTTGCTGCGAAAGCTAATACTGGAACCATGATTGCAATAATAAGCATTAAAGAAAGCATTGCAGATATTTTTTTAACGAAAGTACGATTTAACACAGTATTCCTCCTATTTGTTCCTCTGTTTGTAAGGTCTTGCAAATTCAAATTCGCCATTCTCGATTCACCTCCCTTCCAGCGAAGACTGTATTATAACAAGGCTGGTGCCTTTGTTAAATCAGAATAATAATACTGAATGTATTATTGAAAATACAATCTACATCTTACCATCTAATAGCAAGCTATGGTAGTATTTTGTTAAAAAACATTGCTTCCAAATAATAGGACGTAATTGCCGCTAGAAAGTTGCGTTGACCAGCTTATTTATCTCATCACGTTCTTTTGGGTCCTTGGCGATGAGCTTGTCATATAGTGGTTGATCCGTTTTGTTTTGCTTTTGTAAGGAGGCGAGGTACCATCTGGCTATCTCGCGATTACCAGCATCCTCAAACTGATCGTTAGTATATGTTTTTAGGAAGCTTTCAGACGATGCATACTGCCCGCGAATAAACTCGATTTGTCCAAGGCTTAATGCCATATTACGGGTAACATTGAAAGGACGCCCCTGAACTTGCTCTTTCGGAAGATTTTCCAGCTCTTTCATCTTGCTTAAGACTTTTGCGTAGATTTCGAAAGAATGGTTCCAGTATTGTACTTTTAAAGCATCGTTTCGATCTATTCTAGCTTTTTCAGATAGAGTCAGATCAAGAGATATTGTTTTTTCGTACAAGGTGATATCCCAAGAATAATTATTAATTTGAGAGCTTGCGATTTCTTGTGCTTTTGCAAACTGTTCCTTGATCAAATAAGCTTTGATCTCTTGATCAATTAAGTAACGATTATGGGGTTCATCTGTTTTCAGTTGATTTATAAGACTGATTAAAAGAGTATAAGTTTTTTCATCTTTGGTTTGTTGATAAGACTGAAACAGTATATCAATTTTGTAAAGACTATAATCCGGATGATTACTGTGAGTACGTAGTGCCTCGTCTAAAGGAACAAATACATCATTAATCGTTTTATTGCTATTGCCAGCTGCTACTGCATTTTGAAATGAGCTGTTGGCGCTTAGATTTTGGGCAGATATAAAGAACATAATGATCGATAATACCAAAAGTGCTGCTGGATAAATTTTATTGATGTAAGGAAGAGTTGATTCTTTAACGAAATTGAACTTGGGTATGACAGAAATCTGAGAAATCATTGCACCCAGACTCAAGAATACAAGTATGCCTATAAATACATAGCTAAGATCAAAGTCGATTATACTGTGAATAAGTAGAGATATTGTGACAATATAGAAAATGTGACGGTCCTGCCCTTGCTCCGAAAACTTGCTTTGATACCGAATGTACAGCCCAAAGATATAAGCAAGGAACCCAAGAAGTACTAAAATACCGACGGTTCCAGTTTCCACTAAATACTGCATGAAAAAGTTGTGGGCCTGCCTGCTTACATAAGGGTAGCTTTGGTACTTTTCGTATAGGGCTGCCCATGCACCGCCACCGGCACCCAGAATCGGGTAATCCTCAAAAAGTTTCAGGGCATCCTTGTTAAAAGAATTTCTTTCTAAAACACTGTGCTGAGCAAAATTGATATTTTCGATACGTTGTTTAATATAGTCAGGTAAAAGATTCGTAGCACCTGTGTTGCCAAAAAGCAGTAACAAGCCTATTGCTCCTATTACTAAAGCAGTTGCTGGCAACAAAATGGTTGCAAACTTCATTTTTATCTTATTATCTGTGAATGTATCGACTAAAGGAAAGAGAAATTTTTGGAATAACCATATGAGAATAGCACATCCTGCAGAAGTACCTATAAGTATCCACAATCCACCTGCAGCCGTTGCAAGGTTTTGATGTAAGTAAAATTGTTCGCCAACTGCCGTAATCTTGCCCAGAATGAGAAGCGATACTAAGAAAGAAACGCCAAGAACAATAAACATGAATATTTGTTTGGATATTTTCATAAATGGTAATATGAGCAGCAGAACTATAGGCAGAATGACAAGTCCGCCGCGTGATAAAGTTAGGAACAATGAAATGATTATAGGTATGCACATAAAGGCATTAATAATAATAACAACTGGTTTCTTACTCGAAACGATAAAATAAGCAGCACTAAGTAACAAAGCAATAAGAAGAGCTGCATATGAGTTCGCATATTGAAAAGTAGAGGTGAGCCGCAGTTGGTTTTCCGCGGACATGACAGCATCCTGATACTCCATTTTACCGGGAAAATTGACGAACCAGCTAATCATCTTTGCCGCCGATTCCTTGTAGCCAAGCCAGTTGATCAGTCCGAACCATACGACCGCATATCCCGATCCCATTAAACTACAAGTTATGATTTGATTGCCAAGCTTACTTCTACACAAATAAATACCGAGAATAAAGAAAATCGCATATAACATTTGAATGTATAGCAAATTAGTAGCATAGTAACGTGAAGCCTCAGATATTCTGGACAGTAAGTAAGTTAATGGAAGCAGCCATACGAGTAAACTAAGAATGTCACGATGATCTTTCAGCTTCCAGTTATAGAATAAGTATAACGACGCAATAATAAGTACAATGAACCCCCAAACTAAAGAGGTATAAATAGAACGTTCAAAATCAAAAGTGTTACCATTAAATAATGCTTTTTGAAAAGGTGCCCAAAATAAAAAAAACACAACAAAAGCAGAAAGCAGCCAAAACAGAATTGATTTTTTTTCTTCATTCTCTACAGCTTTTTTATTCATGAGAGTGCTCCTTTTGTTGAATCGCCGTATTAATATAATTCAAGATTTCTTCTTTAAAACGGTTCTCATTAAATCCATGAGCATGCTTCCGAATAGCTGAAGAGTCAAAAGCTATGGATTCAAACTTACGCACAGCCTCTATAATACTGTCGGCTGTCGGCTCGTTGAAAAACACTCCCGTCACATTATCAACTACAGTTTCCAACGCCCCGCCTGTACCAAAGGCAATAACAGGTCTTCCACTCGATTGTGCCTCTAATGGTGTAATCCCAAAATCTTCTTCACCCGCTAGAATGAACCCTTTACACTTGGAGTAATATTCTATAATCACTTCATCGGGCTGCCGTCCCAAAAATGTAATGGTTTCTCCCGCCAAGGACTCCAAGCGTTTTCTGTCATAACCATCTCCAATAATAACTAACGGCTTTTTGAGTTTATTGAAGGCCTCAATAGCAATGTCTATTCTTTTATATGGAATCATTCTGGATACAATTAAGAAGAATTCTTCTGTGTTCTCGGCTTGCTTGAAATTATCATAGCTGACAGGCGGATAAATAACGTCAGAATCACGACCATAATACTTGGCAATCCGTCTAGAAATACTTTTAGAATCTGCGATGAAATGGTCGACTCGCTGAGCAGTTATTAAATCCCACATCCGAATTTTGTGAAGGATAAAAGGAAGAACCATACGGAATATCGGGTTTTTCACGTCTTCTTGAATGTATTGATGATACAGATCCCAAACATATCTCATTGGTGTATAGCAGTAACAGATATGAATTTGATTAGGGCTTGTAATTACTCCCTTGGCGAAGGCGCTTGAACTGCTCAATATAACGTCATATTCCCTTAAGTCGAATTGTTCAATAACAGTCGGAAATAAAGACAGCATTTTCTTGTAGTGCTTTTTGGAAAAGGGAATTGAATGGATGTACGAATTACGAATATCAACCTGACCAAATCTTGCTGGCATTTTTGATAAATCACTAAGTATCGTATAAACAGGAGCATTTGGGAATAAATCCAGGAAGCATTCAAGAACCCGTTCCGCTCCTCCATATTGGTTAAGATAATCATGGACAATTGCGATTTTCATTTTGAACCACCTAATACCTTTTGATATATTTGTTTGGTTTCCATTGCAGTTTGTTTCCAGGTAAATTGCTTGGAACGTTCCAGACCCATTTGTGAATACAGATCTCTCTTTGCAGAGTCTGAGACTATTTGAAAAATTTCCTCAGCCCATAAGAAGTGATCATGTGGATCAATAAGTATGCCAGCTTCTCCCACAATCTCAGGGAGCGACGATATATTAGATGCAATAACAGGAGTACCACATTGCATCGCCTCAAGGAGAGGAAGACCAAAGCCTTCATACACAGATGGAATAACAAATACCGTAGCTGCACTGTATATAGCGGGTAAGTCTTCATCGTCAATAAATCCAGTGAATACAACTTCATCTTCTAATTGATTTTCTCGTACCCAGTCAAATATAGGATTGAACTTCCACCCTTTGGCGCCAACAATTACAAGCTTTTCTGAGCAGTCATATTGTTTTTTCAAAATTAAATAAGATTGAAGTAAACCAAGTAAATTTTTCCTCGGTTCCAAAGTTCCTACAAATAGAATATATTTATCTGGAATTTGGTATTTTTTCAAAACTGGTGCTGAATTGGAGATGAATTTAAAGTTCTCATCTGCGGCAAGATGAACAACATCAATTTTTTCTTCCGCTATGTTGAGTAAATTAATGATATCGAGTTTACTTTGCCAAGAATCGGTTATAATGTGATCACATTTCTCAGCGCTGTAAGGGACCCACTGACTATGATGTTTTAAGATTTTTTGGGTAGTAAATTCTGGGTAATGCATATAAGACAAATCATGAATCGTAATAATGCTTTTGCCTTTTAGAGTAGGCGTATGAGTAAAATTAGTACCGTGAAAAATATCAGCTTTCGATTTTTTTATCATATCATAGGGCATATTATAAAGGAAATTAGGGCGCAGAAGTCTGCGTATCACCTTATAAGGGTACATATTATTGACCAAATCAAGATGAAAATCACGTTCGAAAGACAAAACGTGATTTTCCCGAATACTTTTTGCTATTCGGTTAAAAGCTAAGTACAGATTCACATCGGATTCATTTGACAGTTGCTTTATCAAGCATTCGACATATCGAGGAATTCCTGACCGTGGTCCGAGAAGTGGCTGACCGTCTATATATACATTCAATATTAATAAGCTCCTTCACCCTTCAACACAACAGGGAGTGTTTTTAATAATATTTTAATATCAAAAGCGATACTCCAGTTTTCAATATAATAAATATCAAGATTCATCCATTGTTGAAAGGATAAGTCACTCCGTCCACTTACCTGCCACAAACCCGTGATACCAGGGAGCACCTCCAGCCTTCTCCACTCCCAGTCACCATATCGTTCTACTTCGTAAGGTAACGGAGGTCTTGGACCTACCAAGCTCATATTACCTATCAGAACATTAAACAATTGTGGGAGCTCATCAATGGAATATTTACGTATAAACCGCCCTACTTTGGTGATGCGTGGATCCTCTTTCATTTTGAAAGCAATACCATCCACTTCATTTTGGTTTTGTATTTGTTTTAGTAAGGCGTCAGCGTTAGTTACCATAGACCTAAACTTGAGCATATAAAATCTTTTTCCGTTTTTTCCGATTCTTTGTTGCTTATATATGATACTTCCTTTGGAATCCATCTTAATAGCGATAGCAGTTATAAGAAATACAGGAAGTATGAGAAGAATCAACAGAGAAGAGGCAACAATATCAATTAATCTTTTGCATGCAAGACCCAAGCCTCTCATGGGAGTTTTCACTAATGTTACTACTGGTAATGAATTAATATTGCCTATTTGAACAGTACTCATGACCAGATTATATAAATCAGGAACAATTTTAATATTAATATCCAGCTTTCTAAGATCCGTAATGAGTTTATTGACTAAATCTCTTTCTGAAGGAATAGTAATAATGATTTCTTCAACAAGGTGTTTTTTTAGTAGTTCATTTAATTGTGCTATTGGACCCAAGTATTTGTGCTCTTCATAATCCTGAGTTTCGTCATCATCTACAAAACCAATAATTTTATAACCGAGATATTGATAATTTGTCAGTTCTTGCATTAAAGATTTACCAAACTTTCCCGCTCCTACAATGACGACATTTTTGCTCACAACACCTTGCTTAGCTAATCTAATATATACCGCACGTTTGATTCCACGTACCAATCCAGAAGAGACAATTGCCATTAGCCAATACAGGACAACAACCAATCTGGAAAAATCTGTAAATTTAAGTAAGAAACTAACTCCAATTGTAATAAGAATTGCGAATGAATAAGCCTTGATCATTTTATATAGTTCATCTGCAAGCCCTGAACTTGATCTAAAGCTGAATAGCTTGTAGCGGTAAACGAAAACGATGTAAGTAAATGAAGAAATTAGGAAGAAAACCATGTATTTCAAAAAACGGGGTGAGTTTATATCCCACAAAATAATATTACTCTCGAATTCTTGTGAAATTCTGTATTCATAGAGATAGAAGAAAACTAATACGATCGAAACAGCTTCAAGCAACAAAAAGATTGCTGCTAAAATGCTTGAATAATTCTTCTTTATAGCAAGTTGTTTATTCATTTCTAGAGTAGGTATAAAATGCTCTGATTTTGTTGTCGCATATTGGTAATTCAATTTTAGTAACCTCCGAGAATTCGACATTCATGATCTTAATACTATTATTAAACGAGTAGGTAAAGCAATAAAAGTTATTACCAGTTATATAAACTAGCCTTTTCGCACTTACCTTGGTAACATATACGTAACCATTATACTAGTCATGTACATTTATGGAAACAAATAATTCCATAAGCATTGCTTTGTCGTAAATTGGTACGTTATAATATTGTAGTTATAGAAAGCGACCCGCTTTATGTCGATAACTGGAGGGGAAGATATGACCATCACCGCAGTGATAATGGCTGGGGGGAAGGGTGAACGGTTCTGGCCCAAAAGCCGAACGAATTTGCCGAAACAATTTTTGAATATATCCGGTAATAAATCTATGATTCAGCAGACAATTGCCAGGCTAGAGAAGCTAATAGATATTTCTCAAATTTTTATTGTGACCAATGAGCTCTATGCTGAATTGATGCATGTGCAGTTACCTACTCTACCACTGGAAAATATAATAATCGAGCCTATAGGTAGAAACACAGCCCCGTGTGTAGGCTTAGCTTCCTTAATAATAGAGGAAAAGTTTCCAAATAGTACTATGGTGGTACTTCCTTCTGATCACATTATTGAAAATGAGGAAGGATTTATTAAAATCCTGCAAACAGCGGTTGAGGTTTCTCAAGATGATAGCAGTATGGTAACGCTTGGTATTAAACCAACCTATCCTGAGACTGGCTATGGGTATATTGAGAGCACCAACGAAATGGAAATGATCAACGACTTAGAAGTGTACAAAGTAAATAAATTTGTTGAAAAGCCTGATCTAAATACGGCACAAGGCTACTTGGCTACAGAAAGCTTTTTTTGGAATAGTGGAATCTTCATTTGGAAGACATCTGTTATACGTAAATATATTCAAGAGCTTATGCCAGACATGCATGATATTTTAGAAACGATGAAAAAGGCTTTTGAAACTTCCAATCGAAATGATGTAATTCGAGCTGAGTTTCCAAAAATGCCCGATCAATCCATTGACTATGGTATTATGGAGAAGGTTGACAATATTTATGTAATTCCTTGTATATTTGGCTGGGATGACGTTGGGAGCTGGACTGCACTTGATCGAATCAACGAGCGCGATGAAAATGGGAATGTCATAAAAGGCAACATACTTAATTTAGATACCAAACGCTGTATTATCGAAAGCAATGGTAAATTAATAGCAACTCTCGGAATAGAAGATTTGATTATAGTAGATACTGAAGATGTAACGTTAATTTGCACCAAGGAAAAAGCGCAGGAAGTAAAGTTATTATTGAAAGAACTAAGAATGCAAAAGCTGGATAAATACTTATAATACAAATTAATCACTCAATCTATGAATATATTAAAGGAGAATTTATTACATGACGAAGTCGGCGCTAATTACTGGAATTACAGGTCAAGATGGTTCATATTTAGCTGAATTATTACTATCTAAAGGTTACAAGGTATATGGCTTACGCAGAAGAACTAGTGTACCAATATTGGAGAATATTGAGCATATCAAAAATGAAATTGAATTCGTTGAGGGAGATCTGTTGGATCAAGGGTCTTTAATACAAGCGATACGTGTCTCCAATCCTGATGAAGTATACAATCTTGCTGCACAATCGTTTGTAGGTACTTCATGGCTTCAACCTGTGCTTACGGGTCAATCAACAGGAATTGGTGTCACAAATGTATTAGAGGCTGTTAGGCTCATTAAACCGGAGGCCAAGTTCTATCAAGCATCAAGCAGTGAAATGTTTGGTAAGGTTGTTGAAACTCCTCAGAAGGAAACAACACCTTTTTATCCAAGGAGTCCTTATGGTGTCGCTAAAGTATACGGTCACTGGATTACGGTTAATTATCGCGAAAGCTTTGATATGTTTGCTTGTTCCGGCATCTTGTTTAATCATGAATCACCACGCCGCGGCGTTGAGTTTGTAACTCGTAAGGTTACGGATGCTGCAGCTCGAATTAAATTGGGCCTACTAAATGAACTGCGGATGGGTAATTTAGATGCTAAGCGTGATTGGGGATTTGCTGGGGATTATGTAAAAGCAATGTATTTGATGCTACAGCAGGATCAACCAGATGACTATGTTATTTCAACTGGGGAACTTCATACCGTAGAGGAATTGGTTGAGATTGCTTTTGGTCACGTTGGATTGAATTGGAGAGATTATGTTGTAGTTGATCCGAAATTTGTAAGACCAGCAGAGGTCGATCTTTTGTTAGGTGATTGTACGAAAGCTAAGAGTAAGCTTGGGTGGGAATTAGAAGTTGGATTCGAACAATTAATCACAATGATGGTTGAGAGTGATTTGAAAAAACTGCAACGCTAAAACAGCTAGATAAAGGCGGTTTATTTCATGAGAGCATTAATTACAGGGATTAATGGATTTGTTGGTAAACATCTTGCAGCGTTTCTTATCAATCAAGGACATCAGGTTTGGGGAACTACTAGAGTAGTTCCCCATTTCAAAGACAACAACAATATTCATATTATACAAAGCGCTTTAGATGATGCTGAAAAAATGAAATCAATATTAAATCAAGTTTTACCAGACCAAATTTATCATTTGGCGGGTCAAAGTAATGTGAGATACTCTTGGGAGAATAAATCTGAGACATTTGATGCAAATGTCATAAAAACAATAAATTTGTTCGAAGCAATTCTACAAAGCGATGTACGTAATCATACTAGAGTTTTGACTATAGGATCTTCTGAAGAATATGGTTTAATTGAAGATTTATTGTCCCCTATTTCGGAAAACACTTTACTAAATCCCATAAGTCCATATGGAATTTCTAAAGCAACAGTTTCTATGTTATCTAAGCACTATAACAATCAACATTCTATAAAAACAATTCATGTGAGACCATTCAATCATATTGGCCCTGGCCAAGGTTTGGGGTTCGTCACTTCAGATTTTGCCAAACAAATATCTGAAATTGAAAAAGGAATTAAATCCCCTATCATAATGGTGGGAAATCTTGATGCAAAACGAGATTTTACAGATGTTAGAGATATAGTAAATGCATATTACTTGCTTCTTGAACAAGGTGATTTTGGTAAAGTTTATAACGTTTGTTCAGGAGTTCCTGTATCTATTCAAAAGATTCTCGAGAAACTAATAAGCATTAGCTTTTGTAGTAACATACAAATTCAGAAGGATGAAACTAAACTAAGACCATCTGATTTTCCTCTTTACTATGGAGATCCACAACTTATTAGAAAGAAGACTAATTGGGTTCCCTCAATATCATTAGAAGACTCCCTTTCTAATATAATACAATACTGGAGAAATAGAATTTAATAAACTCCGACTAAGGAGCAACAAATTAATTATGATGAAAAAAATTAAGGAAATATATCAATATAGGCAGATGCTGGAAAGTCTAGTTCTTACTGATTTAAGAACACGTTACAAAGGTTCTTTTCTAGGTTTTTTTTGGACTTTAATTAATCCTCTCTTAATGTTAGTTGTATATTCAATAGTATTTAAATATATAGTTCGGGTTGATATTGAAAATTACACTTCGTATTTATTTGTTGGACTGATCTCATGGTTCTTAATAAATCAAGCCATAACATCAAGTGCGGGAGTCGTTATTCGAAATGCAGGATTAGTAAAAAAAATCTACTTTCCAAAAGAGATATTGCCATTATCCGTAGTTTTGGGTGGAGTTGTTAATTATGTTTTTAGCCTACTAGTTTTATTTCCAATACTCTTTTTCAGTAAGATACAGTTGGGTTGGCCACTTTTGTTGTTCCCTGTTATCTTAATTATTTATTTTGTGTTTACTCTTGCATTAACATTAATTTTTTCAAGTCTAAATGTTTATTTTAGGGATTTAGAACATGTATTGGGTATATTAATGATGGTGTGGTTTTATCTGACACCGATCGTCTTTACAACAAGTATGATTCCTAAAGAGATCAACTTTATATTTTTATATAATCCACTACGAGTGATAATTGAAAGCTTTCACGATATCTTCTTTTACAACAAATTTCCAGACAGCACTGAATTAACTGTGGTAGCAATTCTTTCTGTTGCAATGTTATATTTCGGTTTATTAATCTTCAAGCATTTAAGCAGAAGATTTGCAGAAGAAATTTAAGGGTGGTTGAAGTAATGAATGTTATCTCAGTAACTAATGTCACTAAATCATTCAAGGTTTTCAAAGAAAGAGCTTCAACTCTAAAAGATAGAATTGTAAATAGAAGAAAAAATAAATTCGATGTATTTCTGGGTTTGGACAACGTTTCTTTAGATATAAAAAAAGGAGAAACAGTTGGTTTAGTTGGTAGGAATGGTTCTGGAAAAAGCACATTGTTAAAACTATTAACGGGTATTTTATATCCTGACACAGGTGAAATAAATATGCAAGGGAAAGTATCTAGTTTATTAGAATTAGGTGCTGGCTTTCATCCTGATTTCACAGGTAGAGAAAATATATTTATGAACGCTGCAATACTGGGCTTAAGTAAGAAAGAGATTAAGAGCAAACTTGATCAAATAATCACTTTCTCAGAACTTAAAAATTACATTGAAAATCCTGTAAGAAGTTATTCTTCTGGTATGTATATGCGATTAGCCTTTTCTGTAGCCATTATGGTTGAACCGGAAATTTTATTAATTGACGAAGTTCTTGCTGTGGGTGACGCAGCTTTTCAACAAAAATGTATGGATCAGTTATTGAGATTGAAAAGTGTAGGAACAACGATCGTGTTTGTTTCTCATGATCTGGGTGCAATGGAAAAACTATGTGATAGAGTCATTTGGATTAATAAAGGGAAAGTAACAGAAGATGGACAACCAAGAAAAGTAATTGATAAATATCTCTCTTATCTAGCAGAAGAAGAAAACAAAAGACTAATCGAAGAAAGTAGTCCAGAACCAGTTACTACTGAGATCGATGTTACTCAGGATAACATAGTTAAGCAAGAAGAAATTCAAAAAGATGTAATACATGAAGTCGATGAAAACAGATGGGGAAACCGATATGTTGAATTGACTGATGTTATAATTACTGATATCAATAATATCCCTAAACTGGGCTTTTTGAGCGGGGAATATTTGAAGATAATTATTAATTATAAGACTAATCAAAACATTGAAAACCCGGTATTTGGATGTGGTATACACACAATAGATAATATACATTGTTATGGAACAAATACTTTTATAGATAAACTTAAAATACCTTACTTGGAAAAGGGATTAATAGGTAAAATGGTGTTTGAAATACCCTCTATTAATTTAGGGGCTGGGACATATTTAATAACTGTTGCTGTTCACGATATTAATGGGAATCAGTATGACTATCACGATAAAAAATATTCTTTTAAGGTATCAAGCATAACTAACGATGTAGGAATCGTTAAGATAAAGCATGAATGGTTACATGAAAAATAGGTGGTGCCAAAAATGGTAGAAAAAATAACTCCTGGATTTATTATGAATCAAATTCGAAATGGTGTTCGTTCTCAAAAAAAGACTATTGAAGAGATTAAATTAGAACAAGCTACTTTAGAGACTGAGATAGATTTTAAAGATGAGGAACTTTCTCAAATCTTTTCTTCTTTACAGGTTAAATTAAAAAGATTGAACTATAGAATTACTGCTAATATACCTGTGGCTTTTTTGGAACCTCATCTTGTTTCCAGATTTAAATTTTTAGGTAAAATTATTGTTCCCATAAGACGCATTGGAACTAGATTATTTACCAAATGGTATGCAGATACTTTTATAAATCAACAAAAGCAATTAAATAATGATATTTGGTTTGGTCTAAATTCTGCAATAGAAATTATTAATGAACAAAACAAAGTGATTCTTCATTTAACTAATAAAAACATTGAATTGACGAATAAAGTTTCAGAATCATTACTAACGGGAAATGAGCTAGCTAATAAAACTACAGTCTTAACTACAAAAATAATGGAAATAGATCAAAATGCGGTATTATATCGAGATGAACTAGGTACAAAGATTCAAACAATCGCAGATGAATACAAAAAAAATACAGTTCTTGATTTTAATTATTCAAAATTTGCCGAACGATTTAGCGCTGATCGTGAAACTGTAAAGGAAATATACCTACAATACATTCCTTATTTGAAAGATTGTAATTACGTTCTGGATATTGGATGTGGTAAAGGGTATTTCTTGGAGTTACTCCGCGATCACGAGATTGAAGGAGTGGGTGTGGATTCTGATCCTGAGTTAGTGAGAATCTGTACCGATAAAGGGTTATCAGCCCACACAAATGATGCTATAAAATACCTTGAAAGTCTGAATGATAATAGTGTTGGGGGAATATTTACAGGCCATGTTGTAGAGCATCTACCTGCCCCTTTGAAAATACATTTTCTGAAATTATGCTTAAGCAAATTATCTTTAAATGGTGTACTTATTATAGAGACACCAAATACTACTTCACCATACGTCATGCATAATCTATATTATCTAGATCCTACACATGAAAAGCCAATGTTTCATGAAACCTACAAATATATTGCTGTTGATGTGGGATTTAGTGTTATTAATTCATATTTGAGTGGTCCTATCGATGGAACGGATCCTCAGGAATATTATAATTTTTCTTTGATCTTATCTAAACAATGAGGAGTTAATATATGATAATTGCAGTTGTAACTCCGTGGTACAGTGATAATATCTCGGGTGGTGCAGAGAGGTTTGCTGGTGGTATAGCAAGAAGTCTTCAAAGTGCAGGATGTAATGTTGAGATCCTTACCACCTGTGGTAGGGATTCGTTTTGGGATTGGGGTACCGATTTTTATAAAGAAGAAGTTACAATTATAAACGAACTTAAAGTAAGAAGGTTTTCTTTAAGAAAAAGAAATAAACAATTGTACGATGACCTAATGGGCAAATTAATACATGGTGAAAGTTTAAGTTACGTTCAAGAGATGCAACTAATGCATGAAACCGTCAATAGTGATAGTATGTATCAATTTATTAACGAGTCAGGAGAAGATTATATATTTTTATTTATCCCGTACCTAAGCGGCACAACGTACTGGGGAAGTAAACTGAGGCCTGAGAATAGCTTTATTGTTCCGTGCCTGCACGACGAAGGAATGGCCTACCTCAAATCGGTTAAAGATATGTTCTCAAGGGTTAGTGGACTGTTCTTAAATACAATTGAAGAGCAAGAATTTTCAGAGAGTTTATACAATTTGCAGGATGGTGCTAGCGTGGTCTCAGGTGGTGGAGTAGAAGTTAACTATATACCGAATCCTGATGGTTTTAAATCTAAATATAATATTTCTGGAGATTATGTTGTATATGTTGGAAGGCAAGTGTCCGGGAAGAATGTTCCGCAACTAATTCAATTATTCAAGCAATATAGCGATGAGAATTCGAATAAGACGAAACTAGTTTTTGTAGGTAAAGGTGAAGACCAAATTATAGAAACTATGAAGGCTACCAAGAATATAATCCATATCGGTGAGGTTAGTGATGAGGATAAATACGATGCAATTGCAGGTGCAGTTGCTTTGATACAGCCATCCTTAATGGAAAGCTTCTCTATAGTCGTGATGGAAAGTTGGTTATGTAATACCCCTGTTATAGTTCATGAACATTGTGCTGTTACAAAAGGTCACTGCGACCGTAGTAAGGGAGGACTATATTATAAAGACTATGATTCTTTTAAAAAAGCTATAAACACATTATTGGAAGATACAAATAGGGCAAACTCTATGGCAGATTTGGGTAAGAGGTATGTAGACGAATATTACACATGGGCTAAGACATCTGAAACAATAATAAATTATCTGATTAAAAAGGGATTTCCAAGAGAGGATATTATCTCATGAGAATTTTAATCGATGTTCAAACTTTGTACACCGCTGAGAAAAACAGAGGGATTGGCATCTATACTTATAATTGGGTTAGGGGTCTTATAAATCAAGATTCTAGCCATCGGTATTACTTACTTAGGAAAAAAAATGATGAGTGGCAATTTACTTTTGTTAGTAAATTTATTGATTTTGATCAAAGAGTTCAAGAAGATCATACTTGGGAAACAGCAGATATAGAAGACTTTATTGAACAAAAGAATATCGATATTATTCATTTTACTAGTCCACTGATGTTTGACATAGAAGTTCCGAATATTAAAAATCAAAATGTAAAAGTATCTTATCTAGTTTATGATCTAATTCCAATTGTTATGAAAGAACATTATTATAATAAATGGCCACAACATATTCAAAACCTTTACGACTCTAGATGTAATATCATTAAAAAGGCAGATTGCATATTAACAATTTCTGAAGCGTCGAAGAATGATTTGATACGAATTTATAAGATTGATAGTAATAAAATTCATGTAGTTTATGCTTCTACAAATGAATATCTTTATCAAGAAGAAAGATCAGGTAAAGAGCAAACGTTATTAAAGGAAGAATTAAATCTTTCATCGAGGTTTATTTTCTCTTTAACAGGTTATGATCCTAGGAAAAACAATAAGGGGCTAATTAATGCATTTTCTAAATTAAATAAAGAATTTTCTGATGTCATATTGGTTATTTCTGGAATCAAGCAAGAAAATGAGAGAGAAGAGCTTTCCCTACATGCAAAAGAGAAAGGAATCAATCCAAGTCAATTATTGTTTTTAGGTTTTATAACAGATGATTGTTTAGTTGCCTTGTACAAAGAGTGCGAAATGTTTGTCTTCCCATCTGTTTATGAAGGTTTTGGATTACCTGTACTAGAAGCCATGCGATGTGGAACTCCGGTTATAACAACCAATAGCTCTTCCCTAACAGAAGTAGCTGAAGCTGCTGCAATAATTGTAGATGTTAACGAAGATGAGATATTGGCAAAGGCAATTACATCCTTATTAAAGGATAAACAATTATCGGATGTATATAAGACGAAAGGTATCAAGCAAGCGGAGAAATTCAGTTGGAATAAAACAACTTCAGCAAGTTTACTTGTTATTAAAAATCTTATTTTTGGTGTGTCTCCTGAGATTCAATTTAATTCAAACAAACCTGTCTTGGCTTACTTTAGCCCCTTAAACCCACAGTCATCAGGTATATCTGACTATAGTGAAGAACTATTGGTTAACTTAAAGGATTTCTTTGAAATAAAAATATTTGTGGATAACTTCTCTCCTGATAATCCATTCATTAGAAGTAATTTTGAAGTTTTAGAATATAAAACTAATATGGAACTACTAGAACGAATTAGTACAAGAGTATATCATATGGGGAATAACGAATTGCACTCTTGGATCTACGATGCATTCATTGATTATCCTGGTAGTGTTGTTTTGCATGATCTTAATTTGTATGGCTTCTATATGTATACCAAGTATTTACGTGGAGATAAACATGGGTTTGTAAATGAGTTAACCTATAGCCATGGGCAACAAGGTAATGATGCTGGAATGCAATTAATAACTCAAGGATCATATCCTAATGATCAAGAATTTCCAATGTTTAAAAAAGTAGTTGAATTGAGTAATCAGATAATTGTGCATAGCAAGTGGGTAAAGGAAAAAATTCAAATTGAAACGAATTTTACAGGGGAAATAATTAATATTCCAAGTGGGATTATAATTGAGAAAGAAGAATATAACAAAGATGATTTGAAAAAGAGGCTCAATATTAATCCGGATAAAATCACAATAGGTGTATTTGGTAATGTTATTCCTAACAAAAGAGTAGATGTTATTTTAAGAGTTATCTCAGAATTAGTAAAAACTAATACAAATATTCAATTATATATTGTAGGCCACTGTAGCGATGATGTGAAAGCACAGCTTACAAAAATAATGAGGCAATTAAACGTTAACAATTTTGTTAAATTAATTGATAGTCCAGATTTGGAGTTGTTTAAAAGTTATATTAAAGCATCAGACATATGTATTAACTTAAGATGGCCCACCTTTGGTGAAACATCTGCGACACTTGTAAGATCGTTAGGATATGGGGTACCATGTATCGTTTCTAATGTTGGCTCATATAAGGAATACCCGGACGATTGTGTTTGGAAAGTGGATGTTGATGAATATGAAGAGGAGTTAGTATTGGCTTATTTGCTTGAACTAACGAATAACAAATTATTACTTAATTCAATGAGCGCTATTTCTACTTGTTATGCCGAAAAAACATTAGATTTTTTAGCTATATCTAATAAATATTTCAATACTTTAACAAGTCATTTAAATGAGTTATGAGGTGAAAGTAGTAGATGAATTCCCAATCGAAAAGATTGATAAAAGTTTTTTTTATGTATACGTTCTCTGCTGCTCTAAGCATTGCTATATTAATTTTTTTAATGCAACTATGGAAAGCAAATTTATCTGTTCCGTTAGATTATAACGCTGATGGTCTGTTCTCAACAATTATGGTTAAAGGACTTATTGAGAATGGCTGGTATTTCAATAACAAATATCTAGGAGCGCCTTTTGGTTTAGAAATGTATGATTTTCCAATGGCAGATAACTTTCATTTTTTTATTATGAAGTTAATATCTTTGTTTATTCCAGATTATGCATCAGTCTTAAATTTATATTTCTTATTGACGTTTCCTTTAACAACAGTTATTTCGTTATTTGTAATGCGGAAACTTAATTTTTCGAATACAGTTTCTCTTATAGGAAGTTTACTTTATAGTTTTATGCCATATCACTTTTTGAGAGGAGAAGCACATCTATTTCTTTCAGCTTATTATTTAATTCCACTAATGATATTATTAATTGTGAATATAATGTCAAATGATCGTGATAATTATGGGGCGAAAAAGAAATTATACAGTTTATTTATTTGTTTGTTACTGTCTTCTAGTGGAGTATATTATGCTTTTTTTATATGTTTTTTGTTTATTATAGGAGGACTGGTCTCAAGTTTAAAATTTAGAGCTTTATATCACATAAAGATTTCATTAATTCTTGTAGCATGTATTGGTTTTGGTGTTTTGATTAATATCTCTCCTTCGTTATATAATAACTATGCTACAGGTAAGAATACAGAAGTAGCAATTAGAGATACATCACACACGGAAATTTTAGGTTTAAAAATTTCACAATTGGTTCTCCCGATAGATAACCATAGAATCAACCTATTGGAACGTTTGAAAAAAAAATATACTTCTACTGCTCCATTAGTAAATGAGAATAGTTTTGCATCGTTAGGTTTGATAAGTTCAATCGGCTTTTTGATTTTAATTATAACAAGTCTTCGACAGTGGAAAATAAAGGAAAAAAGCGAATTATTAATTAACTTAAGTAATTTGAATTTATCACTTGTTTTACTTTGTACTGTAGGTGGCTTTGGTACTTTGTTTGCTTTAATTGTTTCTCCTTCTATTAGGGGTCTAAACAGGGTGAGTATAATTATAGCCTTTTTATCAATACTAGCAATATGCATTATCATAGATTACACCAGGAAATATTTACACAAATCTGTTTTTAATGTGCTACTTATTGTGCTATTGTTAATTGCTTTGTTTGATCAAACAAGTAAAAATTATATACCTAACTATCAAGCTCTAGAAAATAGTTTTTCTACAGATAAAGATTTCGTTGGCAAAATAGAGAGCGCTATTTCTGCAGAAACTCCTGCAAAAGTTTTTCAATTGCCATATATTTTTTTTCCAGAAGCCTCGCCGCTGAATAAGATGGGGGGGTATGACCACTTTAGAATGTATCTACATTCTAATAAGATTTCATGGAGTTTTGGAGCTATGCAGGGCAGATTCTCAGATGTATGGCAAAAGGAAGCAGTACAAAAACCTGTTAAGGATTTTCTTGAACAACTCTCATTAGCTGACTTTCAAGGGATCTACTTGGATAGAAATGGATACGCTGATAATGGCAAACAAATGGAAGAAGACTTACATAGTTATTTAGGAGCTCCTTCTGTTATAAGTAGTGACAATAGAGAAGTTTATTTTGACTTGTCTAATTTTACACAATCATATAAAAACAGTATGTCTAATACAGAATTTATAAAGAAAAAAGAAATAATCAAGTCTCCTACATTAATCAAATGGAATGGTTGTTACGGGGTTGAAACACAGGGGGAAAGAAAATGGAATTGGTGTTCAAATAAAGTGGAACTGGAATTAAATAATTTATCACTCCATAATAAAGAATTAACTTTGAAAATGACTGTATTATCAGGATTTGACGTGCCTTCTCAGTTAAAGATTACCTCAACTGATGGTAGTGAAAAATTAATTTTCAATGCGCAGGGATCCGATTATTCAAAAAAAATCATTGTGCCTGCAGGACAAAGATATGTGATTAACATATCAAGCGACTCAAAAAAAATTGATGCCAATGGCGATCCAAGAAATGCCTCTGGCATGTATTTTAGACTTGAAAACGTGAGTATCGAATGAGGTATTATTCACTAAAACTAAATGGGATATCAGTAAACAAACTGAGAAGTACTAGTGTATAATTCCTCAATAGCATTGCAAACAAGTGAATATAGTATTCAATGCAGTTGTCGCACCTTCATGGAATTTTGTTAAAGACTAGATGCAATGCGCTTCAACAGTTATCGAAACAGCAACTCTTTCAGGAAATCTGGGGTTGCTTTCAGATCGTACAAGTAATCGGCATTCTGACTAAGAATCAACTTTTGGGCCCGGTAACCAACATTTTTTTTTGAATCGGCAGATGTTCTTTCTATTTGACTTAAAGTTTCTTATCCGTTTACAAATGGTTATTTTGTTTTATATAGATGTTCTGTAATAGTCAAGCAATTTATTCATAGAGTTGTGATGCAAGAGATCAAAAAATATGGAGGAATATTATTAAAAGTGAAAATTAATCAAACACTAAGATTTATTTTAGTTGGTATTCTTAACACAATTGTTGGATATACAGTTTATTTTATTTGTTTGAATCTACTACACTTTAATTATTCTATTTCATTGGTTGTCTCTCATATACTGGGTGTAATTAATAGTTACTATTTGAATAAAAAATGGACTTTTAATGTAGCAAGAAGTTCTAGTAGAATGATTCTAAAATTTGGCTTAATATACTTATGCACTTTTCTACTCAATTATGGTATATTAGTTTTGTTTGTAGAAATGCTAAAGTTGAATCCACTGATATCACAACTTATTTCTTTATTCGTAACAACAATAATTAGCTTTTTGGGTCAAAAATATTGGAGTTTCAAAGCAACTAAATTGGAGAGTGAAAGTTAATGTTTTTTAACGGTAGCATTATTGAGAATATTTATGGTAAGAAAGCAATTATAACAAATATACTTAATCAAAATTATAATGTGATTGAAATTTCAGAAGGGATCGTTACGGATGACAAATATCAAATATCATTAGAACACATGGAAGGACAAATATGTGACGTTAGAAATCAAAGTGTGTATAACGCAAGTGAATGTTCTTACACCGGAGAATTACCTAAGTCATTATTTGAAAAAATACTGCGATTAGAAATCTTATCAAAAGTGGGTCAATTCTATCACTTATTTCATGAAAAAAAGCATGAGTTTGATCCCGAGAGTTCTTCGTTATCCTACGGTGGAAGAGTTTATGACGAACTAGAAATGAAAAGTCTTGTAGATTCGTCATTAGACTTTTGGTTAACAGCGGGTAGATTTAGTAAGCAATTTGAAAAAGAATTTGCCGATTTTATTGGGGTTCGTTATGCACTTTTAACAAACTCGGGTTCATCCGCCAATCTGCTCGCATTTTCCACATTAACATCGCCTAAATTAGGTGAAAGAAGAATTACTCCAGGCGATGAAGTAATCACGGTAGCTGCAGGCTTTCCCACTACTGTGACACCGATGGTTCAAAATGGGGCCATTCCTGTTTTCATTGACGTAGACTTAGGTACGTATAATATTTTGGCTGATAGAATCGAGGAAGCTATCACTCCAAAAACTAAAGCTATAATGATAGCTCATACAATGGGCAATCCCTTTAACTTAGAGAAAGTAATGGAAATAGCTACGAAGTATAACTTATGGGTAATAGAAGATAATTGTGATGCTCTGGGGTCCAGATATAATGGAAAGTTAACTGGAACCTTTGGTCATATTGCAACATCTAGTTTCTATCCACCTCATCACATGACTATGGGTGAAGGTGGGGCAGTATATACCAATGACCCTAAGTTAAAAATGATTATTGAATCTTTCAGAGACTGGGGAAGAGATTGCTGGTGTCCTTCAGGATGCGATGATACCTGTAAAAAAAGATTTGGTTGGGAGCTTGGCACTCTACCAATGGGTTATGATCATAAATATACGTATTCTCACATTGGTTATAACTTAAGAGTTACGGATATGCAGGCCGCAGTTGGTGTTGAGCAGCTGAAGAAAGTTCCGAGCTTTACGGAAGCCAGAAAGAATAACTTTAATCGACTCCTTACAGGCTTAGAGGATTTGAAGGATTACTTTATTCTTCCGAGACCGACTGAAAATGCTGATCCAAGTTGGTTTGGTTTTATTCTAACTTTGCAAGATAATGTTTCATTTAGTAAAAATGATATTGTTAGTTATTTAGAAGCCAATCGGATTCAAACAAGAATGCTGTTTGCTGGTAACTTAACTAGACAACCTGCCTTCCAAGGAGTTAATTATAGAATACATGGTGACTTAACAAATACAGATAAAATTTTAAAAGATACTTTCTTAGTTGGTGTTTATCCAGGATTAACGAATGAAATGATTGACTATGTAGTAGAAAAAATTCATGCTTTTGTGAAACGTTAATGATTATAAATAAGCTAAGAGTTATTTTCGCTGCTCCTAGCTTTTTCGTTTAGGATAATCTAGCAAATTCAGACATCAATTGACACTTTCTTTAATTAAAAGATATAATTTAATATACACAATATTCCTGGAGGTAAGTATGAAAATTGTAATTCTAGCAGGTGGATATGGTACAAGAATAAGTGAGGAGTCTCATTTAAGACCAAAGCCAATGATTGAGATCGGTCAACGCCCTATTCTATGGCATATCATGAAAATATATTCATCATACGGATATAACGACTTTGTTGTATGTTTAGGATACAAAGGTTTTTTTATAAAAGAATATTTTGCTCATTACTTTTTACATGAGTCGGATGTTACTTTTGACTTTACAAACGAAAACCAAACTATAGTTCATACTCACTCAGCCGAGCCTTGGAAAGTAACTCTGGTTAATACTGGTTTAAATACCATGACGGGTGGCAGAGTAAAACGGATTAAAGATTATGTTAATAACGAACCATTCATGTTAACTTATGGCGACGGGGTAGCTGATGTTAACATTAACGAATTAGTAGACTACCACAAATTGCATGGTAAATTAGCTACAGTTACTTCAGTCCAACCTAGTGGGCGTTTTGGTGCATTAGATTTAGGAGTGAGTGGTGAAGTAAACGGATTTCAAGAAAAGCCAAAAGGCGACGGATCGTGGATTAATGCTGGTTTTTTTGTGATGCAGCCTGAAGTTTTCGATTTTATTGAAGGCGATGATACTGTATTGGAAAAAGAGCCACTAGAGCAACTATCCAAAAAAGGGGAACTATACGCATACAAGCATAATGGATTTTGGCAGCCTATGGATACTCTGAGGGACAAAAATCATCTTGAAGAATTATGGGGAATAGGTAAAGCGCCATGGAAAAATTGGAACTAATGAGGAGCTTTTGGCAAGGGAAAAGGGTGTTTTTAACTGGTCATACTGGATTTAAAGGAAGCTGGCTATCTATTTGGTTAACACATATGGGCGCTCTGGTAACAGGATACTCCTTGCAACCTCCAACGTCCCCTTCTTTGTTTGAAAAATGTCGCATTGAAGATAAGATAGAGTCATCCATATTAGGAGATATCAGGGATATTAATAAATTAACCCAATCAATTCAGAGGGCTAACCCTGATATTGTTATCCATATGGCAGCCCAATCATTAGTTCGTCTATCTTACGATGAGCCTGTTGAAACCTATTCTGTCAATGTTATGGGTACTGTTAATATCTTGGAAGCAGTACGGCAGACCCCCAATGTAAAAGCGGTTGTCAATGTAACTACAGATAAGTGTTACGAAAATAAAGAATGGTTATGGGGTTACAGGGAAGTAGATGTTTTAGGAGGATATGATCCGTATTCAAATAGTAAGGCTTGTTCTGAGTTAGTTACAGCATCCTATAGAAACTCCTTTTTCAATATAAATAAATATTCTGACCATGGTGTAGCCTTAGCTTCAGCAAGAGCAGGTAACGTTATTGGCGGTGGGGATTGGGCAAAGGACCGTCTTATCCCAGACTGCATAAATTCTCTACTTGAGGAAAAAGATATAATTATCAGAAACCCAGCAGCTATACGTCCCTGGCAGCATGTATTAGAGCCTCTTAGCGGATATCTTCAGTTGGCTCAAAAGCTTTATGAGCATGGACCTGTTTTTGCAGAATCATGGAATTTTGGCCCACATGATTCTGACGCAAAGCCAGTGGAATGGATCGTTGAGAAAATGTGTGAAAAATGGGGTAACAAATCGAGCTTTATTATTGATGGAAGTAACCATCCTCATGAAGCTCACTTTTTGAAATTAGATTGCTCAAAGGCATATAATCAGCTTCAATGGGAGCCGAGATGGTCTTTAGATCAAGCCTTGGACAAGATTGTAGAATGGACATTAGCCTATAAGAATGATGATAATTTGTTTGATATCTCTGTTAAACAGATAGAGGAGTATATTAATTGAAGATATTATAATCTGCTCTATTAAATTAGGAATGGAGTTTAAATATGAAACTTTCAGATTATGTTATCGATTTTATAAAAAAACAAGGTGTGGATCATGTTTTTGAGTTCATCGGTGGTGCTATAGTTCATTTACTTGATTCGGTAGCGAAGAGGGATGATATTGATTGTATCTCAGTTCGACATGAACAAGCTGCCGCTTTTGCTGCAGAAGCTTATGCCAGATTGAATGGAAAACTAGGTGTAGCTATGGCAACCAGTGGTCCTGGCGCGTTAAATCTTGTAACTGGAATTGGTAGCTGTTTCTTTGATTCCGTTCCATGTTTGTTTATTACGGGCCAAGTAAACACTTATGAATACAAATTTGATCAACCAGTCAGGCAAATTGGTTTTCAGGAAACAGATATAGTTAGTGTAGCTCAATCTTTGACTAAATATTCTGAGATGATAATTGACTATAAAATGATAAGATATCATTTGGAAAAGGCTGTCTTTATTGCTCAAAACGGACGTCCTGGTCCTGTTCTTCTGGATATACCTATGAATCTTCAAAGAGCTAATATTGAGCCTGATGAGCTAGAAAGTTTTTTCGATAGTGATGAGTATCGTTCTTTACTTGTAAAACAAGAAATTGAAGTTTCTAAGAAGCAATTAAATGAAGTGCTGACCCTATTGAAAAATGCAAAGAGACCTGTTGTGTTGGTTGGTGGTGGCGTAAGGGGAGGGAATGCCCAAAATATTTTAAGGGAGTTTATTGACAAAACTGGTATTCCTGTAGTTGCGTCATTAATGGGGTTAGATGCTATACCTCATACTAATCCGGCTTTTTATGGATTGATAGGGTCATATGGAAATCGTTATAGTAATTTAACTTTAGCGAATAGTGATCTGATGTTAATATTAGGATCAAGATTAGATACACGGCAAACTGGAACAAGACCTGACACTTTTGGAAGAGCAGCAAAAAAGATCCACGTAGATATTGATTTTAATGAGTTAAATGCAAAAGTTACTGCGGATATAGCAATTCATGCTGATGTAAAAACTTTTTTAGAAGAATTATGTGACCTACTGCCAGATGCTCTTAATACAGATTTAAGTGAGTGGTATAATGTCATTAATAACTTTAAAGAAAAATATCCAACGCGCGGTACCGTAGGACCTGATCATATAGATCCAAATGATTTCATAGTTCAATTATCTTCTTTTTCAAGAGAAGGGGATATTGTATGTCTAGACGTTGGGCAGCACCAAATGTGGGCATCACAGTCTTTTAAATTAAAAGAAAAACAGAGACTGTTAAATTCTGGTGGAATGGGTGCGATGGGCTTTGGTTTACCAGCAGCTATAGGTGCAACTCTCACTTCAAAACAGAGAGCTCTAGTAATTGCGGGTGATGGTGGCATACAATTAAATATTCAAGAATACGATACGATTGTAAAGTATGGACTGCCTATCAAAATTTTTGTTATGAATAATAATTGTTTAGGAATGGTAAGGCAATTCCAAGATATATATTTTGAAGGTAGAAAACAGTCTACTATATATACAGCACCGAATTTAAATAAGATTGCTGAAGCTTATGGAATCCCATCTTTTTCTATAAACCATAAATCGGAAATTGATGCAGTATTATCTCAAGTAATGGATATAGAAGGCCCTACTTTTGTAAATGTTCAATTAATTCAAGATACGGCAGTAAATCCTAAATTAGTTGTTAATAAACCAATAGAAGATATGTCTCCTCACTTAGGCAGAGATGAATTAAAAAATCTCATGTTGGTAGATCTAGTAGAAGAAATGGAAATACCTAAATAATTTATTGAAGTTGGTGAAACATGCACACCACCAAAAAGGTCGCTATATTGGGTGCAACCAGTCATATTGCGAAAAATATTATTTTTGAATTTTCAAAAACTAGTAATTACGAGCTATGTTTGTATGCTCGATCTGTTGGTACAGTTCGATCTTTCCTTGATCGAATTGAGCAAACGACTAACTTCAATATTAGAGTATATCCAATGAACGAGTTTGGCAATTATAATGTTGATGTAATTATTAATTGTATTGGAATAGGAAATCCAGCAGAATTAAAAGAGGATAAATTTAGAATTTTTTCCATTACAGAGTATTATGACAATTTAATTATCGACTATCTGAAAAATAAATCGAATGATACTTTATATATTAATCTTAGCAGCGGTGCAGCGTATGGGTCTGAATTTGATCAGCCGGTTAATGAGTTAACTTGGGCTAATGTTGAGATTAATAATTTAACGGATCAAAATTATTACGGGATTACAAAGTTATACACTGAAGCTAAACATCGATCATTGGAGAAATTCAATATTGTGGATCTTAGAGTTTTTAGTTTTTTTAGTAAGTTTATTGATCTAAGTGCAAAGTTTTTAATTTCAGAAATTATTAATTGTATAAGTAATGAAAAGATTTTTGAAACTAGTAAAAGTGAGATATTAAGGGATTATGTAGATCCCAAGGATTTTTGTAATTTAATAAAACTTTGTATTGATAAGCATTATACCAATGATTTCTATGATGTATACAGTCTTGGACCTACTTCCAAACAAGAAATGATGAATATGTTTCATGAGCAATTCGGATTAAAGTATGTTATAAAAGATGATATCTCGATATCCAATTCCACGGGAATTAAATCTAATTATTACTCATTAAACAAGAAGGCACAGAAGTTACAATATGTCCCTATCTTTTATTCTTTAGAAACAATTGCTGAAGAGGCAAGGGCAATCTTATTGAACAAGAGGGTGATTAGGTGAAATTCATTAGCATAGTAACTCCTTGTTATAATGAGGAAGACAATGTAGAAGAATTATATTCGCAGGTTAAAGAAATATTTAATTCCATGCAGGATTTTGTATATGAACATATATTTATTGATAATGCCTCGAAAGATAGTACGCTACAGATCCTGAAAAACTTAGCTGCAAAAGATGAGAATGTAAAAGTAATCGCTAATGCAAGGAACTTTGGACATATTAGATCCCCTTATCATGCTCTTTTGCAAGCAAGAGGCGATGCTGCAATTTTATTGGTAGCTGATTTGCAAGATCCTCCCAAAATGATTAATGATTTTATTAGCAAGTGGGAGGAAGGTTATAAGGTTGTACTTGGAGTTAAGACGCAAAGCGAGGAATCTCCAATAATGTTTGCTATTCGTAAAATGTATTATAATTTTATTAATAGAGTCTCTGATATAGAACTAACCAAAAATAATACTGGTTTTGGGTTATACGATAAACGTGTAATTGAAATACTAAGAGGAATAGATGATCCATATCCATATTTCAGAGGATTAATATCTGATATTGGTTTTGAAAGCTTCAAAATTGAATATTTACAGCCTGCAAGAAAAAGAGGCATTACGAAAAATAATTTTTACACTCTTTATGATATTGCGATGCTTGGTATTACAAATCATTCTAAAATTCCATTAAGAGTTGCTGCCATGCTGGGATTTGCTATGTCCGCATTTAGTTTTGGAATAGCAATTGTATACCTATTAGCGAAGCTAATATTCTGGAACTACTTTTCTGTGGGCACAGCGCCACTTATTATTGGTCTGTTTTTATTTAGTTCTGTCCAGCTTTTTTTCATTGGAATAATTGGGGAGTATATTGGATCTATCCATACTCAAGTATTGAAGAGACCGCATGTTATTGAAAAAGAAAGAATTAATTTTGATAAATATCCAGATCCTGTAAGTGAAGAATATATGGAGGAAATTAAAAAAATATATTATTCTGCCTAGCTAACCTATGCTGGAGTTTGTTGGTGGGTAAGACTGTCTATTGTTGACATTAGTTATAAATGCAAATAATAATTTCACCACCTGTTTTGTTCAATATTATTTCTTGCAATTTCGTTAAAATATAGCAATTGATGTGACTGGTTTGGTATTGTATATTACTTCTGACGAAGGTGAATTGGTGCTAGAGCTAACCATTTGAATTTTTGGAAGGGTCTAAAAGTATATCGTGAGATATGGAAATTAATGTTGAAATATGGAGATTACATCGAGCTATGAATTGAAGAATAGAATTTCATTGCACGCAAAGAGTAGCAGTAAAACATTGATGTAGTAATAAGACCAAATAACATTTATGAGGATTGAATTTATGTTTGGTAATAAAAAAATATTTGTAAGTATTATACTCATTAAGTTAATTCTCATTTGTTCATTCTCATCGGATTATCAAGATAAACTTTTTATACCATTTGTTGACCATTTCATTCATTTTTTTGATAATCCATGGCAATATTTCTTTGAAAATAACTTACCTAAATCCTTTCCGTATCCCCCACTTATGTTGTATATTTTAACCTTTTTTCATTTTGTACCAGAAAATACGCCACATATTATCGTAAATGCATTGTTCAAAATCCCTACATTAGTTTCTGATTTTCTTATTTATTTTATATTGTCAAAATTATTTCCAAGTAGAATTAAAGAAATTACTATATTTTATTTTACATCACCGATTATCTTTTATGCTTCGTATATGCATTCGCAGCTAGATCTGATTCCAACGTCTTTTTTATTTCTTGCCATATACTTATTAATGAAAAATCGAATAGCATATTCAAGTCTTGTATTTGGTTTAGCTATAAGTATTAAGTTTCATGTAATAGCGGCTTTGCCACTTATTATTTTGTATTTATTTAAAAACAAAAAAAAAGTAGGCTATCATCTCTGCATCCCATTAATTGTTTATCTATTGTTTAGTTTTCCTTTCATTTTTTCGGAAGGATATAGAAATTTAGTATTAATGAACAACGAGCAAAATTCAATGTTTAATGTATACTTTATATTTAATGATCTGAAGGTTTATCTTGCACCTCTTGCTGTAATGCTTATTTATGCAAGATTTGCAGAGTATTCGAAAATTAATAATGCGTTACTATTTAGTGCATTAGGCTTATTGTTTTCTGTGTTTATTTTGGTAGTACCACCAATGCCAGCGTGGTATGTTTGGGTGACGCCATATGTATCAATATATTTCATTAATCATTATTTGAAAAATCCAAGATCTATTTATATTATGCACATACTGTTGAATAGTTGTTATTTAATCTATTTTCTCTGTTTTCACAAATCAGGTTTAAGTGATTTGAACCTGTTTGGAGAAAATTTGAATTTTAAAGTTGGTTTTGAACAATATAGTAATTTGGCGTTTACTTTTCTTGAGGCAAGCTTGTTAGCAGTTATTTATATATTATATCGATATGGATTAAAAAGTAATGCAATCTATAAAAAGAAGAATATGGCATTTGCTATTGGTATTGGTGGGGATAGTGGTTCTGGTAAAAGCACATTATTAACAATTATGGAGCAATTATTGCATAAAAATGGTGTGCTTCTATTAGAAGGGGACGGAGACCATCGATGGGAAAGAGGAGATGATAAATGGAACACACTTACACATTTGAATCCTAAGGCAAATTTTCTACATAGGCAAACAGAAGATATTATAGCGCTAAAACGTGGAGAACAGGTCGAGAGGGTCGTATATGATCATGAATCTGGGAAGTTCACGGATCCTAAGAAAATAAATTCCAATGAATTTGTTATTATTACAGGCTTACATCCATTTTATTTGCCTAAAATGAGACAAGCATTAGATTTGAAAATCTATTTAGAAACAGAAGAATCATTGAGAAGGCACTGGAAGGTATTAAGAGATACACAAAAAAGAGGGTATTCGTTAGAAAAAGTTTTAGAGCAAATTGAAGACCGGATGCACGATGCCGAAAAATATATATGGCCACAGAAAAAATTTGCGGATTTGGTTATTTGTTATTTTTCGGAGACTCCAATTAAAATTGGAGACCCCAATTTTGTTGCTAATGTAAAGTTGAAAATCATAGTGGATTCGAGTATAAATTTAGAGCCAATAGTAGAGGTTTTACGTGATAAAGATGTAGATATTGTTCATGATTATTCGGATGATTTAGAAACTCATTTTATTATTGTAGATCAGCACATTCCTAATATTAATTACGAATTGATTGCTGACCAAATTATTCAAAATAGAGATGAAATATTGTTGGAGAAACCCATCTGGAGTGCAGATCATAGAGGTCTTATGCAGCTAATGATAGTGATAATGATTAGCGAAAAGATGAAGGAGGTAGCTACAAGTGAGTTATAAAGGTATACTATTAGATTTAGATAATACCATTTACAAGTATGAGCCTGCTCATGATATAGCACTAACTTCTACACTTACACGATTGTGTGATATTACTGGGATAAGATACGAGTACGTATTCGGATGCTTCAAGCAAGCAAGAGATAGAGTTCACATTCAATTGGCTGAAACAGCTTCCTCACACAATCGAATTTTGTACTTTCAAACTTTATTAGAAATACTCAAGGTTAAAGAACTAAATCTTGCTAAAGATTTATACGAAATGTATTGGAATATATTTTTAGATCACATGCAATTGATTGAGGGATTTATGGAATTTCTTAATATAATTAAAGATAAAAAGGTTTGCATTGTAACAGATTTAACTGCACACATTCAATATCGAAAAATGGAAAAACTTGGAATTTGGAGTTTTTGTGATTATTTCGTTACTAGTGAAGAAGTAGGTAAAGAAAAACCACATCCAATGATGTTCATGTTAGCGATTAATAAAATGGATTTGCATTATTCAGAGGTATGCATGATCGGCGATAGTTATCACAAGGATATCGAAGGAGCATCTCAATTAGGTATTCATTCATTTTGGTTAAATATGAAAAAAGAAAATAAAAATATCCAATCAAGCTTAATTACGGAATTTAATGACTATGAACAAATAAAGGAGTATTTTTATGAATGAAATCCATCAAATGGTCAAAATGTCGAAGTATGCTGGAGAAAGGTTTGACCTCATACAAGCAGCGGGAGGTAATAGTTCTATAAAAAAAGATGATGGAACAATGCTTATTAAAGCTTCTGGATATTTATTGTCAGATATTGAACTTGACCATGGTTATGTGAACGTAGATATTCAGAAAATTATAAGTGTATTAGGATGTGAAGCTGTTAAAAATGAAAGAAATAAAAAGAAACGTGAGCAAAACGCGAATTCAATGCTCAAGGAAGCAATACAATCGAAAGGTTCCCGCCCTTCTATTGAAACCTTTTTACATGCTGCACTTTATAAATACACGTTGCATACTCATCCGATTTCTGTGAATGTTGTTGCATGTCGAATAGATTGGAAAGAGATTTTAATTAGATTATTCCCAAATGCGCTATGTGTAAACTATTTTACTCCAGGCATTGATTTAGCGTTGGCTATGATGCAGGAATTAGATTCATATCTGATTAAACATATAAATTTACCTAAGATTATTTTTTTACAGAACCATGGTTTAATTATTAGTTCAGATACTTATAGCGAAGTAAGAGATCTTACCGATGAAGTTGTACTGAAACTGGAACAGGCATTTAATTTAGATTACTCGCCGTATAAGATTACTAATCAAATTTCAGCGTTAGTGAATCTAATTGGTGGGACTAGTTCTCAAATAACATATTGTTCAAATGATGAGAAAATTTTAAGTTTAGTAAGCAAAAAAAAACTATTCGATTATTCGCCCTTTTGTCCAGATGGATATGTTTTCTGTGGTGTGAAAACAGTATGGTTGGAAAGTTTGGATGATCGTAAAGGCATTCAACAATATATGAATCAATACAATGAACTTCCCAAAATAATTGGATATAAGGAACGGGTATATATCTGTGCGCCGAACCTAAGAAAGGCAAAAGAGATTGAAGAAGTTTTTAAGTTTCATTTAATGGTCTTAGATTCGCAAGAGCAAGTGGTAAATCATTTAGCATCTGATGAAATCATGTACCTTGGCAATTGGGATTCAGAAAAGTATCGACAGAAACTATAGGGGGAATGAAAATGCAAATTATTATTCCGATGTCTGGAATTGGATTAAGATTTATTGAGGCAGGTTATAAAGATCCAAAGCCTTTAATTGAAATCGATGGAATGCCAATCATTGAACATGTGGTGAACATGTTTCCAGGAGAAACGAATTTTATATTTATTTGTAATAGTGATCATTTACGCAAAACAAATATGAGAGAGATTTTAGAAAGGATTGCGCCATATGGAAAGATAGTTGAAATTCCCTCACATAAAAAAGGTCCTGTTTACGCAGTATCACAAATATTCGAACTAATAATGAATGAGGAAGAAATTATTGTGAATTACTGTGATTTTTCTTGTTATTGGGATTATAAAGACTTCTTAAATCATACAAGAGAAAGAAATGCCGATGGTGCAATTCCGGCTTATAAAGGCTTTCATCCACATATGTTAGGTACGACTAATTATGCATTTATGCGTGATGATAATCAACGGATGCTTGAAATCAAGGAAAAGGCTCCATTTACAAACAATCGTATGCAAGAATACGCGTCTAGCGGAACCTATTATTTTAAAAATGGTGCAATTGTTAAAAAGTATTTTCAACAATTGATGGAAGAAGATATTAATCTCGGAGGGGAGTATTATGTTAGTTTAGTTTACAACTTACTGCTACGAGACAGTTTAAATATCTCAATTTACGAGATTCAGCATATGTTACAATGGGGAACACCGCAAGATGTAAAAGAATATGAATCATGGTCTAAGTATTTCAAGTTAATTACAAGATCATCTGCTAAACGTACTAATGAAACGCATAGCACAAATTTAATTCCTTTAGCCGGTGCAGGCAGTCGGTTCGCGAAAGAAAATTATCAAGAACCAAAACCTCTTATTCAAGTATCAGGTAAACCTATGATTATTCAGGCGACTGAAACTTTACCGAGTGCTGACAATTATATTTTCGTCTGTCTGAAAGAACATTTGGAGAAATATCCATTAGAGGAAGAATTAAAAAAACAATATCCCAAATGTAAGATAGTAGTTGCAGATCATTTAACCGATGGTCAGGCTCGTACATGTGAACTTGGACTTAATGAAATTGATTTACAAGTCCCGTTGTTGATAGGTGCCTGTGACAACGGAATGGTATGGGATATTGAGAAGTATGAGTCACTATTAATAGATTCTAATGTAGATGCGATTGTTTTTAGTTTTCGCCATCATATTTCGAGTCAACTTAATCCACAGATGTATGGTTGGATAAAAGTTGGGAATGAGGATTTCGTTGAATCTGTATCTGTAAAGAAACCGATAAGTGATGATCCGTTTAATGATCACGCCGTTGTTGGATCATTCTATTTTAAGAAAGCACAATACTTTGCAGAAGCTATTCAAAGATTGTTTGACCAAAACATTCGAGTGAATGGTGAATTCTATGTAGATAGCTGTATCAACGAATTAATTCGTATGGGTCTAAAAGTAAAGGTCTTTGAACTTGAAGAATATGTTTGTTGGGGAACACCTAATGATTTAAAAACCTATGAGTACTGGCAAAGCTTTTTTCATAAATGGCCGTGGCATATTTATGAGCTAGAGAAGGATATTACTATGAATATAGAGAGCATACCTGGGTTAAGTCAAAAGTATAACTCATTTAGACAGTCAAATAGATGAAAAAAGGGGTTATCACATTTATCCCCCGGTTTTTAGTTTCGGGATTTTCTGCAGTCGGAACTGATAGCTTAGTGTATATCACTATGTTAAGTGTTGTTTCTCCAAGCATTGCTAAAACTGCTTCTTTTTTGTGTGGAACCATTATAGCATATCTACTTAATAAATATTGGACATTCCAAATTAAGAGTAAATCTTACAAGGAAATTATGAAATTCGTTATCTTATATTTATCAACACTCAGTATTAATGTTGTATTAAATAATGGTTTGTTACTTATCTTCAAGGAATATTATTGGTTAGCATTTTTAGGTGCAACTGGAACTAGTACTGTGTTGAATTTTATAGGTCAGAAATGGTGGGTATTTAAAAATGATAAAACTGTCTATCGTAATACCTTGCTATAATGAGGAAAATAATATTCCACTCATATTAAGTAAGTTTTCCGAAGTAATAAAACGCGAGGATATAGAAGTTATTTTGGTGAATAATGGATCGTCAGATAATACAAGCCAAATTTTAGATGAGCTGTTACCTATTTATGGTTTTGCATCTACAGTCAAAGTAGAGGTGAATCAAGGATATGGTTTTGGGATTTTATCGGGTTTGAAGGAAACTAAAGGTGATTATATAGGTTGGACGCATGCGGATTTACAAACGGATCCAGCTGATGTAATTAAAGCATTAGATATCATAGAGAGAAATGGAGATCCTAAACATATTATTGTCAAAGGCAATAGAAAAAATAGACCGCTATTCGATCAAATATTTACATCCGGTATGAGTTTATTTGAAAGCGTATATCTTCAATGTAAATTGAATGATATCAATGGACAACCTAATATTTTTCACAAAGACTTTTTTTTATCATGGTTGAATCCACCTTATGATTTCTCGTTAGATTTATATGCCCTATATATGGCTAAAAACAGTAAGTTAAATGTAATCCGTTTTGATGTTGCTTTTCCAGAGAGAATTCACGGTCAATCCAGCTGGAATCGAGGGTTTTTAACAAAGTGGAAATTCATTAAAAGAACTCTCCAATTCAGTAAAAAATTAAAAAAGGAGTTATTATAATGAACTGGATTGCTCATCGCATAAATTCAATTGAAGAATTAAAGAATACGCCAATTGAATATGGTATTGAGGTTGATCTGCGAGACTATGGCGATAGGTTAATTTTGCAACATGATCCTTTTTCTGATGGTGAAGATTTCGATGAATTTTTAAAATTTTACAAACATGGAACAATTATTCTAAATATTAAAAGTGAACGTATTGAAAACAGGGTATTAGAAATATTGAAACACTACCGTATTTTAAATTACTTCTTTTTAGACTGTTCATTTCCAATGATATATTTATTGTCTCAATTAGGAGAACGAAATATAGCCCTTCGTTATTCTGAATATGAGGGCATAGATACTATCATATCTATGAAAGGAAAAGTAAAGTGGGTATGGGTAGATTGTTTTACCAAATTACCTATAGATAAGAATAATTACGACAAACTGAAGAATTCGGGATTCAATCTTTGTTTGGTATCACCTGAATTACAAGGAAGGGTTACGGATATTGAAATATATAAAAATCAATTAAATGAACAGGGAATAGTATTCGATGCTATATGTACCAAATTGCATAATATGGAACTATGGAAGAGTTAGTTTTGTTGAAGAGATAATCTACTAGCGAAAATGTTGTCTTGCAGGGCTTGATATGGACGGCTTAAAGGCAGACCCGATGAAAGTGCAAATTTTTAAGCGTCCGTTCGCACGGTCAAGACACTTTCAGCAAACTGGTTAGCAATCTGGAAAATAAACGGTGAGTTACAGCAAAATTTGTCCCTATTTCGGAAAACATCCTATCCATTTTTATAACAAGTCCATCATGGATATATATAGCATTTTGGACAGAGGTTACTTTGTCGGAAAGATGTTCTTTCCTTTGGTGACTTTGCGTAATTGACGGTGGTAGCTTTTAATCATATTTGTTGTATAGAATAATTTCGACAGTTATAGTACCAAGATCGAACAATCAGTGGATCCAGCGGGTACTTCTTTTCTTTTTGTTACCAAATTACTCCATATCCATCAAGCAACTTAGCTTCTTCTGTGACTGTCTTTTGAATGTATTTGGAATCTACGATAACTTTTTTATATCTTTGTAGGAAATATAGCTAATCGAGTTGCGAATTTGGACCATGCAATTCGATTTTTGTTTGCTGATAGCAAGCCTTGGGTGAAGCTAGAGCTCATGAGATGTGAGATTGACTACACACATGTTCAGAATTTCCTGTAAGACGTTTATCAGAACAAGGAGGACTCATTTTAACCTATCCAAATTCCTTAGAATATCAACGTAAACATACTAACTCATCACCGTCTTCTTCACAAAACCGTTCCGGCTATGTTGGTTTGCTTCGTTCTTGCATCATACCGACTTTAGCCAAGCGTCATATCCAACTTAGCTACAGAAGACTTTTTGCTATGACATCCTTAAACAGCACTTTCAACTTAGGCTGGGTATCTGCGGTAGTCCGAAATTTTTTTGTTCTTTTACAACTTGACATAGCGGTTGTTAGTTCAATAATCGATCATTTGGTTTCTTCCTCATTTAGCTCTTACAAGTAGCTTTCCATGTTTCGTTGACTTTTATAGGTTGGACGTTTTTTTGTACTGACCCTGATTATATGCAAATTAATCAATCAAACATAAGTATTGTTGGTTGTAGGTACTTTGAATTTATAGTGGAGGTATTTCGATGTTGGTATTGGGAAATTTAATAATAATAATTTCATTTTCTCTTCTGTTTATTTTCAGTGGATTATTAGTTTATAGGCATTCATTTTCAAGTATTGATAAAATGCCATTTTCGTTTAAGTTCTCTGCTTCTTATTTTATAGGGATGGGATTATTTCTAGCTATTTGGAGATTACTTAGCTCCGCGTTCTCTAATGTTGGAGTAGCATTGATATTGACTTTGGCGATTTTAATTGTTCTCTATGTAAAAGACGGAAAATTTAAAACTGATTTATTAGAAATCATAGTTCATTTTACAGAGAAACGATATTTTGCTTTGTGTGCGGTTATAATTGTTCCTACAGTTATATTGCTTTATTGGTTAATGCCTTCTGGTGTGATCACAGCATTTAGTATTTTAGGTAGTCTTCATAGTCCAAGATATGCCAACATTGCTACATTTATCACGGAAAATAATTATATTCCGATTCTTTCGCAAAATTATGGTCAATCTTTACTTACGTCTTTGCCAATGTTATTAGGTGTTAATATTCCACTATTTTCTTTATATTTATGGCTTTCGATTTCTATTGGTATGATATCGCTTTTTGTATATGGGTTATTGAAAACTTTTAACTTGAGCAAGCAAATAACATTAATAGGTACATGTTTAGTGTTATTTGGTAATACAGCTCTTTCTTTTACTCATATACTCGTTATTGATTCTAGTACCCCCTTTTTTTTAAACGGATACACTGACTCGATATACTCTATAGCGTCATTTATAATTTATATCCTATGGTTACATAAATTAATCAAATCAGAAAAAAATATAATTAAAGATATGATCATACCTTTTATACTTGGAATCTCTTGGAGTTTTTCTGGACCACAAAATATAATTATTGGTTTAGCTGTTTTTATAATGATTTATTTTATTATTATAGTTAAAAAAATAGATTGTAATAAAATAACTATAGGTATTAATTTATTTGTGTTTTGTGCATTTATATTACTGGGAACTACTCAAGGTGGTATGCTTTCAATTGCAAAGCCAAGTCAAATTTCAATCTCTGGTACAATGGAAGTAAATAGTTCTAACACATTGAAATTAAAACCTGAAATTCCTTATTATATTGGTACTGGCGGATATTGGGTGTACGGCAATGATTTGAGCGCATCGGAAGATAAGCAACTTAGTGAGGCTATTAAAATAATTAATAATGGGGGTGGGAAAACAATAAATGTATTAAATGCTTTGAATTCTATTATTTTAATGGTAGAAACTAGTATTTGGACTACTATTAGAATTGCGTTTTTTCCTTTAGTTAGTTTGATATTTATAATTGTTTTATTAGTTAATAAATGGGATGAAATGAAGGAAATAATGAAAAAGTTCGAATATATAGTTTTTATTAGTTTTGTCATTAGTTTGATTGTTGGTTTAATAATTGTTTACACAATTGATATAGCTGGTTTAAAATGGGCACTGACAAGGTTTTTACTGCCGGGATATTTTTTAGGGATGATTGTTTTGGTATATGTTGCAAGTGAACTGTTATTCAAGAAAACTGCAAATAAAAATTTATATATCTCAATTATAGTATTTTTTAGTGTGATAGGTCCATTTGTGGATGTTTTAACAACTATTCATGGGAATTTTTTTAATAATGGAGATTCTATAGATTTTTTTCAAAAAGTTAAATTGTTAACTGAACTTTCAGGGTATATAAAATAACTTGACACTTTCAAAGAAAAATTATTGATATTTAATGTAACTACGAATACTAATTTTTATAACTGTTGAATAGGGTCTGTCAATTATGGCTACACACGGGTCTGTCAAATCATTTGTGTAAATTCATACAAAATGCATATCTCCCCGGGGGGATATGAAAATTTAATTTCAACGTAAATATGTGGAAAGAATAGGGGACAACTGCGGCAATATCCGGCTCCAAATTTGCTATACGGGTGACGTTCATATCGTCGCCAGATAGAGTATCTTGAACAGTGCTTTTTCTGTTGGAAAGATACTTTTTTCCTTGGTTACTTTTCGAAGCTGACGATAGTAACTTTCGATGATGTTGGTCGTGTTAATCAGCTTTTGGACCTACATTGGATACTTAAGGAAGGTTGCGAGTTCATCCCAATTGATGAGCGAGAACCGAAAATCAGGGGATACTTGCCTCTTCAAAACGGCTAATTCCAACAAGGCTGCGTCCTATATTGTTGCTCTGTAGAACAGTTTCAAACCTGCTGTTACCTTCTTTTGGTCTTTGTAGGACTCAAAGCAAATCGTTCAAGATCGGTAGCCATAACTTGGAGAACTCGTCTCTCCGATCTACATAGCAACACATATTTGCTTTTGTTCAGATCGATCCATGTAGGCAGCTTTGTTCAGGAAATACCCATCCTGCTCGACTTTGAAGAGTATCGCATCTAGAAATACAAACTGCGTAGGCTCCTTGTAAATGACGGTTCTGCTATTCTTTAATGAGGTGGTACAATTATGTTTGTTATGTTGGAGATCACCGTCGGCAATTCATTAATTCCGTACAACTGCAAAGGTGATCATGGACATCTCTGGCGCTGATTCCCTTCATATACATCGCAATGATGTGATCCTCGACGCCCGTCACGTTGGATGGATGATTTCTTCACGACAACTAGTTCAAACTCACCTTGGAGATCTCGTGGGACTTGATCTCTTGATCCCCACATTTGCTAGTATTAGCTTTTACCATTTCGGCTTTTTGGAGTTTGCTTGTTTGTAGTGTCAAGTTCGTCGTAGCATTATTGTGCATCGAATTTGCTTTTCAGCATCTCCTGCAGTGTTTCCGCGAATAGATGCTTTAATGCAACCTTCACATCTTCTAATGTAACTAATTTTGTTTTCAACGATGAACTGACGAAGCTGATGTGGTCCATTATTCCAGTATGTGCTCCCCAATCCTTCCTAATAGGTTTTGGAGTTTATACAAATATATTTTACAGACCATAGCCCTTTTCGCCAACATATGGTCTTTTGTCCGAGAAACGTGTCTTTGAAGAATGCTACGGTTTTTACACGGAATGTGATCACGGTACCAGCTTTGACAGTTTTGTGAATAATAGTTGTAAAATATAATATATCAGCAGTTGAATAACCCATAAGATCAGAGGTAGGTATGTTGAGGCAATATTAAAAAGGCTGTTGCCAGCGTATGAGGAATAGACTAAGTAAAAATTAATCTATAGTTAGACCACAAAAGTCACTGCATTGAAGACGGCTGCTTGAACAGAAAGGTCATCTATGACAAAATAAAAGCCAATAGATATAAAGATAGCGTGATCACTCTGTATTACATGATACCGTTAAAGCCAATTATTGCTTTCTAAGGCTACAGAACAGTTTGTAACGGAACATGCTGATAAACCCAGTATCTCTACTGGGGACATACTGACGTCTGACTAATTATCCCAAAGGAAGGCGGGTTATGGTTCTGGACAATGCTCGCATCCACCACGCCGAAGACATCGAGCACAAACTACTGAGTCTGGTATATCTGCCCAAGACATTCCTGAACTTAATCCGGTTGAAGGTTTATGAAATATAAAAATTTGAATTTCTTATAATTTAATTTTTATAGTTTACCAGTATCCCTTTATTATAATCTAGCATACTAAAGAATGATTTTAAATGATCATCACTCACGATAGGTTCAGTGAGTAAAATGGAAGTAATCTCCGATTCTATCATAGCAGCATTATCTTGATATCCAGCTCTGTTAATGTAAATACCACTAAATCCTGCGAATGCTAAGTCACGTATCATAGTTTCAGTTGATTTGGTAGCGGTTTGACGCACCCATGTATCGGATTCTCGACCTTTCATCGAACCATAACTCCATCTTATATCGCGTGAGTGAATGTAAGGTGCAAAATGATCGTAATCTTTCATATTATGTATAGGTGGATTCTCTGGAAACGGGACATAGGGTAATTGAAAAACCATAGAACCAGTTGGTATCGAAGATTCTATTTTTTTTATATAAATACTGTCCTGATTGTATAATGCTCGGAGTTGGGCACTTTGAGGGTTAAAATTGCTATTCGTTTGATCAAGAATAGCAATTAATAGTATACCTGAAAGAAAGAATGTGCCAACTACACCGCGACTTAGCTTCCATTGATCCCATAAATAGAAAACGGCAAATATGCAAAAGTACGCTATCATGATACTTATTCGATTATAACCTCTTATTTCATCCATGATAGTTAAAGCGAAGATTGATCCAAAACCACCTATAGAAGCAAGTAATAAAGCTGCAGCATTCAAAAAACTAACTTTTTTGAGTATCCCTTCATTACGGGAAAATAAAAAACCAATAAGGACAAGAAAGCCTATGCTTCCTACTAGACCAAGGGTAGCGAATTTATTTTCATTATTTAATGGCGTCTTCGTGTTATATAGGTTTTTCATAATTGCCAACTTATTGATTCTATGATTATCAGCAGGCATCATGAGGTGCGTTATTTTTAGACCATATAACTCAGCTCCAACAGGGCTTCGTTTCCCGACCTCTGAATTACTTCCGTGTTGTATTTTATAAATTATTGTTGGTGATAAATTAATAAGACCCCCGATTAGAATGATAAATATTAATAAAAAAGGAATTAGAGCAGTTTTAAACGATTTCAGCTTAAATAACAAATATAATGCTACAAATGCTAAAAAGAAACATGTAAAAAAAGAGTAGTATATCCCTGCAGAGGATGCAATAAGAATAATAGATGTAGATATGATGATTTTTTTTCTCGTCCAGTTGTTTTCCAATGCCCATATAATAATCATAAATAAAAATGGTACCAAATAATATGATGCTAAAAATAAATGTCCTTCTCCACGCATAAAGTGGTATGGTAAAAATGCATATATTAATGATGCAGCAGAAGCGGTTGGACATGATAACTTAAAATGGCGTAATACAATCAATGAAGTTACCACGGTTATTGGATAAGTTAAAAGATAATAAAGATTCATCACTAAAGCATAGTTTGATGAAAATAATGAAATGATCTTGATAAACAATAAGTGGAGATTATCGGACATAGCATAATCATTCATATCTAACCCGAATGGAGCCCCAACAGAATCGTTATGTAGATACCATCCATGATCAATTATACTTTTTATCCACATGCTATTGAGTAATGCATCTCCGCTATAAGCTAATGGTATAGTCAAATCAATGTCATAAAGCAAAAAAAATAAAAAAATTAAACATATAGTAATAGAAAATATGTACACAATCGAGTCTTTAAAATGAAACTTCATTAGTACCTCCAATTAAACTTTTGTTATCTGTGACCAACTTCCGCATAAGAAAACGGAATGAAAACCTATCTCTTGCGGTAATATAAAAGTACCATATCGGTTTGATATAGTGAATGTGTCAAGCAGACACAATCTATAGAAGAGATTACCTTTAGTATGATAGAACAAAAAGAGCCATACAATCAACTACCAAAAGAAATTAATGTTAATATTGCCCCTGAGTGAACTGAGGTTGGCGGTAGTTGGTGTTCAAATATTAGAAAAATCGCTAGCCGAACAAAGTTTCCTCCAAGCTTACATGGTAATTGATAAGTGTGTAATTGCAGGAGCTCCAACAGTTCATTTTGTTCAACGAGAATAGTGATGAAGCGCTGGGCATCCATTTGGAAATCCGGCAGAATTCATATTCAAGTATTTTCTGATCGAATAAATGAGGTTAGCTTCATCGAATATCACACTCGGTTACTGTCGATAGTTAACGTGCATCGATTCTACCTCTCAATGCGATTGTCGTTTGCTGTCACCCGATTTATAACATCGCTTCCAACCCCATTTGTACCTGCTAACCCTTGCGAAAATGTTTCGGTAAACTTCCAATTCTCCAAAATTACAGATGTGGATTATTGATAAGTATTTCCGGTTATCTTCACTCGAAATTTATCTCGGCATCCTTTAGAAACGACAACTTGGCATCTTTATCAGAAAGAATAGGCTGTGATGTCGGCCAATCAATTCCTAAGGATAGGTCATTCCAGGCAATTCCTCGTTCATGCTCAGATGAATAGTATTCATCTACTTTATACAATACCTCCGTATTAGGAACTAGTGTAACAAATCCATGAGCAAAACCCTTCGGAACAAGAAGCTGCCTCTTATTAGCCGCGCTCAAAATGAATCCCATCCACTGTCCGAACGCCGGAGAACTTTTGCGAATATCCACAACTACATCATAAATAGCTCCAGCCAACACACGAACTAACTTGGTTTGTGCCTTTGGTGTAAGCTGATAATGAAGCCCTCTCAATACCCCGCTTTCCGTAGACAGCGAATGATTGTCTTGGACAAACGTACAATTTGTAACCAATTCCTTAAACTTCATATTGTTATAGCTCTCCATAAAAAAGCCTCGATTATCTCCAAATACAGCAGGCTCGATAAGAAACACATCTTTCATTTTTGTGTCAATTAGTTTCATGATGCATCCACCTGTCCTTTTATTTTAAGCATTTCAGGTCTGGTATTAAGCTCTTGTTTTTATATATGCCAGTCACCGTGTAATTGCTTTTAGGAATTAAAGGTTTTCTGTTCTTAATTATTACTTTCACAGCTCGTCATCCTTGTCTGCATAATCGTCCAAGTCCCCACATAGACATGTTATCAGTTGCTTTTACTTATGTCTGGAGGGATTGGAATGCGGCGGTTCACGTGGGTGATTGCCTTGGTGGTGTCTTTAAGCTTGGTGCTGGCAGGTTGCGGCAAGAAGGATGCAGGGGCAGTTGTGAAGGATTTGGACGGTGTAATCAATAAGCTGGACAGCTATCAGGGCGTTGGACGGATGGTGCTGAATACGGGGCAGGAGCCGCAGGAGTATCAGGTGGAGGTGTGGTATCAGAACCCGCATTATTATCGGATATCACTGAAGAACGATAAGAAGGATATCACGCAGATCGTGCTGCGTAATGATGATGGAGTGTTTGTGCTAACACCGCATTTGAACAAAAGCTTCCGATTCCAGAGCGATTGGCCGGAAAATCAGGGGCAGGTGTATTTGTATCAGTCGTTGGTGCAAAGCATTATCATGGATAAGGATCGCCAGTTTATAACCGATCCGAACGCGTATGTGTTTGATGTGATGGCTAATTACCAGAATGGCTCGTTGGCGCGGCAAAAGATTTGGTTGGACAAAAAGAATTATTCGCCGAAGCATGTGGAGGTATCGGATGCGAATGCGAATGTGATGGTGATTGTAGATTTCAGCCAATTCGAGTTCGGGAAGAAGTTCGAAAAGGATTCTTTTGATATGCAGCGTAATATGACAAGCTGGAACCTGAAGTCGCTGCCTACAGCAGCGGCGACCAACGGTACGAAAGCAGCGAGTACAGCAAACAATGCTTCCGCTAGCAATGGGATTGTAAGCAGCGGTGCGACGGGAAGTAGTGCCGCGGTTGCAGGTGCATCTGATGGGTCAGGAAAAGCAGCAGGAAGTACTTCAGGAGCAGCAGGCCAAGGAACCACAGGAGCAGCAAGTCAGGGTGTTTCAAGCACAGCAGGTCAAGCCAAGGCTGCTGGTACTAACACGAACGGAGCCGTAAGCAGCACTTCGGTAGCGGGTACGGCAGCCAGCACGAGCACGAGTGCCCCCGCTGGTGCGGCACAAGCTCAATTTGGCGTGATCGAACCTTTTTATACACCAAGTGGTGTGAAGCGGCAGGATATGAACGAGATTAAGTTGGGTGAAGAAAAGGCGATGATGCTTCGCTACTCAGGCAAATTTAACTATACGCTGGTGGAGTCGCGTCCGCAGGCGCAGACGGTATCGGCGCTGCCGGGAGATATTGTTGATCTTGGCTATACGCTGGCTGTCATTACAGGTGGAGAGAAGAAGATGCTGACATGGACGTACGATGGTGTTGAGTTCCGGCTATCTACGGCAGATCTTCCGATGACCGAGATGATTAAAGTGGCTCAAGCTGTACAAGGTGAGACAGGTAAATAGGAATCGCTTCACAAAGCAATTGCTGGATGCAGCCAATGTTTGCCAAGGCCTCCTTGTCATCATATTGTCATTGACACCCGGTGAAGAACGGATTACCATTAGTTACATTGAATATTTTCGAATAGCTGCAACTTGGGGAGGTTCCTTGATTCAAGGGACTTCTCTTGATTGTTAGGAGAAGGTGGATGTGTATGGATTCGTATTTTCGTCCGACACGGGTGGAGATTTCTTTGGATGCGCTGCGGGCTAATTTGCAGGGATTTCGTCGGGTTTTGCCTGAGCATGTCAATATGATGGTTGTCGTAAAGGCCGATGCCTATGGGCATGGTGCTGTAGAAGTCAGCCGGGAAGCGCTGCGCTGTGGAGCGACGTATATTGCGGTAGCTTTTTTGGATGAAGGATTGGAGTTAAGGCAGGCAGGTATTACAGCTCCAATACTAGTACTCGGCTACACGCCCCCAGAAGGGCTGGAATGGGCCTGGAAGCACGATATTACGGTGAATGTATATAGTCATGAAGTTTTGGATGCATTTGAACGCCTTGAGCCCAGAGAGAAGCCGCTATCTATTCATATTAAGGTAGATTCGGGCATGAATCGGTTGGGTTTGGTTACTGAAGAAGAGGCGGTTGAACTGATCGAGCGAGCACTCCGTATCCCGGGTTTGTTGGTGGAGGGGATTTTTACCCACTTTGCCTCTGCGGATGATGCGGATAAAACCTATACGATGGAGCAGTATCTGCGGTTTGATCGTCTGGTAAAAGGTTTTCGTGAGCGTGGTATTGAGTTTACCTATGTTCATGCGAGTAACAGCGCTGCAGCCATTGATTGTCCTGATGTATCTTATAATATGGTAAGACTCGGGATTGCTATGTACGGTTTATATCCTTCCGAGGAGGTAAACCATCAGATTATTGATTTGGAGCCTGTACTCAGCATTAAAACGGGTGTAGTGATGGTCAAAAGCCTACCCCACGATTCAGGAGTCAGCTATGGTACGATTTACCGGACACAAGGCGAGGAAACGATAGCAACGCTTCCGATCGGGTATGCGGATGGGTTCTCGAGGATGCTGACGGGTAAGGCCGAGGCTTTGGTTAGAGGTAAGCGGGTGCCGATTGTCGGCAGAATTTGTATGGATCAATGTATGGTAAATGTGACCGGGATGGATAATATTCTTAATGAAGAAGAAGTTGTGATTATTGGTAAGCAAGGTGATCAACGGATTACAGCGGATGAGCATGCCGATTGGCTGGGTACCATTAATTATGAGATCACCTGTATGATTTCACATCGGGTACCCCGTGTCTACATTCGTGATGGAGCTGTGGTTTCTACGGTTAATCCTTTGATGCGCTAAGGTTAGAGCGAATGGTTCCGTAAATGTGGGTATCTTTTCCTATCATTTTTTTGTAGCTGCGGGAAAGGATTTTGTCGATGTATCGCGAATATGTATAACACATACTTCTGGGAATGCTGCTTACACATTTTTTGGAGTTATAGCGGTATAACATATTAGCTATACGAAGCGCATATACTGATTTGAATAAATTGTCTGTATATTCGCCATAATGGTACTAATGTTTGTATGTTTTTGGGGGTGTATGCTTGGTGTCCAATGCGCATAACACGAAACGCATCATGATTAGCTTGCCTGACTATCTGCTTCAGGAAGTGGATGGGATCGTGGAGAAGGAAAACTCCAATCGAAGCGAATTTATTCGGCAGGCGATGAAGCTGTATTTGGTGGAACGGAAAAAACGTCACCTGAGGGAATCGATGCAGCGCGGTTACATGGAGATGGCAAAGATCAATTTAAACATGGCTTCGGAAGCGTTTCAGGCGGAGGAAGAAGCGGATAACACACTTGACCGTTTAGTAAGCGGGGTGTAACTATTGATTGTTAAACGTGGAGATGTATTTTTTGCAGATCTATCTCCGGTCGTAGGATCGGAGCAAGGCGGTATTCGACCTGTACTGATTATTCAGAACGATATCGGTAACCGTTTTAGTCCTACTGTGATTGTGGCGGCGATTACTGCCCAGATTCAAAAGGCAAAGCTGCCTACGCATGTAGAGATTGAAGCGGAAGCCCATGGCTTTGACAGAGATTCTGTTATTTTATTGGAGCAAATTCGTACGATTGATAAGCAGCGGCTTACAGATAAAATCACACATCTGGATGAAGAGACGATGCGTAAGGTGGACGATTCACTGCAAATTAGCGTGGGACTAATTGAGTTTTGATGCATGCAGGGATGATGACGAGGGGTCCGCTTGGTGGACTTCTCGTTTTTTTATTTAGCTGAGGAGGCAAGGAATTGATGGCAAAAGAAGAATTGCTGCAAATGGAAGAAGGCAAGACGAATATAGAGCTGGATGGTGCGATGAAAGCTGCGATACTGGAGCGTATCCAGAAGCAGATTGCAGTCGAGCTGCAGCTGCCTGAGGGTAAGGTGCGCACGACGGTAGGTTTGTTGGATGAAGGGAATACGATTCCTTTTATCGCCCGTTACCGTAAAGAGATGACAGGCGAGTTGGATGAGAACCAACTGCGGGATATTGAAGAGCGTTTGGCTTATCTACGTAATCTGGAAGCGCGCAAGCTTGAGGTTATCCGGCTTATTGATGAGCAGGACAAGCTGACAGATGAATTGAAGATATCGATCGAAAAGTCGGTCAAGCTGCAGGAGCTTGAGGATCTATACCGTCCGTATCGCCAGAAGCGGAAAACAAGAGCCAGCGTAGCCAAAGAAAAAGGCCTGGAGCCTCTTGCCGGGTGGATCTTGTCTCAGCCACGTCAGGGTGATCTGCTGGTGGAAGCAGGCAAATATGTGAACGAAGAGAAAAACGTCAAGACAGCCGACGAAGCGATTCAAGGTGCCAAGGACATTATTGCCGAGCAGATCGCAGACGATGCCAAGGTGCGCGCCTGGGTGCGAAGGTTTACTTTTGACCAAGGCATTGTACATACGGAAGCGAAGGATGCGGCTGTAGAATCCGTGTACGAGATGTACTATAGCTACCAGGAGCCGGTTCGCAAGCTGCCACCGCATCGGATTTTGGCGATTAATCGCGGGGAACGTGAGGATGTGCTGCGAGTGGCACTCGAGGTGCCCTCAGATCGAATTCATGACTATATGAACAAACAGCTGATTAAAGGACCTTCGGTTGTCAGAGATACACTGATTGCGGTTGTGGAGGATGCTTACAAACGGCTGCTGGCTCCATCGGTTGATCGGGAAGTGCGCAATGAAATGACCGAAAAGGCGGAGGAGCAGGCGATCGAGGTTTTTGCCGAGAATTTGCGTAATTTGCTGCTGCAGGCTCCGGTTAAAGGCAAGGTAGTGCTTGGTGTTGACCCGGCATTCCGGACTGGCTGTAAGCTTGCTGTGGTTGATGATACAGGCAAAATGCTGGAGATTGCGGTTACCTATCCAACACCACCGAATAACAAAATAACGGAGGCCAAGGCGAAGTTCCATAAGCTGATTGAAGCCTACAGTGTGGAGCTGATTGTTATTGGCAACGGTACGGCTTCACGGGAGACGGAGCAGTTCGTAGCCGAATTGATTGCCGAGATCAAAAACCGCAGCTTGCAATATTTAATCGTCAATGAGGCAGGGGCGAGTGTGTATTCGGCCTCCAAGCTGGCCCAAGGTGAATTTCCGGACCTTGACGTGGCTGAGCGCAGCGCAATCTCCATAGCAAGACGGATACAGGATCCGCTTGCGGAGCTTGTGAAAATCGAACCGAAGGCGATCGGTGTAGGGCAATACCAGCATGATGTGACGCAAAAAAGATTGGATGAAAGTCTCACCTTTGTCGTGGAATCGGCAGTAAACCATGTCGGGGTAGATGTGAACACGGCATCGCCATCGTTATTGTCTTACGTTTCCGGTATCAACAGCACATTGGCGAAGAACATTGTCAAATACCGGGAGGATAACGGCAAATTCACCAACCGTTCGCAGTTGCAAAAGGTACCACGTCTTGGTGCGAAGGCCTATGAGCAGTGTGCCGGCTTTATGCGCATTAGCGAGGGCAAAAATCCGCTGGACAACACACCCATCCATCCAGAATCCTACGATGCGGTGGATAAGCTGTTCCGTGAATTGAAGCTGGAGCTGAAGGAAGTGGGCTCTCAGAAGCTGAAGGAGCTGCTGCAGGCGGTTGAGCCGGTGGAGCTGGCTACCAAGCTTGGTGTTGGTGTTCCGACGCTGCGTGATATTTTGGATAGCTTGCAGCGCCCGGGTCGTGATCCACGGGATGAGCTGCCGGCACCGATTTTTCGTACGGATGTACTGAAGATTGAGGATTTGACTGCGGGGATGGAACTGCAGGGTACGGTTCGCAATGTAATCGATTTTGGCGCTTTCGTCGATATCGGGATCAAGAACGATGGGCTGGTTCATATTTCACAGCTGAGCAACACGTTCGTTAAGCATCCGAAGGATGTCGTTTCTGTTGGCGATACCGTAACCGTGTGGGTACTCAGTGTCGACTTGAAAAAAGGGCGGGTAAGCCTGACGATGAAAAATCCTTCCTGATTTTTTGAACAATACCAATAAATTGAAATAGAGCATAGCCCGGTGAGTGAAGACTCGCTGGTCTGTGCTCTAATTGTTTTGGGGTGCTGTGGATTTGGCTACAGCTGGGATGTAGACGATTCCTCAACGCGTGTACGGTAAAAATACCAGCAATCGTTCAACAGACGGATTTGTCTGCGGTTTTTGTTGTAATAGGCTCTCATTAATTGATTGCACAGCCATTGTGGCAAAAGAACCAGCCCCCTTCCCGACCTGCCTTGATCAAGTAAAAAAGGCGCCTACGCAGCCTTCAACTTTTTCTCGATGGTTTAGGATATGGCAGGGTGGGCGTGTGGGTGCAGGTCCTAATTGGTCAGTTCTTCTTCATCCTCGTACCACTGCTCAAGCTGAGCCTGCAGGGCGCGGATTTCGGTCAACAAGGAGACGAGCGGATATGCCTGCTCGTTAATCGCGGCAAACGTTTGCTCAAGCTGGTTGATATATGCCAATCCATGATGAAGCGTGTAGCCCGTGCTTACCAAATCCAGGGCGTCGCATTCGGCAATCACCTTGGGTAAGGAAGGTATGTTCGAAGCGGTCAGCTTTTCCAATTCCTTATGCAAACGCAAATGCAAAGCGGTCAGCTGGTACGCATGTGTAGCAGGTATTTCGACAAATTCAATATGATCGATGTACTGAAGGATAGCGTATCTCATTGTGGACATAGTCGGTTAGGACTCCTCTCGTGCTTGTGGTTCGGTTATTTACTGCGAAAATAGGAAAATGCGTTTACCTACTTGACAGTGTAGCCTATGCTGCGGTTACAATTCAAGTGAGAATATGAAAAGAAAAGCGGATGCTGTGAAAGAAGGGAAGTCATGGAGGACGAACAACTGCAGCAATGGGTGGAGCGAATTTCGCTGGCGTTCTTTGGGCGTCCTTTTTTGCATAAGGCTACCTTCAATGGAAGATTAACCTCAACAGGTGGACGGTATTTCACCAAATCTCACCATATTGAAATCAGTCGGCGGCAGCTCGAACAGTTTGGTGCGGACGATGTCGAAAAGATCATTAAACACGAGTTGTGCCATTACCATTTGCATATTCTAGGGCGTGGTTACCAGCATCGGGATGAGGAATTCAAAACCTTGCTGCAAAAGGTCGGGGGAACGCGATTTTGCCGTTCCTTACCTACGGTTAAGCGTAAGGAGCCTTATCGTTATAAATTGGTTTGTACAAGCTGTCGGACTGAATATATACGTAAAAGAAAGCTGGATCCGAAGAAATATGCTTGTGGAAATTGCAGCGGGAAATTGAAGCTGATCAAGCTTGACTTGCAGCAGCATTCGTGATAAATTAACAATTGTTGTTCCCTGATAGCTCAGTTGGTAGAGCACTCGACTGTTAATCGAGTTGTCACAGGTTCGAGTCCTGTTCGGGGAGCCATTTCTTTAAGGAGAGATACCCAAGTGGCTATAAGGGGACCCTCTGCTAAGGGGTTAGACTGCGTAAGTGGTGCGAGGGTTCGAATCCCTCTCTCTCCGTAAAATAGCAAGCAATAAAACCGCCGTGTATAATGGCGGTTTTTTGCTGCGCTCGGAGAGCCAAGAGGGATTTGAACCCGAGAAGAGGGGGCGTCGAAGCGGCGTTATAGGCCGCGTAGTCTTGCGTACGCAGTCGCGAGCATCCCTCGTATGTAGCGAAATAATACTTGGAACTGAAAAAACACTTGTCAACGGCAGAATGTTTAAGTTATAATGAATTTTGTCGCCAAATCGGTGATATGTTAGCCCTCAAATTGATTTCTTATACGCGGTCGTGGTGGAACGGCAGACACGCTATCTTGAGGGGGTAGTGTCCCATGGACGTGCGGGTTCAAATCCCGCCGACCG
>NZ_MRTH01000024.1 GCF_001956045.1 Paenibacillus sp. FSL H7-0331 | reverse complement strand
GACGTACGGTGGTGTGGAAGGTCGGCTACTCAATTAATGGGTAGCCTCCTATCCGATTAAATTTATCAATACATTGTTTGGTTTGACAGTATTACAAAACCAAAATCGCGGATATCTTTGATCAGTTGCAATTGAAGCTATTGCTTTCAATGAGAGCTACTTTAGATATTTAAAAGAAGGGAGAAACAATTTAATCACTAAATAAAGGCGTTATATGAGAGTTTGGTTACAGAGACCGGCAAATCAACCAGACAGCTGGAACGTTATTTTAGCAAATTATAAAGTGAGCGAAAGTTAAATAGAAAATCATGGAATTGAAGGATTGGTTTCAAGGGCTCATTTAAACAGCCATGTACGAAGTGATGATCTACCTTTACATCTTTGTTATCCCAAGAAGATAGAGATTGTATTTGACACAATATTCGTTCAGTATAAAGAAAAAAACTGTAAAATTAAATGTGATATTGAAGGATATTTCCAAGATTTATTTGACCCTACCTCAAAGTCCTATATTGAAGCAGAATGTAAAGAAGAAGTTGTTGTTGACAATTCTATTTAAATGCTTTTGTCATATAAATCGGTTATAGTAAAGGTAGAAATTTAGAGTCGGTAGAAATGACACAAGGAGGTGGCTCCTATTCTGAAGCAGATGTTGAATCAACTATTGGGTCAGGAAAGTCGAATCAATAAATCCAAGCTTTTTTTTCGATACCTAGTGTCTTATATTATTATCCTTCTGATCCCGTTGTTAATATTTGGTTTGTTGATTTATTATAACTTTTTCAAAGTGCTGGAAACCGAGTTGAATGTAAGTAACAAGAATATGCTATTGCATTTGCAGGAAAACCTGGACAACCGATTGATTGAATTAAATAAAATTGCCTATCAAATTTATAGCAATCCGTTACTGACTGCGTACAATATGAAAATCGAAACCCCGCTTAACGCCAAAGAAGGCATAACCGAGCTTAAAAAATATATTACCGGCAATAATTTCCCCTACGAGGTATTCGTCTATTATCAAGAACTGGATCGGGTATATTCCTCCTCTGTCACCTATTCCATTCCCGAATTTCTACAAAACTTTCACTATTCAGCATGGAGCCGGGAGCAATTTTATCAGGATATGCGTTCCTTAAATAAGCCGAATATGACCAAGCCTGCAGAAATCGTGTCCATATTTCAGCAAGAAGTGCCCATCATAACCTATCTGGTTCCAAGCCCCGGCTTATCGCGAGTCAGCAAAGTAACAGTCTTTTTCATGATTAAGGAAGATACGTTGACCAATATGCTGAAATACAGCAACGGTGATGTCATTTTACTCAACGAGTCCCAACAGGTTATTACTTCGTCCCGCAATTCGGGTTATTCGAAATCGGATAACCTGCAAGCGTTGATTCGGCAGAATCAGGTCTCCGGCTCGGTGCAATGGGATGGGGTGAAGCTGCTCACCACTTTTCTCAAGTCTACCAATACAGGCTGGAAGTACATGATTCTTCTTCCCGAGCAAGAGGCGATGAAGCAGTTAAACGATACGAAATTTCTATTTGTTATGGCCTTCTTTTTTATTTTGCTTACAGCAACTGGCGTGATCGCCTACACGATGAGATTGAATTACAACCCTCTGCGGAATCTTAAAGCTTTTGCAGAGAATAAAACGGGCAGGCTGCTAAGCAATGACAATGAGATTGAGGTGCTTCACTATACGTTTGATCATATTTTTAAGATGAAAGACGAGCTGTACGATAAGGTTCAAAATAATTACTGGCCCGTAAAAGAGTTCTTATTATCGAATGTGCTTCAAGGAAATTTCGCGAATATGGAGGAGTGCAATGAGGAGGGAAAAGAAATAGGGTTTGTGTTTAACCACTCGCTGTGCCACGTGGCCATCTTCCTGTTCGCAGAGCATGCAATCAATGAACAAGCAGACCGCATGAAGCTCATTACACTGCTTGAGCAGCATTTGCCGGAGGGAATAGAGGGCTACGGGAAAACGAGTGAAAAAAATGGAACCCTAATCTTCGTATATGCTCATTCGGAGGTTGAAGATCAAGATGTGATGAAATTGTATTTTTCCAACCTGCATGCTTGGTTGAACGAGACCTACGGTCTGCAGACGACGATTGGTGTAGGTAACAGCTATAGCCAGGTTAGCTGGATCAGTAAATCGTATATTGAGGCGTCAACCGCGGTAGATTATCGCTTGATTAAAGGCCGGAATAATGTTATTTATTTCAGTGATATTAGCCCCGAACACACGCTTCAATATAATTATCCGGTTCAGGAAATGAAGGCTTTGGAAACATCAGTGATAGAAGGCAATATGGACATTATCAATAAATTGCTTGAAAGCCTGTACCAATTGATCAACACAAGCGGGATGCCGCTGTTTGAAGCCAGATGCCTATGCTTTGACATGATCAATACCGTTATCAAATCGATTTGTCTTGTCGACAAGAAGCATTTTCAATTGAAAAAGGACTATCCGGATATTATGTCTCTTGCCGTATTTGAGACGATCGACGAGCTTTGGACCATGGTTCAAACGATCATCACCGAGCTATGCAGCCGGATGAAGGATGGAGAGCAGAGCGATTCACAAGACCTTCATGATCAGCTTATGGCTTATATTCAAAGCCATTATGCAAATAACCAGTTTTCCGTTCAAGCGATGGCCAGCCATTTCGGCATGTCCCAGTCTCATCTGTCTTACTTGTTCAAGTCAATGCGAGACAGCACGATTTCCGATTACATCAACTATTTAAGAATAGAAAAGGCGAAGCAGCTGCTGGTCCAAACAGACGAACCACTCACCACCATCGTATTGCAAATCGGCTATTCCGATGTGTCCAGCTTTGTCCGCAAGTTTAAGAACACCGTGGGTACGACCCCAGGAGCTTTTAGGAAAACGGGTATTGCCAAGTAAAAGGCTTATGCTATCTGCATAGGCTTTTTGTTTACCTTATATTTCGCATATAGACTTGCAATATCGCATATTGCTTTTGTGTTCCTCATTCAGCATATGAATGAAGCTTATTTGCATAAATGGCATATCGCTCGATTATGGCATATTTACGCTTGGAAGTGACTCTGAGAGAATGAGGTCAGATCAAATTAAAGCGCTTACTTAAAGAGAGAGAGCGTACATTCAAGAAAGGGTGACTTTGAATTGGCTTCAAAGATATGGCGGAATTATCAATTGTATTTATTTTTACTGCCCACATTGATTTACTTTTTCATCTTCTCCTATATACCTATGTATGGGGTGACGATTGCCTTTAAGGAGTTTAAGCCGCATCTGGGTATTCTGGGAAGCCCATGGGTGGGCTTTGAGCATTTTGAACGCTTCTTTCGTTCCGATCAATTTTGGTCACTTATTCAAAATACACTGGGACTCAGTATTTACCAATTAGCCGCAGGGTTTCCGCTGCCCATCATTTTGGCTATTTTACTTAATTATGCGAAATTTCATCGATTGAAGAAAACCGTCCAGACGATGACCTATGTGCCACACTTTATATCTACTGTAGTTTTGGTGGGCATGATGTCTGTATTGTTATCACCCCAGCTGGGAATCGTGAATGTTATTATCAAATCACTGGGCAGCGATCCCGTTCTATTCATGGCGGACGAGGATTGGTTCCGCTCGGTGTATGTGTGGTCAGGCGTCTGGCAAAATGCGGGATGGGGAACCATTATTTACTTGGCTGCTTTGGCCGGAATCGATCCTGGGTTGCATGAGGCTGCCATTGTGGACGGAGCGTCGAAGCTGAGACGAATCTGGCATGTGGATTTACCTGGCATTGCTCCTACGATCATGATTTTACTCATCTTGAATATGGGCAGCATTATGGCGGTTGGCTTTGAAAAAACCTTTTTGATGCAAAATGCATTAAATCTCGCGACCTCGGAGGTGATCTCGACTTATGTGTATAAGGTCGGGCTGCTTTCATCGCAATATAGTTTTGCAGCTACCGTAGGCTTATTCAACTCGGTGATCAATTTTATGCTGCTAATTATCGTGAATCGGACGGCCAAGGCATTAGGACAAAGCAGCTTATGGTAAAAGGAAAGGAGTCGGGAAATTGAATACAGTCTTTCAAACACGCGGTGACCGGATATTCGATATGGTTGGAACGGTGCTGTTAATTCTGGTTTTGGTTGTTGTCGCTTATCCCTTATATTTTATTGTCATTGCGTCTGTCAGCAATCCTTCAGCCGTCAGTCTGGGCGAGGTGCTGCTGCTGCCCAAAGGAATTACCATCGATGGCTATTCCCGCATATTTGCCCATCATGACCTGTGGATCGGTTACCGGAACACGCTTGTGTATACGGTTGTGGGAACATTCATCAATGTGGCGATGACGCTGACTGCCGCGTATGCGCTTTCAAGAAAAGATCTGATTGGGCGTAACGTATTTATGGGCTATATTGCATTCACGATGTTTTTCAGTGGAGGCTTGATTCCCACCTACCTGCTCATCAAGTCACTCGGGCTTTATAACAGCTTTTGGGTAATGGTGCTTCCGGGAGCTGTCAGTGTTTGGAATCTGATTATTGCCAGAACCTTTTTTCAAACTACGATTCCAGACGATTTGTGGGAAGCGGGGGTAATGGATGGGTGTACGAACGTGCGTTTTTTTGTCAGTATAGTATTGCCACTGTCCAAAGCGATTTCTGCAGTGCTGATCCTCTTTTATGCAGTGGCGCATTGGAATGAATTTTTTAACGGATTAATTTATTTGAAGGATCGTGCCCGCTATCCGCTGCAGCTTATCATAAGGGATATATTGATCCAAGCGCAGATGAATCAGGATCTGGTGCAGGATGAAAACGCCGAAATTCTCGCTTTGGCATCTAATATGATGAAATATGGGGTCATTATCGTTGCCAGTATTCCTGTACTTATCCTATATCCGTTTATCCAAAAGTATTTCGTGAAGGGCGTCATGATTGGAGCTATCAAGGGTTAAATGAAGTAAACTTGAAGGGGGTGATGGCCAAGAGGCGACAAGAGGCTGCCATACTATGGAAAGTCCAACCTTAAGGGAATTCAGAGCATTAAGGAGTACTCCAACCGTGTGATCTAGTGAATGGAAGTAAAATCTATTTAATGGAAATGAATCTAAAGAGGGGGACTACGAATGAATAAGAGTGTTGCGTTTGTAATAACGGCCAGCTTAGTTTCGGGTCTGGCAATAGGCTGCTCCAATTCTGTAGACAATAAGCAAAGTGAAGGAGAGGCATCTGCCAGCGCGGCCAATGTGAATAAAACGGGACTGCCAATCGTCAAGGAGACCATCACTTTAAATGCGACTACCCGGTCAGGAACCGAAGCAGATTGGAACAAAATGAAGCTTTTTCAGGATCTGGAGAAGCAAACCAATATCAAAATCAATTTTACAAACCTTGGGGGCAATAAAGAAAAATTCAACCTGATGTTTGCCAGTAATGAGCTGCCGGATCTGATCATGAGTGGGGCGACGGATAAACAAATTCTGGATGCGGCTGCTGCCGGTGAAATCCTTCCCTTGAACGATCTTATCGACAAGTACTCTCCGAACTGGAAAAAAGCGCTGGAAACCCAGCCCTATATTAAAAAAATGGCAACGATGAAGGACGGCAAAATTTATAGCCTGCCCTTTATCCGCATGGATGATAATAATTCCGGTATACGCGATCAGTTTCTAATCAATGTGAAATGGCTCAAAGAGCTGGGGCTGAAGCAACCTGTCACTACAGAGGATTTCTATCAGGTGCTTAAAGCATTCAAGGATAATGCAGGAAAAGGCAGTATACCCAAAAACGTAATGCCCTGGTATTACCTGTGGAATCAATATGTGGGCGGTAATTTCGATGTATTTGGATTTTTTGGCGTCCTTGTTCCAGACGATAAATTTATTAGCGTGAGCAAAGGCAAGGTTCAATTCCAGGCGATAAATCCAGCTATTAAAGAGCCTATTAAATATTTAAACCGTTTGTACAAGGAAGGCTTGATCCCGCCTGAATCGTTCACCGACGACATGAATACGTATTTAGCCAAAACCCGTTCCAATCCGCCTGTCATTGGAGTATTTGGCTCTTATTTCAACACGGATTTAACCGAACAAATTTACGATGCGATGATGCCGGTTAAAGGTCCGGGTGTGGAGAAGCCGTTGTTTCGCCAGCAAACGAATACAGTTGTACGCAATTATTTCTCGATCTCCAAGAACAATAAATTCCCTGAAGCCAGTATGAGATGGGCTGATGTGGTTGCAGAGCCGGATTGGACCATTCAAGCAATGTACGGCTCCTATGGAGCTTATCTGGACAAACAGGCGGACAATAAAATTAAACAGATTCCTGAAGCCGACCAAGTTGTCAAAATCAATTTAATACCCGGCAATAACATTCCACTGTTAATGACTCCCGATTTGATGAGTCGTATGGTTTGGAGCGGTGCGCAAGAGCAGCGCGGGAAAAATGTTGAGAAATACAAATCATATGTAGCCCCGTTGGAGGATTTCTACCCGCCCGTTGTGTTTACACCGGAGCAAACAAGCAGGCTGGCTGCACTTTCCACCGATATTATGGGCTATACCAACAAGACGTTGGCTAAATGGGTAGTCGATGGCGGAATCGACCAAGAGTGGGACGCCTATGTCAAGAAAGTCAAGGACATGAATTCGGATGAGCTCGTAAAAATTTATCAGGAAGCCTTAGATCTTTTCAATAAAAATTAATAGCTATGACTGGAATGCACATCCCAATAATCAGCACGTCGCAGAAAGGAAAAGACTAATGCAAAGGTATTCAATAGCTGATGCTCCTACGATTGTTTTTGAATCTCCGAACCCTGCAGAGATTTATTGCTACAGTCCTGGAATTGCGAGACTTCATAATGGCCGCTTGATAGCGACGCTGGATCTTGGAGGTAAAGGGGTCACCAAAATGGAAGGCCCCAAGGGCATTCGCTATGGTGAGCCTACGATGGGGAAGGCGTTCATTCGCAATGAGAGCACAGAAGAATGGGAGCATGTGCTTGACTTCCCTTTTATGCATGCCCGGCCTTTCACAGCGGGAAGGGCTACATATATTCTGGGATTGACCGGTGATTTGACCATCGTGCGTTCGGATGATGATGGAATGACCTGGTCAAGCCCGGTAACACTGACCGAAGGCGAGCAATGGACGCAAGCTCCTTGCAATGTACATTATGCCGGCAATTATGTTTATCTGGTCATGAACAAAAGACCGTATCATGATGTGACATCATTTCCACCGTTTTGTGTGGAGGCACCTGTTTTAATGCGTGGGCACGTCAATGCGGACCTGACATTAAGGGAGAACTGGATCTTCGCCTCGGAATTGGTGTTTCGGGACATCGTTTCGATAGATGAGCTGGATTATTTTGGTATTCCCTTTTACCAAACACATGAGGGAGAAAGTGTGGAAGCTGCACCAGGAAGGAAATGTGTCCCGATTGGCTGGCTGGAAACGAACATCGTCCAATTTCAGGATCCGAATCATTATTGGTATGATCCCAGCGGCCGAACGTTTCATTTGTGGAGCCGGGCGCATACGGGAGGAACGGGGTATGCGGCGATTGCCAAGGTTGTGGAGCATGAAGATGGAAGAATGACGACGATGCTCGAAACGGTACCTTCTGGCAAGAACATATTGTATGTGCCTTGTCCGGGGGGACAGATGAAATTTCACATTGTATATGATGACTTGTCTTCGCTGTTTTGGTTACTGAGCACGCAGGCAACCGACAGTATGACCCGTGCCGAGCTGCTGCCGAAGGATCGTTATGGATTGCCGAATAATGAGCGGCAGCGGCTGCAGCTCCATTTCTCCAAAAATTGCATCGATTGGTGCTTTGCAGGGATTGTGGATATGGTGTCTGAGGTTAAACAATCGCGGCACTACGCAAGTATGATGATCGATGGCGAGGATCTGCATGTACTCAGCCGCTCCGGGGATAAGCATGCCAAGCATGCACATGATGGCAACTTAATCACATTCCACACAGTGAGAAATTTCCGGGAGCTCATTTATTAACTTATGGCAACAAATCTTATGGGAATGATTAAGGAGACATGGATACATGGTGAAGAGGGTTGCACAAACGCTGGCAGAAAAGTGGGTTACGGTTTACCAGTCACCTGACCCGTCATCCATAGCATGCTATAGTCCGGGTATTGCTCGATTACCTGGAGGGCGGCTGCTGGCCACAATCGATATTACGGGCATTGGTTTAGAGCAGCTGGGTGGAAGCAAGGGCATCCGAAATGGCAAGGAGATACAAGGGAAGCTCCTGATCTCCGATGATGGAGGGCAAACGTGGCAGCAGCAGCTCGATTTCCCGTTTATGCATGCCCGTCCCTTTACCTGTGGCTCCAATGTCTATATTCTTGGCCATTGCCAAGATTTGATGATCATCCAGTCAGGCGATGGGGGCAATACCTGGTCGGAGCCGATAAAGCTGACAATAGGAGAACAATGGCATCAAGCTCCCTGCAATGTTCATTATGCAAATGGGTGCGTGTATATCGTCATGGAAAGGTTTGCAGCTTCCGATGTGTCTGGTTGGCCCGTCAGCGTCATCGCTCCCGTAACCATGCGAGGCAGGATGGATGCGGATCTGACAATAAGGGAAAACTGGACATTTGCCTCGGAGCTTGTGTTCCGGGATGCAGTTGCGGTGAGCGAGCTGGATTATTTTGGGGTTCCTTTTTTCCCTACACTGCCGAAGGAAACCATGGAGGTTGCACAAGGAAGGCATTGCGCGCCAATCGGCTGGCTGGAAACGAACCTTGTACAGTTTCAGGATCCGAACCATTATTGGCATGACCCCAGCGGTCATACGTTTCATTTGTGGAGCCGGGCGCATACGGGAGGAACGGGTTATGCAGCGATAGCCAAGGTCGTGGAGCATGAAGATGGAAGTATGACGACGATGCTCGAAACGGTGCCCTCAGGCAAAACAATCTTGTATGTGCCTTGTCCGGGGGGGCAGATGAAATTTCATATTGTATATGATGACGTGTCTCAAATGTTTTGGCTAATGAGCACACAGGCAACCGACAGTATGACTCGTGCCGAGCTGCTACCGAAGGATCGCTATGGACTGCCGAATAATGAGCGGCAGCGACTGCAGCTGCATTTCTCCAGAAATTGCATCGATTGGTGCTTCGCAGGCATGGTAGCCATGGTAGCGGACAATAAACAATCGCGGCATTATGCGAGTATGGTGATCGATGGAGAAAATTTGCACGTACTCAGCCGCTCCGGGGATGAGCACGCCAAAAATGCACATGATGGAAATTTGATTACGCTTCATACCGTGAGCAATTTCAGGGGCTTGATCTATTAGTGAAGGCACGAATCGAATGAGAACCAAGTCCTATGAGGTTACTGTAAGAAAATTCGATATCACCAAAGAGAATGAGCGGATTGTCGTTACGATATAAAAATACGAATATGGAAGAAGGAAACGCTCTTGATTCAGAATCATCCATCAGCAGCTTCATTTAAAGGCGTGTTTTCACTGCTGCTCACCCCATTTACAGCTAATGGCGCCATCGACTGGAACACGTATGACAAGTATGTGGATTGGCAGCTTTCAAAGCAGCCAGATGGTTTATTTGCCGTCTGTGGAAGTAGCGAGATGAAGTGGCTGAGCTTCGAGGAAAGGCTGGAGCTGGCAAAGCGTGCCGCACAACGCTCCGGCAAGATTCCTGTCATTGCTACGGCCAATCTGAATCCGGATATAAGTAAGCATGCCTCCGAAATTGCCGAGATGTCGGAGACCGGAATTTCCGGAATTGTGCTTACGCCACCGAGTGGCATGGGCGAAGATCAAAGCAAGCTGGGCGATTATTTCGCCAGCCTGCTGGAAGGCTGCCAATTGCCTGTAATTGTATACGAGTGGCCTCATGTTACTCCTTATTTGATCGATCCCCAAGTATTTGGGAAGCTGGCTGATCTGGGCCTTACAGGCATCAAGGATACAACTTGTACGCTGGAGGGCATTCAATCCAAAATACAAATGGCTTCCCAATCGGTGGTTTACCAAGCGAATACCCCGTTCATGCTTGATGCGATTCGAATGGGTGCCCAAGGCATTATGGCGATCACAACAGCATCAGCGGCAGGGCTGGTCGTGGATTTTTGGCAGAAGGCAACGCACAATCACCCGGACGCTGAGGTACTTCATCAGCATCTTGTTTATTTGGATGCCATTCTGCGGCTAGGCTACCCGGCGACGGCGAAGCATTTGGCAGTCTGCCAGGGAATTCCGTTTGACCTTTATACAAGATGGCCGGTAACGTTAAAAAACGAAGCACTCAAGGCCATCGAAATATGGTACAACTATGCCAAAAGGCTGGAGCTGCTGTATTAGAATTAAGGGTCATGCGAACAGGGTGAATATCGGGTAAAACCGTATGCTCATCCTGTTTTTAAATTAGTTTAAGAATCGCATATTGGTGTTAATTTTCGAGTATTTACATGGCACCATGTACTCACTAGAATGAAGCATGCAACACGGCAAAATAAATGGAAAAGTGAGGAGGGGATGCAAATTTACTTTGTAAATTGAAGGCAATTTCAAGAGGTATTGTAATAGGCTACAGAGATGCTCTTAAGATTTAGCTTAAAAAAGGGAGTGATAGTATTTATGTTCCATTTTGCACGTGTCAAGTCTAGTGTAATTACCATGATGATACTGGTTTTACTGATGGGTTTGCTGCCAGTCCAGGAGGTTCATGCTGCTTCAGTTAACCCGAATGCCAGTCAGAAAGTAAATGATGTATTGAATTACCTTGAGACGCTGAAGAACCAGAACCAAATATTAGCTGGACAGCATTTGCATGAAGGTCGGACCGATCTGTATGCGCCTATCAGTGAGTATCAGCATACGTACGACGTGACCGGCCGCTACCCGGCGCTTCTTGGCTTGGATATGGATTTTGGTGTGCATGGGTCGGTGTTCTCCAGTATGGATGAAAACCGGTCGAAGAAAGTTGAGCAAGCCACCCAGCATGCTGCGCATGGTGGACTTGTCACCTTTACATGGCACGAGACCAGTCCCCAAGCAATCGATGACAGTGGCTGGAATGCAGTTAACCAAGCCATGACAGCAACCGATTTCCATAATCTTGTTACGCCAGGCACGCCCTTGTACAACAAATGGTTGGCTCACATCGATTTGATTGCTTCTTACCTGAAGGAATTGCAGGATAACGGTGTAGTTGTGCTATGGAGACCCTACCATGAAATGAACGGTAGCTGGTTCTGGTGGGGTAACAAAGGAACGGAATTCAAGCAGCTATGGATCAACATGTACAACAGATTTACGAATCATCATCATCTGAATAACCTGATCTGGGTTTGGTCGCCGAACACGGGAGACATGAACAGCGTGTACACCAATTATTATCCAGGTGATGCATACGTGGATTTGGGCGGAGTGGATTTATATACCAACAATCGAACCGATGCCGCTTGGACTTCCGTCAATAACACCTTCAAGACCAAGCTAGGCTCGAAGAATTTCGGCTTAACGGAAGTAGGGCTATTGCCGACGCCGGAAAAGCTAATCAACGATACCGACTATGTGTGGTATATGTTATGGCATACAGGCTGGATGGACAATAACTTCTATGGGGCACCAACTGGTAACGGACCGGGAAGCAATCCGCAGATTCTGATGGATTTCTATAATTCCCCCAATACGATTACTAGAGATGAATTATCTTTATCGACGACAATTATCGATCCGCTCGACAATTGGAATAAAACCTACAGCCATAGCTCGGGTCTCTCCTTCGACGTTACGAATACGCAATACATTGGCAATGATTCTTCCCGGGCCTATCGGATGCCAACGGCTCCAGCCCATGCCGAGATCGTCTGGAAGTACAAAGGCATCTCCAGCTTTCAGGCTACAGGCTATCATTGGCCCTATGAGTCGATATCGCATTACAGCTTCTTTACATCATCCGATGGAAGCACCTGGACACCGGCAACACCGGTGATTACCCAAAACTCAGTTGGCTCGGGCGGGAATTGGTCCAAGTATACTTACGCTCTTAGCGGCTTGTCGAATGCCAATTATGTAAAAATACAATGGAACTATACGAGCGGAATGCACTGGAATCCCAATCTCGGCGAAGTCAAGCTTGAGCATACAGGATCATTTGAAACCACTTCTGTAGATCCACTCAATGATTGGACCAAGACCTATTCCCATACCCCTAACACTAACTTTAACACGACTAATAGCACTTATATTGGTTACGACCCTTCGCGAGCCTCTAGGACGCTGGCAACGAACGAGGAGATGATATGGAACTACAATCAAATTCAAAGCTTTCATGCCACAACTTACTTCTATCACGAAGAAGCGATATCGCATTTCAGCTTCTTTACGTCACCAGACGGAAGCACTTGGACACCGATTACTCCTACCATTCACCAGAATACGGCGGTTTCCAGTGCTGCGTGGACGAATATGTCTTACACACTGCAGAATCTTAGCAACGTAAATTACGTCAAGGTTAAGTGGAATAAAACATCCGGTTATGCCTGGAGCCCTCAGGTCGGTCAAGTGGCAGTAACGCATCTCAATTAAAGTCGAGCAAGATAAGAATCGCATATGGGTATTAATTATCGAGCATTTACTTCCAGCTAAGGAGTCACTACTATGAAGAATGCAAACGCTATCAGAACATCGAAAGGAGGGTTACAGATCACTGTAATAGGCAAAAAAAAGGCGCTCAAGGTCATACAGAATTATCAATTGTACTTATTGTTTTTACCTACGTTCTTATTTTTTATTATTTTTCATTATGGTCCGATGTATGGCTTGCAAATTGCTTTCAAGGATTTTAATTTTGCGAAAGGCATTACGGGCAGTCCATGGATTGGGTTTGAACACTTCGAACGTTTTTTTCGCTCTCGACAGTTTTGGACATTAATAAAGAATACACTGGGCTTAAGCCTATATAACTTGCTTGTCGGATTCCCGGTACCGATTATTTTGGCACTATCATTGAATCAAATTACAAGGAATCGGTTTAGGCGCTTCGCTCAAACGATTACCTATGCACCACACTTTATCTCGACTGTTGTCTTGGTTGGGATGATGTCTGTTTTTTTGTCCCCTTCCACTGGACTAATCAACCACTTGATTACGTTTCTGGGCGGAGATCCGATATATTTCTTCGGAGAAGCAGGCTGGTTTCAAACCCTTCATGTTTTCTCAGGTGTTTGGCAGCATGCTGGATGGGGAGCGATTATTTATTTGGCAGTTCTTGCAGGAGTCGATCCTGGTCTTCATGAAGCAGCAATTGTGGATGGAGCCAATAAATTTCAACGGATCCGGCACATTGACTTCCCGAGCATAATTCCAACGGCGGTTATCCTCTTGATCTTGAATTTCGGAACCTTGCTGACAGTTGGTTTCGAGAAAACCTTTTTGATCCAGACGCCATTGAATATCGCTTCATCTGAGGTAATTGCAACCTATGTCTACAAAACCGGCCTATTGGGATCACAATTTAGTTATTCAGCGGCAATTGGACTCTTTGATTCTGTGATTAACTTGATCCTATTAATTGCCGTGAACCGACTGGCCAGAAAATTTACGGAATCAAGCCTGTGGTAATTAGTCATCGTAAAGGGAGGTTAAGTTTTGATTAAAGTAAGGAGCCGTGAAGACCGTTTATTCGATGCTCTCAATTATTCGTTGGTGCTCCTGTTATGTGCCATTGTTATTTATCCGCTTTATTTTATCATCGTTGCATCCTTCAGTGATCCTTATGAGGTCAACACAGGGCAAATGTGGTTGTTTCCAACAGAAATATCGTTCGAGGGGTATAAAAGAATATTTCAAAATGACACACTTTGGTTGGGCTACAGAAATTCTTTGATTTATATGGTAATTGGCACATGTATCAATGTTGTTTTAACGATTACTGGAGCTTATCCGCTATCTAGAAAAGACTTTTATGGGCGGGGCTTCTTTATGGTGATGATCGTTTTTACCATGTTCTTCAGCGGGGGGTTAATTCCAACCTATCTATTGGTAAAGGATTTCGGCATGGTTAACACCCTATGGGCATTAATTATCCCTAATGCAATTGTCGTATGGAATTTGATTGTCGCCAGAACGTTCTTCACGCAATCCATCCCTGAGGAGGTTAGAGAAGCTGCCTTTATCGATGGATGCTCGAATATTCGATTTTTTATGACGATCGTTGTGCCTCTATCGAAGGCGATTATTGCAGTCATGGTTCTCTTCTATGCGGTAAGCCATTGGAATTCTTTCTTCTCTGCCTTAATTTATTTGCGGGATGAGAATAAATACCCGCTGCAACTGGTCTTGAGGCATATATTAATCCAAAATCAGGTGCAAGAAAACTTTGATATGGGAGATCTCGACTCGACAGTCATGCTGCAGCTTGCCGAGCAGATCAAATACGGAGCGATTATTTTGGCAAGTATTCCAGTGCTCATCTTGTATCCGTTTTTACAGAAATATTTTGTTAAAGGCATCATGATTGGATCTTTAAAAGGATGAATGCAAGGTTCAACTTTTTTAGATATAGTTAATCTTATAAAGGGAGTGTTTACGTTTATGAGAAGACATGTTAGTACACAGGTGCTAATTGCTTTATCGATGGTTTCCTTATTGGCGGCGTGTACAAATGATAAGGAGCCTGCTGCTGTTGAGAGCACAAAAAAGGTCGAGAAATTTAATGTATCAGGACTTCCTATTGTAAATGAAAAGATTTCTTTAACCGCTTCTATTCTAAAAGCAGCCCATCATGGCGATTTTAATGATATGGAGATGGTGAAGAGGCTTGAGAAGCTGACGAATGTCCATATTAAATGGGATCAAATCCCCTCAGAAAGCATTAAGGAAAGAAATAATTTGATGTTTGCCAGCCATGAGCTACCGGATATCTTCTTTGCTGGATTGAACTCTATCGAGGTTGTGCAGTATGGTTCGCAAGGTCTACTAGTTCCGCTTAATGATTTAATAGATAAGTATGCGCCTAATATTAAGAAATTTTTGAATGAAAACCCGAATGTGAAGAAAGCGGCAACAACACCGGATGGGAAGATATATGCACTGCCTTGGGTGTATAACCAGCCGTATTTTGAATATCGGAACAGCTTTTTTTTGAACCAGGAATGGTTGAAGAAATTGAATTTGAAAGCGCCAACAACAACAGAAGAGCTGTATACCGTATTGAAAGCCTTCAAGGAGAAGGATCCCAATGGAAATGGAAAAGCGGATGAAATTCCGTTAGGCATGATTTATTCCAACTTGAACAATAGCCACCATGTACTGTACGGCGCGTTTGGTGTTTTGGAGCCAACTGGAAGCAAGCTTGCTGTAGTTGATGGGAAGGTACGCTACGAGCCTGTTCAGCCAGCCTATAAGGAAGCCATTACATATTTCCATAGATTGTATCAAGAGGGCTTGATTGATCTGGAAGCATTCACCCAGGATCAGAAGAAATACAATGCGAAGATTGCCAATAAGGATGTCGCGCTATACGGTTCATTTACAAGCTTCAACGGTGGTGAAACAGGATCTAATGAAAGGCTCGCGCAATACGTCCCCATTGAACCTGTGGCAGGTCCTAGTGGAGATCGTTTCTGGCGTAGACAAGATAATCGTATGCAATTAAACTACTTCTCGATTTCATCCAGCAATAAGCATCCCGAAATTAGCATGCGCCTGGCGGATGCCATGAATGAAGGCGAGCTCAAATATGAATTGCATCGGGGACCTTTCGGAACTCATTTAACAAAATCAGCTGACGGTAAAATTACTGAGGTTGCTCCACCTGCCAGTGAATCACAAGCTGTATTTAAAGGGAAAGTAGCGCCTCTAAATTTCATTCCCTTACTGTTCAGCAGCAAGGAAGCCTTAAATGTCGTCGAAAGCGCTGCCAACGATGCTAGAAATGTCGCTTATGAAACGATTTATAAGGACAATATCGTACCTGAGAAAAACACGTATCCTTCAACGGTTTACTCGACCTTGGAGGAAGCTGACAAACTGAAGGTATTGGATCTGGACATTGATTCCTATGTTTCCGAGATGGAAGTGAAGTGGATCGTTCGCGGCGGCATTGATGAAGAGTGGGACAATTATATCAAAGAAATTAACAGTATGGGACTAAAGGATAAGCTGAAGATTCATCAAGGCATCTATGACCGTTATATGAAGAATTGATTTGAAGGCTAGAAGATGTCTATGATGAGATTGAATGTGAGCGAGGAGAAGTGCGTATGAAGTTCTTAAATAAATGTTCACTGCACTACAAGTATTTCATTTCATACACCATCATTCTTAGCATACCTTTGATCCTCATAGGTGGATTCATTTATCAGTATTTTATAGAGACAGTCCGTTCGGAAGTCATAAAGAACAACAAGCAAGTGCTGTCGCAAGTGCAATATAATCTGGATGTGAAAATGGATGAATTGGAAAAAATAGCTTTTCAAATTTCGTTGAATAATCAACTAACTCCGTATCGTGTTACAAGAGACGGTTATTGGGGAAGGCAGGCTCTGCAGGAATTAAACAAATACAAAACAGGTAATAGCTTCATCTATGATCTTGTACTTTATTATGATAAACAACCTTTTCTATTCTCATCCTATAGTACGTATCAGGTAGAAGAATTTATGGATGGATTATTTGGTTATACTTCATGGAACCGAGACCAATTCAGGCAGGATATCCTCCATAACTCCTTGTCTAAAGTGTACGCGCCACAACATATTAAACCATTGGGTGATAATCCGTTTATTACGTACATGGTCCCCATTCCTAAATCAGCGACCAATTATGGAGTGGTCATGTTTTTCATTAAAGAGAGTTCTATTCAGCTTCTCATCCAAAATATTTTAGAGGATGATGGCAAAGCTACATTTATCTTAGATAGAGAAGGGAAACTCATTAATACGACTGAATCTAGCAGCGTATCCCAAATGGCAGTGATTGCTCCCTATCTCCAATCCAAAGCGGATCAGGGCACCATGAAGCTTCAAATAAAGGATGTTGATTTTCTAGTTTCCTATACCAGGTCACCAAGAAACGGATGGACGTATGTGACGCTAGTAGAAGAGGATAAGATCATGACACGTGTTGTCTATATCAAGAAAATTGCTCTTATAAGCTTAGCGGCAACCTTCCTATTGGGGCTTTGCCTGAGCTATTTGTTTATGAAGTTGAACTATAGCCCGATTCGCAAGCTTAGACAATTCATTGAAAGTGAAACCGGAGAGTCTCTACAGCAACATGTTAATGAATTTGAAGCCTTTCATCGTGTTGTTCACCAGATGTCCAATAAGAACCGATCTATGCAGAGCCAAATTATTTTCAGCAGGCCTGTTTTGAGAAATTTTTACTTGCATGAGTTATTAAGAGGGAATATTGAAGAACTGTCCAAGCTGAATTGGATGGTCAATGAAACAGGAATCTATTTTTATTACGACTGGTTCAGGTCTGTCATTCTACAGCTGGACACATCAGAAGAATCGATCAATGAAATACTGCCCCAAATTGCCCGTAAACTGGAAGAAGAGCTGGACCAGGAGAATGTAGGTTATGCACTGGATACATGGGAAAACAATAAAATCGTGTTTATTATCGCTTCTGAAAGTGATAGTCCGATCGCTTTCCTGAAACAAATGGAGAAATTGCAGATGGCTCTAAGAATAGAATGGGGGGTTCATGCGACCATAGGTGTAGGCAATGCTTATGCGAAAACATCCGAAATCGGAAAATCGTATATTGAAGCCAATACCGCTTTGGATTATCGCTTAATACGTGGTAAACGGTCCATCATTTTCATCCATGAGGTGGTAGAAGGTGACAGAGCCTTACAGATGGTGAATGAGATGGAGAATATACGGCTGTATATTCATCGTGGTGAGATCGAGCAGCTATCCAACTATTTGTCCGAATTGATTCGCGAAATCAAAGCGAAAAATGTGTCGTTATTTGTCGTAAGGAACATCTGCTATGATCTCATCCATCTTATTGTGACGACGTTGAACGAGCTGCAGCAAAATGATCAATATGAAGCAATAGGCTACCCGGATGTCATCACTTTATTGGATTATGAAACCATTGATGAATTATCCGATATGATTACGGGTATTAGTATTCTCATCTGCCGCCATATCGAGGAGAGTAAAAACCGTTCCTCTGTCCAATGGAAGAACGAGTTAGTGACTTATGTGGATGAGCAATTCACGAACCCTCAGTTTTCCCTTCAATTGATGGCGGAACAGTTCTCGGTCACGCCACCTTATTTAAGTCGTATTTTCAAAGAAGAAACAGGCAAAACATTAACCCAATATGTCAATGGGCTACGCATCGAAAAGGTCAAGAAGATGCTTGCTGATGGAGAAGATAATATGCAGGAGCTTGTGGAGAAGGTTGGCTATACCAATGTCTCAAGCTTTATAAGGAAATTCAAGGAGAGTGAAGGCATTACGCCAGGCGATTATCGGAAAATCTATACGAAGTAAATAAGGAGGAGTAAATCCATGTTTTTATTAGAAAAAAGAGTGTTAATTAGAGTTTTGATCTTTTGTATGCTGTTGTCTTTAACACCGTTCATCGGGGTATTAAACCATGCTTCAGCGGCGACGACCCTGTACGTTTCTCCGCAAGGGAACAATGATTATCTAATAAACCCAGGGAAAGGATGGATTGTGTATAGCAATTTTGCTAATGCAAATTCTGCGGTCTGGGAAAAGGCCTCAGTGGGTTATGCTCGCTTTAATTGGAAGGATATTCACATAGGAGACAATTCTTTTAATTGGACACCGATCGATAACATGTACACTGCTGCTGTAACTAAAGGTAAAAAGTTTGCATTTGGGGTTATGCCTGTTCAGGTGAACTCGTCATCAAGCTACACATCCATGCCTCAATGGGTTATTGATGCTGGCGCACAGTATTATTATGCATCAGATGCACCGAGCACCAAAGTGCCTGTATGGAATGATCCCGTATTTATTAGCAAAATGGGACAATTTATTACTGCACTTAAGGATCGTTATAATGGTGATCCCAATATTGAATTTATCGATGCCAGAACCTTTGGAAACTGGGGCGAGTGGCATTTAGGTGGGCTTGGGGGAACAGACCCAGGTGATGCGGTTAAGAGACAGTACATCGATCAGTGGTCTGGCTTTGATCAAACCCATATTATCGTACCGATATCTGGTGGAACGGGTATGTATGCTGGAGGGTATGGCTATTATGCTCGAGACACCTATGGGTTCGGCGCAAGAGAGGATTCTTCGGATTACTCTCCACGATGGCAAAAAGCTTTGTCATTTTTAAATATCGGTCCAGCAGTAGGAGAATGGTCTTTTCCATATGAAAAATTAAAGCTTGGCCAGGGATGGACAGGTGAGATCTGGTATGACGGTATGGTTCCGGGCCAAATTAATGGTTCCAAATACAGCTATCAGCCATTAGGTGAGTGGAATGGAACGGACGCCAATACCTTTTTATCTGAAAAAGGAAATCTGGTTGATGAGTGGCAGAACAAGATGGGCTATTGGTTTAAAATGACAGAGGCGGCTTATCCCAGTGATCTTGGCAACGGCACTACCGGAAGCCTAACCTTCAAGATGCGGAATGACGGAGTCGCACCCCTATACATGAAAGGAAATACGGCAGTTGTAAAGCTGGCCTTGTTGGACAGCAGCAATAATGTACTTGCCACCAGCACCTTGTCCGGTGTGAATCCTTTTGACTGGAAGCCTGGACAGACCGTGACGAATTCAACCTATTTTTCATTCACATACAACGCTAATGCAACTAAGCTGGCGCTAGGTGTATTCTCCAAAGCCTCTATGCCAGAGCCGGATATAAAACTGGGTATTAACAATGGAACATCAAGTAATTGGTATGTACTGTCCGAAATGCCTTCAATACCAGCACCAACTCCCGTTGTACCGGCAGCAGGGCAGGTATTATGGCTGAAGGCAGATTCCATAACGGGCTTGAATAGCGGTGACAATGTGTCTACCTTCGCTGACAGCTCTGGAAGCTCAAACCATGCTGTTCAGAATACCTCGACAAAACGGCCTAAATATTATGCAAATGTTGTTAATGGAAAAGCAGTGTTACGCTTTGATGGCATTGATGATTACATGAGTATGGGGAGTCCTGCATCTTTGAACTTACAGAATAATACGACGATATTTACGGTTGCAAAAAGTCAAGGAACTTCTATTAAAGGCATATATGGCAGAGGAGAAGCGCTGAGAATATCAAGCTCAGACACCGTACCCAGGTTTTTGGTAAGGAATACAAGCCACACGACCAAGACGGTATCGGGAACTGTGTATAGTGGCACATGGAATGCTCTTGGCGGTACCTATAGCAATTCGGATGGGAATCTGAATTTTTATAAGAATGGGGCATGGGTAGGAACCGATTATTTGGGAGGGCAGATCAGGAATGTTTCGCCGGATGATCAACCCAACACGATTGGAGCCTATATGGCTTGGCATACGGGTGATCAAAAGTATATCGATTACTTTTTCCAGGGAGATATTGCAGAGGTAATTATCTATAACCGTGTATTGACAGTGAACGAAAGGCAAGATGTTTTTTCTTATTTGTCCAATAAATACGGATTATAATACTCCTAAAGTTGTGGGATGCTTGTTATAGTCGAGGCTAAGACTCCATGAGAGCTATACTTCTCATGATCAGTATTAGTAGTGAGGGATAGTTCACGCTCCCTGTGCGATTGCAGCAGCGAATGCAGGTGCTCATGAGCGACGCTGAAGTCGCTGCTTTCGTGAACACACTGCATAAAGAAGGAACCGATGTAGACGATAACGCGACCTGCGTATTGCGCATGAAGAGGGGAACGATCGGCACGTTGGTTGCCAACTGGACGTTATTATAAAGGCGGCGACAACAGCACGGTATTTTGGTGCGAGAATGGCGCTATGCACATCGGCACGCATCCGGTTGATCAAGTTATTGTCGAGCTTCGTGACGGCTCCGTTGAGAAGTATCAAGTAGGACCTAATACTTACTTCTAATACTGGTGCTGAAAAAGTAAACCTATCTGCTGCTTGAGCAGCTGACGGCTTACTTTTTTTATATTGTAGCGAAAAGCGCATATGCAAGCATAGGGGGTGATTTTTTATTTCCCTTTTAAGTCAAAAAAGCATGTACATATTTGTGTATAAAAATACATTCATGCAATGGCGGATAGTCTCATCAAATATGGAAAACTGCGGTTTAGTTCAGGTGCGATTCCATGCACTTTCTCACAAATTGTGATAAAGGCCCTTGATAAATCAACATTTTCAACCTCGTTTTTCTCAATAAATATGACACCACACAGTAAATGTGTGGTGCAAAGTTCTAATCCATGATACCATGATTCAAATTGAGACATGGGATAAATACAGCTAGAGTTATCGTAATCTAGTAGAAATGATAGAAGAACGAGGACTACATATGGCTCATACAACCATTATGTGAGGGGTTCACCAGTTTGGACTGGAACTAGACAAGCGAATTCACCCTTATTTGAAGTCGACAAACGATTCATTCCGGATGGATGAGACCTATGTTAAAGTCAAAGGACAATGGAAATATCTTTACATAGCCGTGGATTCAAGCGGCAACACGATTGATTTCATGCTATCTGAAAATCGAGACATTCATGCCGCCAAACGATCTTTCAAGAAATCGTTGACCTCACCTCACAATCAATCACCGCGCGTGATCACCGTCGATAAAAACCCAGCATACCCTACCGGAGTCCAGCAATTGAAGGACGAGAAAGCTATGAATCAAGAAACATTACTACGACAACAGAAATATCTAAACAATATTATTGAACAAGAGCATCGATTCATAAAGAAAGTCAAATCATTAAGTACTGCAGAGAAAACAATTGCCGGAATCGAAGTCATGCATATGATAAAGAAAGGACAGATCGAATGCTATCATTCGTCTGTCCTTTCTACAGTTAAATTTATCAATAAATTGTTTGGTTTGACAGTATTACAAAACCAAAATCGCGGATATCTTTGATCAGTTGCAATGGTTGCACCAAAGCCAGATGAACTCCTAATAGCTAAAGTCTTGACCTGATCTCGGCGAGAAGCAACATTTTTTCTTCCTCGCTGATAGCATCCGCACATAGTTTACGCGCCGCAACAGGCATGATCCAGTTTTCAACTTCATCCAGAGAATTGCCCGACAAACGGCGATACTCATCGCAAAATATTTGAATGATATGCGCTCTCAGGGAATCGAAGTTGGAAACCGCTCTGCTCGGAGCGTGGGGCGGCAAGATGGCATAACGGATCATAATGACATATTCGGCCAAATCAGCCTCGGGGTTGCCTATCGAAGCGTTCATCCAATCAATGAACAAAGCTTTGTTCTCACGAATCATGATGTTTCCCGGATTAGGGTCTCCATGGCAGACTTGCTTTTTGATAGGCAATTGTTCCAGATGGCGGATCACCCGTTCTTTCTCGGATGCGGTTAAATAGCCTGCCGAGCGAATGGAGTATATCATCATTTCTCTTTGAGAAGGCAAAGGAAGGTTGCCAAAACGATGCGTTTCGTTCAATAATCTTGCAGTGATTTTTAAAAATTCACTACTATCGCCATTTTGACTTTTTTCGGAAGGAGGCTGAATAAGGTAACGGAAGAAATGCTCCATCAACGATTCCCCGTGGATTCTTTCCATGACAATCGAGGGACGGCCATCGACTTCCAGTAATTCATAGGGACGGGCCGCGGGCAATCCGTTCTCCCATACGAGCATGTTATTGGAAAATTCTCTTTTCACCGCATCCACACTCGTGTTGCCCTTCGCTACTTTCACGATTTGTTGATTCCCGCCCCATTGGAATACTTCCGAGCAACCGCCTTCGCCTACTTTCTTTCCGACCATTTGCGTCATGATTGTGGTCTCCCTTCATAGGACAATAATGCCTCGTACATTTCTTTAACCATCTCTATAGTTTCATGGAAATCCATCTTTAGCGTGCCTGAATTGATCATTGTGCCAATCCCAATGAGATAGATCGAGATTTTGATAAATATATTTTTTTGCTTATTCTCATCAATAGCTCGAAATCGCTTGCTATGAAGCATTGATTTCATACTTAACGTGTCTCCCATAAACACTTCGTGACTTAAATCAAAACTTTTGTATCCGGATAAATACACGAACTGAAAAATATATCGCTCTTGCTTCGCAAAATGCAAAAAACCGATCGCCATATTCAATGCTGGCGAGTTTTGGTCATCCTGATGGCTGAATATTTGATCCCGCATCAGACTTACAGCCATTCCATACACACGATCTTTAACTTCATCCATATTATCGTAGATTCGATACACAGGTTGAGTCGAGCAATTGAGTTTTTGTGCGATGTTTCGGGCAGTCAAGTATTCTAACCCTTGCACCCGGACAATTTCAAATGCTGCCTTTAAAATCTTCTCTTCCGTGATAACTGCTGTTGGGGGCATTGCTTCAACTCCTTAATAATAACATATGTTATGTAACTAATGTTATTTTAAAGTGGAGTTTGTGTCAATTCATTTTTTCCAAAGCCCCTTGCTAAATAAACGTCGCCAACCAACTCCGACAATGAGCAACTTACATCCCCCTTGGCTCCACCAAACAAAAACGTTGTAGCACCGGGAATTCCCGGTGTTTTTAGATTTGTTATGGGGCATTGATCAGCCGAGAATTGCATCGTGGTCACACTAGTAAATTTTTGATGATATTTCTGCTTTTTCGGAAGCCAATGAACTCCATTCAGACATTATTTTTCTTAAGAAAAGCAATCGCACTGTCCTCTGTTGAAGTCAGGGGATTCATTCTGTTCTGCTCCTAATGCTCCGCTGAAAGGCGGTCAGCAGCTTGGGAACGAATTATTGAATCGTCGTTGACGAATCAGAGCTGTTGCGGTTCAGCATCAGGATAGCCACGGTATGTCTCAGGTCATGAAAACGGATTTTAGGCACATCGGCTTTTTCATCAGTTCATAAAACGTGCGTAGCACTAACTTTACTTACGGGTCCATGGAAATGGTTAGATCATGAACTCATCCGCAAAGTAGTTGCATTTTTTCACAAAATACTATCACATCTGTCAGTGCGTTCTTGGTATGCTAAGAACAACAAAGAGAGGGAGGGTGAAGAGGATGTTGAAGGTAGCTATTATTGGGGCAGGTGCGATTTCGAAGGCCCACATTGAGGGATATCTGCATTTTACGGAGCGGTGCACGATTGTTGTGGTTTGTGATATTTATGAGGATAAAGCGCAGGAGCACATTGACCAATTTCAGTTGAATGCGCGGGCGATTAAGGATTACAAGGAGCTACTGCAGGAGGAAATTGATCTTGTTTCCATTTGTACGCCTCCCTATACGCACGCAACCCTAACAACAGAGTTTCTTGAAGCGGGTTCTCATGTCATGGTTGAAAAACCGATGGCCTCTTCCCTCGAAGAGTGCGATCTGATGAATGATACTGCGAAGCGGACAGGCAAGATCTTATCAGTGGTAGCGCAGAACCGTTTCAAAACGCCGATGATGAAATTGAAAGCCGTGCTGGACAGCGGACTCATGGGAAAAATTGTCCACGTGCAAGTCGACTCCTTCTGGTGGCGCGGTCATTGCTACTACGATCTATGGTGGCGCGGGACATGGGAGAAAGAAGGGGGAGGCCCGACGCTGAATCACGCCGTGCATCACCTCGATACGCTGCTTTGGATGATGGGTAGTCCAACGGAAATCCAAGCGTTCATGAGTAACGTGTCTCACGATAATGCGGAGGTCGAAGATCTTTCCATCGCCATGCTGCGTTATGAGGAGGGTTCTTTGGGGCAAGTGACCAGCTCAGTTGTTCACCATGGCGAGGAGCAGCAGCTGATCTTCCAGGGAGCGAAAGCGCGAGTCTCCACACCTTGGAAAGTAAAAGCATCCAACGCTTTAGCTAATGGCTTTCCTGAGACGAACCATGAGCTGGAAGTACAGCTGCAAGCCTTGTATGATATGCTGCCGGAAGTTGTGTATGAAGGCCACACGGGACAAATCGATAATGTGCTAACCGCCATTGAAACCGGTGCTCTTGTGCTGATTGACGGTATTAGCGGACGTAAAACCCTTGAACTCATTACAGCGATTTATAAATCGTCCAGTACTGGGGAGCTCGTAAAACTGCCTCTAACGAAAGAAGATTTGTTTTACACGAGAAGTGGCGTACAGGCGAATGCGACTCACTTTTATGAAAAGAAGACATCCATCGAGAATTTCGCTTCACAAACGATTACAACCGGCAGTACATATAAATAAAAGAGGAGTTACACGACATGCAAAAAAGCGACGGTATGAATTACGCACCTCAAGGGAATTTCAACGCGGTTTGTCAGCCTGGAGAGTTTATATTTGCGGCAGCGGCGCTAGACCATGGACACATTTATGGTATGTGCAATGGGCTGAGGGAAGCGGGAGGTCAATTAAAGTGGGTTTATGATCCGGACCCGGACAAAGTGGATAAGTTCGTCAGCACGTATCCCGATGTAAAGGTGGCGAGCTCACTTGATGACATTTTGCAGGATACCCAAGTCATGCTTGTTGCGGCAGCGGCAGTTCCTTGTGATCGCGGACCTCTGGGGCTTCGTGTTATGGATAGCGGTAAAGATTACTTCACGGACAAAGCGCCGTTTACCACATTGGAGCAGCTGGAAGCGGCCCGTGCGAAGGTCGTCGAGACAGGACGGAAATATGCAGTGTACTACAGTGAGCGCTTGCATGTGGAAAGCTCTGTCTATGCCGGGCAGCTGATTGAACAAGGCGCGATAGGTCGCGTCCTGCAAGTTATTGGTCTGGGACCGCATCGGATTAGTTTGATGAGCAGACCGGATTGGTTTTTTGAAAAGGATAAGTTCGGCGGCATTTTATGTGACATCGGGAGCCATCAGATTGAGCAGTTCCTTCATTATACGGGAGCGAAAGACGCGAAGGTAGTTCATAGCAAAGTCGCCAACTATAACTATCCGCAGTACCCGAACTTTGAAGATTTTGGCGATGCGGCATTAATCGGAGATAACGGAGCCACCGGCTATTTCCGTGTAGACTGGATGACGCCGGATGGTTTAAGCACATGGGGAGATGGCCGTATGACGATCCTGGGGAGCAAAGGGTACATCGAGCTTCGCAAATATGTGGATATAGCCCGTGATCAGACGAGTGATCATGTCTATCTGGTGAATCAGGATGGTGAGCAGCATTTCGCTGTGAATGGGAAGGTCGGCTTTCCTTACTTCGGTCAATTGATCTTGGATTGCCTCAATCGTACGGAGAACGCTATGACGCAAGAGCATACGTTCAAAGCAGCGGAACTGTGTTTGATTGCGCAGCGCAATGCAATTTCGATCACAGGTACGGAGTAGAGCTGGTGTCAAACTGCTTCTGCCATTGCTTCCGATATTGGTGCGGTGTAACGCCGATTTCCGTTTTAAACATTTTACAAAAGTAGGAGCAGTTCATCATGCCAACGGCTTCACCGATATGAGCCACTGCATGATCCGTTGAGATTAACAGTTTAACAGCCTGCTGCATACGCCTTGAGAACACGTAATCAGTAATGCTGGAGCCTGTACACTCTTTGAATAAGTGGGATAAATGGTGTGCAGAAAGGTGGAGCTCAGCGGCCATTTTCTCCAAACGAAGCGGTTCGGTGTAATGCCCCTCCAGCCAGACGAGTATGCGCTCTGCTTGGTGGGGCTTGCGCGACGTACCCATGCCAATCTGGCCTTTACTTTGTTCCCAAAGGGGCTTAAATTCGCGGAAAAAAGCGATCAAAAACAAGGAGTATTCTTCGAGCTCATCCTTCTTGATCAAAGTGGATTGTTTAAGCTCCAAGCTTTGTAACAGTGAGTGAAACTGTGCCGTTTCGTCAAGGTTAAATAGGCAAGGATAGGGCAGCTTGCTTGTATGAATATGCTTAAAAAAAGCCAATAAACTTGGCCATTTATCGAAATACGCTTCATAGAGTGAAGGCTCGAACTGAATGATAGAGCGAACGAAGGGCGTCTGCGGAGTCATTTCCATCTGAATATGATGCAGCTGATAAGGCTGGAACACACATAGCATGCCGGACATTACTTCGTAGCTTTTCTGATCAACGATAAGCGTACCCTTGCCTTCATGAACGATCAGAATCTCGATGCCTTGATGCGCATGGAATGTACCTTGGAACTGTTCAACTCCTGTGCTTTTTCGTTGGTATGCAAAATAGAGCCGGATTTCGTTCAAACCGAAAGGTTGAATATAAGACATCAGGGGGTCACATCCTTTACAGACTATAGCATACAGGAATGAAGCCGTGGTCTGCAAGGCTGTTGTATGTTTGAAGCTGATGGTTATGTGTAGAAACGAGGAATGTGAGCATTTTCGGTTATTGTCGACGATGATCCCATTCTTTTTATGTTTCGAAGATTTCACATGAGAAACAATAAGGGGAATTGAAGCTATTCATATGCTACGGAAAGGATAGGTTGAAAAGCTACATTTAAAACACGGATGTATCTTCGTCGAATCGGCTCCGATCAGGAGCTTTTCTTATGTTGAATGGATGAAAAAATGAAAACGGCGATGATTTCATTTACAGCAATCCTGATCAAAACAACAGCAATATACGTAAAACAAAAACAATAAAAGCATGATAAAATTTATATAAAGCGTTACCACATATATAAAATTATATAATATTGCTTTTTTTAAGTGTTCGAGAGGAGGAATGATAACATGCTTTCGATACATAGCCCGACCAACCTTGCTCTAGAAAAGAACGGAATTTATGTTCGATCAGAGGTTGATAACTTTCAGGAAAGTTGGCCTATTCACACACATTACGGTACTGAAATTTACTTTTTTATCCAAGGAGACGCAACGTTGCTTATCGGGGATGTTATTTATAGTCCTTCACCAGGTGATATGTTTATTTTTAACGGGAGTGTACTGCATCGTATAAATCCGTCAAAGGAAACACCCTACGTCCGTAGCTATGTGAATTTTAATGAGTTATTTATACAGGATATGCTTACTGGTGAAATGATTGATAAATTGAGTTCCCTGTTTCAATTCCCGAATGGTCTCTTGGTACGTTGGGATCCTGAGGAGTGTGAACAAATAAAAGAATTGTTTATAGCATTGCGAGATGAAGATGAGAAGGAATCGGTTGGCTTTAAAGTGATGATGAAGACGTATTTGGTACAAATGTTGTTCAAAATTTACCGTAAAACGAAGCAGCTTTATTCATTTCATACGGTACCCACTCATTCGCAAAAACAATCAAGTGTGCGTCGTGTGCTTCATTTTATCAATCAAAATTATACGGAAACCTTTTCTCTCGACGAGCTCTCTAAGGTTTTACATTTGAATAAGTACTACATCTGCCATTCCTTCAAAGAAGCAACAGGCTACACGGTGAATAATTATTTGATTCGCAAACGAATCGAAGAGGCTAAAAAGATGTTGCTTTCTACCGATAGATCGGTTTTGGATATTTCTGAAAAATTAGGGTTTAACACTCCTGTGTATTTTAGTAGAGCCTTTAAACAATATGTCGGAATATCACCACAAAGCTACCGAAGGCATAGCGAACTTGGCTAAATGGCAAAATATCTTCCCTAAATCATATGGATATAGGGTTGAAATATATTTTTAATAAACAGGGGGTTGATTGTAATGAAAAAAAAGAGCTTGATGAAAAAATTATTTCTTTTGCTTTCTGTAGTTATGTTATTTACTTTGGCTGCATGCGGACCGAAACCAGGCAGTGATCAGGCCAGTGGTAAGAAAAATGTATCGCTTGATTTTGTATGGTTCTCTGACGGTGGCGAAGGTGATGTAATGAAAGGAATTATAAAGGATTACGAACAAGCGAATCCTAACGTCAAAATTAACTTGATTGAGGTCGCATTTAAAGATTTACAAACCAAATTAAAAACAATGGTCTCCGGCGGTAAACCCCCGGCACTGAGCCGTGTGACAGATACAGGGGCTTTTGCGAACCAAGCGCTTGATCTTACGCCCTATGTAGGTAGTGCCGATCAGTTCACACAGCAATTTATCGATTCACTTAAGCCGTATTATTTGATTAACAATAAACTGGTTGCTGCTCCGATGGACGTCACCGCCAACGGATTAATCTATAACAAGACGCTATTCAATAAAGCGGGCGTTAAGGTGCCGACTTCTCCGGATAATGTATGGACTTGGGATGAATATATGGCGGCATTGAAGCAGGTGACAGAAAAAGGCGGCGCCAAATATGGTATGGTTTGGGATTTCACACCTCACCGCTGGTCTACACTCTTGTATCAATTCGGCGGTAGTATGATAAGTGAGGACGGCACTAAAGCGACGATTAATAGCGAAGCAGGCATCAAAGCAACTGAGATGTTTAAAAAGCTTCATACGGATGGAATTATGCCAACATCTGTCTGGTTGGGAGGAGAAAACCCGAACAATCTATTCCGCACCGGTACGGTAGCAGCCCATTGGGCAGGTAACTGGATGATTAGTAATTACAAGGATATAACCAATTTTGAGTGGGGAGTAACCTATATGCCGAAAGGGATACAGCGTTCATCAGTTCCCGGCGGGAAGTTCGTGATGGCATTAAAGGGTTCAGGAGTGGAGAAAGAATCAGCCGATTTTATTAAATATTTGACTACAAAGGATGTCAATTCTAAATATAACAAAGAATCATTATTCATGAGTCCCCGCAAAGACAGTTCTAAGCTGGATTACGCGTTTGGTAAAGATATGTTCGAAATATTTGCCGATGAACTGAAGAATACATCACCGCTCGCTGCAAACGACTGGTCAAGGCAAATTCTTGTTACCAAGTTTTCGACGGATCTGAAAAATAACCTGGTTGAAGTTATCTCAGGGAAAATAACGGCAAAAGATGCAATGGATAAATCCGCAATATTGATTGATAAAGCAATAAACGACGCCAGTAAATAGTAGATCAGAATGGGCTGCGTCCGTTTGGATGAAGCCCATTCAATCATCACTTTATGAAAAGAGGCATGTAAATGGGTGAGCCGATTAAAGCATCTATGACCTACAAAAGCTCGAAATCCGGAGGTAAGTCTACAATTGCTCCGTATTTGTTTGTTCTCCCTAATTTGATTATATTTTTTGTGTTTATCGTCATCCCCGCCATCCTTGGCCTTTTATATTCTTTCTACGAGTATGATGGATTGAATCCGATGACATTTATTGGTCTGGATAACTATTTGGATATATTTAAAAATATGGAGTTCTGGTCTACTTTAGGTAAAACTGCAATTTACGCCGCAATAGTTGTTCCTTTAATCTATGGTATCGCACTCATTATTGCTTCGCTTTTGATTCAGGAAGTCAGATTTAGGGGTTTGTTTCGAGCCATCTATTATTGGCCGACCATGATTTCCTTTATCATTGTGGGTTTAACGTGGAAATGGATTTTTGGTGATGCTTTTGGTATCGTCAACTACTTACTGACCTGGATTGGATTAGAGCCGATTGCATTTTTGTCATCATCGTTTTGGGCTAATATTGTGGTTATAATTGCCACGGTTTGGTCGCGGGTTGGCTTCTTCATGGTCATTTTCATTGCGGGCTTGCAAGCTATCCCTGCGGACTATTATGAAGCAGGTCGTCTGGACGGCGCTTCCAAGCTTAGATTGTTTTGGAGTATTACTTTACCTTTATTAAAACCTACAAGCTTACTCGTGGTAATGCTCTCTCTGATTGACGCCTTTAAAGCTTTTCCGCTGATGTTTGCCTTAACCGGCGGAGGTCCGGGTAAAGAAACGACTTTCATCGTCCAGTATATTTACGAGGTCGGGTTTACAAAGCAGGAGTTGGGGCTGGCGAGTGCAATGTCGGTTGTACTATTTGCCATTATTGGGATCTTCTCTGCTCTGCAGTTCCGTTTGTCGAAAGGGGGAGCTGTTTAGTATGGAAATGAGAGCCTTATCCAAATTTGCAGTTTACGCGGTGTTGATCGTGATCGGTTTGCTATGGATATTTCCGGTGCTATGGGTTGTCATATCATCTTTTAAAACGAATAACGTTTTATACAGTTTTCCGGCTAAGTTTTGGCCACAGCCTATAACTTTTGAACATTTTACCGAAGCATGGGGTAAAGGCAACTTCGGTTTATATTTTAAAAATAGTGTGGTAGTTACCATTTCATCAACTATTCTACTGTTATTTATTAATTCTATGGCCGGGTTTGCCTTGGCAAAGTACTCCTTTAGAGGGAGCTCCATTATTCTCATCGGGTTTATTTCCACTTTAATGATTCCGCTTGAGGTCATCATGATCCCCATTTTTAAAGTGCTAAGTTTTTTGGGTCTGTACAATAATTTGTTAGCCATTATCATTCCGCCAGCAGCTACGCCGACAGGTGTGTTTCTGATGAGGCAGTATTTATTAACGGTGCCTGAGGAGCTGTTGGAAGCGGCAAGAATGGATGGTGCGAGCGAATGGAAAATTTATTGGCGCATTATATTACCGATTGCTAAACCCATGCTGGCTGTGTTGGCTATTTTCTCCTTTATGTGGCGTTGGGACGACTTCTTATGGCCATTAATTGCAATCAGCGATCCGTCCAAATACACCATTCAGTTAGCTCTTTCTAATTTTATCGGTGAATTCAATGTCGATTGGGGAAGTCTATTGGCTATGTCCGTTATTACCATGATTCCAATGCTTGCCGTCTTCTTGACATTCCAACGTTATTTTGTCAGCGGTATGATTACTTCCGGAATGAAAGGATGAACTCAAACACAACCTTATAAAAGGTTTGCGAGCTATTTATTGCTCTATGTGCCGGGATTTTTGTTGGCGAAGCCATGCGTTGTAGGCATCCAGTACGGGCCGGCTTTCTTTGGCACGCGCCTTGTGGGGTTCTTCAGGAGTAGGTAGCCAAAATTTAAATTGATGTACCGCCACGTCATGCTCCATGCACCAAGCTTTCATCGTTTGATCGCTGGCTTGATAGGATCTAATACGCTTCATCCATATCTCTTACAAACCCATATCCGTTTGAAGCGATCCTTCCTATGCGTGATAGCATCATTATGGTTAATTCGTTTCGATATGAACAGGTCTATTCAGTTTTGACGCTTACCAAAGAACTGCAGATGCTCACACAGACCATCAACATACAAAAGAACCAACCATAATGGGTTGGTTCTTTTGTATGTTGTGTTATCAATTGTTTCGTACTGATGATTGTCGATAATTGTATCTCTATGAGCCAGTTTATGCAGGTTCCCGTTGGAACTGAAAATCATGGAATTTTTAAAAAAAACGAACCTGGTTTACTCCTTAATTGTCTTATTGATAGAAACTAGACAGGAGGTGGATTCAAGAATGACAGATAGGGAAATATTCGAGACTTACAGAAACGATGTGTATTATTTGTGCTATTACTTGCTGAAAAACGCTGCGGATGCGGAGGACATTTGCCAAGAGGTATTCATGAAAGCATTTCAGGCAGATCACCGTCGAATTGAGCGCATGAAGCCTTGGCTCATTCGCATTGCGGCAAATTTATGCAAAAACCATCTCGATCGCAAAAAGCGGGGCGTGCTGAAAGAGCTAAAGCATTTCTTGCTGCAAGGCTTGCAGCAATCCGAAGCAGCAGATCAAAGCCTGATATGCAAGGAAGGAGAGCTTGAATTGGCAAGTTGGCTTCATGCTTTGCCGATAAAAATTAAACAGGTGATGGTGTTGAAGTATGTCCATGAGCTATCTTTGGCTGAAATTGCAGAATCGCTGGATATTCCACTTGGGACGACAAAGTCAAGGCTAAACAAAGGGTTAATTCTCATAAAAAAGCAATTAGATAAGGGAAATCAATTTGAAGTGAGAGGAGTGGATTGTCTTGACTAATCGAACAGAACAATTTTTGCTTGAGAGTGCACGCAGGGAACAACCTGCATTGCCTGATTTTGAAGCCATGTGGGGAAGAATGCAAGTCGGTAAAGCACCTGCCAACTTAACTAATAGAGGGGTTATGGGGAAAATACCTCTCTTTACCTCTAGAATGCGACTTCTTCCCGTGTCAATCGCATTGTCTTCGGTCCTAGTGGCTGCACCCGTGGTAGCAGGGGTCTCTCTAGGGTGGGATGAAATGTTTGACCGCCTTGGGGTTTCAACAGCTTTAAAAAGTGGTTTTGGTAACCCTCTTGATATTACGGTCCAATCAGCTGGAGCCTCTTTGGCTATAAAGGGTGTAGTGACGGATGAACAACGGTTAGATGTATTGTTTTCATTAGATTTCCCACAAATGTCGAATTTTGATGTGGCGGCGTTTGAACAAAAGACTTTAACTAATTCCCGTGGGGAAACGCTCCAGCTTACTGACCGAATCCGCAAGAATGCTTCCTCAGGCCAGTTAACAGGTTTGCTTGAAGCGGAAAACGGACTTGGGACAAAGCGGGAGCAGCTTGAGATTTCTTTGCAAAATCTATTATTATATAAATACAAGGAAACGGAACTCCGGGAAAGTCCGGCATCTCTAAAAGAAGGCCAGCAAATCGATAGCATGACTCGATACGGAAATTTGGATATCGTTTCTGTGGTGAGAGAAAACGAAGTGCTGACGGTTCGCTATGAAATCCCGATGAAACAGCCAAATGATCAAAAATTAGATCCCAAGCTACTCCTTAAGGTCGGAGGTAAAACAGCTGCCGCTAGTTACTCAGCTGTGTTGCCGCCCAACAAAGCTGATGCCATTCTCCGTCAGGATACGTTTCGTCTAACAGATTCTGAATTGAATAGCGCAAAGCTTTATTTTAATCAATTAGAAGTCGTTCAAACGATAGCAGGTAAGTGGGATGCGTCATTTGAAGCTGATGGAAAGAGAACGAGTGAGGCAACTTTTTATAAAAAGCTTGATCCAGCCGTGGTAGCCAATGATTCGAACATGGAACTCAAGCAGCTCGTCGTAACGCCGTTGAACATTCGCATCATGATGGATGATAAATGGAAAACTAAATCGTCTTACGACTCCTCGGTGTACTATGATAAAATCGAGCTGTTTATTAATGGGCAAATTATTCCCGGGGGCAGGTGGGAACATAAAAAAGGGCAATTTTTGAATTTTGAGTTGCCAGAGTGGTATAAGGATTGGTCTGCTATTCCAATGAAGCTGCTGCTATCAGAAGCCAGGATCTCAAAACGGTCCAAAGATTTGTTGCCGTTAGCTGGTCTGTCCGATGCAAAGCAATCTATTCAAACAAGCTTGGATGGAATTGCGGTGTCGTTTACTTATTATAAACAAGGGCAGGATTTAATTGTAGAATCGCAATCCAGCGATCCTAAGTTCTTCGGCATCTCGCAGTCGTCTGTAGTAAAAGACGGAAAACCAATTTACCCCGAAATGAATCCTGTGCCACCAGGTGGAAACGGGACGAATAAGCGGGTGGAGCGATACCCGGGGCTTCTGTCCAAGCAGGGAGAACTGCAGTTGAATCCAGGCTTCTACAGCTACTGGGATAAAGAACGCAAGGTGGAGATTAACATTAATTAAGTTCAATATAGTTGCGAATAGGCGGGGTTATCTAAGTACCCCACCGTACTATGCATGATTACCATAAATTGTCTTAGTGTATATTTCAGTTACAATGTTGACGGGACCCCTAATAGAAATAAACCGAACTCTTAAACCAGATCAATGAGATGAAACAATGCCTTTTGATATTGGCCAAAAGCTACTTCATTCAAAAGAAGTGGTATCAGAAAGAAGGGGCATCTCTAAGGGTATCCCCTTAGGTTAGGGGGATGTATCGCGAAGCCGGTTTTGCTGTTGTTCTAAAAAATACAATGAAACGAAGAAGTCTCTCCCTGTTTCTGAATCGGGGGGGCTTCTTTTGCTTATGCACTTACGTCAATGACAAAAAAAGTGGATCATCACAAAAAAGGGTGTAGCGGTAAAAAACGATTTGGCGTACGGGAAGAAAATGTAGAGCTTTCGGATCTTTGGCTCACCATGCTACTTTAGGTTAAAGGCCACACAATGAAATGAGAGAGAAGGAGAGAGAACCTTGAGCCAGTCTGTACACCAAAGTAAATCTGCGGCAGCAGGTGTCATTTTCCTCCCGGGGAAAAGCTCGGTATGGAAGCATGTGAAGCGGGATCGGTATTTGTACTTATTGCTTGTCCCGGTGGCCGTGTATTTTCTGCTTTTCAAGTATGCGCCGCTGTACGGCGAGATGATCGCCTTCAAGAATTATCGTCTAACCGATGGGATTTGGGGAAGCCAGTGGGTAGGGCTGCTGCACTTTCGCAAACTGTTCGAGAGCACAGAGTTTTATGTAGTGCTACGCAATACGCTGCTGTTGAATACCTATAATCTGATTTTTGCCTTCCCGGTGCCCATCATCCTGGCTATTCTGTTGAATGAGGTCGGCGTCAATTGGTATAAGAGGCTGCTGCAAAATTTATTGTATATTCCGCATTTTATTTCATGGGTTGTACTCGGCAGTATTATCATTGCGCTGCTTTCTCCATCGACCGGTTTGGTGAATCAGGTCATACAGCTTTTTGGGTTCGAGCCTGTTTATTTTATGACCGATCGCTTCTGGTGGCCCGTCGCTTTCGTCGGGTCAGGCATTTGGAAGGAAGCCGGGTTCGGCACGATCCTGTATTTGGCGGCTATGGCGACGATTGATCCTACGCTGTATGAGGCTGCCAAGATCGACGGGGCTAGCAAGCCTCGCCAGATCTGGCATGTTACCCTGCCAGGCATTCGGAGCACGGCGGCGATTCTGCTAATTCTGCAAGTCGGGCGCATAATGGATGTGGGCTTCGAGCAAGTGTTTACACTGCGCAATCTGGCTGTGTCGAGCGTGGCGGAGGTGATCAGCACCTATGTGTATACAAGGGGGATTGTGAATTTGCAGTACAGCTATACGACGGCCCTTGGACTGTTTCAATCCCTCGTAGCCCTGCTGCTGATTATCGCGGTGAATAGGGCCATCAAGGCGATGGGGGAAAGGGGGCTCTGGTAAACGATGAAAAAAATGAAGCCTGGCGCTGCGAGGCAAACGCGCAATCGCTTGAAAAGCAGGATGCTGGGGGTCAACTATGTATTTCTGGCGCTATGCGCTTGTGCAACGTTATTCCCCTTTATTAACATGATTGCCATCTCGTTTAGCAGCAGCCGCTCGATTATGAGCGGAGAAGTGTTCATGTTTCCTGTTGAATTCAATGTCAATGCCTATATCAATTTAATTGAAGACGGTCAACTTTTTGTTGCCATGCGCAATACAATTGTGATTACCTTAGTAGGAACGCTGCTGAACATGCTTTTCACCATCCTGGCTGCGTATCCGTTGTCCAAGAGAAAACTGCGCGGCAGGAATGCGATGTTGATGGGTGTGCTGTTCACCATGCTTTTCAGCGGCGGCCTCATTCCACACTTTCTGCTTATCAGCAGTCTGGGCTTGATCAATACGTATTGGGCGCTGTGGCTTCCCGCCTTAATCAGTGTGTACAATATGTTCGTGATGAAATCGTTCTTCGAGGGCCTGCCAGAGGAGATGGAGGAATCCGCCGCTATGGACGGTGCCAATGACCTGATCATTCTGTGGCGAATCATTATCCCCCTGTCCTTGCCTGTCATCGCGGCTTTGACGCTCTTCTATGCGGTGGGCTGGTGGAATTCCTACATGAATGTGCTCATTTATATCAGAAGCACGGATAAGCTGTCCCTGATGGTGAAGCTCTATCAGATGATCGAGCTTGTCAGTCCGGATCTGCTGCGTAGCGGTGAGGGTGCTTCGGAGATGATGATCACGCCGGAAGGAATCAGGGCGGCTTCGATTGTAGTCGCGATCGCCCCGATTCTTGTAGTTTATCCTTTCTTGCAGAAGTACTTTGTGAAGGGTGTGCTCTTGGGTTCGGTCAAAGGTTGATATCTATCTTTGGTGGATTATATTCATTGTGATAAATATTGTGAAAAAATAGCAGGAGGTCAGAGAAATGAAGAGAATTAACAAGAAATGGGTTTTGTCCATATCCCTCATGATGGCCACAGGCGTTGTGCTTGCAGGCTGCTCGCAGGAGACGGCCAAGACGCAAGAAAGCATTAGCAGCAGCCCTGCCAATAAGGCAGACCCTTATGAAACTCTGCCTAAGAAGGTCAGTATCTCGATGTTTGATCGGGGGCAGGTGTCCAGTGACGAAGGGACCTATGAGAATAACCGATGGGTGAAATTTATCAAGGAGCAGTCGGGGATCGACGTCAGCATCGTTCCTGTCCCTAGGAATCAGGCACAGGATAAGCTGAATGTGTTGGTTGCCTCCCAGCAGGCCCCCGATCTGATCTGGGAGTACGACCGGACCTATATCGGGAAGCTGATTACACAGGGAGCTGTCCAACCGATTGATGAATATATAGAGAAGTACAGCACCTCCTACAAAAAGTATTTGCAAGAAAATCCGCACCTCAAGCCGTATCTGACCTTTGATGGCAAGATGTATGCGGTAGCAACAGAACGAGCTCTGGATACGGTGGCGAATCATGGGATTTGGATTCGTAAGGACTGGCTGGATAAGCTCAATCTTAAGGCTCCAACCACAATGGAGGAGCTCATTGAAGTAGCCCAGGCTTTTAAGAATAAAGATCCGGATGGAAACGGCAAGTCGGACACCACGCCCATTGTGGGTAGCTACTCGTATACGTTCGAAATCTTCTCGGCCATGAATGCAGCGGTCAACAACCAATGGTATGTGGAAGACGGCAAGATGAAGTACGGGGCAACGCTGGACCGATTCGGCGATGCGATTGCGCTGGAAAAGCAGTTCTATGAGCTCGGGCTTGTGGACAAAGAGTTCCTCACCGATAAGAACAGTCAGCGAGCCCAGCAGCTATGGGCAACTGGTAAGGCTGGTATGTATATGGGGCAGTGGGGAATGGAAAGCTCAAATAAGGATTTGCTGAAGAACATTCCGGACGCCAAACCTATAGCGCTAGAGCCGGTAGCTACGAAGAATGGTAAAAATGGCTTATATCAGGAAACGCCCACTTTTATCTACGTTGCTTTTAATAAAGAGATGAAAAATCCCAAAGCAGCGGTGGAATACCTCGACTGGATTATTGAAAAAGGCTGGAAAACACTGCGTTACGGTCAGGAAGGCACTCATTACAAAGACGTGAATGGTGTGCCTCAGACTATCGATGCGGAGAAGAATAAGAAGGAAGTGTTATACGCAGGGGAGTATGCTGTACTGCGTAAAGAGACCTTTAAGCCGTCAGACCTGATGGTATCCGCTGCCCAGGACCCTGCTTCTCAATTGATCGCTTCGTTAAGAGCCAATGCGCTGGAAGTTGCGATGAAGAACAAATTCAGACGGGACACCCCCTATCAGCCAAACTTCAATGAAATTAATGAGATTCAGGCTTCGCTCAGAACTTTCCTTGAGGAAACTCGCGCTAAAGCAGCTACACAAGGAGCCAACTTCACTGCAAAATGGGCGATTGGGGAGATCCGTAAGGAATGGCAGCGACTGGGAGGCGACAAGGCCGAGCAGTTGGCCCAAGAATGGTATGATAAAAATAAAGCAAACTTCAAATAAATCGATCCAGATCCAAACAGGGCACAAACTGCCCTGTTTTGGTCTTTGCCGGGACAGCTGCCGGAGGTCGTAGGGATTCGCCCTAAACTTGACCGGTAGAAAGGAGATGAAGCTGTTGACTGCGATCAAAAATAAATGGTTAAGAAAAGTCATTACCGTCTTGCTGGCACTCTTGTTTCTAATTATCATTGCATCAGCTTCTATCTTCTACTTTGTGTTCACCGATAATCTCAAAGAGGAGCTCACACGCACGAATCTGGAGCTTCTCAAGCATCTTGACCAAAAATTGGAAATTATGCTGAAAAATATTGATAAGGAGTCGATTCAGCTCGTTCAATACGATGAGGTGAAGCGATTCTTCGACGGCAGTATGACGGAAACGGAACGATCCGTGAACGAACTTCATATCAGTAATCACATTGACCGCTTGATTCGCAGCGACGAATTTTTATTTTCCGTTGAGATGTATTCGTATCCACACAATCGTCTAGTGACAGGGGACAACTTGACGGAATCGATGAAGTTGAAGAACTACCAGTGGATTGCCGAATTCGAGTTGTTTGACGGTTATTCGAATTGGCTTCCGGCGAGGAAACTTCCTATTTCGGGGGCGAATGATGCGATCTACCGCAATGTGGTCACTCTGGTGAGGACATACCCGCTCATACACCCGCCTGGCAGTCGAAAAGGGGTTGTTGCCTTTAATATCAAAGAGGATATGCTGTTTTCCTTAATTAAGAACAATACGTCGGACGATCAGTCTAAGACGATGATTATAGACCGGGATGGCGTGGTTGTGCTGCATCCTGACTCAGCCCAGCTCAGTCAGGACCTCAGCGGACTGCCCTATATTGCACAAATCCGGCGGTCGGGTCTGCAGGAGGGTGTCCTTGCAGCGGAGGTTGGCGGCAAGAAGTCAAGGATTTTTTATTTTCATGCTCCTTACACGGATTGGACGTTCGTTCGCCTTGTACCGGAGGTACAGTTGAATGAGCCCTTGATGGCTTTGCGGAGCACTCTTGTCTGGCTATGTGGCATTATTCTGATCACAGCCTTAGTGATCGCGCTGGTTGTGGGAAGATGGACGTTCCGGCCGATCTATCAGTTTGTGCAGACGGTGTCCTCGAAGCTGAACACACATCCGCAAGTCAGATCCTCTGCGGAGTCGTCGTTGAGCAGTTTGATCGATATTGAGGCGAGGTTCCACGATATTATGAACGGCAGTGAGCAGCTGCACAAACAGATGAAGGAAAACATGCCCATTATGAAGTGGCAGCTGTTGATCGAGCTGCTATCGGACTACAAAATTAATTTTTCGAATGTGAAGCCGTATATGGAAATGCTTGGCATCCAGCTGTATCCGAACCGGTTTATCGTGATGTGTGCAGAATTGGATTACAAATCGGAGATCGCCTCCACCAAGGATTTGCATCTGTACAACTACGCCTTATGCAATGTAGCGGATGAATTCATGAATGCCGAAGGCAGGGGGGCATCGGTTGAGCTGGAGAATGGGACTTGTGCTATGATCATCAGCTTTGCTGATGACGGCTGCCAGGCGGAGCTGCTTGCTGCAGCGATCGCGGAGCTGATCAAAAAATATGTGCAGGATCATTTCAAACAAACCATCACAATCGGAATAGGGGGCTGCGTGCAGTCGGTTAGAGACATCCATCTGTCCTATAAGCAAGCGGTCGAGGCGCTATCCTACAAGCTAGTCACCGGGCGGAACTCCATTATTACGCTGGAAGATATTCAGAGCGACCCCACGCCGCAATTTTATCGGTTGGTCGGGATGACCGACGGTATGCTGGATTCCATCAAGCTGCTGGACACGGAGAAATTAAGCACGCAGATCGACAGGTGGTATGAAACGTTTACCCAGTATAACGTATCCCCAGAGATGATTAGACAATTGAATCTGCAGCTGATGATGAAGACAGCTACTGTGGCCGATGAGATCGGCATCGCTCCGGATGAGCTAATCGGCTCCAGGCGGATGCAGGATACCTTGAATCAGCTTGAGAGCCTTGAGGACATGAAGTTCTTTCTCATTGGCGTGCTAAGCGATTACATCGAACGCATCAAAGAGAGACGAAGCACCCGTGAGAAGAGCGACCTTATAGAACGCGTACAGCAATTTATACATATGCATTATAGCCGCAACGATCTGTCGTTGAACCTGCTTGCTGACGAATTCAAGGTGAGTATTTCGCATCTAAGCAAAATGTTCAAGGAGCAGACGGAAAGCAACTTCATCGATTATCTGATGGAGCACAGAGTCAATCAGGCCAAGGCATTATTGGAGCAAACCGATTCCAAGATACGCCATATAGCCGAGTCTGTAGGTTATGGCAACGTGAACAGCTTTGTAAGAATTTTCAAGAAGATAACGGCTTTGACGCCTTCGGAGTATCGGACGGTGCTGGAAACAAGAATTGAAGAGATGCACAAAAAATGAAGATAGGCCAAAACGGGAAAAAGCATATTGAAACAAAAGGAGATCGTAGGCTTCCGGGATGAATCATGGTACCTTAAAAGCCGTAAGGGCGCATTATTAGGACATATAGGAAAAAGGAGTTGGGAAATGGAAGGAAATGAGGTGAAAGATCGGCTCGTTCATGCCATAGGGTTGATGGAGGAGCGTTATAATCCGCAGACGCGTATGCTTCGCTCGCCATTCAGCAGCCCGGGTTACCACACAACGCTGAAGAATACAGCTTTTATTCACTCCACCCGCGATTCGTTGATTTATGCATTGGGGTTGCTGGACACGGAGCTGCCGCAGTATGAGCAAAGGGCGATGGATATCATCCGCCAGGTCATCTCGCTGCAGGAAACGAATCCGGAGCAGGCTACCTATGGCATCTGGCCGTGGTTCTATGAAGAGCCGTTGAAGCAGATGAATCCGCCGGACTGGAATTGGGCCGACTTTTGCGGGAAAAGCCTTGTCCAGTCAGTCGTACGCCATAGTCACCGCATTCCTAATGAACTCAGAGAGCTCGTTAGGAATGCCGTGTTTCATGCATGTGAATCGATTATGAGGCGCAATATGGGCCCTCATTATACGAATATTGCGATTATGGGAACGTTCGTTACCCTCATCGCGGGGGAGTTTTTTGGACAGCCTCGGTATCTGGAGTACGGATTGGAACGGCTAGAAGGCATAGCCGAGTATACGCGGCGGCTGGGAACGTTCGAGGAATACAACAGTCCCACGTACATGACAGTCGTTCTAACGGATCTGTCGCTCATGCATAAGACAACAAAGGTCGTACGGGGCATGCAGCTCAGTGAGGAACTGCTGGAGTTGGGATGGCGCTCGGTGGCGGAGCATTTCCACGCAGCGACGATGGAATGGTCTGGTCCTCACAGCCGGTGTTACAGCAGCCTGCTGAAAGAGAATGTTCAGGCGTTTTTGCAGATAGCTACCAAAGGGGCGGTCCGGTACTTTCCTGATGACCATATGCCTTTCGATATTGGACTGTATGGCTGTGGGGTTCAATGTCCTTCCCAGTTCATACCTTTATTCGTGGAGTCCGGCATCAGAACGGTTCACGAGATCTACCAGAAGGATGGGAACGACGGCTACGAAAAAACGGCCACTACCTGGATCACCCCTTCCTATTCATTAGGTACAGCCTCCAAGGAAGTGCTGTGGAATCAGCGGCGGAATTTGCTCGCTTACCTGGTGAACGGGGAGAGCAGGACATATGTCGCGCTGCGCTGCCTGCATGACGGTTATGACTATGCGGCGGCTGTATCTACCTGTGTCCAGCAGCAACAGCATGTATTGTGCGGTGTGCAGTTCTCCACCAACGGCGGGGACACGCATATCGGGCTGGATCGCATTGACGGTACGATTCAGGCCAGTGACCTGCGGATTCGTTTTGAGATTGGGGGGAGCTTGCAGAAGGTAAAGGTCAGAATACGGGGCCGGAAAGCGACAGCAGCAATCGGAGCACTGGAAGTCACGGTGATGAACGTCTTGATGGCTTTCTCAGGCATGGAAGTCACGACACCAGCAGGAAACTGGGAGCTTTACGAGGAGGACGACGGCCGGATCGGAATGGATCTTGTTTTGTACAGTGGTCCCAGGCGTATCATCGATTTCAACAAGCTGCATGAGGCGCTGGCGTTAGTTGCCTTTGCCGTGTCGGAACCTGACTCTGAGATGAAAGAAGTGGAAGTTGTTCGAGACGATGAAGCTGTGACGGCCGTGTGGGCGCCAACTGGCGTTCCCATCTCCCTGACATTTGGAATGAAACCGGAGAGGGTAGAAGCTTTAAGAGGAATGCTATAGAAGGGGCTTAGGCCTCTTCTTCATCTGCTGGGCATGTCTGTGCAAATAGCCTAATTGTAAGCGATTACATTTAAAATAACATTTATAAATGAGGTGTGAAGAGTGAACAACGGAAAGCTAAAAACGGCGACCGCATCCTTACTCGCGATGATTTTCTTTTTATTTATTTGCATTCCCGCCTATGCCGGACCGGTGAACCGGTTGACAACACCCCCAGAAGGATGGCAGACGAATACTCCAGCAGCGAATACATTTCGGATTAAGGGCTCTAATAAAACATTTATTTTGCTGAGTGTGACAAACGATGTATATGCCAAGTATTTTGTGCTGGCAAAGGATAGCTACGGTTCACGTGCTTTTGATCCCGATAAGACTACCAAGTTCGATGTTGAGGATACGAACAATATCGCCTATTGGTTAAACCATCAGCTGATTGATCCCAATTCGACCAACAAGCTGCCGGTAGAGCTGTTTCCATATATCCATCATCAGCAGGTATGGAGCACGGAGGCTTGCCGGAGCAACAGCATTTGTCCACAGGATTACACGACTACTGCAGGAGTGGCACTTCTATCGCAAGCCGAGTACATCCAATACGCACCCAAGCTTGGTGTCGTCGATGGCATGTCGGGCTGGGGGTGGTGGCTGAGAACGGCCAGAGGAATAAACGCGGACACTCCTACCCTTGTGCAGGCCGTGCAGGTATCGGCGCTGACGGGGCAAACTGCTGCGAGTGAAGCTTCCTTTACCGGTGCGTTTGTGAGGCCTGCTTTTTACCTGCATCAGGATTTCTTTTCCAGTGTCAAGCTGGATGTGAAAAGTATGGGAAGCCATGTCAAGCAAGCGCTCCTGAACAACTACACCAAAGAGCAAATGACAGGAGGAAGCAATCCCCTCTACACGGAAGCGGAATGGAGCCAGATTGAGCTGGAGGGGATCATTAAGGTATCGCATGACCGTCCTGGCGGCATCTTTGAACCGCAGAGCGTCTTGTTCAACGTTTACTTCGATCTACGGGTCCAAGAGCCGAAAACGTACTTGATCGAATATACAGCAACCGGCACGGCCTCGTTGACGGGCTCGACAACGGTCACAGTTCATCCGGGTGCAACCCCTACCGAGCAGCTTGATTTACTCGGATTGCCCAACGGCGTATACAGCTTGCAAGTGAATGTGAAGCAAGGCTCGCGGGTTGTGTCCAGTGAATCGCTGCCATTCTCGGTGATGCCCAATTATCAGAGCCAGTATGACGATCAGCACACGATGTTCGCGATGGCCACACATTACGCGCTGGAAGGCCGATCCGGTCCGATCGATACCGATATATTGGTCAAAGCAGGCGTAAAGGTTGTTCGTGACGAAATTCAGTGGCACAAGATTGAGAAGGCAGGCGGGGTATTCGATTTCTCCAGACACGACTGGTGGGTGGATGATCTGGTATCCAAAGGCATTAAAATCATCGCCGTGCTGGGCTACAACCATCCGCTTTATAACGGGAAGAGCGGCGTAGTCGGAGCGGAAAAATACGGGTACTCCACCCCGGAGGAATTAGAGGCGTATCTCAATTACGTGACGAAGACGGTGGAGCATTACAAAGGCAAGGTGGATACCTTCGAAATATGGAACGAACCTAACCATGGTGGATTCTGGAAGACGACTCCTGATGCGGGGGTCTATGCGAATCTGGTCAAGGCTACATCTCTGGCTATTCGTAAGGTGATTCCTGATGCCACCATTATTGCCGGTGCTGTAGCGAATCAGAACGGGTACCAATATTTGACGGAGATGTTCGAGCATGGCGTGTATCCTTATATCGACGCGATGTCCTTCCATCCGTATATATTCCCCTATAATCCGGATACGTCGTACATGTCCAAGCTGAATAGTTATACGTCCAAGCTCACGCCTTACGGGGATTGGAAAGACCTGTACGTCACTGAAGTCGGCTGGCCCACTTCCATCGACTCCAATGGGGTTCCGGAGAGCGTTCAGGCTGCTTATCTGGTCAAGCAATTTATGATCAGCGCCTCTGCAGGGCTGAAGGTCAGCAGCCTTTATGACATGAGGGATGACGGTGTGGATCCTTATAATCTGGAGCATAACTATGGTGTCATCCGCCATCTGGACTTCTCGGCGAAGCCTTCCCTGATTGCGGTGAGGCATCTGAACGGCGTTCTTGGCAACGCCCAATTCGTGGGTGAAACGGACATCGGCGCCGGTCTGAAAGCCTATATGTGGAGGAAGAACGGAGCGCCTGTTGTCGCTGCTTGGTCTACGTCAGGCACGAGAACGCTGGATCTGGGTTTGGAAGAAAGCTCGGTCTCCGTAACGGATCTGCTTGGCAATCCTGTAGCCGTGAGCGGTCCGTTATCGCTGGGGACAGATCCGGTCTATATCTCTGGCCTGTCGTCGGCATGGCTCAATGCCAGACTGTTTGCCAATGCGGAGAAGCTCTATGGCACTTGGCTGAACCAATGGGGGAGCCAATTCACACAGTCACAGGGCATTATAACGGCCATTAACGCCTTGCGACAGGCGGCTCATACCAATCCGGCAGCTCCTTCCTATGCGAATTTGACAAGCTGGATGGATAGTCATTATTTACAGGGAGAAGCAATTATCGCATATGTCGAGGACCATACTCTGGATCTTCCGGAAGCGATGTCCATGCTGCATCAGTACCACAAGATCGGTCTTATATGGGAAAGCTTGATCGCAGGAGCCACCCCCGCCGGAACCCCAGCGCTCACTTCAGGAACAGCGATCGCGAGTACGTCCACGCAGATTGAAGCGAAGCTGCAAGCGGCAAAGGGCGGAAGCTTGCCATTCGCCGAGGAGGTTCTCCGACACGCGAGGAATTGGAACAAGCGTGCTCAAGAAAATGCGCAGGCAGGTCGCAGCGCTCAGGCACTGGCCTGGGACAGAACCGCTCTAAAGCTGGCAGGCTGGTCTGCGAAGCTTGCCGGGTTCGAAGCCGTGGAAGCGACGAATCTGCTTGTGAACACCTATCCTTCCCGAATTTCTATCTTTGAAGGAGGCGAGAGCCCGTTACAAGTTGTGGTGACGAATACCAGGGCGACTCCATTTACAGGAAAATTACGCATTTTGAACGCAGTCACCCAAGCCGTGCTTGAGGAAAGCGAAATCACGCTGGGTGCAGGCCAAAGCTTAAGCAAGTCTCTGACGTGTCGTTCGTCGGATCCTGGATTTGCAGGGGCTAATGCGATTGTAGTGGCACTGGTGGAGCAGGATCAAACCGTCCGGTCTACGACGCTTCCCGTCGATAATAAGACCAAGGTACAGGCTTCTCTGTCTTCTACGATGGAGGCTGTTTCGGATATGCAGCACATTGGCATTAAGCTGAAAAATGTGTTTACCCAATCGTTGAGCGGTACCGTTGAAGTCACTGCTCCTGAAGGCTGGCAACTTCCCGCTAGTCAAGTCTTTGTACTGCAAGCGAGTGAAGAGAAGGAGATTTTATTCCCTGTGTCTCAGGTAAGGGAAAAGCCGTTTCATGATTATGTGTTTGATGTGACGGTCAAGGATGCCGCCGGAAATACACTTATGATCAAAAAACTTCCTTTGAGCTTCACGGTCGTGAATAAGGCTCAAGGCGAGATGGACAATTTAACCTATTTTTCAGGTGATTTATCTTTATGGAAAACCGCATTTCCTATCTACGTCAACCCTCCCGCCGACCCGAGGTCCGTGGAGGCCTGGAAGGCGAGCAATTCTGCTACCAAAGCCTACTGGCAATGGGATGAAGACTACCTCTATACACTTGTGCAGGTATATGATGATGTACATCTGAATTCGCGGTACGGGGCCAGCATGTGGGAAGGGGATAGTTTGCAAATTACCATAGACACTTTGAATGACAAGTCAACCAGCTATAATTCCAATGATTATGAGTATGGTTTTGCTTTCGACGGGCGCGGCGGTGATGTCTATGCCTGGCATGTGGCCAGCGGAAAAAGCATTGGCGACAAGCCTTCTTCCTGGCTGCGTGTAAACCGGGATGACGAAGCGAATCTGACATCTTACATCATTCGCGTGCCTCTGAGCGAGCTTACGCCACTGACGGCCGCAGAGTCTGGCATCTTCGGTATGAACATTGCAATCAATGACGCGGATACTTTGGACCGGGACCATTACTATGAATTCACACCAGGCACAGCATCGTCCAAAAATCCAAGCAAATATGCGAATTGGAAATTTGTCGAGCACATCCTGACGGAGGAGCCTGGAACAGAGGACCGTCGCAAAGGGGCGGGAACAACGGGTACATTGGCAGGGGGCAGTAGCAGGAGTCAATGACGGTAACACTGGACCAGCTTAAGTAAGATTCATCGGTGCCATCTCTTTAACGATACGGCTGATGTCAGCGAGGTCATATTGACCTGGGAAGCTATAGTAAGGTTCGAGGGCAAGCCTCTGCAGGTGATAGCGAAGAATGTCAGCTTGAGCATTCCGGCCCATGAGCTATGAAAAAGCGTTTGATGACCTAACCGAATCAGTACTGGGCCATATGCCGGGATTCGCGGCTTGACGGCCAAGCACATCGTGCAAAGCACGGAGAAGCGAATTTCTCTCCCGATGAGGTAACGAGGCTCAATTCGCAACACTTTTCGTGCGCTTATTCGGACTGAATATGAATGCCCCATCCTCTTTGAAGACATCCCATCTTCGGACCCTCTCGCTGCCTCGATCACTGCAGCTTGTGCGGCGGGAATCGTGAAGAGGAAGGCGGATGGCTGGTTACATTTTTTTGAGGGAGTATGGATTGCAAACGATGGGGACTTGTCTATCTACTCATTTGCAGTTAAAATGAACATTTCTTGGGTTAGGCTAGCTATAAGCAAAGGCACTTCAACATGGTTCCAAAGCTAAGTTGTCTTCACTTTGTACAGAACATTGAAATCCTAAGATTAAGAGAGTATTCAAGAGATAAGCGAATCCTCATAGAGGGAGGATAGCGGCACAACCAATTAAAATCAAATATTATTGTATTTTCAAGTCACTGGAATTAGACTGGAAAAAGAAATCAACGAATTTAGTAAGGATTTCACCTTGGTTTTATGGATATTGGAGGAGACGCGCCATGACAGAACAATTAACTGAGCTTCGAATCGAAGGTAGAATTATTAATATGCGCCTTGTACGGTTATCTGATCTAGAGGAATACTACACTTTTTTGCAAGATCCTGAGATGAACCGGCTCACAGGTTCGCAAAGAGAATTCACTCGTGACGAAATTGCCGCATGGATCGCGAAAATTAGTGTTACAAGTGGAGACCGTATCGATTTCATGATTGTAATGAAAGAAACAGACGAGCTGTTGGGTGAAGTCGTGTTGAACGAAATAGATTCCATCAACCGCAGTGCTAATATCCGCATCGGCATTCAAGGAACGCAGCATCGTGGCAAAGGATACGGAACGGAAGCGATGGTACAAATGTTACGATACGGCTTCGAATCGATGAAACTACATCGGATCCATTTGGGTGTCTACACATTCAATCCTCGAGCAATCCGTGTTTATGAGAAGATAGGCTTTCAAAGAGAGGGAATACAGCGGGACGCTCTGTATATGGATGGGGAGTTTCATGACATGCTTACGATGGCTATACTTGAGGAGGAGTTCCGCTCTTTGCATGGAGCCGATTAGCTAGTAAGCAAAATATTATTGAACAACGAGGAAGTACAACAAGTTATGCTATAAGCACCAAACAGTGTGAAAAGCAGGAGATTACAAAGCGTAATCTTAACTTTATAACCGAGGATGGGAACGACGGAACCAAGTATCCCGAAACCATCCCGCCAATCCTCCTGCGCGTGTCATGTTTAACAGAACATGAGGTGTGAAGTACAGGTAGATTCGACAGAACGAAGGGAAAAAAGGTATGCCAACGGATATGTCGCGCGGCTGAAAAACTGGATATGGTGAGAATGTTCGCATAGAAGTGATCTGACGAACTTCCGAATGTACAGGTCTAAAGTTAGAGCACACGGAAACGTATGTATCATCAGACGATGGGGTGAGTGGCGTACCCAAGATCTCAGACAACAATACAAAACCTGAATAAACAAAGTCTACTGTCGAGGTACAAGAACTTGATTCCTTTGCCGGAAAGGACAAGAATATGGTGCTATTGCCGATGGTTACTCAAGACTAAAGTAATGAGCAATGTGACAATTATGTCATACTGAATTGAATATTGTTAGGTTAATCGATGGGTATATATTGATATCCCCCTTATACTGGAAATTGTTAAACGAGTTTAATTCCGTAAGGGGGATATCCACTGATGACTGATGTAATTAAAGCAATAATACTTGGCATAATAGAGGGCTTAACTGAATTTTTACCGGTATCGTCTACTGGACATCTTATTTTAGCAGGCTATTTGCTTAGCTTTGAGGGAGACGCTGCAATAACTTTTAAAATTGTTATACAGTTGGGTGCAGTGATGGCAGTTCTAATTCTTTATTGGAAAAGGTATTTGGAGATTGGGGCTAATCTGATTAGAATGGATTTTTCCCAAAGTAAAGGATTAAATGTCATTCATATGATTTTGGCTATGTTACCAGCATTAATCGTATATCTTCTCTTCAAGGACACAATAAAAAGCCAATTATTCGGTCCAACCCCTGTTTTAATCGGTCTAGTTACTGGTGGCTTGTTGATGATCATCGCAGCACGGAGTAGAAGAACTGAAACCGCTGATACGATTGATGGGATTAATTATAAACAAGCTTTCGGGATTGGACTATTCCAATGTTTGGCTCTATATCCAGGTTTTTCAAGATCGGGTTCGACGATTTCAGGTGGCCTTTTGCTTGGTACTAGCCAAAAAGCGGCCGCAGATTTTACGTTCCTTATTTCCGTGCCTGTTATGTTTGGTGCAAGCATGTTGGATTTGTACGATAGTCGCGAGTTGCTGAATTCTGACGATTTCTTTCTAATATTAATTGGCTTTACGACATCCTTTCTTGTGGCAATGATTGCAGTAGTAACTTTTATCAAACTGATTAAGCGAATTCGATTAGAATGGTTTGCTCTATACCGTTTTGCCTTAGCGGCTCTCTTCTATTTAATATTCATACAGTAACCAGTTTTGTATTTGAATGCTAAAGGAATCTATCCCACTATCATTATGCTCTAACGGAACACGATAGCTTAATGGAGTAGTCTACAACAGATGTAGTGTCCTGAATAATAGAAAGCGATAAGTGTTGTTCTCACTCTGGGTAAGAAATCAGAGAATCGTGTAAAGCGGTTTTTGTTCAAATCAACTATGATAAGGATATAACAAAAACCGTTGTACATTTGAAAGGGGAACACAATGAAAAAGAAGTTGTTGGTATTATGCGCTTTAGCGCTCTCAGTAAGCAGTATTGTAGCTTGCACAAAGCAGGATGCTGGCTCCTCAGCACCGAAAAAGTCCGATGACAAGGCTGCGGCTGCAGGTGAATTAAGTGAAAAGTTGACCATCACCTGGATGGCTCGATCCTTTCAAGGCGGAGGCTGGCCGGAAGACCATCCGATGATCCAGGAATTAAATAAAAAGTTTAACGTGGACCTGAAGCTTCAATGGATACCGGCTGCTAATTATAAAGAGAAGCTGAATGTGCTTGCAGCTTCGAATGATTTTCCTGATGTCTTTTTTGTCCTTCATCCGGAATTCAATAAGTGGAAGAAGCAGGGGATATTCCTTGATGCACAGCCTCTTTTAGGTCAATATCCGAACTTGGCGAAAATTCCTCAGGAAGCACTGAATTCGCTGAATCCGAAGGGCAAAACACTCGGAATTCCTTACTATATCACGGAAGCAAGAGATTCCTTATCCATCCGCGAGGATTGGCTAAAGAAGCTTAACTTGTCCTCACCAAAAACGCTGGACGAATTTTATGAAGTGGCGAAGGCATTTGCAACCAAAGATCCGGACGGCAATGGTGTTCAGGATACGACCGGCTTTTCGTTTTATATAGATTCAACTACCAATTCACTTCGGGATATTGAGTTTATCATGGCCGGTTTCGGCTTATGGAATCAGTGGAAGGATGTAAACGGTAAACTAACCCCTTATCAGATACAAGTAGAAGAGTGGAAAAACTTTTTGACCTTTATGAACAAAGCCTATAATGAAGGCGTGCTGGACAAGGATTTTGCCGTTAACAAGATTAGGTCGACCGTAGAGAAGTTCGAGTCGAGTAAAGTGGGCTTTGCTTATTTAAATCCAAATGATTACAGCACGACAATTAAAAACGTAACCAAGCTTGCACCGAACGCCGTACCCGTTCCCTTAGAGCCTCCAAAAGGCCCGACAGGCTTAACCGGAACGAATAATATCGATATGCTGGATAAAAACGTAATCAATGCAAAAATCGATCCGAAGAAGCAGCGCCGTATCCTCATGATGCTGGATTATTTCCTTTCGCCGGAGGGCTCTGATTTCATTAAGCACGGGATCGAAGGGGTTCATTACAAGAAAGTCTCCAATGATAAATATGAGAAGCTGGAAGCGGCAGACAAGGACCGTCAGAACTTAATAAATAACTGGGTGTTCCGTCCCTTTGATCCAAGTATTCAAATGTACAAATGGGATGAACCGTCTCAAAACAAAAAGATCGGCGACATGTTCATAGAAAACAAGAAATATAAGTATGCCAATCAGGCGGCAGGGCTGGAATCCGAAACCATGATTCGCAGCGGTGCCAATCTTAACGCCAAGTTTATGGAAAGCGTCACAAAAATCATTATGGGCCGCGATCCGATTAATGCCATTGAGAAAGCGTCCGAAAGCTGGTTGCAAGGCGGAGGCAATAAAATCATCGAAGAAATCAACAAGTCGTATAAAGAATAATTTGGCATACCCCTCAGCCCCTTCCTTGATTGGAGGGGGTTATTTGCGTGCAGTCTACCGGTTGTCGTGCGGATTATCCAGCCATGACTTTGTCGGCCATGCACCAAGCCGCCGGCATGCCTAAGAGCCTGCTTGTGATCGGGATCTCAAGCAGGCTTGTCTAAATCAGGTTTATTCTAAGAATTAAGGCAAAAGCGGTTTGAATTCGTCTACGACCGTCTGATGGCCTGAGTCCGCCTCATAGCTCTCTTCGCGCTGAAGCTCGAATTTATCCATTATCGGGCTATCACTCACAGAGAACATATAAGCATCCTCAGCAGCGATATGCTCATGCCAAGCCCAATTCGGGATGACAAGAAAATCGCCTTGTGACCAATCAAAGCGAACGCCATTGATGATCGAGCAGCCGGAACCCTTGAACACTTGATAAATGCTTGAACTGGTATGGCGGTGAGCTTTCGAGTGGAAGCCTCCCGGCAGCTTTTGCATCCAAGCGGCAATGTTCGGGTTGGCTGTTTTCCCATTGCTAGGGTTAATAAATTCAACGGCATAGCCATCATACGGGTCCGGCTCAAAGCGGCTTAAGCCTTTGAGAGCTGCTAGCGTTTGGGACCACTTATAGGAACCAACCGGTGCAATCTTCGGCTCCCGGTCAGATATCGGACGAACCATACCGCCCTCATACCGCCCAGGGCTGAAGTAGTCCGGCACATTCGGCTGCTCTATGCGTTCCGGATAGCTTTCGAAGAATGTCCCGCCGATCGCATAGATCGTTGGAATATCCAGGCAGTCCATCCAAATCATCGGCTTATCGCCGAGGTGGGCGTGGCCGTGCCACAGATCTTTAGGGGTAGTCAGGAAATCACCTTCTTCCATAAAAAAGCGTTCGCCCTGCACGATAGAATAGGCACCATCACCTTGCATAATAAACCGGAGAGCGCTTTGCGTATGACGATGGGAAGGGGCGGTTTCACCAGGCAGCAGCAGTTGAACGGCCGCGTACAACGTTTGTGTCGTCGACGCCCAGCCCCATGGCTGGCGATTCGTTAATCCGGGATTTTGCAAATAAATCGCCCGCCGCTCTCCGCCCCGGTCTGGTGTAAAGATTTCACGCGCCTCCATAAGCTTTGCGTACAGCGTTTCCCATTTCCATAAATACGCTACGGCGTGCGAAGTCGGCTGCTTATGCATCAGCTCGGGAATGGCGTTCCAGAGCGGACCCAGGTGGTATTTCTCAATTTCCTGGTTAAAATCCTTGACGGTTTGACTTTGGAAAAAATCTGATTTTTCTGCCATGGGCTCGCACCTCTTCTTTAGTTTGTTAATTTCCGGGCTTCAAACTGTTCGATGTTTCTGCGAATTTGCTTTAAATGGGTCACCAAATGATCGGTGAGAAGGTGATCGATAATAAAAGACATCGGCTTTATGCCGAAACGTGGGTTCCGACTTTCCGCTTCCAGCTTCAAGTCGTCTTCACTAATCGAACCGAGGATAGTCTCCACCTGCTGCTTTGTATTCGCGAGCCCTTCCAAGGCATCAGCGGTAGAACGCTGGTGTGCTTGACTGACAGCAGCGAGGCGTCCTTCGTGCTGCAGGCCACGACCCCACGGTGCTGGTTTTTTCAAGGTATCCTGCAGTTCATGCAGCCAGTAAGGAATCGCTTCCTCAAGATGGCAGACGACTTCCTGGATGGACCATTTTTCTTCGGTTGGCTTCCAGAGAATAAGCTCATCGGACAGCCCCTTTGTCAGCTCGACAATTTCGTCTGTGGTTTGATGGATCGCAGCAATCGTTTCGTTCATAGCCATCCTTATACCCCCTCGCTTACTTTCTTTACTTTGTTCTCCAGTACGCCGACGCGGTCGATCTCAATACGCACGACATCGCCGTCTTTCAGGAACACCTGCGGCTCGCGGGCAACGCCAACGCCTCCCGGCGTGCCTGTCAGGATCACGTCTCCCGGCTCCAGGGTCATCAGATTCGATAAAAATTCAACCAAGTAGGATACGCTGAATACAAGGTTCGAGGTATTGGAGTGCTGGCGCTCTTCGCCATTAACGGTCAGGACAACCTCCAGTCCCGAAGGGTCTTGAAGCTCATCGGTGGTCACAAGCCAAGGGCCCATCGGCGCGCTGCCTTCCACGGTTTTGCCCTGCAGCCATTCAATCGTTCTTCTTTGAATATCGCGGTAGGTGACGTCGTTCACGATCGTGTAACCGGCAACATAATTCAGCGCGTCAGCCTGCGATACGCTGCGTGCGCGCTTCCCGACGACAAATGCAAATTCCGCTTCATAGTCAAGCTGTTCGGAAACCGGATAGAATGGAATGTCGTCCTGAGGGCCGACAATAGTGTTACTGAATTTCGCAAACACCACCGGAACCGGAGGCAGTCCGCGGCCCATTTCGAGAATATGCTCCCGGTAATTGTGGCCGACGCAAATCATTTTACCGGGATTCAGGACAGGAGCCTCGATTTTTACATTCGACACGTTATGTAGAACCTTATATTTGAATCCCTCAGTGCTGTTCAGGATATAATCGACGGCCTTGTTCGCCAGTGCCATGCTTGGGATGCCGCCTTGTAAAAATTCCACCATGTTCGCGGGAACATAAGCTTCTGCAATTTGCGCTGCGCGGATGACACCGTCGGCTTCCAGCATTGAGCGGCAGGCGAGGTTTAGGTCAATAATTTGATTCTCGAGACGACATCCGATACGTGTGTTTCCTTCGTAATTAAAGCTTACCAATTTCATGATTTTCGCTCCTTTGTTAAATAGAATATCGCAGGATTTGTTCTACGAATAAAGAATTATAATATTAGAGAACTTAATTCTCTTATTATATAATAAAAACGTATTCTTCAAAAATTGTCAATATACCTAATCGACGATTACTTCTTTTTTTGATAGTGCAGGTTGACACGTCTTGAGTAATATCGCTATATTTTATTTATTCATAGTGAACTTTGTTCACTCTATAACCTCCGGAAAGGTTGTTTGTCATGACCGAAATCAAATCAGGCACTACCATTCAATCACTGCAAATCGGCTTCAGTATCGTTGAGCTCGTGGCGTCATACGATCAACCGCTAAAATTTAATGATATCCAAGAGAAAACCCAGATTACGAAAAGTAACTTGTATAAATATTTAAATACGCTCACCCTTAGCGGGATTCTATACCGGGATAAGGAGAACGGCTTATATTCCCTCGGCAGCAAGTTGGTCGAGCTTGGCATGAAAGCCTTGAACAAGGAGGAGATGATCGAGCGGGTGACGCCGTTCCTGCAGGAAATCAACCGGACCTGCAAACAAACCGTGCTGCTGACGTCATGGTCGCAGAGCGGCCCGGTCGTCGTGAAGATGATCAATAGTCATCAGGGCTTGAATATCGGTGCTCAGATCGGCACGCTGCTCCCAATCCTCTCGGCAGCAGGTAAGGTGTACGCCGCTTTTATGGAGGAGGCGGTGATAGGCGTTTGGAGTAAGCAGCAGCTTACGACCTTGGATGAGGAACGTGGATTAAAGCTGAAGACCGAAATCGAGGCGATACGGTTGCATGGGATTTCCTTTGCCAGTGAACCGCTTGTTCCAAGCATCTCTTCGGTTGCCCTGCCGATTATTAATTTTCAAAAGAGTCTGCTCGGGGCTGTGGTCATTGTCGGCTTCTCCGACGCGCTGCCCACGCACATCGACGAAGTCATGAGCCAATATTTGCTAAAAGTGAATAAAGAGATATGTGCGATCTTCGGCTGCAAAGGCTGAGTTCATGCTTGTCGCAGAAATGGGCAAAGAAAACAAAATGTTCTGCAGGAGGGTCAGCCCTTATGATCGGATGTTATCTTCAGAGGTGACATCTTATTTTGATTTTCCAGGAGAAATGGCTGTACTTTCAGATAATTGGATAATTTTAAATTTTTTCGACTAAAGGGAAATGCTAACCTCAGAAAGAAGTTGTATGCCATTAGAAAAACACATGAACAGATGAGAGGAGGGGACCCCGATGTACCATGTGCTCGTAGCAGAGGATGAGCATTGGATACGCAGCGGTATTGTCGAGATGGTAGACCGGATCGGAAGCGGGTTTAAGGTCACAGGGGAAGCCGGAGATGGGGTTGAGGCTTGGAACCTTATTCAAGAGCTGTGTCCGACCGTCCTTATAACCGATATTATGATGCCCAAGATGGATGGGCTGTCGTTAATCAAGCAAATCGATGAAATTAAATTCCCTATAGTAAGTATCATTATCAGCGGCTATGATAATTTCTCTTATGCTCAGCAAGGCATACGTTACGGGGTGTCCGAATATTTGCTGAAGCCGGTAAGAGAAGATGTACTAAAGGAAGCGCTGGAAAGATCCTTACACCGGCTGGAGTTGCTCCATCCTGTTCATGATCAGCTGATGAGCATCAACACCTTCGTCGAACAGATTCAAACCATGGATGTTCAGCAGCTAATGGGGGAGCAAGCGCAGCTGGTTCAATCCATTCTGAGGAACAAGAACAGCCATCCGAGCTCGAAGCTCGGTTTGCTTCGCATATTGGCCGGAAAGCTGAATGACCTGCTGGAATATACGTACCCTGAATTTCAGAAATCGGACGTTCTCGATGAGCGGACGGAGGAAGCGCTGAAAAGGCATATTCAGTATTTAATCGAACAATGGTGTCAATATGAACAGCATCAGCATCAACATCACAAGCGCTCTTTCCGGCTCGTCATTAAGAAGGCCTGCGATTTCGCCGAGAAGAGCTACATGCAAGAGATCAGTCTATCGCAAATAGCCGATTACGTCGGTCTTAGCGTTTCCCATTTCAGTGCGTTGTTCAAGCAGCATACGGGCGATTCGTTCGTCAACTATATGAACAAGTTCCGGATCGAGAAGGCGAAGCAGCTGCTGCTGGAGCCAGACTTGAAAATATACCAGGTGGCAGATATGGTCGGCTTCTCATCCATGCCTTATTTTAACCGGGTGTTTAAAAATATAACAGGGCTATCGCCGAATGAATATAGAAAAGGCATGGGGATTTGACAATAAGAAGCTCGATCTGGCCATTCCCAGATGCCATAGAAACCGCATCAGCTGAGTGGATGAAGAGTAGTAGAGTATTGCTGTTCGACTGGAGTAGTCTGTCGGACAGCTTTTTTTCATGCGTAAAAAAGTAAAGCGATATCGCATGTATCACAAATCAGAGAATTGTGTAACGACATACGGAAACGAATTCAATATGATTAAGCCAGAGTAAGCGGAAGCGGATGTGCTGACTTGTTGGGAAGTGTTTGCAACGAGCCGAAGCCATTATTCATAATACGAGGAGAAGACGCTATGAAAAATGTTATGATGATCACCACAGACCAACAAAATCTCGATGCCATGGGCTGCATTAATTCCAGTTATTATACTCCTAATCTGGATAAGCTAATCGGACGGAGTGTCCGCTTTACCGGTGTGATTTCCACATCCGCACAATGCTCGCCGTCAAGGGCCACCTGGATGACAGGGAAATTCCCGCATCAGGTTGGCGTCAATAATATCGGTCATGTGCTCGATCCACAGGAGTGGGGCATTGCAAAATCGTTTAATCAGGCTGGCTATGAGACCGTGTATTTGGGAAAGTGGCATTTGGGGTTGTCCCCAGCGGATCATGAGTTTCAGATTACCGATTATCGGACAGACGGTTTTGAGCTGGGAGCTGCCAATCCCGATCCGCGCTTTCACAGCCACAAGGATGCTGTAACAACCACGAAAGCACTGAATTACTTGGAAGATTATGAAGACAGCAAGCCGTTCTTCATGGCAGTGAACTGGTTTATGCCTCATCCGAACGTGCCGGTTGACAAGCCATTCGAGCTGATTGAGCAGTATGCGGAGCAGTTTCCGCTTGAAGACATGCCCATTCCGAGCAGCTATTATCTCGATGACCTGTCTACCAAGCCTGCCTTTCAGCTTGAACGTTCCAGGACGGGCGAATCCATCCTGACGGAGGGACTGGTTCGGCGTGACGCTCAACACTATCGTTCCTTGCTTACGCTTATGGATCAGAACCTTGGCCGTTTAATGGATAAGCTTGAATCGAAGGGAATGCTTGAAAGCACAGTCGTCCTGTTTACAACGGATCATGGTGATATGCAGGGGGCCCACAAGCTGCGATTAAAGGGGCTTCTTCCGTATAAGGAGCTGTATAACGTGCCCGTGATCCTGCACGTGCCGGGGGCGAACCCAACGCGAAACGTCATTCCTGATCTGGTATCCAGTTCGGCCGTTACCGGCACCTTGCTGGATGCGGTCGGTATAGAGGTACCTGCCGAATGCGAAGGCGGTTCGCTGATACCTCATCTCAAATTGGCTGAGTCTCCTGTGGAGCAGCTTGTTTTCTTTGAGCATTACAAGGCGTACTGGGGTTATCATCCTTTCCGTGGCGCACAAACACCAGAATGGAAGTATGTGTATTACTACGAGGAAGATATGGAGGAGATGTACGACCTTCATCAGGACCCGGACGAGCTGGTCAATGTGGCAGGACATCCCGAAGCGGAAGAAGCACGCAGAGTACTTCGCCAAGCTGTGGATGAGTGGTGGGAAGCGACCGGCGCATTGTCGCGGCCTTCCATACCAGATACGATTAACAAATGGGGTAGCGAAGGTTAAGGTTTCCTTGCTGCCGCGCAAGATTCAAAGTGAGGATGTCATCTGAGAGGATGGCATCCTTATTCATTTCCTGGATAACCTTTCAGCAAATTGGCTAATTTTTATTATTCTTGAAAAGAGGGATATACTCACCCCGGAAAGAACTTGTACGGATAACGATTAGGACAAATGAACATAGAAAAGGTATGGTTCACATGAGAAAATTTTGGATTCGCTTTCCGATTAAGGTCAGCATGGTCGTCTTGTTTTTGGGGATCAGTCTTTTGTCGATGATTCTCATGGGCATCTTCTCACATTTTAACTACAGTAATACGGTTAAAAAGGATTTTCATACCGTCACGGACGAAGCAACCAAGCGATTAAATCATCATATCGAATTTTACTTCGAGCAGCTGTCCAAAACGACTAAAACGTTAGTGAAGGAAGAACCGATTCAGAGTTGGTTCGATGGCAGCCGCAGCATCAATATTTTCGAGGCGGATGAAATTGAAGCGATGTTAAGACGTCACGTTGCACTTAATTACAGTGAAGTGGCTGGAGTTTTCTTAATGTCAACAGACAAGCGGGTTTTGGCCATGCGCAGCTATAACTCCTCGGGCGAGAATTTCAGTACGGAGCCTTGGTTTGCCGTTTCCTTCTCGGACCAACGCGTCCTTATTCCAACCCATACCATTACCTACCCGCAGCAAATGGGCATGTCCGTAATCTCTATGCTGAATCCGGTCTATAGCAGTTCTAGTCTGGCACCCATTGGCTTCCTTGTTATGGATTTGGGGCTCAACGAAATTGAAGCGACCTTCGAGCGTTCGAAGTTAGGCAATACGGGCCAGTTCATGTTGCTTTCTCAGGATGATACGATCATATACCATCCTGTTAAAGAATGGCGCGGCCGGAAGCTTGCCGATACGCCTTTGGGTCAACTCGGTACGCCGGCCGAGGGTGGGGTGAGTATTCGAACCTATAACGGAGAAAAGGTGCTTGTATCGACAAGCAGCTCCAAGGTGCTGGGCTGGCGGGTTGTAGCCATCGTGCCTTTTGACGAGATGGCCAGCGGCCTTTATTCGGCACGTAACTCCACGATCATCGCGTTTGCGCTTATTGCCGTTATGGTCATGTTTCTCGTACCGCTTGTCTCCAATTTATTTGTAACACCGGTGCTACACCTGAAGCACAATATGAATCGGGTGTTTCAGGGCGACTATAAGACGAGGGCTGAATTTCAGCAGGGGATGAACGAATTTCAGAAGCTGAACTACAGCTTTAACAAGATGGTTGAACAGCTCGATAATCAGCTGAATACGATTTCCAACCTGAAGCTGCAGGATGTGCATACGCGTCTGCGGCAGAAGGAAGCGTATATCCAGGCGCTGCAGAACCAAATCAATCCGCATTTACTGTATAATTCATTGGATGTTATCAAAAGTATAGGTTATCTCAATAACGACGATCTGGTCGTCAGCATGGCTGCCAATTTGGCGGACGTATACCGATATACGGCGAAAATTTCGGATAACGAAGTGAGCTTCAAGGATGAGCTCGCCATCTTGGAAAAGTATCTTGAGATTACGCATATCCGTTTTCCGAAAAAGTTTTTTAGCCAAATCACGGTCAATCCGAAATTCCACGATTGTCTGCTCGTGAAGCTGACTGTCCAGCCCATCGTAGAAAATGCCGTGAAATATGCGGTTGAACCCAGGGCGGGAGACGCAGCTATCCTGGTTAGCGCGTATGACGACAAGGATGATTTGGTGATCGAAATTGCGGACAATGGAGGGGGAATATCGGAGTCCAAACTGGCGGAGCTGACACAAGGGTTAAAGGATATATCTGAGAATGTGAACAACGAGGAGTTCATACAGACAGAATCGCTCGGCATAAGGAACGTGCATACGCGTTTATTCTTGAAATACGGCGAGGGCTATGGACTTAGCCTGACTTCCTTTCCAGACCGCGGCACCGTAGTTTCCATTCGAATTCCATTCAGCTACAGAGGGACGAAGAATGGTTAGAAGTTCAGAGAATTGTATGGCACCGAAACGACTTATTTGCGATAAAGACGACGAGGATCTGCATAGGCCGTCCGTCCGGGGAACCGGCGGGCGGTCTTCTTTTTTCACAGTCGGGTTAGCCGAAATTGCTGTGCCCCTCTTCATAGTGTGTAGTTTGGAAATCAGAGAATCGTGTAACGACTTATGAAAGCGAAGCCATTATGATGTAGCTATATCAAATATGATGCATCATGCAGGAGGGAACAAACGTGCAGGGAGATTCCACAGTAAAGCTTGTGCAGCTTAAATCGCAATCACTCAGAAAGTCGGCGTTAAAGGAATGGAAGAGAGGACTTCCATTATACCTGATGATTTTACCGGGTTTGTTGTTTTTTCTTATTTTCCGTTATTTGCCACTGGCCGGGATCATCATTGCCTTCCAGGATTACAATCCGTTTGCTGGACTTTCCGAAAGCGAGTGGGTGGGCTTCGCGCACTTTGAACGGTTGTTCGGAGAGCCGGATTTTTGGACCTTGTTAAAAAATACGCTCATTTTAAGTGCATTAAACTTGTTTTTGTTTTTCCCGGCTCCCGTGTTGATCGCGGTTATTTTGAATGAGGTTCGTATGCAGTTGTTCAAGAAATTTGTACAAACCGTTATTTATATGCCGCATTTTCTATCCTGGGTTGTCTTGGTGGGTATTACTGTCATTTTATTCGCTACGCAGGAAGGCGCTATCAACAAAGGCTTGGCTAGTGCAGGCTTCGCTCGGATCGAGCTGATGACAGATCCAGACTATTTCCGCATCGTGTATGTATTGCAGAGCATCTGGAAGGAAGCGGGCTGGAATGCGGTTATCTTCTTGGCGGCGTTGGCTTCGATCGATCCTACCCTGTATGAGGCAGCCGTTGTTGACGGTGCTAACCGTTGGAAACAGCTATGGCACATCACGCTTCCTGCGCTAAAGGCGACGATCATTATTCTGTTTATTCTAAGATTGGGTCATATTATGGACATCGGGTTTGAGCACATTTACTTAATGCAAAATTCCTTGAACCTTTCGGTTTCCGATGTGTTTGATACGTATGTATACCGTTCAGGCGTTCTACAGGGAGAGTTCAGCTTTACAACAGCTGTCGGTTTGTTTAAATCGCTCGTAGGTTTAGTCCTGATTTTGCTGGCAAACAAGCTTTCCAAGAAAGCAGGAGAAGAGGGGGTTTACTAAGATGAATACATTTGATTCACGCGGGAAGGATTCCGTCTTTACTGGAATTATATACGGTCTGCTCATCGTTTCAGTGCTGGTTATTCTAGTGCCGTTCTTCTACGTTATTGCCAGCTCCTTTGCAACGGAGCACGAATTTATGTCACGCGGATTTTTCATCATTCCGCACGAGTGGACCATTGAGGCTTATGGTTACTTACTGAGTAATGCAAACTTCAAAGCCGCATTCGGAAATGCTGTCACCATTACGGTAACGGGCACGTTAATCAATATCCTGTTAACAAGTCTCATGGCTTACGGCTTATCCAAGAGCTGGCTTAGGGGCCGACGTATGATGAATTTTCTGGTGCTGTTCACGATGATTTTTGCCGGCGGCATGATCCCTACTTATCTTGTAGTAAAAGAGTTAGGGCTTCTAAACAGCTATTGGGCGCTTTATCTGACTACTGCGATCGCGCCTTTCAACCTGATCGTCATGCGAAGCTTCTTTCAAAACATTCCAGCTGAATTAGAGGAATCGGCACGTATTGACGGCTGCTCGGAGCTGCGTTTGTTTTGGCAAATCGTGATTCCGTTATCGATGCCGGCAATAGCTACCTTTACGTTGTTCTATGCGGTTCAAAACTGGAACACTTACTTTTACGCCATTCTCTTCCTTAATAACTCTGCGGATATGCCGCTGCAGGTGTTCTTAAGACAAATGCTGATCGAAAGCGATTCCGGCATGGAGGTCGATGCGGGAGGTTTTGCTTATACGCCAGCCGTTAAGATGGCCGCAGTTCTGATTACCGCTGTACCCTTACTGGTCATCTATCCGTTTATGCAAAAGTATTTTAATAAAGGTATGCTGATGGGTTCGGTGAAAGGCTAAGCTTAAAGAAAAGAGGGGAAACATGTGCAGAAGCGACCAAACGATGAAATGATTGGGTATGTCAAAAACCCGGGAGGGCCGACTCTCGGTTACTCCAAAGATTCGGGTGTGGGCATTATTTATCAAGACGGCTTAGCCTTCAAGGACCTGAACAAAGACGGTATATTGGATAAATACGAGGATTGGCGCTTATCCCCAGAGGAGAGAGCGAAGGATCTCGCGACCAAAATGTCTGTCGCTCAAATTGCAGGCCTCATGCTGTACAGTAAGCATCAGTCTCTGCCGGGGAATAAAGGGTGGAATCCTGCGACCTACGGCGGGAAGTCGTTTGACGAAAGCGGCGCGATGCCGTATGAGCTGACGGACCAGCAGCGGCTGTTCCTAACCGGAGATCATATCCGGCATGTGCTGATCACCAGCGTGGAAAGTTCGGAGATCGCGGCGAAATGGAGCAACCGGCTGCAGGCGTATGCTGAGAGCCAGCCACTGGGCATACCGGCGAATAACAGCTCGGATCCACGGCACGGACTTGATGCTTCCGCCGAATTCAAAGTCGCCGGGGGCAGCAAAATTTCCATTTGGCCGGAATCGATGGGGCTGGCTGCGTCGTTCGAGCCGGAGCTGGCTCGACAATTCGGTGAGGTTGCCGCACAGGAATACCGCGCTCTGGGCCTCACGACAGCCCTGTCTCCACAGGTGGATATCGCTACGGATCCGCGTTGGTTCCGATTCGGCATGACATTCGGCGAGGACCCGCAGCTCTCGGCAGATATGGGCCGTGCTTATATCGACGGTTTTCAGACGTCGGAGGGCGAAGCGGAAATTGCGGACGGCTGGGGCTATGACAGCGTCAATGCGATGGTGAAGCATTGGCCGGGCGGCGGCTCCGGGGAAGCGGGGCGCGACGCACACTTCGCTTACGGCAAGTATGCCGTATATCCGGGCAGCAACTTCGAGCAGCATCTGATTCCTTTTACCGAGGGCGCGTTTCGTCTGAACGGCAAGACGGGAAAGGCCTCTGCCGTCATGCCTTACTATACGATTTCCTGCGGTCAGGATAAGAAGAACGGAGAAAACGTCGGTAATTCCTACAGTTCATACCTTATCAACGATCTGCTCCGCGAGCAGGTAGGCTATGATGGTGTTGTTTGCACGGACTGGAGCATTACGCACGACGAGCCAGAGGATATTACGAAGCTGTCCCCCGGTGGCAGGTCCTGGGGAGTGGAAGATGGGTACACCGTGGCTGAGCGCCATTATAAGCTGCTGATGGCCGGGGTCGATCAATTCGGCGGCAATGATCAGGCTGCTCCGATCATTGAGGCGTATCATATCGGCGTTAAGGAGTATGGAGAAGCCTTTATGCGAAAGCGGTTCGAGCTGTCTGCCGTGAGGCTGCTGAAGAACATGTTCCGTTTGGGTCTGTTCGAGAACCCTTATGTTCAAGTAGAGGAAACGGTGGCTAAAGTGGGCTGCGATGCATTCACAAAGGCAGGCTTCGAGGCGCAGCTGAAATCGTTTGTTCTGCTTAAGAACGAAGATGGAATCCTCCCTTTTAAAAAGCAAAAAAAGGTGTATATTCCGAGGCGCAAGCTGCCGGCCAGCACGAACTGGATCGGGCTGCCGATTCCGGCTAGCGTTGGGTATCCCGTGAAACTGGATATAGTTCGGGAATATTTTGAAGTGACGGCTGAGCCCGATGAAGCGGATTTTGCCTTAGTGTTCATCGAAAGTCCCCGCTCGACGATGGGCTATAGCAAGGCAGATAAAGCGGCGGGTGGAACAGGGTATGTGCCGATCAGCTTGCAGTATGCACCATATACGGCGGAGCATGCGCGGGAAACGAGCTTAGCCGGAGACCCAAGGGATGTGCTCAACCGTACATACAAGGGCAAGACGGTGACGGTGACCAATGCGGGCGATCTCGACATGGTGCTGGAGACCAAACGGCTCATGAAGGATAAACCGGTAATTGTTTCGCTCGCTTTAGCGAATCCGACGGTTTTAGCTGAATTTGAGGAAGCCGCAAGCGCGATTCTGGCGAACTTTGGAGCTGAGGATCGGGCGATCATGGAACTGATCACAGGTGCCGCCGAACCTAGCGGACTGCTGCCGTTCCAAATGCCGGCTGACATGAAGACGGTCGAGAAGCAGCAGGAGGATGTTCCTCATGATCTGGCGGTTTATATAGACTCCGCCGGGCATGCATATGATTTCACATACGGACTCAATTGGAGCGGTATCATTCAGGATGCCAGAACTGAAAAATACAAGGCCTTATCTGGCACATAGGCATAAAGCAAGTTCGACGCTAACTGAACTGGTCTTACGAAGCCCATTATTTTCATTGAGTATCGAGTGGTGAGAATAGTGTGCTTCGTTGCTTTTAAAATTCTATATAAATGATATGGAGGAATAGCCATGAGCAGCAAACCGGATATTTTGGTGTTTTTAAGTGATCAGCATCATGCGCAGTATGCAGGTTTTGCAGGGCACTCGCTGGTGCGTACGCCTCATCTGGACCAATTGGCCAAGGAAGGGACCGTGATGAGCACGGCTTATACGTCGTCGCCGCTTTGTGTCCCTTCGAGAACGTCGATGCTCACGGGGCAGCTGCCGGAAAAAACGGGTGTATTTACCAATGAAGGGGCGATTGGCAGCGATCAGGCGACTTTTTTGCACGGTATTGCCGCAGAAGGATACGACACTGTGCTGTGCGGGCGCATGCATTTTCTCGGAGAGGATCAGCGGCATGGATTCACACGAAGAATTATGGGGGAGCTGACTCCGTTATTTTGGGGGCGTTATGGGCAAGCTCGGACGGATCTTGGGCCTTATGTCGGCACCATGGCGAACAAAAGTTTGAAAATCATCGGCGGCGGAACTTCCCCTGTACTTGAATATGACAAAGCTGTTATCAAGGCTGCCTTGGAATACTTGCAGGAGGACCACGCAAAGCCTCAATGCATCGTTGTCGGAACTTATGGCCCGCATCATACCTTTGTCGCGCCTCCGGACCGATACATGTACTACAAGGAGTGGATGGACATTCCGGAGTCGTTCCTGCAGGATGACGGTCATCCCGTATTGCAAAAGCTTCGTCAAAATCACCAGCTTACCTTAGAAAATGTAACGAAGCTGCGTGCCGCTTATTTGGGAATGATCGAAACGATTGACAGCCAGGTTGGGGAGGTAAGGAGCGCTTGGAACCGTTACCTGGAACGCAGCGCTCGTCCAGGTTTGTTTGTGTACATGTCCGATCACGGTGAGCAAGCAGGAGAGCATGGATTGATCGGAAAAAGCACCTTCTACGAAGGGTCGTCTAAAATACCGATGGTCCTTGCAGGAGAGGGAGTTGTAGCTGGGAGAAACATCTCGCAGCCGGTAAGTATCATGGATCTGGGTCCGACGTTATGCGCCTTTGCAGGAGCGGAAACGCCGCCAAGGCAGGACGGTATGAACTTGAAGCTGCTGCTGAATGGAGGAGCGGAGGATGCCGAGCGAATCGTCATAAGCGAATGCATGGAAACGCTTGAAGGCAAGCACATTCCAGGACGCATGCTGCGGAAGGGAAATTGGAAGTTTGTAGCTTACGCCTACTATGAGCAGCACAATCAATTGTTCGATTTGAGCTCGGACCCGAAGGAGCTTCACAACTTAGTTCATGAAAGAGCCGATATTGCCGAGCAATTCCAAGCTCAGTTGGATGCATCATGGAATATTCCTGCGATCATTGAGAAGCATCAGCAGAAGCTGGAGCATCATCAGTTACTGGCTAAATGGGGGAAAGCCGTCGACGTGTCGGAGCATGAGAGGTGGCCAGTGCCGGAAGAGGCAACCAAGCTCCCGGTCGTCGAATAGTAATGAGGAAGCATAGGCGAGGTTAATTTTACAGTATTGATACCAGGGGACATCTCGATCATTATATCCTATCAGGCCTTTCCGTCTTGCGATCTATAGTTAGTCTATTATCAGGGGGACATTCTTCGTGGAAAATAAACCGTCGTGCTGTTCAGCCTCAAGACTTGGTTCTTCGGGTATAATCGTCTCACCCGAAGCTTCGTTATCGGTAACAAAGAAGAGTAATGCTGATCCAAGTGAAGGGATGATTCTGCTGGAAGGCGGCACCTTTCTGATGGGTACGGATGATGCGGAAGGGTTTCCTTCGGACGGCGAGGGACCGATTCGTAGCGTAACGGTTAGTCCGTTTCATATATCGCCTTACACGGTGACAAATGCCGAGTACAAGCAATTTGTTGACGCGACTGGCTATAAAACGGAAGCTGAGCAATTCGGCTGGTCCTTTGTTTTCCATCTTTTAATTTCGAAGGAGACAGCGAGCAAGGTCAAGCAGATGGTTCAGAAAACGCCATGGTGGTGGTCGGTGGAAGGTGCTTATTGGCTGCAGCCGGAGGGCCCGGACTCTACCATTGAGGATCGCTTGGATCATCCTGTGGTGCATGTGTCTTGGAACGATGCGACGGCTTACTGTCAATGGACAGGCAAACGCCTACTGACGGAAGCGGAGTGGGAGTATGCCGCACGAGGCGGGCTCGTGCAGAAGAAATATGCATGGGGAGACATCCTCAAGCCGGACGGCAAGCATATGTGTAATATTTGGCAGGGGAAATTTCCGGATAAAAACAATGCCAGCGACGGCTATATCGGGACGGCACCCGTGAATGCCTTCCCGCCCAACGGATATGGCTTGTATCAAACCGCAGGAAACGTGTGGGAGTGGTGTAAGGATTGGTTCAGTAAGGATTTTCATTTGAGGGAGACGCGGGTCAACCCTAAGGGTCCGACCACTGGGCAGGCCAGAGTGATGCGCGGGGGCTCGTACTTATGCCATAAGTCATATTGCAATCGTTACCGCGTTGCCGCCAGAACGGGCAACACACCAGACAGCTCATCGGGCAATACGGGATTCCGCTGCGCCGCTGACTATACCGAATCCAAGAATGCTGGATGAAAGGTCTAAGTAATCATAAATCGTTGAGATAAGATATCATGCGATTGTGCAACGAAATTATCCACAAATTAAACGGAAAGAAGCTGAATTCAAATGAAGGTTAAACAAATCATTATCCCCGCTGCAAATCAGGTAGAGGTTCGAGAAATGGAGCTGGAATTTCATTTGGCAGCGGATGACATTCTTATTGAAACCGAAGCATCGTTTATTAGTCCGGGGACGGAGCTGGCCATCTTCCAAGCGAAGACAGAACGTGTTTATCAAAAAGGCGCTTGGTGCGAATACCCATGGAAGGCGGGTTACGCGAATGTAGGAACGATCGTCAAAGTAGGCAGCGGCGTGACGAAATTCAATCCGGGCCAGCGGGTATTTACTCACGGTGAGCATGCCTCCATGATCGTAGTGCAGCAAGATAAGATGATCGTTCAGGTTCCCGAGTCGCTCGATTCAGGTACTGCTGCTGCGTCAAGGCTGGCCAGTATCTCAGCCACATCTCTTTACGTTTCTGACATTCCCACCAATGCTTGGGTTGCCGTCTACGGACTCGGGGTTATCGGCAACATGGCCTCTCAAATTTTTCGACTGATGGGCTGCAAAGTTATCGGAATCGACCCTAATGGATCGAGAAGAGCGCTTGCTGAGAAATGCGGAGTCCAATATACCGTTGGCGGCAGCGAGTCGGAGGTATTGGAGCAGATCAAGAAGATTACGAACGGCCAGCTGTGCCACATCTCGATTGATGCTGTCGGACATAGTAAGGTCATCCAACAGGCAGTCAAATCTACGACCAACCAAGGTCAGGTTATTCTGCTCGGGACGCCGCGTGTGCCAGTGGAAGGAAATGTGACCGACATTCTGGCTGAGGTTCATTTGCGTTGGCTAACCCTGCGCGGGGCGCTAAACTTCATGGATACACCGAGACTGCTGGACATTCAAAAAAATACGTTCGATTGGGTAAGTACCGGAAGATTGACGCTGGATCCGATCATTTCCCATCGTCTACAGCCGGAGCAGGTGGCCGAAGCTTATGATGGCTTGCTTCATAAGCAGGAGGAGTACACTGGTGTCGTATTGAGTTGGAAGTAGTAATGGTCATGATATGATCATGATATTTTGAAAAAACAGATGAGGAGAGAAGCGCAATGATTACTTACGCTATAGTGGGAACGGGTCGCATGGCGACACACCATGCAGGGAAGTTAAGCCAACTTGAGGACGCCCAATTAATCGGGGTTTGTGGAACGAGTATAGATAAAGCAGCAGTCTTTACTGACAAATTTGGAGGAACACCCTTTGCAGACCTGGAAGTTATGCTGGAGCAATTGAAACCGGACGCCGTTTACTTAACGACGCCGGCTCGCGGACGAGCAGCTCAGGTCCGTGCCATTGCTTCGCGAGGCATCCATCTGTACATCGAGAAGCCGATAGAGGCAAGCGTTGAAGAAGCCATGGAGATCGTGGACCTGGTTAAGCAGGCAGGGGTCGTTGCTACTGTCGGCTATCATTGGCGCAGTATGGACTTTGTAAAGAAAGCGGCTGAACTCGTAAGCGAGAAGCCAGTCTCGATGGCCGTCGGCCGCTTTTATTGGACGCTTCCACAAGTAGAATGGATCCGCGAAAGACATTTGGGCGGCGGTCAAATGTTTGATCAGACGGCCCACATGATTGATCTGGCGATTCATTTCCTCGGGGATGTCGACCATCTGTTTGCCTCTTACACGCAGGTGGCCACAAAGGGCGAAATGAACAACTGGGACGCTTACAGCATAACCTCGACTTTCAAAAGCGGTGCTGTCGGCAATTTCTATTCGACCTATGCCCTATTCCCAAAATCCGGAGAAGAGCCTTTTCTTGATCTGATTCAAAAAAATCGATTGCTCCGGATTACGAACGGACGCCTCACTATCAAAACGCCTGATGGCGAGGAGGTTTTTATAAGTCAGGATGAGGGGATGGGAGCTGCGCTAGATTTTCATAAGGCCGTTCTGGAGAAAGCCCCCGAACTTTGCCCATGTCCTCTACAAGATGCCATTCGAAGCCATAAGTTTACATTGGCAGCGAGCAGCTCAGCCTTATCCGGCCAGGTTGTGAAACTGGATGATTTCAACCATTTTGGATTGGATCAGCTGCGTAGTGTAGAATGAAAAAAACTATCTCTAGTTAATAAATCAGAGAATCGTGTAACGCTTATTCTATTCCAATCGCCTATGATAGGGATGTAAATATAATTATTGTAAAAATGAAAGGGGAAAAATATGAAAAAGAAGCTACTGGTTTTGTGTGCTCTTATGCTTTCGATAGGCAGTGTCATTGGCTGCTCCAAGCAGGATGCTGGAAGCGCTTCACCACAAAAGACAGACGATAAAACTGCTGCGTCTAACGGTATGGGTGAGAAGCTGACCATCACCTGGATGGCGCGTTCCTTCCAAGGCGGAGGTTGGCCGGACGATAACCCGATGATTAAAGAACTAAACAAAAAGTTCAATGTGGACATTAAAATGCAATGGGTGCCTGCCTCAAACTACAAAGAGAAGCTTAATGTGCTGGCTGCTTCTAATGATTTCCCCGATGTGTTCTTCGTGCTTAATCCGGAGTTCAATAAATGGAAGAAGCAAGGAATCTTTATGGACGTTCAACCTGTGCTGAGCGAATATCCAAACTTGGCGAAAATCCCGAAGGAACCGTTATACTCGCTTAATCCGAAAGGAAAGCTGCTCGGATTCCCTTATTACGTGACTGAAACCAGAGATACGTTATCCGTACGCGAGGATTGGCTAAAAAAGCTCAATTTATCAGCTCCCAAAACGATTGATGAGTTTTACGAGGTAGCGAAAGCGTTTGCAACCAAAGATCCGGACGGCAATGGGCAGCAGGATACAACCGGGTTTTCGTTCTACTATGATCAAACCAACAATACGATTCAAGATGCTCAATTTATTATGGCCGGCTTCGGACTATACAATCAGTGGAAAGACATTAACGGCAAATTGGTTCCTTATCAAACACAAGTGGAGGAATGGAAAAATTTCCTAACCTTTATGAACAAAGCCTTTACAGAAGGAGTCCTTGATAAGGATTTTGCCGTAAATAAAATCAGATCAACTGTAGAGAAGTTCGAAGCAAATAAAGTTGGTTTTGCTTATTTGAACCCGAATGATTGGAACAACCATAAAGCCGCCATTAAAAAGTTGGTCCCTGACGCGGTGCCTACAGCATTGGAGCCTCCGAAAGGGCCGACAGGCTTGACCGGAACCTCAACCTTTGACATGCTCGATAAAAACGTGATCAATTCGAAGATTGACCCTAAAAAGCAGCAGCGTATTCTGAAGATTCTGGATTATTTCCTTTCCCCGGAGGGCTCTGACTTCATTAAGCATGGCATCGAAGGAGTTCATTATCAGAAAGTCACCAATGACAAATATGAGAAACTGGAAGCTGCGGACAAGGATCGTCAAAACCTGCTAAACAATTGGGTATTCCGCCCGTTTGATCCTGGTATTCAAATGTACAAATGGGAGGACCCGTCCTATCACCAACTGATGAGAAATATGTTCACACAAAACGAAAAGAACTCGTGGAAAAATAAGGGCGCGGGCCTTGAATCCGAAACGATGACTCGAGCCGGCAGCAATCTCAATATTAAATTTATGGAATCGGTCTCGAAAATTATCATGGGACGCGATCCCGTTTCTTCCATTGAGAAAGCATCGGCAGACTGGCTGGCCGGCGGCGGTAATAAAATCATTGAAGAAATCAACAAATCTTATACGGAATAAAGGACCAGCTTGATCAGCGATTTGTGCCGAAAATCAGAGAATTGGATAACGACTTCTGTCGGTTCAACTATTATGATTAACCAACATGAACATTAATTTAACGGATGGAGCTGAGACAAAGAATGAGGATGTTGTTTTTGGATTTAGATTCAACAAGTCCGGATCACCTAGGATGCTATGGCTATCATCGGAATACTTCGCCGAATATAGATCGAATCGCAGCGGAGGGCGTTCGATTTACTAATTACTATACCTCCGATGCTCCATGCGCTCCATCTCGAACGGCGCTTATGAGTGGTAAATTCGGTATTGTCAACGGTTTGGTAGGCCACGGTGGTACGGCGGGCGATATGAAGCTTGAAGGAACAGAACGCGAGCTTATGGGGAAATTAACGCGTGGAGGCTCGCTCCCCTCTTACTTGGGTCTAGCGGCCGATATGAACACCGCCTTGATTAGCCCCTTTGCCCAAAGACATTCGACCTTCCATTTTTATGCGGGATTTAATGAGATCTTGAATACTGGCAGATACGGCAACGAATCGGCCGAGCATGTTACACCGGTGGCGATCGATTGGGTTAAACGCAACGCAAGTCAGGATAATTGGTTCCTGTATATCAACTATTGGGATCCGCATACGCCATACCGCGCGCCAATGGAATTCGGCAATCCGTTTGAGTCGGAACCGCTGCCCGAATGGTTGACTGAGGAAGTGCTGGATAGGCATAAGCAAATGGTCGGCTCGCATTGCGTTCATGAGCTGCACATTGATCATAGAGGGAAAAATTACACAAACGAAACAAGCCCTAACTTCCCCCGGCATCCAGGTGAAATTCAATCCATGGATGATATGAGGAAGATGATTGACGGATACGATTGCGGTATTCGATATATGGATGATCATCTGGGTCGGTTATTTGCAGCCTTGGAGGAGCAAGGGGTCATGGACGAACTGATCATTATTATTTCCGCAGACCATGGCGAAAACATGGGACAGCTCGGGATTTACGGGGAACATGCGACAGCGGATCAAGGTACTTGCCGCATTCCGATGATTATCCGTTGGCCGGGCATGAAAAAGGGCGTTGTGGACGAAGGGTTGCATTACCATCTTGATCTGCTGCCGACCTTGGCGGAGATGCTGGATAGCCCTGCCGTACCCGATTGGCACGGCGAGAGCTACGCTCCTGCTCTCAAGGAAGGAGCTGACTGCGGACGCGATTACCTGGTCGTTTCTCAATGTGCACATGTTGTCCAGCGAGCCGTTCGTTTCAAGGATTGGATTTATATTCGCAGCTATCATGACGGCTTTCATTTGTTCGATGAAGAGATGCTGTACAATCTTGCCGAAGATCCGAAAGAGCAGCATAACCTTGCGGCAGAGCGAAGAGACATTTGCTTTGAAGCGGTCTACTATTTAAACGAATGGCATGACGGAATGATGCGGAGAAACAGTGACGCTGTCGATCCATTGTGGACCGTTATGAAAGAGGGCGGACCCTTCCACGCCAAGGGGTATTTGAAAAAGTATATCGATCGGTTAAAGGAAACGGGCAGAGGCCATCTTGTGCCGGAACTGGTCCGCAGGCATCCTGGCGAGTTTCCGACTGAACCGAGCAACGTTTTAGCAAGCTTACAAGCCAAGATTGGTGCCAAGATGACAGGGAAATAAGAACTGTCAAGAATGATTTTGCAGCTTATCTCCCCCAAGAGTCCTCATTGATGGGGGAGATTTTCTTAGGAGCTGCCTGGATAACTAATGTAAGGGGATGAAACCAATGAAAGCGACCACAGACCGACCTAATATCTTGTGGATTTCTTTAGAGGATACGAGTCCGAGATTCGGCTGCTATGGTGATACGCTTGCGCGGACTCCATTTATCGACGAGCTGGCGGCTGCGGGCACCGTCTATTCTAACGCATTTGCTGTGGCGGGCGTGTGTTCTCCCAGCCGATCCGCTATCATTACCAGCATGTACCCGACGGCAATCGGAGCGCATCACATGCGCACAGAGCACGTCAATAAATTTACGCCGGAACTACCGACGCCTTATTTTGCGGTACCTCCGGCACATGTGAAAACGTTTACGGAGTATATGCGAGCCGAAGGGTATTTCTGTACGAACAATTGGAAGACGGACTATCAATTCCCTTCTCCCTTAACCGCATGGGACGAAGATGGAAGGGAAGCACATTGGCGGCATAGGGAGACAGGGCAGCCATTCTTTGCCGTATTCAATCACGTGCTAACGCACGAAAGCAGCATGTGGGGAGATATGATTCGAAAGGCTTATTATCCCGATATGGCGACGGATCGACCGCTCATTACCGATCCTGATCAGGTAAAGCTGCCCCCTTACTTGCCGGATACACCGAAAATCCGTGAATCAATTGCCAGGTACTATGATCTGATTGCCGAGGCAGACAAGTTTGTGGGTGCCCTTCTTCGGCAACTGGAGGAAGACGGTCTCGCCGATAACACGATCGTATTTTTGTGGAGCGACCATGGCGAAGGCCTGCCTCGAGCCAAGCGTTGGCCGTATGACGCGGGAATCCGCGTGCCTCTCATTGTTCGTTGGCCAGGCGTGATGGAACCGGGTCAAGTGAACGATACGTTGGTCAGCCTGATCGATCTGGGGCCAACGGTTCTTTCATTAGCGGGTGCAGCCATGCCAAGCCATCTGCAAGGGCAGCCTTTCTTGGGCGCACACGCAAAATCGAGGGATTATATATTTGCGACCCGCGATCGTTATGACGAATCGTATGACATGGTACGTGCTGCGCGTGACAAGCGATATAAGTATATTCGGAATTACTACCCGGAGAAGCCTTACCTGCAATGGATTCAATTCAGTCACCAGCATCCGGCTTTCCAGGAGTTGTGGAGACTGGAGCTTTCGGGCCAGCTTGAAGGAGATCAGCGATTATTGATGCAGAACACGAGGCCTGTTGAAGAATTATACGATTGCGTGAATGACCCTTACGAAATGCGTAATTTAGCAGTCGATCCCAGTTATCGGGTTGATTTGGAAAGATTGCGCACGGTACTGGACGACTGGCGCGACAAATACGATGTATGGGGCGACATACCGGAAGAACGAATGGTAGCTCAGATGTGGCCCGGCGGTGTTCAGCCGCAAACCGCCGCACCGATCTTCATCCCGATTAATAGCGAGCTGCCAGGTCGATCCGGCGTAACCCAAGGCGAGTATGGGGAGCCGACAGCGATCCTGCTGCACTCCGCGACCCAAGGCGCTTCCATTGCCTACACGACGGAGGAGGGAACGAACCCATCCTGGAAGCTTTATACGAAACCGATTATCCTGTCGAAGGGAACCTTACTCATTCGTGCAAAGGCGGTTCGCATCGGATATAAGGATAGCGGGGAAACAACTGCTTCATTTGTTATTATTGCGTTGTAACTGGGGGGAAAGAGAATAACTACACTCCCTGATTGGGTGCGGGATCTTTTCCTGTCATGAAATGCGAAAAAAAGGATTCGATGCATGCGTTATCCAGGCAGGTTGCTTTGCGAGAGTGGCTGCCCCTTTAACGCCGAATGCTTCTAAACGCGTGTTATACGCCTGGGACGTATACTGGAAGCCTTGATCCGAATGGAGAACAGCTTCCGCTACGTCTCTTTTTCTTGTCCACTGTTCAACAGTGTCAAGTACAAGTTAGATACCTAGTTACTTTATGAGTCGCCATACTTCCTTATGATTGACGAGATGACGCCTGTACCCCTACCTTCAACTGAGCACAGCTTCTAATGTCTAACTTTTCAGCTACTCCTCTATAGCTGGCTAATCCCTTCATACATTCCTCGGAGCAAAGGAACCCCCCATTGTATTTTGTTTGGTGTCGTTGTTTATGTACAATATTTCCCTTCATCGTGCAAAAGAGTAAGAAATGACATTAAAAACATAGTTATAGTTGACGATACTGTGATTGTTCGGCGATTATTAAGATGTGTAGCTAAAATTGATAGAAGCTTTTCAAACCGTTGATGGCCATATCGTTTTGCTGCAGGCGATTATCTGCAATTATTCCTGGATGAGTTTTCGCGTTAAGCGTGTGTTTCAGCTTCATGTAATGCTGTCCCCATCTACTAAACATAAGGATGATTGAGACTATGACTTTTAACATGAACCGACTAATCCGTAAGATCAAGATTCAAAACAGGCTGCTCATCTCCTTTGCTGTTCTTTCCTTGCTCCCCATGTTCATTATTGGAATATTTTCTTATTACATATCAAGCGATGCGATAAGAACGAAAATCAGCACGGCCTCCATCCAGCTGATGGACCAAGTCAGCGAAAATATAGTAAATGAACTTATAAAGCTTGAAAATGACAGCGTTGACATTGCATTCTCCGATCTCGTTCAACAGACGATGGGCGGCTTCAATACAATGAGCGAATGGGAAAGGAACGTGGCGCAAATCAAGATACAGGAAATGCTGGCTAAACGATTTTCTTTTTTTCACAGTGTGTCCGATGTTCTGGTTTATACAAGAAATAAGGAGAAAGTGATTGCCTACGGGGATATTAGCTTCAAATTTAATTTGAAATCCGATTATCTAAACGAACTATTCGAAGAAACGATGATTAAAAACGGCGTTCCCGTCTGGTCAATTCAAAATCAGGATAACGAAGAGCTGGCACGGAATTCTAGCTCTCGCTTCAGTAATTACGGGGAAGCGGGTATTTTGTTGTCCAGAAGCTTTAAGTCGTTTGAAGGACTTCCGATTGGGTATATGATCATGAGAATTGACGTGAAGTATATATTCAATAAGTTCAGAGACATTACTCTGGGAGCTGGTTCCCATATATTTATAGTGAACGGGAAAGGAACCGTTATATCGAGTCAAAATCCGCAGCTTAAGGTCGCCACGCCTTACCCCGATGACACGCTGATTGAAGAGCTTAAGCAGAATAGGGATACCGAAACGTACTCATTCAACACCACGATTGCCGGTAAGCGTCATTTGATCGCGTATACATATATACCACGTGCCGATTGGTATGTAGTAAGCACCATACCCTTTTCCTATTTGGACCATGAATCGGTAAAAATAAGCTTCTATATATTGGTACTCGGTGTTAGTTGTTTTGTGCTCGCGCTGCTTCTGTCTTACTACGTATCCAAGAGCATCTCCTCTCCTCTAAAGCGTCTTATCGATTCGATGAATAACGTGAAGCTGGGCAATTTAGTCGTCCAGATTGACGATAGAAGCAGCGATGAATTGGGGAAAGTGACGACAAACTTCAATCAAATGGTCAGTGAGCTGCAATACTTGATTGATGAAGTCAAAATGAAGGAAAAATTGAAAAGGTTTGCAGAACTAAAATCGTTACAAGCGCAAATCAATCCGCATTTTTTATCGAATTCCTTGAATACCGTCAGATGGCTGGCCAATGTCCAGAAGGCCGACAATATATCCAACCTGCTCACTTCCCTGATCAGCTTGCTTCACGGTTCTATGGGAAAAGGCAGCGAGTTGATCAATATTAGAGAGGAGATCGAATATGTCAAAAACTATTTAAACATTATGGCTTACCGGTATTATGACAAGTTCATGGTGCATTTTGAGATTGAGGAAGATATTCTGGATTGTCATATATTGAAGTTCGCGTTGCAGCCGATTGTGGAAAATTGTCTGCTGCACGGAATTGAGCCTATGGAAGGACAGGGCTTGATTATTATAAAAGGATATCGGGTCCAGAATGAATTAAAAATAACGGTTACCGATAATGGTGTCGGGATGGACGGACATACGTTGAACAGTCTGCTGCAGCAAACAACAACGATTAATCAATCCGGATTCAGTGGTATAGGGATTCGGAATGTTGACGAAAGAATAAAGCTGTATTTCGGTGAAAAATTCGGACTTTCGATTCATTGCGTGCCTAATCTGTTTACGACTGTTGAAATAACAATTCCTGCTGCAGGAGGTGAAGACGATGTCAAATAGGCTGAAGGTGCTCATAGTTGATGACGATGCGGTTTCCAGAACCGTATTGAAGACGATGATCCATTGGGAGAACGCAGGGTTTTATATAATGGAGGATGCCCATAACGGAAACCATGCCGTTCAGCTTATCGAAAAAGAAACTCCCGATATTGTTATTACGGATATCAATATGCCTGGATTAAACGGCATAGGTTTGATCGAGCATTTGGAAAAAAACTTCCCGCAGATCAGTATTATTGCGCTGAGTGCTTATGATGATTTCGATTATGTAAGACAAAGCATGAAGAATGGCGCTATGGACTACGTGCTAAAGCATCGTTTAGATGCGCCATTTTTATTGAATATTTTGAATACGGCGCGGAGCTCCATTCATTCGTATCGGAATGAACGCGACAGACAGAGCGATATCGATAAGGAGCTGACGACCAGCAAGGCTGTTTTACGTCAAACGTTTATCCGAAAGCTGCTAGAGGGGAGCCTGTCGGATGTGGAGGAGATCACAGGGAGGGTACGTGCTCTCGACATGAAGCTGGATACGGAAAACTTGATGGTGACGATAGCCGAAATTGACGATTTCCGATTGCTTGAAGAAAAATTTTCTTCTCAAGAAGTGGACGTAGTGCTCCATACCTTCATGGAAATATCGAAGGAAATACTTAAGGATTGGGAAAAGTCCGTCATCGTGCATATGGCTAAAGGGAAGTTTGCGATGATTTTCTCATTAGGCCCGTTGAAGAGCACAATGTATATCTACAATACCATGTATACGATTTTAAACCGAATGAGATCTGAAATCAAAAAACATTTGAATATAACGGTATGCTTTGGCGTAAGCAAGGTTTGCACGGAATTGACCAAACTGCCTCAGGCTTACAACTACGCGGAGACCCTATTGAGGGACAAGTTTTACAAAGGCAAAAACAGTATTTTTATCGAGAGTACTCCTCATAAAAAGGAGGAAAGCTTCTTCTGCTTGGATATAAAAGATGAAAAAGCCATTTATGCCGCGCTGAAAAACCAGGATGACAAGGAGGTGAAAAGCAGGTTGGATGACATTTTTGGCAAAATCTCGAGTATGAGGCTGGGTAGCAAATCTACCCAGATGATTTGTGCCGAATTGATCAATATTGTAAACAAAATTTGCAAGGATACGGGAATTGAGATAGCCAAGCTGTATACGGCAGAGGACATTCCTTACAATCTGATACAGAAGTACGAAACCCTTATGGATATTAAAGCTTGGGTCGTGAATTTATACGATAAACTGATATCGATGCTAAAGCTAATGAAATTAGAGAGCGGGCTAAGCAATATAACGAAGAAAGCTGTCGAGTATATACATCGCAACTACAGCAGCGACTTTTCCTTGAAGGATGTCGCTGATTTCGCGGGTGCAAGCAGCTCCTATATCAGCAGACTGTTTAAGGAAGAATGCGGAATAGGCTTTGCTGAATATTTGAATCATGTCAGGGTTGAGCAAGCTAAGCAGTGTATCGAGAACGGCGAGCTTAAGCTAAAGGAAATTGTCAGCAGCGTCGGGTTTAACAACTATAATTATTTCTTTAAAGTATTCAGGGAGGTAACGGGCATGACACCGCTTGAATACGAGCAGAGCTGTAGGGAGTGATACAGAAATAAACGGATGCACATATCAAAAATTTATAGTTTATTATAAAAAAATGGAGTTCGACAAAGTGATGTTTGATTTTATAATTAGTTACAGGTAAACAAACGTATTTCGTTTACTTAACAACATCTTTTTTAAGGGGGAACGATTCTATGAGAAAAGCAACTTCTATTGCAGCGGTATCCGCGGTTCTGTTGACAACCATTCTGTCGGGCTGCAGCAGTGACGGGGCCAATCAGGCCAAGGATAGTAATCCGGGTGCGCCGAAACCGGTTCAACTGTCATTGTGGACCTTCCAGGAGCTTCATAAGAAATATTATGAGAAAACGGCGGAGCTTTGGAATAAAAGTAATCCCAATCAGCCGATTGAACTGACGATTGATACGTACCCCAATGCGGAAATGCACAATAAGCTGCTCATCGCCCTTCAATCCGGAGTAGGAGCACCGGACATTAGCGATATCAACATTAACTATTTTCAAAACTTTCTTAAAGGTGATATCCAGCTGGTAGAATTGAACAACATTATCGAGCCTGAGAAAGATAAGTTCATTCAATCCCGATTCGATATCTACAGTAAAAACGGAAAATATTACGGGATCGACTTCCATGTCGGCGCTACAGTTGTGTATTACAACAAGCAACTTCTGGATAAGGCTGGCGTCAATGTGGATGCCATAAAAACCTGGAACGATTATATCGAAGCTGGTAAAAAGGTGCTGACTGCAACCGGCAAGCCGATGACCTCCTTCGAGGTAACAGGCCAAAGACCGTTCTGGCCTATGATCATTCAGCGAGGCTCCGACTATTTGGATAAAAAAGGCGACGTTACGCTTGACAACGAAATCAATATCAAGACGCTGCAGACGATGAAGGATATGATTGATAAAGACAAAATCGCAGTCCCGATGCCGGGCGGCAATACGGGTGCGGAAGAATTTTTTACATTTATGAATAAGGGAGAAGCGGCTTCACTAATCATGCCAATGTGGTACATGAGCAGATTTTTGGAATACATGCCTGATTTGAAGGGGAAAATTTTGGTTAGACCGATGCCTGTTTGGGAAAATGGCAACGTAAGATCCGCAGGTATGGGAGGAACCGGCACAGCCGTTACGAAGCAGAGTAAAAACCAGGACGCAGCCACAAAGTTCCTTGCGTATGCGAAGCTGACCAAGGAATCGAATGTGAGGATTTGGCAGGAGTTGAAGTTCGATCCGATCAGATGGGATGTCTGGAATGATCCGGAGCTGCAGAAGCCCGATCCCTATTTCAGCAATGAGGTTATATTCAATGTACTTCTGGGCATAAAGGACGAGATCAAATCGCCAAATATGAGCGAGCTGAGCTCCGCCGCCCAGGACTTGGTCAATTCCAATGTCATGTTCAAGTCGTTGAAGGACCAATCGCAAACTCCCGAACAGGCATTAAAAGCTGCTGCAGCCGAGCTCCGCAAACAGAAGAAGTAGCCATTCGGCAGATTGTAATGCTGACGGCTGCACAAACGGGGATGTGCAACTGCTTACGGCAGCCGTCATGCTTATGGAGGTGAAATAGTTGAATAAAGAAGCTGTTCGGCAGGCATATGGCCAAAATCCCAAGGCGAAGAAAGCATTCAGCTTGAGAAGAATATTTTTTTCGGAAAAGTTTGCTCCTTATCTCTTCGTAGCGCCGTTTCTTTTATCGTTTCTCATCTTTTTTTTATACCCGACAGCATCCACGATCAGCATGAGCTTTCAAGAGGTGCACGGGCTTAGCAGCAGCAAATTTATAGGTCTCGATAACTACCGGAGAATGTTTGACGAGCATTTTTTCAATGCTCTGCAAACGAATACGATCTACACGATTTTATCGCTCCTGTTATTGATTCCGATCCCGATTGTGTTCGCCGTTTTTCTGAATTCCAAATTGATCAAAGGAAAAACATTGTTTAAGTCGGTCATTTTCATCCCGGCCTTAACCTCTGTTATCGTAGCCGGTGTTTCCTTCAGGCTTATGTTTGGGGAAGCCGATACGGCATTCATTAATTCCGTTATCGCCAAGTTCGGTATTTCTCCCCAAAATTGGATACTTAACTATAGTACGGGAATGATGCTGATGGTCATTCTCAATACATGGAGAACTGCTGGTATTAATATGGTGTATTACCTGGCCGGTCTTCAAAGCATCCCCGAGGAATTATACGAATCGGCTGAAATGGACGGAGCCAGTGTGTTTTCCAAGTTTTACTGGATAACGCTGCCACTCCTAAAGCCAATTATCATCTACACCTTGACGATAGGCATTTTTGAAGGATACAGAATGTTCGGAGAAAGCTATGTCTTCTGGAACGAAGGCATGCCGGGAGATATCGGGCTTACTATCGTCAGGTTTATTTACCAGCAAGCATTTCAACGAAATGATATGGGAATGGGATCAGCAATTGGCATTACCCTGCTCCTGATCGTGCTGACGGTTAATCTGATACAGTTGAAAATGTTCGGACTGTTTAAAAAGGAGAGTGACTGACAATGAATACTAATATTAGAAGAAAGTTATTAATGGTATTAATGATTTCTTTCTTCCTCATCGTATGCTTTATTGTCTTATTTCCTCTCTACTACATGTTTATGGCATCTTTTAAGAGCTCCAAGGAGCTATTCCGAAGTGGTATGGATTTCAGGATTATCCCGAGCCTGATGAGTCTTGACAACTATAAGCTTTTATTCTCAGGCAAGGGCAGCGTTTATTTATTCTGGTACAGAAATAGTCTTGGCATAACTGCGCTTCATACCGTATTCTCTCTGTTGCTTTCTTCATTGGTTGGCTACGGCTTAGGGGCATATAACTTCAAGGGGAAAAACTTGATTTTTATGCTGGTGCTGTTTGTTATGATGGTACCACTTGAAATTTTGATGCTGCCTCTCTATAAGCTCACGGTGAAGATGGGCATAATCAATACGTATTATGGAGTTATCTTGCCGTTTGTCGTTTCACCTATGGCGATCTTTTTCTTCCGGCAGTACGTAACGGGTATTTCCAAGGACTTTATGGATGCGGGAAGGATCGACGGATGCTCGGAGTTCGGGATATTTTTCCGAATTATGGCACCCTTAATGCAGCCGGCGTTCGGCGCAATGGGGATATTGCTGGCGATGCAGAGCTGGAACAGCTTTATATGGCCTTTGATCGTGCTCCGTACCAATACGATGTTTACAATTCCTATAGGTCTTGCTTCGCTGATGTCGCCTTACGGCAACAATTATGACATGCTGATTGCCGGAGCTGTGCTCGCGATTATCCCTATTATTGTTTTGTTCCTGTTAAATCAGAGGGCTTTTATTTCAGGCTTGTCCACTGGCGGCGTTAAAGGCTAAACCATCATAAATCATTTCAATCAGGAGGCTAACAATATGAAAAGCAGCATTAAAATCAAAACGCAAGCGGCAGTTCACAAAATCGATCGAAACATTTACGGACACTTTGCCGAGCATCTGGGACGTTGTATATATGAGGGGATTTGGGTCGGCGAGGATTCCGGCATTCCCCATACGCGAGGAATCCGAAATGATGTTGTTCAGGCTTTGAAGGATTTGAGCATTCCGATGCTGCGTTGGCCGGGTGGGTGTTTCGCCGATGAATATCATTGGAAGGAAGGAATTGGGCCTAAGGAATCGAGAGCCCGAATGATTAACAACCATTGGGGCGGCGTCGTTGAGAATAACCATTTCGGTACCCACGAATTTTTCGATTTGTGCGAGCTGCTGGAGACCGAGCCGTATATTTGCGGGAATGTCGGAAGCGGAACGGTCTATGAGATGCAGCAGTGGGTCGAATATATGACCTTCGACGGTGAATCGCCGATGGCGAACCTGCGGCAAGCAAACGGAAGAGAAAAGCCCTGGAAGTTGACATATTTCGGTATAGGCAACGAAAACTGGGGCTGCGGCGGCCGAATGAGAGCGGAATATTATGCGGATCTTTACCGGCAATACAGCACGTATGTAAGGGATTATGGAGACAATTCCATCTATAAAATCGCTGCAGGCCCAAGGGGGGACAATTACCACTGGACGGAGGTGCTCATGCGGGAAGCGGGACATTTCATGGATGGACTGGCGCTCCATTATTACACGAGATTAAGAGATCACAGCATCGTAATCGAAAATCCCGACGGCAACCGAATTTATTTGAAAAAACCGGATGCGGTGAGAGGACAAGCCGTCGACTTCGACGAAAGCGAATGGTTTGGCATTATGAAGGCGGCCTATTTCACAGAGGAGCTTGTGGTGAAGCACTCGGCAATTATGGATAAATATGATCCCGAGAAGAAGGTGGCGCTGATCATCGACGAATGGGGTACATGGTTCGACGTTGAGCCCGGCACCAATCCCGGCTTTCTGTACCAGCAAAATACGATGAGAGACGCAGTTTCCGCGGCGATCAGCCTGAATATTTTCAACAATCACTGTGACCGCGTAAGAATGGCGAATATTGCGCAGACGATCAATGTGCTGCAGGCCGTTATTTTAACAGAAGGGGAAAAAATGATCCTGACCCCTACCTATCATGTGTTTGAAATGTTTAAGGTACACATGGATGCCATTATGCAGCCGATCGAGATTCAGAGCGGTACCTACACGTTCAATGGGGAAGAAGTTCCGCAGCTAAGCGTATCCGCTTCCATGGATGCGGTAGGCAAGCTGAATATAACCATTTGTAATACGGACCCAAAACAAGCCGCGCCGCTGGATGGCTATACGGAAGGATTCGTCGGCAAGCAAGTTACGGGTAGAGTACTGGTATCATCCTTGATGAACAGCCATAATACGTTTGAACAACCAGATGAAGTCAAGCCCGAGTTGTTCACGGGCGTACAGTTGAACGAAGAAGGATTCCATGCGGATATTCCGCCGATGTCTGTTGTCGTGCTGACAATCTCTTAATCGGGAGGAGGTACCCCGATGACCAGACAGGGGCCATGCAAGGACTGTTCGGAAACGATACATGTCACACCGGAGAAAATAAAGGCTATGCTGCAAATGCTGATTGATTCTCGTCATGTAGAGCTTGCCGACGACGTAACAAGCGCAGGGCGGCTTGCTCAATGTGTCAGTTGCACCGGTTATACACTCGGAGGGACGTGCAAATATTGCGGCTGTCTTGTACAAATTCGGACTAAAATAAAGGATAGGGGATGCCCCTATCCTTCGACTCCTAAATGGTAAGGGCAGGAGAATGAGGATGACTACAATTGACATTAGACTGGGAGAACAGATAGGGCTCATTAATCCTGACATTTACGGACACTTCGTAGAGCATTTGGGAGGAGTCGTATACGACGGAATCTGGGTAGGCGAGAACTCCGAGGTCCCTCATATCCAAGGCTTTAGACAAGAGCTTGTTGAGAAATTGAAGGCTATACAACCGTCTGTTATTCGCTGGCCGGGCGGCTGTTTTGCGGAGACCTACAACTGGAGAGACGGCATCGGTCCGAAAGAGCAGCGTCCGACAACCGTGAACTGGTGGTATATGAACGACGGAAAGTTTGAATCCAACCAGGTCGGCACTCATGAGTTTATCGAGTTTTGCAGGCTTGTGAATGCTGAGCCATATTTGGCTGTAAACGCTACGACAACAACTGTATTGGAAGCCAGAAACTGGATTGAATACTGCAATATGCCGAGAGGAACAACCACACTTGCGATGGAACGCGAGAAGAACGGAAGTCCGGAGCCGTTCAACATCAAATACTGGGGACTTGGCAACGAAAATTGGGGTGGCGGCGGCTGCATGACACCCGAGGATTACTGCCATATTTACCGAAAGTACGGTATTATCAGCAAAAGTGTCGGACCGGAGCTTCAGTACATAGCATGCGGGCCGTACGAAAATATTCCGGAGTGGACGGAAAAGTTTTTTGACAAGTATAAGGAGATGTATACAGTGGGGCGGGTTTCTCCCATGTTTGGATACTCTCTCCACTATTATGTGATCAATACGGGTAAAATGGGCACGGAGTTGGAATATACCGATGCGCAGTGGTATGAAATGATGCGTGTCGGGCTGGAGATGGAGCCGTTTATCCAATCCCAGTATGACATGATTCAAGCTGCAATGCCCGGAGCGTCCATTGGACTCATCGTCGATGAGTGGGGTGTATGGCATTTGCAGAACGGCAGGCATCCACTACCGGGCAAATACTTGTTCGAGCAGCCGAGTACGATGCGAGAAGCAGTTCTGGCTGCGCTTTCCTTGAATATTTTCAACAACCACTGCGATAAGGTTGTCATGGCCAACGTGGCGCAGCTCGTAAACTGCATCCATTCTCTGTTTCTTGCCAAGGGTGATAACTGTGTGGCCACTACAAGCTACTACGTGTTTGATATGTATAAAATTCATCAGCATGGAATGAGCCTTAAAACGGCAGTCGATTGCAGTGACATCACCTATACCATAAAGGGCGAGACGCATTACGTTCCAAGCATCTCCTGCTCGGCATCGGTCAAAGACGGCATACTGGCGGTTACAGTTGCTAACTTAGCCGTCGATGAGGATCAGGAGGTTAAGCTTGATCTGCACGGTGGCGAGTATGCAGGTACAGGGACAATGGTCGTATTGTCTTCATCCAGCCACAAGGATGGCAACAGCTTTGATGAGCCATACAAGGTTACGCCGATGGAACAGCCCGTATCGGCAGCAGGCTCGGAGCTTACGGTGACAATTCCGAAAGCGTCTGTAGTTTTGGTAAGGCTGAACGTTTCAGACGCATTGGGGCGACGTTAGGCCAGCTATTCGACAGAAGACTCCCTTAATTTAAACACTTGACGACTCGCCTCTGTTGGCGGGTCTTTTTATTGCATGCATGGCAAACAAATGTTGGGCCAATCTCAATCCTTGTGAAATTGGCTCCATGATTTGGATGATACGTAAAATTCGCCGTGGCCAGTCGCTAAGTTCATTTAAGACAGTGAGGGTTCGTAGATACAACAACGTTATAGGAAATTGGCGCAAATAAATAATTAGAAGAAGGTGATGTTTTGCTATCGAAGCTAATAAACATACTACCTCGTGATTGGCTTGTTTACATGTATAAACATGTGCCATTTAAGTAATTTAAGGACTGGGTTGTGTACAGAGCTCAAAATAAGTTCCTTGTAACAGTATTGGGAATTATTACGAATGAAACAGGTCAAGTTTTATTATTAAGACATGTATATCGTACAGAGCCGTGGGGAGTTCCAGGCGGTTGGATGGAATTAGAGAAACCTGAAGTTGCTTTAGAAAGAGAAATATCTGAATAACAAAACTGAAAGTAGAAATTACTGGACTAGCTAAAGCCATATTTGGACAAAACCCAGTAAGAATAGATCTAATTTTTAAAGGTAGAATTGTTAATGGAATATTTACACCGAGTGCTGAGATTTCAGAAATGATTTATTGTGATATTGACGATTGGCCAGAGAGGATGCCAAATGAACAAAAAAGGCTAATTAACTACATGAGAAACGAATGGAGACGTTATATTTCAAGCCTTCAATTTCAGAACAACCTATCTTATATATCGATGCAAATGAGGTGACAACTGTAATCGAACTAGTCCAACTCATGCTAAAAATGGAGTTATTTAGTGATATTGCAGAATTAACTGAGAGGGATAAAGATAATTTGATTTGGTTATTTGAAGCATTAGAAAATGAAAATAAAAGAAATTGGATTTGGTCTCAAAGAACCTTAACAGTGTGGAGTAATCAAGGAAGTTCTCGAGACTGGATTGGATGGCTTCGGAATGAGTTTAATAGTTGGGAGAAAGAAAGTAATGAGTTACTTCATAATGAACTGACTCGTTCATTATCCGAGGCTGAATCACAGGATATTAAGTATAAATATAAAATTAGGATTTTTACTAATTCTCATAGTATCCGCCAGAAGCACTTGAACTGGTTCAACGAATTATCGCACTTCACGAAGATGAATTTAGCAGGTAGTAAAAAGAATGAGTTGAGTATAGAACTATCCTTACCTAAGAGAATTACCCCAAGCCACTTCTGGGGGGCTTCGTTGAATTGGAGCAAAAGATTTGTTGTAGCATTAAACATTGCAAGTAAAGGATTTTTTTGGTGGCAACTACCTAAAGATATTTCCGAATTTCATGAGTCAATACGAGATATTGAAAATAATTGTTTAGTAGAAATAGAGCTTTCTCCTGCGTTAAGGATTGATTGGGGTAAAAATAGAGTATTGGATGAGAACGTCTTAGGTAACACTGCAATGATTTTTTTCTTGATGCCTGTGTCAAATGGTAGTGATTCTAATATGCCTTTTGATCACTATGCTACAGCGCTAGCACTACTTGCTAAAAATGATGTACACTTTCAATTTGATAAGAATATATTTTATAATTTTTATAATGCGTTGCTATTAGGAATGCGGTTCTATGGTGATTATAATTACCAATTAAACATTGCTGATAATTTATCCAATATCCTCGCTCCACACGTGCCTAGCTTTGATGAATATGAACATTATGTAAGTTTAGGGGAATGGTCGTCTAAAGTTCATAGCTCTGATGAATTAAAAATTACTTTGTCTGAAGTGGGAATGATGAAAATTATGTGTGATATCTATTTTATACACGTTTTGAATGAGCTTTCTTCAAAAAGGAATGGATGAGACTATAGTGTGGTCTTTTTCAGTTACTTTTATAAAAGACCATCCGTGTCATCTGAGATCCAGATTGAGCGTACGGAGCGAAAACCGCTTTGAAACGGACGCAGTTAGCAAGCAACAGAGCAAAAATCATTACTACGGAACGATTGTATCCCGACATTGAATCGGGAGTAGCCATTTTTTGTATTGATTATTGTCATGAGGGGGGGTTACAAGTACAATTGAAAAAAAGCGGTATCAGCTAATTAGAAAGCGTTACCAGGGAGTGGTTAAATGAAAAGAAGAAAGTTTCTCTTTAAAATTTTTTACGCATACACGGCGATCGTCCTGTTGTATACGTTTGTGGCGACAGGTGTTTTCTTTCAGAAAACCAATCAATTCATGAATTATCAATTGTTAAACAGCCATAAGGAATTTCTGCAGCAGGTTCGTGATAAGAGCGATACGCAAATGAGCGTTGCGCTGAATATCGTACAGCAATTGAAATGGAATCCGAAAATTATGAAGTACTCACAAGATAATGAAAAAAATTTTTATGAGATTACGAAGCTAAGCGAGGACCTGGCAACGACCGTCAATTCATTTTCCAACTATGGACTTATTCTGGGCGTTCAAAAGGCAACCGATAATTTCATTATTACCTCCCAGTTTACGGATGTGGAGGATCATTATTTCCAAACCTTAGGGTGGAGTCCAACCAACTATCTGGAAAGGGAAGCCTATTTGAGCAACAAAACCAAGTATCCGATTTTACTTGTTCATCACTATCAGAATGATACAAATACCAGCAGCAGATACGTCACTTTAGTGAAGAAAGAAGTGACCTCTACAGGTGGGGAAATCATTTTTTATATTTCATTTTATGAAAACATGATGATTCCTAGGCTGGACACCAATGAACAAAGAGGCTTCGCCGTATTGGATGCCAATGGGATTGTCACGATGTCTTCCCCCGACCCCCTGTCCGTTGAAAACGCCATTCTCGGGGAAAAGCTGATGGAAATGAAGTCCTCCTTTGAATACCGGAACATCAAGCGGGGACAGCAGGTGATCCATTTCGTCAGTTCATTGGTTCTGCCGGATACGAAATACGTGTACGTGACGGATATGCATTCCCTGCAGGAGCAGGTTGCCGCTTTGCTGGGAGATTCCATGCTCATTTTTTTAATTCTGCTTTTACTTGGTGCGGTGATCCTGCCTATCGTGTCCATTAGCACGTACCGCCCTTATTCGACCATCGTGCAGGCCAATGAAAAACTGCTGGAAATCGCCGAGAAAAGCAAGCTTTCTTTAAAAGAAAAATATTTGAGAGATCTCCTCTTTGGATACATATCGAGCGATCAAATTGAGCAGCGCAGCAAAGAATTCAGTATGGAGAGAATCAAGCTTCCGGTTACGGTGGTTATTCTGGAGGTATCCCAAAATGAGGATTGGGCAGAGCAGTTTTCGCGGGAAGGGATTCGCAAGATGATTGCGCAGCTGCAAATTATGATCAAGGATAACTTGAACGGAGCGGAGCATGAGCTGCTGGAAATGGATTCATCACGCTTTACCATCATCACCTTTGGCTTACATACGGAGGAACTGGAAGCCGTAATCAAACAAATGGTCTCTTCCTTCCAGCAGCTTGTTCATCTTGATTTGACGGCTCTGATCGGAAAGCCCGCCGAATCTTTATCGGGCGTGCAGGAATCGTATCAAGCGGCTCTGGAGCTGTTGGAATTGCGTTATATGACAACCGTCCATCAGCCGGTTATGACCGTGGAAAGTATCGGAAGTATAGCGGATACAAGCTATTATTACCCCCTGGATATGGAGCGGGAGCTTATTTCCTGTGTGGTTCGTGGAAGGCAGGACCAGGTCATCAGCTTGACGAAGCAGTTGACCCAGGAAAATCTGTTTAAACGAAATTTGACAAAGAGCAGAATATCCGAATTATTATTCGCATTAGCGGCAACGGCGAATCGGATTTTGCAGCAACTGAAGCGGGACCCGAACGATGTATTTGTGAAAGGGTATAATATTTATACCGAGCTTTCCGCCTATGAATCTCATCAAGAGCTTGAAATGAAGATCGAGGGTGTATTTTGCCGCATCGTCAATTATCAGTGCGAGCTTTTGAAGCCGGACGAGCCTGTGTTGGCAGATCAAATGTTAGCTTTTATCCATGGAAATTATCATAAGGATCTGTCCTTAAACGATGTTGCGACCCATTTCAAATTATCGGAAGGCTACACAGGAAGATTGTTCAAAGACCGTACCGGTGAGAATTTTAAGAGCTATCTGAACATGTATCGTGTGCAGGTTGCCAAAAAGCTGCTGGACGAAAAAAATATTAAAATTGATGACTTGGCCAAAATGGTCGGCTGCAACAATGCCATTACGTTTACCCGCATGTTTAAAAAATATGAAGGCATCTCCCCCTCACAGTACGGAAAACAATCGGCGGGGGATTAATTCGGACCAACGAATCTTTCTGAACACGGAAAGGTTCGTTTTTGTTAGATGTACGAAATTGATAAGAGGAGGAGCGAATATCCGTTATTGTTAAGGACGCAGAAAACGATTGTTTTAAACGTAAAAGGGCTATGCTAGAATGCAGTCATCGGGCTCGATACCTATAAATGATTAGATAAAGGATTGAGGGAAGTGTTGCAGCCATGCTAAGACAAATTCGAAGAGATTACCTGTTATATGTATTTCTGATTCCATTTTTACTCTGGTACGCGTTATTTATTTTCAAACCTATGTATGGCCTGCAAATTGCATTTAAGGATTTTTTGCTGTTTCGCGGCATTGCCGACAGTCCATGGGTTGGTCTGGAGCATTTTAAAGTATTTCTTGGAAGCCCTTACTTCACCCGAGTTTTAGTCAATACCTTGATGCTTAGCTTGTACAGTCTCTTGTTTGCATTTCCAATACCGATTGTTCTTGCTCTTTTGATGAATGAAGCGAAGAATGTCATTTTTCGGAGAACCGTACAGACCTTTACGTATTTACCCCATTTTATTTCGGTGGTGATTGTGGCGGGAATTGTAACTAATTTCTTGGCGCCCAACAACGGTGTGATTAACCTTATCATGGATAAATTAGGCGGGTCAAAGGTTTACTTTTTAACTGTTCCGGAGTATTTTCGGTCGATTTTCGTGCTGACCTTTGATATTTGGAAGGAAGCGGGCTTTAGCTCCATTGTCTATTTCGCAGCGTTGTCGGGAATTAATCCCCAACTGTATGAAGCCGCAGTAATCGATGGCGCTAATAAGGGCCGCCAGATGTGGCATATCACCCTTCCAGGCATCCTGCCTACGATCATGATTTTGTTGATCATGAAGGTCGGTCACATTATGGACGTCAGCTATGAAGCCATTATTCTCTTGTATCAACCCGTTACGTATGAAACCTCCGATGTTATTAGCACCTATACGTATCGCGCCGGGCTTCAGGAGGGGCATTATGATTTGGCTACTGCAATCGGTTTGTTTAATGCCGCGATTGCCTTTATTCTCGTCATTGGCGCCAACAAGCTGAGCAAGACATTTACGAATACTGGATTATGGTAGGTGAAACAGCATGAAGCTAACTCGTGGTGAAAAATGGTTTTCTGGATTTAATTATGTCTTATTAAGCTTGACCGCAGTAGCCGCTTTGTATCCATTTCTCTATGTGCTGTCGGCCTCCATCAGTAGTCCTGAGCAGGTTGTGAAGGGAAATGTGCTTCTTTTTCCGAAGGACGTGACGTTCACAGCCTATCGGACCGTTCTGGCCGAGAATGGGATTTGGCTCGGATATGCCAATACGATTTTCTATACGTTGGTCGGAACGATGGTCAGCTTGATGCTGACGATTCTGGGAGCCTATTCCTTATCAAAGAAGCGTTTGATTGGCGTTACCGTTATTAATTTCATTATTGCTTTTACCATGTGGATCAATATGAGCGGGGCCGCCGGCATGATTCCGTATTACCTGAATCTGCGGGATTTGGGCTTGTTGAACAGCCGGTTCGGGATTATCATCGCTTTTGCGATCACTACCTTTAACGTATTTCTGCTCCGCACCTTTTTCACTAGTGTGCCGGACTCGCTGGAGGAGGCGGCAAGGGTGGACGGCGCCAACGACTGGGGCATTATGTGTAGGATTTACATTCCGTTATCTGTTCCGGCTCTGATTACCGTAGGTCTCTTTTATGCGGTGGGGAGATGGAACGCGTATTTCTGGTCGATGATTTTGCTCACAGACCAAAGCAAGATACCTCTGCAGGTGCTGCTCAAGAAGATGATTGTCGAAATGAATGTGAACAGTATGCTGGACAACGGCGGGCCAGTGGATATAGCGAAGGAAACGATTATATATGCCACGATTATCGTTGCCATTTTGCCGATGGTACTTGTATATCCGTACATTCAGAAGTTTTTTGTCCAGGGAATTATGGTCGGTTCAATTAAAGAATAAACATACGGAAGGAAAGATGTACTTTGATGCACGGAAAAAAGCTTGCAAAAATCGCACTTTGTTCAACGCTAGTAGCAGCGCTGGCAGCAGGCTGCTCCAACAGCCCTAAACAGCAAGGCATAGCGGAGGCAGACACCGACAATTCGGGAGCAACCAGTAAAACTCCGTTGGAGCTAAAAATTCATTTGCATTATAACGACTCCCGTGTTTTTGATAATAACTCCCCTGTTTTCGCCAAAGCAGCAGAACTGACCCATGTGACATTGAAGGGAACCGCTTCCCCAACAGCGACAAACAGCAAGGAAACCTTCAATATCATGCTGGTTTCAGGCAATCTGCCTGATATCATTCACGGAAGTAAGGATGACATGAACAAAGCGGCGCTTCAGGGAGCTTTAGTGCCTCTGGATGACTTGATCAAACAGCATGCGCCGCATTTGAAGAAATTTTTGGACGACAATGACTGGGTCAGAAAAGGCTCCGTTGCGTCGGATGGCAAGCTGTACTATATCCCGTTTGTTGCAGATGGCGAAGCATCCAGCGGATTTTTTATCCGCAAGGATTGGCTTGATAAGCTCGGATTGCCGTTTCCTAAAACAGTGGATGAGTATTACAAAACATTAACCGCATTTAAAAACCAGGACCCGAATGGCAACGGATTGAAGGATGAAATTCCTTATTTTAACCGGAATAAGGCCGGTGTTATCGAACTGGCCCAATTGTTCGGAGCCCGATCGGTCTGGTATGAACAGGACGGAAAAGTTCATTTCGGTAAATACGAGAAAGAATACAAGACAGCCATGAGCAACATTGCCAAATGGTACAAAGAAGGGCTCATCGATAACGAAATTTATACCCGTGGCTCCAAAGCAAGGGATGTTCTTCTGGGCAACAACACGGGAGGTTCGACTCACGATTGGTTTGGCAGCACGGCTTCCTACAATGATACGGTCAAAAAGAGCGTGCCGTCGATTCAATTCGTTCCGTTTATGCCGCCAGCGGATATAAACGGAAAGGTGAAAGAAGAACAAAGCCGACCGCTGCTTGTCGCTCGTGGCTGGGGGATTTCGTCTGCTAACAAGCATGCGATAGAAACCATGAAATATTTCGACTTCTGGTTTACGGAAGAAGGACGGCGCTTAAATAACTTCGGGTTGGAAGGAACCCATTATAACATGGTCAACGGCAAGCCGATCTTCAAGGATGAAGTGCTGAAAAACGAAAAGTCGGTTCTGAACCAACTCGTGGAAGTAGGGGCACAGATTGAGATTGGCGTTAATCAGGACTTTTTCTATGAACAGCAGTGGATGAATCCGATAGCCAAGGATGGCGTCAACATGTACATCAATAACAAGACGCTGCTTCCCTTGTTCCCTCAGTTGACCTTTAACGAAGCAGAACAAAAAATCATTAGCCAAAAATGGTCATCGATTGAAACTTTTATTATGGAGAAGGAACAGAAGTGGATCATGGGCGTTGAACAAGTGGACGCCAGCTTTGACTCTTATTTGAAAACGTTAAAGGATATGGGGATGGACGATATCGTTAAAATTTATAACGATGCGTACCAACGGTATCTGAGAAGCTAGGCTAGGTCTGAAATCATGAAGCATAAGGGTGAGTAATATGTTATTAAATGTAATCCATCGGCCGGAAACGGGAAAAAATTATCCGTTCTATAAGCTGCAGCAGGAATATGGCCACAAGTTGAATCTGAAGATTACCTTGATGATCCCCGTTTCCTCCCTAGAGGATGACGAAATGGTTGAAGAAATCAAGCAGTATCATCGCGATTATGGAGATGAGCTTGCGTTATGGCTTTGGCGGATCAATAAGCCGGGATGGGGGGGGAATACCCCCTTTTGGCTGGCAAGCGAGGAGAACAAGCGCAAATCGCTGGAATACGCGCTCCAGCTTTTCCGCACCAAGCTCGGGTGTGAGCCGGTTTCGATTGGAAGCTATCTGTTGGACGCTTTGTCCATGGAAATCGTGAAAGAGCTAAGTCCTGGTACGACAACGGTAACGGCAAGCTGCTTCGAAGAAGGAACGAAAATTTTTCATGGGTGCAACAATTCTTGGTATCTGTTCTCCGAAGGCGTATCGTGGGGACCTTGGTATCCGGGAAAAGGCCATTCCTTCCGGCCAGCGGCGAATGAAGAAGACTGGGCGGGACTTGTCGCCATTCCGCACTTAAGCCGGGATCTGGTGCTGGCTTATGAAGGCAGAAATGATTTTTTTGCAAGCCATCCCGCCAATGTGCAGCGAGGTCTGGCGAATAAAGGTCTGAGCCATGACTACGACTTCAATCTGGTCGACCAGTACCGGATGCAAGAGGATTACAATGATGGGTACTCGTTCTGGATATGTATATGAAAGAATTCGGGGACTGGTTCCGGGACAACATTCCTATAGGCAAGCCTAATGTGGCTTTAGGCAAGGAAATTTTGTTTGGTTCAGGAAAACATTACTTCTGGTATATCGATCCTTATTTCAGAGTATTGATCGATTCGAATCAAGGCGGGTCCATCGGCGATATCAGGCCTTACGCCGGACGATTCGCGGCTCATTCGGGGCCGGATTCTCCGATGAGAGAAATTGCATCCTACCCGTATATCATTCAATCCCAGCTTCGGTCGGGGGCACAGCATCACTCTGCCGATGACGGAGCGAGGACAACCCTGTTTGTTTTGAACGGGGAAGAAAAGCTGGACCTATGCTATTGCAGCACCAAGGTTGCCGCTGTTGAACGCAGTGATGAGGTGACGAAGGTTCGTCTCACGCCCGCATCTTTATCGTTCAAGAATGGTTTACAGGTAGATATCGAAACCATCTATGAGTTTTATCCCAACGGAATCATAATGATTAGACGAAAGCTTGTGCGTACTTCCGACCAGGCGGCTAAAATCGGCATTCAGGAGTATTTCAAAGGATGCTATGGATTTACGGAGTATTCGGAGGATTTGCATGGAATTATACTGGAAGTTGAAGGGGACGACCGAAAAGAGCTGGTTTACGATTACAATTCAGAATGGATTCAGGTCCCTAATGGTACGAAGGCATCCGCCAGCATTCCTCCAATCCAAACGTACATTTCGCTGGAACCTGCTGAAGGAACGGCATTATCGGCCGAGGCAGCTGAAGGCCACCTGTTTAATCCGTATTACTCGTTGAAACTCCACTATGAGCTTTCCGAGAATCGGAAGGAGGCCGTAACATGTCTAACCATCCGAAAAAATTAATGTACCGTTGTCCATTATGCCTGTTTGGCGCAAACGATGTATACCTCAAGCAGACAGGCGAAGTTTACAGTTGTATGAAGTGCAGCTTCACTGGATCGGAGGCGGGTATCATTGACATGTATGATGACTACCGGAAAAGGTATCGTCTGATGGAACATCGAATTACCTTGGACATGCAAAGAAAGATGTAGTGCACTGCCCAAGAGGAATAGATACGTGTCCGCAATCTCGAAGGGTACTTCCCTGCGAGGTGCGGCACGATTTATTTTGAGCAAAAAAATAGGAGGTCGATGAATTTGCTTAAGCGAAGATTACGAAGAAGTATCGGCAGCTTAATCATTTTTTTACAGATTATAGGTGCCTTCAGCGGGTATATGTTTTTCTCTCCCCCGACCGTCCAAGCGGCCCCGGTTAAATTGTATCCGCAAGCGGACGCCGCCGTTGACAGTCAAAATCCTGCTACGACATACACGAATATGAACGGAACGTACCAATTGTCCATAATCGAATCGCCCACAAATACCAAAAGACCTTTCTTGCGATTCGACCTTGCATCGGTAAATGCCAATATTGAAAGTGCGCAGCTTTTTGTAAGCGCTTCACCGAATTCGACCCCCGTAACGGTATCCGTCTATGCGATTGCAGATGATAGCTGGGCCGAAACGACTCCGGGACTTACCTGGAACAATCAGCCGGCGCTGGGCGCATTAATCGGCACCTTGACGCTGCCGTCACAGGCGGCAGGCACTTATGTGGAATACGGCGTTGACATTACCGATTACATTCGCCAGCAAAAGTCGGGAGACGGCCTTGCCAGTCTGGCCCTTGTCGGCGAGGTATCCTTAAAGAACATATATGCGAAGGAAGCTACCGTGTCCAGTCGCAAACCGCATCTGGACATTACTTACGATACAACGGCACCCTTATTCCAATCTGCTTTGGTTGGAGCCGGATTTCGCGACATTACAGTCCAATTCAATGAACCGTTGTTTGATGACACAGGGGACAATTTGAAAAGCAAAGTCCTGCTGTCGACCAACGGTACAACCTTTTCCTCCCTCGGTCCGGGCGATACGGTAAGTCTGAGCGGCAATAACATGATCATTTCCTTGCAATCGCCGCTTCAGGGCGGTCTGAACAAGCTGAAGCTTTTGGGAGGCAGCCTGAAGGATAGGTACAACAATACCAAGACGACCGAAACCGTCACAGGCAGCCTGGTTGGGCAGGAGGACCTGAATCCACCCGGTATGCTTGGCGCCGAGATGAGTGCTGATGGAGAAAGCATTACATTGAGCTTCGATAAAGCCATTGCATGGCATAGCGGTGATGCGGTATCCAACAAAATGAATGTCAAACTTTCCTCCAATAACGGGTCCATCTATAGCGACTTAGCAGCCGGGGACAGCGTATCCATACAAAATGACAGGCTTGTTGTGAGCTTCGCTACTCCGTTGGTGGGCAAAGGCTACAAGGTGAAGGTGCTGATCGATTCGATCAAGGGGTCTTCCAACAATCGGGTACTGTCCGGGGAGACAGTTACCGAGGCGTTAATGGGACGTGTGGTCAAAACGGTCCTTTCAGCGTCTGCGGATGCTCATGTTAACAGCGGAGCCAGTACTGTTGGAACTAATTATGGCAGCCAAACCGCGATGGAATTAAAAGAAGGAGGCACAACGTATAATCGCCGGATATTCTTGAAATTCAATGTGGGCGATATAGGGGTGTTGAACAGTGCCTGGCTACGGCTGTATTTTCCCGATGCTGATACGACTGCACAGCAGCTTAAACTGTACGCCGTTACGGATGACAGCTGGAGCGAGACAGGCATTACCTATAACAACCAACCTTCCTATTCTACCGTGGTCTCCAGCGTGTATGTTGGTGGCGTCAACGGCTGGTATCAGTGGAATGTAACGGATTACGTTAATCAGCAGAAATCGGCTGATGGCACCGTGTCCTTTATGCTGATGGGCTCCAATTCCAGCAAGTACCGAACCGTAAGCAGTAAAGAAAGCGGGGCGAACAAACCGCAGCTCGTGGTTGAATACGATGTTGCTCCACCCGAGCTGATTCAATCTCAAGTTAGCTTCGAGAACAAAGTGATCCAACTTCAATTTAATGAATATGTCAAGGTAGCGGCAGCAGAACAAAACGCTTTGAAGCAAGCGATCGCGTTGGCGAGAGACGGGAGCCATTTTGCACCGTTGGCTGCCGGTGATACCGTAACAATGAACGGCAGCACGTTAACCGTATCGCTAGCGAACCGTCTGGATATTCCGGGAGCGAGGATTCGGCTAGAAGGAGGTTCGTTAAAGGATTGGGCCGAAAATGTAATGGGCTCCGCGCAGATGATGACCGACCTTGTCTACGATGCGGCAGCTCCTGTTTTAAATCCTGTGGCCATGCTCGATGCCGCCAATCAAGAAATCAAAATCACCGGCATGGAGCCATTGTACAGCTGTCTATCCGACCCGGAGGAGCTTAAAGCCGCTATACGCTTTGCCATCGATGGCAATACCTATCAGCCCCTGGGCCAGCATGATTCCGTTACGGTTTCCGGCGGAAATTTGGTTGTCCATTTGGCGCAGAAGGTAAGTGGTACTTCAAGCCGAATTCGGGTTGCGGCAAATACCGTGAAAGATGAAGCCGGTAACGCTGTTTCTACGGAATTTACCAGCGAGGCGATAACTGCCGATTCCATGCCGCCCCAGCTGCTGATTGGATATGCTGTAAATCTGAACAAGAAAATCGTATTGGCGTTTAATGAAACGATAAAAGCGGCATCTACGAATCTTGAAGAGCTGAAGGCTTCGTTGCAAATTTCTACGAATGGAGGCGTCACCTATCAGCCTCTAGGCAGTGATGATTCCGTGCAGATCAGCGGTAGCTCGCTTACCATTAATAAAAAAGAGCCAATCACGGGAACAGCGAACCGGGTCTCCATCTCTGCCGGAATGATTCAAGATCAGGTCGACAATGTGCTGACAGCGGCCACGGAAACAACGGATATAGCGGCAGGACGTACGGACTACCCTTACGCGCCGCCATCCTCCGAAACGTTGGAGCGGGCTTTGATCGATTCGGCGAATATCGTTTTCAGCAATAAGGATGCGGCACAAGGATCAACCTCCGAATTAACTGGTTCCAAATCCTTCGAGGTTATCGCCATATCGGTTATGTCAGGCAACAACGATCCTAAACTGGTCGAGCGGTGTGTCCGAATCATCCGAAAAATGCTGACCAATGAAGTCAACATGCCGAATCTGCAGGGAGGATTGGATTCAAGAGGCCAATCCTCCATGGTTTCCTCCATCGCACTGTTATGGAACAATCAGGAGGTAATGAGTCGATTGACAGAAGCCGAAAAGTCACAGCTGGTGACCTTCTTTAAGGCGGCTTTGATCAGTACGGCATTCACCTCCAGCGACTACGACCAAAACGACAATAAGCGGTCCGGCTCCAGATTGGCTATGAATGGTGATCCTAACACGTATACGAGCAACCCTAATTTTTGGGAGCCGAATATGACCTTGCTTTATGCCTCGGCTTTTGTGTTAGGGACAGAGAATGTCAAGGCAATCCTTCAAAACTATGATCATATGGCCTTTATTCAAGAATTGGCAAATAAGGGATTAACATCTATTAAGTCATGCTATGAGAAAACAACAGGGTTTGGAACCCTTACCGCTAAGGCGGCCAGGGTCGAAGGAATTGTGAAAAGCGATTTATGGAGCTTCAGGACCATATCGATGGATGCATTCCTGGCTAATCCGATGAAGCTTCATGCCCAAACCCAACAGTCAACCTGGGACCGGTATGCGGAGGATGGAGATTACATGGGGAAACTGGGTATGGAGCACGAGTTTGACTCAACGGATGCAAGCGGACCTCGTGAAAGCTCCACATACGCTGTGCTTGGAATCGATCCATCTCTTCAAAACAGGGCACTAATGGATTATTTCGGCTATTGGAATGCGCGAGGCAGCGAAGCATTGCGAGATCAGGTTGACATGCTGCAAAAGGTGGGTGTTTCCGATTATTATGCCAAAACGATAAACGGATATTATTCACAGTCGCGAGGGGGAACGAAAACAGAGCATTTTACCGGCGATGTTTATACCATTGACACCCTGATATCCATTGGAGGCTTGATCCCAGCCTTGTTCCATGACACCTTCGACTATACGGCGGATTCCTATTCCGCTTTGACCGATGAGTGGATACTTGGCAATGGAAACTGGAGCATAAAGCAAGATATCATCATTCCTTACAACATCAAAAGTCCGTTAACGACAGTCGAAGGGGCTAAGGAATCGGACGAGGAGGAGAGATTGCTTCAAGAGACTAGCGGAGGATATGCTTCTGCGTTTACGAAGAAGAGCTATTCCAATGTCAGTTTTCTCGCTTGGGTTCGGATGAACACCCCAGGAGAAATCGGGATAATGGGAAGAGTGCAGGATGCCAATAACGGTTATTTGCTTACCTACGCCAATGGCAGTCTGGCGATCAAGAAGAAATCGGGTGGAACGACTACAACCCTAATCGAGAAGCCTTACACCCTGCAAACAGGTGTATCCTACCGATTCAGAGGCGTATTTACCGGCAGCAATATTGAGTTTTACATCAACGGAAGCAAAGAACTGAGCATAACCGATACTGCGTTTTCATCGGGAGGAATAGGGGTATTTTCCAATCAGGCTTCCGGAAAATTCGATGGCATCCTGGTTCAGCCCACATCCATGCCCGAGCCCGTTCTTAATACCATTGGAATCGGCGATGAGCAAGTAACGTTGCATTTCACCGGGGTTGAAGGTGCACTGTATTACTACATCCGTTACGGAACGGAACCGGGCCGCTATACCCACACTATAAAAACGATCAGCACAGCCCCGATTGTCACGGGCTTAACCAATAACATCTCCTATTTTTTTGCGGTTTCGGCCGTTGGGACCTTAGGAGAGAGTGCTAAATCCGCCGAATTATTGATGACGCCAAGAGCGGCAACGGCAGTATCTCCAAAGTTGAAAAATTTGGTCGCGGACGGAAACAAGATCATTGTCGATTTTACAACCGATTCGGTCAATACGTCTTATGTGATCCAATATGGGAATGCCAGCGGTGAGTACAAATATAAAGTTGAGCGGGTAACGGGCAGTCCTTGGGTTATCCCGGTCGCAATTTCGCAAATGCCCAATTATGTGGTGGTGGTCCCATGGAATGAGAACGGCGCGGGAACGCCTTCCAACGAAATGGCAGTAGTACCGAATGACACGATCCTCTTGAAGGATGATTTTAATGATGGAAGCTACTTAGAGGACTGGCAGCTTTCTGCCGGTACTTTCAGTGTAGACCTTGTCGATGGCGACTATCGTTTGAAAAGCGCTGCCAATAATCCGGACCGCATCTTCGTGGCTCAAGGCTTTCATTGGAAAGATTATTCGATTGCCACCAAGGTCGAAATAACCAACCCGTTTGCCACTACCTGCGAAGAGTACTTGTTGGGGCGCTATTTGGATTATAACAATTATTATCTGCTGGGATATAAGTACGATCAGGTGCAAAATAAAGAATTTATTGCCATTCGGAAAAAAGTAGCGGGAACGACTACAACGATTAGCCAGAAGGAATTTCCAATTGCTCCGAATAGGGAGCATCTGTTTAAAGCCACCTTCGAAGGCAACGAGATTAAGCTATATGTGGACGGAATACTGGTGGTTGAAGTAACGGATTCCGATTTGTCCGTTGGCACTGCCGGAATTTTGTCGGGCAAGGCCGTTACCTTTTATGATGATTACACAGTCGAATTGCTGAACGGTATGGAGACACCCACGATAGAGAATGCCAAGGCCGATGATGGGAAGGCGTTCATTTCATTTACTCCTGTTTCCGGCGCAGAGGGTTATCGCGTGAAATATGGGGAGCAGTCGCACCGTTATACGGAACAGAAAATGGTAACCGAATATGCGTATGCTCCTGTTGAAATAACTGGACTTGTGAATGGTAAAACCTATTATGTTACGGTAAGTGCATACGATGCGGAGCTTGAGGGTGGAAATGCTGTGGAATTTTCGGTAACCCTTCCACCAGTAACACCACCAACGCCATTAAGCAGCAATGCAGATTTAAGCGATTTGGCGCTTTCGGGCGGTACGCTAAGTCCTGCATTCACTGCTGAGGGATTGTCATACAGTGCAGGTGTGACTTATGATGTATCCAGCATAACGGTGAAAGCTACTGCATCCGATAGCAATGCAACGATTAAGTTGAACGGAGCGGCAGTTGCAAGCGGGCAACCAAGCGGTGCGATCAGCCTGAACGTAGGTGGTAACCTGATTAATATCGTAGTCACGGCGCAGGATGGTAAAGAGAAGACATATGCGCTTGCAGTGACACGAGCAGCGTCGACATCGAGATCGACATCATCCGGTGGCGGTGCATCAGGAACGATATCTAACAATACCGTCACCTCAACAGACGGTACACTGACGCTTCAAGTCGGTAAATCGGGTGAGGTTAGCTTGGGCGATGTGATCAAGATTCTAATTCCTGCCGATGCTTTTGGCAAAGAACTGAAATTAACGATAACCAAAGTGGCAGACACGCAAGATCTGATTACGAATAAAGACGTTCTAGTCAGCTCAGTATTCGAAATTCTGAAAAACTTCCCGGAGAACTTCAGCAAGGAGATCACGTTGACCTTTACTTTCGATTTGGTGGACAATCAAAAGCCTTCTGTATTCTACTATGACGAAACGAAGCAGATGTGGGTAGGAATCGGAGGCGAGGTAAACGGCAATACCATCACCGTAAAGGTTAACCACTTTACGAAATTTGCGGTATTCGGTGAAAGCCAAGGGGCAGACACGAAGCCGACGATTAACTTTAGCGATATTTCCGGACACTGGGCGGAGGGGAATATCAAGCAAGCGGTAAGCTCAGGTGTCGTTAGCGGCTATGAGGATGGCACGTTCAAGCCGGATCGTACCGTAACGCGCGCGGAATTTGCGGTCATGCTGATGAATGTGCTCAGACCGCAAGGAGATGGAGTGGCGCTGACGTTCACTGATAAGGCGAAGATCGGCACCTGGGCACAGAAATCGGTCGCGCAGGCGGTGTCTGCAGGTATTACTACTGGCTATGAGGATGGCTCCTTCCGTCCAGATGCCCAAATCACTCGCCCTGAGATGGCTGTGATGATCGCGAAGGCCACAGGCCAGTCTAGTGCAGCGGCTGCGGCAACGGACTTCGCGGATGACAAGGGCATTCCAGACTGGGCGAAAGGCGCAGTGGCAGCCATGAAAAAGCTGAGCATTATCGAAGGCAAAGGCACAAATCAATTTGCTCCGGCCGATAAAACGACAAGAGCAGAGGCGGTAACAGTGCTTCTGAAAATGCAGGTGCAAAAGAGCAAGTAAAAAATCATAAGCAAGGCTGCTTTAAAGTCAATTTGAACTGCATCCAGTCAAGTAGACAGAACAAATAATTAAAATCGGTTAGGCGGCCTTGGTCCTAAATTCCATTGGACTAAGGCCGTTTAAATTTGCCTGTAATCGCTCGTTATTGTAAACTGGATATAGGTGTTAATGTCCTTCTCTAGTTGCTCAAACGTGCTGTATGTCTGCAAATAATACTTCTCGCATTTCAGCGTCCCCCAGAAGGCTTCCATGGGTCCGTTGTCAATGCACCTGCCAACACGTGACATGCTCGGGGGTTATATGTGCGGGCTCTAATCGTTTTTTGAAGCTTGGCGAGGTATTGAAAGTCTCGATCACTATGAAGCATAGGTGTACTGCCAGGCGCTGCTTGTAACGCCTGGTCCAACGTTTGAAATACAAGACTATTGTTATTTGAATTCCCTAAAATATAGGAGACAATGGTGTTGCAGTGCAGATCCAGATCCATGCTGCTGAAGATTTGCTGACCTTCTTGTCCGGCGAAGAAAAAAATTATTATCTTGAAGATTACATACTCCCTGCAGTTAAAATAATAAATGAGTATCTCAAGAGCCAAAAGCGGAAGGCATCGCTAAAAATGGACAATAGTCCCTTTTTAGCGGTGCTTTTTGTTCACATCGTCCTTCACATTGATTGCGTTTACATTATGACAACAATTGGTAAGTAAAGTAAAGAGTTGCACATTGTTAGACTCCTGTGCGGCTCCTATAATGAAAACATACACAGCGCCACTGTGTTAATATTTTAAAAACTGGGTATCGGGGGATGTACATGAAACTAAAAAAGCATAATGTGAAAGCGCTATCTGTTTCTATTTTAGTAATCACAACGCTCTTGTCGGCGTGTACAAGTCAAAACGGTTCGACGAGTACCAATCAGAAAGAAGCTAAGAATGAACCGGCGAGCACTGTGGGAAATAACGATGTGAAGGGTGCAAATACAGAGCCGCTAGGCAAGTATGATCCACCGATCAATGTCTCGTTCGTCCGTAATCTAAGCGACGTCGTAGAAAATAACGTGCTCGGTGTGTTAAAGGGCGAAACGTTAGAAGACAACCGCTGGAGCCGTTTATACAAGGATCAGTTGGGCATCAATATCAAATATAACTGGGTCGTCAAGGGGAATGACACGTCAGATCAGTATTTACAGAAGATTAATGTAACGCTTGCTTCCGGTGACCTGCCTGATGTCATTCCGGTGAACGCAACTCAATTGAATCAGTTGGCTGATTCCGGTCAGATCGAAGATATGACGGCCATATATGAGAAATATGCTTCTCCACTGGCCAAAGAAATCCTATCCCAGGAGGGCACAAGTCCGTTTGATGCCGCTACGTTTGGCGGCAAATTGATGGCGATCCCGCAGGTCGATTCCTCGCTTGAGCGTGCCATGTTTTTATGGATTCGTACAGATTGGCTACAGAAACTGGGGCTGCAGCCTCCAAAGACGATGGCTGATGTGCGATCGATTTCAAAAGCTTTTGCGGAAAATGATCCGGACGGCAATGGGAAAAAAGATACTTATGGTCTTGGTGTAACGAAAAGTTTGTGGGGCGGAGCAATGGGATTGGAAGGGTTTATGGCTGGGTACAAGTCCTATCCGAATATGTGGATGGCAGACGGTTCTGGGAAGCTGGTTTATGGAGGCATTCAACCAGAAGTGAAGAATGCGCTTCTAGCCCTCCAGGGCATGTTTAAAAACGGGGAATTGGATCAGGAATTCGGGATTAAAGACGGAGGCAAGGTATCTGAGCAAATTGCTGCCGGTAAGATCGGCATGGAATACGGTGAACAGTGGAATTCCATCTGGCCGCTCCAGTTGAACCGCAATAACGACCCGCAAGCGCAGTGGAGGGCGTTTCCGATTGTTTCGGAGAACGGGGAGTTACCTAAAGTACCTTTAAAATTCAGTACGACCAAGTTCTTTGCAGTGAAGAAGGGGTTCAAGCATCCCGAAGCAGTGGTCAAGCTTTTCAATCTGCATTTGGAGAAAAACTTTGGTAAAACGGCAGAGTTTGACAAATATTACGCACCGCCTGAAGCTGAAAGCGTATGGCAATTGTCCCCCGTGCAGCCAGCTCCAGTAAAGAAAAACGTGGAGGCGTTTAGAGCGATCGATGCAACCCGTAAATCAGGAAATACCTCGACATTGACAGGCGAAGCCAAGACCATTCAAGGGAAACTAGACGCTTATAATTCGGGCTCGAAAGAAGGGTTTGCACTTTGGGGGTGGGAGCGGATTTACGGCCCTGAAGGCTCCGAGGGTGTGGTTGACCAGTACGATAAAAACAATCAGTTCCTGATGGAGAAGTTCGTTGGATCGCCTACCTCTACAATGGTTGAACGCAAATCTACTTTGGAAAAGATGCAGAATGAGATTTATACCAAAATCATAATGGGCGCAGCTATCGATGAATTTGATAAATTTGTTAAAGACTGGGCGAAGCTTGGTGGAGAACAAATAACGAAAGAAGTAAATGACTGGTACACATCAAAGAAGAAGTAGCGACGAGCAGAGGATGGAGTTGTCTTCCTTCCTCTGCTTAGTTTGCTCCAAACGATGGAGGATGAATATGGTAGCCAGGAAAATGTGGAGAGAGCTTCCGCTGCATCTGATGATATTACCGGGACTGGTGCTGATCGTATTATTTTCATACGTACCTATGGCGGGAATCATCATCGCATTTCAAAAGTTTATACCTGCCAAGGGATTATTCGGTGATCAGAGATGGGTCGGTTGGGATAATTTCAAATATGTCATGCACCTGCCCAGCTTTAATCAGGTTTTGTGGAATACCCTCTTTATTTCAAGTCTTAAGCTTATTCTCGGCTTGATTGTTCCGATTGTATTTGCCATTCTTCTCAACGAATTGAAGAATGAAGTGATTAAAAGAAGCGTACAAACGACCATTTATTTACCCTATTTCCTCTCATGGGTCGTTCTGGGCGGCATACTAATCGATATTTTATCGCCTTCGAGCGGTATTGTTAACGAATTGTTGGGCGCGCTCGGCCTTAAAAAAATATTTTTTCTTGGGGACAACCAATGGTTTCCGTTTACTCTCGTCTATTCGGATATATGGAAAAACTTTGGTTATGGGACTATCATTTATTTAGCGGCTATTACGGGTATTGATCCCGGTTTATATGAATCGGCTACGATTGACGGCGCAAACCGCTGGCATAAGATCTGGCATATCACCATTCCCGGCATGCGTATGGTAATCGTATTGCTGTCTGTTCTAAGTCTAGGGCAGTTGCTGAACGCAGGGTTCGATCAGGTGTTCAATTTGTATAGCCCTCAGGTATATGAAAGTGGCGATATCCTTGATACTTTTGTGTATCGGCTCGGTTTGTTGGATGCCCAATATGGTGTGGCAACGGCGGTTGGACTATTCAAATCACTGGTTTCGCTCATATTGATTTCTGGCTCGTATTTTGTTGCTTATCGTTTTGCGAAATATAGAATTTTCTAGAGGGAGGGAAAACAGTGGCACAGCATTCAACAAGACCTGCATCTGACGCGTTTATCCAGGTACCTTACAGTCGAAGGCGGTTAGAATGGTTTTCCGTTCTAAATGCGTCCTTCCTCATACTGGTATCGTTGATATGCGTCCTTCCGTTAATCCACATCGTCGCTGTTTCGTTCAGTTCAAGTACTGCAGCAGCAGCAGGTTATGTAAAACTGTGGCCGGTCGATTTCACATTGGCATCTTATTCTTATACGGCTAGCCGGGAAGCGTTTTGGCAATCGATGCTTGTTTCTTTGGAGCGCATAGCAATTGGGACGCCATTAAATTTGTTTTTAACCATCCTCGTCGCATTTCCTTTGTCAAAGGAATCGAAATCATTTCGCCTGCGAATGGTTTACGCTTGGATTTTCTTCATGACGATGCTCTTTCACGGTGGTTTAATCCCTTGGTATACTACGCTTAAGCAGTACAATCTCCTTGATACGATCTGGGCACTCGTCTTACCCGGCGCGGTTCCCGTTTTTAGTGTTGTACTGCTGCTTAATTTTTTCAGAGAGCTTCCCAAGGAGCTGGAGGAGGCAGCCGTCATGGACGGCGCTAGTCACTGGACGACATTATGGAAAATTTATGTGCCGATATCAAAGCCTGCTCTTGCAACGCTTGCCTTATTTTCCATGGTGGAGCATTGGAACAGTTGGTTTGACGGCCTTCTACTTATGGGGGACCCTAGCCATTACCCACTGCAGAGCTATATCCAGACGATCGTCATACAGCAAAGTTTATCAAGCATGTCGCGCGACGAAGCGTTGAATTTGGCCCTTATTTCCGACCGAACGCTAAAAGCATCACAGATATTCCTGGGCTCCCTCCCAATCATTTTGGCGTACCCGTTTCTGCAGAAGTATTTTGTAAAAGGAATTGTTCTTGGCAGCGTAAAGGGGTAACAGGTGGATTGGTGCAGGACGAGAATACTTTAGGAAGGTTTCAAGGTTTCAAGCTATAATGGAAGAAAACGTTGGAGGCTTGCTCCTTGATCAAACGTCAGCCCTTCTCTTTGCGAAACACGATTTTTCTTCGGCTGCTCATTACTTTTTTGTTTATCATGCTGCCGATTATTTTATTTGGCGTTTACCTGTATCACTGGATCGTTCAAACGGCAAGCGAAGACATCTCCAAAACGGCGGTTACCCAGATCAGCTTCTATCTAACGGATTTTGAGAAAGAGGTAGAACGGATGAAGCTCCTACAGTATGGAGTTCTCGAGGACGAGGATCTCAATGATCTGACGCTGACCTGGAATACGATGGATGCCTTTAGGCGTACTGAAAAAATCAATTCGCTGCGAAAACGGCTCTACGCCATTCAAAACAGTAGTACGTATATCAAAAATGTGAGCGCACACATCTATCCGATATCAAAAACGATTTCATCTGCCAACGGTCCTCGCGAATTAGATTCCGAGAGGTATTATGAGATTCGCTCGGTTTTTGGCAGCCGCAACAACCAGATGATTGAGTGGAATGGTGGATTATTCTTAAGCGCGGCAAAGCAAAGCGGAACCAATGGGAATCAACCGCTGTTTATCATTGAAGTTGAGCTTGATCAATACAGACTTCAGGAGGCGCTGGGCCAGTTCAACACCTATGCCGGCAGCGGAACTTTGTTGATCTCAGAGAAATCCGGTGTCATTGTGACGAGTGTGCCCGTAGAGCACTTGCAACTGGATATGACTACTGCTGTTCAACAAATAAGGCAAACTACAATTCGTAATGCGGGAACCATTACCATCTCAGGAAGCCGTTATTATACGGCTATTGCAAGCTCGGATTTTCTAAAAATGTCCATTTACCGGTTTATTCCCGAACAAATGATCAAGAAACCGCTGGACAAGTTTTATATGTGGGCATGGCTGTTTGTGTTCGTTGCTGTCGTTATTATTGCGGTTTATGCGTTCTCCACCTACAAGTTTATTCACAAACCGCTATTAACGCTTGTTAAAAGCTTTCGGCGTATGGAAAATGGAGACCTTGACGTTAACATCCGGCATGAGTCTAAGGATGAATTTGGATATTTGTATGGCCGATTTAACCAAATGGTTGCAAATCTACGTTCTTTGATCGATCAAGTCTATAAGCAGAAAATCATGACTCAACGGGCCGAGCTGAAGCAGCTTCAATCACAAATTAATCCGCATTTTCTATACAACAGTCTTTTTATTCTGAATACGATGTCGAAAACGGGAGATATTGAACGAATCGGACAGTTCACAACACAGTTAGGTGAGTATTTTCAATTTGTTACCCGGAATGCTTCAGACGATGTGCTGTTGAAACTAGAAATTCACCATGCCAGAATGTACACAGAGATTCAGGAGCTTCGCTTCTCAAGGCGTATTGAAGTACAGTTCGACTCCTTACCACAGGAAATCGAGCAGGTATCGGTTCCACGATTAATTGTCCAGCCCATTATTGAGAACGCATTCGAACACAGCCTGGAACAGATGGCGCATGGCGGAAGGATTGTTATCCGCTTCGAGATTGAAAAGACTGAAATTCACATCGTGGTGGAAGATAATGGTGAAAACTTGACAGACATGGCATTACAACGTATTGTGTCTTCTCTTCATAATGGTGACGAGGAGACGACGGGGTTGGTAAATATTCACCGCCGAATGAAGATCACTTTCGGTGAATATTACGGGCTCAGGGTATGTAGAGGTGAGAGCGGGGGGCTGAAAGTGATCATTTGTATTCCCTTTAAAGGGGGTGATGCCCGTGAATAGAATGCTAATCGTCGATGACGAAGAGATCATTACCGACGGGCTGTTTGAAGTATTTCGTAAACTGAATCTCGACCTTGATTTGTACAAAGCCTACTCCGGGTACGAAGCTTTGGAGCTACTGAACCGGACCAGGGTTGATATCGTGTTATCCGATATCCGCATGCCTGGTATGGGGGGGCTGGAGCTCATGGAGAACATTCGCCGGAAATGGTCGCATTGCAAGATCATATTTTTAACAGGCCATCACGATTTCGATTATGTCTATCGAGCGATCCAAACTCCGGGCGTCAATTACCTGCTCAAGAGTGAAGGATATGAGAAAATCATCACAGCAGTTAGCGATGCCATCGAAGAACTGGAAAACAGTCTGCGTTTGAACAATTTGATTCAGCAGTCGAGAGAGAGCCTCACGACGCTGGAAACGCTAGCTCAAGGCAATTATTTTCGGCACTTGCTCCAAGGTGCGCGTGCTGCAGATGTGATGGTTGAGGATTTCCATAAATTAAACATTCCCCTCGATCCTTCGCTGCCCGTACTCATGGTTCTTGGTGGTTTGGCTCCTTCCTTTTCAAATTCGTTAGCTGATAGGCAGGAAGCGGCGTTAGCCGTCAAGATATTGGCGGAGACGTTCCTGACAGAAAAAACGACAAGTCTCGGAATGATTGATCGCTACGGTGATCTCGTCTGGTTCATCCAATCGCGTCCGAGCAGTGGACTCGCAATAGCGGATGATTATGCTAGAACGGTAAGATTTCTGGAAGGTGAATTTGAGCTGATTCAACGAGCCTGCAAGGAGTCTCTACAAGTATCGGTTGCTGTAACGATAGGCGCTGAGCCTTGCGAGTGGAAGTGGTTGTCGACGGCCTACGACTCGATTAGGCGGTGGCAGCATCTGAGGGCAGGTGATGGAGCTCAGATGGTGCAGCTGGCAGCTATGAAAGCTTCCGAATCGTCGGAATTGGCAAGAGAACGAGCTTCCCGGGAAAAGGCGGAGGCGTTAGCGGCGCATCTGGAAGGAGGTCGGAGGGACGAGTTTCTTAGAATCTTTGACGAAGTGACAACACCGCTGCTCGATGGCAGGAATACAGGGAGTAATTTTTTGAAGGAGCTCTATTTCATGATAGCGCTTGTCCTGTTATCTTACATGAATCGCTGGGAGCTTCATGATAAAGTAGAAGCCGTTGGCCTTATTCAGATTGACGAGCATGCATCGTGGTATGAGAGCTTCGAGTTTCTGAAACGGACGGCGGAATCCTTGTTCGCTGTCAGACGAACGGGTGAACGAAATCGGGCGGCCGAGGTGGTCGAAAAGGTTCGTTTATACATCGAACAGCATCTAGCCGAGGATCTGTCACTAGTGCGTTTGGCAAGTGAGTTTCATTTTAATCCGTCATATTTGTCCAGACTTTTCAAACAAGAATGCGGCAGGAATTTATCTGACTATATTGAGGAAGCAAGGATTGGAAAAGCAAGAGAGCTGCTCAAGCAGGATGAGTTGAAAATTTCGGAGGTCGGTGTTCGTGTGGGGTATGATGCGGCTCACTCGTTTACCCGATTTTTCAAGAAAATGACTGGGTTGACACCATTGGAACAGCGGGAAGCCCTACGAGCTAAAAAGTGTTGAGAAAGCCGTTACGACTATTGAACATAACTGTTTTATTGAAGGAACTAAATTAAGGATAGGGGAAATGCAGATGTACCCGAATCCCATTATATGGGCTGACTATCCGGACCCCGATGTGATCCGGGTTGAGGATACTTATTATATGGTCAGTACAACCATGCATTTTATGCCGGGGTGTGTAATATTGCGATCGTATGACCTGATCCATTGGGAAGTGGCAGCATATGTATATGATGCTTTGGATCATACACCGGATCAGAGACTGGAGGGTGACCGACAGATCTATGGAAAGGGAATGTGGGCGGCATCTTTGCGTTACCATCAAGGCCAATATTATGTATGTTTCGTAGCAAATGATACGCATCAAACGTATTTGTTTTCTGCTTTTGAAATCACAGGACCATGGACGAGACACCCGAATATTGAAGGATTCTATCATGATTGCTCACTTTTGTTTGATGATGATGGTAGAGTTTTTATTATATATGGAAATGCAGAGATTCATCTTACAGAATTAAAGGAAGATTTGACCGGTCCCAAGCCTGGTGGATTAAACCGGATCATTGTAAGGGAGACAGAACCTTATCATCTTGGTTATGAAGGTGCCCATGTCTATAAGATTAATGGAAAATATTACGTATTTCTCATACACATAACAAATTCCAGACACAGTCGCAGAACACAAGCCTGTTTTGTAGCAGCTTCCCTGGAAGGGGACTTTGTTGGCGGAGAGGTGTTTGATGATGACATGGGGTATTTTAATGCAGGTATAGCACAAGGCGGAATCGTTGATACTCCAGATGGTAACTGGTATGCCGTATTGTTTCAGGATCATGGTGCCGTTGGCCGTATCCCTGTCTTGGTGCCTTTGCATTGGGAACATGATGTTCCGGTATTCGATAGGAAACCGCCCTCATATATCGACATACCGAGCACTAAGCCCGGATATGAATACAAACCATTGGTCGGAAGCGATGATTTCTTCTACAGGCCGGATAAGAACGGCAACGTCCATCTGAAAGACTTCTGGCAGTGGAATCATATTCCGACAAATAATTTGTGGTCCGTAACGGATAAGCCAGGTACATATCGAATTCAATCTGGAAAAATTAGTGCAAATTTAATATTTTCGGCAAATACGTTAACACAGCGTGCAATGGGGCCTGCATGCGAAGCTATCGTTACTTTGGATGGAAGCGAGCTAAAGGATGGCGATTATGCAGGCTTGTGCTTCTTGATCAGCACCTATGGCTTCATTGCGCTTACCAAGGAAGCTGGACATTACTATTTGGTCATGTTGGCAAGGACGACAGACGATAAAACGATCTTCGGAAACCTGGTAGACAAAGATACCGGTGTAGAATTTGCAAGGATTCCTGTGGACAATAACAAAGTTACTTTGAAGGCTTATGGCAATTTCGTATACAATACGGACGAGTGCGAGTTTTATTACATGGACGGAGAAGATTGGAAGAAGCTTGGTATTACCCATAATATGGTCTGGAAAATGGATCAATTTGTAGGGGCGCGTTACGGACTGTTCCTCTACTCTACCAAGGAGATTGGAGGAACGGCACAGTTTTCTAGGTTTGCGTACAATGTGATGAAATTCCGCAGATGAACTTAGAAGATTACTGGACGCATGTCCACATCTTACTTGACTTGCGTATCCGCTTGCACCTCTTATCTTGAGAATCATCTAATTGCTCTTGGAGTCAAAATGATCGCCCAATGGACAATCAGCAACGGGAATTCGGTGCAGTACTACCTTCATAAGGAGCTGAAAGGGATTATCACCATACCAAGCGATCTGCCATTTACATTACCATGAAGGGGGAGATTGGCAATGTCTTTTACGGAGCAAACGAAAATCGGTGTGATCTGGGCGAATCCCGAGGCACGGGCAGTGCTGCTCAAGCATGTTCCCGATCTTACGGATTCTCTTTATTTGTCGTTTATGAAAATGCAGACACTTCCCCAGCTTGCGGCTTCCAATAAAGCGTATACTTGGATGCCGGAGCTGCTGCACGTGATCCTGCAGGAGCTGGCGACGATCCGGGACGAGCTGGTCATGGAGGTGGACATCGCGCCGTCCGCACTTTACGAGGAGGCTACGGTTCCCGAAGGCTCCGCAACCGTGCAGGGGACTCCGCAGGCGGAGCAGTGGGGCGTATTCGAGCTGGAGCTGCATGGCCCGAGCCACGGGAATCCGTTCGTGGACGTTGCGCTGAGCGCCGAGTTTCGCTGTGCCGATCGGGCGGTCGAAACCGCGGGATTTTATGACGGGGAGGGCATCTACCGCATCCGGTTCATGCCTGACGCCGTAGGAGAGTGGACTTACCGGACCCGAAGCACGGCCCGCTCCCTGAACGGAATCGAAGGCCGGTTTGCAAGCACCGCCCCGGCGTCCGGCAATCACGGTCCGGTCCAGGTGAAAAACCGGTTCCACTTCGGGTATGCCGACGGAACGCCGTATATCCCGGTGGGCACCACCTGTTACGTATGGACGCATCAGGACGAGGAGTTGGAGCAGCGGACGCTCGATACGCTTCGGACATCGCCGTTCAACAAGCTGCGGATGTGCGTATTTCCGAAATCTTACCAGTTCAATGCCAACGAGCCACAGCATTATCCGTATGAAGGTTCGCTCGAGGAAGGATGGGATTACACCCGGTTCAACCCTGCGTTCTTCCGTCATCTGGAGAGCCGCATTTTGGATCTACTCGGGCTTGGGATCGAAGCGGACCTGATCCTGTTCCATGCGTATGACCGCTGGGGTTTCTCCGAGATGAGTCCGGCCGCTGATGACCGGTACTTGCGCTATATCGTGGCGCGGCTGTCCGCCTACCGGAATGTCTGGTGGTCGCTGGCCAATGAATACGACCTGATGTGGGCCAAGCAGCCGGACGATTGGGAACGCTTCGCCAGGATCATAACCGGGCAGGATGCCTACGGTCGGCTGATATCGATTCATAACTGCTTTGTTTTCTATGATTACAGCCGGGACTGGATTACACACTGCAGCATTCAGCGGATCGACGTGTACAAAACGGCCGAAAACACGAACGAATGGCGGGACCGGTGGAACAAACCGATCGTCATCGACGAATGCGCTTATGAAGGCGATATCGATCAAGGCTGGGGCAACATCAGCGGACAGGAGATGACACGCCGCTTCTGGGAAGGAGCGGTGCGTGGTGGCTATGTCGGGCATGGCGAGACCTATCTGCATCCGGATGACATCCTCTGGTGGTCCAAGGGGGGCAAGCTTCATGGAACGAGTATGGAACGGATCGCCTTCCTGCGCTGGATTATGGAGGAAGGGCCGGCCGAAGGGCTCAATCCGCTCCAATCCGAATGGGATGTACCCTCGGCAGGGATCGCCGACGAGTATTACTTGTTCTATTACGGCTTCAATCAACCACGTTACCGGAAGTATAGCATGAAGCCGGGCATCTGGTATCATGTGGACGTGATTGATACCTGGAATATGACGGTGAAGAGACTGCCGGGCACCTACGAAGGCGCATTCCTGATCGATCTTCCAGGCATTCCGTACATGGCGGTGCGCCTGACGAAGGCTTGAATAACGGTATTATCAAGTATGCGGATCGGATATTATGGGTTTACTTCCGGGTTCTTCATAGGAACGAAGTCAACCTGAATTTCCCTGAATGTGCCCTGGGCTTCATGGTGAATGAATACATCCTTGGCCACCATTTTTTCCGCTGATTCTGGCGCGCAGGCTGAAACTATCATCTTCGTAATTGCCCGGGTAAAATCTTTCGTCAAGGTGCGTCCAGCAGACTGCCATGGAACAACATGCAGAAGCCAATCAGCCTATGGTTATAAAATCCGGTATTTTAGTTTTTGCAGTCTCCACAATTTGGAGCGGCCTCCAGCTGATCCAAATAAAGTTTGATGAAAATATAGACGGGAAAAGCAGCCGGGTTAAAGTAGGTCATAAATGTTGACTTCCGGTTCAGATATTTTTTGCTATACCCGAGCATCGTAAGCAGAGTTACCCAATAAAAAAGCAAGTGGAGAGTTGTAAAAGCAAAGCCCGACTGACTTCCGACTGTGTAGATCTCCCGGAAAAGCAGGGTTGTCCCTATTAACGTGCTCAATCAGGTCCATGATCCTATCATTGGTCGCCATGCAGAAGCCTAAAATAAAGTACCCGACATAGAGAAAAATGTTCTTGCCGCTCATATCAGGCAGGCGGCACGCACTGTAAAACGGGATATTTATGGGCGTACGAATTTGTTGGACCTATGCAACGCTACAGCAGGTTCTTCCGTTCCCATGCCTTCGCACAAGCGCTTAGGTCTACGGCAGCGTATAGCGCCCGCATGCAAAAAAAACGAACAAGAGCATCGATTCATAAAGAAAGTCATTAAACCCATGCTTGGATTCAAATCATTCAGTACTGCAGAGAAATCATCCGTCTGTCCTTTCTACAGTTAAATTTATCAATAAATTGTTTGGTTTGACAGCATAACAAAACCAAAATCGCGGATATCTTTGATCAGTTGCGATGGTTGCACCAAAACCAGATGACGATACTCATCGCAAAATATTTGAATGATATGCGTTCTCAGTGAATCGAAGTTGGAAACCGCGCTGCTCGGAGCGTGGGGCGGCAAGATGGCATAACGGATCATAATGACATATTCGGCCAAATCAGCCTCGGGATTGCCTCAAGTGAAGAATCGAGTAAACGAAATTGAATGCGCGGCAGGATTTACTTGAACAATTTGAGGATGAACTATTTAACGCGTTGGTAGAGAAGATAACCATTCTCTCGCCAACGCGTTATTTATTTACCTTGAAAAGCGGGCTGGTGATCGAGGAAAGCACCGGCTAATCTCCAGCCCGAATAATATAATCTCCATTTCGACAGATGGCATGGGAAGTCCATGCTGTTTGATCATCAAAATTCCAGCTGATTTTCCTTCAAAAAAAGCTTAATCTCTTTGACCATCCCCATACCATCTTTAACCCCACGTAAATATAACCATTCCTTTTCAGCCGATTGCTGATATTGAACAGCGTCTTCCCACTCTAGCAAAATACCGTGAGTAGATTCATCCAATTGATTTTTCAAATCCGTTTACAATTTTGATGATTTTTCAATCAATGGAGCGATATGTTCCTGCTGTTTAACAGATAGAGATAGTTCATTAAACCTCTTGTGTAAACCTTTCACTAGCCATTCCGGCCAATCTTCCACAATGCTACCCCCTTCCCGTTGTTTGAGTGTGTGTATGTTAACTCTGATGGGAAGGGATGGCAAGTTGTTATTTCATTTCACGGATTCAGATTAAATTGAGTATTGGAATTATTGGGAGTTCGAATATATACTGGAATATGGATAGGCAGAGATATTTTGAACGGTTTTCACTATGGTAATAAGACTTCTACTGAAGTGTAGATTCGATGAAACACGGATTTTATTTTACAATGACTACGAGTTGGTGGTGTCTAATGGAACTTGTTGAGAAGAATCACCTTAAAATAAATTACCCGAAAGGCTTTTATTTAGTTAAACAGATTATAGATGAATTAGATCCTGTTGATTTACTTGATATGGGCGCGCCAGAAGATGAACACGATTTTTTGACAGCTGATGTACTAAAAATACTTATAGATGATCGTTTAGAAGAAGTGAAGCAGTTATTAATTAATGCTTATTCAGATTACGGGTTTGGAGTTGAAAAAGTAGTAGACGAACACAAAGAATCATTTTACAAAAAAATTGAAGATACAACAATTAAAATTAATAGTATATACAATGCAGTTAAGGAAGAGGCTATTCTTTCATAGGTGCGCAGGCTATAAAAGACTGGTTTTATAGGGAGATGGAAAATGATTGAGTTTTGACAAAGACTACCCGAATCGTAAGGATAAACGAAAGAAATATTACGGTGCGAAATCAATTGATAGAACATGCCGCAATCACGGGTCTTGTCCGCGATGCAAAGGGAATAGATTACATAAATACAATAAAAACAATGCCGATGATGGTAATTTTAGATTTGAGAATACCAATTTGGGGCAATAAGAGAATTAATAAAGTACTAGATTTATGGGGAGGGAAATTTATGAAAATGGATCATCGTAATTTTGGGAATATTGTGGAAATTCATCAAGAAGTAAGTCCCAAAGAAGTGAATCGCTATTTGGCTTTAGGATGGATTCTACTTAATGTGCATACAACAGATTATGGTCATCCTGTAGAGCGTCATCAAAATACAGAATTCACATTAGGTTGGAATAAAGAGAACGGAGAAGTTCAAAAACCACAAAAAGAAAAATCACAAATTGATGATTTTATTTCAGCTTGGGAATTGAAGAATTCTGATGAAAACTGACTTTCATGAGGAGAGAGGCTAGTTATGAATACTAATAAAGTGATTTTCTATCTAGGAATCGGTGAATTTATATTTGCTTTTTTATTTATCGGTTTGCTATTTTTAGATATCCACCCTGAGAATATTTGGACTAAGATTTGCTTGGGGATTTCTGCTGTAGCCTTTATCTATAATGGTACAAGTAAATTAAAAAAGCAAAGTAGAAACAGAAGCCGATAAAAGTTCACTTTTATTAAAAGAAAAAGGAGAAGATGAAATGGAAATTTGGGAGTATAAAACAATTAAATTTGGTACGGACGGTTATTTGGGAGGAGTAGTTAATACTCAAAAATATGAAGCTCAACTTAATAGTTTAGGTGCAGATGGATGGGAATTAGTATCAGTTGTTAGTTCAAATCAACATCACGGAGCTTCGAGAGAAATCGTAAGCGTGCTTAAGAGAACAAAGTTAACTCAATAAAATGTCAGTTTTATTTATGGAGGAAAATTGATGACTGAAGACAAGCTGCAAAGAATTAATGGCTTTCTTGAAGCTCTCGGTCTTATGAACTCTATTTATGGGGTATGCTACGGACACGAATATAAGTTTGTGAAAATTGATTCTGCGATTGATAAGGCTGTCTCTGTATTTAATAAAGATGGCAATCTTTCGGGCCATTCAGATGTTAAAGTAGAAGGATTGGAATTGCCTCAAAATTGGGAAGATGATTTATTTAGACTAAGCACTGATTGGTTCTTTTTTTTGATAGAAGCATCTTCTAAACGAAATGATGATTTAATAAATGTAATAAACCCCATTTTATATAAAAAGGAAATTAACATAGTATCAGAAAAGTTAATTCAAATGATAAAGGTTTTTTTCCAAGATATTGATTTAAAAGTATACAGATTAAAGACAGATCCTCCGTATGGGGAAGACGAGTTTGAATGGTGTCAAACTTATTTTGACTTTGGTAAAGATGAAACATATGTCTTAGAATTCTATCAATATGGTTAGCCAATAAAAAATCCTTTTCATTAGAAATGAAAGGTTAAAATGGAAAAAACTTATAGAACAAGAGAATTCATGAGTGATCGTCCGGAAACAATTGATACCGAAATAAACGATTTTCTAGGGAATCAAGATAGGAAAGAGTTTCGATTAGTTGACATCAAATACAGGATTATTGAGAAGGACGGTAAAGTATATTCTTATGCATTAGTAATTGGTGAATATACTTGGGATTAGAAAGACTATTTCATTGTCAGGGAGAGCTAAACTTTGGCTGTGAGTAAAAAGTCTAAGCGAAAAATAGTTCATCAAGGAAAAGTTTTTTACTGGTACGTGAATTCGGATTACGATGATGAAGGAAGAATCAAAGTCCACATTTTATCTGAAGATAAGAAATTTATTGTTGCTTATGAGATTGGGCAAGTAAGTAAGCAAAAGAAGAGTCCATTTCTTGTAGTCATGGGGAAGGAATTTGTTGGGTTTAGTGGAGATCGCATGGGTTATATAAGAGTCCAAACTCCTCCTATATGGGATGACTTATCTGCTACACCATCTTTAGTGGGAAAGATAATTGATTGGTGTTATTCAGAAAAGAAAGAGATTGTCTTGGTAAACTGGAAGGGTGAATTGATTTGAAAATATACGGTTCACGATAAAAGGACTCTTTTAAAGGAAGTATGACGAATGAGAAATATCAACGAACCTGATGATTGGTTGGACGATGAGTATGACAAGCGACAAATCCAACGTACGCATAGGTTTGTTAAAATTGCGTTTATTGGCATTATTATATTCATCGTAATATTAACGTTACTGTATTTTTTTGTATTACATATTATACATGAATTATTTGAAGGCTTGTTTGGTAATGAAGATAATTTTTGATGAAATAACGGATTTATGCTGAAATCGGAATGTGAAACGATGATTTTAAAGGGAGAGTTATCAATTGAAGACAGAAACAGGAGAATTAATCGTAGGTGCTTATCTTAAACAGATTGAAGGCTGCGATTTCATTGAATATAACGCTCGTCCGCGCGGTGGAGGTATTAAGGGTTTAGATGAGTTAGACGTAATAGGGATGAATTTTGTCACTAAAACTGCTTACTTGTGTGAAGTCACAACTCATCTTCTTGGAGCTTTATACATTGATAATAAGACTACAGTTGAAAAAATCTCTAAGAAGCATTTAAAACAGAAAGAATACGCTGAAAATTATCTTAAAAGCTTTGAGCACATTCGCTTCATGTTTTGGAGTCCTTATGTGCCAGTTGGGTATATTACCAACGGTTTAGCGACTTTGCCTGAGTTAGAGTTGATTATTAATAAGGAATATACCAGTAAAATTAATGAATTGAAGGAACTGGCAAGAACAACAACAAATGATTCAGGGAATGATTTCTTTAGAGCTTTACAGATTCTTGAACATTTAAAATAAAAACGATTTTATAGGAGACAATGATGGATAGCATAATTGAAAGAATTGAAGTTTTAAAAGGGGATATAACCAGTATATCCGCTGATGTAATTGTAAATGCTGCAAATTCAAGTTTACTTGGTGGTGGAGGCGTTGATGGTGCTATCCATAAAGTTGGAGGTAAAGAAATACTGGAAGAATGCAAGAGAATTCGTGATAAGCAAGGTGGATGCAAGACAGGAGAGGCAGTTATTACAACAGCAGGCAAACTTTCTGCTAAATATGTAATTCATACTGTGGGGCCAGTTTGGAATGGTGGTAGTAATGGAGAGGAAGTCTTGTTAAGAAACTGCTATCGAAACTCATTGAGACTCGCTGTAAAAAATAATGCAGATAGTATTGCATTTCCCAATATTAGTACTGGTATATTCAAATTCCCAAAAGATAAGGCATGTACAACCGCAGTAGACGAAGTCTTAACGTTTTTAAAAGAAAATGAAACAATATCTAACGTTTTATTCGTCTGTTATGATGAGGAAAGTTACAAACTTTATGTAGAGATACTAAAAGATATTTAAATAAAACAAGATTTTATAAGGAAGTGTGAACTTGAGCACTTGGAGAAGAAAAGCCATTGAGAATTTTTCTATCAAATTTGGTCCTATGCATCATGATAGTATTTATGAAGTATTCAGAACCCTTCTAGAAATGGTGGTAGAAGCTCATAAGAATAAAGATGAGAATTTATTGAAAGATATTTATGACTATGCTGAGTGGTGTTCTGATCAGAAGGCACATGACCTATGGAATGCAGCAGGGGTATCATTTTATGAGCATTTGATTGATTCGGAAATTACACTGAAATCTATTCCATATTGGATAAAACCTGAGATTTTCATGAATATAAAAGGGCTTCTTCAGTGGAGACTTAAATCGGAAGAAGATTTTCGAAGGCTTGTTGATTGCTATAATAAAGTTAACGGAACTAATATCGAGTATTAAGGCTATTAAAATATCGTTTCATTAAAAAGAAGAGTAAGGAGCGTGTTATGGATATACTTTCTGGGTTCTTAATTTTAGGAGCTTTGTTTGGTATTTTTATTGCTATTCAAAAGCTTGATTCTAATGTAATTACTCAAATTGACCAAAATGAGAAAATTATTGAGTTATTAAAGGAATTGAAGAATAAATGAAATCGGCTTTTCAATGATGCTCACTAAATTTATATTCCTTTCACTGTCTCCACACAAGTGGAGTGCTTAATATTGATTGTACTGAAACAATAGATGAGATGTGACAGTGTGGCTCAAATGAAATAAGTGAATAAGCTGTTTATGACCTTGCAAAAATCCTTCCTTTGAAACTAACATCAACAAAGCATGGGTGGGAGGGTTTTACTTATAGTTGCTATGAACGAAAAGATCACTCTGACACTCATCGATGAAGCTGGAATCCAAAATCGCTATTCCCTGATCGGACTGGAAGTGGACGATGCTTCATCGGTGCTAATATACCGACTGAAGCGGACTCAGCGATAAATTCTTGTTCCTTTTCCGCAGTTTTTGATAAATAGGTCGTTAATGCTGGTCGTAGCAAGTCAAATGCGAGAAAGACGAAGGAATTTACCGAAAAATAACCTAATAGCCAGAAATCATGGCGTATGCTACCGCAAAGGATCCTCTTAATTGAATAATATGGAAGGAAATGAGGCGGGCAGCACTAAATGATTATACTCCTGCTTTTTTTTGTATTTAGGTGAGTTTTCATCGTATTTATTCGTATTCTAAAATAATGCTGCAATCCAGTGAACCAATGACTAGGTTGTTACAATATATAGGTGAATGGCATTCGGAGAGGAGTAGCTACTTGGATATCGAAGAGTTGAGTAATCTAGTAAAGCAGCACGGTAAAGCGATATACGGATTCTGCTACAGGCTTGTGGGAAATAAAGAAGATACAGATGATCTCTATCAGGAAACCTTCCTTAAAGCGATGGAAGTTCGTCATAAAATGGATGTGAATCAAAATCCAAAGGGGTTTCTCATCTCAATTGCCATTCAATTGCGCAAAAACAAGCGCAGGAAATTTGCCTGGAGGCAGAGGATTGCGCCCACAGCTGAGCTTAATGAGGCTGTGGACAAGGTCAACTGTACGAATGATGAAACAACACCTGAGGGAGCTGTGTTATCCAATGAGCTTCGCAGCATGATCCAAGCTGCAACAGACAGGCTGGATGATAAGTTGAAAATTCCACTACTAATGTACTATACCGCAGAAATGTCTGTGGATGAGGTTTCGTTAGCACTAAGGATTCCACAGGGCACAGTGAAAAGCAGGCTTTTCAAGGCGCGAAAGGCTTTGAAAAAGATATTGGAGGTTGAATCCCTATGAATGATTCTGAAAAGTGGGACGGGCTGCTCAAGCAAGCCCTTGCTTCGGCCGTGGAACCCGAGGAGGAATTGAATCAAAGTATTATAAATCGGTTTAAGGAGAGAGCTCGAATGAAACGTAGTAATAGAAGGGGGGGGGCCGTAGGGCTGTTAGTTGTCGTATTCACACTTGTCTTGTCCATAACGGCTTTCGCGGCCACTCAGCTTTTCAACTCCAAGGAGATTGCTGAACATCTTGGAGATCGTAGTCTGGCCGAGGCCTTTGAAGGCAGTCAAGCCATCGAAATCAATCAAACGATCTCTTCAGGCGATTTCAACATTACATTGCACGGCATCGTCTCTGGGACAGGACTGAGCGAATTCAGCAGTTCTGCTCAGGATGTTTACCCCGACAGAACGTATGCTGTTGTATCTATCGCCAGACAGGATGGAAGTCCAATGCCGAATACAAGCGACCCAGAATACGGAAAGGAGCGGTTCTTAGTTTCGCCTCTCGTTAAAGGTCAGAAGCCGTGGCAGGTAAACATCATGACGATGAATGGCAGCTACAGTGAGATTGTACGAGACGGAATTATGTATAGATTGATCGAATGTGATGGAGTGGAGATATTTGCAGATAGAGGAGTATATATAGCCGTCAGCAGCGACAATTTCTTTAACAACCAATCGTTTGCTTATAACGAAGACACAGGTGAAATAAGCCTTAAAGCTGATGCCGGAGGAATCTCGGTTGTATTCGATCTCCCGTTGGACAAATCCAAAGCAGATCCAGCTAAGGCTGAAGCCTATTTGAAGGAGTTGTTAAAAGAACCGTCAGCCGACACCACAAATGAGGAGGCCTCTATTGATAATGAGCAAGCGGGATGGGCAATTAACTTTGAACAACTGAAGAAAAGAATACCTGATGGAACGGTCATCCTCGAATCTGTTAAAGAAGTGACCTATGACGGTAATGGCTTTATCAACTATGAGTATAAAGATGAGAGCGTTAAGATATCCCCGGATTTGTTGTTTGCGGAAGGTCAAACTGGTTTATCCGATAAAGTTAGCATCAGTGGGAGCGAAGGGCATTACACTGCACTTCAATTTTCCAGGGATGAACACGGTGTTATTACTGGCAGAGTAGTAGATTTGAATTAGGATACTCCGACAAGAGTAATGCTGCCTTTGTCGGTTTTTTATGAAAAAAATATTTGAGTAGTTTGATTTTAACTTGCTGGTAGTGAAACCGTCTCACGAGGGAGAGCACATCGCTGGCAGCGAAGAGGTCATGTAGAGAAAATAGTGTTAGTATAAACGGATATTGGGGATCTTTTAAACCGAAGATGAAGTCGAAAAGCCGCATCAAACAGGCATACTGTTCATGTGGCTTTTCATCGTATGAAATTCATGCTATATAAGTTGAACTAAAGGAATCCATTTCCACATCGTCGAATAAAGAACTACAACCTAAAAGTGACGGTGAAATGATGGAAACGACACCAACGTATATTGAGATTG
>NZ_MRTH01000023.1 GCF_001956045.1 Paenibacillus sp. FSL H7-0331 | reverse complement strand
CGGTCCTTGGGTGCCTTGCGGTCCTTGAACACCTTGCGTTCCTTGATCACCCTGCGGTCCTTGAGCGCCTTGAGACCCTAGAGCACCCTGCGGCCCTTGAGCACCCTGCGGTCCTTGAGCACCTTGCGGTCCTTGAGCACCTTGAGGTCCTTGTACGCCTTGAGGTCCTTGTTCACCTTGAGGTCCTTGTACACCTTGAGGTCCTTGTTCACCTTGAGGTCCTTGAGCACCTTGCGGCCCTTGTGTGCCTTGAGGTCCTTGTACGCCTTGCGGCCCTTGTGTGCCTTGCGGTCCTTGATCACCCTGAGATCCTTGTATACCTTTCGGTCCTTGATCACCCTGCGGTCCTTGGGTGCCTTGCGGTCCTTGTGCGCCTTGTGGCCCTTGGACACCTTGAGGTCCTTGTACACCCTGCGATCCTTGTGTGCCTTGCGACCCTTGATCACCTTGAGGTCCTTGTACACCTTGCGGTCCTTGATCACCTTGAGTTCCTTGTATGCCTTGAGGTCCTTGATCACCCTGCGATCCTTGTGTGCCTTGCGACCCTTGATCACCTTGAGGTCCTTGTACACCTTGAGTTCCTTGAGTACCTTGCGGTCCTTGTATGCCTTGAGGTCCTTGAACGCCTTGAGATCCTTGCGGCCCTTGTGCACCTTGCGGTCCTTGATCACCCTGCGGTCCTTGGGTGCCTTGAGGTCCTTGAACACCTTGAGGTCCTTGTATGCCTTGCGGCCCTTGAGCACCTTGAGGTCCATGTGTGCCTTGCGGTCCTTGGGTGCCTTGCTGCCCTTGAGCACCTTGCGGTCCTTGGTCACCCCGCGGTCCTTGAACACCTTGCGGCCCTTGAGCACCTTGCAGTCCTTGGTCACCCCGCGGTCCTTGAACACCTTGAGGTCCTTGTACGCCTTGAGGTCCTTGGTCACCTTGAGGTCCTGGAACACCTTGAGGGCCTTGTACACCTTGTGATCCTTGTATGCCTTGCGGCCCTTGAGCACCTTGAGGCCCTTGTACACCCTGCGATCCTTGTACGCCTTGCGGCCCTTGAGCACCTTGAGGTCCTTGAACGCCTTCAGTTCCTTGGTCACCCCGGGGTCCTTGTGTGCCTTGCGGTCCTTGAACGCTTTGAGGTCCTTGTACACCTTGAGTTCCTTGTGTGCCTTGAGGCCCTTGAACACCCTGAGGTCCTTGTATGCCTTGGGAGCCTTGTACACCTTTAGGTCCTTGTTTACCTGTCGGACCGGTTGGACCCGTTTGACCCGTTTGACCTGTTTGACCCGTTTGACCTGTTTGACCCGTCTGACCTGTTTGACCTGTCAGACCTGTCAGACCTGATAGCCCATCAGACATAATTAATTACCGCCTTTCATTAAAAAACTAATATAAATATATATATTAGATTTGATTAATTAAGGAACGGTACCAGTCCAATGGTATCCATGACGTATTATATTGTGCTTATGCAACGGTTTTTAGGGGGGAATATTAGTGGTAAATTGTCTGATCTGTAATCGGATCAAGATTTTTGGGAGATGTTTCTTGTTGAAATGAGCATTATATCTGAAGCTGTTTATAATTGTACAATAGCCAAAAAAACTGGATCGCAAGAGCAGAACCAGTTTTAGGTTGCCCACATATTTCAGGCAATCCTGTTTTATGATTCACAATGATAATTATGTAATAGATGAATGTTGCTTTACGGAAACAAAGGCGAACGCTAACGCTTCTCCAGGATCATTTGGCCACTCCGCTCATTATTCACCGAACTTCTAAATATGCTTCGTACTCTCATACAGGTCTCGTCGATTCACGGACAATCAGCTCAGGCTTCCAGATCTTCGAACGATCAGCGGTATCCGATTGTTTATGCTCAATCATATCAATCAAGGTTTCTGCTGCCTGTATACCCAAATCAAGCTTCGGGTGTGCCAATGTTGTCAGCTTCACCTCCATCGCGGTAGCGAGTGTTGAATCATCGTAGCCAACTACCGAAACATCTCCGGGAACGGTCAATCCCGCCTCGCGAATCGCGCCAATCAGCTGTACAGCCAGCTCATCGTTATAGCAGACAAAGGCAGTCGGCCGCTCATCCTCCTGACTTAGCATGGATAAAGCTGCAGCGTAGGGCTTCGTTTTCTTTTCTTCCGTTGCATAATGTATCACTGCGTGTGGCAGCAGCGGAACCTTCAATTCATGGTGCGCCCGAATAAAACCCTTCATCCGGTTCACTCCCTGCAGATCATCCATTTTGAAAAATCCGGCAATGCGCCGATGTCCGAGTTTGATTAAATGCTCTGCCGCTGTGTACCCGCCGGCCTCGTCGTCCATTTTAATACAAGGGCAGTTCATCTCCATGTACCGCTCATTGATCATCAGGAATGGAATGCTTCTGTACTCCAACGATAAATAAAAATCGAGATTCGGGTTTCCCTCCGCGCTTTTGGTCGGCTCGATGATAATCCCGGCCAGCGGATGGGTCAGCAGCATTTGCAGACTTTCGCGCTCTCTGGCCTTATCGTTGTCCGTGCTGGAAAGCAGCATCCGATAACCTCTCGACCGGAGCACATTTTCTACTCCTCGTACGATGGAAGGGAATATATAGTCGGAAATATAGGTCGTCAGCACACCGATTGTTTGAATTTCCCGTTTCGGCTTTGGTGCTGGCGCCACATACGTACCGCTTCCCTGCACACGATACAGCCAGCCCTCCTGCTCCAGCTCGCCTAATGTTTGCCGGACCGTCTGCCTGCTCATGCCAAATTGATCGGCAATTTCATGCTCGGTCGGCATCCGCTCATTGGGCATAATCTTAGCAGCATGCAGCCAGCCCATAATTTCCTGTTTTAGCTGTATATATTTAGGTAAAGGCTTTTTACTCATCATGCACCTCTGTCGTTCGTGATCTTTTAATTTCTATTATACTTTTGTACGTACCATTTATCCACGCTATTCCAATGACCTGAGTCAGCCATACCAAAAAGCCGACCCTCAGATCCTCTCAGACCTTACGAGACAGCTCTCTGCAACCATTTTTGTCCAAATCCTCATTCAGCTTCCAAAGCTTCCTCACTCTTTTGTGAGAAGAACGGCACCAGCAGTGCGCAGCCAAGTGAAAAAGCAAGCAGCAGGATGAAGGTCAGACCCTGTAAATCCTTTACAAACAATATAAGAACCAGCATCGCGATCCGCGATATATTAAGAAACCATTCACGCCACAATAAAATTCGCGCCTGCTCAATGGAGGTATGACGGCTAATAATTCGGAATTGACCGCTGTTCCAGATCGTACTGAAATAAAAGAGTCCCACTGTCGTTAAAATATTCGAAATCACGAGGAATACCGAATGCTGAAGCAGCGCGATCAAGAACCCGACCGAGATCGCCACCATGCCTACCTTTAACCAAATCCCACTGCTCACCGTTAGCTTTCTGTGCAGCACCATCGCAATGATCGAGGATACTGCGTAGAGGACATTGAGTAGAGCTATGACCAACTTGTCATTCGAGACGGAAAACGTAAATATTAAGGCAAACAAACCCTGAAACTGCAAAAATACACCGGCAGCCAAACAGGAAGGCACCATCCAGCGAATAGCCGGATAAGAAAATACCGTCGAGAATCGCATCTGCTGGAACAATGGCTTCTTTTCCTCCGCTAAGGTCACAGGAGAAATGAAGAACGAAACCACCATTAGCACCGTTATAAATATAAACATCATAATAAACGATCCATAGTAACCGATCCATTTGATAATGAAGGCAAATACGATCGGGTTCACAATCGAGATCGTCTGTCCTATAATCGTCGCATATGAGAAATAATCTTCAAAATTACCACCCTTGCCGATAGCGGTCAATGTAATATTTTGCGAAGCGGCATACAATCCCCACATGATACCGACTGGTATCGCAATAATGGTAATCCACAGCAGACGGTTGTCCAGAGTTAGCGTGGTCAAGAGAATAAACGTGATCGCACCACATGTCGCTGTCGTTCGAATCAACGCTCGTGTCGTATATTTGGTTAACAATCGTGATCCCCCTGCAAAAGCGAGACTCCACGTGATGAACATAATCAGATTAAACCAGGTAACGTCAAAAATACTATGATTCTTTTCCCAGATAAATAGATTTACAAAAATACCAATGTAGTTAAAAATAATCGTTGAGGCTGCGTTCATGATCAGCACTTTGCGGATAGAGGCCGCGATGCGCAAGTTGTCCATCTCCTTAAATTTGTGCTCTTGACTTCGTAAAATTTCGGCGTAGTAGGCCTCTTCAGTTTGCGCAAATTGCACAGCAGCCTTACATGCATGATGACATCATAACCCATTCTACAGATCATGCAACCATAATTTTTTGAGCTTATCCATTACTTGACAAAAAAGTGTATTCCGCACATAATCAACTGCAGCAGTTGGGTATATATAGATGAAGACCTTATCAAATTGTAAAGGATTGATTCACATGTGGACGCGTAAGGAACTTAAGTCGAGAGCAAAGGACGTGTTAAGAACCTCCTATTGGAAAGCCTTTTTGGTGAGTTTAATTATTGGCTTTGTAGGTGGTAACGGGGGCAGCGGCAGCAGTATCCCATCCAATCTCTTTAATGGACTTGATCCTGATACCTGGAACCTTGACGGCGGCAGCTCGTACAATCGTCATAATGCCAGCAGCGGCAGAGACAGCTTCACTGAAATATTCAGGGATATGATGGATAATGAGACCTTACTGATCATACTCATCTTCGTCGTTATATTTCTTGGGATTATGTTGTTTGCGATGGCGTTTCGAATTTTTTTATGTTATTCACTTGAGGTTGGTGGCAGACGGTATTTTGTAAGGAATGCACAGGGCGATAATAATTTGAATCATATTGAATATGGTTTTCGCAAAAATAAATATTTGGCTATCGTAAAATCCATGTTATGGAAAGATTTTCTTAACTTCCTCTGGTTCCTGCTGCTCATTATTCCTGGGATCGTAAAATCGTATGCGTATCGTATGGTGCCTTATATTTTGGCTGACAACGCCAATATTGGTTACAAACGTGCGGTTGAATTGAGTAACCGGATGACGGCCGGACATAAGTTCAAGATGTGGGTTCTGGATCTTTCTTTTATCGGATGGTATTTGCTCGGATGCATTGCGCTGTTCGTCGGTGTACTGTTTGTTATGCCTTATGAAAATGCTACAAAAGCGGAATTATATCTGGTATTGCGGCAAAATCTGCTCGATAACCACGAATGCAGCTACGAGGAGCTTGATCTGATCGTGCAGTAAGTCACAGTCAGATACGCTGGTATGATCACTGGTTCGATATGTAAAATATGCCGACAACAGCGGGAGAAGCCTTTCCAGTCTTATGGAAAAAGCTTTTCCCGTTGTCATCATGATATTGACTCTATCAATCAAAGGAGCTTAGATATGGAGGATTTTGGACTGTATGTCGTTCTCTCACTCATTGTGCCAATTATCGTACTGCTGCTGATCATTACTTTGAAAATCATTAAAGGTAAACAAATTCCAAACAGCGATTACACCCCATTGGATTACATTACTGGACAAACTCCTATCGAATTCCACGAAGAGAAAAAAGAAAAGGAACACAAGGATGACCAAGGTGATGATAAAGACAAGCACAACCCTGTGAAGGAATAATAACCCGACACTTTCGTTGCTGTTATAAAGCACAATAAAACACAAAAAAAGCTCACCTCCCTTTAGATTCATGCTCTAAAGTGGCGAGCTTTTTCTTTTGGTTCTCCGATTTAGTATGTACGGGCTTCCAGATACTGCTCCCAGACGCTAGATGACGATTTTGATCAGACCACCAAATTCAAGCTCATCAAATTTGCGAATCGTAGCTTCCTTCTGAATACTCCAAATACATTGCTCCAGACTGCACGTTAGTGGCACATCCAGTCGGATCGTAGCCAAGTCCTTGGACAGCATAAGCATGTCCCTGTCAGACTCGATCTTGGTTCGAACGCCTTTAGGCAGCGATTCCAGAGCATCCAATACCCCTTCAACGGTTTGATATTCCTGGACTAATTTTAAAGCAGTTTTTTCACCGATTCCCCGAACACCGGGATAATTGTCGCTGGTATCGCCCATAAAGCTTTTTAACTCAATAATCTGATAGGGGTGCAGCTGCTTTTCTTCCCACAAAACCTGCAGATCATAGGTCAAGTAGTTCAGCTTGCCTTTTTTCATAATAATGACATGGATTCGCTCCGAAATCAGCTGCAGCATGTCATGGTCCCCGGTCAAAATATAGACATGCGCTTCCTCGCTGATCGTCTTGGCTACCGTACCGATACAATCATCTGCTTCGTAGCCTTGCACGCCGAGATTGAGTATGCCCATTTCTGCGACAACTTCCTTCACCAGCTCGAATTGGGGAATCAGCTCTTCAGGCGGAGCCTTCCGATTGGCTTTATAGGAATCGAACAGCTCCGCGCGAATCGTCGTCCCCCCCAAATCCCAACAACACACCACATGAGTAGGCTTGAATGTTTTGACCGCATCGAACAAATATTGAATAAAGCCGTAGACCGCATTGGTCGGCAGTCCTGCGCTTGTTTTTCGAATATATCCACTATACGAGGTTGCATAAAAGGCTCTGAATAATAAGGCCATACCGTCGACAATTAACACTTTAGGTTCGGTTGATAAATCAGAATTCGTTTCCACTCTGTACACTCCACTCCCTGGCAATCTGAACTATTGCTTCCTATTGTACCAGATTAACGGGCATAAAGTGAACGGTTGCTACATAGAAGTTGTACTCAGATCCAGTAGCTACCTTTTTATGTGTGCAGCGCGGTACCCATTCGGCACAGTACCTGTGTGTGCTTTAAACAGTTTGCCAAAATAATTTTTGTTGTCGTAACCAAGCATTTCGGCAATTTCCTCGATCGACTTATCGGTGATCTCCAGGAGTTCCTTCGCTTTTCCCATTTTTATCCGGGTTACATATTCGACGAAGTTCTCCCCTGTTTCCCTTTTAAACAGCCGACTTAAATAACTCGGATGAAGATGGAGATGAGCTGCCGCGTCCTCAAGCGAAATTTTCTTGTCCAGATGATTGTAAACAAAACGCTGGCATTCCACAATCTCGCGGTTATGAGATTCACGGTATACTTGTCCAGCCCATTGAATTGCCTCCCAAAGATAACCCTTTAGCCACAGCTCAAGCTCACGAACGGACGACAACTCGAGTAAATCATGGTGCAGCAGCTCCGAGGAGAACGTTGAATTGTAGTGCTGCAGCGATTTGAGACGCAGACGTACATCAAGAATCATTTTCAGCAGCCATTCCTTTACCTCCATTGGGCGGAATCGATGATATTGTATGAATTCCATCCATTTTGAGACATAGTCGTCAATCATCTCATTCCGCTCCTCGAATATCGCGCGGCGAAATTCCTCCAGTGCCGGCATGTACTGCTCCAGCAGCAGATCGCCTTCCCCAAAGCTTTCTCTCACATGCTCCAGCTTCATCACTGAGGATTCCGGCAAGTAAAAGCGGGGATTTTTGGTATCCACCATATGGAACAATTGATCCTTGAGAGACCGAGCATCTTTCACCGGATTTCCTGTAAGAAATGAGAAGGGAATTTTTGTATATTGAAGCAGGCAGCTCTGGATTTCTCTCAGCGTCTGAGCTACCTTCTGACTGTTATTGATATGAAGCTGCGAATAGTGAGGAAATAGCAGAACAATTTCCCCTGTATCGTACGTAAAAAACACCGTTTCTAGGTGATCGACTAGAAGCTCCTCCATAATATTTTCGATGGTATATACGAACAAATCTTTTGACTGAAATCGATTCACAGCCTCTTTAAGCTGATTCGCATAACCGAAAACCGGCAATACAGCATGTTCTCCCCATTTGATACCGAACTCTTCAGCCTTGCGATTCCACTCTACGGTATCGAGAAGAGGCTCATTCACCGTACTCCGGATAAAATGACGCTTTGACGCGCTTCGGTTCAGCTCAACCTCCCTCTCCAGCTTTAAGCTCTTCGACAAAACACCGGCTTCCATATCCAACTGCTCCTTTAACTGTAGGAGCACCTCAGTAATGAGGCGTGCATTCATCGTTTCCTTTAACACATATTCACTCACTGATAGCTTCACAGCTGCTTGGGCATACTGAAAATCATCATGGCAGGATAAGATTACGACCTTCAGCATGGAATGATTCTCTCGCAAGGATCGGATCAATTCAAGTCCGTTCAGACCGGGCATACCAATGTCACTGATCAGTACATCCGTCTTGTCCTTACGTCCAGCCTCAAGTGCTTCTAAAGGATCGTCATAAGTTCCCGCTAAGCGAAATCCTAGCTCGCTCCATTTGATGGATGTCTCCAAAAATTCAAGTACAGGCAAATCATCATCCACGATCATAACTGAATACATCGTTCTCCCCCTTGTCCGCATTCTCGGGAAAACGCAGCACGATACACGTTCCCCGATCTGGTATGCTGTCGATGTCATAGTCGAACCTATCACCGTAAATCAACTTTAATCGTTCAAATACATTATTAATTCCGATACCCGATAATAAATCTTTATGGCTCTCTTCTGTATGATCCCGCAATTTAGCTTCGAGGTGAGCACGCAGCGCGGAGAGTTTCTCCGAAGTCATACCAATGCCTGAGTCACGGATCTCCACCTGTAGTCGTCCGTCCTCACACTTGCATGAAGAAATAATAATTTCCCCAGGTTTGCTTTTCAATCCGTGAATATAAGCATTCTCGATTAGCGGCTGGAGTATAAATCTGGGTACTTTGAGCATTAGCGTATCGGAAGCAGCCTCAATACGCAGCACCACACGATCCCCATGGCGGGAGTTCAATAACCGGACATAGTGTTCATTAATATCAATTTCCTCATGCAGCATGATGAACTCATTGTTACGGTTGATCGTCATCCGCAATACCGAGGATAACGAGCTGATTAGTTCAGCATTCTCCTCATCGCCCTTCATGATGATTTTCAGCCTGATCGAATTCAGTACATTGAACAAGAAGTGCGGATTGATCTGCGCCTGCAGCATTGCAAGCTCTGCCTTACGCTTTAACTCCTGCTCTCGGCGGTTTTCTTTAATCATTCGTTCAATACGGCCAATCATCCGGTCAAATACATAGCCGAGGCGTCCAACCTCATCACCGCCGGTTATATTGGAACGCTCACTGAGCTGCCCGGACTCAATTTGGACGACAGTCTGGACAAGCTTCGCAATCGGTTTCGTCAAGGCGCGCACCATATAAAGAAGAATGCCAACGAATACAATCAAAAATAGCAGTTGAATCAGAAAATCAGTCTGACGGAACGATTCAATTTTTTGAGCTGCCTTCTTGTAAGGACTCATACTCACAAGCCGCCACTCCGGGGTTATTTGCTCGCTAAGCATTATATATTCTTCTCCCGCTACCTTCAGGAATGAAAAACTATTACTCGTCGGCAATTGATCATAGTAGGGAAAAGTTGTCCCGATGGAGCTATAATCCTTATCTACCACTACATGGCCTTGGCGGTCGATAATCACCATGACTTCATCAGCTTTATATTGATCGAATAACTGCTGGAAATTATCCATCTCCGAACTGACTATAACATAGCCGTAGGTGGATGAGTTGGTGCGTAGAGGCTTGGCTGCCGTGAGCACATAAGGTTTATTTAATGTTTGTATATCATCATTAGGTTCCGCCCCAACCCACTTCACATTATAACCGGATACCTTATCAACATCCTGAAACCAGCTTTTATCGAAAATATTCCGCGGATCTTTGCTGAACGTTGAGTAAGACGCGACATACTCCCTGTTAGGCAGCAGTATAGTTACGTTCAGATGTCCGAGTGAGTTGATGACCGTTTCCAACCTTTTAGAAATTTTTTGTTTGTGAGACAAAACATCACCCTGGCTCGTCGACTCATTGATTCGCCCCAGCTCCAGGATCGAAAGCTGCAATTCCTCATCGAATTGAACAAAATTCATCACATAAACCATATTTTTGATTTGTCCCGCTGCAAACTGGTTAACGATTCTCATGGCTTCTTGAGAGTTCTCCGTCACTTGAGAACGAACAACATCTCTCGTCAACAGATTGGATACATATAATGAAACGATTGACGGTAGAACAAGACAAATCAGAATCGTCAACATGAGTTTATTGCGAAGCGATAAGGTACGAAGCCATTCTGGCACTACAAACCGCCTGCCTTTCCTTTCGTATGAGAAAAAGAGGAGGCTTATCGCCTCCTCTTTTAGTATAACATTAGAATGCATGAGTTATCGCATGGCTGATACCTACTAATGTTACAGAAATGTTTATTTGTTGCTTTTCTTGATTTCTTCTATTTTAGTTGTTGCCGTTTGAATCGTTTTATCCAGATCCTGCTTACCAACCAAGTACAGCTCCACTTGATTCATATATTCCTTTTCTTGCTGCAAGGCATACGTTGGAGGTACTACCAGCTTCGTTGCTTTGTTCACCTTCAGTGTGCTCAACAATGATTCTTTATCAATAAACTTAACATTCTCTGGTTTGCCGCTTTTTAGAATGGCATCAACGTTTTGGTTAATATCAGCTTTTTTCCAACCGGAGAAGAACAAGCCTTGTGTTGTGATACCTTCCGTTGTATACCACTTTACAAAATCATAAGCTTCCTGCTTATGCTTGGAGGATGCTGCGATACCCATGAAGTCTGCGCCAATTTCTGTTAAACCGTTTGTATCTTTGGCGTCATATTTTGGATAAGGTGCAAATACGGTGTTAAATTTACCGTTCAGTGAAAGCTCCCCAACCATCCAGTTTCCAGTTGCAAGCATGGCTGTTTTACCCGCATAAAACACATCGCGGTAATTCATTTTTTGGGATACAACTTCAAAGTAAGGTACAGAAGTCTTGTCTACATTTTCCATTTTGTTGCGCAGATCTAGAGAGTAACGAACTTTCGGATTATCGATATTCGCTGAGCCATCTGACTTAACGAGGTACGGATTTTCCATATCATTATTTAACGCAAGAAGCGAGTAATCTTTCCAATTGTGGAAATATGAACCATATGTCTTGGAGGCTCCTTCACCCTTGGTCATTTTCTTCGCGTATTCGGCATAATCGTTCCAAGTCCATTCGGTCGGAACTGGAAGCTTCGCTTCATCCAGCTTGTCCTTGTTCAGCATAACGAACCATTCGATCATTTTACCAGGTAAAGCATAATATTTGCCGTTCACGATAGGATCGATTTTGTATTCGTCCTTAACGACAATGTTGTCTTTCTTCAAATAATCATCTAGAGGCTCCAAAATCCCTGCACCTACACGTTGGGCAAAATCAGATGCACTGGAATACATCACTACGTCCATTTGATCACCAGAAGCGGCCAGAAGGTCCATCTTTTTCATACCTTCCTGGGAATCACCCTTCTCGGACATCCCCTCATATACCACTTTAACGTTTGGATGCGTTTTGTTATAAGCATCAACCGTAGCATTCCAATTCCCTTGAGCTTCGGTATACCAAGCCTGAACCTTGATCGTTACAGGCTCCTTGGAACCTTCATTACCGGCATTCGTCGATGATCCTGCATTATTATTTGTGGCACCGCATCCAGCAAGTGCGGTTGTGGTTAATAGTAAACCGCTAAGCGTTAATAAACTCTTTTTCATATAAACCCCTCCATATACGAACTATTTATTTTGAAAACCGTTACATTCCGAATATAACAGACGCTTTATTCGAGCAGAAGTCAATTTTTTAACCTATTCCACTCTTATTTTGACCTTTTCCAATCGCTTGAATTCTTTATCCTTTGACCCCACCGACCGAAATACCCTCGATAACATGTTTTTGACCGATGATAAAAATGATCAACAGAGGCAATATGGCAGACACTGCTCCCGCCATGATCAAGGAGTATAGCGCACCGTTCAAAGTCGCAAAAGACTGAATACCGAGTTGGATCGTAAACAATTCTTTTGTTTTCAGGAAAATAAGCGGACCTTGATAGTCATTCCACGTCCAGATAAAACGCAGGATTGCATACGTCGCGATCGCTGGACGAACTAAAGGCGTACAGACTGAGAAGAAAATTCGTATATGTCCTGCCCCATCCATTTTGGCCGATTCAATGTATTCATCATGAATCCCCAGGTAAAATTGCCGAAGCATGAACGTCCCGAGTACGCTGAACGAGCCCAGCAAAATCAAACCAAGGTGACTGTCGAACAGTCCGATCCAGCGAAATATTAAAAACTGAGGAACCAATATCGCTTGGCTCGGAATCAGATAGATCGCCAATATGATCATGAAAAACAAACCACTGCCGCGGAACTTGATCTTCGCAAAGGCGTATGCCGACATACAAGCAAGTGTGACAGACAATAAAGTCGTTCCCACTGTAACCTTGATCGAGTTCCAGTAAAAGAGCGGAAACTGCGTTGTAGTCCACACCGTCGTATAATTCTCAATCAAATTCCAATGCTTCGGAATCCATTCGATCGGAAAAGTAAACACGTCGACTTCCGGCTTCATCGATGCGGAAATCATCCATAGAAAGGGAGACATGAATACGAAGCCGAGCACACACATAATCGCAGTCAAAATCACTTTTTTTATAACATTCCACTTATTCATCAGATTCATCCTTTCCCCAATTAATAATTAACCCATTTGCGTTGGCCATACCACTGTATAAGTGTAATGATCAGAACGAATATCAAGAGAACAATAGCCATGGCGGACGCATAACCCGACTGCAAATTAATGAATGCTGTTTCATATAAACGATACACGACCACGGTTGTAGAATTGGCGGGTCCACCGCCGGTCAGAACGGCTATCACATCGAACACCTTAAATGATCCGATGATGCCCGTGACGAGCAAAAAGAATGTAGTTGGCGACAACAGCGGCACGGTGATGTTGAAAAACTGTTTAATCTTCGAAGCGCCATCAATATCCGCAGCTTCATAAAGATCATTCGGTATGGATTGCAAGCCGGCCATGAATACAATCATGTTATAACCGATATTCACCCACACCATCAGCCCCATCACACAATATAAAGCCACATCGGGATCGGCCATCCATTTAGGTGGGTTGGTTACTCCAAATGACATCAGCATCTGGTTAATCGGTCCGAAGCTTGGGTGGAACAGCACCTGAAACACAATCGCTACAGCGACAATACTTGAGATGTACGGAATGAAATAAACAAGCTTAAATATATCCTTAAAATAAATCTTTTTATCAATGACGACCGCCAACACCAGTGACAGAATCAAGGTGATAGGTACGACAAACAATAAAATCAGGTTGTTTTTGATGGATAGTAGAAATATACTATCGTGCGCAAGCTTGATGAAGTTGTCAAAGCCTAAGAACTTCATTTTGGAAAAGCCGGCGACAAAATTCCAGTTCGTAAAGCTAAGCAGAAATGAAGCTATAATTGGAAAAAGCGTCAATATAAACAGGCCAATTAGCAGCGGACCAATAAATAAATATCCAGCCAAATCCTCACGCCATTGTTCTTTGGAGCTTTTCCGTTTTTTTTGTGCCTTTTGTAGATCGTTTGAGTGCGTTTGTGATTCAGTTGCCATGAAGTTCACCCCAAGTCTTGTTTTTAATCATTCTACCTTCCTGATACTGTGAATGTAAGAAATAATATTAACCCTTTCAGGTAAAGTTTTGACATTCAGTTTTCTCGCTGGCTCTTTAAATCCTTTATGTAAATCAATTTTTTCCCATCATGCCATTTCCTAACCATACCTTTAATTGGATGCAATTACTGATTTCTACCTGTTCAGCTGCCTTTCACACCTCTTCACATAATAAATATCCCCTTCAAGTCCACTCATTCCTTCATCGTAAAATGAAGGTTTATTTGAGTGTCTACTTAAAGGGGATATGGGATCTTACCAACTAATTTGGAGGGGTCTCACATGACCACATAGAATTTAACCGCAGGTACAATTCAGCACCGGCTTGCGTGCAGCCAAGGTTTCATCAAGACGGCGAACATCTGTTGTGTAAGGAGCATTATGAAGCAGCTCTGGCGTCTCTTCCGCTTCCTTGGCAATCCTGATCATCGTGTCGATAAAAGCATCCAACGTTTCCTTGCTTTCGGTTTCCGTCGGCTCAATCATAATGCACTCCTCAACATTCAGTGGAAAATAAATCGTCGGCGGGTGGTAGCCAAAATCAAGCAGCCTCTTCGCGACATCGAGTGTACGAACGTTGAATTTCTTTAAACCCCGACCCGACAATACAAACTCATGTTTACAGACACGATCAAAAGGAGCCTCGTAATAAGGCGCCAAGCGGCGCAGCATATAGTTGGCATTCAGCACCGCACACTCCGATACCCGACGTAAGCCCTCCGGACCGTATGTACGAATATACGTGTAGGCACGAACCAGAATACCGAAGTTGCCGTAAAAGGCTTTGACCCTACCAATCGATTCCGGCTTGTCGTAATCAAAATAATACGTCCCATCCTCAGCTTTAGCCACAAGCGGCTTAGGCAGGAAGGGTATCAGTCGCTGCTTCACGCCAACCGGACCTGCACCCGGACCTCCGCCGCCGTGCGGTGTGCTCATCGTTTTGTGCAAATTCAAATGGACGACATCGAAGCCCATATCACCCGGACGCGTGATACCCATAATCGCATTGGAATTGGCTCCATCATAATAGAGTAACCCCCCTGCCTCATGCACAATCGCCGCAACCTCGACAATCTGTTCCTCGAATAAACCAAGCGTATTCGGATTGGTCAGCATCAGCGCTGCTGTATCCGGCCCTACAGCCTTGCGCAGCGCATCCAGATCAACAAGCCCTTTCGCATTCGACGGGATGGTGATCGTATCAAAGCCTGCGACAGTCGCACTAGCTGGATTCGTGCCATGCGAGGAGTCCGGCACAATAACCTTGGTCCGATGATCGCCGCGGCTCTCATGGTAAGCACGGATCATCATCAGTCCGGTCCACTCACCATGCGCACCTGCTGCGGGCTGGAGCGTCACCTGATCCATGCCTGTAATCGCAGCCAGATCGTTTTGCAGCTGGTATAAGAGCTCCATTGCACCTTGAATAGAGCTTTCCGGCTGATACGGGTGAATCTTGGCGAAGCCGGAAAAACGGGCGACATCCTCGTTAATTTTTGGATTATATTTCATCGTGCAGGAGCCAAGCGGATAAAAACCGTTGTCGATGCCGAAGTTTCTCCGAGATAGCGCCGTATAATGCCGAATCACGTCTACCTCGTATACCTCAGGCAATTCCGCCGGCTTTGTACGAAGCAGGTTCCCAGGGATCAGCTTGTCTGTGTCTGTTCTCGGTACATCACATTCTGGCAAGGAATAGCCGACGCGCCCCTGTTTGCTCATTTCAAATATGAGCGCCTTATCGTGCTTTATTTCCAATGTTTCGCTCATAGGGCAGCCTCCAATTGTAGGGCAAATTCGTCGATTTCGGCTTTCGTTCGGCTTTCCGTCACAGCAATCAGCATATGGCCTGCAAGCGCCGCGTCATCTCTGCCTAAGTCATAGCCGCCAATAAATCCGGCTTCAAGCAGCTTTTCATTCAATGCTGTAATGGAAATGGAAGATGATTCGGGCAGTTTAATCACAAACTCATTAAAAAATGGCGTCCGTCCAAATGGAACCGATACACCGGATATACGGCTTAATACATCAGCGGCATAATGAGCCTTTTGTATATTCAGATCAGCTACCTCTTGAATTCCCTGCTTACCCAGGGTTGAAATATAGACAGAAGCACACAGCGCGAGCAATGCCTGATTGGAGCATATATTGGAGGTCGCCTTCTCACGGCGAATATGCTGCTCTCTCGTTTGCAAGGTTAGCACAAAGCCGCGTTTTCCGTCCCGATCCACGGTTTGTCCGACAATACGGCCGGGCATCCGGCGCATCCAGGCAGTTGATACTGCAAAGTAACCGCAGGTCGGTCCTCCGAGCGAGGCCGGAATGCCAAAAGGCTGCGCATCGCCAACCACAATGTCCGCACCAAGCTCACCTGGAGATTCCAGCAGCCCCAGAGAAAGCGGATTGGCGCTGACTACGAATAGAGCACCCGCTCCATGTGTCACAGGCTCGATAGCTCGCAAGTCCTCAATACAGCCAAAGAAATTGGGCGATTGGATCAATACAGCTGCTGTATCCGTGGTCACACATGCAGACAGCTCGTCCAGATCCGTGACCCCATCACGTATGCCCACCTCAACGATGTCCAGATTCAAGCCTTTGGCCGTCGCCGCCACAATTTGTCTCGCTTCCGGATGAATAGCGCGGGAAACCACAAGCTGCTTGCGTTTGGTTGCTCCCGATGCCAACGCACCGGCCTCCGCCAATGCGGTGGAACCGTCATACATACTCGCATTGGCTACCGACATGCCGGTCAGCTCACAAATATACGATTGAAATTCAAAAATCGCCTGCAGCTCGCCTTGGCTGATTTCCGGCTGATAAGGCGTGTACGCTGTATAAAATTCAGATCTGGAGATTACATGATTAATAACAACCGGAATATGGTGATCGTAAATGCCGGCGCCCAAGAAGCTGGTATAACGGTCAAAATCGGCATTTTTCCCGGATAATTGCCGCATATGCTTTAAGAGCTCACGCTCATTCAAAGCTTCCGATACTTCAAGACGTCCCCGAAAGCGCACGGAAGCTGGTATATCACTGAACAATTCTTCTACGGTAGTCATGCCAATCGTCTCCAGCATCTCCGTCTGATCCTGCTCGGTCATTGGCAAATAGCGGTGCTTCACTTGATCCACTCCTTATTTATGATCACGTTTATAAAATGGCGCCTTCACAACAATCGCTTTCAGTCGTTTTTCACGAATCTCCACCCACACCTCTGTACCCAATCCACTGTATCCAGCTTCGATTAAGGCCAGACCGAGATTCCTCTTCAATGTCGGTGACTGAGTGCCTGTGGTAACCTCGCCGATGAGACGATCATCAGCATATATCGGATAATGACTGCGGGGAATGCCGCGGTCGACCATCTCAATACCTACCAGCTTGCGGGGAATGCCGCTTTCCTTTTGACGAATTAACGCTTCCCTACCTATGAAATCCCCCTTATCCAGCTTCACAAAAAATCCGACCGAAGCCTCCAATGGACTCACCAAAGCCGACAGCTCCTGCCCATACAACGGCAGCTTGGCTTCAAATCTCAGTGTATCACGCGCTCCCAATCCCACCGGCTGCAAACCATATGCTTCGCCAGCCTCCATGAGCAGAGTCCAGACCTCTATGGCGTGCTCAGCAGCTACATAAAGCTCAAAGCCATCCTCACCCGTGTAACCCGTCCTAGACACAAGTGCCTTCAACCCGCCGATCTCAACATCGGGCAGGAATGAAAAAGCTTTTAGCTCATGAACCGGAACCGACGTCACTTTACGCAATATCGCTTCGGCCGCAGGTCCCTGTAAGGCAAGCAATGCAGTCTGCTCAGAAATATTGTTCAACTGCACCCCTTCAATCAGATGACTTTGCAACCATTCCATATCCTTATCTATATTGGAAGCATTGATGACGAGCATGAATCGGTCAGCCTCCAGACGATACACCAGCAGGTCATCCACTACGCCCCCAGCCTCATTACACATCAAGCTATACTGAGCCTGGCCGTTAATCAGCTTTGTGACATCGTTGGTGGTCAGCTTTTGCACATAGGCTTCCGCATGCAGTCCCGTAATCATCACCTCGCCCATATGAGATACGTCGAACAAGCCCGCCTGCTGTCGAACAGCGTCGTGTTCCTTTTGGATACCGGTAAACTGCACGGGAAGCTCCCAGCCTCCAAAATCAATAACCCTCGGAGTCCCATACTGTTTGTAAATCGGGAATAGCGGCGTTCGTTTTAAATCTGACATACCCTCACCTCCATTGGATGTAAACATCGTTCCCGTCCTTTATGAAAAGCAAAAAAGACAGCGTGAAAAGCAGAGGCTCATCCTACTTGAACGACCGTACCTGCTTCTCACTCTGTCCTTTGTACCTGAGAGTTACCTACCACCTATTCTTCTGACCTGCAAAGAAAGGCTATAGTTTCCCCATCGGTGCCACGGCTTATGATGCCGAAGTCTCTCCAGAGCTGCGTCCTGCAAAAGTCCTTTTGCCTGAGAGATTCACCCTTTCGGGTTTACTCCTTCGGCGCTGCCGTCGATGCGCCAGTCTCTCCTTATGCTCTCATCCGCTTATTCATTTCATACACTCATTATTACCTTACCGCTTATCTCATTGTCAACCTTATTTTGGCAGCATGGCCACTTTTTTAGCAGTTAACTTGACATGACCCACAGCGCTGATTTAGTCTGAAAGCATCCTATTCGCAAGTAGGCGGATATAACAACAATTCGAAAGTGGGGCTGGCCATGTCGGTGGTTAAGGATCAATTGCTATACAGTAAGGAGCATGAATGGGTAGAGGTGATTGGCGAGCATACAATCCGGATTGGCATTACAGATTTTGCACAGTCCCAATTGGGTGATATCGTGTTTGTTGAGCTGCCTGAAGTTGGCACCGAGGTGTTAAGCGAAACCAGTCTCGGAAATATCGAGTCCGTCAAAACCGTCTCTGATGTATACGCTCCGATATCGGGTGTCGTAACCCAAGTCAACAACACTTTGCTGGATCAACCGGAAAACGTGAATAGTGATCCTTTTGGCGGAGGTTGGATGGTGGAGCTCGAAATTGATGATCATGCCAAGGAAGCGCTAACCCAGCTGTTAACTGCGGAGCAGTATCGCGAATATACAGCAGAATAAAAAGATTACATAAATAAGCCGATGACCTTAAACGGTCTTGAATTCTTTGATGAAGGATTCAAGACTTTTTTTGTTTACTAGATCAAATAAATGATTGAATAAATCATAATTATGAATTATAATTTCATTATATCGAAGGGAGCTGTGAAAATGACGACATTAGGACAACACACCTATTCAGAAATTAACGCACAAGCCGAGGCGATTTCAGCCGCATGGGACCAACTGGAGCTACAGCAGGACTGGATTGAACGTTACTTGAATAACGCTGCTTTTGAAGAGATCATTTTTATCGGATCCGGTTCCTCGTACTATCAGGCACTTACGATGGCCGCTACCTGCAGAGCCTGGCTGGGAAGAAGCGCTGTTGCTTACCCATCGTCAGATTTGCTGCTGTTCCGTGAGCAAACGGCTCCTTCTCATCGCAATTATCTGGTAATTGGCGTGTCCCGTTCTGGTGAATCGACTGAGGTTGTATTGGCGCTGGAGTCCGTACAATCGCTTGCCAACTGGACGATTGCCGGTATCACCTGCTATGAGGGTAGCTCGATGGCCAAGCTGGCGGAATGCCTCGTCTCCCCACTCGGGAAAGAAACGAGCACAGTTATGACGAAATCACTCAGCAGCATGACATTTATGATGCAAGCGGCGATCGCCAAAGCTGCAGGCCGCCTTGACCTGTTGGAGGAGCTTGCCAAAGTCGTGAAGCAGGATGGAGCTACCGTTCTGGCCGCCGAACCTTTTATTGATACCCTGGTACGTGAGCAATCCTTCATTAAATATGTATATTTGGGTATGGGAGCACTCTACGGTCTTTCATTGGAAGCTTGTTTGAAAATCAAGGAAATGTCCTATGTATGGACAGAAGCATATGGAACGCTGGAGTTCCGTCATGGTCCCAAATCGATCGTTGAGCCAGGTACGCTCGTCTGCCTGCTGCTGTCAGAACAGGCTCGTGATTATGAATTGAAGGTTGCACGCGAAATGCAGGAGTACGGAGCATTTGTACTACTGTTAACGGCCAACAAAGGTGAGGATACCTCATTTGCTGATGCTGTATTCGAAGTAGGCGGCAGCGACATCTCCGACGAAGCCAGAAGTGTACTTTACTTACCTGCCCTGCAATTTTTGGGCTACTACACAGCCTTGAACCGTAATGCCGATCCGGATTCGCCGCGCAATTTGACACAGGTTGTGAAAATTTAACGTTAGCTTTGTTACGCAAAACTCAGCTTATGCTTACGATGTCAGTGTTCCTAAAGGAACACTCTTAGGAGGAATCATTCATGCCGTTAGTTTCATCGACAGCCTTATTGCAAGTTGCCCGCAGCCAAGGTTATGGGATTGGCGCATTTAACGTACACACTCTAGAAATGCTGCAAGCCGTGGTAGACGCTGCGGAGGAAACCAATTCCCCGCTCATTTTGCAATCGACAGTAGGAACGGTCAAGCATCTGGGAGCTGACTATTTGGTCGCAGCTGCGACCACTGCCGCCAATCGTTCGGGTGTTCCCATTGCGCTTCATCTGGACCATTGCACCGATTTTGATATGATCATTCACTGCATCCGCGCAGGCTACACCTCGGTAATGATTGATGCGTCCATGTTTGCTTTTGAGGAAAATGTGGCTCAAACCAAACGGATCGTGGACATCGCCCGCGCTGCTGGTGTGAATGTGGAAGCCGAGCTTGGGAAGGTTGGGGGCGTTGAGGACGATATCGTAGTCGCTGAACACGAAGCGCTATTAGCTGACCCAGAGGAATGTGCCCGCTTTATTGAGCTTACCGGAGTTCCCACATTGGCTCCTGCCATTGGAACCGCGCACGGCATTTACAAGGGCGACCCGAATATCGATTTTGAGCGAATCCGTCAGGTTGCTGATCGCGTAGCGGTTCCACTCGTTCTGCATGGTGGCTCAGGTATTCCCGAGGAGCAGGTCAAACGCTGTATCTCGCTGGGCATGTCCAAAATGAATATCGCAACCGAAATACGCATCGTCTTCTCCGATGCCATTAAGCAGGTATTCGCGCACAATCCGGATGAAAACGATCCACGTAAATATATGATGCCTGCCAAAAAAGCCGTAAAAGAAGCGGCAATGGAAAAAATGCGGATGCTTGGCAGCATCGGTAAAGCGTCCGGTATTCGCTAAGGAGGCACTCATGATTACTACCGTAACCCTGAACGCAGCCATCGATAAAACCTACTATATATCCAGTTTTCCACTCGGACAGGTATCCCGGGTACGGCAGATGTACGCCGAGCCGGGTGGCAAAGGGATCAATGTTGCCCGTGTTATTCAGCAGATGGGCTATCCGGTTCTAGCCACTGGTATCATTGGCGGTCATAATGGCCGGTTCATTGAACAAAAATTGGATGCGCAAGGAATCAAGCATGATTTTGTACAGATCGAGGAAGAATCACGGCTATGCCTGAACATGATTGATGAATCGAACGGCTCTTCAACTGAGGTTCTGGAGCAAGGCCCCTGGATTTCGGCTGAAACCTGGCAGTTTTTCCAGGCCAAGCTGGCTGGTCTCGCTGCACAGTCGCGTATCGTATGCTTCTCGGGAAGCTTACCGCAGGGCGTACCCACCGATGGCTACGCACAGCTGATCCGTATTGTGAAGCAAGCCGGAGCGCTTGCTTTTCTCGATACGAGTGGTACTGCTCTGCTGCAAGGGGTAGGTGCGCAGCCTGATTTTGTGAAGCCTAATGAAGACGAGGTCACTACGCTGCTTGGGGCTTTCAATGAGGGCAATGCCGAGGATCAACCAGATACAGATCGAGCCGAGGGCTTGCTTCGCTTGCAGCAGCAGGGCATCCCGCGTGTGACCGTTTCTCTGGGAGCAGCGGGTTCGATCAGTGCTTATGAAGGAGCATTATATCGGGTGCAGGGTCCTCCTATTCAGGTGGTCAATACCGTTGGCTGCGGAGATTCCTTTGTCGCTGGCATGGCAATGGCTACGGCTCAAAACCTCCGGTTTCCCACCTGCTTGCAGTACGCTTCTGCCGTTGCTTCAGCGAATGCATTGACGGAACGGGCAGGTTATGTACAGCTTCATGATGTAGAACGTTTACAAACAGAAATTACCGTAGAGCTTGTATAGCGAATCGACTATACAAGCTTTTTCCTGCTTTTTTATTTCCTCGGCCTGGATACCGATGAGCGAATAACGAGCTCTGGTGGCAGCACCATTCTCTGATTCATCGTATGACCACCATTAATATGGCGAAGAATCATATTGACGACCTGAGCCCCCATGTCCTGAATCGGCTGGGCTATCGTCGTGAGCGGCGGGTCCACGATCGTGGCCAGAATCGTATTATCGAACCCTACGACCGATAAATCGTCAGGGATAGACAGCTTCATTTCGCGTGCAGCTTGAATCGTGCCGATAGCCAACAAATCATTACAGGCAAACACGGCCGTACAAGCTTTTAATCCCTGCAGCAGCTCACCTGCAGCTATTTTGCCGCTTTTCACACTAAAATCACTAATGCGCACCAGCTCAGGATTAAATGGAATCCCCGCTTCCTCCAAGGCATGCTGATAGCCGCGAATCCGCTCCTTGCTGCTCATTACTTCGGTGTCCTCGGCAATTACGGCAATCTGCTTATGGCCATTTTGGATCAAATAAGAGGTTGCCAAATAACCGCCCTGAAAGTCATCGACCAGCACGATATCCACAGCGACAGCCGGCATATCTCGCGCGATGAGTGCAACGGGGAGCTTTTGCCGAACCAATTCCTTTAATAAAGCATCATTGCGAACCCCTGTTGCGATAATGATGCCATCGACGCTTTTTTGCTTTAACAATGAAATGTAACGTTCTTCTTTATCCAGACTGTTATCCGTACTGCAAATGACGACGTTAAAGCCCATTTCCTGGGCACGATCCTCTATACTTCTCGCAATCTCCGCAAAAAAAGGATTCGCCAAATCCGGCAGCAGCAGTCCCAGCGTATAGGTCTGCTTACCGGTCAAAGCCGATGCAACGACGCTTGGCTGATAATTCAGCTCATCCATAATTTTAATGACTTTATTACGGGTCTTTTCGCTTATGCGTCCTCCACGGTTAATGACTTTGGACACGGTAGCAATAGAGACGCCCGCTTCCTTGGCAATATCGTAGATCGTAACCTTCATGCCATACCCAACTTTCCACCAACATATTAAAGCAGACGATTAAGCGCTTTACCTAAATATAAGAGAATTACTGCAATTTTGCAATGCACCTGGACGCTTTAGTGAATATAAGAAAAGCTTCTGATCGAAGCCTATTCGATGAAGAGACATTCGTGTTTTAGAGGATGCTTTTCTTGAAATATCAGAATGTTCAACTTCGTTGAAAACTTATAAATTCCGATATTATAAAAAAGGCACCCAACGGGTACCTCAGTCCTCACCTATGTCTTGAGCCAATTACCTAAAATCCCGCAATCGATTGCAATAGGATTCCAGTTCATCGAATGGAATGGTGTAGAAAGCCATATTGTTCACGATGGACTTCGTTGCATGAGGCAGTAAAGTGAATCTGCCCAAAAGCCTGTCCAGCTTGGGCTGATCAACAGGCGTCCAGAACTGAACCTGCTGCACAGCTTCATTATCCGCTTTAATGGCTTGGACCAATTCTCTTAAACCCTGAGCAAATACAGAAGTATGACGATAGGCCTTTTGAATAAAGGCTACCTCCACCTGACAAATATGCTGATCTTCATAATCATGGGTACTTGTTCCATAAACAAAACCTGCAGTCCCGATCATCTCATATGGCTCTTCATTGAAAATCATCAATGCTTTACCTAAGACCAAGGGACTGGCGATAAAACTCAGCTTCATTGCAAACGAATAAGGTAAATTCAGTTCACCATGGTGTTCGAGCAAAAAAGATATATATAACTCCAGATCCATTTCAAACTGACTAAGGCGAAATTGAAGTGCCATTATTGAGGTTGTACTCTTAGGTTATCATTGGTTTTCACGATTTTCGAAAAACCACCACCCTTACTGTTACCTTTTATGTTGGGGGGTACTGGGAACATAGCATATGCCTCCTTTGTCACTAAGTGTATTTCCTTATATCCTTATTATATCCTAGCGAATCGATCCAAAAAAGTCCTTAATTTGTGAATTTCAACACTGTATATATCTTCGGTACCTATTGTCCCTTCCCGACTGCCTATGAAACTAGCAAACTTGGGATAGAGCTTCTGTAAATACGTATTCTCGGAAAGCGCGACGAAGCGAAATTCTTGTACTTCCCGATTATCCTCGATAATCTGGCTCATCAAATATCGAAAACCGCGGATAAATACACGAGTGCTTCGATATGATCTGGCTACGATCACATTATCGACCAACACAACCCGTTGTTTATCCACAAATTCCTGTTCAGGCGTACCCATATAGTATGCACCTACAGCCAACATATGTTCGTCTGCATCCATAACCATAATCAGGTTGCCAGCAGTCATATAATAGTAAAGCAGCGTAATAATATCCACGGTGCTTAAGCTGGGATGCAGCTCTCTCTTATTCTGCAGCATAAACAGACTCGCTTTGGCATAATCATCATCGGTCGCACAGCGTTTACAATAAATAGTCATGGACAACGTTCCGCTCCTTTCGATTAGATTCGCTCCTTCAGGGTTCGCTCCACAACGGTAAAAATTTGCGGATACTTCGCGGTCAATTCCAGAAAAGCTTCCCGTCTCACAGATAGTAATACCGAAGGCCCCATTGCCCTCACCGTGGCAGTCCGGGGAATCCCCCTCAGCAGGGCGATTTCGCCAAAATGATCCCCATCCTGCAGCGTCGCAACCCGCTGCAAGCTGCCACTCTGAAAGCTTTTCAGAATTTCGAACTTACCTCGAACGATGATGTAAAATTTGTCTCCCTGTTCCCCTTCCTGGACGACGGTGTCGCCTTCTTTGAAGGTCTCCGTAGAAAACAGAGTGGAAATGTTCTGCAGGAGCAGCAAATCAACTCCAGCGAAAAATGGAAACTTGGCTAGTCGGTGTCCATCGATTGTGGCATGAAGCCCGTCCTGAGACAGCATAAAGCCATGCTGTTTTTCCCACATTTCATGGTAGAGTCCAGACTGCTGCAGTAGCTCCTGATGGGTTCCAGACTCGACGATCCTGCCGTCTTGAAAAACAAAAATCACATCTGCATTCACGATTGACGACAATCGATGCGTGACGGAAATAATCGTTGTATGATGTCTCAGCTGTTGGATAGTCTGATTGATGTCAGCCTCAGTGGCAGGGTCCAGAGCTGAAGTAACCTCATCCAGCAGCAGCAGCCTCGGCTTTCTCAGCAGCGCCCTTGCTATGGAAATTCGCTGGCGCTGCCCGCCCGAAAGCGATGCTCCTTCGTTGTTGATCAGCGTATCGTAGCCCTCTGGCCAGCCTATCAAGGTTTCATGAATACGTGCCAGCTCGGCCGCTTCCATCATCTCGGCATCTGTAACCAGTTCGCTGCCAAGCCGCAGATTATCCCTGATTGTCGTATTAAACAGGAACGTGTCCTGGAACACAATGTCCATTTGCCTCCTTAAGGAAGCCTCACTTACGGTTCTCAGATCATAACCATCTATACGAACGGAGCCTTGCCTTGGATCGTAAAAACGCGATAAAAGCTGTAAGGCTGTGCTTTTACCGGAGCCGCTTGGACCTACAAACGCCGCATAGCTGCCGGCAGCAATACGCAAGCTGACCTCCTTGATCTGATCCGTCCCCTCGGTGAAACCGAAGGTTACCTGATTCATTTCTATGTACTTGTCCAGGGGAGGCAGAGCAACGGGATCAGACGCTTCCGGCACACTTGGCTGATGATTCAATATTTCTGATATTCGTTTGAAGCTGATGCTGGAATCAATAAGGTTAGGTATCAAATAGGAGAGGTTCGATGCAGATTGACCGACACTCATAAATAAAGTAAAGAAGGCAATAAAGTCACCAACTGTCATCTGATCATGAAAGATCAGGTAACCTCCAAAGCCGATCATCGTCCCGTTCAGCACCAGTAGTACGGTTAGCGGCAGCCGTTCAAGCAGTGAATTCAAGATGTGCATGTTTAAACCAAGAGATAGCAGATCTCGAATTTGCCCCTGGGCACGCCGCAGGAGCCTATCCTGTTGATGTAAAGCTTTAACGATTTTATAGCCTTTGACCGTTTCATCGATCATATTGGAAAATTGCTCTTGAGCTTCTTTATACTTAGCATTACTGGCTTCTGCCCTGCCCTGCAGCAGCTTAGGGCCGATAAACATCAATATGGAACCGATCAGCATCGCCAAAGTAAGCTTCCATTCTAATACCAACAGCATGACTAGCCCCATCAAAATACTTAACGTTTCTTTAATGAGAAAGGGAAACGATTGACAAATCACTCTTTCAATAGAAGCCATATCAGACGAAAAACGGGAGACAAGGTCGCCTACCCGATATTTTTCAAAAAAAGGAAGCGATTGCTTCTGCATATGGGCAAATAGTTCTGTCCTGAGCCTCTGAATGACCCTCCCGCTCAACTTGTTAAGGGCATAATCACTGCCGGTACCGGCACAGATGCTTAACGCACCACCAATGATCAAAATGCTTAATATGACAACGAAAACTTGGAAGTTTTTTGGTACGAACGCTTCATCTACCAAATACTTCAGACTTAGCGGCGCTGCTACCAAATAAATAACTTCGACTATGACACCGCATATAAAAAATATGCCCAATAGCTTATTTTGCAGCAAATAGGGCATCAAGGTTCGAAAAAATTGCATGAGAATATCGCCCGCCTTCCAATAGCTATAGATTACAGCAGTTCATGACAGCTGTAAACGATAGCTTGGTCAGGCCGCGCCTGAATTTATGATACTGGTGCTTTGCGGCGCACCATCAATACGTATACGATCACAGCGCCTACGGATGTGCAGGCAATAACGAGGCCCATCGGTAAGGCAGATTGGCTTCCACCCAAACCAACAAGCGGGGCTACAACGCCACCCAGCAAGAGCGAGAGTACACCAAGCAGCGCCGATGCCGTGCCCGCGGATTTGCTTTGATTTTGCATCGCTAATGAGAATCCGGTTGAAGATACGATACCTACACTCGACACGACCATAAATAAAGCTGGCAGAATCGCATACAAGCCCGCACCTGTTACGGTCATGAGGAGCAGCAGTACACCACCGCAAGATGAAATACCGAGACCTGTGATCAGCAGCTTCGTTTCACCTAATCGGCCAACCAGCCTACCCGTGATTTGACCGGCAATAATGATGCCAAGACCGTTAATCCCAAAAAATACGGCAAACATTTGCGGTGATACATGAAAAATCTCCTGAAGCACAAACGGTGAGCCCGATATATAAGCAAACATGGCTGCAAAAACTAACCCTTGCGCAATCGCGTACCCCATGAACACACGGTCTACAAGCAGGCCGCGAAAGGTGGACAAGGTGTTGCCAATGCCGCCCTTGGAACGCAATTGATTCGGCAGCGTTTCACGCAAACCGAAGAACACCGCTGCAAGCATCACCATACCCAATACACATAATACGATAAATACGCCATGCCAGGAGGTTACCCTCATGAGCTGTCCTCCAGCGATCGGAGCAAGGATCGGCGCCACCCCATTCACCAGCATCAAAAGTGTAAAAAACTTCGTCAGCTCCGTTCCCGAATACAGGTCCCTTACAATTGCACGAGAGATGACAATTCCGGCAGAACCAGCCAGTCCCTGGACAAAACGGAGTATGATCAGGCTTTCGACCGAAGGGCTGAATGCACATAACAACGAAGTAACGGCATACAGAGCAAGACCAACCAGAAGTGGCATCCGACGGCCGCGAACATCACTGATCGGCCCGGCAAACAATTGGCCAAGTGCAGATCCGAGCAGAAAAAAAGTAAGACTAAGCTGAACAAGTGACGCGCTGGTGCTGTACTCCCCGGCTATTGCAGGCAGCGCTGGTAAATACATATCAATGGACAGAGGGGCAAAGGCTGCCAAAGAACCAAGCACAAGCACCATCCACAGCTTATTCCCCCGAGTGACCGGCTGGGGCGCAGCCTTCGTACTATTAATTGAACTATTCATGCTAATTCGTTAACCACCTTTATAAGAATAACAACTGAACGATGTCTGCCACCAAAGATGCATTCGTTCAGCTCTACTGAACACATGTACATTCCAATGCTATAAAGTATCGATCAAAAATCGTATTGCCTCAGACAAATCGAGCTTTTTTTCCTGGCAATAGCTGTTTAATTTCGCATAAGCTGCATCATCCAGACGTACATGGATCGAATGATTGAGCTTTTCGCAGCTCGACTTTTTCGGTCTTCCTCTACCAATTCTTCGTTGACCCTGTTCATCCTTCCAGACCAGAAGCGTTATATAACCCTGCTGCTTGATGCAGGTATCGCCATCATTTTCTGCCCAGACTACAGCGGCATTCTGCTCATGCTTATTCACGTACTCCGCAAGCGCATCACCTTCCAGACCTTTCTTGTGGCCCTTTTGCATAAACTTATGCTGTATAAATGCTAGGTACTGCTGCCATGATTCGAAAGTGAGCTCCTTCATAGCTCCTCCTTTATTTATTGTTCTACAAAAAATGATATCATGTTTTTGCGAATTTGCAATGATTTTTCGCTTCGATAGAATGCAGAACAAGCCAACTGTCGTGACAGTTGGCTTCATTGTATGACATCTGTTTTCCTTTCATTCCTGTTAAGAGAATGAATATCTATAGCATGTATGATAAAGCTCGATCATTTCTTCAACCGTAGGGACACGAGGGTTGTTACCAGGGCTTCCACTAGCCAAAGCATCCACGGCCATTTTGGAAACCGCTTCCTGAAATTTCAGCTTGTCAATGCCCCAGCTTTCCAAATTCGTTATTTGCAGGTCCTTACATAACCCCTTCACTTCTTGAATAGCTACATCCACCATTTCCTGATCGGAAAGCTGAGATAAATCGGGGCGGAATAAACGTCCGACAACAGCTAATCTCTCGATAGCACGATCTTTACTGAATTCCAATATCGCGGGAAGCAGCATGGCGTTCGAGATACCGTGTGGAACATGAAAAATAGCTCCAATGGGGCGGGACATCCCATGAACCAAGGTAACGGACGCATTAGAGAAAGCAGCCCCTGCCTGCATCGAAGCCAATGCCATTTGTTCTCTGGCTTCGAGGTCTGAACCATCCGTGTAGGCTTTACGTAAGTTTTGGGAAATCAGTGCTATCGCAGACAGGGCAAATTGATCTGTCATCGGCTGCGCTTTGCGGGAGATGTAGGCTTCTATTGCATGACAGAGTGCATCTATTCCCGTGGCAGCTGTAACGCTCTGCGGCGTTGATACAGTAAGCATAGGATCGACAATGGCTACGCTTGGAAGAAAGGCAGCGTGCTTAACCATCATTTTCACATCGTTAAGTGTGTTGATGATGACCGTCACATTAGTCATTTCTGACCCCGTTCCTGCTGTCGTTGGAATGGCAATCAACGGAATAGGCGGTGCCGATAGCACAGCTTTACCACCCACATAATCTCCAAGCTGTCCACCATTTGTGGCCAATACGGAGACGGCTTTGGCAGCATCTATACAGCTCCCCCCACCAACCGCAATAATGACATCACATTGGTGCTCCAGACAAACAGCAAGAGCTTCGGTTACATGAAAATCGGTCGGTTCTGAATTGACATCCAAATAGCAAACAGGCACAATACCGACTTCCTCCAAATGCTGCTGGCATTGTTGAACGGTCCCGATTTTCTCCATGATGCGATCACTGATTAGCAAAGCTGTTCTACCCAGTCTAGTAGTCTGGAGTCCTAGCTGGGTCAAAGCATGATGACCATAGATGATTTGCTGCGGTAGCTGGAACGTAGAAAAAGTGTTCATGACTGGCACCTCTTTTCGATTATCATAGTGAATGCCCTACTTGCGACTTAGCATTTACATCCATTTCGACAAGCCTTCAAACCGAACCTCCCACGTGCCATCGGTCGGAAAGCCTGGTGCATGGATAGCTGGTCCGTTATCCCATCCGCAGGCCATCATCGCAACCGCAGTCAATAACCCGCCATTGCCAGGCAAATAAGCCATCAGAGACGCATTCTGATAATTATGGCCATTAGGTAGGTATGTATTTTTCACTTCGTCCCGCAATAAAATGTCTACCGCTAAACGCCCATCCTCCAGACGCCCTGCTGTCATCGCAGCCATAGGGAAATCCCAGCCCCAGGAGGTCTGCCAATTCCACTCCTGCATCACCTTGAGCAGGGTCGCTTTCATGATCGAACGATCCGCCTTTTTGCCTGGCAATATGCCAAATGCACCGAGCATCGAAGGGTGATCGGTATTATCCGTCAGGAAAGTATCAGGACGATTTTCGTGGGCTATATATACACCGTTATGAACAGGAAGCACGGATAACAATTCAATAATCCGGTTCCATTCCGGTGATGGTTCCATACCGAGGCGTGCACGCCACACCTGAGCGATCTCCAGTCCTTGTATCCAATATTCCAGCTCAAAGGTCGGATTCCATGTTTCCTCCGCAGCAAAATTTTCCTGTGCCGGAATCAGCGGCGGGCCGAGCACATATCGCCCACCCTGCTCATCCCAGTGTGCATAGGAAGCCATAAATTCCGCTGATTCCAAGACGATGTCAGCAAATGCATTCAGTGTATCCAGTGTAGGCTCCGCTCGATAACAGAGCTCTGCATACACAATGGGATGCGGCTGCTGCCAGATGAGTAAATTCCCGATTGGGGAAGGGCTTTGCCGTCCATCCGGTCCAACCATTTTGGGCCATCTCGCTCCTGGATATCCTTGATCACGAGCAAGCTTTTGTGCTACCGGCAGTATATCCCGGTACCATCCAAGACTTTTTTTAAGCAAATGCGTACGGCCCCACAACGCAAAATGCACCGCATGCCACCAATGCATTTCCAAGTGAAATTTGCCATACCAGGAATTATATAATAATCCGGTTTCCTGAGGAGGAAGGGATCCCGCGCAATGAATCGCCGTTACGAATTGAGACAGTACGATACGTCTTTCCAGCTCAAGCGCACCCACATCTGTACTGCCGGCAAGCTCTACAGCTCCGCCACTCAGCCAAAAATGCTCCCAATGCTCCATACTGGCAGTCCGAATCTCATCAAAAGTAAGCGCTATCAGATTAACTGCATGAGGCATAAATCCGACCACAATAGAGAACGAATGGCCATTTTTCCCGGGAATAATCCGATACTGATGAGGCCCTTCCTGCTCCAGGTCACCCTCATTCCAATGGCAGGTTACCTTATAGCGATCCTCGTCCAATGTCCGTTCAAACGTGCCGCTGCTGGCCGATACCTCCACCCACTCTGTGCGATGCGTTTCATGCTGCCATTCCAAGTCAAGCGCGCTGCGCCATTCCTTCGCAGTCATGGTTGACGAAGGGAATTGGATGGACAGCTGTAGCAAGCCTGCCTCTATTAACGGGGATTCGATATGGATCCCAAGCTGATCGGAGTCAGGATGACAGCAGGTGATCACTTTGACAGAAGCTCCTGATACCGTAAATTGACTTGTCAGGATGCCCTCCCACAGGTTGAGCTGCTGCTCGGTTTGCTCCAGCTGTTCAATTCCGACTCGTTGGCCATCCGGTGTCATGAGCACAAGCCCGATCTGCCCCAGCTGCAGACGATGCGGATTTTGTCTCAGCCAGTGGAAAATATCCGGCTTATCTCCGGGTGCAAATGGATACTCCACTTGACGTCCATGAGTCTCAAAGGACTGCATGGGCGCATCCTCCAATTTATACCGGCTGCCTCCCGTTTGATGCCAGCCCCACTGCGATTGCGTACCTAGCGGCATTTGATACGATTCCGGAAAGCTTTGCAAGCCTGTCAGATCGGCAGTAAAAGCAAACTCGCCATTTCCGACGGTAAGGGGTGATACGGGATTCAGTTCTCTGATGATAGGATGATGCCGGCTTACCAAAGCTTTTCTATCAATGGATTGCATAAGGTCCTCCTTCTAAATAAGGGAAAATGGAACAATGGTTTTCCTTTCCAGTATAAGCCTACAAACGGATAAAGACAAAAAAGGAGCGCCAGTTGGCCTCCTTTTCACGATTTATTAGTCAACCAGGCATGGACGCTTGTTATTGAACTTCCAACCGGGCTTCAGATACTGCATGGCGATTGCATCATCGCGAGCTCCGAGTGCCTTCTCCAGGTAGAGCCGATGAGCGCTTTCGAGCTGCTCCATATCGATGTCAATGCCAAGCCCTGGCTTCGTCGGAACCGTGATCCTGCCTTCGTTAATTCGCAAAGGCTCCTTGGTCAGTCGTTGACCATCCTGCCAAATCCAATGCGTATCGATCGCTGTAATATGTCCAGGTGCGGCTGCAGCAACATGCGTAAACATCGCCAGCGAGATATCAAAATGATTATTCGAGTGCGAGCCCCAAGTCAATCCCCATTCATGGCACATTTGGGCTACACGGATCGAGCCCTGCATCGTCCAAAAGTGCGGATCAGCCAATGGAATATCGACCGATCCTAATTGAATCGCGTGACCCATCTCCCGCCAATCGCAGGCAATCATATTCGTAGCTGTTAGCAGTCCGGTAGACCGTCTGAACTCCGCCATGATTTCGCGGCCGGAATACCCTTGTTCAGCACCACATGGATCCTCGGCATAAGCTAGCACATGCTGTTGTCCGCGGCACAGCCGGATGGCTTCCTCTAGCGACCACGCGCCGTTCGGATCAAGCGTAATTCTCGCCTGTGGGAAACGCTCAGCCAGCGCTGTAACGGCTTCCAGCTCCTCAGAGCCGCGCAGCACACCACCTTTTAGCTTAAAATCGTTGAAGCCGTAACGTTGATGCGCAGCTTCAGCCAGCCGTACAATGGACGCTGTCGTAAGCGCTTCTTCATGACGCAGACGCAGCCAATCGTCCTCAGCCTCCAGGTCACTCAGGTATGGCAAATCCGTCTTGCTGCGATCCCCAATGTAGAACAGATAACCGAGCATTTCCACGGACTCGCGCTGCTGGCCCTCTCCCAGTAGGGCAGCAGCAGGTACGCCGAGGTATTGGCCCAGTAGATCGAGTAATGCAGCCTCAAGAGCTGTAACCGCATGAATCGTAATCCGCGAGTCAAAGGTTTGCAAGCCCCGCCCGCCCGCATCCCTATCAGCAAAGCTCCTGCGTACCTTACTGAGAATTTGGTTATACGTCCCTATTGATTGACCGATAACGAGCGCCTTGGCATCCTCCAGCGTTTGCCGAATCCGCTCGCCTCCAGGCACCTCGCCAATCCCGGTTCGCCCTGCATTATCCTTAAGAATAACCACATTTCTTGTAAAATAAGGACTATGCGCGCCGCTCAGATTGAGCAGCATGCTGTCATGGCCCGCAACAGGAATAACCCGCATTTCCGTAATCATCGGTGTTCCCTGAGCGCTGTCCTGTGTCAGTTGAGCATTCATAGTGTCACTCCACTCCTATTCAAGTTTGGAAGAACGGTGAGCCCGCGAGCTAGGATTTGATAAAAACTGTTTTAATCGATGTATAAAACTCTATAGCTGCGCGTCCCTGCTCACGAGAATGAGAACTCGATTGCTTCATCCCGCCGAACGGTGCCTGCAGCTCAACTCCAGCGCTTTCCGCATTAATGCGCACAAGACCTGCTTCCATCTCGTTGATAAAGGACAGCATGTGATCAATCCGCGTAGTAAATATCGAGGCACTAAGTCCATACTCCACATCATTGGCAAGCGCTAATGCTTCTTCTACGGAATCCACCTTCATCAGTGCAAGCACAGGTCCAAAAATTTCCTCCTGGGCAATCGTCATGTCCGTCGTTACATCTGAGAAAACCGTCGGTTGGACAAAATACCCCTGATCATAGCCTTCTCCCTGCAGGCGATTTCCTCCAGCTACCAGCTTCCCGCCTTCTGACTTGGCCTTCTCTATGTAAGAAAGCACTTTATTCAGTTGATTCTCGTTCGCACAAGGTCCCATCCAGATGCCGTCCTTCATGCCGTCGCCTACAGTGATTTGCTGTACCTTTTGCAGCAGCTTGTCTTGAAAGACCTCATACACCTCGCTCTGAACAATAACCCGGCTCGTTGCTGTACATTTCTGTCCTGTGGAGCGCAGGCCCCCGCTAATGGTAGCTTCCACGGCAAGATCCAGATTGGCATCGGCTGTGACGATCACCGGATTTTTGCCGCCCATTTCCAGCTGGTACTTGGCGCCGCGAGCCAAGGCCCACTGTCCGATCCGTTTGCCAACTGCTCCTGAACCGGTAAACGTAATACCATGGACATCAGGGTGCTCAACCAATGCTTGACCGATGACGGGACCCGAGCCGTTGATCAAATTCACAACTCCTGCTGGAAAACCGGCTGCTGCAAAGCACTCTATCACCTTGGCGCCTGTAATTCCCGTTTCTGCCGCAGGTTTGATGACTACGGTATTGCCGTAGATCAAGGCCGGAGCCATTTTCCAGATCGGAATCGCAACCGGAAAATTCCACGGCGTGATCACACCTACTACGCCGAGCGGGACCCGTGTGGTCAGCATCAGCGCTTCACTGTCTGTGGAAGGGATCACATCTCCGATTGAACGCATGCCTTCTCCCGCATAATAGCGTAATATGGCAACACCCCGCATGGTTTCACCCTTGGCCTCTGGAAACGTTTTGCCCATTTCTCTGGTCATTGTTTCGGCAATTTCATCCACTCTGCTTTCCAGAATAGCGGCGGCCTTGAATAAGTAATCACCGCGTGCGCTGCCTGACAGCTTTTTCCACGCTCGGGATGCCTGCTTGGCACTCGACACCGCCAGGTTCAAATCGTCCAGAGAGGACATAGCGATCGTCCCCAGCTTGTCGCTGGTGTTGGCTGGATTGCTGCGAACCTCCACTTCACCTGTAGATGCCGGTGTCCATTGTCCATTGATATAGTTTAAATAAGCCGGAATTTCAGTCGGGCTGCTCATGGTCGGTCTCCTTGTCTTATCAAATTATGATGCTGTATAGGATGTGATTTCGTTTATGATTTCGCTGCCTTTGGAAACTTCTCGAAAGCAACCTGGATAATTTGAGCCAGCTTATCGTAATGATCTTTTTCCACCTGAATGATCGGTGCACGAACAGTAGTACCAACCGGATGACCGACGATTTCCATACCCGCTTTAATTAAAGCAACGGCATAACCTTTTCTTTGCTTGCGAATTTTGTTAATCGGCAGGATTACATGCTCATACAGCTCATGGAGCAGGTCGTCATTGTGGCTCAGCAAGGCATCGAAGAACAGCGCCGAAATATGCGGTATATAATTGGAAATCGCAGAAGAATACGTTCTGAAGCCCAGATTTACATAAGCAGGCATTGTGACCTCAGCCATCGGCATCCCATTGAGCCACTCCAGGCGTTTACCAATGGTTTGTGTCATCTCAATATTCAAATCCATGTTGCCCAAGCCGTCCTTCAAACCGACAAGCTGAGGGGATTCCAGCAACCGTTGAAGCGTTTCCAAAGAACATACACAGTTATCCCGCTGATACACGATCGCATTCAAGTCCGTACTTTGGATAATTGCATTCAAATATTGGTACAGCCCCTCCTGCTCCGGCTCTATCAAATACGGTGGCAAAATCAGATACCCGTCAACCCCAAGCTCAGCCGACAGCTCCGTTAATTCCAAAGCATGGCTTATATTACCGCCAACTCCGGTATAGACAGGCACCTTGCCTTTGGCGGTAGCAACAGCCACTTCAACCATCGACTTGTAATCACGGTGAGACAGCGCATGAAACTCACCAGATCCGCATGCTATGAATATGGACGACAAGCCCTCCTTGATCAAAAATTGAATATTCGCCTCCAAAGCTTTCTCGTCCAGCTTGCCGTGTTGATCCATCGGTGCTACGGGAAATCCCAAAATTCCTGTTGGTGATTGTCTGACCTGATTCATGTTCATTTCTCCACCCTTCATGATTTCATTCACTAATACGGTTTCGGTTACATAGATGCCATTCACATCGGCTTATCCCAGACTCTTCAACACTTTTGATCGGACATGGTTGAGATGGTGATACATGGCTGAATGCGCTGCAAGCGGATTATGCTGCTGAAGCGCCTCAAATATCGCTTGGTGCTCCTGCATGGTCGCCCTATGATCACGATCCACCGTAGGAATTTGCTTCTCAATTTCATCAAACATATTCAACAGCGGGTCGATACTGCCTTCAAGAATCGGATTGTTGGCGCTATAGGCAATCGTTCGGTGAAATTCCTTGTCCAGTCCCACATAGCCTTGTTTGCTTAGAGCTGTCGCACGCAGAATCTCAGCCAATTGCTCCAGCTGGCTATCGGTAATTTTCTCCGCGGCCATCGTGACCAAGCCCAGCTCCAAGGACATTCTTGCTTCCATCACGGCAGGAATATCCCCTGCTGACAAAGCCAGCATAATCGAAAAAGGCTTACTGCCAATCTTATTGGAAAAAAAAGTGCCTTCGCGTGTCTTCCTCTGGATCATCCCCATCGTCTCCAATGAGCTTAACGCTTCGCGGAGAACCGGTCTGCTGACAAACAGCTTATCCGTAAGCTCGGCCTCCGTCGGCAGCTTATCTCCAGGATGAAGCTGTCCACTCGTCAGCAGCTCGATAATCTGATCAACCACCTGCTTGGACATCGTTTCCCGTTTGATCGATTTCATCGTTACTTCCTTTGGACCGGTTCCCATCCCTATCCCCCCTTTTCATTATGCATGCAAGATTCATTAGTCATATTGTAAGACAAATTAAATTGCGCGTCAATTATAAAGTTATTACATAGAGCAGCCCGTATCAACAACCTGCTGTTCCGCATGAAAGTCAGCCCTATTATTCTATGAAATGTGTTACATTATAGAAAAGCTCTGCACTTCAATTACACAATCCTTATTGCATGGAGTTGAATCAATGATTACTATCATCCGTAGAGCACTGCACAGTCTACAGTTCCGCAGCCTGTTTATTAAACTCTTGCTTTCCTTGACAATACTACTGCTGCTTATCATCTTTCTTGTTACTTCTTTTTTGCAATACCGGTTTCAGATTTCTATCGCTGAGAATGAAATCGATAAATCCAGCTTCCAACGATTAGAAGAAACAAAGCTATTTATGGATGCTTTATTGCGAAATATTAATTCGATGACGCTGCAGTTAGCCAATACTACTGAGCTTTCCAATAGGCTCGAAGCCGAGGACCTTACTATCATTTCACCAGCCATTAAGAAATTCGGCAATAATTTTCGCGAAAGCTTTATCTCTTCCTATTCGGTAAATTCCGCTTTTATTTATATCAAGGGAGAGGGAATCGTACAAGTCCCGATCACAGGCGGGCAAGCCGTTCGGAAGTTTGATTTTGCACAAATCACGCAAGAGATCAACCATATGGGCAAAGATGAAAAATGGATCGTGCAGACCTTACCTGATAACCATACACTGATTATTTTGATACGTCCGATCCCCCTGCTGGGTACCGACATTAACGGAGCTATCATAGTCAGCTTTGACCCTGCCGAGTTATTTAAAAGCCCCTTCGTCCAGAGAGATCAAGAACGAATCTGGATTATTCTCCCGGACGGACAACACGCGTTTGAAACAAAAAACGGTACGATCGTGCCATCTGATGTTTTTGACCCAGCTCGAACGAAAGCGCTATCAAACATTACTTCGTTTCAAGGAAGACTTGAAGATTCCGTATATGGCTTCAGGGTTAACCCCTCCTCGTTGTCCCATTGGAAATATGTTTATGCGATGCCTTTTCATACAGAATCCAGTAAGGTTTATAATCTGGTTGTCATCTCAGTCCTGCTTGCAACTCTCGGTCTGATGTACTATGTATTTAGAAAGGTCAGACAAATCCAAAGCTATATAGCCACTTTAACCATTATGGTTGGCCGTAATAAGAGCAATCGCCAAGAAAAGCAGCAGGACGAGTTTTTATATTTGATTTCCGAATTCAATACGATTATGGAGCAGGACACGATTTTACAGCAGCGGCTGGAGCAAAGCGAGATGATGCTGCGACAAAACTTTTTACAGCAAATGCTGATCGAACCTACAGTTTTCACTGAGGATCGACTGATGAAGCTGCAAGAGCTTGGAATCGAAGTGAGCGGCCACGGGATTTTCGTAATGGTTGTAAGGATTGACGACTATCTTGGATTCAAGGACAAATATAAGCCATCTGATCAAAGTCTGTTAGGATATTTCATCGGCAAGCTGGCTGAGGAGCAGCTTCACGGTAAATTTAATGTGCTATTTACGCTTTTCAAAGGTCGGGATGTGGTGATTTTATGTAATTTAACGTCCGAAACCCCAATCTCGCTAGCCCGTTCCAATGTATTGCATGTTGTGAATACGATTTGTCAATATATCCATAGCTACCTGGAGCTGACCATAAGCGCTGGTATTGGCGATATCCATAGTGATCTGGGCTACATCTCTGAATCTTATAACCAGGCGCTTCAGGCGTTGGAATTTCGGATATTTAAGGGACATAAAGCTTTGATTCCTATCTGGCATGTTCAAAGTAATCAACCCTACATTATGCTCATGTATAACGAACGCAAGGAAATAGAAACCTCACTTTCTGCTGCCATTAAGGAAGCTGATTTGAATAAGGTTAAATGGTGCCTGGATCAATTGAAGAAGATGATCAAAAAGCTGGATGGCTGCCCTATGACCCTCATCCGCCATACCTTTCAGGAGCTTGTTATGGTGATGGTACATTATTCAGCGGATTCAAATATACCCACACCTGAGGTTCCGCAGGACCTTCATGACTCCTTAATGAAGCTGGAGACGTTAGATGAAATCATCGAATGGATGGAACAAACAGCGAACCGGATTATTTCTAGTGCATCGCATGGTCCAACGATCAGAAATCGCACACCTGTTGAGCAAATTCTTGAATATATTCAAACTAATCATGATAAAGAAATCTCCTTAAACGGCATAGCCGAGCAACTGGGACTTGATCCGTCCTATCTGAGTCGATTATTCAAACAAGCTGTTGGGTTAAATTTCATGGAGTATTTGCTGTCCATGCGGGTCAAGCACGCCAAGATGCTCCTGGTAACCACAGATCACAGTGTGACCGAAATTAGCCAAATGGTAGGTTATCATAACACAGCCAGCTTTATCCGCATTTTCAAAAAGCATGAAGGGGTTCCTCCTGGCCAATATCGCACAGAAAATACGAATAAAAAGCTGGATATCCAAGAAATATATTAAAAAAGCTCAACATAAATCGCATATCATATCAGATTTGTACAATTGTTTACCTGTAAAGTCCATTATTGACTTCATAACCTTTGGCTAGTATAGATTAGGCGAATGGGGTCAGAAATGGACTATTTTATTCGTGTCGTGCTTTTACTATATTGAATTTGTGAACAAGGAATTACCATATGAAGGGGGAGAAGCATCTTGAAGCGTTTAGCAGCAATGGTAACAAGTCTGCTTGTCGTGATCGCACTATTATTATCAGCATGTTCGGGAGCAGTTGAACAAACAGGAACGGATAAGCCAGGAGGAGAAGAGAAAGCCGTAACTTTGAAATACTGGTACCCTGCCAGTGATGAATTGGTTATAGCAGAGGTCAAGTCCATTATCGCGAAATTCGAAGCAGCGAATCCCAAGATTAAAATCGAATTGACGACGATTCCTTTCAAAGATTATTTTCAAAAGCTTTCTGTCGCTTATTCGGGTGGAATCGCTCCTGACGTGCACGGACTTGGCTTCGGGCAGTTGATCTCTACAGTGGAGCAGGACAAATATATGGACCTGAATAAATTTATTAAAGCGGAGCAATGGGCAGGCTCGGAGGATATGTTTCCAAGCATCCTGAAAGCAGGAGAATGGAAAGGCGGACAATACGGTATATTGATGCCGGAAATTCGCCCGTTAGTTTGGCGTAAGGATTTCTTCACAGAGTCAGGTCTAGACCCTAACAAACCGCCAGCTACAATTGATGAAATTTTTGAGTTTGCCGAGAAAGCCAAGGTGATGAAAGATGGCAAAACAACACGTGCCGGCATCGACCTACAAACCAGCAACGGGGAACAATCCTATTTATCTCTTATGCTTTTACTTGGCCAGGATATTTATGATGACAAGAACAATCCAACATTCGATTCACCGGAATCCATTGCTCTTGTCGAAAAGATGGTGGCTCTTTATAAATCAGGAGCCATTATTCCAGCCAATCAACAAGCACTGGGCGGTACTCCGTTCCAGAATAGTCAGGCCGCTCTGGCATTTGCAAGCTCACCTTCCTTATCAACGCTTCAAAAAGCTGTAGGCGCTGATAAAATTGGCTGGGCGCTTCCACCCAAAGGCCCGACCGGCAAGCAAACGGCGTTAATGCTGGGAACGTTTTTGACCATGTCCAAGAGCAGCAAGCATCCCGAGGAAAGCTGGAAGTTTATTAAATTCTGGTTTGACAAGAAGAATATATATGACTTCACTCTTAAAACCGGTTTTGTTCCGCCGCTTAAATCATTGAAGGATGAATACGTGAAGGTAAGTCCGGAAAATGAAATTATTTTCAAAGTAATGAATGACACGAAGGGTTATGCACCTTCCGCGGATTGGGCGATTCATACCAAATATTTGCGGATTGCGCTTGAGGAAAGTTTTAACGGCATTAGACCCGTGGCAGAGGCGTTAAAGGATAATGCTAAAAAAGCCAGAGACGAGATCAAAAACAAGTAAAAGAGCTGTCGCACTACACATGGTTTAATTACCGTCAGCCGCCTCCGGGTGAATATCCGGAAACGGTCCCCGACGGAAAGGAGTTATACATGCAGACACGGTCCAGTCGCTATTTACCCTATTTGTTTATTTTCCCAAATGTGTTCATTTATTTAATATTCGTTCTGATTCCAGTCATCTGGGTGCTGTATTTAAGCTTTACGAATTATACGCTTATGAATCCCGGAGAATGGATTGGACTTAAAAATTACAGCCGCATTATACAAGATTCTATATTTTTGCGGGCTATACGCAACACGCTCTTTTTCTGGATCTGCACGGTCATCCCGACTATGGCGCTTGGCATGTTTATCGCTCAATTTTTGAATTTAAAAATCAGGTTCATCGCGGCTTTCAGAGCTTCCATTTACTTGCCTGGGGTAATTTCCTCCGTAGCCGTCGCCATGACTTGGTTGTGGCTTCTTGATCCAATGAAAGGACCTGTAAATGTTTTTCTGACGAGCATCGGTATGACAGGTGAAAATTGGCTTCAAGATCCGAAGACGGCTTTAGGCTCGATCATTATTATCGGTATATGGACAGGCATCGGTTATGCGATGATTATTTATTTGGCAGGACTTCAGGGGATACCCGAACATTTATATGAAGCCGCCAAAATGGATGGTGCGAACACCGTGCAGCAGTTTATAGCAATTACACTACCTTTGCTTCGTCCTATTACCTTTTTTCTATTCATTACCTCAACGATTCGGTCCTTTCAAATATTCGATCTTGTCTATATCCTGACAAGCGGTGGACCAGCGAATTCTACAACAACGCTCGTTAATGAGATTGTAAAAATGAGCTTTTCGGAATATCGCATGGGGTATGCGTCTACGATGGCAATGGTTTTACTCATCATTACCTTGATTATTACTTTGATTAACTACACATTTGGTTCCAGAGATAACGATATTGACTAAAAAGGGGACAGCTGCATGAAAAGCGGGGTACTTCCAAAGCTATCCGTATATTTCGTGCTCATATTATTTTCACTGCTTATGATTATTCCCTTCCTGGTTATGCTCTTTACTTCCTTTAAGGGAGATAATGAGTTTAGTCTTGGAGCGAATACCCTTCTCCCGATGGAATGGCACCCTGAAAATTTTGTGCGTGCGATGGCGAAGACAAGTTGGGCCACCTATTTTAAAAATTCAACGATAGTTACACTTGTTGCCGTTGGAGGAAGCATGTTTTTTAATTCACTGGCTGGTTACACATTTGCCCGTCTGCATTTTAAAGGCAGAGATTTCATTTTTATTATGCTGCTTATCGGTTTGATGGTCCCGCCTCAGGTCACGATTATTCCACAATTTCTGATTATGAAATCGATGCCTTTATTTGGCGGCAATGACTTATTCGGCAGCGGTGGGAATGGTTGGATTAACTCTTACTTTGCTCTCATCATACCAGAGCTGTCGGGCTCCTTTGGGATTTTTCTGGCTCGTCAGTTTTATATGCAGTTTCCGCGGGCTCTGGATGATGCGGCATATATCGATGGGGCCGGCTTTTTACGCAGCTTTCTATCGATCTATTTACCACAAAGCGGGCCGCTCATTGCTACCTTGGGTATATTCAAAACCGTTTCCGTATGGAACGACTTTTTTCATCCATTAATTTATTCTACAAGTGAAAGTATGCGAACCGTACAATTGGGTCTGCAGGTATTCAATGGAGAGCACACGATTCAATATAATCTGCTAATGGCTGCAACCGTCGTTGTTTCCTTGCCTTTAGTCGTGATGTTCTTTATTTTCCAAAAGCAGTTTATTAAAAGTTTAATTTCCAGCAGTGTTAAGGGATAAAGTTATAGGATTGAGAGGAGATCGATATATGAAAGCGATCATGGTTATGTTTGACAGCTTAAACCGGCATATGCTTCCGGCGTATGGTTGCGATTGGATTCATGCCCCCAATTTCAAAAGATTGGCACAGCAAACGGCTGTTTTTGACAACGCTTATGTCGGGAGTATGCCCTGCATGCCTGCAAGAAGAGAGCTCCAGACAGGGCGTTATAATTTCCTTCATCGCAGTTGGGGACCTCTGGAGCCTTATGACGATTCGGTGGCAGAGCTTCTTCGCAATAATGGCGTATATACCCATCTGGTTACTGATCATCAGCATTACTGGGAGGATGGCGGTTGCACCTATCATAACCGTTATCATTCTTACGAGCTTATCCGTGGCCAGGAGGGCGATCCATGGAAGGGTCAGGTTAAGGACCCCGAGCATCCCGACATGCTGGGCGGACATCGGGCTGGCAATCTGATCCGTCAGGACTGGGTCAATCGCCAATACATCCGGGAAGAAGCCGAATATCCACAAGCCAAAACATTCGCAGCCGGTATGGAATTTATTCGTACCAACGCAGACCAGAACAACTGGTTTTTGCAATTGGAGACCTTTGATCCCCACGAGCCCTTTCGTGCACCCGAGAATTATAGAGCGTTGTATCCGCATGATTATGAAGGCAAGCATTTTGACTGGCCACCGTATAGTCGTGTGACCCAAACCCCGGAGGAAGTTGCACATCTGCGTTATGAATATGCGGCTCTGCTCAGCATGTGTGATGCTTATCTCGGGAAGGTATTAGATATGATGGACGAGTTAAATTTGTGGGAGGATACGCTGCTTATCGTCAATACGGACCACGGATTTTTACTTGGAGAGCATGATTGGTGGGCAAAGATGGTGCAGCCTTTTTATAATGAAGTGTCCCGTATGCCGTTATTTATTTGGGATCCGCGCAGCCGGATGCATGGAGTCCGCAGAAGCAGTTTGGTACAAACCATTGATCTTGCGCCCACCCTGCTTGAATTTTTCGGTGCTGCTATTCCGGAAGGGATGCAGGGCAAGCCACTCAAAGAGACAATTGCTTCTGATCAGTCTGTACGGGAGGCAGCCCTATTCGGTATACACGGAGGGCACATAAATTGCACGGATGGGCGATATGTCTATATGCGGGCACCAGCAACAGCGACCAATGAGCCGCTATACAACTATACGGTGATGCCAACCCATATGCGGACTATGTTCAGCTTGGAGGAACTCAGAGCAGCTACGCTGGCTGAACCCTTTGCCTTTACCAAGGGAGTCAAACCTCTGAAAACACAAGCAAATTCGCAGGTGCAATATCATTCATTTGGTACACTATTATTTGATCAGCTCCATGATCCACAGCAAAACCAACCATTGGAGGATGCAGCGGTTGAACAGCTTATGATCGATCATATGATAAGGATGATGAAAGACAACGATGCACCCATTGAGCAGTTTCAGCGTCTTGGTTTGGTGTAATCCTTATGGTCAAACAATAATACTTTACGCTATTAAAGCTATTCAGGCCGCAGTGACAGCTCACGAAAATCAACCCAGCCATAGGGGTTGATTTTTTCAGTTCCGAGCAGGTTCGGATGGTAAAAGGCAGCATGCCGCAAATGGTAAAGAAAATGCAGCGCATCATGATGCAGCAGCCAAGTTTCCACTTCCTGCAAAAGTACAGATCGGGCTGCAGCATCCGTTTCATTAGCGATGGTCGCATACCTTTGATCAAGCTCGACTAACAAACCCCGATCAACGAAGCGATGGACCCCATAGCTTTCATAGAGCAGTAGATGCAGCAGCGACCACTCCCGATTATTCGTTGTAATAGCGTTAAGCAGCACGATATCCGCATGATCTACCGCTCCAGGTCGACTGAATTGTTCATAGGGAAGCACGTGAATGTGTACAGGGATGCCTGCGGATGCACACCGCTGCTGAATCCACTGAGCCGTCTGCTCAAGCGAATTGTTCAAGATGGAGTGTGTGTACAGCTGAAGCGAATTTTGATAACCACTGGTTGGTAAAGAAACTGTAGCCACCTCCTGCTCTGTCTCTGCGTCCTCGGTCCCATGCTCCACCTTGCTCTCCACCGCTATTTGAGCCGCTATAGCTGCACTCCAATCCGGAAAAAAGCTGTAAGCGGCTCCGATCCGATTACCTGCAAGCTCCGCCACACACTGTTCGGGCTGCAAAAGCTTACGCAGCCTGCGCCGCATAGCAGGGTCCTGTAATGGTCCTTGCTTGCGGCCGTTCATGATCATGAACGTGCAGCCTCCCTCCGTCTGCTCCATAATCGTGGTCCCCTTTGGAGCATGTGCATGAATTTGGAACGGATGCGTGTAGAGAATAGGTTGTCCGCCTAAACCATCATCGGACATTTTTTGTGTGAGCAGCTCCTTCAATATCCAAATTTCAACCTTATCCAGCTGTGCCCTCTCCCGATAATAGTCCGCAAATGCCTCCAGAACCACCATCTCTGCGTCATTCCGTAACAGCTTAAACGGCCCAGTTCCTATAGGTAGACGCTCATTATTTTCGTTTGTCTGACATGGAATAATGGATGCCTTGGGTGCAGCCAGATAATGCAGCAGCAAAGAGCTGGGTGAATCCAGTTGAATACGCAGCGCATACCGATGTGTGGCCTCTATCTCGCGAATATGAAGTACCTTCCATTCTGAGCACAGTCTATCCCGTTCCAGATTTGCGCAATCCGAATCCAACTGGCTAAGGCGCATGAGTGTATGATGAACATCTGCGGACGTCAGCTCTTTTTTATTATGAAAAAGGACACCTTTACGCAAATAAAACATCCATACGGTCCCATCCCTATTCTGCTCCCAGTGCACAGCAAGCCGGGGTATAAAAACTGCATTCGAACAATCCCATTCAACAAGTGTGTCAAAAAGCTGACCCATCATATGCAGCTCTGTCCTGAGGGTGGCGTTGATCGGATCCAGCAGAGGCATTTCCCGGTAAAAAGGAAGCCGCAGCAAATCGATGTGCCCCTTCTTATATGGCGTGGATTGGATGCCAAATTGCTTATAGATCGATTCTGTTATTTGTTGTTGAAGAGGCGAGCTCGGATCATACCGACGCATAAGCTCCATCGCTTGCGAATACTGACCTTTGTCTATTTTGGTCTGGGCCCAAGAGCGGATTACGTTTTCCGACTCCATGTTAAATATAATTATGGAACGATTCCCTCTACCACGCCCAGGCTGCCACTCGATCCACCCCAGCTCCTGACATTGCTTCACAATCAGCTTCACGTTGCGCGGTGTACAGCACAACACTTCTGCAAGCTGCTCCAGTGAAATCTCTACTGGCTCGTTTTCTGCATAGCCACAAAATTCCCTTAGCTTCAAGTAGTGATAAGCAATTTGCATACAAATCTCCTTAAACAGAGTGATGATTCAAAAAGGGGAAAATTAATTAAAGAAAGTCTACTCTTTTTATCCCCTTTTTACAAGCTTACTATGGAGTTACCAAACAGCCTTGTGAGAAGGGAAGTAGCTTATTATGGATGCAGAAAGGAAAGTTAAAAACAATAGCAACATAGGGGTGTGGCAGCGTCCGAACGGGGGGCTTTCGATGATTCGTGCGCTTTCTATTGCAGCGGCCGTCTTCGTAACGCTACTGTGGTCCTCCTCTTACATTTTGAATCAATATGCGTTTGCTGAGGGCGTAGGCCCCTTTACCCTTGCAGGCATGCGCTACAGCGCAGCGGCGTTGACCTTATGGGTGGTGCTGCGGCTTCGTGATCGAAAGCACGCTCAGGGAAATGGAGTACATGAGGATCACAGCGTTCATACAGAAGTTTCACAGGGGAAATGGAAGCTGACCTGGAAAAACTATTTATTTCTTGGAATTACCGGGTTTATTCTGGCTCAAGGACTTCAGTATGCAGGCCAATTTTATTTGACCCCTATGCAGTCCAACATGTTCCTATCGGTGGGAAATATGCTGTTCCTGCTCGTTATTGACGCGCTTTGGCTGCGTGAGTTAAAGGGCCGCGCCACCTTCCTGGCTGTTCTCGCAGCTATGGCTGGCATCGTCATTTACTATTATCCGTGGCATTTTGCCCAAAGCAGTTTGATCGGCATCAGCTTGATCCTGCTATCCTGTGTTGGCAATGCTGTGCACTTGACCTATTCCCGTTATTTGCTTACCCGAAAACAAACAGCCCCTTCGGCACTCGTTCTTACACCAATGCTGATCGGGGCTGCAGGTATGCTGTTAACTGGATTTATACTAGAGGGTATTCCGCCTTACTCTTTAAAGCTGATCCTCATTCTGTTATGGCTTGGACCCATCAACGGAGCGTTGGCCTTTACACTTTGGGCTTGGTCGCAAAAGCAGCTGCGCGCCTATGAAAGCAGCCTTATCAATAATTTAATGCTGCTGGAAGTTGCCCTGATGGATATCTTGTTTCTCGGACGCAGTATCACCTATTTACAAGCAGGCTCGTTGTGTATCGCCGGAACGGCCATTGTTGCTGTTCAGCTTGCGCCGTTGTTGAAAAAGCATAAACAATAACTAAATTAGAAGTCCAGTGAATAACAAGCGATACTATTGCCATTCCTACCCTTTAGGCTTGCGGCAGTCGAAAATGTGCGAACGGCTTGCCATAACGCGAATATTCACTGACCCGGTCAAGCTCCTGCAGTTGATCGGCATTCAGCTCAATCGATAAGCTTTTGTAATTTTCCTCAAGCTGCGCAGCACCTGAAGCTCCAACAATAACGGTCGATACGACAGGATTGTGCATCAGCCAGGATAGTGACAGATTGCCGGGAGTACAATCCCACTTGGCAGCCAATTCACTGACACTTTGACTCATCTGCAATCTTTCATCCGTCAAAAACTTGCCAAAGTTAGGATCTTTATCGGCCCGCGATCCTTCAGGTGCTGCACCTACGGATGTATATTTCCCTGTCAGAATGCCACCTGCCAGCGGGAAATACGGAATGATGCCCACTCCTTGATCCAGAGAAATGGGAACAAGCTCCTGTTCAGGGGTCCGATCAGCCAGCGAATAACAAATTTGATGAGAAACAAAACGGTTCCAGCCCCGACGCTCGCTGATCCCAAGTGCTTTCATCAGCTCCCATGCAGCGTAGTTGGACGCACCAATATAGCGCACCTTGCCTGAGCTAACCATGTCTTCCAGCGTTCTAAGTGTTTCTTCGAGCGGAGTCTCTGGATCAAATGTATGTATTTGGTATAAGTCCACATAATCCGTTTTTAGCCGACGCAGACTACCTTCGAGCTCCTGCTGAAGATGAAATCGCGAAGATCCCCGTTCGTTAGGGCCACTGCCGCGGACTAGTCCAGCCTTCGTCGCTAATACAACCTCATGTCTCTTGCCTTCCAAAGTCAGCCCGATAATACGCTCCGACTCGGATTTGGTATATATATTAGCGGTATCGATGAAATTGATGCCTTTGTCTATCGCCTGCCCAATAATCCGGATCGACTCCTCCTGGTCGGCCCTCCCTCCTAATGCATTGGTACCCAATCCCAGTAATGAGACCTTTAATCCACTATTGCCCAGTTTACGATATTTCATCTGATATCCTCCTAGAGTTTCGATTTGGATCTTTTCCATAAGTACCATTATACATCAAAGGATTGTTTGGGCGTTAACCATGCCGCAGGAAGGGGATGCTATCTACTGCTGCCTTATTCCCTGATTTGTCCAGCTAGGATTCCTGCTCTTCTTATGACAGCAATCCGTTCTTCGCGTCCTGGGATCATCCAGCTTCTGTATATTTTATCTTACAACTTTAGAAATTATGAGAACGCTCTACATGATCAAAATGTAAAAAGGGTTATCTGCAAGCAGACTGTTCGCCTACTTGCAGAAAAACCCTCAATTCGCTATCCAATTGATTTATATGTTACTTGCCCTTTTGGGTCAGCATGTTCAGCAGTACCGTTACAGCCTCGGCTCTCGTTGTTGGGGTCATAGGAGCGAATTCGTTGTCACCTTTACCTTCAACAAGTCTTTGTTTCTTCATCGCCGCTACTGCACTTTTCGACCACGCAGGAACATTCTTGTCGTCCGCGAAGCCGGTTGCAGAATCAGCTTCGATAGCCAGACCCAAAGCGTTGGCGAGCATCACGGCCATCTCTGCGCGTGTAATTTCTGCATTTGGACGGTAGCTTCCATCCTCATATCCTTGAACAATACCTGATTTGAACGCTTGAGCGACTGCTTTCTGCGCCCATGTTCCAATCTCCACTGTGTCTGTGAAGGTCAGCGCCGCTCCTTCTCCTTGCGGCTTCAGTGTATTCATCAGCATTACAGCAAATTCCGCCCGTGTCACCGTATTGTTCGGCTTAAATGTGCCGTCTGGATAACCAGTGACGATTCCATTGCTTATCGCTTGCTTGATGTTAGCCTCTGCCCAGTGTAGAGTGATATCGCTTAAGTTAACGTCTGGAATTGGCTTCTCCGCCACAAGGTCTACGGCGAATACCGCATATTTCGTAAAGTGATTTACCTCTACGGAAATCTGATTCCCGTTAATTTTGCTTCCTGGGACTTCTACCCATACTTTCTTCACTTCATCATAGTAGAAGACACCCGCCGTTTGGTTATGGTTCAAGCTGACTGGATCGAAAACGAAGGTCAGTGTGATCGGATTATTGAAATTCTCTGGGAAGTTTTTCAGAATCTCAAATACCGAACTAGCCAGACCCTCTTTATTCGTAAGAAGGTTTTGAGTATCCACTACTTTCTCAATCGTTAATTTCAGTTCTTTGTCTGTAGCATTGGACGGAATTGAGACAACGATTGCATCGCTTAAACTAACTTCGCCTGACTTGCCTGCGGCAAGTGTTAGTTTACCATCCGTTGCTGTCACTTTGGTGTCGCTTGGCGTTGAACTGCCACCACCAGAACTTGAACTACCACTGCTGGTTGCTCGGTAAACTATTACACTGTAGGTCTTCGTCGTACCATTTCCTGCTGTCACCACGATGGTGATGGTATTGTTTCCCGTATTCAGACTAATAGCTCCGCTTACTTGACCGTTTATAACCGGAATTCCATTCACAGTCATCGCAGCATTACTATCATATACACCTGCCGTTACGGTAAGGCTCGATACGCCTCTAGCCACACTCGAAGTGTAAGCTGTTGTGCCAGACTCAAATGCAGGACTTAGGGTACCGCTCGACAATGTCAAAGAACTCAAGTCTGCGTTTCTGCCAGATAGGTCAACCATCGGCGGAACGGTATCGACCGCGATCATCGCAGACGCTTGCGAACCATGGCTGTTTATAAGCTGCTGGACATAAAGGCTGTCCGGCATATTGTTAGCCGCTGGCGTCACCTTCTGTAATACGCTGTATTCGTATGCCTCAAAGTTGGGTACCTTGCCGCCATTAAGTCCGGCGCTGGTCATATTATCAGATAAATCTCTGTCCGGCTTCTGACGCCCAGTATCCGGGTTGGTAGCAGATCCCAAACGATTGGTGGTGCTGTCAAATGAATGCCCGATTACGTAGTTTGGTGAAATCTGAGGTTGCGTTGCTATAAACGGACCGGTGAAGTTATAAAGCAGATAATTTACCCCTGCCCAACCGTGGGACGTCCCCATGTTCCATCTGTTTTGCAGGTATATGCGTGCGATAACATTATCATACAGTCCACCGGACGACCAGCGGAAATGCGGCTCAGTTGCATTGGACGTGTACTCGCTTGAGCTGTTGTAGAACACATTGGGACCGGAAGTATACGAATCAACGATAAATGCATGACGCATAAATCTTGAGTATACGCGTTGTGTAAACATATGTTCTGAATCTTTATAATAAATGGAATAACGGCGCTCTCCCGCATCCATGAGGCTGACAGGATCTAAAACATTACCGTCCTGTACGGTTATATTTCGAGAATTGCCCTCTGTAACAAATGCGCTGTCTATGTGGTATGTAGTAAAGTTGCGCATCCATCCATCACGAACGTTAACCATCGCAACAAACACTTCCGCGTGATTTTCGTCATTATATGACCGGAAACTCTTGCCGTATCTATTTGACAGAAGAGGCTTGGTTGTATTGTAAAAATGCGAAATTCCTTGAATATTTTCAACGCCTACATTACTTATACGTCCGCCATCTGTTGTTTTTAGTACTCTAGAAACGCCCCAACGCATATCGAGATTATCAGAGAGCGGCTCAGCAAACGTTATCATTTTTGTGGCCGTATCGATTTTCTTGATGGTACGTTCAGCGGTGAAAGGTATGCCGGCAAACCCCTTTTCCAGATTGCCATTAGGCAACCAGTTGCTCGCACCGTCAACTTTATCCATATACATTGCCTTCACCCAGTTCGCATTGACCGCTTTTTGTACGGTTACGATATCGCCTACTGAAAGATCGGATACACTTGCAACATGCACGGAAGATTGCCCGGCACCCACATATTGATCCGTAATGGTAGTAAATGAGGAGGCGGATGTGGTTGCGCCTTGTCCGTTAAAGTTTATTAATGTACTGTTTGAACCCTTTGTGTAAGGACTACCTGCCGTCGAAGCATGGTCTGACGGTGGAGTATAAGAAGAAGTTGTTATCTTCCATGTTGAAATAAGCTTTGTAACTCCCGACTCAGCGTTTTCACTTGCTATTTGTTCGTCGTATGGATTGGCAACCGAACCATCTCCAACAACTGGAGTGACAGTTCCCGCGCCTGCTCCCCGTATAACGACTCCCGATGTAGTCACATTAAGCGGCTTGCTTATTCGGAACACTCCCGGCTCCAAATAAACAGCGCCGCGGATACCGTCTGCCTGAATGGGATAACTTGAAACGTAGTCGATAGCATCCTGAATGGTCTGCCACGCATCTTGGGTATTGTCGGCAAGAGGCGATATCCTTGCGCGAACAGGTGCATTGGGAATAGCTACACCGCCGCCTTTATATCCGACAGACGAATAATCCATGATTTGATTGCCTTTGTAATCCGGTGCATAGGTTATTTTACCAGATGCGTCCATCTGTATAGCGGGATATGCGATATTCACCCATGAATCCGGATTCACATTTGCGACGTTTGCATTATTTGAATTATTCGCATTGGGAGTTGATCTGTAATTTGTGAAATTATCAATCACGGTAAAGTAGTAATTATCATAAAACGTATTTCCATTGTTTGTGAGCGTGAAAGCCGCCTTATAGGTTCCTTTAGTCAGCGTTGTAGAATCGGGGATAGATACTACAGCGTTACCGCCAGCATCAACACTAGTTGCCGGGAAGCTATATGCCGTCGTACCGTCAGGCGCAATGAGTGTTCCGGTAACCGAAGTACCAGAAAGCGCTCTCGAAATATTGAAAACAGGGAACTTACTGATTGCTGCATTTGCATCTACAACAGCCGGGTGGCCGATTGTAAGGCTCATTCCCGAATAGTTGGGCGTGATTATCGCATAGCCGCTGCCGGGGTTATTTAAGTAGGTATCGGCATACGTAGGCACCCTGACATTTAAATTATATTGTTGCGTAAAGCCGCCGGAAAAATAAAATGTCAGCGATGTGCCACCATTCGGAAGGGAATCAAGAAAAGCATTTGTAAACGCGACCGTTTGTGTGTCTCCAGAAATAACACCAAGGTTATAATCTTGCGGTTTAAGATACACGGCGTTTGTAACCGAGTTTGTCATCGTTATGCTCGAAAGTGTCTCGCGGTTAAGTGTAATCGTTGTCAAAGGCGTGTTTCCGTTCCCCTTTACATATGAGCTGGACGCAGGCAAAATTGTGGGGCTGGTTAGGGTATTTAAAATTTTAAGATTTGATATCCCAAGCGAATAACTAGTGCTTGGCATCAGAGTAAAATGGATCATCACATAGCGCGCCGTTACAGGTGTCGCGAATGTTCCATTGGTTGTGGCAGTCCAATCGGTATTGCTGGGCATTAGCGAGCCCCAATTCGGGTCACTTGCATCAACGCTCGACGGAACAGTAACCTTTTTCGCTAAAGTCCAATTGTTTGCGCTACGGATATATTCACTTGGAGCTGAGTTTCTTGCCGCTGGCAGATTAGTCCAAGTACTAGCATCTGAAGTGTATAACACTTCATAGTCCGACATGCGCAAGTTCACACCGGCAAAGTTTGTCGGGATGTCAAAGCTGACTTCGTCAAAAGTTTGAGCCGACCCCAAATCTAACGCTAGCCACAAGGGGCTAGTGCCGGTTTTAGGAAAAATGAGCCCACCTGTCCCGCCCCATTGCCAGAAATTATTGACGTTGGCGGTGAGGTTATGATCGGCATGATCAACCGCATATGGCGCTTTTTTGGTGCTAGCACTACTTGCTGAACTTGCCTTAAAGCTTGCAACACTTGACCTACTCGGAGCAATGTCAATTTTGCTTGATGCTGCTCGGGCATCCTGTGGCGGTACAAAGCCTAGACCCATAATAAAAGTGAATACCAATAAGATAGATAGCGTCTTATTAAAAGTTTTGTTCAATTGTGCTCACTCCTCTAAAGCTTGATTTTGATTCTACGATGTTCTATTTTGTTTCAGCTTCATAAACAGTAATATTGGATAGACTTTCACGGTACTTGCCTGGAGTGATGCCTTCGATTTTTTTAAATACGCGTATAAAAGCCAAATCGTTCGTGTAACCAACCATTTGTGCAATTTGCAAATTAGTCAAAGCCTTGTTTTCCATAAGCATCTTTGCCTGATCGATACGTGTTTTAGAAATATAGTCCGTTATATTTTGCCCACTCGCTTTTTTGAAAAAGGTAGATAGGTACTGCGGCGTCTTCCCGCAATGATTGGAAATCATGGCGAGGCCGAGATTCGGATCCGTGCATTGACCGTCGATAAACCGCTTGATGTCGGCAAGCAGTTGATCACTATGATCACTTCGCTCAGACTGCAACAGTCTAGTAAGCTGCTCGTAAAACCGTTTCGTTTTTACATGCATCTCTTGTGCTGTATGACAACCCTGAAGCTGCTTAATTGGATCAAATATGCCTGCCTCTTCCATCCCAAGGTAGCCGGTATTCGTGGCATTCATAATTTTAAGCAATGTGCTCACCATATTGAAAAAAATACAGGTTCCGAGTTCAGGCGTTAATTGATTTGAAGTGAAATTAAGCTCATAAATAGTGTCGAGCAGCTTCTCAACGCTTTCAAAATCTCCGCTTTTCACCAGGTTCATCAGCTGTGCCTCGGTTTCGATCGGATAATGATAGTGCAGCTCTGCCTCGTTGATGTCATCGAAGCAAATAATTACGCTTTGTCCCATGAGCATTTTGTAATCTAGTGCTGCAAGAGCTTCTTCATAACCTTCACCGATCTCCTCAAGACTTTCATGAACCTTGCTAATGGCCACAGTAAGGATCAGCTTGAATCGGGTTTCGATCATATGCTTGAGTAAACTGGCTATCGATTTGAGTTCATCGGCAGCTTTCCCGGCCCCCTCGTTGTCCAGGTTAATCAGCATCGCTAGACGATCGCGGTCCAGATCGACAATGTACCCGACGTGACTTTCATTGACTAGATCCATACCGATATTAGAAATAATGAACCGGACCAGAGCCCATTGTTTTTCCGATTGGTCATGAGTAAAGCCGGACACATCGTCCACCTGGATCACCAGAACAGCATAAGATCTGTAGGCAAACGGTGGTATGTCCATGAATCCGAGCGATTCCTCCGAGTTATTCTGGCTTAAATCGACATGTCCTCGAATCAAGCGGGACAAGAAATTCGCCCTCATTACAGGAGCCTGCTGGGAGAGCATGCCCCGCAGTTGTTTCTCCTCGACAAGTGAGCCTTCGATGGATTCCCTAATAAATTCATATTCGTCCCCCGAAGGGCGCTTCAGAGTCCGTTTTCCTTGCATAATAGCATTAACCATATTTTTGATTGGACTATAATTTCGGTAGGCAGCCAGATAAGCGAATCCGGCTCCTGCAACAAGGCATAGTATAAATAGCCAGAATGCAGTCATTTTAATGGCAGTAACCGGTTTCATATAGAGATCCTTTGGCATCACAGAGATATATTTCCATCCTGCCTGACCTGTGCTTGTATAGGAAATCGTCATGTCCTTCCCATTCAAGGAATAGTTGAATAAACCCATCCCGCTCGTCATTTGGGCATAGAAATCATCAGACAGCGTATATTCGTCAGAAGTGCTCAAGATCACTTTTTGTTTATCATTAATAATATAAAGAAAGCTTTGATTCGCCACCTCAATCTGTTTCAACCTGTCTTTAATCTGCTGTTCGTCAAGAAGAATGACTAAACTGCCGCGAATGTCCGAAATTTCGAGGACGGGCAACGACTGAACATAAGTGATAACGTTGATCGACGTTCTGTCTTGATTATTCATCATACCCATGCCTCCATCTCGCTGCAGCATTGCGGTTGGGAGGTAATGCATGTCCTGATAGGTTTGCAGCAGTTCCTTTTTCCACTGCTCGTAACTCATATCCTCGTATTTGTAATAACGTTCATAAAAGGTTTTCGTATCCGTTCTCATGGAAGGCGAGAGGATAGTGTCGCTACCTTGAAAATAAACATAAAAGTCCTTAATAAAGCCGCTGTCTATTTTTTGGTAGGACTTTAGATACCGTATAAATTCGATTTCATCGTACCGATCCCCTGAACTGTCCTTATTTAACAGCAGATTGATCTTCGGGTTAAATACGATTTGCTGAGCTAATTGATGAACCTCTTTAAAGTGATTGTCCATCGTCAGTCGAAGTTGATCCAGCATGGCCAAATTGGAGCGGCTTGCGTTGGCAATCATGATATTCTCCACCTTGGTGTACAGAACGAATCCGATCACCAAGGGCAGCAACAAAATCACGATATTGGAAATTAACATGCTTATAAACACACTGCGGTTATTGAGCCTCTTATTGGTAAGGAGATTTCTAACATAAGGCAGCATAGTAAGATAACCTCCTCGAAATAGGGCTCCAACCTTATTGAGGAAGTTCAAAAAGTCTCCTTTTGAACATTCACTCGTCGTGCAAGCCCTCACATTTCCCTAACGTTTTGTGAATTCATTCCTTAATGGCACCAATCATAATTCCTTTAACGAAATACTTTTGCAGGAATGGGTAGAGGACTAGAATGGGTAAGGTGGAGACGATGATTGTAGCGTACTTAATCGTTTCCCCTACATCAATTTTGTCTAAGGTAGAAGCACCGGTCATCATGCTGTCCGTGTTATTGTTGACCAGGATCTCCCGCAGAATCAGCTGGAGCGGATAGAGCTCCCTATCACGCAAGTAAATTAACGCACTGAAATAGGAATTCCAGTGCCCTACCGCATACCACAGAACCATAACGGCGATAACAGGCATCGACAGCGGAATGATGACACGAAATAAAATCGTAAAATCATTCGCACCGTCCATTCGAGCTGATTCCTCAAGGCTGATCGGCACCTGCTGAAAGGCAGTACGCATAATAATCAGGTTAAACGTGCTGATAGCACCCGGGATAATTAACGCCCACGGCGTGTTCAGCAAACCCAAGTTACCTACGACAAGGTATGTTGGGATCAGCCCCCCATGAAACACCATCGTAAAAACGATAGCAAACATGAAGAAATCCTTGAAATATACGTTCTTTCTAGAAAGCGCGTAAGCGCCTAGTGCAGTCATAAACAAGTTGACCGCCGTTCCAGCGACTACATAAAATATAGTATTTTGATAGCCTGTGCTAATCATCGGATTATCTAAAACCGCTTTATACGCATCCAATGTGAATCCGAGTGGGTAGAGCAGCAATCCCCTGTGCATAGCAGCTCTCGCGGGATCACTTACCGAAGCGAACAGGACATAGAGAAATGGATACATAGTAATAAAACAAAGAAATAACAACATAGTGGAATTGAAAACCCCGAAAACCCTTTCACTTGAGCTAAGTCTCATGATGGCTCCCCCTTACCATAGCTTATTTTCACTGAAACGCTTGCTGATGCTGTTCGCACTAACGATTAGGATGAAAGAGATCACTGAGTTAAACAAGCCTACCGCAGCGGTATAGCTGTAACTTGCTTCCAAAATCCCTTTTCGGTAAACATAGGTAGAAATAACATCAGCGGTAGAATACGTTGACGGATTGTACATTAATAGTACTTTTTCACTACCTACGCTCAGCATAGAGCCCATGTTCAGGATTAGCAAAATGATAATGGTCGGCATAATGCCGGGAAGAGTAATGTGTAAGGTCTGCTTCCACCTGCCCGCTCCATCCATCTTGGCGGCTTCGTACAAGGTTGGATCTATACTGGCCATAGCAGCCAAATAAATGATAGATCCCCATCCAATTCCTTGCCAGACACCTGAAGATACGAAGAGGAATCGGAACCATTCTGGCTCGCGCAGAAATGCGGTGGACTCAAAACCGAATATGACCAGCAATTGATTAATAAGACCGTCTCGGGAAAGAAAATCAACCATCATCCCTACAACAACAACGATGGATATAAAATGCGGCAAATATGAAATCGTCTGCACAATCCTCTTGAACATATTACTGCGAATCTCATTTAAAAGTAAAGCCAGAATAATCGCCGCTGGGAAAGCAAACAGGAGCTCATATATATTGATAAGCAGTGTATTTTTTATCAATCTCCAGAAGTAAAATCCATTGAAAAACTCGGTAAAATGTTGAAATCCGATCCATTCACTCCCCCAGATTCCGAGTCCCGGGCTGAAATCTTTAAAAGCAATCTGCAAACCGTACATAGGTCCATAGTGGAAAATCCCATAATAGGCTAACACCGGCAGTAGCATAATATAAATATACTTATTTTTCTTCAAGTCCTTTAGTATAAACACCAATTTGCTTTCCTGCTCTCGGGACTTTCCCCCGGAATTGGCGGTAAGCTCATTCTCCATCATCGCCATTTTGTCCACTCCCTTCCTAATCCCAATACCGCCAGGGTTTATCAGGGGACATACAGATGATCCCCTACTCACTCCATGTGCTGCTGTTATCTCTTGTTATATCTTTCGAGTGCGGCCTGTTGAATTTTAATGGCGTCGTCAATCCCCATGCTTTTTAACGTTTTTACATATTTATCGAAATTTTCGATAGGTTCGGCACCCATAACAAACTTATTGTACATCTCATCCCTGTACGTATTAATGTCGGTCATAACTGCAGCGTATTTGGTGCTTTCATCTTTATTTGGAGTAACCGGCGGCATTTCCTTTTCGTTGGTTGGCGTCGACCATATATTAATGGATTCCAATTGCTCAGGAATTTGACCTTGAAACTGCTCAGAATACCGTTTATCCTGTACCATGATTCCGTCCCAGGAAGCGCGATTATGCTTGGCTAAGGCTTGGCTCATCGGCAAGCCTTCTGGATTTTTCGTAATGATATCCGTATATTTCGGGTAGCCGTTCTCAAGTTTGTAGCTTACGCCTTCTTTACCGAAATTAAAGAGCATATGTCCTTGCTCGCCGTAGCCCATATCGAGCCATTTTACAGTTTCTACAATATTCTTATTGCTTGTCGTGATCGCCGCGGATTTCCCCGGTACTGGTTGATCCAAATGTCCGAACTGCGGCTTGTCGCCGGCCTTCAGCACGGGGTATGCCACCCCAGTCAGCTTAAAGTTTTTATCCTTCGGGGACATCAGGCTCATATATTTTCCAAGACCTCCGCCTGCATTTCCAATCAAGGCTCCGAGTTGGTTACCGGTGACTTTGGCGTCAAGAAGCTTATTGTCGGTTGCCGCAAAATCCTTGTCGATCAGTCCTTCTTTGTACCATTTGCTCATCGTTGTTAGGAATTCTTTATATCCCGGCTCAATCGGCCCGAATTTAACTGTATTTCCTTCTTTATAAAAGCTATTAGGCACGCCATACGCTCCAATGAACGCATGAGAATTCTTCAATTCAGAGAGCGTTAGCAAGAGTGGAATTTCATCCGCTTTGCCATTCCCATTCGGGTCCTTCTCCTTAAATGCTTTCAGTACGTTGTACCACTCGTCAATTGTAGTAGGCGGCTTCAGCCCCAATTTATCTAACCAATCCTTCCGAATGATCGGTCCTTTAAATACCTGCAAAGAACGGTCGCCGCGAATAAAGTGAAACCCGATAATGCTGCCATCATCTGTAGTGACCTGCTTTTTCCATTCTGGATTGGCTGCGAGTACTTTTTTGTAATTGGGAGCGTATTTGTCAATATAGTCATTCAGCTTGATGATCCGATTATCTTTGATCGCTTTCTCGGGTCCGCCAGGGTAGCCATTCCAATTGTATTCGATCACATCTGGGAGATTTCCGGAAGTAAGCATAAGATTGAATTGCTCCTTTTCTGCTGTCGCTCCCTGAGGAGGATGCTGGAAATCCACCTTGACCCCGGTAATTCGCTCCATTTCCTTATAAGCTTCCATATCATTGTAGCTTTTCATGGTGGCCGCAGCAGCAGGGTTAAATCCCGCCCAATAGGATAATGAAGTCAGCTTAGTCGATGCCTCACTTTCTTTGGATTCTGCCTTTTGGCTGGCCTTATTACTTCCCGGCACACACCCTGATACAACGGATAGAGCTAATGTTAACGTCAACGCTGCAGTGCCATATTTAACAGGTCTTTTCTTGAACAATACTAACGCCTCCTTTTAATAAAATCCTAGTTAAGATTTGAAGAATCATAAGCTTTACAATATAGAAAGAATGCTCCGCTATAAACATTGAATTTTTCAGAAAGGCAGAAGATTCTTAACATTGAAGGGCATACAATTTTTAAAGTATACCTTCAAATATAAAGATACGGGTAAATAGTCCACCAACATGGATGAGAAACAATTCACACTTGAATAGGTAGGTAGGGAGTTCAAGGAATTGTGATGTAAGATGATTTTGGGCATGCTCCAGAACTGCAAAAGTAGCTTGAATTCAGTTTGTAAAAATGGTCATGCCATTTTCCTGAAATGCAATTATCATGCTGTTGCAACAAAAAGAGACGGAAAGCTCGCCGGCTTCCGTCTCTCCTCTTCACTTAAAAAATGACTCTCTCCAATACCGGCAGCCTCATCTTCCCCGCTTTTGTCCAATGCCGAAACCGAACACCAATCCTTACAAAGGGTTCTACATATACAAAGTCCTTCATCTCTCGGGTGACTGCTTTTTGGAGAAATGGGAATATTGTCTTTCCGATCTGGGTATTCAGCCCATGTTCGATAATAACATTATACATCAAAGGATTGTATGGGCGTTAACCATGCCGCAGGAAGGGGATGCTATCTACTGCTGCCCTATTCCCTGATTTGTCCAGCTAGGATCCCTGCTCTTCTTATATCAGCAATCCGTTCTTCGCGCCCTTCAATCTTCTGAATGATTTCAATTGCGGTATCAAAATTCGTTATGACATATCCTGTTTTTTCGTACACTTGAGACATACCAATGAACCTCTTCACTTTAGCTAAATAATAAATGCGGTATGAGTCAAATTCTGGTTAATACCTGTTCAGCCGTATCCCAAACCATGACCACATTTCCGTTATCCAGGACCGGTATGCAATGAACACCGCTAACAGGCTTATCTGTCGGTACTTCAGTAATAAATGTTAACATCTCTACGATACCTCCAATAGGATGGTATATAATGGTTAAGGTAGGGTGCCTAGCCTTGTGTATTTCTGAGAGTAATCACAGCCTGGAGGTGAGTCATGATACAATTATTATTTTGGCCATTAATGATTTGCTCGGTGATCACATCTTTGCTTGGAGTCATATTCAGCCGTTCCAGCTTATTGTTCATTTCCGCTTGTTTAATATTGCCGCTATCACTTTATCTTTCTGCAACACCAAGATTTTCAATTTGGGGACTTGTGTTCCCATTGTTGTATATGGGCTCAGCACTTTCGATTAATAAAAGGGCAAGGTTGTTATCCGTAATTCTTCTTTTTCCAGTTTATTTCCTTATTGCATGGCTCGGTTACGTAGTAATTAATCAATAAAATACGTTAGACTCGTAATAATGGTACAGATAATAGCTATTCATTCGAATCGCTTCTGTGAATGGTTAATATTCTCTAAATGCTTCATTTCCTCGTATGCTTCTTTCAACCAGGAATGTACAACTTTAAGCGTTTCCTTACGTTCCCATAAGAATTGGATATATGAAAAAGCCCCATGAGCTAATGAAATTTTCAAGCTCCTCTGAAGCTCTTGATTATAGGGCGGTTCACCCGGTTGATCCCAAGCCACCTTATCCGCTACAAATAATACTTGATCAAGTATCGTGGATCGAGCTCTCAAAGTAGTATGACAACCCACCGCATCCAATATTTCTGTATCTGTGATTTTGAAAATATCTGTTGCCATAGCTTTAGAGAGCTTCTGGTGAATAATCATTGGAAAAAATTCTTCTTCAGGCAAAACTTCAATCTGCAGCTCTCTTGACACAGCGATTCGCTGATTATTTGGAAACACAGCACTAATATCGTGTAACCAACCGGATATTTCGGCCGCTTCGGGATTGGCATTAAATAATAAGGCTATCCTTCTTGCTTCTGTACCCACATCCATGCAATGCTCTGCCGTCTTGCTGCAGTTGTTAGCCGATAGAAATAAGTGGATGTCCTGCTTTAAGTCACCCGTAAATTGAATGTTTTGTGTAACATCTTTAAAAATGGAATGCATTGCGGCACCACCTTTTTCCTTATAATTTGTATAGTCAGCAAACGGGTTAAATGGCTCAGCTATTTTGCATAACACTGCAATTGGTGATCTTCTATCAATTCGATATGTCTTTTATTCCTTGCATATTGGGTAATATGGCTCGCTATATTGGGATACAGAACTACGGCTTCCAATTCTTCTAAGGGCACCCATTTGACACCGACTTGGTGGGGATCGGGATGCTCTGGCAGCTGAGGGACAGATCCTTCTTGAAGACTACAGTCAAAAATAATATTGAGCCCTGGAATACTGGATTCATATTGACCGGATTGCTTGTGTGGTGAATATTCATATAGGAAAGCGACGGGGACAACATGGATTGCAGCATCCGCTTCCTCAAGTAACTCTCTTCTTAACGTATCGATGATTGTTTCTCCGGACTCCACCCCACCACCTGGCAAATTGTAATGGTATTGATCATTTTCGCAATACTCAATCAGCAGCACTTTTCCTTCATTAAGTATCAGCGCAGTGGGCCTTACTCTTATCGGATATGTCATCATATACCTCCCAGTCATCCATGATTTGATGTAAGTAATATTATAACTTTAAATTGGAATTTATGGTAAAAATAAACGAAATTTGAACGCTAACAAGAACCCTGTAACCATAAAATTATATAAAAAAAGACCGGAATGTTAAAAGTAACGTCCCAGTCTTTCCGCATGTTTTATTGATGATGTGCATGGATCAATGTAATGGCCGCATTAACAATATCGGTTTCTGTCTCAGGGCTGTTTGCAATAAAAAAACGGGAAGACATAATTTGCAGGGCAAAATATTGATCGATATTTCTCTTCCATTGGATTTTTCAAATGGTACCCTGAATTTGTTCGTAGCCAACACAGATTCATTAGGGGAACAAATTCAAGAATGATTTGTATTCGGTTCTGCCTTTTTATGAACGCACTCGACAGAGGATAATCAGCAAGGAAAATGCCAGATATGATACACTTACATGAGCAGGAACACCCCGTAGATACGATTGTTGGGCAGGAGGAAAATATGCATCCCATAACCGTCATCGAAATAACCGCATCCGTTATTTTTGCAGTCTTACTTTTTATAATTGCTATGCTTATTCCGAAAAAGGCAAGAAAAATCAGTCTATTCCTTGTTCTATCTATAACGCTGGTATTGATTTCATTCTTTGCCGTTCGTCCCTATTGGATAGATTACAAAGTTTCCATAAAAACAGAACAGCTCAACCTGTATCTGAAACAGAAATATCCAAACCAAGAGTGGAAGATCGATCGAAAAGTAGGAAGACAATATAATCCTTATTCCCTGGATGTGACGTTTGAGAATGAAAAGGATTGGACTTACTCTTATCTGGTAAGGGACAACCAAACAATTTCACAAAATGGTTACAGTGTGCCCGATGGTACAAGCCCCGAGGCTGGACAACACCACGAGCCCCTACGGGACAATAACCGGTCTTAGATCAAAATCAACTTCCTCAATAAATTCAATAACCTCACCATTCGGACTGTAAATAACAGCGTTTTTGACAACGAGTGGGGGTTCGCCAAGAGACAGCTGACCCGGTTCTATATATGTGCTTGCCCCATGAGCCAAGGCTTTATGATACATATCGTCTACATTATCAACATAAAAGGCCAAATGTAATAACGCTCCGTGAGCTATTTCCGCTTCGGATGCAGCTTTTTTTCCTTGTGCCGGAATGACCGCTTCGTTATCAAAGATTTCAATACACGTTCTTTGGTCAGGTGAAACCAGCATCGAAGCTTCTTTGATCTGGAAAGACGGCAGACTCCAATAATGACCTACTTTAAATCCTAAAACTTCAGTATAAAATAAAATGGTTGCTTGATAATCTTTGGCTTGTATCGCCACATGCGCGAGTCCCTTTACACTCATCACTAATCTCTCCTCGATCTATAAGTTGTTTTTATTATAGTCATATTTTTCTGTAGAATATATACTAAAAGCGAGGGTTTTATATTAGAATAGTTATTAAACATAAGTTAATTTCACTTAAATACCTTACTTTATAAAATAGATTTGGAGGCCACCGAATATGGATCATCTGATCGATGATATTGATAAAAAGATTATGCAATTACTGCAGCATCATGCGCGAATGTCCATTTCCCAAATCAGTAAGGAAATCTCCATGTCTCAACCATCGGTTAAAGAAAGAATCTTGAAGCTCGAAGAGAAAAAAATCATTTCCGGGTATGGTACCATATTTAATTTGCGGGAGATGAATCGAGGTACGACCACTTTTATTCTAATCAAGACAGAACGCTGCCAAGAGCTAGTGGACTTTTGTAAAGAGGCCAGGGAAGTAACGGATTTATTTCGCATCAGCGGGGAGTTCAATTATCTTATCCAGGTACAAACAGCATCCATTGAGGAGCTTGCCGAATTCCAAGACTCACTTGTAGAGCTCGGACCTTCCAAATCTCATATTAGTATGAAAAACATATTTGAAAACAGGATTTTACTCTAAATCAGCCCTCACCCAGATTCCCGGGCAACCAATGTCTGAATTCAAAAAAAGAGGCGACTTCCAGGAAGCCACCTCTCCGATCTCTATTACAAATAAACCTTGATTGATTTGATCTCAAATGCATGAAAGTCCAGAGAAACCTCGGAATCAGTTAGCACAAGCTCCTCCTGTTCCTCCTCCAGCATATTGATGAGCGCAACCTTACTGGGACGAGCTCCAAAACGCAGCTTCATCCCTCGGACGGCAGAACACTCCGCCTCATACAGCCTGACCACGTAAGCATGGTCTTCCTCCGCCGGCTTAATGGCTTCCACAATGACATTCGTTGCCTCGACCTTCAGCAGTGACGCTGCTGCTTGCCCAGTAACTTTTCCCATCACTGATAGAACAGGAATATTCAACTCATAAGCAGGTCGAATTACCGCTTCAGCGCTGAATGCGCCCTGATGCGGCAGCAAAGAATACGTCACCTCGTGTACACCCTCGTCACCGCGCGGATCGGGATGGCAGCCGCCTTTATGAAGCGACAGTCGAATATCGGCTCCGTCTACAGAAATCCCGTATTTACAATCATTAAGAATAGCAACGCCAAACCGGGATTCCGACAAATCGGTCCACTTGTGCGTGCACACCTCAAACATCGCTTGGTCGTAGGACGTATTCGTGTGGGTAGAGCGCTCCACATGCCCGAATTGAATTTCATGCCTGGCGGTCTGACTCCAAATGTCCACATCAAATCCGACCTTCAACAGCTGATGCTTCTCCTTCCAATCGATGATAGTATGGAAATCCACCCGCGGGCTATCTGCATAAAATACGATATCCTGCTGGAGTGTAGAACGATAGCCAATCTGGTACTCACTGCGGATTCGAAGCTGCAGCGGTCCGTTGGCTGCCAATTCACGGTGAAGCAAATTCGTCTGCGCAGTCAGCTTGCCGTTCACATCCATATCAATATCCCAATTGTCCCATGACCCTGGCAGATCCTCTCCCATTAAGAAGGTGTTCAGCGGATGCCCGCTGCCGCGCAGCTCCCTGCCTGTAGGCTTATCGATGAACGAGGAGATATAACCATGATCATCAAATATAAGGCTGGCATAGGGGGTTTCCAGCTGTGTGCCATCATATTCGAAGGGAGAAGACGAGTCTGCCGTTCCTTGATCGAGCGCAATGACCACTGCCCCCAGTGCTGGAATTTCCACACCTCCGACGAGTAGCTTCCTGCGTCCGGCAGCATCTTCAATATATTGGCTCTGCAGCGATGGATCGGCAGCAATGAGACCTGGCTCGATTCCTTCCAATTCAATCGTTCCCGTACGGGCCCAGCTCAATGTATTCCAAACGGTAAACGCATGCGGACTGGGCTCGACAGATGCTGTCAGATAGCTATTCGTCAGCTCCTTAGCCTCGATAATAACATCCTTTAACTCCTGAATAGCCTGATCATGTACTTCCGGTATGGACGTGCCTGGTAAAATATCATGGAATTGATTGATCAGCAAAATTTCATAAATTTCGTCGCGTCGTAGTGATGGCTCGTACAGTCCCTGCAGCCATCCGGAAACCTCGATGATTTCAAGGTCGCGCAGCGCCAGCTCCGCTTTGCGGTTGTTCCTTTTGATCTCGTGCATTTGTGTAAGCGTCCCGCGGTGCCCTTCAAAGTACAACTCCCCGACAAATACTGGAGGCTGTACAGCAGTTTCCGCCAGCTCCTTCATAAACCGGGCAACTGTCGTATGCTCGGCTTTGGGCGAGCCCTCCACATCTTGAACACGCCTTGCCGTTTCCAGCATTTCATATTGAGGGCCTCCGCCCCCATCCCCATATCCGTATGAAATGAGGCGGCGGTCATTCACCTGTTTATGCTGGATATCGTTTTTTATCGCCCAGCCCTTGTTCTGGCTCGTTCCATAAATGCGATTAATCAACGTTTCCGCATCGGGCCAGCAGTGGATAAAGTTAAAATGGGTCAATACGGTTGTCCCGTCAAGCCCCGTCCATTGGAAGGTGTCATATGGGAACAGGTTCGTATCATTCCAAGAAAGCTTTGTAGTCAGAAAGTATTGAATATGAAACCCTGCCAGAATCTGCGGAATCGCCGCGCTGTAGCCAAACGTATCAGGAAGCCAGAAGGTATCCGCCGTATAACCAAAATGCTCACGCGTGTAACGCTGCCCTTTCAGAAACTGGCGGACCAATGACTCACCCGACACCAAATTGCAGTCGCATTCAATCCATACTCCCCCATTCGGCTCCCAACGTCCTTCCAATATGCGCTGCTTCATCCCTTCGAAGATATCGGGATAATGCCTTCTCATCAATTCCGTATGAAAGGCGGAGCTTTGCACAAAGGTATATTCCGGGTATTGCTTCATCAGGCTGAGTACATTCGCATAAGTGCGGGCACATTTGCGAATCGTTTCCTCGCGCGTCCACAGCCAAGCTGTATCCATATGGGAGTGGCCAACTATACCGGCATGCGGAGCCGAATCGCCATTCCTCTGCTCCAGCAGCGGCTTCATAATCGCCCGGGCTTTGGCAAGAGCAGGCCTCCACACGCACTCTTCTATTTCGTCCGGTGATTGAACCAACACCTGAAACACCTCAAGCAGGGCGTTGATGATTTTCCCTTTGCGGAATGCATCGACTACCTCCGAGCTCACAAGCTGGTTCAAAATCCGCAGATCAAACACAAAATCTTTGACATCATCCCGGCGCTGCATGATATCGATCGACTTGAACAAACGTTCAAAGCGGTTCGGATAGCCGTCATGTGAGCGGTAATTTTCGTAAGGCTGCGTACCTACGCACGGATGACCGGCGTAGCTCTCAAAAGCCAGCTCAAAAGCCGTTCCGGCCTCTGAGCCTTCGGTCAGCAGCAGCGTATGATGGTTGCCGCGGTTGGCCGCCTCCTTCACATGTGTGAAAATCCCGTCCGGCTTTCCGTTTACCCAGAACAACGTCTCGACACCGTCCGTATGCGCACTGACATATAAGGGCTGCCCCTTCAAAGCATCTGGCACAAGATACATGCCCTTGAACCAGGCCGAGCTCCATTCTTGGCCCCAGGCCATTCCTTGCCGGATCGGCTGCCATGGCTTCTCAGGACCCGGAACTTCATATCTGTGCTCAGCCGTCTCCCAATAGTGGACAGCAACCTCATCCAGCTTTTCAAATATATAATCCGTGTAAATCTCGTCCAGCTTCCTCAATTTACTTAAGGTCTTGGCGATTTGCTTTTCGTGAATCATCTGTGTTCACAGCTCCTCAGAGAAAATAAACGAACGGCTGCTTGTCATAATTTCAGCCGCCCGCTCCATCCATCTTGTTCAATTTATTCTTTAATCGCGCCCAGCATAACACCCTTGACAAAATAGCGCTGCAGGAATGGGTACATCAATAACACCGGTATCGTGGCGACAATGATCGTGGCGTATTTGATCGTTTCCTGAAGCAATCCTTTATCGATATCACTGATGCCTGAAGTCATCGTGTCCGTACTCGTCGTTATTAAGATCTCCTGGAGCACCAGCTGCAGCGGGTAATAATCCCGGTTACGGATATAAATCATCGCATCCAGATAGGAATTCCAGTGCTGAACGCCGTAAAACAGCAGCATAACAGCCATAATCGGAAGCGATACCGGTATGAATACGCGCATCAAGATCGTAAAATCATTGGCCCCATCGATACGAGCGGACTCCTCAAGCGCTGCCGGAACCTCCTGAAAGGAAGTTCGCATAACGAGTAAATTCCATGTATTAATCGCAGAAGGCAAGATCATCACCCAACGGGTATCGAACAAATGCAGGTTCTTAATGACGAGATAGGTGGGAATCAGACCCCCGGAGAAGAACATCGTAAAGACGATAAAGAAAGTAATCGGACCTACCAGCATAACCTGCTTGCGGGACAAGGCGTAAGCGGCAAAGGCCGTCAATATAATATTAAGCGCTGTCCCCACAATCACATAAATGAGTGTGTTTCCATAGCCGATCGCGATCAACGGATTGTTGAGAACAAGCCGATAAGATTCCAGGTTGAAACCGGCAGGACGAAATAACAAACCGCGATGCTGCAGCAGATCGGCCGGATTGCTGAGTGAAGCGAACACAATATATAGAAACGGGTAAAGTGTTATTAGCATCAACAGGAGCATCATCACGATATTGAAGAGGTCAAACGTATGCTCGCCCCAATTTTTTCGAACGTTCATGGCGCTCCCCCCTACCATAATTTACTCTCGCTTAGTCTGCGGCTAAGCGCATTAGCCGAGATCAGCATAATAAAATTGATGATATTGTTCATCAGGCCAATCGCCGCTGAGAAGCCATAGTCCATTTGCAGCAAGCCCCTGCGATACACAAAGGTTGAAATCACATCAGCCGTATCATAAATCGTCGTATTGTACAGCAGTATAATTTTCTCAAAGTTAATGCCGGACATCATCCCGCCAATCCGCAGAATAAGCATAATAATGACTGTCGGCATGATGCCAGGAACTGTAATGTGCATCATTTGCTTCAACCGACCAGCCCCATCCACCCGGGATGCTTCATATAAGGAAGGATTAATGCCGGCTATAGCAGCAAGATAGATGATGGAGCCCCAGCCAACACCTTGCCAAATGCCGGAGGATACATAGATGAATCGGAACCACTCCGGTTTAATCATGAATGAAATCGCCTCTGCCCCAAATATCGCCGTAAGCCTGTTGATCAGCCCGTCACTCGCCAAAAAATCAATCAGCATTCCTGACACTACAACAACAGAAATAAAATGCGGCAAGTAGGTAACCGATTGCACAATATTTTTGAATATGCGGTGGCGAAGCTCGTTCAGGAACAAAGCCAGCACAATCGGCGCCGGGAACCCAAACGCAATGTCATAGATGCTCAGCACAAACGTGTTGCGGACGATCCGCCAAAAATAATAGCTTTGGTAAAACGAAACGAAATGCTTGAAGCCTACCCACTCGCTGCCCCATATCCCTTTGGTGGGCACAAAATTTTTGAAGGCAATCTGCAAGCCGTAAATAGGGAGATACATGAATATAAAATAATAGGCAAGTACCGGAATCAGCATCAGGTACACATATTTATTTCTAACCAGATCTCTCCTCAGTCTCAATCCTAAGGGTTTGTCCATCCTAACGCTCACCTGCCTTATGCCTTGTTAGAAACTGGCATTGAAGCGCTCCCGCTCTTCCTCTGCCGGTTCCGGAATGTAAGCTTGATTCCTTCTAACGCTTCAAATAGCGTTCATATGCGGCTTGCTCGATTTTGACGGCTTCCTGGATGTTCATTTTATTCAGTCTATCAACAAACTTGTCGAAGTTTTCGATAGGCTCTGCGCCCATAACAAATTTATCAAACATTTCATCCGTGTAGGTTTTCACGTCATTCATAATTAAAGCGATCTGCGAAGCTTCCTCGGAAGTAAGCGACAGTGGAGGCAGTATGCCCTTATTGTCAGGCTGCACCCAGGTTTTGAGCGCTTCGGTTTGCTGCGGCATCGATGCATTTTGCTCCTGGTAGCGTTTATCCTGAACAAGCGGTGCACCGAACGGAACCGCATATTTGGATAAAGCTGCCGAGAATGACAGTCCGTCCTTGTTTTTCATAACATCGTCCGTATATTTGGGAAAGCCGTTCTCCATCGTATAGCTTTTGCCCGGAACACCAAAGTTGAACAGCATATGGCCTTCCTCGCCGTACTTGTAGTCAAGCCATTTGACCGTTTCTATAATGTGCTTGTTGTTCTTCGTGATCACCGCCCCATACCCGTTAAAGATCGGCTCCTGCTGTCCCTGTACAGGCTTGTCGCCTTTTTTCAAGGTCGGATAAGGCGCCCCTGCCAAGTCGAACGTAGGATGCTTATCCTTCATGGCTGCCAAGTATTTGCCGATCCCGCCGCCAACCGCCATATCCGTTGCGCCGACCAGATCACCTGTGACCTTGGCGTCCTTCTGCTTATCGTTCGTTGCCGCATAGTCAGGATCGATCAGCCCTTCCTTGTACCAATTCCGCATCGTGGTAAGGAATTCTTTATACTGCGGCTTCACAGGACCGTACTGGACCTTGCCGTTATCCAGGTAAAAGTCATAGCGGACCCCCCAGGCATTCAGATACAGATTACCAAAGGCCAGCTTGCTCTTGAGCAGAAGCATCGGTATTTCATCCGCCTTGCCATTTCCGTTCGGGTCCTTCTCCTTGAACGCTTTCAATACGGTGTGCCACTCATCGATTGTCTCAGGCATAGGCAGCTGCAGCTTCTGGAGCCAATCCTTACGAATACCGAGTCCAAAATAAGTCTGTAAGGACGGGTCGTTGCGAATGAACGGGAACGTATAAATGTCACCATTATCGGTAGATACCTGCTTGCGCGCTTCCGGATTTTCTGCCAAAAACTTTTTCAGATTCGGAGCGTACTTGTCAATGTAATCATTGAGTTTAATAATGACTCCATTGTTAAGTGCATTTTGCCCGCCGCCGGGATAGGCGCTCCAGCCCCATTCGATCACATCCGGGTAATCACCGGAGCTGAGCATCAGATTAAACTGGTTGGCCTCTTGACCAACCGCTGGATGCATGAAATTCACATGAATCCCTGTTTTCTTCTCCAGCTCTTTATAGGCTTCCATTTCGTTCGCGTCCTTTAAGCCATTCGGAAGCCCAACAAAATAACTGAGCGTTAGCGGACTGGACACAACTTTGCCATCAGCCGGAGTATTGGCGGCTCCCGCAGGTGCACCGGATGGGGCTTGTGAACCCCCGCTCTCCTCTTTCCCGCTGCAGCCCGCCGCAGCAGAAGCTAAAGCTACCATCATGGCGGTCGAGACGAGTATCCCTTTTATTTTGGTATGGGTTGTGGTTATTTCTATCTTCCTCATTCACAAACTCTCCCTTTATGCTGAATTAGGTCAGCGCCTGTTAGACGTTGGTGCCTTGAATCGATTGTAGGCGTTATCGTTTGGCTTAGGATACAGCTCATTGTTAAGATATATAAACTGTAGACCCACTACTGATAAACCAATGGTAAGATTAATGATCTTTTGGCAAGCTCGAACGGAAAGCTCCGGGGGTCACGCCTTCATTTTTTTTGAAAACCCGGATAAATCCAATGTCATTCGCATAACCAACCATGATCGCAATTTGGGCGATCGTATAGTCAGGATTGGCCATAAGCCGCTTGGCTTCACGAATTCGGATCATAACCACATAATCAGCAAGGTTCTGTCCAGTCGATTTTTTGAATAAGCCGGACAAATATTGAGGGGTTAAGCTAAAGTGCTCAGCAATCGAACTCACACTTAGAACGTTCTCACCATATTGCTGTTCAATATAACGCATAATGTTGTCCATCAGCCGCTCGCTATGTCCTGAACGCTTTTGCTTATAGACCAGGCATACGCGGCCGTACAGCTCCTGCATTTCGCTGAACAACCGTTCACGTTCGCTGCTATCGTAAGTATGGGTAATGTCCCATAGCTTGGCCGCAATCGCTTGCTCGGTTTGGGGTTGTCCTTGCACGATCTTCAATAACGCTCCCAATAGATTGGTGATGAGTACACGTTCAAAATCCGGTGGGATGTCATGGATCACAAAATTTTCCTTGTAGACGGAATCGATCAACGCAGAGGTTTTGGATGCGTCTCCAGCCTTGACCAGGTTCACCAACTGCTGCTCGACCTCCAGTGGAAAGTAATAATAGAAGCTGCTCTGCACCCTATCATCATAGGCTGCCGTCCGGTTATCCCTCTTCCTGTTGCTCGGGTCCAGCCCTTTCAGCGCTTCGCGAAACGCAGCACCCATCCCCGCAGCATCAGTCACCCCACTGACTCCAATTGATATTTTCAGGTGAAATCTATTTTCCAACACTTGTACGAGCGTTTCGCTTATCGCTTGCAAATCCTGAGCCGAATCATTCAAGCGTTCCTCATTCAGATTCAGTAAAACAGCCACCCGCTTGTGCTCCAATTCGACCGGAAAGCCCAAGTGCTCCTGGTTGGCAAGCTCACCTGCAATATTAGAAACAATAAAGCTGACCAATGGCCATTCGCGTTCGTTACCATCAGCTGTAAACCCGCTCATATCATCGATCTCAATAAGCAGCACGGCATAGGAGGGCCCTACGAACTGCACACCCACGAAAGCAAGCGTTTCCGGCTGCAATTCGGCAGGGTCCACATTACCATAAATAAATCGAGTCAAAAAATTAAAGCGGATAATCGGCGTTTGCTGGGAGATCAGTCCCCGCAAATGGGATTCGGTTAATTGAGCCGATTCAATTGTCTTTCGTATGAATTCGTATTCACTGCCTCTTGGCCCTGTAACAGCTTCATTGCCTTGCCTGATCGTGCGTAGCACCTCTCGCAGCGGAGCATAATTCCGGTAAGCCAAAAACAGCGATGCCGTAATGCCCCCAAGCACACATAACGATAAGAGCAGAAGCGCCCATCTTTTGACAGAGAGGACCTGATCAAGAAATACATCCTGAGGAATGGTGTATACATATTTCCAGCCATTCGTGTTCGATGTCGTATAGGCTGCCACGTAGGTTCCTTCATCCCGGTTAACGATTAATTTGCCCTGCTGTCCAGCCAACTGCTCGTAGCGAAGCTGCAATTTGTCCGCATTCGCGCTCGTCGCGCTTATAATCTGATTGTGGTTATCGAGAATATAGACGGATCCCTGATTGACATCAACCAGCGTTTGGAACAAGCTGCGAAGCTTATTTTCATCAATGAAAATAAGCAGTGCTCCTTTCAAGGAGGATCTGTCGGCAACGGGAAGCGACTGTTTGTAGGTTATGATGCTCTGCATACCGCCACTCCCTACATTCACCGGCAGCGCAGGCATGTATTCGCGAAAATGTATACTCTGCATGTCTTTACGCCATTGATCACTGCTGATGCCAGTAAAATTGTACATGCCATCAAACAAAATCCCGGGCGATGACTTCACGTTGGGTCCGATAAAGGTGTCCGTTTTGGAAACATAAATATAAAAATCCAGGATATAATTGCTTAAGCTTTGATATCTTTGCAGCTCGTTCGTGAATTGAATGATCTCATAAGCGTCTGCATCCGACTCTTTTCCGTCGTTGTTCAGCAGCCAATGCAGCTTGGGATGCAGCGTAATTTGATGCTCTAGCTTTTCGATTTCCTTCAACCTGCTGTCAACAGCCTCACGCAGCTGCTCAAGCATTGCGGTATTCGTATGATCTACGGTTCGTTCCACTACCGATTTGGCTTTCCAATACAAGACGCCGCCGATCACGATAGCTAACATCAGTATCGCTATATACGACCAAAACATCGGTACCATGACACTTTTGGAGCTGCCGCGAAGCCTGATTCTCCAACTCTTTAAGGTCATTTCCTGCATCTCCTTTTCCATTCGTTGGAGCCTGAATAAGTCTTCATTTTATCACTTCCGTGAGGGAAGCAGAATAATCCATTCACCATGTCAACTGCTTATTTGTAAGGTCAGCTATACCAAACCTTGATATAAACAACAAAGAGGACTGCCTTCTTCGGCAATCCTGGTTGTACCTTGTATTGAATTATCTCTTTCGGTTATCGAGCGGCTGTTCAAGAGTATACAATTCATCTTCGATTTGAGCGGCTTTTTCGTTTATTAAGGTTCTGGCATCAGCAATCCCCTTGTTATACAAATACGGCCCAAGCTCCTTGATCATAAAATCAATTAATTGCTCTGCTCCCAAATCTCCTATCGTTTCCGATCTTTCTTCATTAAAATAGGCTTGAACATTTTTAATGATTTCTTCCTTTTGTTCTTTAGGCAGCTTCATGGGTATGATCATAAGTAATAGCATCTCCTTAAGATTGATTATTAAATTACAGGATATGGAAGGCCTGAAGCGCGTATTCAATGCCGTCATCGTCTACTGTTCTAGTTACGAAATCCGCCTTTTCTTTCAAACTGTCTCTGGCATTCCCCATGGCAACCCCAATTTTAACCATCTGGAGCATCTCGATGTCATTGCCACCATCCCCAAAAGCCATCGCTTCATCCGGGGTAATCTGGTAATGCTGTAACACTTGTTCAACCGCTCTTGCTTTGTTGTTACCTTTTCGCTCTATATTATACGCATTCGGTATCTCGCTGCCCCAATGATAAAACTGAAGATCGTCTGAAACCTGAGCGTAATCTTCAATCTTTCCACGGTCCAGGAATAAACACATCCCCATATATTCTACTTCATTGTCAGGGAATTTACTTGGAATCACCTGGCAATCTATATGCTTCAAGATAGGTAAGGCTACCTCGGCAGCGAGTCCATTCGAAAAGGTTTCTTCTATCCCAAAGCAGGACAAATGATCGCCACTGAGGCTGCTGATTTGGACCAAACGATCCCAATCTCCTGTAGAAATGGGGTCCTTATAGATTTCTGTTCCATCCAATGTGATGTAGGCACCACTACAATTAATAAAATTGTTAACTCCAAGCTGTTCCCCTACCGACTTCGCAAAAAAATAGGAGCGACCTGTAGCGACAACGACGTGGATCCCTTTTTCATGTAACGTTTGTATGCTTTGTATGGTTGAAGCTGGCACTTTTCCCGTTGTATTATCCACAAGCGTCCCGTCTAAATCGAAGAAAACAATTTTGATACTCATCCCAATCCTCCCACACGGGTTTATTCATATATCAGCCATATCTGCTTAACGGCTAGAAACATTATACATCAGTCGGCCATTTTTTACCTGTACAGGGAATCACTTTATAAGAAAACACAAGGTGAACGTAAAAAATGTCCTTTTATATTTTGTGCAAACTAGTATCATGAAGCGATTACTAAATAATGCATACAATTTGTATGATGAAGGTGGCGGTCTGCTCGATGAAATTAATTAAAGCCAGTAATTTCTTTTTTCACATGAAAAAGGTCGAGCAGAGGAATCTATCACCCTCTTGACTCGACCTTTTGGGGTCAGCTATACACCTGAATAAGCCATAAATCCGCCATCCACCGGCACCGTAATACCGGTCACAAAGCCGGATAGATTCGAATCGGCCAACCACAGCAGCGTTCCCAGCAGATCGTCGGGAGTGCCGAATCTTCTCATCGGCGTATGCGTGATGATTTTGTGCGATCTTTCGGTTAACGAGCCGTCTTCGTTGGTCAGCAGCTTCTTATTTTGCTCTGTCAGGAAAAAGCCCGGTGCAATTGCATTTACCCGAATACCGGAATCCGCCATGTGCACAGCGAGCCATTGGGTAAAGTTTTCGATAGCAGCCTTCGCCGCGCTGTAGACCGGGACCTTGGTCATCGGACTTGGTGCGCTCATCGAGGACATGTTGATCACAACCGCACCCGGACGATTGATCATCCCCTTGGAAAATACTTGTGTCGGCAGGATCGTTCCCAGGAAGTTCAAATTGAATACATATTCAATCCCCTCCTGGCTCAAGTCAAAAAACGTCTTCAGCTCTTTGTTATCCAAATCCTCAAGCTTCAGCGTTTCATTCGTTGTGATGCCCTTCGGATGATTGCCTCCTGCACCATTAATCAGAATATCACAAATGCCGAGCTGTTCGGTGACCTGTTTCTCTGCAGCCTTTACGCTTTCGATATCGACCACATTACATGCCACAGCAATCGCCACGCCGCCAGCCTCCCGTATCGCAGCCGCGACGAGCTCGCCTTTCTCCGCTGTCCGATTAAGGATAGCCACCTTGACGCCTTGACGTCCAAGCTCTCTGGCCATTGCCGAGCACAGCACGCCGCTGCCTCCAGTAATAACCGCTACTTTTCCTTGTAAATTCTCATTAATGCTGATCATACCCTCGTCCCCCGTTTCGTTCTCTCCAATGAATCCCATATTCCCCATAGATACATAATGCCAAGCGCACGGTCATATAACCCGTACCCCGCCCTGCATTTCTCATCCCAAATATGACGGCCGTGATCCGGTCGTGCGTAGCCTGTGAAGCCATTCTCATGGTACGCCTTCACAATATCGCAAATATCTACGCTTCCGTCGGAGGCTCTATGCGAGGTTTCGATGAAATCCCCATTCTCGTAAAGCCGCACATTGCGAATATGGGCAAAAGGAATCCGGTCAGCGAATTCCCTGACCATCTCGGCTACATTATGGTTCGGATTCACACCGAGTGAACCGCTGCACAGCGTCACGCCGTTATACGGATTATCGACCAGCTTCAGCAGCTTACGGATGCTGTCCGGACCCGTCATAATTCTCGGCAAGCCGAAAATCGACCAAGGCGGATCATCCGGGTGAATCGCCATTTTGATATCGTTGGCTTCCGCTACCGGAATAATCTGCTCCAGAAAATATTGAAGATTATTCCACAGGTCATCTTCGGTTACGTTCTTGTACGACTCGAATACCGAGGATAAGTGAAGCAGTCTGGCAGGCTCCCAGCCCGGCATCGTAAAGTCTGGATTCTCATTAATTTTTCGCACCAAATCCATGGGGTCCATCGCGTCAACCATCGCTTTTTCATAAAACAGCGCGGTTGAGCCATCCTCCAGCTCCTTGAACAAATCGGTGCGAATCCAGTCGAACACAGGCATGAAGTTATAGCAGATCACCTTCGCGCCTACCTTGGCCAGCTTCTCAATCGTCCGTTTGTAATTTTCGATGTAGCGATCGCGCGTCGGCAGGCCCAGCTTGATATCCTCATGGACATTGACGCTTTCAACGACCTCCAGATGGAAGCCGTAAGGATCAGCCAGTTTTTTGTAGGCAAGGATGTCCTCCATGGGCCATTCTTCGCCTGCGGGCAGATGATGAAGTGCCCAGACAATGCCTTCAACTCCGGGAATTTGTTTGATTTGCGGCAGGGTTACGGTATCGTTGCCTTCTCCATACCATCTAAATACCATTCTCATCCTGATTCCTCCAACAACAACTAATTATACTGATATTACTAGTATACTAGATTATTTATATTTTTGAATACGTTTTCTTAAAAAATAAATAGCCTGCGTGAGACTATTTAAAATATCCAGGATATTTGTGTTTTAATTCCTCTTTTTCAATAACGACCAGCTCCAGATGATCCCGTAACACCTGTTCGGCTGCATCGGGATTCTTTTCCTTGATGGCGCGGACAATCCCATGATGCTGGGAAAGAATAATTTTCCAGTCATGATTCGTAGCCAATCGCAAAAAACGGATTCGGTTATAATGTGTCGTCACCTGCTGAATAAGACCCCAGGTGCGCGTACGACCGCAGCCTACAATAATGGATCGATGAAACTCCTCGTCCAACTCGAACAATCGTTCATAATTCTCTTCGGATTCGCACAGCTCCTGTAGCGCAATCAGGTTCTGAAGGTGCAGCACCTGCTCACTGCTCAGCTTTACGCACGCCTCACGTACAATCGCCGACTCCATTGTTTCTCTTAGGAATCGGGCTTCCTCAGCATGCTGCATATCGATCAGCGAAATCACGGATCCTTTTTGCGGAGTGGTTTCAATCAGCTCATCCTGCGACAATTTAACAAGCGCCTCACGAATCGGAGTCCTGCTAACCTGAAGCATTTCCACCAGCTCTTTTTCCGAGATTAAACGTCCGGGCTCCAGCTTTAATTCCATAATATTTTTTTTCAGGTTTTCGTATACATGATCCCGAATGAGTCCCTTTTTATCTTTTAAAGTTGTTAGTTGCGTAGACATTAAAAAACCTCCCAGGCTCATTCGAGCTCATGCTGTATGATAGACGAGGACAAAAAACGCTATCTGACAGATGCTGCACACATTGCGGTTTTCTGCTCACTATTTATCACTATTATATACGAAGACCTGTCAGCGACATAGAAAAATTGTCAGCGTCCTCCGATTTGCCGTTTTTGTTTAACCTTTGACTGAACCCATTAAGGCTCCCTTGGCAAAATGCTTCTGCAGGAATGGATATACGATCATAATAGGAATCGTGGATACGACGATAACCGCCATTTTGACGGATTCGCCATAGAAGGCCACCGATTCGCCGCCATCACCCAAGCCGCCGGACGCCAGCACGACGATCTGTCTGAGCAGTACCTGAACCGGCCACTTATCCGGAGTGTTGATGAACATGATCGCGTTGAAATATTGATTCCATATGCCAACGGCATAAAATAAACCAAAAGCAGCGAGCGACGGGAGCGAAAGAGGTAAAACAATTCTTATTAACACGACAATCTCATGGGCCCCGTCCATCTTGGCGGATTCGATCAGCTCGGTCGGCACGCTGGAAAAGAAGTCGCGCAAAATGATCAGATAAAAAGCACTGACCAAACCGGGAATCATAAGCGCCCACAGCGAATCAATCATGTTCAGCTCTTTGACCACGAAATAAGTAGGGATAAGCCCGCCTTGAAAGAGCATCGTGAATAACACGAGCAGCATGATTTTGCTTCGACCGGGAAGCTGCTTATAAGATAAGGAATAAGCCATCAATGCGGTCGTAAGCAAGCTTAAAGCCGTTCCCAGCAAAGTAATGTAAATCGAAACGCCCAAGCTTCTGACAAACGTTTTCGTTGAGAAGATGTAGCGGTACGCGTCCAGATTATAATCACTCGGCCAGCCTGAGGTATCTGCAGAGAAAGAAGTGATAATGACGTATACGAATGGTAAAAAAGTAAGCAAGCCGATCAAACCAAGCAGGACGTAGTTGCACATTTCGAATATTTTTTCACCAAAAGTCTGATTGTGATGCATGGTGCTCTCCACCTTTGCTTAATATATTCCCTCTTCGCCAAACCATTTGGCAATCTTGTTTGCCATGAGCACCAGGACGAGTCCCACCACCGACTTGAACAGCCCGACCGCCGCGCTATAACTAAATTGGCCTTGCTGTAAACCGACGCGGTACACATAAGTATCAAACACTTCGCCGACATCACGGTTAACGGAATTGACCATCAGGAAGATCTGCTCAAATCCCAGATCAAGAAAGCTTCCGAGTCTCAGGATGAAGAGAATCACAATAACGCTCCGAATCGCAGGCAGCGTCACGTGCCAAAGCTGCTGAAACCGATTAGCACCATCCATACGGGCCGCCTCATACAATTGCAGGTTCACTCCCGCCAGGGCTGCCAGGAATATGATGGTGCCCCAGCCAGCGTCTTTCCAAATCATCTGCATCACAATCAAAGGCCGGAACCAATACTCGCTCGTTAAAAATTCAGCAGGCTTGTACCCTAGCGCTATTAATATTTGGTTGATGATACCGCCCTCTGTAGTCAGAAGCACGTAAGAAATACCAGCAATAACGACCCACGACAGGAAATGTGGAATGTAAACAAGGGTTTGCACGAACCGTTTGAACATCTCTCTGCGGACCTCATTCAGCAGCAAAGCCAGGACAATCGTTATCGGGAAAAAGATTAATAGGCTGTACAGCCCGATAACGATGGTGTTTCGGAAAAGCATCCAAAATTCCGGCATCCCGAAAAATCGTCTGAAATGCGCCAACCCGACCCATTCGCTTTGCATCAATCCGGCGAAAGGCTGGTAATTTTTGAATGCCATGATCACGCCCCATAAGGGGACATATTTGAATAAAAAGAAATAAATAATGCCCGGAACCATAAACAAATATAACCAGCGGTATTTCCACATTTCTCTCATGGCCAGTTGTACCTGCATTGTGTTCTTCACCTCATCCTACTTGAATTCTGCAGCTGTCCTTTAGTTACTCTCAGCCCATGGTTGACGAACCGATACTACGGTTTCACCGGACACGATCGCCTGCTCAATCAGCATCCCGATATAGTGGTCCTGGGATGCCTCCGGCAAACCATAGAACCCGGGACCGCCTGTGGCGTAAGCAGCCATTTTGCTCAGGCAGGCAGCAATGGCGATCTCATCGTCATACAGCCTTGCCGGCATAAAAGGATTTTCGTATACCCAACGTTCTCCCGCCATAATTCCTTTCAGGAAGTAGCCCTCCGCGTTCTCATATTCGCCTTTGTTGATGCGCTTTAATTCTGATTGAATCTGAGTGCAGGATGGGTCCTGTATGCTGATCCGGTTATCGAATATTTCCCCGCGCTCTCCCCTTATACTCATATGATTGGAGCGTGTCCATGAACGATGCTGATCCTTGGTGAAGTCATAAATACCGAGCTTGCCGCCAAAATCGAGCCAAGCCAAATCCCTCTCCGATTTGACTAATTTATCTTCTGTCGGAGGACCGCTGCGGTTAGGCCCGGCAACCCAATTGGATTCGAATCGCATGGCCTTAATTTTGACTTGCTCATACTGGACCCCAAGCATTTTTCGAATTAAGCTGACAGCATGATAAAATTGAGAAATCGATACGGTCACCTGATTAACGCTGCCTAATTGTCCTGACTGAATAATAGTTGACCGCGCTTCTTGTATAGGGTGAAACTGGTACTGCTCGGCTACTTGAATCCGCGCTCCTTGGCGGATAAGCTTATCATACACCTGTAATAAACCTTCGAGATTAGGAGCCGGAGGTGTTTCCGCAAGAACAGGAATTCCCCGTTCTGACAGCTGCACCATATAATCAAAAGCAGCCGACGAGCTAACGGATAATACGACAAAATCTGGCTGTTCATTTGCCAACAGCTGCTCCAGACTCCGATAGGTCGCTACATGCCATTGGTCCTCCATGGCCCGACCCTTGGATTCGTCACGGACCACCATGCCACTAATGCGAAACTGCTCCGGCAGCGCTTGTGCTATTCTCAGAAAATATTGTGCGCGAAACCCACTGCCGCCGATGATGCTGAATGTTGCTGGTTTTGCCATCTATTCCACCGCCTTTTCAATATAAGAAAATGAATCGAAGTCAGCATGTTTTCGAGTGCCGCTTAAATCCTGAACGCACATTCCGATAAAGGTGCCGGTAAAACGAATATAATCAGGATAATCATCTGACAAATGACAAATATCGACAACCGGACCGATGGCCGCCCATTCACCACCTTCGGCTGCGTAATAAAACTGCAGCGCTTCACGGTCGATAATGGCTTTTAGCTTACAGCGGGTGATGTCCTGCAGTGGGATGTCCGTATCCAACAGCTCATCATACACGCCACCCACCGATTGAATAATCCCGATGCATTTGCCATGTACCTCATGGTGTGTGATACGCAAATACATGTAATCCTCCGTATCGTAGTAAACAATCAACCCCGCCAGCTGCTGAAAGTTGTCAGGCTCAAATTCCACAACGGTTTCAACTTCGCAATGAAACGCCTGCTGCCTGCGGGCTACAAGACTTTGCCTGTGAAGCGAGCTCATCGATTCCATACCCTTCAGTCGCAGAAACCCAGGTCGTTCTGTCAAAGAAAGCCAATCCGGCCCCGGCGCAATCCGCAGCGTATTCCATACGACGCCGAGACTCGCATCATCAAAGTGATCCACTACCGGTTCCGCTTCAAAAACAAACGGTTCGATCCTCGGCGCCTTAACGCTGGATTTGGGCCAATTGCCCTCTTCGACCCTAAGCCAGTGATCCTCTGTCCAATAGCAGCGCTGTAAAGCCGTCTCTCTACCCAAATTGCAGTATTTGTCCTTAACCGGTCTGGCACATAGATGGGCTAAATACCATTCTCCGGTATGTGTTTCCACCAATGAGCCATGTCCCGCTTTTTGCAGCGCCAGCTCGGGTTTACCGGCAGATGTGAGGATGGGATTGGTAGGGTCCACCTCGTAGGGGCCTTCAATGGACTTGGCTCTCGCCATCGTCACCGCATGGTTATATTGCGTACCGCCTTCAGCGGTCATTAAATAATAAAACCCGTTTCTTTTGTACAAATGCGGCCCTTCGGTGAGCTTTAGCTCCGTCCCTTTAAAAATATTAATGACCGGACCGATCAGCCTGCGTTCCTCTACCGAATATTCCTGCAGCGCTGTGCCCGCGAATTTATTGTTTCCTTTGCGATGGTCCCACAGCATATTGACCAGCCACTTCCGCCCATCATCATCGTGAAACAGCGAAGGATCGAATCCACTGCTGTTCAGAAAAATAGGCTCCGACCAGGGACCCATCATATCAGGGGCTGTAACCATATAATTATGGGTATCCTTAAATGCCCCTTTTCGGCTCTTCACATCGGTATATATTAAATAAAATAGACCGTCATCATAAGTTAAGCAGGGAGCCCATACGCCTCCGGAGTTCAGTTCACCCTCCATGTTCAGCTGCGAAATGCGATTCAAGGGCCGGGTTAAGAGGCGCCAATGCACCAAATCCTTGGAATGATGAATCTGAACCCCGGGAAACCATTCAAATGTTGATGTTGCAATATAATAATCTTCTCCAACCCGAAGAATTGATGGATCCGGGTTAAATCCAGTCAGAATCGGATTCGTAATCGTCTGCATGGCAGGTAAACCTCCTCTATTCATATTTCCCGCCTAACGTAATATCGTTTTTGGCAAATCCGGTTACCGAATTTGTTTTTTCGTAGAAATGGGTAGCGTTGGCCATAATGCCTTCCCTTGTATAGAACAGGCTGTCCGGCTGTAACGGCAATTCGACCTGCCGCCCTGTGCTGGCTGCCATATAAATCGCGGTAATCAGCTCCAGCGTCTTCTTTCCTTCATAGCCATCGACCAATACGGTCAACGTATCGTTTTCTATAGCTGACAGCACATTATCAATTTGTCCTTGATGTCCACTGTAAGGTACCGAAGGGAGCTCGTTGTACAGCTGTTCAATTTCATTTTCCAATTCGACATTTTTGATGGGGAATCCATTTTCTTTGGGAACGGAGGCGTATACTTTCCATGGTGCCGAGATTCTCGCTTTTTCTCCTTGAAAAATGAGCTGCTGTTCTTCACCATGATGAACAACCGAGCTTGTGATTTGCGCCAACGCACCGCTCGGATAAGATAAGACGGCGATCGATAAATCCTCCACTTCCGCATTGTCATGTGAAGTGTTGCTCATGATCGCTTGAACCTTGGTCGGCATCCCCATCATCCATTGAAGCATGTCAATGTGATGCACTGCATGATTGAGCGTGCAGCCCCCGCCTTCCTTCTCCCACGTGCCTCTCCACCAGAGATCGTAATAAACATGTCCACGCCACCAGTACGATTCCACCTGAGCGTGTACCACCTTGCCCATTTTTCCTGAATCCAGCACCTGCTTTAATTTCATGATCGGATCGCGGAAGCGGTTTTGACCGACTACGGACAGGATCTTTTTCGCTTTCTCTGCCGCTGCAATCATCCGGTCACATTCAGCTAACGAGGAGGACATCGGCTTCTCCACCAACACATGCTTACCGGCATTCAAGAATTGAACGGATAAATCGGCATGTGTATAAGGCGGCGTACAAATGGAAACGAGATCAATATCATCCCGTGAAGCAATGTCGGCGGAATCACTGACGATGTCACAACTCAGTTTGTGTTGTTCCTTAAGTATTGCTGCTTTTTCCGGGTAAATATCGCATAAAGCGACGATTTGGCACCGCTCCGGAAAAGAAAGGTATGCTGCCAAATGAGCTGCCGAAATACCGCCTGTACCTACTATCGCGACTCTAATCATGATAATAACCTCCTGTTTTTAACTGATCATCCTCATAGAACACTATTCAAAAAGATGCGCCGCTACTACTGAGAAAGGGAGTGCCTCCGCTCATTACGCTCCTCCAGCAACCACAATATGGCAGTTACGCCTCGAGGATAATATTTGCTGCCGATAATAACCCCGGCAAGAATTTGATCGCTCCAACTCCAGTACGAATGCTCCGGATGCTTCAGCCAGGCAACGTGAGCCTCATCGGCCTTCTCATCCTGCGGGAAGCCCAGCAGCTTACGGGCAATAAACTGGCATAAATAAATTTTACTCAACCATGAATTGCTGCTGGTTGAAGACAGCTTCCAGCCTCCATCAGGAAACAGGCAGATGTCCGGGACCAGAATGGCAGCCAAGTGCTGCTTCAAAGCCTGAATGTAAGGACCGAACCTGCCATTCGCATCTAAAGCTTCCTCGCAGCCTGCAAAATAAGGGAAAATCAGACCCTCTATCGCCGGAATAATTTTCGAATCATTATTCTCATTAATAACTGCGGGAATATATCCTTGATCCGTCATCTTGGAGGCAAGTGTTGCTGCGCATCGCTCAGCTTGTTTGCCCGCTTCGATGGATAGCTGTTCCTCGCCTGTGCTGCGGAATAGCTTCTCAAGTGCAACATAAGCGGCCCAGCATTTGCCTGCCATATAAATGTTGTTGCGCGCTTGACCCAGAGAAATGTCCAGGCTGTCATAGGTCGATATTTCCGCTCCACCCATCGTTCGGCTGCTGTCGAGTCCCATAATCCCATTGCGCTGCTCGGGAATCGGATGATCCCGGTTCAGCATGCTATTGAAGCATAGCTTGAGCGTGGCCAGATGACGGTTCAGAAAATCGCTGTCCCCCGTCTGCTCCATATAAACGACGGCACAGCAAATCCAGTTGACCAGCTGCTCATGCGTCATGTAGGAGAAGCAATCTTTAATACCGGATATTTCGTAGGATGAATACTGTGGACGGGAGAACACATTGGCTACACCCATATCATGGGTAAAGCTGATACCTCCGGGGTATTCGACAGAATCATCGGGAAAGCTTACTTGATCTTCATAGCTGTACCTCCACACAAACATGTCCAGCTCGTTACGGACGGTCCATGGGTTCATCTTCAGCTCATAGAACAGCTGATCTGCTGTCAAATCGAAGGTGTTCATCATCCGATACTCGCCTTCGTTGACCACCCAGAAGGGCTCCCCTTCATAGTCCAGCAGCTGTGTGTTGCCGTAATAACTGCGGATGGCATGAGCAAGCATAAACTTTTGGTCATCGGATAAACGGGCTGTATTGACCATTTCATTCGATTTCTCGCATGAAGCGACCAGTGCGTCATAATGCTCAAGTGCGTAGGCCGAGACTGCTTCGATATTTTTGAAAAAGCGTGTGTACAGGTAGGACGTATCCATCCCGGCCGTAACAATGCCTCCGCGATAAAAGCAGATCGCATACCGCACGGTTTTCTTCTCACCGGCCGCAACGTCCGTAATCAGGGCGCCGCATCCGCCAAGGCCGAACGCACGGTTTTCATTCAGGGAATTGCTCAAAATTTTCTCCATCGTAAAGCCCTGAGCGGAAGAAGTATCCGGGTCGAGGGAAACAATAGCTGTGTTAAGCCCCTGCCCGACACCTTTAAATCGACCTTCGCTCGTATCGTCCAACCTTCTCATCGCACTATAAGGATCATTGCCCTGATAGCCGAAGAAAGCCCGCCTTGTACGGGTGCCTTTCGTATTATCTATAGTCAGCTCGGCAAAAACAGCGGGAACGATTGCTTCCTTCAATAGATCAGCCTCTGCAGTCTCTGGATCAGGAACGCTGCGTACCGGTGAATAAATTCGAAACGTAAGCTCTCCCGCTTTCCATGTATCCGTGCCTAGTTTATAATCGCGAACAATGCTTTGAGCAGGGTAAGAAACTAGACGCTGCTTGTTCGCAGGGACGGTCTCTTCCGCTTTTTCCACATCGTATCTTGCACTTTCATCCACAGCATCCACCGCCTCCGCAAAGAAGGGCAGAGCCTCATACAAGCTGCCGTCATCAGACTGCAATCCAATGAATACACTTTGATCGGCTGGCTTGCCGAGCTCAAGTCCCAACCCGCCCTTAGCGCCGCGGAATCCCAGTGTAAAGCTGGCAAATGCACCGATAGGCGAATGATGTGCGTTAAAAAATATTCGATCCGTCATGATGTCCTCCCAAGTTAAAATACAAGCGTATTCCTATCTTATTTAACAAATCGCAGGATGTCGGCTGAAACAGAAAAACCTCCTGTTGTGGAAGTTTCTCTGTTTCTGCCTTAATGGCAGTTCTCTATTATTTCTTTTGTGTCTTAGCGTAAGCTTCTGCGTATTCCTTGGCTGTTTGATCTCCGCCTGCGCCTTTGAATTTATCTATTGCGGCCTTCCAGCCATTTTCATCAATCTTGCCCATGATGTATTTCACCTTGGCATCCAGCAAAATTTGCTGCAGCTCCTGGCCTTTGGTTGCCCACGTCGGCGAGATCAGCACAATCGTTGGATCAAGCACCGCATATTTATCGTTATCTTCCTCGAGCTGGATCTGCAGCTTGGTCATAGGGTCCAGTACGCCCTCAGTTCTGATTTTGGTAACAGGAATCGTTTCAAAAGGAAATTTATACGGGAAACCTACTTCGTTGTCGAAGGCATCCTGATTCGTTCTGACCGCTTTTCCATCCTTCAGATCATAGTGCTTGCCTTGAATACCCCATTCCAGTAAATCAGCCATCGGTTTATCGGACAACTTGTCAATAAAACCAAGCAACTGCTTTAAATCGGCTTCTGTTTTGACACTCGATTTGGGGAACATCAGAATACCGTTGGAGCCGCGTTCGCCATTAATCAACTTGCCTTTAGGGCCTTCCACAATACTGAAAGCATCCATAACGGCATTCGGATTATGGCTTTTAACACGAGTTTCAAAAGTCAGTATTTTGTTGGTAGCCTCATTAATAACACCGCTTTTGGCATTTTCCAGATTGGCTTCAAATTTAGGAACATCGATCGAAGCAAAATCCTGATTGATCAATTTCTCGTCATACAATTTTTTCGTAAATTTGATGGCTTCGAAATACTCCGGGGTTTCCTCGGATTTGGTAAATTTACCGTCCTTCAGACCCCACGCATTGGGCGCACCGAACGTTACACCGAAATCAGGTCTTAAGGAATCATTCTTAATCATCATCGTCATACCGTAAGTATCGTTAACCCCATTTTTGTCGGGGTCATTGTTTGTAAACGCTTTAAACATGTTGTATAAATCATCAACGGTTTTGGGCTGCTGAAGACCAACATTCGTTAACCAGTCTTTCCGGTACGTATAAGCGTATCTGGCGAACGGGCGATACCGCGGAATCCCATACAGCTTGCCATCAATCTTCACATTGTCATACACAGCCGGCGGCATTAATGACAGATTCTTGTAATCTTTAATATAAGGACCGATATCCCAGAAAGCCCCATTCTGCGCTGCACTGATCAGGTACGATTGATTGGGCGCTCCACAGCTGGCGAGAATTTGCGGCATGTCACCCGAGGCAATCATAACGGGAAGCTTGCTGCAGAAATCGTTGCTCGATATCAAGTTAATCGAAAGCTTCGAATTCGTATATTTCTCTATCGCCTTCTGTGCTTCATTCCCAGGCTGCGGGATATCCTTTCCGTCAAAATTCAACGATATTTTGATGGGCAGCGGTTCTGGACCTTGTGCTGAATTACTTGGGGGAGCGGCATTATTGGTATTGCTCGAACAGCCGACTAACAACGACATTGTCACGATTGAAGTAATGGCAACTACACTTCTTTTTTTAGTATTCAGTGCTTTCATGGCTGACCTCCATTTGTAATAATAAAGTAACAGCTAACTTGAAATCGTTTTCATTATGTGCATTCTTAATGCCCCGGACCGCTGTCATACCCTCCTTTGTTTAGTAGTAATACTAACATACCACTAACCTTAATGAATGACGATACACTAATCGTGGCTACAATTTACCCTTTTCGCGCATTTTCCAAATTCGGTGATATACTAGTATAACCTGCTGCATGAAACTGAAAATACCGGAATTAACGGGAGGCGTAATGATGAAAAGCTATTCTAATGAATTTGAGCTGGGACGGCTTCCTGATCTGCGAATTACCGTTCAACTCATGGGTCTGCATGGACGAAAGGTCGATTCGCACTGGAGCTATCCTTCTCATGAGCATCCGATGTACGAAATTCATTGGGTCATTGACGGTGAGATGGAGATGGTCGTAGATGGGCACATTTATCGACAAACCGAAGGGGACATTCTGTTTATTCGGCCAGGGGTTACCCATTCCTGCAAATCGTCCGGACCGCATGGCTTCACTTACTTCTGCGTGCACTTCAGTGTCATTGACCGTATTTTTTCCAAGGAGCTAGAGCATCACCAAACGACCTATTATCCGGCAGCATCACCGCTGGCGATAGGCATTCAACCTGCATTATCTACCCTTTATGACCTGTCGATCGAGATCAAAAGTTCCATTTTGTCCACCTCGAAAAGCATGAAGGTTCATTCAGCTGTATTCGATCTGCTTGGAAGCCTGATTGACCAGCTGTCGCAATCCGATAATGTCATGCTGACCAAAAAAGAAGTCATAGCCAGTCAAATTGCCGAGCAGATTGAGGACTCCGTACAAACTCTATTGCTGCATGGGCAGATTCACGAAAATGGACGGACCTGGGTACAGGATATTGCCAAGTCGGTTAATATGAGTACCTCCCAGGTCAATCGTATTTTTCATCAGGTGTATGGCAAAGCCCCACGTAAATATTTGTCTGAAATTTTGTTGAACGAGGCCAAACGTCTGCTGCAACAAACCGATCTGTCTGTGGATCATATTGCGATGATGCTCGGGTATCGAACAAGCCCCCATTTTAGCCGCCAATTTAAAAGATGGACCGATATCACGCCAAGCGAATACAGGGAGCAAATCGATCCCCAGATCAACGCTCATCAGGAATCGCATGCTCCTTCTACTCTGGCTGGAAATGCTATTCATAGTGAAAATGCAGCATCAAGGCTTTAAGCTCAAAAGCGAGCTTGGAAATAGTACCTGCTGACGAAGCAACCTGCTCAATTGTAGCAGTCTGCTGTTGGGCTGCTGCGGCAACATAACCCGAATTATCTGCGGTTTCACGAGCCAAATGAACAATTCCATCCATTTCATGGACCATATTCTCAGCACTTGAGAAAATTTCCTCGACAGCAGCCGACACCTCTTCAGTTTGCTGTGATACTTTATTCACCGCGTCCACAATATCCCCGAACGAATTACCAGCATGTCCGGCCTTCTCCATACCAGCGGCGACTGCCTGCCTGCCCGATTCCATGCTCTGTGCCGTTTGCTGTATCGTTCCCTGAATTTCTGTAATACGCCTCTGATTTGATTCGCCGCCTCAGCAGCCTGGTCAGCCAGCTTGCGCACCTCTCCCGCTACTACAGCAAAGCCTTTTCCCGCCTCACCTGCACGGGCCGCTTCTATGGCAGCGTTCAGCGAAAGCATGCTCGTTTGCCTGGAAATTGTCGTGATCATGCTCACAATACCATCGATCTGCTGTGACTTATCCTGCAGCTGCTTGACACTATGAAACGATTCATGAACCGTGCCGTGTATCGTGTTCATCTGCCGGATCAACTCATATAACGATTCATTGCCTGCTGTAGCAGCTGCCATCGCGGTCGAAGACGATTCACTGACCTGCTCAACACTACCTGCAATTTGCTCCATACCCAGAGAAATCTCGGTAGACATTTGCTTCAAATTGCCGATAATATGGACTTCCTTCTCCGTACCTTCGGCAACGCCTTGAATGGAGGTAGCAATCTCCTCCGTAGCCTTATTCGTCTCCATCGCTCCCTGCTTCAGCTGCTCGGCCTGGGTAGCCACTTCTTGCGAGCAGACCGAAATCTGGCCCATCATTCCTTTCAAAACTCCGATCGTACGATTGAAGTTATGTCCCATCTGTTCAAATTCATCCTTCGTACGGATCTCAAGCCGAGTATTGAAATCTCCTTCCGCAAGCGAGGTCGATAACGCATTCACCTTGTGAATGTTGGTCGTAATATAACGACTGAAAGCAATAATGGCTCCGATCATGACCAATACCGCAATAACAATCACAATCAGCATCCGCTGCAGCAGGCTATTCAATGGAGCATACAGCTCCTGCTCCGGTATCGCCAGTGCAAAGCTCCAGCCAGTCTCGGGAATGATCGAATAGAACACCCGAACCTGCTTGCCCGACTGCTCAAAGCCTCCTTGAAATCCGCTGGAGCCGCCGATCTTAACGTCCTCCATAATCTTTTTGCCCAGAGCAGCGAGGGAAGGATTGGCATCCTTATACACTCGTCCTTCATCACCTTTTGCGCATCCCAGTCGGCGATGACCTTGCCCGTTTTATCCATCAGGAAGGCCCATCCGGTTTCACCGACCTTAATTTCCTTGATCATTTGCTGCATGCTGTTCAAGCTGATATCGCCAGTGGTCACGCCCAGAAACTGCTTGCGCTCATCATAAAAAGGGACGGTTGCCGTTATCATCGTTGTCTTGATCGTCTCGTCATAATACGGATCAGTAAAAATCGCGCTTTCCCTGGAATTTATACCATTGCGGTACCAATCTGTATTAGGATAATCGTACTCCGCGGTCATATACTGCTCGGTATAGGTGATCTTGTCCCCATCCTTGTACACATAGGGTCCAAAGTACTGCTGTTCCGGCTTGTACCGATTGGGTTCGAACCAGACACCAACGCCCAGCGTATCGGGATTTAAGGAGGGAACATTCAGCAGCATGGCCTTATAATCCTGTGGATTCAATGCCATTCCCCGTGCTTCGACCAGTCTGGCCACAGTTTGCGGGATTCGGGTGTGCGAAGAGAGCTTGTTTTGAATATCGTGAATGGTTTGCTGCAATTGATTGTTCATCTTGCCTTCGATCTCGTGGGTAATCATATTTTGCGAGAACGTATAGCTGATCCACGACAAAGATAAGGTCAAACATATAAGGATGGGAAGCATAAATACCAGGAATTTGGTTTGAATCCTTGTAAATTGCATCAATGCTCTCTGCTTAATCACCCGATTCCCCACCTTAAGCTAGATTCTATTGGAGTGCGACATCCAAAACCTCGAATAACCGTCGATTTCGACCAGTACACGACCCAACTGAGGCGCAGCATCCTTGGCATTCATATCCATGTTCAAATGGGTCATGCTTATATACATATCCTTAATCGCAGCTTCAAAAAAGGCGGCTTTCATGCCAAAGGTTCCCCCAGAGCTTATGTATTCATGATGTTTTCTGATATCATTTTCGATCAAAGCATATTTCTCTGTAAGGTCGATCCATGCCTGAGTGCTGCCATCTCCACCCAGCTCTACTACCTCTAACGACTGTTTTAATTCCCCTACACGTACCATGTAATGAGTAAGTACCTCCACCGCTTCTTCCTTCGAGATTACAGCTGCTTCGTTTACCATACACATAGGCCTCCTTGTCCATATCACTCGTATTGGTCTTTAGGATCACTAGAATAGGTATGAATCCCTATATCATTGAGTATAGGTGATGAGATAGCTAACTATATTAAATAAAAGTAGGAAAATTGTAAAAAAAAGAACCCGGAGCTGCTTTTCCGTGTTCAGATCTGAATAATTGGAATATGTCTATGTAGGATGCCAAGTTTAACATTTATTACCATATATTAGGAAGCATTAACACCTCCGTTCATGATTTGGTGTAGGAACCTTTGATGGTATTCAGCGCGAACAACCATCGCTTTCAAACTGACGAGTACTTCCCTCGCTTCCTCCAAATACTCCTTATCTCCAAAAATTTCATATAGTCTCAAGTAATCATTATATTCATCCAGCCATTCGTTGAAATAAGAAGATGTCATATGAATCACTCCTTTAGATTCAAGATTAGCAATGCAACATTAATGTTTGATTAGAACAAGATAAATGCCAAATATATTTTTCCCAAGCGCCTCCACAATAGCCGTTGATCTCCAAGCAGACTCATTCCTTCGCATCATTCTTGTTAACGCTTCCAAATCTGATAGTCATATGTCATTAGCCGTTACACATGCCGCTGGGCCTTTATATACTAGTTTAAGGTTTAGATCTTGTGTGTATGCCTGTTTTCCCAAAAAATCCGTTTTTATTTATTTGGCCAGGAGTGAGCGCTATGAAATGGAATGACTGTACGGGCAGTTATAAAGCCTATCTTAGCTTAGGTACGACCTGTCAAACGGCTCATCAGTTACAAAGACTGGGATTGCGTCAATTTGCCGGTCCCTTGGATTGGTTTATTTCTGATTCCGTACCTGATCTGGTCCAACTGATTCGCAAACGATTTTATGGTTTTATGGAGTTCGATCATCTCCAGCTCATTGACAGAACCTATGATCATTTCGTTGTCAGAGATAATGCTTATGAGGTTGTCTCATTTCACGATTTCCCCCGGTACCTTACGACCGAGCGAATATGGGATGCCTATCCTCCTTTCAAAGGAAAGATCGATCGGCGAGTTCAGCGTTTTTTGAGAACAGCAAGGTACAGCAGTCCGGTTTTATTTATTAGAACACAAACGTCCAAGAGAGAAGCGATCCAACTTAAAGCTGCCCTAAACACGCTGATGTACGGCAAATTTCGATTACTTATTGTTAATAATCATGCCAGCGGCTTACACACAGTGATGCACGAAGATTGGGGTATCGATGGAGTGAGCTCGGTTAATATACCCAGCGGACGCGATTGGAAAGGCTCCGATCAGGCTTGGAACACCATAATGAGAGGCTTCACGCTTAGCTACTAATGAACAATCATCAATCGGTATCCGATAAGGACGCAAAAAAAGCTTAACGAAAGCGAATGAACACACTCCCGTTAAGCTTTATTTATTACGTATATCCAAGCATATATGTCTATATGCTTTACCTTTACAAGTCTCTTATTTTAAGCGTATGCGTATAAGCTTTTTTCATAAAGGTCGCTTTTAGTTCCCTGTCCATACTATGTTCATGAAGGATCAAGTAAAAGTTGGACAGGAAATGATGCCAGTTAATTCTGGTTTGTTTCATAATTTCATCCATATTCAGCCCGCCTCACCTGTAGCTTTGATATGGTATTTTACCCATCTCCACTGTTTACTAATCAGGAGGTATCATCTCTGTGCTTAACCCAAGGTGCTCGGCCAAAATACAATCGAATTGCGATCTCGCTCTGCACCGCGTTTCAGCAGCAATTGCCCTTCGGGGGAATCGACCGCCTGTCGGCCGTTCCATGAATCAATAACGATTTTGCGGGATTTGCCGTAATCCAACATCTGGCGAAATATCGGCAGCAGCAGCTCCGGATTCTGATTGTAATCGTCCCTCAGAAATACGATCTTGCGTCCGTAATTTTCCAGCCAGCATACCCACATGCCCCGATGATATACAAGGAAATTACCTTGCTTGCGAGTAAAATGAATCCCATCTACCTCTGGCCAAGGTACAACGGTTCCGAACACATCGGCAGGGTCAGCCGCATGGATCGCTACAGCACGATCCGTATCCTCCACTGTTGATTGGGCCTCGTCTTGCTGGCGGAGCATACCAATGACATCACGCTCCATAAATTGCATCGACTGCACGCCCTGAACAAACAGCCCACGCGTGAGCGTCCCGAGCTCCTCCAGGCGCTTGAGCACCTTCAGCATGTTGTCCCATAAAAAGGGTGCGTACTGGGAGACGACCTCCTTGGTGATGATCCCGTGATTCTGAAGCAGGTGCCGAACCCAGGCAAGCGCGGATTCCTCAAGGGGAATAGCAGCACTACCCAGCGATTCAACGGGATACCAGCGTCCAAGGCCCGAGCCCATCTTGGGATTCAGCTTGCCTTTGGCCGCGCTATAATTACGCAGTGGAGACCATTGATCGTTTGAGATATGACCTTCCCAGACAAGATCGAACAGCTGGGCTAGAAGCACGGAAGGAACCAGACCGGATTCGGTGGATAGCCGGGTTAAAAAGCTTGCTCCTCGGGTACGAAGCAGAGCCAGCAGCTCGGGATGTGCGGTTTCCGTTGTTGTTGGCATAAACGGACTATAGAGCGAAGCAGAATCTGCCAGAAAAAAGGCGATCTTGCCTTCCTTTTCGTTAGCCTCCTTACGGCCCATCCATATCACCTCGCCCGAAGCGCACAACAGATCCAGATCCGCCTTCTGGTACCCAGCTACCCTGGACGGAAATATCAGCTGCTCCCATTGGGAATAAGGTAGAAAAATCCCTTGCAGCAAGGTCACTGCATGACGCAAGCTATCGATACCTTTCATTTGCTGACCCGGGAGCAGGTGATGCCGCTGCAGCAGCATAAGTCCGAGTCGAGCTGGTGCCACAGGCTCACCCGCATTACGGAAGTGCTGCAAGGACAGGCGTGTGATACGGTCGCAAACCTTGCTGCCCGACCACTGGATTTCATCAGCTTCGTAAGCCAGATCAGCTTTGCTAAAAGGAGTACGCTCGATACGCCGCTCCTGCTCCCATTTCCTCATGAGCTGCGCAGTCTGCACCTCGCTCAGCAAATATCTTCGTCCCAGCTCTGCTTCCGAGAACGACAGACGACCATCGATATAGCGACCCAGCACGAATGTAACAGAAGATGGATCATGTGGAAACAGCTCGTAGGTGTCCTTTTCATCACGGCAGATCCATCTTGTTTCACCGCCTACCTGCAAGCGGATAACGACACCCTGCGCCTCAAGCTGTCGGGTCCACGTCTCGGCTTGCTCTCCGTAAGCTTCTTCCAGCTCGGCATTACTTAAATCGCCTCGTTTTTTCAGCAGTGCAGCCAATTCATCTGGGCTTTGCGGCTCGCCCAGCAGACGCTGCCGTTCCGCAGCCACTACCTCCGGTTCATAAACAACACCTACCGCAGCCGTTCCGAATACCGCACCTGCCATCTCACGGTTAATGTTCATTACCTGCATTTGCAGCTCGCTGCTGAGCGCATCCGACTCATAAATTTGAGTGTTCACATAGTCCCACATAAATTGATTAGCCCAAGGAGAGGGGAAACGACTTGCCGTGATCTTGACCTCTATCGCTCCTGACTCTAAGCCACCCAGTACATATTTGAGACCGTCTGCATCCAGATGCTCCTCGAAGCATTCCGTGATAGCCGCCTCGAAGAAAGGAAACTGCTCGGCATAAGGCAGCACTTCCTTCAGCAGCTCCTCGCTGCGCAGGCGCTTTTGCCACATCGGTGTCCGTGTAAACTGCCGTGACAGCAGCAGGCCTACCTCAGCCATCCGGCGAAAGGTAATTGCGAACATCGGTGAACGCCCCATTGCCTCCATCAGAATCGGGTCGACCGCTGACACCGCAGCCCGCCAAATCGATGACAGCCACTCCGGGTCCCATTCCTTGAAAATCATCTCGATCCCATTATCCTTAGCCCCCATATAAGGGGATTGCTGCAGCTTACGCTCAATCTCATGCTCCAGTACGATCTGCCACGTACGGTTCAGCCTGCGTCCCCACACATTATGAAGAATGACATGGGTTTGGTTCATCGCATCCTGATAGTGCTCGATCACAATAGAGCAGTGCGTCGGAACTGCACTTGCCGCCTGCTGCTTTCTGATCAGCTGAATCAGACTATCCGATGCAAGCGCATCAAAGCCATACATCTGCTCCAGCCAATCGACAGTATCCACATCCGCATGACGATCTTCCAATCGAGCACATATTTCAGCCAAAAAAACACCTACCCGCTCTCCGAGCCCAAACGTTCTTCCGAGCCCCTCGCTGCGCCAAAAAGGGATTTCGCTAATCCGGTTAGCTGTTTCACTTACCAATATACGATCATTGCGGATTTCCCGGATCGTCCACGACTGAGCACCCAGCTGGAACAGCTCGCCAACCTTGCTCTCATGCACATATTCCTCATCCAGCTCACCCAGCTGGATCTGGCTATCCATATGGTAAACCGGATAATTGGCGCTCCCCGGAATCGTGCCGGTTCCCATAATGGCTGCCATCCGGCTGCTGCTTCTGCTGCTCAGCCTGTCCGTGTCCAAATCCCAATCGATCAGAGGTCGGACAAATGGATAATAACCGGATAGTACACGCAGCAGCGCTGCCAGTCTGTCGCGTGTCAGCGTGTGGTAGCAATCGCTGCCGCGCACGAGCTGGAACAGTTGATCAACTGTCCAGTCATCCGCTGCGATCATTGCAACAATCTGCTGATTCAGAACATCGATTGGATTGCGCCGAATAACGATGGGCTCAATTTCCCTTTCCCGAATCATCCTGCTGAGCACAGCCACCTCGGGAAGTGTACTGCGTTGACGGACGATAATGACACCGCGGCTGACCTCTCCGACACCGTGTCCAGCTCGGCCGATTCGTTGTATACCCGTCGCGGCTGCAAGTGGAGAATCGATCTGGATGACCACATCGATCTGACCCACGTCGATTCCAAGCTCCAGCGAAGAGGTGGCGATCAGACATTTAAGCTCGCCCGCTTTCAGGCGTCGTTCGACCTCCAGCCTCTGCTCACGCGAGATGCTTCCATGGTGCGAGCTGGCGAAATCGCCGCCGCAATAATCGTTCAATTGCTGGGCCAGCCGCTCACATAGCCTACGGTTGTTGACAAAGATCAATGTCGAGCGGCAGCCTTCCATTTCCTTGAGGATACGGTCCATAATCGCAAACCAGACTACCTCTTTATTTTGAGCAGAGTCATGATCAAGTACCGCCACACGAAGCTCAAATTTTTTATCGATGCTGCTTTCAACAATACTGACAGGTCGGAGCGAATCTTCTGACCAACCGCCAAGGAAAGCAGCCACCCGTTCCAATGGCTTTTGCGTAGCGGACACACCAATACGAAGAAACGACTTCCCGCACAGCGCCTCCAGCCGTTCCAGCGAAAGCGATAAGTGAGCCCCCCGTTTATCCCCTGCGATATAGTGAATTTCATCGACAATAACCTGCTCTACCGAGCGCAGAATTTCCCGGGCCTTGAGCGAGGTCAGCATCAAATACAAAGTTTCCGGGGTCGTCACAAGTATATCCGGCGGCTTCCGCAGTATGGAGGCACGTACCTTTTGCGGCGTATCTCCTGTACGAACGGCAGCTTTAAGTCCAAGCCAGCTGAGCTCCGTACGTTCGGCCAGCTTATCCAATTCCGCCGCAAAAGAAACCACGTGATGGTGGATATCATTATTCAGTGCTTTGAGTGGTGTAATATAGAGCAGCTTGACCCCCGGCCGCTCCTCACCTTCAGGATTCAGCTTGGACTGAATAATCCGGTTTAATCCCGGCAGCATGGCGGCCAATGTTTTACCTGAACCTGTCGGAGCAGCAATCAGCGTATGGCGATTGGCTTCAATCGATGCCCATGCCTGCACTTGCACATCCGTAGGCTCATTGAAGCTTTCCTTGAACCACGCAGCCAGAACCGGATGTACTCGCTGCAAATAAGGATCTGTTTCCATCTATATAGAATCCCCCTTATATGGATCGGATTAATTGTATCAAGCGTCTCAAATCATCGTTACCATTATTATATACTTATAACGACAAACAACAAAAAACGGTCACCTGTAAGTCGCGGCGCCGTTTCTTTTGTAATCTCAAACCATCCTCTAACCCAAGCTTACCCGTTCCAACTACAGTACCGTATACCCGCCGTCCACCACGAATACCCCACCGGTTGCATAAGCGGAAGCCTCGGAAGCCAGATATACGACAATTCCGCCCAAGTCCTCAGGAATTCCCGGTCTGCCAAGCGGAGTCCGTTCCATCCACAGCTTCGTCATATCCCCACCGTTATCAAAGAAAGGCTGTGTCAGCTCTGTTTTCATATACCCGGGAGCAATCGTGTTCACCCGGACTGAATGGACTGCCCACTCGGCAGCCAAGCTTTTCGTTAATGAAATAACAGCGGCCTTGGAAGCATTATAAGAGCTTTGGCATTGAGGCGTATTTACAATAATTCCGGACATCGATGAAATGTTCACGATAGAACCTTTTCGCTGCTGAATCATCACTTTCCCTACTGCTTGTGCCATCAGAAAAACACCATGGAGATTCACATTAATCACATCGGACCAATCCTTAAAGGACATTTCCTCCGCTTTGGCGTTACGCACGATACCCGCATTATTCACCAGCACATCAATTTTACCGAAGGAAGCGAGCGTCTCTTCAACAATACGCTCAACATCCTCACTCTTGGTGACATCCGCCTGGATCGCCAGTACCCGGACCCCTTTTGCCGTGCGCAGTGCCTCAGCCGTTTGCTCGGCCCGCTGCTGATCCAAATCAGCTATGACGATATGGGATCCCATATCTGCAAGTGCCTCGGCCATCGCTTTTCCAAGTCCTGTTGCCCCTCCAGTAACGATTGAACAATAATCCTTCATCGCAAACTTTTCCCAGATACTCATCCATATTCTCCTCATCCTACTGTTCTGCTAGCCTACTTATACTATTGTATATTTATAGAAAATAATCAAGCAGCTTATACATTTCAGATTCGGCTCCTCTGCTTCTGATTCCTATTAGATTAAACAATACCCTTCGTCATAACCCAGCATCAGGTTCATATTTTGGATAGCTGCTCCTGACGCCCCTTTGCCTAAATTGTCATATCTCGATAACAGGTGAATATGATCCCCTTCGCCAAATACAAAGATTTCAATCCTATTCGTATTGCTGCACTCTGCCAGCTTAAAGTAACCCTCATCCAGATAAGCATCGGATTCGTATGGCATCACACGCACAAACGGTTCGGATTCATAATAGGCTGACAATAGCTCATGCACGTTCTTGGCAGACATTGGTTTAGTCAGATTCCGTTTGATTAAGGGAACAGACATAGCCAGACCTTGATAGTAATTGGCAATAATAGGTGTAAAGAGCGGCTCGTACTGGAGGTTGGTGTACTTTTGCATTTCAGGGATATGCTTATGTGTTTGCTGCAGAGCATAATGTCTGGGTACGCCCAGCTTTCTCTCATTCACGATGGAAGCATCCTCGTACATCTCGATCTTGCTTTTTCCTCCACCGCTATAGCCTGTTACCGAGTAGCAGCTAACAGGGTAATCTCTGGGTACTACACCAGCGTCAATAAGCGGTCTCAGACTAAGGATAAAACCTGTAGCATGGCAGCCGGGCACCGACACTCGCGTTGCACTGCGAATCGCTTCTCTTTGGCTGCTTGTTAATTCAGGTAATCCATACACCCAATCGGGGTCAGTCCTGAAGGTAGTGCTCGTATTGATGATTTTGGTCTTGCTGTTGGTAACAAGTGAAACCGACTCCTTGGCTGCAGCGTCAGGAAGGCATAGAAAAACAATATCAGCAGCATTCAGCAGCTCACTGCGCGCTTGCGGATCTTTTCTTTTCAGAGGATCAATGGCTAACACTTGGATTCCTGTTATTTTGGATAAATACTCGAATATTTTTAAACCTGTAGTTCCCTCTTGACCATCAACAAACACAGTATTGCTCATACCTGTACACCTCAATTTTCCAAATTAATATAAATAATTATACATTTTTATGTATTTATATGCAATTTTATTTAAAATGTTTTAAGTGATCGGTGTTGGCAAGCTTTTGTGTTATAATGTCGAATATCAAACTTTGGAGGATTCATAGCATGAAAATATACGTAATTCTCTCCTTTAATGGAGAATCTATGGACAATGTGTATGTAGGAACAGACGAGGAAAAAGCACTGGCTTTCAAGCCAGAGGACTTCGAAGACTGCGATGCGCTTTTCGTGGAAATTTGGGAGGATGGGGAAAAAACCGACGATTACCGTTTGCAGTAAACAGGTAGATGCAACCTTCAGTGGATATCGTCCGTCTAATTGAAAGCAGCCTAAACAACAACTGCAACAATTAACAGGATGATATCTATGAAGGAGATAACACCATGAAACCACAGATTAAAGCTTTGGCTTATTCCATGATGCTCGCAGGTGTGCTCACACTCGCGGCCTGTAATTCAGATAGCAAGACGGCGACACCTGCTACGCCTGATCCTGCAGCAGCTACACCTGCTGCACCGACGAATAACACGACTCCAAGCCCTGCACCGACAGCAGCCTCCCCAACAACTGCACCTGCACCCTCTTCGGCACCGACAGCGGCGGCAGGATCTGAAGACACCAGTAAGCAGCTTAAAGAGCTCCTTGAGCAAGCCAAACAAGGCAAGATTCCTGGCATTAAGTATGCGGCACATACCGCATTGATAGATGAGGTAGAAAAGGATTGGGGTAAAGCCGATAAACAGGATTCAGCGGGCAAAGGCTTTGTGTACGCCACCTATAGTAAAAAGAACGCCGTGCTCGGCTTTAACAAAGGCATGCTTATATTCGATGTTCGTTCCAATGATCCTGCTCTGCACAAGCTTACGCTTCAGCAGATTGAGCAAACATTGGGCAAACCCGCCGACATCAAGTTGAACGGAGACGATACGATCTACATCTTCAAAGCAAATGATCAATTTCAGCTCAAATTCATCATCCCTAAATCGACCGGAAAAGTGGACCATATATCCGTATTTTCTCCTCAGGACTCCGTCAATTTAATGGCGGAATAAAAGACATTCTGTCCTTACCGGACATACAAAAGCAGCAGGTCTAGGAAAATCCTGAGACCTGCTGCTTTTGTATGCTCAATCCTTAACCGAATCAGCTGTCTGTCTTCAAGCTGCTGCCTGTTGTAATCGCCTGATCCTGAAAATTCTCAACCGATGCCTTCTTCTCATAGAAGTGAGTGGCATTCGCCTGAATCCCTTCACGGGTATAGAAAGGATCGTCCGCGCTAATAGGGAAGGTAACTTTTTCACCTGTGCTTGAAGATTTGTAAATCCCCAGAATCAGCTCCAGCGTACTGCGGCCGCTAATCCCATCGATAAGCAAGGGAGCACCGGTTTCGATGGCTTGCAGCACATTATCAATTTGCCCCTGATGGCCTTCATACGCTACCTCCGGCAGCTCCTCATACAGCTTGACGATTTCCTGCTCCAATTCAACATTCGGTTCAGGAAACCCATTGGCTTTCGAGCTCGATGCCTTCAGCTTCCATGGCGCTGAGACGCGCGCCTGCTTGCCTTGGAAAATAAGCTGCTGCTCCTCGCCGTGGTGGACAACGGAGCTTGTGATTTGCGCCAATGCACCGGACGGGAAACGCAGCATGGCGATAGACAGATCCTCAACCTCGGCATTGTCATGCGACGTATTGCTCATGAATGCCTGAAGCTCGCTCGGACGTCCCATCATCCACAGGAACGCATCGATATGATGCACGGCATGATTAAGCGTGCAGCCCCCGCCTTCCTTCTCCCAGGTACCACGCCACCACAAATCATAATAACAATGTCCACGCCACCAGAAGGAATCAACCTGTGCATGAACGATCGGGCCCATCAGTCCGCTTTCCAGAACCGATTTCAGCTTCATCATTGGTGTTTTAAAACGGTTTTGAGCGACGACCGACAGGATCTTGCCGCTCTTGCGGGCGGCTTCATTCATTTCATCGCATTCCTGCAGCGAGGACGCCATCGGCTTCTCTACCAGTACATGCTTGCCTGCCTGCAAAAAATCCACAGTAATCGGCGCATGCGTGTAGGGAGGTGTACACACGGATATGAGATCAATGTCCAGCCCCAGCAGCTCTTTATAATCCGAAATGGCCTTGGCCGCGGTCAATTGGAATTGATCGATACGCGACTGCGCCTTGTCCACATAAATATCGCAAATCGCCACAATTTCACAGCGCTCCGAAAATTTCAAATAAGCTTGGATATGAGACGGGCTTATCGCCCCCGCTCCGATAATCGCTACCTTCAACATCACTGAATCCCTCCAGATTAAGATACTTCATGCTTTTTCATATCTTCATCATAATCGAATCCGGGCTTATTTTATGCAGCGATGTTGTGATAAAATGTTCATATCTTGCTATTATTAATACGAAGCGTGGTGAACCCAGAGGATGAGCATCGTCTCCGATCCGTTCCAATTTGACTATCGGCGAACGTCAACGCTAAATTTTAAAGAAGTCTTCCATGCCCACCCCGAGATGGAGTTCACCTATGTGCATACAGGAAGAGGTAATTTAATTATTGAGGGCAGAACCTATTCCATCGAGCCCAACACCTTAATGATTTTCCAGCCGTTTCAGCTGCATCGCGTGCAAATACATGTCACTTCCGATTCACCATTCATCAGAACCGTCATCCAGTTCGACCCTGCATTGCTGAAGCCCTATTGGGCCAGCTTTCCTGTCATTGAACGGTTTTTTCTTGATTTGCAGCAGCAAACCAACGTTATACCGGTACACAGCATTCGGGAATCCGAGCCGATTATTACGCTTATGGGGACATTTAACGAGGCACGATCCAAAATGAACACCCATGAAATCAAGGAGGAATTCCATTTTTTCCTGCTTGGCTTTCTTCGTCAATTAAAGTCATTAGGGTATAAGCCCGAGGACAATTCCTCCTTACCTGCGAGAAGGCATCATCATCGGGCTGAAGAGGTTATGCAGTGGATCGAGGAGCATTATCATGAGCCTTTTCGGTTGGAGCAGTTGGCTGAGGAGCTTCATCTCTCCCATTACCATATCGCCCATTTATTCAAGCAGGCCACAGGAACGACCATTGTCGCTTACACGCAGGCAACGAGAATCCGGCACGCCTGCGTGTATCTGATTACAACATCATTATCCATTCCGGAAATCGGGGTCCGAGTCGGAATACCCAATCCGTCTTACTTTTGCCGTGTATTTCGCCATACGATGGGCAGCACACCGCACCAATACCGGCTGCATATTCACAAAAGAACCTGACCCATCAGGATATTGACGTTGGCGGAATGCCGTCTACCAAGGTAATTCTTCACCGGTATCGGCTTCTACATAAATCGGCTGCTCACGCTGCAGATCCTTCAGCGCTTCGATCCGGTTCCAGATATGTACGGCTGCTTCTTCTGGCGTATGCGTCCCTTTGTCGCTCCAGGCACCATGCATGAAGGTTTTCACCCAGCCTGGATGCAGCAATAGAACACGCCCGCCTTGCTTGCGAATGGTGTTATGAATTAGGGATGAGCCCATATTCAATGCCGTTTTGGCCATGCAGTATCCGAACCAGGCTTCGCGTTGATTGTTCCCGATGCTGCCTGCCTCCGAGGAAATATTGACGATCAGCTTGCCGCCCTTCATAATCGGGCCAATCAAGGCGTTCGACAAGCGAATCGCGCCAACTGCCGTAATATTGTACACTCTTTGGACTTCATCGAAGTCAATAGTGTCCTCCACCGTAGCCTGCGTATCACCGAGTATCGCCGCATTATTGATCAGCAGATCGAGCTTGTCGGCCTTACTCTCAATGAATGCAGCGGCTTCCCTTACGCTCTGGTCACTGCCCACATCCAACGTAATGACGTGCAGCTGCTCGGGAAACTGTACCTGAAGCTGCTTCAACCATTCATTGTCAGGCACGATGCCCCCAGCGAATACTATATAGCCGGCGATCAGCAATTGATGGGTTAATGCCAGTCCAATCCCTCTATCGGTACCCGATATACAAACCGTCTTTGTGCTCGTCATGATTGCTGCTCCTTTTCGGTTACCCAGACTACGGACCGCCTCAGCATTTCCCTTACCTCAGGCACAAGGTAAGCATTACGATCATGTCCCAGCAACGTTTGATATACTCTTGAATTGCGATATTCACTTACCCAGGCAAGGGGTTCTTCCTTACCCGTAATCTTCGAATGTGCAGCATACAACGGATGGATATCCACGTCGCCCTCTTGATCAAAATATAATTCATCCGTAATGGTAAAAGACGCAATCCCCTCTGTAATCGGATGGGTATTGTCCGTTACATACACTTCAAACTCGCCATATTTGTCATGCCTGCTCTTGCCATGATGGTTCCATGCCCGAGGTACGATTCGGTGATATTCCGGCCAATCGGACGGACCCGCCTCCGGCAGGGAAAAATGAAACGCACCGTTGGCAAAATGCAGAATCACAATCCCGCCGCCTCGTTCGCCAAATTCAATGACATTAGCCTTGGCCTGCTCGCTCAGCTCGGTCGGGTCCTGCCAATTGCAGTAATTGAAAGCAATGACGTCAAAAGTAAGCAAACTTTCCTCGGCCAGACTTTCGATATCATAAGACACCGTTACATTAATCGTTCCATTTTCCTCCAGCGCTTCCTTGATAAGTGGCGTTGTTTCCTCCCAATTATGCCATTTATGCTGGTCATTTCCGGAAATCAGCAGTACGTTAATGTGTTTACTTGTCATTGTTCTCTCTCCTCACACCCAGATATGATAGAACTGATTGCAGCATACAAGAGGGGCATCGCTGCCCCTCTCTGTTTCAATCCGGTTATTTTTTGATTTTTGCGTATTGTGCACTGTATTCCTCGATGACCTTGTCACCGCCTGCTTTTTTCCACTGCTCAATCGCTTGCTTCCAGCCAGCTTCATCCAGCTTGCCCAATACAAATTTAGTGCGAGCGTCATCAATGATCGGCTTTAATTCATTGCCTTTGGTCGTCTGTGTATCCGATACAAGCGGATTGGTCGGATTATTAACGGCAATCGATTCATTGTCTATAATCATTTTACCATATTTCTCCATTAGAGGTGTTTCTTTACCCGTTGTTTTCGCCGAATATTTGGCTACCTGCAATTGAAGCAAGCTGGAGCCGACCTCCGTGTCAAACAGCTTCTGATCGATGAAGGTTGGCTTATTGTCCTCCATTTTATAATGTCTTCCTTCGATACCCCATCCGAGTAAATCCAGCATCTTCTGATCAGACAGCTTATCAAAGAATCCCAAAATCTGCTTCAGCTCGGCTTCCGTTTTCACACTGGATTTAGGGAACATAAACACGCTATTATAGCCCTGTCCGCCTGGTGATCTATCTCCTGCAGATCCTTTAATGCGGCTAACCACATCTACATCGGCCCCAGGGAATGATTTGGTCAAGGATGCCTGGTAGTTCGGCGCATCGAGCATGCTCGAGATAACTACCCCTGCTTTGCCTTGGTTGATATCATCTTTCTTCTGCTGATTGTTCAGCACAGGGAAATCCTGCTTGATCAGCTTCTCGTCATACAGCTTTTTGTAAAATTTCATCGCTTCAAAATAAGCAGGTGACATGAAATCCGGGCTCATCTTGCCGTCTTTTGCTTCCCATCCGTTTGGCGCGCCCATATACGATGCGACTACCGCGAAGCCATCCATCGTTTTCTCATCGGTCAGTCCCACGGTATCTGCTTTCCCATTTTTGTCCGGATCGTTAAGTGTAAAGGCTTTCAGCACATTGTACAAATCGTCAATCGTTTTGGGCTCACTCAGTCCGACGTTTTTCAACCAGTCACTACGGAAAATAATCCCGCTGGGCGCCAGGTCACGAGCCCGGAATACGCCGTAAACCTTGCCGTCCACACTGATGTTATCGAACACGGACTTATTCATTTTGGACAGGTTCGGATAATCCTTCAGGTACGGTCCTACCTCCCAGAAGACGCCCGAACGGACGGCAGCCAGGATGTTGGAATCCTTATTATTTTGAACGAGCAGTGCCTTGGGCAGCTCGCCGGAAGCAATCGTAACATTAACCTTTTCTTTATAAGAGGAATTCGGCACCCAGGAAATATCCAGCTTGGTGTTGGTATATTCCTCGATTTTCTTTTGCGCCTCGCTGTCAGCTTTGGGCGGTTCGGAATACATGAGCGTCATGATGCTGAGCTTCAGCGGTCCTTTGTTTTCTACGGCCGCATTATTGCTGGCGGGACTGGCCGCAGGAGCCTTGCCGCTGTCACTGCCGCAGCCTGCAAGCATGGCCGCAGCTCCTACCATAATACCCATTGTGGCGATGCCTGCTTTGTTTATACCGTTACGTCTTTTCATTGTGAATGTGCCTCCCCTAATCTAATTGTATGTGAACGTGTCCCGAACATCAATTGTCCGAATCCGTTTCAACCTTTTACGGAACCAAGCAGTACCCCTTTGGCAAAATGCTTCTGTAAAAAAGGATACACGAGCAAAATCGGTACGGTTGAGATAACAATAACGGCCATCTTGATAATTTGCGGCGGCAGCGCCACAAAGTTCTGGTCAAACTGGGTCGAGTCGCCAATCCCGCCCTGGGACAAGATCACGATTTGCCGCAGCCACACCTGAATAGGCCACATTTTCGAATCGTTAATGTACAGAATCGCACTGAAAAAGGTATTCCAATGGCCTACCGCATAAAATAAGGCAAACGTCGCCAGCACCGGCGCTGACAAAGGAAGCACGATACGCACCAATATACCCGGATCGCTGCAGCCGTCGATCTTCGCCGCCTCCTCCAGACCGTCCGGCAGCTGCCGAAAAAAACTGACGATCACGATTAGATTGAAGGCACTGATCGCATTCGGAATCAGCAAAGCCCAATAGCTGTTCAATAAACCCATAGCTTTCACTACGATGAAGGTCGGCAAAATGCCGCCATTAAACAGCATGGTGAACACAATCAGCATCATGCAAAGCTTTCTCCCGTCAAAATCTTGTCTGGATAACGGATAAGCCAGCAGCGAGGTGAAGATGAGATTGATCAGCGTACCCGCCACGGTAATGCCGATGGTCACGAACAGACTGCGAACAATCGTATCTGTTGAGAAAATATAACGATATCCCTCCAGTGAAAAGGTTGTCGGAAAGAGGATAAAGCCACGACGAAGCACCTCTTCCGGCTCTGCAAAGGAAACCGACACGATGTAAATAAACGGGATTATCGTGATTAAAGCGAATACGAATAAAAAGGTATAATTAAAGCCGTCAAAGATACGGCTGCCCAAGCCTTTATTAACCATCCTGCACCGTCCCTTTCTTAATACAGGCCGCTTTCACCGAATTTTTTGGCCATTCGATTTGCGCCCACTACAAGCACCAGCCCGATCAGCGATTTAAACAAACCGACTGTTGTGCTGTAGCTGAATTGTCCCTGCTGAATCCCGACATTATAGACATACGTATCGAATACTTCGCCTACCTCGCGGTTCATCGAATTGAGCATCAGGAAGATTTGTTCAAATCCGGTATCCAGGAAAGATCCAAGTCTCAGAATGAACAGAATAACAATAACGCCGCGGATTGCTGGAAGTGTAATATGCCACAGCCGTCTGAATCGTCCGGCCCCATCAATCGTTGCCGCCTCATACAGTTGAGGATCAACCCCTGCCAATGCTGCCAGGAAAATAATCGTTCCCCAGCCGGTTTCCTTCCATACGACCTGAGATACGATCATCGTTCGGAACCAGTCACTGGAAATTAGAAAATCGATTTTGGGAAATCCCAGAGCTGCCAGCATATCATTGACAATTCCACCTTCCGTTGTGAAGAAGATATAAGAGATCCCGACAACCACGACCCACGATACAAAATGCGGAATGTATACAATGGTTTGAATCGTGCGCTTGAAGGCTTCCTTGCGAATTTCATTCAACAATAAAGCCAGTACAATCGGCAGTGGAAAAAAGAACACCAAATTGTAAATAGCCAATATCAGTGTGTTCTTGAACAGCATACCGAAGGATGCATCAAAGAAAAAACGTTCAAAATGCTTCAGTCCGACCCAATTGCTATTCATCATGCCGAGAGCCGGTTGATAGTCCTGAAAGGCAATAAGCAACCCCCACATCGGAAAATAGCGAAAAATAATAAAGAAGAGCATACCCGGGAGTGCCATCAGATACAGCCACCTGTTTTTCATCAGACGTTGTAATCTTCGGCGGGCTTTGCTCCGGTTGGCCGTTTGTGCCGGCACAGAAGTTAGTTCCACCAATCATCGTCCTCCTTCATTCCTGTTGATAGCGTCAGCATACCAAGGACTCCGAATTGCGCTCAATAATCAACAGCGCTCCAATTGCTATTTCCCAGTGATATCAAGGGTTTAGCAGCGATTTAGCATGGATAATAATCACTAGCGTCCCTTATCCGTAATCATTGAAAGCAGGCCCGCAGACCCAACATCATCGTGCACGAAATGTCGGATGAAGGTTTTCAATTCCTGTTATTGTATGAATCAAGGAGGTCAAATAAATGGATTTGCTTAAGAACATGAATAATGCGATAACGTACATGGAGGAAAATCTTACGAGTGATATTGATTTAAAAGAAGCAGCAAGACGGGCTTACTGCTCCGAATACCATTTTAAAAGGATGTTTTCCTTTCTCTCAGGCATCACGTTATCGGAATACATCCGACGCAGACGCCTTACTCTGGCAGCATTTGAGTTGAAAGAGAGCAGCGTAAAGGTCATTGACATCGCGATCAAATACGGTTATAGCTCTCCTGATTCGTTTGCAAGAGCTTTTCACCATTTGCATGGTATTACACCGTCAGAAGCCAGAAATAATGGCCATTCTCTGAAAGCCTACCCGCCTATGACCTTCCAGCTAACCATTAAAGGAGGAATTGAAATGAACTATCGAATTGAAGACAAAGAAGCATTTCGCATTGTTGGTATTAAGAAAAGAGTTCCGATTATTTTCCACGGGGTTAATCCGGAGATTGCCTCTATGTGGAAAAGCTTAGATGCTGAGACGATCCAGAACCTTAAAGGCCTTTCCAATGTCGAGCCTATTGGACTGCTTAGTGCATCGACAAACTTTTCTGAAGGCCGGATGGAGGAAAAAGGGGAGCTTGATCACTATATTGGTGCAGCAACAACCAAGGTGTGTCCGAATAATCTCACACAGCTCGAGGTCCCTGCCTCAGCATGGGCTGTATTTGAAGCCATCGGACCCTTTCCTGATACGCTGCAGAATGTGTGGGGCCGTATTTATTCCGAATGGTTTCCATCCTCCAGCTATGAACAAATAGAAGGTCCGGAAATGCTGTGGAATGCAGACAAGGATGTAACCTCACCCACTTTTAAAAGTGAAATATGGATACCGATTGTGAAAAAAGAAATGAATCCAACGGAGTAAAGTACAGTTGTGCGGCAGGCGGATCGCTCTGGATTTATGGATCCAGGGATCTTCCTGCCGCATCTGATAATCGGTCCTTGGAGGCTAGCGCCGACCTACAATAGATCCAGTAGCGCCAAAGCTCCTTCATGATCAGGCTCCAAGGCTGTAGCTCTATAGGCATAATTTCTTGCAGCAGCTTCTTTGCCTACCTCATAATAGCAAAGCGCCATCGTGTATAGGATATGAGAATCTGCATCATCTACATAACGTGATCGTTCAAAGAAGACCAACGCATCCTCGAACAAATCCATTTGAACCAGCAGCCTACCGCAAGCTAAAGCTAAATCCGGTTTCTCCTCCATGGGGTAGTAGCTCTTCCACATCGTATGCAGACCATGACAAATATCTTTCATTGCTTGCTCACTGCATGTGGGCAGCAGCTCCTCGATGCGCTCAGCGCTATGAAGGAACAACTGAGCATCGTAACCACTTAATCTCCAGAAGGCATGCAGCTGCGGCAACTCCATGACAGACGTTTGCTCCTCAAACCAGGCTTTGAGACTAAAAAAATCATCCGGTCCAAAGCGATCTACAAACCGCCGATATGCGAGACGGGTATGGGCATAATTGATCGGTTCCTGAAGCATAAGGATGCAGCCCACATTTAAATTGTTATATTGATGCGTCGTGAATAAGGTTAACGCACCCATGTGCTCACAAACATATTGAATAGCATGGTAGTTGGCCTCCAAAGAGAAGCTGCCATGATGAATCAGCTTGGGAGGTTCGGCAAATTCCCAGCTTTCCAATCGATGATCTCCCTTATCTGCGGTGAGCAGACAAAAGCCTGCTCGCGACAATTGCCCAAGGCGTTCCAAACAGGCCAGTCCCACTACCGGAAGCAGAACGTGCGAATCCTCCAGCTTGTCCGTGTACAGCTCTATAAGGCTGCGGTAAGGGTACGAATCCTGTTCGTATTCAGCCGCTCTGCGATAATGGTACTCAGGAATGATGGTTCCTAGCACATCCGACGGAGTTTGCTTGGTGGCTCCATTCGGGACATGCAGCGCAACGTCACATTCAAATATGCGGCCCTCATCCACATACAGCAGTTCCTGCGGGATACTGTCAAAAAAATAATTCGCGATAATCAGCAGCGGCTGCTCCAATTCAGCAGGTCCTATACGCTCGCCTGATTGCGTCAAATGCAGCTCTGTGCCCGTCACCGCATCGAATTGAGCAAAATCCAATATCCCCTGCTCGACATAGGGAGCCAAGCTCTCATGCTGCTGCCAATACGAAATATTGCGGATAGCTAAGTCCGTCATGACATAACGAAAAGGAGGCAGCGGGAGGCCTGCATAATCCTTAAGCTCACATAACTCCTTAAGAACCTGACAGGCTAATCGACCCGAGCCTGCTCCAAGCTCCACAATCGTAACGGGTGCGGATGTAAGGCCTAATCTGGCTCTATCCTGAAGAAAACCGAAGATGATTTCCGCATATGCAGTCGCAATCATCGGATTACTCGTGATGTACTGCGGAACTTCTTCACTCTGCCAGGCACGAATTCCTTGTTCCTCATAATAAGCTCGCTGCAGCTCCCAAATAGGTGCTTCACTGAAACGATATTTAGACGGTTCGTTATGGTTCATACTGGATAACCTGCTTTGCTTAATGGATTTAAACGCAGCATAAAGGAGCTCCGGGTATACATAACCTGGCTCCTCTACGATGCGTTTACAGCTCACTCATTTTCTGTTCCCGATATTGTCCCGGCGTCATCCCTTCCAGCTTACGGAACTGCCGGATGAAGTTTTGTGCATTCGTATATTGCAGTCGCTCAGCGACTTCCGTGATTTTCATATCGGTTCCACTCAGCCAGCTCTTGGCCATATCATGTCGATACCCGGCCAAATAGTCGCTGTAGTTCATTCCGGTTTCCTTGCGGAACATCCGGCGAATATAGTGGGTACTGTAATTCAGACGCAGCGCACACTGCTCAAGCGTCAGATCACTGTCATAATGCTCCTGTACCAGATCCATTACCGAGCGGGAAATGCTTTTGCCTGATGATTCATGCCGCTTGCGGGTCAGTTCCATCATAGGATAAATGATCTGGGTCTTGAACCAGTCTTCAATTTCCTGCGGCGTCCTCAGACTGAACAGCTGCTCGTACTCATTGCGGTGATCCTGAGAGAACAGCTCTCCGGTATCCCCCATATCGTAGAGCATTCGGGCGAGATCGGTCAGCAGCATCGCGAACGACATCCGGTACAAGTGAGGATCGGTTTCGACTCGAAGTACATCCTGTATGAACTGCTGGAGAAGCTCTCCGGCCTTGTCCTTATCGAGAAAGGAGATTGCCTGCGTAAGCTCGGATACCAAATGATGCGGATAATAATGACGTGACTCCTGCTGCGGCTTCAGATCATCCAGATACAGAATTGCCTTTTCTCCAAGACGAATCCGGTATTGAAGAGCTTCCTTCGCTTCCAGAAAGGCTTGCGACGTTGTGTAGAGCAGCTCATACGGCCTGCTGATCCCGATACTGACCTTCAGCTCCAAATATTCAGCAGCAGCCCGCTGAACCGACTCGGCCAGACTGCCCAGCTCACTTAACAGCTCGCTCTGATTGTCGGCATCACTACCGACAAGTGTCACCTGATAATTACCAATCGGCATCGCATGAATTCGCTGCGGTGGCGGAATCAGCTCGGACGCCATATTATTAATGGCAAACAGGAGCAAATCCTGTTCATTCGCATTGTAGCGGGTTTGCGCAAGTGTATCGATTTGCAGAACCAGCACCGCATAACGGCGCCAGACCGGGAATTGAAACTTGGCTGCTTTGTCCTCCAGCTCGCTGCGATACAACTCGCCCTGAAACATTTTCAACATAAAATAATCGATCAGCTGTGCGGATTGGATCTTCATTTGCCCCTCCAGCTGTTCATTGGACTGATGCAAGGATGCAAACTGCGTACCAATCCATTGCAATTCATCCTTAACCGCAGCGCCTCCACTCGTAGGCTTGCTGTGACGCATCGTAAATTCCATCAGACTGCGCACTGGAAAATACATGCGTCTGGAGCCCCAATAAGACAGCAGTCCGGTAAAAAGCAGCAGCAGCACAACAGCTGTCAACGTTGCCCAACCGATCGAGGCGGACTCCTTCTTCGCTTCCTCCAAAGGAATGATCGACACATACGTCCAGTTGTTATAGCGAGACTGGTTATAGATAACACTGTACGAAACTCCCTGTGAAGTGCTGTTGATATAGCCATGCGTCTGATCCGTGTTTTTGAGCTCCTGCAGCCAGGGCTCGGATGCAACGCTTTGGCCGATCCTCTGCACATTGCTGTGTATAATAATATTCATTTTATCGTCCAGAATCATCGTTTCCCGAGTTGAAAAGCCCTGCGTGAGCAGCTTGGCAAGCTCCGTATTGGATACACGGACGGACAAATAACCCTTTGGCTCAGCAGCCGTGGCAGGAATGGCCTTCACCAGCTTCAAGCCGGCAAAAGTTGGACTCTGCTCCGGCATCCAACGGGAATTATTGGCAGCATTCAAAGAAACGGGTATCTTCGCTGTATCCGTTCCAAAGTAAAAACCGCTATCCTTGATATACCAGCCGTTCTGAAGACTATGCAGCTCGATGTCTTTAACACCAAGCTCATAGGTTTGAACACTAAGAAGTCCTTTAACGAGCAAATCCACATCCTGAAAGTCTTCAATTTCCATACGTCTCGATACAGAATTGACAACCAAAGGCGTTTCTGCGAAACGGCCTGATACTTGCTCAATAACTTTGAGAATTTGCTCGACGCGGCTTTGCGACTGCTGCAGGATGAACACGTTGGCTTCGTTAACTTTAGTTTGAACCGTGGAAGTCGATTGGAAGAATGAATAGATACCGAGAAATAGGAGCGGAATGGTGCTGATCAAGGTAGTAAATGTCATAAGCTTGATAAAAAAAGAATATCGCGAGGGCATACTGCTTCCTCCATACTGCATGTATAATGGTTCTCATTGTATCATATACTTGCGCTTTTGAGGACAAATCTTGGCGAAGAACCTTCACTTCGCCAGACTGTCCTACAAGCCCCATCAATTGGACAGTATCTTCGTTGATCCGTCCTTATAGCCAACAACAACCGAGCTTGCCATTTGGACAAAAAGTCCATGCTCCACAACTCCCGGTATCGAATGAATTTGGGTTCCCAGCTCTTGCGGCAGCAGGATTTTCTCAAATTTGCAGTCCACGATCCAGTTGCCATTATCGGTCACAAATTCCTTGCCGTTATCCAGACGCAGCTGCGGTTTGCAGTCCAGTTCTGTGAGACGGTTAATCGTTAGATTGGAGGCAAATGGCACGATCTCGACAGGCAGCGAAAACCGTCCCAGATGCTGCACCCGCTTCGATTCGTCCACGATGACAATAAACCTTTTGCTATGGAAAGCGATGATTTTTTCCCGCAGCAGCGCACCTCCACCACCCTTGATCAAATTCAGCTGATCGTCAACCTCATCGGCCCCGTCTATGGTCAGATCAATACTTGTGATTTCGGAAAATTCGACCATCGGAATACCAGCTTGTCTGGCCAGATCCTCTGAGCTTTGTGAGCTTGCCACCGCACGGATATGCAGTCCTGCTTGTACTCGCTGCCCTATCTGTTGAATCGCCCAATAGGCAGTAGATCCTGTTCCGAGTCCTACAATCATTCCCTCTTCAATGAATTGGACAGCCTGCTGAGCGGCAATTTCTTTTGGATTCATAGCTATCACTCCCTGCTATTTGCATGATCGATCACTTTGATTATAAATCAGGAAAGGCTGGAATGGTAATTTCCCTATGGTACAATAAGGAAAATAGAATGGAAGGGATTGATTCCATGCATTCTCGCAATCGTTTAATCGCTGCTGTAAGCTTAATCATACTCACACTGGTCTTATCCTGGACATATCCTGACGCAACCCCATTAGGCGAACAATGGTTAACAGCGGTAGGCTTGCCTACATGGTCAAATGGCCATTCCGGTATTAATTATTTTAGTATTTTACTTTTGCTGATTGCATTTACCGGCTTGTTTTTACTGAGATCGTCCTTATACAAGCATCCGCGTATAATAGTGCTCGCGGCTATCATCGCACTATTATGGCTGCCAGCAAACCTGGTTATCGGCTATCAAACCGTGTTTGCAAAAGGAATTTATACATTGGAGTATGACAAGCAAGGCAGCAGCTGCAGCTTCAAAAGAGAAGAGCAGTGGCTGAATGGCAGCTGTACCTTAACGTTTATTAACCATGGACAGAGTGTCGATTTTTCTGTCATGATTCGAAAAGAACCGTTTCCGAACAACGCTTTCCTTGAGCAATTGGATGTGCTAGGTGATCAAACTCTTCACATGGCCGCCCATAATAAAAGCTCCATAACAGTAACCTTCAAAAAATGGGTCGGGGATGTCGAAACACCTTTTAGCGGAAGCATGTCGGGCTTTGATATTACGGTCAAAAATGAAGTCGCCCAAAGGCATTTGTAGAACTTAGTTTGTAAAACTTATTTTGTATAATGACCTTCTTGTGATTCCTTGTACAGCTTATTCGCTTTATAGGCCAGGATAAAACATACAAGGATCATAACCGGAATCAGCATCCAGAAAAACCCTCTGAATAAGGCAAACGGTGTTTCAAAAAGAAAGGCCTGCCAAAAAATCGCTCCGCTTTTCTCCCATAATCCTTGTGTATAATACAATAATTTCGGGTTCAAAAAAGCCTTCACATCAATCGAGTCAGTAGTCGTCAGTACAACGAACAGTGGGATTAAGGCAGTAGCCGTTGAGACCCATATTTCTGAAATTCTTTTATATCTTGCTGCTTTGGAATCGGTGTCCGAGAAAATATCCTCGCTTCCGTGAGCGCCTGAATTTTTAAAATATTGAGCGCCGGAGCTTTTCGTTCCGGCGATATGCTTCCAGCCGCTGTCTTCAAATAGTGCGCGGTAATCTTCAAAATCCTCTGTTTTCTTAAAGGTGCGGTAATCCATTTTTATCGCTGCATGTTCGGGCTTGGCTGGTTGAAACTTATACCCGAATGATTTCCCTGTGAATATATAGCCTTGCCTCGCCATTTCATTCAGCCACTCTTCTTCCTTGTCAAAATTAATAAAAAACTTGAATTTTCTCATCACGATTTCCCTCATTTCTCATCTCAAGGTAAGTTTCGTAACCTCAATCATGTGATTCATTCTTTCAAAGTCGAGACGCAGGATTTCCTGTCCCAGCTCTGTGATCGCATAAACCTTGCGCCGGCTGTCCTCACTGGTAACGGGCTGTATAAATTTCAGCTTCAACAAGTTTTCAATAGCTCCGTAAAGTGTCCCCGCCGCCATTCTTACCTGTCCGCTGCTGAGCTCCTCCACCTTTTGCAAAATCAAATATCCATGAGCCGGTTCGATCAAGGACAGAAGAATATAATAAACGGTTTCCGTCAGTGGTAAATGTTTGTCTCTACTCATGGTTCCCCTCCTTTTACTCAACGCGACTGTATATAGTTCAAATGTATAGTTATACTATATACAGTTTGGCTGTATATTGCAACCCCATGAAAGGCTCCATTTACTTTTTGGCAAGGTAGCGTTAAGTTATAAGAAAAACTTCTGATCGAAGCCTATTCGAGGAAGATACATCCGTGTTTTAAATGTAGCTTTTCTTGCAATATCAGAATATTCAGCTCTGCTGAAAATTTTTAAATTCTGATATTATAATATAATCCGGGTCGTGCATACTAGATAATCGACCTTACCCTATGCTTGGAATCGACGCTTGCTGTATTTTCATACTAAGAGGTTTGGAAGGTGTTTAACTATGAATATATTAATTATCGAGGACGATCCCAGTATTCAAATGCTGCTCAAGCTCAGTCTTGAGGTTGAAGGCTTTCAAACGACGGTGGCCGGATCGGCGGCAGCTGGCATGGACACATTGGCGGCTCAACACACGGATCTGATCCTGCTCGATCTGATGCTGCCCGATCGCTCCGGCTTTGAACTCCTCCAAACGCTCCAGCAGCACTACAAAACGATTCCCGTTATTGTACTCAGTGCCAAAAATGAGATGAACGATAAAATACTCGGCTTTCAGCTGGGAGCGGACGACTATTTAACGAAGCCCTTTGAAACAAGGGAGCTGATTGTACGCATCCGGGCAGTTATCCGGCGAATGAACACCACGAGCTCAACCCCTGAAACTATCCAGGTAGACAAGATCGAGATCGACAAGCGGGAGCGTTCTTTAAAGGTCGGCGGCACCCTCATCAAAACGACCAGCAAGGAGTTTGATTTTATGTGGCTGTTATGCAGCCATCCCAAAGCCGTATTTACGCGTGAGCAAATTCTGGATCAGGTATGGGGCTTTGAATTTTATGGACAGACACGCTCCGTCGATATGATGGTGAATCGGCTGCGGGAAAAGATGAAGCCCTATGACCATTTAGTCGCAACTGTACACGGTACCGGCTATAAGCTGGAGGTATAAGCCATGGGACTGCGAAATAAGCTGTTTCTCCAACATACCGTGACCATTATTATGCTGCTTACCGCCATGTATTTTATCGTAAATTATACAATTAGCAAAAGCATGATTGAACGCGATATCCGCACCTTGAGCCAATACAACACCTTGCACCGCATCGAAGCGTTAAAAATTGTCAATGATAAAAGAATCAGCATCGAGCAGCTGTTCTCCGGAACCTATGCGCCGCTTATTGCTTCACATCTGGCTGCTAACAGCAACTTTCAGGTCCAGCTGTTTGCTTTGGACGAGACGATCGTTGGCAATAGCGGCGACAAAGAAAATTTGCTTAAACGTGATGATATTGAGACCGCTTTGACAGGGCAAAAGGCTACCGTGATTACGGAATCTGAGGATACGCAGTATTTAATTTATTCGGCCCCGTTTATGTATGAGGGTAAAATTGTCGGCGGATTTCGGTACTTGCTTGATCTGAATCAGCACGTCCAAACACTTGATGAAATGAGATATTGGTTTATTGGTGTAGCTTTGGGATGCCTGCTCTTATCGTTACTGGCAAGCTACTCCTTCTTTTCTATCCTGATGAAGCCGCTGCACGATTTGAAGCAAGCGCTCAAGCTTGTATCTGTCGGTGATTTCAGCAAAAAAATTGTCGTGAACAGCAAGGATGAAGTCAGGGAGCTGGCTAAAGACTTTAACCACATGTCCGATTCCTTACAGCACCATATCGAGATGCTGCACTACGAGCAAAGTAAGCAAAAAACGTTTTACGACAATATGACCCACGAATTGAAAACACCACTCACCTCCATCATCGGCTTCTCCGATTTGATCGCACACATGGATCAGAAGGACGATATCCGCAATTGCAATGTGTACATCCGCAAGGAAAGCGGCCGTCTGCTGAACATGGTCGAGGAGCTGCTGCAAACCTCACTCAAAGGGGAAGAGGCATGGCGTGTGAAGCTGCAGCTCATGGATCTGGCAACCGTGATCACCGACAGTCTGCGAATTCTGGAGCCAACCCTGCACAAGTCATCCATTACGACAACCCTGCATATAGCGCCATGCGATGTGTATCTGGACCCGGAACGGACCCAGCAAGTGCTGTTCAATGTGATTGACAATGCGATTAAGCATAGCGAATGCACACATCTGGATATTTTGCTGGAGGATTATGAGGGACAAGGCTGTGTTCGCATTGTTGATAACGGCAAAGGAATCTCCGAGCAGGACAGGCTCACCTTATTTGTACCGTCCGAGCATAAGCAGGACCGGATTATATCGGCTCAATCTCATGGACTCGGCTTGCCGCTATGCAAACAATTAATGGAGCTGCAGGGCGGCAATATCGTGATAAACAGCCGGACAGGTGTCGGGACTGAAGTACAGCTGCAATTTAATAAGGGACTTTTCTGGTGAAAGGTTGTTACAAAATTGATACAAACCTACAATTTTTTTGAGATAAAAGGAGCGTAAAGTAAATGCCAGAGGAAAAGAAAGGGCTTTCATGGTTTCGCCTCATCTTACTACAGGTTGTTGTTGGCTGCATATTGATAGCCGTGTGTGCCTATACCTTTCGCATCCCTGTGGATGAAGTTCGCATCGTTCCGCCTCAGCAGGATGACCGCGACAAGGTAGCCGGAGTTCCCATGCGCGTCAATATCACCTACCCAGGCCTTGGCACCATCTCGATTGATGACCCAAAGGAGCTTCTGAAATTATCCAATACCTTCTCAGGACTATTGTCCGTCGGCAAGCAGCAAAATCCAGCTAAATCTCCACGGCTGCTGCTTACAGGCTCGATGGCATATCTGGATCAGGAGGACATTCCTTTTCAAGTCGAGACCAACGCCTTCCGTTTCGGTGATGAATCAGTCAATTCACTCAATGTCAGTGCCGAAATTCGCAAGCTGCAAAGTACGCTCATCGATAAAACGCTGACTTCAGATACCATTGGAGCCGCTATGGACGATACTCGTAACGATGTGTTCTCTTTGCAGCAAGGTGAGCTTACCCTGCTAACAAGTGCCCAACGGGAAGCGCTTACCGTCAAAATGCGTTCGGCTATCCGCGTCATCGACTTCAGCCATTTTGATTACCTGGCAGAGCGGCCTGACGCCCACTATGTTGTACGGCTCACAGATGACTCCAAGTCCAAGCAGCATTGGCTACATCTGGACCGATACAATAACGCTTACATTGTGGTATTCGACCTGTTGGATGAGACCAACCAAAGAGCCTATTTCAAATTGAACGATGCCTCATAACAATTTGAAGGGATGATGGATGGAATGGCTAGAAAGAAAAATAATACACCTGTCATAGTTTTATCAGTAATTGTAATTGTGCTTATAGCGGGGTTCTTTATGTACAAATCCGGCGTGTTTGGCGGCAAGGCTCAAGGCAAAGTAACCGTATATTCGATTTTCCAAGAGGAAGAAGCACGTAAAATCATGGATAAGTTTAAAGCGGATACTGGAATCGACTATGACATTTTACGTTTGCCAAGTGGTGAAGCGGTTTCAAGAGTACAAAATGAAATGGGTAAGCCGCAAGCTGACTTCCTGATGGGTGGTCCCGCAGATTCCCATGAGGTATTGAAAAAAGCTGGCGCATTGGAAAACTACATCTCTCCGAATGCCTCGGATATTCCAGATAACATGAAGGATAAAGAAGGCGCATGGACTGGATTTTATTTAAATCCAATTGCAATCGGTATTAATACTCAACGTTGGAAAGAAAAATACGGAACAGCCGCTTATCCGGAAACCTTTAAAGATCTGTTAGATCCTAAATATAAAGGTGAGATCGGGATGTCCGATCCGGCTACTTCCGGTACTTCCTACACAGCTGTTGCATCGCTCGCTCAAGTATGGGGCAAGGATGAAATGCTGAAATACATGACTCAACTGCTGCCGAACCTGAAGGAAAGACCGAAATCCGGTATCGAACCGATTCAAAAGGCCGGTAAAGGCGAATATACCATCGGGATTACGTTCCTCGGCGACCAAATCAAAGTGAAAAATCAAGGCAATCCGATTATTAGCATCGTACCGGAAGCAGCTGGCTATGAAGTAGGCGGATTAGCTATTGTCAAAAATGGCCCTAACACGGCAGCAGCCAAAAAGCTGATGGATTATATGTTAACTGCTGAACCAGGCAAAATATACACAGAATCTGCCTATTCCGTCTCCGTGAAGCCAGGCGTTCCCGTTCCACCAGGCGGCGTCGATATCAAAACGACCAAATACAATAAATCGTACAGCTTGTGGACAGCAGCCGAGCAAAGAAAAGTATTGCAGGATGCATTAAAGGATTTGAAATAAGTTGAACCATTGCGGCATAGCAGGACGGCCAATGTCTTGCTATGTCTCCATTGGAAGATTCAGAAAGGTGGTAGCTCTCCCCCTATGATGAAAGAAAAAAAAGGCATCGGGGAGTCGATAGGCCGGCTCGTCAGGGATCCCTCTTCACTCATGCTTGTATTGATCAGCTTTATCATTCTACTTTTATTTGTTGTCTATCCACTCGTGTTTGTCGTTTTTATTCCTAGTGGCGAAGACTGGATCACTTTTTTTAGCAAAGGCCGTTACGGCACAGCACTGATGAATACGATAGTTAGCTCCTCGCTATCCGCAATCACGGCAACGATATTCGGTTTCATTTATGCTTATGCGATTAACTACAGCAACATCAAAGGTAAAAAGTTTTTCCGCTTTATTGCCTTCTTACCGCTGCTGGCTCCTTCCGTTATGAGCGGTCTAGCTTTTCTGCTGTTGTTCGGCAGAGGCGGCATGGTGTCCCAATATTTGAAATTATGGTTTAATGTTGAGCTTGACTTATACGGGTTACCTGGACTATGGATTGTTCAAACCATCTCCTATTTCCCGCTTGCGTATATGACAATAACCGGCGTCCTGCGTTCGATCTCACCGAACCTGGAGGTTGCTGCACAAAACCTGGGCGCACGAGGCTTTAAGCTGTTTCGCTCGATTACCTTTAAGCTTGCGCTTCCGGGTGTTATCAATGCCTTCTTGCTTGTAGCCATTAACTGTTTTGCCGATTTTGGTAATCCGAAGCTGATTGGGGGCAACTATTCCCTGCTGGCTGTTGAAATTTATGGTGAAATCATTAATAACCAACCCGGACTCGCTTCGGTTATGGGGATCATCTTGGTCATTCCTGCCCTGCTTGTTTTCGTTATTCAAAACAAACTGTTGTCCAAAGGCTCCTATTCGACCATTACAGGTAAACCTGTTTCCGGCCTGAATCGGGTGACCACCTCCAAAAAAACCGATATCATGCTCTTTTCATTTAATACTTTGATGTCCATTTTCATTATTGCGATGTTCGCCATTACGATCTTGTTCGCTTTCACAAAAAACTTTGGCCGAGACAATACATTCACACTGGATCATATGATGAAGGTTGTGTTCAGCACTTCCAGTCCTGCGGTGCTTAACAGCTTGGTGCTCTCCTTAATCAGCTCCCTTCTTGCTGTGGCGTTTGGGCTCGTATTAGCGTATGTGGTAGTACGCAAGCCTTTCCCAGGCAAAAAATTGCTGGATTTCACGGCTGTGCTGCCTATCGCTTTACCGGGTACCTTCGTAGGACTCGCATTGATCGTAGCCTTCAGCTCCGGACCAATTATTTTGCAAGGGTCTGCTGTCTTAATTATCGTAGCGATGCTGCTCAAGCAGATGCCTGTTGGTTATCGTGGTCTCAGTGCTTCCTTCAAGCAGGTGGATAAATCCATTGAAGAAGCATCGATGAATCTTGGCGCTGACAGCCGAAAAACACTAACAACAATCGTATTTCCGATGCTGCAAAAAACGATCGTCGCGAATTTCGTTTATGCGTTTATGAAAAACATGAACACCTTAAGTACCATTGTCTTTTTAATTACACCTCAATGGGTCGTTGCGGCTGTGTCCATTTTCAATTATGCAGAGACAGGCACCTATTATTGGGCTGCCGCAGTTGCTGTGGGACTGATGGGCGCAACATTGGGTACGCTTGGTATCATTAAATTGATTTTCCGTTCTAAAGTGAAGATATTTGATTTCTAGAGGCTGGGAGTGGGAATAATGGGTACAGAAATATTACTTGATCTCAAAAACGTGAATAAAGTGTTCGGCGTCAATCACGTTTTGAAAAATATTAACTTGCAGATTGAACGAGGCAAATTCATTACTTTCCTGGGTCCGAGCGGCTGCGGAAAAACAACCCTGCTGCGTTCGATCGCGGGCTTCTATACGGTCGATGAAGGGGAAATCTGGATCGATGGGAAGCTGATGAACGATTTGCCTCCTTATAAACGAGGAACTCCCATGGTATTCCAGGAATACGCGCTGTTTCCTCATATGACCGTATTTGATAATGTAGCCTACGGCTTGGATGTTCAAAAGCGCCCTGAAGGTGAAATCCAGGATCGGGTGAAATCCGCATTAGCCAAAGTGAAGCTGACCGGACTGGAGGAACGCTACCCGCATCAAATGTCCGGTGGACAGCAGCAGCGTGTCGCTATGGCCCGCGCACTCGTCATGGACTCTCCGATTATTTTACTGGATGAGCCGCTCAGTAATTTGGACGCCAAGCTGCGTGAAGAGGTACGGGTCGAATTGAGAAATATTCAGCTCGATCTAGGCTTAACGGTCATCTATGTGACCCATGATCAGGTGGAAGCCTTATCGATGTCGGATCATATCGTTGTGTTTAATAAAGGGGCGATCGATCAGTACGGCACCCCTCATGAAATCTATTACAAGCCTCGCACCCAATATGTAGCCGATTTTATTGGAACGACTAACTTTGTCGATGCGGTCGTTTTGCAACTCGAGGGTGATCAGGCGACTGTCAAATACGGCAAAAAAAATGATATCGTTACCGTTCAAACCAATGAACAGCTTACGGTTGGGGAGAATGTGCTATTAAGTGTCCGACCGGAGTCGATGCGTATCAACGGACCCGATGCAGGGGAATTTATTATGGATGGAGTCGTCGTCACCTATTCCATGTTTCTCGGTGAAAAGGAGCGGTATTTCCTTTCTGGTGATGACGGTAAAGAGTGGATTGTCGATGTATATGACATTGGTCAGACCTCTTATCAGGGAATCGTAAAAATACATGCCTCAGCCAATAAAATTCATTTGATTAAAATCAGCAATTGAAATAGATTAAATTAAGAGTTAGAAATAAGAGCTATGAAAGGAAAACAACCGTTTTCCTTTTTTGCTTATGTATGTGGAGGAGGCGGTTGGGATGTGGAAAAAAGGCCTTGTATTCTTGATGCTTCTGGCAAGCGTGATCATTATCTATACGTTGTACTCGGGCAGCCCCAATAACCAGCCGCTCAAAGTTTATGTTATTTTTCAGGAGGATGAAGGCCGGATTCTGTTGGAAAAGTTCAAAAAGCAGACCGAGCAAGCGTATGAAATCATTCGCATGTCCAGCGGGGAAGCCAGCTATCATCTGCTGACCATGAACAAAAGCGGAATTGATGTTGTGCTGGGTGGACCCGCTGACCTCCACGAGCAATTAAGAAACAGCGGCAAATCCGTAAGCTACTTCTCCCCGAAGAGCGATAACATCCCGCTGCAGTATAAAAATAAAGAGGGCTATTGGACGGGCATGTATATGGGAGCACTTGCGATCGGTGTCAATCAACAAATATGGCAGCGCGATCCTAAGCTGGCCTCATTACCGCTGCCGCAGCGGTATGAGGATTTACTCCTGCCTGAGTTAAAGGGCAAAATCGAAATTCCGGACCCTGAAACCTCCGGCACCGGCTATACGCTGTTGGCCTCTCTTGCACAGGAGCGTGGAGAAGATGCGGCCATTCAATTGATGCAAGCTTTGAAGAAGCAAAGCTCATCGACCACATTCGCCGGAATTACTTCGGCCCAACGGCTTGCCGTAGGCGATGTCGCCGCAGTCGTATGCTTTCTGGGCGATCAGCTTCGCTTTACGAACTCAGGCTATGACATCCACTCCTTTATTCCGCCCCAGGCCGGTTGGGAGATCGGAGCTGTGTCCATCCTGAAAAGCGGGAACAACACGACAGCAGCCAAAAAGTTGGTCGATTTCGTCCTGTCCAAAGAAGCACAAACCGATTACATGAATGCCGCCTTCTCTCTCCCTGTACTTCCCGACATTCCAGTTCATCCTCTGCTCTCTCATGTGAAGCTGGAGAATTTGTTGGTTACGTATCGGTTTGATGTTGCCGCTCAGCGTCGTGAGCAGTTGTTGACGAGGTGGCGAGCTGTGAAGGAGTGAAGGTTGTGTGAAGGCCGATTTGTTCGGGCTAACTTGTCATGAAAAAAAGGAACCCAGCCAATGGGGCGTAGGTTCCGAGATTTTTATGATTTTTAGAGAGTGAGAGATAAGGAAAATCAATGCGTAAACCCTTTTGCAGCAAGTGTTTGAACTTTTTAGCCAAGATAATTTATTAATTAATTTTATACGCTAAGGTAATCTGTACAATTTATTTTTTATCAACAACCTACCATACTATTAAATGTTACTCCACTGACCTCTTCGCTGTAAGTGGAGGTTTTTTTGTACGTTAAAAATAAAGAGGGGAAGAAATCTTTGTTATCTATATAGAATGAACTCGTGTTTTAAACAACCGACCAATTCGGGTAATGATGTAGAAAAGACCGAAAAGGAAGGGATCAGAGAT
>NZ_MRTH01000022.1 GCF_001956045.1 Paenibacillus sp. FSL H7-0331 | reverse complement strand
AAATTGAACGGAATATCGCCTTTTTGATTTGAAGCATGCCTTCAATTAATTAAAAGCGCAAGTTTTTCAGTGGCCTCCAACAAAGGAGAGCCTTTTTTATAATATCAGAATTTAAAAGTTTTCAGCGGAGCTGAATATTCTGATATTGCAAGAAAAGCTACATTTAAAACACGGATGTATCTTCACCGAATAGGCTTCGATTAGAGGCTTTTCTTACATTTATATCCATAATTCGATTCTGTTAGACATTAAGACAATTCAAATATGCTTACAGTGTCCAATTATTTACGTAAGCTGGCTGCCACATCGAGAATCATGTCTTCCTGCCCGCCAACCGCTTTGCAACGACCCAATTCCATCAGAATGTCGCGTGGATCGACGTCGAACCGTTTGCCAGCTCTTTCTGCATGGAGCAGAAAGCTGGAATACACACCGGCATAGCCCATGGCCAAGCTTCCCTTATTGATCTCTGGCACACGATGCATGATCGGTGCGACTACATCCTCGGCAAGATCCATCATCTTGTACAAATCGATACCCAGGTGCATATCCATACGCTGAAGGACGGCTATCAGAGCTTCCGTCTGCGTATTACCAGCCCCTGCTCCGAGACAGCGGGTACTGCTGTCGATACGGGTCGCACCTTCTTCAATCGCGACAAGTGTATTAGCTACAGCAAGTGAAAGATTATTATGTGCGTGAAAACCGATTTCACAAGACAAAGCACCCCGCAGCGCTTTGACTCTTTCTCTGACGTCTTGAGGCAGCATCGCACCTGCGGAATCGGTCACATATACAGCCTGAGCCCCATAGCTTTCCATCAGCTTGGCCTGCTCAACAAGAACTTCGACAGGTGCAGAGTGAGCCATCATGAGAAAGCCAATCGCTTCCATACCCAGCTCGCGAGCAACATGAAGATGCTGCGCGGAAACATCTGCCTCTGTTACATGTGTTGCGACTCGCACCAGCTTAGCTCCTATCGAGTGAGCCTGCTTCAATTCCTGTACAGTCCCGATACCGGGAATGAGCAGTACGGCAATCTGCGCTTGCTTGCATTGCTCTACCGCCGTCTCGATAAGCTTCATTTCATCAACAAGCGAACGTCCATACTGAAGTGTTGAACCACCCAAACCATCACCATGACTCACTTCTATATAATGCATGCCCGCATCATCCAAAGCATGGGTAACTGCTCGAACCTGTTCGACGGTGAATTGATGAGCAACCGCATGACTGCCGTCTCTTAGACACACTTCGGTTATTTGAATCGATTCTGTGCTGTTACGCTTCAATCCGTTTCCCTCCTTCCTCTAACAGAGCTCCGGACAACCGATGACGGGCAAATTCTTCACCGATGCGGACAGCAGTAGCTGTCATGATGTCCAGATTACCGGCATACGATTCGAAATAATCACCGGCTCCCTCAACCTCGAGGAAAATCGTTACTTTATCTTCATCAAACAGCAGCTCCTGCTTGAGACGATAGCCTGGAACGTATTCCTTGACTCTGGCCACCATGTCATGAACCGATTGGCTGATAGCAGCCTGGTCCATATTTTTCACTTGGCAGTAAACGGTATTTCTCATCATAATCGGTGGATTCGCCGGATTTAAGATAATAATTGCTTTACCCCGATCGGCGCCTCCGACTTCCTCAATTCCACGGCGAGTTGTGTTCGTAAATTCGTCGATATTGGCCCGAGTGCCGGGACCCGCGCTTTTACTGGAAATGGTAGCGACAATTTCCGCATAATAGACGTCGGCCACGCTGTTAATAGCATGAACAATCGGAATCGTCGCTTGTCCACCGCAGGTAATGAGGTTGACGTTAGGAGCATGAAGATGGTCCTGGAAATTGACTACCGGGCTTAAAAACGGACCACGAGCTGCCGGGGTCAGATCAATGGCCGTTATTCCCAATTGCTGCAGTACCTTGGCGTGACGTACGTGAGCCTTAGCCGATGTTGCGTCAAATACAATATCAGCCAGATCCGGATGATCCACAATGGCCTGTATCCCGTTATCATAGGTGGTATAGCCGAGGGACCGCGCTCTTTGCAAGCCTTCGGAGGCAGGATCAATACCGATCAACGCGGTCAGCTCCAGAACATCGCTTCGTTCCAGCTTATACATCAAGTCAGTTCCAATGTTGCCTGATCCGAGTATAGCTACTTTTACTTTATTCATAGGCTTCTCCTTTCTGATCGTAATTAAAAAGTAGGACCGATACGGTTAATCCCAAAATCGTACTGCTTCAAAATTTCCGACTTCGTCCATTTTCCATCCGATACCATCAGCACCTCGTCATAAATTCGACGGCCAACCTCTTGTACCGTTTCTTTTCCTTCAATAATCGTTCCTGCATTCATATCCATGTTATCGGCCATCGTTTCAAACATGCGGCTGTTCGTTGCAATTTTGATGACCGGAGCTATCGGTGAGCCTGTAGGCGTTCCTCGACCGCTGGTGAATAAAATAACCTGAGCACCACCGGCGACCATACCGGTGAGCTGTTCGATGTCCTGTCCTGGTGTATCCATCCAAACAAGGCCCTTCTTGGTTGGATGCTCAGCGTAATTAATAAGCTCTTGTAGAGGGCGAGTACCCGCTTTGGCGGCGGCTCCAAGCGACTTCTCCTCCAACGAGCTAAGACCCCCCTCGATGTTGCCTGGAGTAGGATTACCCGTACGGATATCAACGCCCATCAGGGTCGCTTTGCTCTCCATCGCTTCGATAACCTCATACACCCGTTTAGCAACTCTGTCGTCAACGGCACGACTCGCCAGCAGATGCTCGGCTCCGATAATTTCAGAGGTTTCCGCCAAAATCGCGGTGCCGCCTCCGTCAACAATCATATCGCTGACGACGCCGACAGCCGGATTGGCCGATAAGCCGGAGCATGCATCCGATCCGCCGCACTCCGTTGCAACGATCAGCTCGCTGATGTCGCATTCTACCCGGCGCTGCATCGATGCTTCCTGAACCATTCTGGCAGCGATCTGTGCCCCTCTGGCAATGGTCATCAGAGTGCCGCCATTTTCCTGAATCGATACAAGCTCGACCGGTTTCCCTGTTTGCTTGGCGATCTCATTGGCTACGCTCCGACCCTGATGCGTTTCACAACCGAGTCCAAGTACAACAACTCCATACACGTTCGGATTGCTTCCAATGCCTACGTAGGTGCGGAAGGTTTGCTCGTAATCCACGCCTACCTGGGCACAGCCGTGCTGGTGAATAAAGGATACAGTGCCTTGCACCAAATCTGTGATGCGGTTAGCTGTTTGTGTGGCGCAAACAATCGTTGGTAAGATCAGTACATGATTGCGAACGCCTACACTTCCATCCTTGCGACGATAACCCCAAAATTTTGAATTAAGCTCCATGTTGATCCCCCCTGCCTCTTTTGCCGTCCAGATTGTGGACATGTACATGCTCGCCTACCTGAATAATCCGGTTCGCCATGCCAATGACTTCACCGTACTTAACAATATCTTCCTCTATGGAAATCGGTCGAACGGCAAACTTATGCCCGAAAGCAATGGAGTCGCGCATCGTAACCGTAAAATGGATATCCTCGACGCGCAGCTCAACCGCAGCTCCAGCAGGGATGTCTCCCAAAGCCATAGCCACATTATCCTTCTTTTTCATCATGACAGCGCGATGCATATTTTCTGTAATATCCAAGCTACTCATCCTCCTGTAACTATCCAGCTCCAACTGTGGTGGGTCTATTTAGCCCAATACATCTCACCAGCAGTCTCGGTAATCATGACCTCTTTTAAAAATTTCACCGCTTTGTGAAAACCTTCCTGTGTGGACATGATCCCATCTTCATGCTCGATACTGATTGCACCACTATAACCAACAGTGCGTAATGCGCTGAACATTTCCTTCCATAACTGCTGTCCATGACCATATCCAACCGTACGAAACGCCCACGAACGATTAACGACATCCTTGTAAGACTTCGTATCCAGCACGCCGTTGAGTTCATTATTACGTTTGAAAATCTCGGTATCTTTGGCATGAAAATGATAAATACGATGACCGAAGCTGTAAATGCAAGCAATCGGGTCCATCCCTTGCCAAAACAAATGACTAGGATCGTAATTGATTCCAACGTTCTTACCGGCAGCTTCACACAGTCGTATAGCGGTCTCTGTATTGTAGACAACAAAGCCCGGATGAGGCTCCACTGCGATCTTGATTCCGTTATCCCTCGCATATTGGCCCATCTTCTCCCAATATGGAATCACTTTTTGCTCCCATTGCCATGTTAAAGTATCGAGAAAATCCGTTGGCCAAGGACATGTGACCCACACAGAACGCAGCGAGTGTTCCGATTCACCCGGACATCCCGAAAAATTAACGACCGTGTCTACACCAAGCTCCTTGGCAAGTAAAATTGTATTGATAAAATCTTCATGGTGCTGATCTGCAATTTGTTTATCGGGATGCAGCGGATTGCCATGGCAGCTTAATGCACTGATCGTGACTTGATTGTCCTCAAGCACTTTTTTTATTTTATTGATTTCCTCCGGATTTCCCAGCACTTCCTTCGGTTTCATATGCTGGTTGCCTACGTATCCGCCAGTAGCTATTTCTATCGTTTGGACACCCTGCCTTGCTACGTGTGCCACAGCGTCTTCAAATGAACGAGTTCGGAATAACTTTAGAAACACACCAAGTTTCATCGCAGTTTTACCTACTTTCTTATTGATAAAATTCGTTCATCATTATTTTTTTGCCCTCTTGTGTGGATTGAATGGCTGCGCATGTAAGCGCAAAGCTGTTAATATTATCTGAAATGGAGGTCGCAGGAGCTCGATGATTACGAATAGAATCGACCAAATCGTTCAGAGATGACAATCTGTCCCCATGCGGCATTACATCTAACTCCACTGCTGTAGGCTCAGACTCCTCTTCCTTCCAAATATAAATTTCATCGTTGGTCATTTCGATACATCCCAAATCTCCACAAATTCGGATATCCCCATTCCAGGTCGTTTCCCTGCCTCTACTCACCCAGCTGCCAAAATAATGAACTTGAATATCGTTTTCAAAACCAATCATGACGCCTGCCGATGGATTTCCGCTGAACCAGCTCCAATCCGGTCGAAAGCTTTGTGAATACACATCTACAGGCTCTTTATCCAATAAAAATCTCATAATATCAAAGTGATGAAGAGACATATCCTCCAACAAAATCTCCTTCATCTCATCCCGCCAGCCTCCGAATTTGACTGCTTTTCTAAAGTCGTATTCGATATAACCGATTTTACCTACGGTTTCCTCTCGAATCAGTCTTTTTAAAGTTTGGATCTGGGGTCTCCAACGATAATTTTGACTTATCATCACTTTCTTGTCATACTTCTTACTTTCTTGATGAAGCTCCATAGCTTCTTCAAAGGTGTGCGTCAGCGGCTTCTCCAGCATGACATGGTACCCAGCCTGCAGCGCCTGCAGTGCCAAATTTTTATGTGTTTTGGGAGGTGTGACGATCAGAACCATGTCCGCGTTCACCGCTTGCGAAGCAGTCTCAAGACTATTGAAAAGCTGATGTTCTGGCAGGTTGGTAATGGCACCAGCTTTCAATAAATTGTCTGGAACGACGTCGACAACAGCGACCAGCTCTACTTGATCATACTCACTAAGAACTTTCAACCATGATTCTCCGAATCTTCCGGCACCGATTTGAATGACTCTAATTTTATCCAAGCTATATACCCTCCAACAACTCGATTCAGACACTAATTGAGGAAAATCCCGTTAACGTCAAACTGCATTTCGGTTACATCACCAACAATCTCAACATGATCCAATGCGCGAATTTCCGGCAGCAGCGCTTCGGAAACATACATGAATTCAATATCAAGCGTATTGGGAATACGGATGACCCGTGCGTGCTCTGGCACAACACCCCAGCTGCAGCGCAATGCGGTTCTCATCGCTTCCAAATCATTGTCCAAAATAATAGGAATCATCGCCCGATGAAGAAAGGTGCTCGTAATGACGTTTTCATTCATTTTATGAAAGTCTATTTTGTCAAACAACCGTTTGGTCGTGATATCGGCCAGACCAATACCTAACGCGTTCCCTTGGCATTCGTCACTCAGATCCCCGGCGATGACATACTTGATCTTGGGAAACTCAGGTTCTTCCTCGCCGAGAATTCGCATTTTGCCAATAATATTCGTGTCCATGCCGGTTCCACTATAATTTTTGCCGATTCTATCGACATGCAGCACATCCAGCTCCTGAATCGGAAGCTTGGGCATCAAGGATGCCGACAATTTGAGCAGCTCCCGCTCCCGCTCTTCAATAAGCTCGGTTGGGATCGCCTCGATTACCGCCGTTTGTTCATGCGCATTTTCCACAATGGCGACACCGCACAAAATATTCGCTTTATTAAAAACGACTCGCGACACTTCAGGCATATAATCGCGTATGCCCTGAATGCCGTAATTGTGCAAGGCAAGCGCCTGCTTATGCTTGCCAAGTCCGATGGCAGCCATCTTCATAATGCCGCTTTCGATACCGATTGGGGATTTGAAGTCGGTATGCACCTTCACTCTGCCGATAAGGATCACACCATCGCCTTCAGAGGCATGACGATCGATATAAACCGGAACGCCTCGTTCTGTTTCACCGATCTGCACCACCTCCATCGAAGAGAGAATCGGAGCCCCGCAATAAGCTTCAGTTACACCGAGGCTTTCAAGCACTTTGATTTGGCCCTCAGCTGTTGCCCCACCGTGGCTGCCCATAGCAGGAATAATAAAAGGCTTGGCTCCAAGCAGCTGTAAATTCACCACAAAGGACTTGATAATTAAAGCAATATTGGCAATCCCCCGGCTTCCTGCCGTTATGGCAATCCGCATGCCAGGCGTTATTTTCGATTCCAATCCAACAAGACTGATTTGATGTCTGACTTCTTCCTCGATGTCCTTAACAGCCGGTCCTGTAAAATGCTGTTTGATACGGACCATCCGTGGCAATTTCATTTGAATTACGCCTCCGATCAGAATCCTGCCAATTTGACGGCCAGCTTCATCGCCTGCTCTGTCGCTCCTGGGTCGGCAATGCCTTGACCTGCAATATCAAAAGCGGTTCCGTGAGCAGGGGTTGTAATAATAACAGGCAAACCACCGCTGACCGTAACTCCTTTATTGAAGCCCATCAGTTTCATCCCGGTTTGAGCTTGATCGTGATACATGCTGACTAAGCAATCAAAAGGATTCGTTTTTAAACGTAGGAAAATCGTGTCTGCCGGATACGGTCCATCCACTTGAATACCTTGTTCCTGTGCTTCCTTGATTGCCGGTTGGATTTCTTCAATTTCTTCCATGCCCAACAAGCCATTGTCACCTGCATGCGGATTCAGTGCGGCTACTGCAATTCTTGGGTTCTCAAAGCCTGCATTCAATAAAGTTTGTTGGGCAAAACGAATGATTCTGCCTACGCGTTCTTTCTTAACAAGACCACTGACTTCTTTCAACGGCACATGTGAGGTTACCCGAGTGAACCATAGATCGCCTAATACATTAATTTCGCTAAATCCTTCTTTGCAATCCAGCAAGGAAGCGAAGAAATGAAGCTCATCCTGAAAATGAAAGCCCCCGCTATGCAGCGCTGCCTTATTAATAGGTGCGAATACGAATCCATCCAACTTTTTCTGTTGAGCAAGCTTTAAGGCATACGTCAACGTTTCGCCAGTCGCTTTGCCGGAATCGACAGATAATTGGCCCTGTGTATAAGCATCCGTTGATAAGTTATGCAAATCGATGAAATACAGCTCATCTTTGTTATCGATTTGTTCAATGTTTTGAATATTACGATAGGACAGTGTTTGACCCGCATCCTTTTGTCCTTGGTTAAGTACACGTTCGTCACCAATCAATACCCATGTTGCCAAATTGCGAACATCTGCGATTTGCAGAACCTTGACTACCAATTCAGGACCGATGCCTGCTGCATCTCCCAATGTAACGCCAATGACCGGTTTTCTTATCATCATTCCCTGCTCCTTTTTATGTGGGTTTCGTTATTGCACGCGCACTATGGTCCCGGTCTCTGCCGATTCTAATGCGGCAAGTATAATCTTCAACGATTTCAAGCCTTCTTCACCGGAAATCGTAGGTTTTGTATTCGTAGCGATATGATGGATGAAGGTACGGACGATACCGCTCTCGGTTTGCTTATCATTCGTGGCGACTTTTCCCATCTGGTGAAGTACTCTTTCGCCATTATTAAAATCAATGATGACGTTGTAGGTAGCATCCTCAATCAGTCGCAAAATACCGTTCTCGCAATACAGTACTGTGCTGTTATCTTCCTTGGCCTTATAAGTCCAGCTGGCAGCCAGCGTCCCGATGATGCCGTTCTCGCTTTTGAGCACACATACAGCGTTATCGTCAACATCCGTATCTTGCTTTTGCAGCGTGCCGACAAATGCTCCTACCTCGACGATCTCCTCTCCCAGAAGGAAACGGATGAGATCCGTCTTATGAACGCCCAGATCACCCATGGCTCCGATAAAGGCGAGCTTTTTTTGGAAAAACCAGCCTCCGGGTCCTTCTATGCTCCACGTTTCAGGACCACCATGTCCAAACGAGGTACGGAACGTCAGAACTCGTCCAAGAACACCGCTGTCCAATATTTCTTTGGCTTTAACATGAGGCAGCATGAGACGCTGGTTATGCCCGATCATCAGGAGCTTGCCGGTTGTCTCCGAGGCTGCAATCATCGCGCTCGCTTCCGCAATGGAGATAGCCATTGGCTTCTCGCATAGAACATGCTTGCCCGCTTCCATAGCAGCTATGCTTACTGGTGCATGCAGCGCGTTAGGCAAGCATACGCTGACAGCATCCAAGCCTTCGTGCTGAAGCAGTTCGCGATAATCCGTATAGGCATTGGCTCCATATAGAGCGGCCATTTCTTCTGCACGTTCCTGATTCGTGTCGGCAACCGCCACGATTTCAACATTGGGCTGGTAGGCATACTCAGGTAAATGCCTTCTTCTTGCAATGGCTCCACAGCCGATAACGCCTATTCGTATGTTTGTCATATGGTGACGCCTCCCTATACCTATCCTTATTGTTATTCTTTAGCCTTTTACAGCTCCCGCCGTAATGCCTTGAATAATATATCTCTGCATAACCAAAAAGAAAATAATGATCGGAACAATAGCCAACGTGAGCGCCGCCAACGCCAAATGCCATTGGTTCGTATATTCACCGAAATATACATACGTTGCGAGTGGAATCGTTTGATTAGCCTTTGCGCTTAGCATGATGAACGGCAGCAGAAAGTCATTCCAAATCCATAATGTATGCAAAATCGCAATCGTCGTCGTGATCGGAGCAAGCAGCGGAAGTAAGATACGGAAAAATACGCCGACCGTGCTGCTGCCGTCAATGGTCGCAGCTTCCTCCAATTCAATGGGGATCCCTTTGACAAAGCCGTGATAAAGAAACAAGGCGAGTGGTGTGCCGAATCCCAGATACATCAAGATCATGCCGTATAGCGAATTAATCAGATGGAAATCCTTGGCTACCTTCACAAGCGGAATCATCATCGATTGAAAAGGAATAACCAACGAGGACAAGATGACCAAAAAAATCACATGACTGACAATACCGGGACTTCTCACCAATTGGTATGCGGCGGCAGAGCTGATGAGCAATATACCCATGACGCTTGCTACTGTAATGATCAAGGAGTTCGCAAATACACCCGGAAAATGAATTTGATGCCATACGGTAACGAAATTGGAAAATTGAAAAGATTCGGGCAGCGACGCTGTTGAGGCCATCACTTCGTTGTACTTTTTAAAGCCGTTAACAAATGTCAAATACAGTGGAAAAAAGAACAGTACGGCCAGGATGATCATGAACAGCTCTATCACGAACTTGCCGAGATTATATTGTTCTTTCATTACATTTCCACCTCCTTGCGCTTCATAACAAACACTTGAACTACGGTAACAGATGCCAAGATGACAAAGAACACAACGGCTTTAGCCGAAGCATACGTGTATTCATTTTTAGTGAAGGCGTCCAGATAAATATGCAGAGCGAGCGATTCCGTCGTTCCGTAAGGTCCGCCTTTCGTCAACGCGAAGTTCAGATCGAACACCTTGAACCCGTGTGAAATCGCTAGAAAGAGACATACGGTAATGGCTGGCATAATCAGTGGAATAATGATCTTCTGAAGCCGATGCCAGCGATTAGCACCATCAATTTGAGCGGCCTCCAACAGATCGGTAGGAATTCCTTGCAGCGCAGCAAGATAGATGACCATCAGATAACCAGCGTAATGCCACACACTCACCAGGATCAGTGACCAGAAAGCGTACTCCGGTATACTGAGCCAGTTTTTTTGAAAAATCTCGATTCCCGTTAGGCTCGCAATTTGCGGAAAGCCTTGTGTAATAATAAACTGCCAGATGAAACCGATCACAAGCGACCCCATCACGTGTGGCAGAAAAAATACGGTTCTTAATGCATTTTTTGTTTTAAGTGCCATATTAAGTACAAATGCAAGAGCAAATCCGACCAAGTTCACCAATATCGTACTGACGAAAACATACTTCATCGTAAAGATAAATGATTTCATATGCTCTGTATCTTCCAGCAGTCGTTTGTAATTGCTCCATCCGGCCCACTTGATTTCACTGCTGATCCCGTTCCAATCCTGGAAGGAGAAAATAATGGCTCTAATAAAAGGCAGCAAAATGAACAAAGCGAAAAAAAGAACAGCCGGGGAGACAAAGGCGATATATATCAATAATTTTCTGGTTCTCATTCGCGACATGAAGAATACTCCTCTTCTCCCGTTTAAACGATCAGCCCATGCCGTTTTGCCTCAATATGACGGGTATGGATGCATGGGCTGACCCCTTGATTTTATTTATTTTTTCACCGCAGTGGTCCACATTTTCTGAATTTCTTCCAGCGTTTTCTCTTTGGTTAACTGACCTCCGACGTAAGCTTGCAGCGCTTTCGTGAATTGCACATCCATCCCGGCAGGCCACAACGAATATGCCCAAGGAATCGTTTGATTTTTCTCAACATACGTGTTCATATCAGCTGCGAGCGGACCCAATTCCTTGGTCGCCTTCATATCCTTAAAGGCCGGGATCAGATGCATCGAATCGACCAAATATTTTTGACCATTCTTATGCAGCCAAATCAGAAACTTCTTCGATTCCTCGACTTGCTTGGAATTTTTGTTGATTACATAGTAAGTAGGAATCCCTACTGGAAGTTTGGTATCGCTTGGGTTGTCGGTTAATGGAATCGCGAACATACCGATATTAAGATTCGGGTTCACTTTTGTGATCAAATCGATCGTCCACACCCCTTGCTGCATCATAGCCGTTTTGCCGGATGAAAAGTCAGCAACCTGGTTATCATAGCTAACACCCACAGACTCAACACCTTTTCCATATTTGACAGTCATGTCCAATACATCAAAAAAGTTATCCATCAGCGGAACGTCTTGTACTTTTGCTGTGCCTCCGTTAATCTTGCCAATTAAATCCGTCGAATCCTTGGCATAAGCGAATGGCAGGTTGAACAGGTTGCGCCCCAATACAAATCCTTCTTTGTATGCTTCGGCATAAGAGGGAATTCCAGCCGCCTTTAACTTTTCATTCATCTGCTTGAGCTCTGTCAAAGTGGTTGGCACCTTGTCAATACCGGCCTTGGCAAACAAGTCTTTATTGTAAATAAATCCATAACCTTCCATAGCTGTTGGGAAACCGTATTTCTTGCCGCCAATGGTCATCCCGGGCATTGCAGACTCCATCACTTGGTTCATCCATGGCTCGCCTGACAAATCAAGCAGTCTTTCACTCCAGTCCTTTACACCGCTGAAGCTTTTGGTGAAAAATACGTCCGGCTCATCCCCGGAAGCAAATCTCGTTTTCAGCATCGTATCCAAATCCCGTACGACCTGGGCATCGATCGTTACGTTGGGATTATCCTTCGTGTAATCGGCTGCCATTTGTTTGATTTGATCGGTAACTTCCACTTTACCCTGAATCAGCTTGAGCGTAATCTTCGGACCTGTACTTTGCTGGGACGACGCGCTTGTTTTGGGGGCTTCCTCCCCCCCGGCACATCCTGCCAGGATGGTAACCATCAAAGCGGTAGCGGTCACTGTGGACATCCATTTTCTCATCTAAGACTCCTCCTAAGTGTTCTTCAATTCATTGTTGAACTATCCTTATTGTAAAGAATTATGACTTCGTCGGGCATGGAATATACGCGCTGAAAAAGGTAATTATTTAATCTCATTTTCTTTACGATACGGAAACGGCGACACGCCGACCTGTTTTTTAAACACTTTACTAAAATAATTCTCATCATCGTATCCGAGTTGATTGGCGATATCGGCTATGGAAAGTGTCGTTCCTTCCAGCAGAGCTTTGGCCCGTTCCATTTTTAAATCAGTTAAATAGCTTACAACCGTTGTATGGTAAGTATCTTTGAACTTCTTGGATATATATTGTGGGCTAAAATGAAATTGCTCGGCTAAAAATGTTAATGAAATGTCCTCATAAAAATGCGTGTCCAAATAATCTTTAATGTCCGCCATACTTCTACTTGATGAGGTAAGCGGATTCAAACCTTCTATTAAAGTGTGGACTTGATCTACGAGTACCTTCTCCCATTCATCCAAATCGTTAATCCACAGTGGCATATACGGGACCTGCACATCATCCGTCTGATTTTGGACCAATTGCTTACAGCGGCCAAGCAGTAAATTCGCTTCCATCGTGCAAACCTGAAGTTCCTTAAGCAGCAATGCTCCTCTTTGCCTTAAAGCGTCTGTGTACTTGTTCAGGAGATCTGTGGCAAACGCTTTGTTGCCCGTTTCTATTACTTTTTTCAGCAAAAATAACTCGTTCATCAAAGATGGCAGCTCGTGCGGCGCTTTAGCAGATGGATGAGCCCCCTCTGACAGCACATCACCATTTAAGAGCGTATTCCTTGCGTCTCCTATAACTTTATGAATGTGTGTTAAATCGGCAAACCCTCTGTTCGAGCCAACCATTACATCGAGTTGAATCGTTTGTTTCCATGCCCGCATCAACCGATCCACATAAAACTTGTAATCATCCTCGTTCGATCCCCAAGTATCTCCACCCATAAGCAGCAGCCATTGGTAGTCATCCAGTCTACAGAGATAATGGGCGAAGTGGCTGCCCAGCGCATATTGGGCAATATTGCCGACCGCATACGTGAACAAATCGTCATCCATCATAAAGCGCTGATCCAGAATACGTTTTCGGTTTTTGGGGAGTATGAGGGCGATTTTGATCGATTGCTCGGGCAGACCCGTTTTCTCAAATATTTTGCGTACGGATGGGGATAAAGGAATCTCCCCGCGGAAGTAGGAGGCAAGCTTTTTTTCGTCCAGCAGGGCATCCGCTTTCCGTACCATATATCCTCTTTCCATTTCGGTTTGCTTCGAGTCCGAGTGTTCCTTCCAAACCTGAATGGCCTTTTGCAGAGCATCTTCTACATCTTTTCTGCGAAACGGCTTTAATATATAATCGACTCCCTTGGCCTTGATCGTTGCGCGGGTGTATTCAAAATCGTCATAGCCGCTGATCACAATAACATGCGTATCGTAGCCTTCCTCCTTTATTTTTTGGAGCAGCTCAATCCCATTCATCTGAGGCATCCTCATATCACAGAACATGACAGCAGGCTTATAGGTCTTCAAGCATTCGAGCGCTTCTATCCCGTTCTCAGCCATATACCTGCCAGTAACACCAAATTTCTCCCAATCGACTGACAGGTCAATTGCCTCTCTAACGTGCTCTTCATCATCGACAATTAATACATTCATACTATAGGTCCTCCTGGATCGGAATAATCAAACTAATTTCCGTTTTGTCATAGGGTGTACTGGTGATATGCCACTTAAATTGATCTCCATATTTGAGCCGTAATCGCTGCAGCACATTGATGAGACCAATGCCACCTTCCTCTCGTTTGTAAACGTTAGGTTCGTTAAAGCGCAGCTGAACCTGTTCGATTTCGTTATAATCCATCCCTTTTCCATTGTCTGTAATGTGAATGGTCAACCATCCAGAATCCAGCGCCATGTCCAAATGAATGGTACCCATGCCTGTCCCGCTTTCGATGCCATGAATAATGCTGTTCTCCACGAGCGGCTGCAAAATCATTTTGGGAACCCTCACTTTCAGCGCGGCCGACTCACTGTGTATGGTGTATGATAGCTTGTGTTTGAACCTGTTTTCCTGAAGCGATAGGTAATCCTCGATATGCTCGATTTCCTGCTGCAAGTAAACGGTTTCCGTATTGAAATCCATGCTGTACCTCAAGATTGACCCGAGCTGAAATATTTTATCGTTAATTTCCTCGACCCCATGACGGAGTGCTACGGTACCAATCGATTGCAGTGTATTATATAAAAAATGCGGATTGATTTGCGCCTGCAGCATTTTTAGCTGGGCCGTTGAGATTTCAATGCGCTGTTCGTACTCCCGAATAATCATTTCCTTCAAATTGCGAACCATCGTTTGAAAACGAAGCTCGAGAATGCCGATTTCGTCCTCTCGGGTCTTGAATTCTTCGACATCGAACTGTCCGATTTCCACTCGGGTCATATTGCGAATCAGCCTTTTAATTGGCGTAATTGTGGAGTAGGATATGATGAATGTAAACAATAGAATGAATGCAAGCGCTATAAACTGGATCGCAATAGATTGGTCCAACGTTTTTTGGGCCGCCTGGTTAATGAAATCCGAAGGAATAAATTTGATCATGGTAAGTGGCATCTCATAAAACGTATCGTTAACGATGATGAATACTCCCTTTTTTCCGTTATATTCACCGTATTGATAACCCGGCTGCTCATCTTGTATATTCAAACCAAGCTCTGATTGCTGTATAGCAGATGCATCCAATGCTTCTCTTGACGTATACATAAGCTCTCCGCTGCCATTCATAAACATAAATAGCGACTCTTGACCCGGATCGAATAGCTGTCTGCTTAAACGTCCAATCTCGTCTAACGAAATATACATGGACAGCAGCCCCAGCACATTAGGCTTCGGATAATCAATAAGCTTTTTATTAATGGTTAAATAACGGTTGCCATTCAGCTGCTGCATCTCATAAGCACGAAGGTTATCCCATGATTCTTTGTGATCGGATGGAAGCTGCAGTTGTTGGGGAATACTCAAGACTGAATAATTAAACTTTGCATATTTTTGTCCACTTATCCCACTATGAAAATTGACTACTTTAATTTCAGGCCGACTGTACATTAAATAAGCCACTTGACGGTCGATATACATATCCTGCTGAAAATTCGTTTTTTCCAGCCAAAGGTACTCCATCAGGTTTTGATCGTAGTACCAGGATACCGATAATTGATTTAATTCCTCTAAATATTTTTTGACGTTTTCCATGCCAATACTCATCGTTTTCCGATTCAGCTCGATCATGTTCGCCTGAAGTGTAGCTGAGGTTGATCTGTATGAAATTAAGTTGGAGCATATAAAAGGAATGGTCGTGGCCAGAAGTGACCAAACTAACAATTTGATAAATAAGCTTCGTTTATACATTCAGGTCACCTGCCTCGTCAAGTCATGTAAGTTTCTAAAGCATCTGATCATTATAACAAATCCTCATGACAGAAATAATGTAAAATTACAGATGAAATAAGGATTATTTTAATGTAATCTATGCAATAATAAAACAAATCCTTTTTGGCAAATACCGGATCGTATATTATTGTCCCCAACTTCAGGTTTCTCTACATGAAAATAAAAAAAAGGCTGATCATCAACAATGTGAGATCAACCTTTTCATATTTAATGTGACTATTTATATCGATTTAATCTGATTTCGCAATTCATTATCCGACAATCTTAATTGTTCAATCTCCTGCTTCATATATACATTAAAAAGCTCCTTACTGACCGTACGTCCATCCAATAAAATTTCCAAGCCTTCCAATTGCAGATAATATTTGGAGCCTGCCGGATAGAGCACACGTCCCATGGCGGAAGACATTCCGATATAATTTTGCAATCGTCTCGCTTGCTCCGGATTCGTTGCGTAAAGATCAAACAGTCTGACATATAAATCAGGTTGGAAGTTGGCCATAATTCCACTATAACCTGACGCACCTTGTTCTAAGGAACTTAATAGTGTTGCCGATTCTGCATTAAAGATTTGCAGCTGTGTGCCTTTCACGGCTTCCAGCTTGGCTTTCATATGCGCCGGGACACCTTCAGTATCCTTCAGGAAATAAAATCGGCTCGTATCCGCACACCATTTCAGTAATTCGGGTGTTAAGGAGCGTTTGTATGGAACCGGGCATTCGTAAAGTCCAAACTTAATATGCGGCACATTAGTCAGGATGGTCTCGACATTTTGTTTAAAAACCTCTGCAGATTCGTAGGCAGTAGCCAAACGATTCACATTTAATACGAAGGCATCCACACCCGTAGCCGATATTTGTTTAATTTCCTCGATTTGGTCCTCTATCGAATAAGAAATATGGCCAGATGCAACTACCGGTACCCTGCTGCCTGCTTGTTCCTTAACAAACTTCGCTAGCTGCACACGTTCGGCTAACGAGAGATGATACATTTCGCTTGATAGGCATACGGCAAACAATCCATGTACGCCTTTCGCTATATACCATTCGATCAACCGCTCCAACCCATCGTAATCTATTTGTTTGGTTGCCTTGAATGGAGTAACCATTGTTGGCCATATACCTTTAGTGATAGTCATGGTTAGTTCCTCTCTTATTAAGGTAATTTTACGCCACGGGCACTGACATAGAGCTGATACCATTCTTCCCGTGTCATTAGATCTGCTTGACGATCAGCATCTCGGCAGGCAACAATCCTCTGCAGATTGGTCGTACCGATGACAGGCTGGATTCGAGATGGATGCCTCATCAGCCAACCAAGTACAATCGCCTCCTGTGACGTTTCCTTCTGCTGTGCCAGCTTTGCCACTAACGCTGCTGTTTGACGAACAGCTTCCGACGCTCCGTCAATGGGCTGCCCTGAAAATATACCCTTGGCCAGCGGACTCCAAGCCTGAACCTGAATGTGCTCTGTATGGCAATGCTCCAACAAACCATCAGCAAAATTGACGCTGGTTCCAGCTTCCTGATTGATATGAACCCCCTGATCAAGGAAATGCAGATGCGCAAGGCTTATTTCGAGCTGATTGACGATGAACGGTTGCGATGAAGCCTGCTGCAGGAAACGGATTTGTCCTGCGCTCATGTTGGATACACCGAATCGTTTAACCTTGCCTGACGTATACAAGGATTCGATCACTTCGGCAACTTCGTCTGGCTCCATCAATGGATCTGGACGATGAAGCAGCAATATATCCAAAGTCTCGATTCCGAGACGCTTCAGAATTCCCTCGACGGAATTCAGGATATATTGTTTTGAAAAATCATAACGTCCCGGAACATCACCGTCCGCGAAGCGAATGCCGCATTTGGACTGAATAATCATATTATCCCGTAAAGAAGGACGAGCTTTCAGCATTTGCCCGAATACGAGCTCAGCCTTGCCACTCCGATAAATATCTGCATGATCGAACATACTAATACCTGCTTCTAAAGCGGCCTCGGTTACTTGTTCAGCTTGATGTACATGTTCTTTGGTGATAGGCCCATTAGTCCAGTCCCCGCCCAATCCCATACATCCAAATACGAGTCTGCTCGTGTTCAATCCCCAATGTGCTAACGGTTGCGGCTTCATAAATTCCTCCTGCTGCTGATATATAATCGATACGAAACTCCAGCATCGAATTATGAGTTGGCTGTCACTTTATTTACGATATTGCTTTCATACACTTCTAATAATTGCTTAATAATAACAGGATCAGTAAGCGGTGGTGTTGGCAGTTTAGGCAAGCCAGGAATTCCATCGTGCTCCATGATCACTTTAATACCTGGAATCACGCCAACATCCGGACGATCCAGCATTTCATAAACGTTGTTTGCCTGTATTTGCAGCTTTTGTGCTTTTTCCAGATTACCTGCCTTGTATTCATCCCACATGACGCGCATATGTCCGCAGGTCACACTTTGCAGCGCACCTATCGCTCCATCTGCACCTAACAGTGCTCCTGCTTGAACCATTGTATCGACACCGGTGAGCAGATTCAGCTCCGGCATATATTTTCTGATGCGCTCCAAGTAATAGAAGTTGCTGTCCGTATATTTAATACCGGCAAAATTCCTGACCTGTGACATCGTTTCCACAAGCTTCACCGCAGTTGCACGTTTTCCTGTCTCATTATCAATAATCTCCTGATTCCAGTAAATATAAAAAGGAAGATCGGAAGCTTCAGCCAGGTTTTTAAAATACAACACGTTTTCTTGCAGCGTAGCTGAATTGGATAAAGGTACCGAAGACACAGCAAATGCTCCTGCTTTCGTCGCATGACGGGTTAAGTCGAGTGCTTCTTCTTCATTGGAATAGCCGACATGGACAATAACCGGTATCCTTCCGTTATTAATACCAAGCACGATCTCTGTCCACTCTTTTCTCTCAGCTACCGACATCAGCCTGCCTTCGCCTGTGTAACCAAGCATGTATAGGCCATCTGCGCGTTCCTCTACATACTTTTCCAACAGCTTTTCAGCTGAATCCTTTACCAAATTGCCATACTTGTCGAAGGGTGTCACCAGTGCGGGAATAATCCCTGTTATTGTTGCTGCCATAATATTTTTCCTCCCATTTCTATCATTATTGTATGGTTTACTAGCCTTTAATAGCTCCACTCGTCAATCCTGCTATAAAGAAACGATTCAAGAATAAATATACGACCAGCATAGGGATGATCGACATGGTCGTTCCAGCCAGCATCAAATTCCACGAGCTTACTGTTTCTCCTCGACTCTTAAGTGCAACGACACCGACCACAAGTGGCGAATTATTCGGGTTGCCAATTGTGAATACCATAGGAAGCAAGTAATCGTTCCATGCATTCATGAAGGATAATAGGCCAATCGTTGCAATCAAAGGCTTGATCAGAGGAAAAATCATATTCCAAAATATTCTGAAAAAACTGCATCCGTCCATCTTGGCTGCTTCATCAATTTCCGGAGAAATCGTATCGATATATTTGCGGGCAATGTACAGCTGAGTAATGTTAAAGCCCAATATATTGATAATGATAACTCCCCACAGCGACGTGTTGAGATGGAATAATTTGGCCACGATCAGTTGCGGATACAGATACAGGGTACCTGCAGAAATGAACATCGTAGATACGAGTATGACAAAAATCAGATTTTTGCCGGGAAATTTCCCTCTGGAAAACACATATCCACCCATGGTCGAAGTTACAATAGTGCCGACTACAATGAAAAATGTCATATAAATACTATTCCACGTATACAAATCGAAATGTCCCAGCTTCCAAGCATCCACATAGTTTTTAACACTGAAGCTGGTTGGAAGCAAACTGCCCGAGGACATCACCTCCAGATTGGTCTTGAAGGATGAGAGCATCGTATACAAGATAGGAAATAACGTCAGAACAAAGAGTATACTTAGCCCCGTGTACAGTATCGTGGAAGAGATGGCCTTATGGGTATTCATGTGAAGCAAATGCACCTCCTCGGTTCCTAATAAACGGTTTAATCATTTTTGGTCAGCTTATAATACAATCCGGTTATCACAGCAAGCACCATGCCCGTAATGACTGAAAGCGAAGAGGCATAACCGAACTGGTTCATCGAATCGGATACTCCGTAGGAGAAGAAGTATTTGAATACATAGGTCATGACCACTTCTGTTTGTCCGCCAGGCTGTCCATTCGTGAGTACGAGTACCAAGTCGGCCATCTTCATGCTTCCAATGATCGCCAGCATCAATAAGACTTTCATGATAGGCGCCAGCATCGGCAGTGTAATATAGATGAACTTTTGCCAACGGGTTACCCCATCGATTTCAGCACATTCATACAATTCGTTAGGTATCGTCTGCATACCCATTAGAAAGAACACCATATTAATTCCGAAATTGTGCCAAACACTGGCAATGACAATGATGGTGTTAGCAAGTGCCTTCGTACCAAACCATTCAATCGAGGTGTCCATGAGTCCAGTTTTGATAAACACCTGGTTCACGATACCTTGGTAAGGCTCGAACATGAGGAAGAAAATCAGACCGATAACCGCTGTACTAATAATCGTCGGCATAAAGAAAGCGGTACGGAACATCGAATTGATTCGCGTCCCCTTATTGAGCAGCACCGCCAGGAATAAGGCCAACGGAAATTCGATCGCTAGCTTGGCAAAAACGATAATGAATGTATTCAGCAGTGCTTCCCAATATTTGGGATCTCTTGTAAAGGCTCTTACAAAATTATCTAGTCCGATGAATTTGGCCGTCGTTATGCCATCATAATCATAAAATGCCCATTTCATCAGCCACAGCATGGGATAAATCGTAAAGAACGCAAATCCGATCAGCATCGGCAGCAGCATCAGATAGGCTTGAAATGAATCTTTACCGAGCACTCTGCCCACGATGGAATGCTCATACCTTTGGCGGTATTTCAATGTTGCGGTCTTCATAAGCTGCTCCTTTCCTGCCAAACATCTGTCATCGTTTCAATGTGGTGTCCCAAGCTCCGTCCTTAAATGGACCGAGATCAAAACCATCCTTGATCGCCCGTGTCAAAGCATCGTTGTATCGTTTGTCCAGACCTTCCAGTTCTTTACCAATATCGGTTACGGAGCCTGATAAAATTTTGCCAATCGTATTCTGATACGTGTCACCCTCCAGCTTGATCGCTCCATCCGGTGGTGTTTTGGTGAAATAAGAGGTGCTTAAATCAGAAAATTCCTTCCACCCCTTCTTATCAGGTGTTTTTGCTCCTTCGATTGCTTTGGCATTTGCCATAAAATCTACGCCTTCTTCGTGCATATCCCTTTGGAACTTCTTACTGTGTACATATTCATAAACAATAAAGCTCTTTTCCGGATTTTTTTTGGCAGCTGCTCCAAAGACGAGGTAATCGCCGATTTGGGCATATTCTTTATAGCGCTTTGCTGTGTCCAACACCGGTACATGCGCAACGCCCCAATCATCCTTTGGCTTTAAGGCGTCAGTTAAGTTAGTAACTTCCCAGCTCGCGCCCATCATCATACCAATACGTCCCTCAGCAAACTGAGCTCGTAAATTATCAATCGCCATCCCCTCAGCTCCAGGAAAAATGCTCTTGTCCTGCTTCATTTGAACAATTTTTTCCAGAATCGGTTTAAAATCGATAAATCGGTATTGACCCTTCTGGAAATCATATCCCATATGTCCAACCGATGGAGCAAACATAACGGCATTTGACCACTTGCCACCCATCGCGCCTACATCCTTGAGATGTGTACCAAAGCCATATTCCTTACCTTCACCAGCAGCTGTAATTTTCTTCGCAGCCGAAACAACCTCATCCCAGGTTTGCGGAACTTCTTTGATCCCCGCTTTTTCAAATAACCGCTTGTTATACAGCATTTTGGTCGTAATCACTACGAATGGAACCGAATAGGTCTTCCCTTTGTAAGTGTTATATTCCGGAATAATCATATCTTTATAGTCCTTTAGAAATTCAGGAGCTTTGGCAAAATCCTCAAGCGGAAGCATCCAGCCTGCATTGATGAACGGGTCCTTAACCGTACCCACGAACTTATACAGCTCAGGTCCCTGATCTGCGGCCAACGCAACCTTCAGCGCATCCGCATAATCATTACCCATCGCACGAAACTCCAGGTTGATACCCTGCTCTTTGCCAATCGTAGCGTTAAACTCATCCATTTTGCGTTTCATAAATTCGCTCTTATCGTTGTGCCACAAGCGAATCGTCACTACTTTGTTGTCTGGTGTGCCGGTCACACCCGCTGCTCCTGTAGTCTTCTCTGGAGTGGAGCTGCAGCCTGCCAGCAACGTCGTACCCATGGCTGTCATTAATACCATGCCTGTCCATTTGCTCATGTTCAAGCCCATTCTAACACCGCCCTATTCTATTTATGGATAATCCAGCCTTGTGTAAGCGCTTAGACAATGAGCTGTGATTACACTATTGATCATAATGGAATGATGCTCTAAAGTCAGTGCATTAACTTATGATAAAGACTCTAATATCTTAAGGACTACTCTAATTATTTATGCTCATTACGGTATTGCTGGGGTTGGAGTCCCGTATATTTCTTAAATGCCGTACTAAAGTAATTGTGGTTATCGTAGCCGAGCCCTTCTGCGATTTCCCATATTTTCATTTTGGTTGTTTTTAATAAACGTCCTGCTTCCTCCATCCTGACCTGGTTCAAATATTCATTGATGGTCTCACCCGTTTCTCTTTTGAAAACCGAACAAATATAGGTAACCGACATGAAAACCTCGTCAGCGATTTCCGATAGACTCAAGTTTTGCGTATACTGCCTTTTGATAATAGCTTTGATTTTATTCACAAGATCCATATGCTTCTGGTTATACTTCTGTGTGTAATAATTGGCTGCCTCTACGAAAATCGAGGTCATGAGCAGCTTCATTTCCTGGATATGCTCCGCCTTTAATATGTTAAACAGAACCAGATTACGATTAGGAAGAATCCGCTCCAAATCCTCACCCATTTCATATACTTTTCGGTAGGTTCCACTGATTAATTCCATGCAAAAGCCTCTAATGGACTCCACATCGGAATTCAGAAAACCATTAAAAATCGTATCCAGCAGCTGTAACCCGCCATTCGTATCACCGAGCATAATAAAGCCGATCAATCGATTCTCGGCCTCGAACAAGTTCGTATAATCCATGGAATCGAGTTCACGTTTCGCATGCCTGTTCGTAATATCTTCAATTCGGATGATGGATCGCAAGCCCATATAAAATTTATGCTGAACAGCATGGACCGCATTTTTGTAAGAAGCGTACACGCGGTCAATACTTCCTACCTGATTGCCGGTTCCAATAGAGACCGAGATTTTTAAATATTTAAATAAGGACTGGATCATTTCCTCACAGATTTGGATATGCTTGTCGTCGTGCTGCGATTTTTCATTGAAGATAAGCACAAATTCGTTCTCATTCAAGCAATGAACGATACCAGCGTCATAATTCCGGAAGATCTCGTCTGTAATATTTTGAATGGAAAAGCTCATTAGCTGTTTCTCTGCTTCTTTCTTATTTTCAATCTGCTTCAAATAGTTGTCCATTTGCATAACGGCCACCATCAAGCAGGTATCGGCTTGCAGCGGTAATTGAAAGTAATCCAGCTTATCTCGGATCTCCTGTCCATTAAAGGTAACGCCTAACAGCAAATCTCTTAAAAACTTTTCTTTCATCAGTCTGGAATTTCCATTCAGCTGCTGCTTGAGCTGTTCAATCTTGTGGTGCATATTGCGTTCCATATCGATATTGCTTACAACCTTCGTGATCACCTCTCGAATATCATTGATCTTGATCGGCTTGAGAATATAACCTTCGGCGTTAATTTCCAATGCAGTTTTGGCATAGTTAAAATCCTGGATGCCGCTTATAATGATAATTTTGGTTTTGCTTCCTGCTTCCTTCAAATTCATAGCGACTTCCAAGCCATCCATAAAAGGCATCTTGATATCTGTAAATAAAATATCGGGAGCTAACTCACTGCACAGATCGAAGGCTTGCTGCCCATGCTCGGCTTCTCCTACAATCGTGATTCCATATTCCTCCCAAGGGATAACCTCCCTCAAGGTTTCTCTTACAATAAAATCATCATCAGCTAATACCATCCTCAACATGGTAACCCTCCATTGTCCATAAAATTGGAATTTCTACTACCGACGTTAAACCGCCGCCCTCATTGATATAAAAACGCACACCATACTTCATCCCAAATAATCGTTTAATCCGCTCGTTCACATTTCTCGTACCAAACGATTTGGACGTGTGGCTTTCAAAGTCCAGCATTTCATGCATCTCTTCCACATTAGCGCCTGCACCATTATCGGAAATACTGATTTGGAGCTTCTCCCCCTGCTTGACGACGCTTAAGCGAATCCAGCCCTCACCCTCCACCTTTTGAATACCATGTATAATTGAATTTTCAACCAGTGGTTGTAAAATTAATTTAACTGTCAGACATTGCAGAATATCGTTGGGAAAGTCCAGAGTATAGTTCAGCTTGCCGCCAAAACGCATTTTTTGAATTTCCAGATAACTCTCCACATGCTTCTTCTCATCATTAAGCGTGATAATGCTTTTCCCTTTGCTAAGACCATACCTGAAGAAGTTGGATAACGAACTAACCATATCACTAATATTAGGAACATTGTATCTCATTGCATATAAATTAATAGAGTCCAAGGCATTATACAAAAAGTGCGGATTAATCTGCGCCTGTAAGGCCTTCAGCTCCGCGTCCTTGGCTTGCAATTCCGCTTCCTTCTTACTCACCTCGCTCACATACAATCTTTCGACCAGATCTTTGATCTTCTCCATCATCTGCTTGTATTGTTCAAATAAAATACCGAACTCATCCTTCTTGCGATATCTCAGTTTAATATCAAAATTACCATGCTCAATGGTAGACATCGACTTCACCAAGGCCAGTATGGGCTTGGATATGTTGCCTGAGAGGACCAACGCCGTAAGTAAGGCAAATAACATACAAATCACAATGACGAATACCATGATTTGGTTCAGTTTTTTTTGTTCAATATTAACTTCATTCAACGGTGTTAAGGAAAGAATCGTCCACTTCAGAGGTACAATATAATTAGTTGAGATGAGCATCGGTTTACCATCTATGTGATCCATATGAGATTGTTCAGCTTGGTCATGCATGTCTTTTACCAGCTTTCGGATCACTTCTGAATCCTTAACCGAGTGGGGGCCATCAGGGGATAAATCACTGCTAAGAAGCACATCACCATCAGCATTAAGCAATGAAATTGAGCTTCCAGGTGTAATTTTATAATTTTTCAGCAGGTCAACGAAAAAGTTGGCGTCGATATCGGTAGTCAGCAGTGCTGCATACGGTGCCATATCAGCAGCTCTTAAGGCTACTAATTTCTTGGCTATCTTCATGGTTTGAATCTTTTTCCCGAACATGGTGATGTGATCGGTCCCAACAATCGTCAACTGATTCGGAAGCTGCGAATACCATTTTTGATTCTCTACAGCGCTAATGTCAAAAACCTTATCTGTAATGTTTACGTTTTTGTATTGAGGTCGATTTACTACAAATAATTTGGGGTAAAGCGCTGTCTTCGTTAATGCCGAAAAATCTGATAAATAATAACTATCCAATATTCGGTCCAGCTTCACGATCTCATCAATAATACCATCCGCATTGTCTGGCTGAGGTGAGCTTATAATGTGCTGCAGTTCGGGATTAAGCGCCATCAATACAGAAAAATCGTTGATCGAATCCAGCTTTTGCAGCAGAATGGATTCCACGGAGCTTAAGTTTTTGACAATCGATAGGTTAATCTTATCTGTGATGATTTCAGAAGATCGCGTATAAAAAATAATCGAAATAATCGTTGTTGGCAAAAGAATAGAGATCAGGAAATAAATGATCAATTTATTTTTTATGCTTAACTGTATTCGCCTCATGGCATCGACTCCCTCATAAACTTTTACTGCTTTTTGGACGGTGCAGCATACGCTGTCCAACTAATGCTCATATTTTATCCCGAAGACAGACCGCATGGCAAATTATTTATCCAAGCTCTTTTGAACTGATACTGGGCACACTGAAAATTGGATATCATATACAGGATACCTCACGATAAGTGGATCTAAGGAGCTGTTGACTATGAGCAACAACCAGAGGTTGAATCGTAAAGGCGTTAATTATGACGTAGGGACGTTCACTCGAGGCCAACAATCATCGTCTCGCGATGTATTCGACCCGGCTATTGTGCAGCGCGAAATGCAAATCATCAAACATGATTTGCATTGCAATGCGGTCCGAATATCGGGACAGGATATCGCAAGACTGACTTGTGCTGCTGAATTCGCCATCCAGCACGGATTAGATGTATGGTGGTCCCCTGCTTTCGTTGATGCCGATCAACAAGAAACTTTGTCTTACTTGGCTGATTGCGCTAAAGCCGCGGAAGTCTTACGGCGACAATCACCACACATTATTTTTGTTACAGGATGCGAGCTTACCTTCTTTATGAAAGGTCTTGTTGATGGGGATACTGCTTTTGATCGGATCCAAACTTTTATGAAACCGTGGCGTTTGCTAAAGAGTACCCTTCTGAAAGGCTCCTTCCATAAGCGTCTAAATAGTTTTCTATCAAAAGCTGTCGCTGTAGTCAGAGAACATTTTCAAGGGCAGCTTACCTACGCATCTGGAACCTGGGAAAATGTCAATTGGGATGAATTTGATTTCGTTGGTATTGATTATTATCGTGAGAAGCTTAACAAACATACATACCGCGAGAAGCTAAGAACTTACTTTCAATACGGAAAACCCGTGGTTGTATTAGAGTTCGGCTGCTGCACATACCAAGGTGCTGAAGACAAAGGCGGATACGGTTGGGCCATCGTTGATCGAAGTCAAATACCCAATCAGCTTAATGGCGCGTATATTCGGGATGAAAACGAGCAGGTCAATTATCTTGGAGAACTGCTGGATATATTTACAGAAGAACGAGTAGACGGTGCTTTTTGGTTCACCTTTGTTATGCCACTGTACCCGTTTAACGAAAAGCCTTTGTACGATCTGGATACGGCTAGTTACAGCTTGGTAAAAACCTATACCGATCAATATGGAGCAACTTATACAGACATGCCTTGGGAAATAAAAAAATCATTTACAGCTCTTACGGAATATTACGCAAAGTCTTAACCTGTATGCAAGCTTCCTTACATGAATGAGAAAAAGCCGCAGAAAATGCACGGCTTTTTTCTCATTATTTATTTTTCACATGGAACGGATCTCAATTCCATCTGCTTTAAACAAACCATTTGGTTTCCTTCTTCTAATTCTGCTCTGCCTGATATCGGCCTTTTTCTTGACGAACAATAGCAATAAAATGACGAGCTTGTTCATCTGTTAACTGTTTACCGTTTAAAGTCAGTTGAAATCTATTCAGGATCTCTTCGTCGGACAATTCCAGACTCCTCACAAATTTCTGGACATTATTGTCCGAATTGCCTGGATCAACTGCTCTATATTTCCCTCGACCGATAGTATTCGCCGACTTGATGAGCTTGCTGATCTGGTTTATTAGCATGTTTTCCTCCCTTCGGAGCTGTGCTCTGTCGATTTGTATACATTGTTTATGAATTACAAACATTCCTTGACAGGAATATTCCTTATAGAGTATATTAAAATCATGAATTCTACTTTTAGTGCTCTTGCCGAGCCAAATCGATTACACATAGTTGAACTTTTACGTAAGGGTCCCCTATCCGTTGGGGAAGTTGCCGATCAACTCGGTCTCAACCAACCGCAAACATCCAAACATCTCCGTGTGCTTTGTGATGCCGGGCTTGTTGAAGTAAATGCGGTCGCTAATCGGCGAATCTACAAGCTGCGGTCTGAACCATTTAAGGAGTTGGATACGTGGATGGAGTCCTACCGCCACATCTGGGAGGAAAGATTCGATCGATTGGATGATTACTTGCAGGAGCTGCAAAGAAAGGGAGTGGATCATGACGACAAGCAGTAGTCCTGCCAAACAGTATAATTATTAAGAAATAGGAGGAATGAAATGATGGAAGAAGATCAAGTTTCGAGCAGCACCCTTACATCCATAGAAGATCATGAGCTCATCATAACTCGCGTGTTGAATGCATTCCTGTGTATATAACGCCAAGGAGGAACCGATAATCAATGAGAAGAATCAACATATTTTACTGGGTTTTCACTGTATTGATGTTAGCGTTAATGGGTGTCGGTGCTATTCCGGATCTCTTGTCTGCTCCTGATGCAGTTGAACTATTTGCCCATTTAGGATATCCTGCTTATCTTCTGCCCTTCCTTGGTGTAGCCAAATTACTAGGGGTGGTAGCGATCCTTGTTCCTGGCTTTCCGAGGGTTAAGGAATGGGCTTATGCCGGTTTTGTAATCGATCTGACAGGTGCCATGTACTCAACAATAGCTGTCGGCGATCCTCCAGGCGGGTTAGTGTTTTTCCTGATCGGTTACCTGGTCATTATTGGCTCCTATGTTCTATATCACAAAAGACTAAGAGCAGCTTCACGGAATCATGCCAAATAACTCAACATATTTGGTATTCCTTACTTCCATACAAACACAAATTAGGAGGCATTAACATGTCCGAACCAAAAACAAACCCTGAATACGATTTGGTCATTACCCGTACCTTCAATGCACCTCGTGAGCTTGTATTCAAGGTATGGACCGATGCAGATCACCTGAAGCATTGGTGGGGACCCACTGGGTTTACGATCCATGTAGCTCAGGCGGATATCCGTCCAGGCGGCATATTTCATTACTGTATGAAGGCCGCTGATGGCCACGAAATGTGGGGTAAGTTTGTGTATCACGAAATCGTTTCCCCTGAAAGGATTGTGTTCGTCAATTCATTTTCTGATGAGGAAGGTAATATTGTCCGAGCGCCCTTTAGCCAAACCCAAACCTTTCCATTGGAAATTTATAATGTGTTCACGTTCACTGAGGAAGAAGGTACAACGACAATAACCTTGCGGGGAGGCCCAATTAACGCTACTGAGGAAGAAATCCAATTTTTCCATTCCATGCATGAATCTATGCAGCAAGGCTTTGCCGGAACCTTCGGCCAACTCGACGATTACCTTGCGACTCTATAAACGATATTTACTTAAGCTATTGCAAAGCTATCCCCTCTTTTGAACATTTCTTATAACCATTACACGCAAGGATCATGGTATAAGTATAAAAGTTCCAAGAGGGGATATTGTTGTCACAGTTATCCAGAGCAAGATCCAAATACAAGCATTTTCTGAAAACTTATTTCCGATTTAACCACCTGCGCTCGCTCCGCTTTCCGTTTCCATCCCCTCTTCGGCTTTCTTAGACAGTACCTCTTTCTTCAAAAACCAGCAGAGAATAAAAGCGGCAATTGCAAATACGAGTGAGATCACGAACATATTCTGAAATGAATAACTGAATACCTGCTTGATATCGTGCAGCAAAGCTGTTGGCAGATCTGCGGGAATGTTACCCGTCTCAATATTAGCCGCCGCATCAGCAGGAAGTCGGCTGTCAAGTGCAGCGATTCCGTCCTTAATGTGCTTGGACAGCAGGCTGCCAAAAATACTGAGACCGATGGTCGCTCCAAGCGATTGGAACAACTGGACTGTTGACAGGGCAATACCGCTGTCTTTGGCATCTACCGACTCCTGAACAATCAGGTTGTCTCCGCCGAATAGTGCGCCGAGTCCGACGCCGAGTACAAAAAATGCGCCGACGATGTAAATCCAGGTTGTCGCGACGCCGATCTGCGTCAGCATCAGGAAACCAGCGATTGGCAGCAAAAATGATACGATAAACAGGCTGCGGTACGCTATCCGCGTGATCAGAAACCCGTTCACAATGCTTGCCGGAATTGCCCCTGCCATAAATGCCAGCATCAAATAACCGGCTTCCGTTGGCGTCAGCCCCATAACATGCTGTGCAAAAAATGGGAATGTGGCCATCCCACCCATAATTCCGAGCATCAGGATAAATACTAGCAGTGATAACACGACTACATTACGGTTGCGGAACAGATGCAGCGGGATGATCGGCTCCTTGGCTTTGGCTTCGATCCATACCAACAGTGCGAACAGCAGCGCTGACAAGCTCAGCAGTCCAATAATGATCGGCGACGACCAGGCGTAGCCCTGATTATCGATCAGTACTGGTGTCAGAAGCAGTGAAAGCAGCGCCAATATGAGCGTGCACGCACCCGCCCAGTCGATATACCGCTTCTCGTTTCCAATCGATTCTTGCATGCCCTTGGCTATAAAAAGCGCTGCGAGCAATCCGATTGGAATATTGATCAGAAATACCCAGTGCCAGTCAATATTACCGACGATGTAACCACCCACAGTCGGTCCCAATAGCTGCGGAATAATCATCATTGGCCCGAACAGACTTTGGATCTTAGCCCGTTGTTCAAGTGGATAGGCCTCGCCGATAATGACCAGCGCGAGCGGCATCAAGCCTCCGGCCCCGATTCCTTGAATGCCTCGGCCGATCAGCAGTATCGTCATCGACGATGCCATACCGCTGACAATCGAGCCTGCAATAAACAGACCGATACATATCAGATAAATGCGCCTACGACCATACAAATCGGCCAGCTTGCCAAGGATTGGCATAAACATCGTCAGTGTCAGCATGTAGACACCTGCGACCCAGCCATACAAGGACAAGCCATGCAATTCGCGGATGATCGTCGGCATCGCCGTGGAGACAATCGTCTCGTCAAGCTCAGCAAAAATCAGCCCGATCAATAGTCCGATCAGGATCAAGGTTTTGTTGTTTGTTTTCGTTTTTTCGATAGGAATCACCTCATAGAATTTGAGCTCCGGCCATACGGCCAAGGCTTATGCAAGAAGTTTATCGCACTTGTATAAACCGAATATAAACGGAACGCAGCTTTTCGCCTTTAACTACTTTTACATGACAGGAGAATGGTTAGCAACGGTAAATTTGGTTATAGCGAATGTTTCCACTGTCCACAGTCTTGCCAGCAGAGTCTCTGAACATGCAAAAAGACCGCCAATTGGGCGGTCTATAGTTAGTATCACTGTCATTAAATGCTACCTATATTGTTAACCTCATTAATAATATACATTGTTAATATAGAGCTTACGGGCTGTAAGCTTTAGAACGCAGAGGAGCGGAGCTTGGGTACCGCAGCCAGCAAGCTGCGCGTGTACGGATGCTCCGCCTCCAGATGGAACCCGCTGCTTGCACGTGTTTCCACGATTTCCCCTTTATACATGACGGCGATTCGGTGACTCACCTGCATGACCCTGGCCAGATCATGAGAAATGAATAAATATCCATATCCGAATTGCTGCTGCAAATCGAGCAGCAAGCGGACGATTTGTGCTCCTGTGGAAACATCGAGCGCAGAAATAATCTCGTCACAAATCAGAATTTGTGGGTCAATCATTAACGCTCTGGCAATATTGACACGCTGACACTGCCCACGGCTTAATTCCGTCGGGTAGCGGCTGAGGTGATCACTATTCAAGCCGACACGTTCAATCGCCTGCCTCGCTTTATGCTTACGATCCTGCAAGGTGCCGATGGCGAAGTGGTATAGCGGCTCCGTCAAAATCCGTTCGATCGTCAGCCTTGGATTCAAGGCATCAATAGGGTCCTGAAATATAAGCTGGATGTTACGCCTAAGCTCTCTTGACTCCTCGAATGATATTTGTGTTATATCCTTATCGTTCCATGTCAGACTGCCTTCTGTTATCGGTTCAAGCATGGCCATGCAGCGAGCCAGTGTACTTTTACCGCTTCCGCTTTCTCCAACCAGCCCTACTGTTTCCCCGGCACGCAGCTCAAGCGTAACTTTGTTAACCGCTTCCGTCACCGACGAAGGCCCGAACCAGTGACGCTGTATATATTGTTTGTGTATATGCTTTGCAGCCAGCATTTGTATCCGCCACCTTCTGTATACGCCAGCCTCGCCAGCTTAATTAAATAGCCTCAACGACCTCAGTCTGCAGCACATGCTGATCGTAGGTCAGCACCTTTGCTGGAAGCGAGCGTCCCAATACGGGCACCATCTCAAGCAAATGACGCGTATAGGGATGGGTCGGATGGTCTAACAGCCAGGAAGCCTCCCCGTACTCGACAACCTGCCCTTGGCGCATCACAACGATGCGATCCGCCAATTCAGAGACAACACCCAAATCGTGAGAGATGAACAGCATACCCATACCAAATTCCTGCTGTATGTCCTTAAGCAAACGTAAAATACTTGCCTGTACGGTAACGTCAAGGGCAGTCGTCGGCTCATCTGCGATTAACAGCTTGGGCCCATTGAGCAGCGCCATCGCGATCATCACCCGCTGCAGCATACCTCCACTCAGCTCGAAGGAGTAGCTTTTCATCTGCTTTCCAGGATCAGGCAGGCCTACACGATCTAACATATCAAGACAACGGGAGATTCGGACCCATCGGTCGCCAGTTTTTAAGCATTCCATCAGTTGGGCACCAAGCGGGATCATAGGGTGAAATGCACTCATCGGGTCCTGAAACACAATCGCAATCTCGGTCCCACGTACTCGCTTCATTTCCCTCTTGGATATTTGCAGCAGATCCCGGTCCTGCAGACGAATACGGCCGGATTGAATACCAAGCGGTGCTTCCAGCAAACCCATAATCGATAATGCCAGTGTGCTCTTGCCGCAGCCGCTCTCACCAACTACGGCTACCGTTTCTCCTTGGTCAATATGAAAGCTGACATCTTGTAATAGACACCGACCGTTTTCAGGTCTCGTAATGCCTGTGTGAAGCCCGCTGATTTCAAATAGAGGTTGTGGTATTGAGCTCACCGAGTTCCCGCCTTTCCAGTTTCGATGTATCGGCATGCTTCCATCTTTGTTCGAGCTTGCTGCCTATGCTATTGACCATTAATATCGAGCAAGCCAACGCCAATGTCGGAAATACGATCGTCCACCAGGCCTGTATAATATAAGGATGTCCATCCGCAATCATCGATCCCCATGTCGGTGTCGGCGGACTGATACCAATCCCAAGAAAGCTTAACGTAGAGATCACACCAATCGCCGTACGGAAGCAGATGGTGGATAGCAGCACGACGGTGGGCAGCAGATGAGGTAAAATATGCAGACGAACTATGCCCCACTTGCTGCTGCCGAGCATAAAGCCTGCCCGAATAAATCCCCTTCCCCGCAGTGCTTTCGTTTCGTCATGAATAAGCCAAAAAAATTGACCCCAGATGGAAAAAGCCATCGATAGAACCATTCCCAGCGGTCCGTTGCCAAATATCGTAATAATGAGCAGCGGCAGCATACGAACCGGAAATACGATTGAAATTTGCCCGACAAACAAAATTAGCGGTGTCAGCAAAGGCACTACGTTATACCCGGCCAGCATGCCGAGCAGCGTACCTGCCGTCATAGCCAGCAGTACCGCGAGCAGCGCCAGTCCAAGTGTCAGATAGGTCGCATATATAAGCCGGCTGCTCACATCCCTGCCAAGGTGATCGGTACCGAGCCAAAAATCGGCCGAGGGCGGATCCAGCTTTGGACCCTCGAACGGTGTGGTCGGATCATGTGCGAACCATTGCATATAGATGAGAGACAATACGATAAATACGACAGCTGCGGATAGCAGTATCATCCAGTAGCGGTTTGAAGTGTTCACTATTCTTTTCGCTCCCACACCTGATTTTGTTTAACCCTGGGGTCAATGAGCGGATGAAGCATATCCAGCAAAAATCGCGAGACTATAAACAAAAGCGTTGTAAAAACCAAGCATGCCTGTATAAGTGGGAGATCGTGACTGGCGATAGCTCCCACCGTCAAATTGCCGATGCCCGGATAAGAAAAAATCGTTTCTACAACGATCGTGCTGCTAAGCAGAACTCCCACCTGTATCGATACAAAGGAAAAGATGAGTGACAGAGCTGGACGCAGCAAATAGTGAACACTAAAGCGGAAGGTGCTTACGTTTTTAGCTCTCGCGGTTACAACAAATTTTTCTTTGGCTACCTCCTGCAGCTTGGAGCGGAACAACAGACCAATCTTGATGGCTTCTGCACCCGCAAGCAGCAGCACCGGCAGCACCAGCGATTGTATTCCCTGACTTCCCGAGGGAGGGAACCACTTTAGATGTACACTGAACAGCTCAATAGCCAGGATGCAGGGAACAAAACCCGGTATCGAGTGCAGCATCAGCAGTGCTTTATTCAATTGACTGTCCAGCTTAGTCGGTAAATAGAGGCCGAGAAAGCCGACACCGATCCCACCGACAATACCAATAGGCAGCACGAGCACGATTAGCTTCATCGTTGCCCATAAGTAAGGAAGAGCAATATCCAACACGGGTTCACCGAGCTTATAAGAATTGCCGAATTGAAGCGTTATCGTCTTCAGGATATACAAGCCGAACCTTACCAGCGCCGGAGCATCCAGACCCAGCGTTTTGCGCAGCAAATCCTTCTCTGCCTCCGTGGCGTCATGGGGAAGCAGAGAATGAATGGGATCGCCCATCGCGCTGGATACAAAGAATAAAATACTGGATACCGTAAGCAAGATGGAAAGGCCGACAACAAGACGTTGTACGGCCGCTTTCATTCCCTGATGCATCCTATTTCACCTTGATTTGATGAATATCGATTCTGCCTGTTCCATCCGGCTTCCAGTCGATATTACCAGACAATCCGTAAATATTAGGAGGGAACATCAGCCAGTTGACAGGGGAACCTTGTTTCGACTTATCGAGAATTTGCTTGGATAAGGCCAATCGTTTTTTCTCATCCGGTTCAGCGGCATAATCCTTGATCCATTGCTCGACCTGCGAATCCAGCTGGTAGCCGAATGTTTTGTAGAGTGATTTTTGGCTAAACGCCGCTACCAGAATACGATACAGCTCACGGTCAGGGTTATCGTAGCCCGAGAATAGTAGAATCGATCCAGCATTGCTTTGCTCGTAGCGTTTGGGATCTAGCATCGGTCCGATTTCCATTAAATTAATTTTCGCTTCGATTCCGATCTTTTTCAGCTGTGCCTGCAGCACCTGTGCTGTATCAATATCTCGCTGCGTAACATCCAGGTTAACGGATATCGGCATGGCGACACCGGATTCGGCCAGCAAAGACTTGGCTTTTTCCGGATTGTAGTCACTTAAAGGATACGCTTCTACGAAGCCGGAGCCTGCTTTAGTAACTGGAGCAACAGCTGGTGAAGCAAATTCGCCGTACATATTTTTGGCCAATGTTCCTTTGTCGATTCCATAATAAAGAGCTTCACGGACCTTGGCATTATCAAACGGAGCTTTAAAGAAATAGCTTTGCCAGGTTACACGGAATCCGGGCTCGGATACAATCTGATAGCCGGACTGCCCTTGAACGCGCTTGATTGATGTGGATGAAAGATCAGAAGCGATATCTGCATTACCGCTCAGCAGCTCTGCCATACGTGTAGCTTCGTCCGTAACATTTTTGATAACAACGGACTTGAACGGCGGGCGTTTTCCCCAGTAGTTCGGAGCTTCCTTCAGCGTAGCGACTTCTCCACGCTTCCAATCGCTTAATACATAGGGGCCGGTTCCTACCAGCTGTGTTTTGTACTCGTCACCGTTCGCAAGCTGTTTAGCCGATAGAATTGGCAGATCAACCATAAAATTAATCAAAGCGTAGTTGGGCGAGGATGTTATAATATCGACCGTGTACTCGTCAACAATGTTCGTTCCCGTCACACCATCGAGCAGCGTTTTGAATGTGCTCTTGGGAACCTCTGGGGACATCAATTTATCGATAGTCGCCTTGACCGATTGAGCATTCAGGGTATCGCCATTATGGAACGTAATTCCCTTTTTAACCTTGATTCTCCAGTTGTTATCTTTGAACTCGTAGCTTTCCGCAAGCGACGGAGCCAACTTGCCATCCTGACCTCTGACCAGCAGCGTATCGAAAATCAATGTCCGCGGAAGCGTTATATCTTTTTGATAAGGGTCAATTGTTGTAAAATCTCTGGTTTCATTCGTTTGCACAATAACGAGCTGATCCTTGGTCTTGTCTGTACTCACCGCCCCTTTATCACTTTGCTGAGGTACGGCTGTAGTAGCTGGTTGGGCCGCAGGTTGTTGCGTGCAAGCGGTCAATACCACGAGCAGCAAGGCCATGCAAGCCGTGGTCCAACGGTTTCTTTTATGTGAAAATACCATGATTGCTGATTCCCCCGATTATGTATGATTGGATTATGCCGGTCACAAGGACCGGCGACTGTTACTAGCGCTGGGCAATAACGAGATAACGTGGATGCTTAGGCATGCCGCCCCACAGCGCCGCTTCCATCAGCGGCTGGATGGCAACCTCATTCAAACCTTTAGAGCGGAAAAACGAAGCAAGCTGTTCACTCGGTTGACCGCCATAGAACGGAAGCCGGCTGCGAATCTGTTCGTATTCCTCCTTCACATCCTGATTCTCCCACTGCCCTTCTACCAAAGCGATACGTCCCTGTGGTTTAAGTAAACGTGTCCATTCCTCCACAGCGTCAGCAGGATGGGGCAGCGTCCAGATTAAGTGACGCGCAACGATCAGGTCATATTCACCTTCTGGTAGACCTGTATGCTCAGCATCTCCCGACAGGAAGTTGATAGGCAAACCAGCTTGATCCGCTTTTGCACGAGCCAGCTGCAGCATTTCTTCGGCAAAATCAAGACCTGTAACGTCATGTCCCATATTAGCCAGCAGTAAAGAAAGAAACCCTGTACCGCAGCCCAGATCGAGCACCTTTAATGGTTCGCTCCCAGCTAACTGGCTTAACACGGCTACCCATGCCTGATGCTGTTCCTCATTTAACAAACCGTGGCTCGGCCCCTGGTCGAATTCAGCGGCACGGCCGTTCCAATGCTTTTTCACCAGATTTTTTACTTCAATTTCGTTCAATTCGGATGCATGCATAAGTATCTCTCCTCCAAGATAATGATTATTATTCTCAATGTAGAAGCAAAAAAATGGCTGCCGACCACGTCGACAGGCTATTCGTACCTCAGGATCGAACCATCCTTATAGATTTCCTTGAACAGCTCGTGTTCCCCCATAAATCGGGAGAGGACATCGCTTTCGTTCGCCAAAATCGTCAAATGGAAGCCTGATCGCATCATTTCCCGCATGATATGTATAATTTCCGGGCTTTCACTGTATGTACCCATTACCGTACCTGAACTCTCAGGCTCCAGCTGACCTACGAGCATTTTACGGATATCGCTGATCAGCAGCAGCTGTGATACCCTATGGCGATGAACTTCATCATGACGAAGCGGATGCGTCACGACTTGGATACCTTCCATCGAAAAATCACCATACGCTAGTATTCGTACCTTCACCCCCCTGTCGGACAGCTTTTTCAAATCATCCTGCAGCAGAGCAGCGAGTGTCGCACCGCAGCGGATATATAGCTCGTACCGTGTGGAAGCGATCATCTCTTTGGCCTTGTGCAATATATGATCGTATCCCTTGATATACACGATCGTATCGTTGCTTGTTTGCCGATTGATCTCCTTCAATTCTTCGCGCACCTTCTGAAGATTGTGGTTGAATTGGGATTCAAGACGATCCAGATAAGATTCTGGCTCAACCGCCATGTACAAAGCGGGTTCCGTCTGCTGCCACACAACTGCGCCTTTATCTGCAAGGTTGCCCAGTACCCGGTATACTTCAGCCCGCGATATGCCCGTGCTTTTGCTGATTTGATAACCAGTCGCCGAAGTTTCCTGCATCAATGCCACATACACCCGTGCTTCATTTTTGCTAAAACCAAAATGGCACAATAATTCGGTAACGGAATCCATCGTAACACCTCACAGGTAGTATTATATCTAACTACTATGAGAATGAGAATCTTTATCAAAGCCTGTTTTTACCTATTTTTGCTTGTTTATCTGGATATTCCTGCTAGTAGCTTCATATTTCTCAGTTTATTGCTTATTTTCGGGTGATTGCGCAAGTAGACACTGTATTCCTAAATACGGAAATTCCCACATTCATCGAATTATATATTTTTTTATGTTTATAAAATAAAAAAGCACCTACCCTAAGTAAGTGCTTTCTTGCAATAATCTTGTCCTAATGACATATGGCTGCTCCATTAATTGTTTAGAACCAAATGAGCTTGTTTTGTTGGGAGGACTGTCTGTAAATAATAATCTTCTGCCTTCCAATATCGGTTTCTCATCTTTTCCATGTTCCTTTGGGTGAGTTCACTTTCACGTAATAATCTTTTACTCCGTGGGCAATCCAGATAAGCGATATAATCGTATAAACCTCTCCACTCCTCACGTTGCAGAAAAACTCCTTCTATGACAATAACACATGTCTCGGGAATTATTATGTTCTGTATGCGATGTGTATCAGATTCATTATCGTATATGGGGAGCTTGAGCTGGCTAGTTTCCTTTAGTTTCTTGAACAAATTTCGCTTTAACCATTCAGTGTCCCACTGTAAGTAATAATATTCAAACCACTCTTCAGAGCCTGTATCGTAACGTTTGCTACGTTCCACAATATAATCGTCTATATGAAAGATGCAAACCTCGATGTGCTCCCCGGTCAATTTCCGACTAAACTTCTCTACGAGTGTCGTTTTTCCCGAACGACTTAGTCCGTCTATTCCTACAATAAATCGATTGCCTGTCTTTAACTTGGGTATACATTTAAATAAGCTCGTTATATGATCCTCCAAACTACCCGCTCCTCAGAAAATGAAGCTCTTTGAAAGCTCGTGGTTGATTGGTTAAAATAAATTCTTTGATCATAATTGCACATTCCCGGATTGAGTTATCATGCGAATCGACTTCAAGATCATATCTGTGATGGTGGTGCACGATATCAAATTGGGCTTTGGCGAGTCCAATGGATCTATCTCCTCGTTCTTGTTCCCTACGTTCCAGTTCATCAAGCGGACAGTGAACACCGATAAAAAAGGCTTGTGTGTTATGTAATAATTGGACACATTCCTCCAACCAGCTTGGCTCAATCAGTACATGATCAACAATCATATTCTTGCCTACCCTTGAAAAAGCCATCATATAATGATGAAAAAGCGATATGACTGGATTTTCTATCATTTCTTCTCTTTCAATTGTTTCTATTTCTTCTCTGGACATGTGATCGCCAAACATACTCATCAACATGTCATTGACACCAGCAATCGCATTATCGACGGATAGGTAAATAAAATCTTCGTCAAGCAGCTGAATAAGCTCTTTAGAAATACTTGTTTTCCCTGCACTAGAAGTGCCGTTCAGAAAAATGATGGTTCCGATTTTAACCAAAGTGACCTCCTATCTCTTACTCATTCACATCAGTAAATAAGCTCATAATCATTAAGCACAGTCATGAATACATTATTCTTCCTATTGTGTACGCAGGTAAGGAGGTTCTGTTCCACTTCCCCCTTTCCCTCCCATCGTCCCACGGCTGACTTCATAGAGCATCTGCTGTTCTCCAGTTACTCCTTCTTTACTCCAACGCTCAATGAAATGAACTATGTACTGTTCCTTTACGTCAGTTTCCTCGATCGCCGTTTCTCTTTCAACATCATAGCCGTCGACCTGTAATTTCTGCATTCCGACTTGTTTGGGGAACCTGTCGATGGTGGTCCCGCTGCCGGAAGTCGCAAAATTGACTGCATCCACGGCGGTAAACGGTGGCTTCGGCGGTGAAGACACGTGTAAAGTACCCACAAAAATCCCAAAAAGAACAAGAGGTGCAGTTATCAGTAATACGCGCGTTCCCCGCTTGACAAGTGGCAAGAAACGGAGGATCAACCTGTCAAAACCGAAAAAAAGAATCGCCGCTGTGCCGCCCATGATGCTAAATAAAGAAGATTGAAATATAATACCAAATAAGAACCCAAGGACAACGTGGATAAGACCGGATATTAACCATTCGCCCGGACCCATTACCTTCACTTTTCTAATTGCTACTTCCGTAAGTGATGAAACAAGAATGCCGTAAAGAAATATACTTGGTACCGCATACATGGCAATGACAGAGGCCCACGATGCATAGTTGCTAGCCGCATACCAAGCTGACCCTCCCACAGCCATGAATGGGAACGACACCAAGAGTACGATCGTCCATGAAGCGAAATAAGCGGCCAGACATTTTCTCCTAAGCATCTTATCTCCTCCTTCGAGTCATGGTCTATGGTCCTTTGCTATGGAATATTTTTCTATTATACCTTATGAGAACCAATTTTCGCCAACCTCTTAGCGTTATCGAGGGAAATGGTTTTCGCGCACGAAAATGTATGGAACTATTGTGTAGCACTTCCGTAATATCCCGACCCATTCACCATGTTGTTTTCCCATATTTGAGAAATACCTTTTTCGCTTTGGCTACCACATAACCACTGCCACCCCGCTTCTTCACATCCTCAACCATCATCGTCAGCAGCAATTGATTAAGAGTGGCATCGAACTCGATAAACCAGCCATTCTCCAACCCGTCCTCGCCCTTCTTTTGCTTTAATTCCGCTGTACCTGTCTTACCTGCGATGTTCATGCCTGATATGTAAGCACCATGAGCAAAACCCTTCGGGTTCCGGACGGCCTCCACGAGATCCTGACGCACAATCTCGGCAACCTCTGGTCTAATAACATCCCGCTTCCATATGGTGTCTGCCGGGTTGGAAGCTGATTTCACCAATAACGGTGCAACCACATTGCCTTGGTTAATTATAGGCGTATAGGACAACGCTACATGAAGCGGACTCATCTGGACTTCTCCTTGTCCGTAAGCCGAATCGGCAAGCTGAATGTCGCTCTTGATCCCCTGATTGGCCAGACTGGATCGCGGGAATGGGTACGGAAGCGGCAGCGGCTCTCCAAAACCGAATTTGTAAGCGCCATTGTAGAATGTATCTTTTCCCATCGCAAGCGCTTCCTGAGCAAAAAATATATTATCCGAGAAAACCAGCGCATCGCGTAAATTTTCATTGGGCACATCCCGGTCACGTGTTACATAATAATTGCCCCATGATGCATCCTTTGTCCAGTATAAGCCTTGAATATTTCTGACGAGATCTGGAGAGGACACACCTGCGTTCAAGCCTACGGCCGCTGTAACGGTTTTAAAAATCGAGCCCGGTGAATACAGCTTTGTAAAACGGTTAAGGAGCGGAATATTAGGATCCCCATTCCACTTGTTCCATTGCTCAGCCGAAAGCCCCGATACAAACAGATTAGGATCATACGCAGGGCTGCTGACCAATGCCAATATTTCACCGCTCTGCGGCTGTAAAGCAGAGGCAGAACCCGCATCTCCTTGATACTGCTCGTAGATCGCCCTTTGCAGTCCGCTATCGATTGTGGTTTGGACATTCTCTCCCGCTACCGTCTCCTTAGATGCCAACGTTTCACGAGTAGCCCCATTCTCATCAATGATCACGATTCGCACTCCGTCCTGGCCCTTTAAGCTTTTATCGAACAGCTGCTCCAGCCCTGCCTTGCCCAACTGGTCATCAGGACCGTAGCCTTGATCCTTTAGCTTGGCCAGTTCTTCTGCGTTAATCCCTTGAACGTAGCCAGTCAAATGGGCGGCCGCTTCGGCAAGTGGGTAGGTGCGGATCTTTTTTTGCTGAAAGGAGACGCCCTCTATGCCTTGAAAAGCCATGACTCCCTTACCGTCGGTAGAACCAATTGGAACAAAATTACCGGGTTTTACCCAGGAAGCCTTTAGCTTTTTGTTAACCTCATCCGTTGATAATCCCAAATATTGAGCAACCGATTGAACCGTCTTTTCAGCATCCGGGCCTAAACGATCCGCGGCTAATCCAAGAATGATCAAGCTGCCATTAATCGCCAGCCCTTCCCCATTCCTATCATATATTTCACCCCTCATCGCCTTAGTGGTACGTACAGTTACCTTATCATTGTCCTTCATAGCGGGGAAAATAAGTGAAGGATTCCAGTCTACCTTCCAATACATGGTTGAGTTATCCTTGATTAACTTTGCTTGATAATTAAATTCAATGGGACCTGCAATCGTCATAAGCGAAGCATGGTAAGTATAAGTAGCTTTATCCTCTGGCGCGGGAGTTGGCTTGGTAGGAGCTGGGAGAGTTGTCCTTTCGATGTGCAGCTGACTCATCCCGATTCCTTCATAAATGGAGGAGTAGCGCTTAACGAACAGCTCTAGCGATAGTCTGGTTTGGGAATCTGACGACAGCATCGCATACATGTCTTCATATTGTCCCTTTTGCCACGCGGCCATATAAGAATCGAAAACCTGCTCGGACGTCATCGCTTTAGGTTTGGATGCTTCGTTCCGGCAGCCGGTAATGAGTAGCAGCAGCAGCAGAAATCCCACGATCAACCATTTGGATGTTTTCAAGGATAATCCCCCTTTGCATATAAGTTATCTATTGTCCGTAAATGCGGCTTACCGTACTAATATAATGAAATATGGCAATCAGTTACATAGACAAACGATCACAACTTACTGACATTTTCATTTCATAAAAGGAAAATAGACGATCCCGTGAAGGCAATCGTCTATTTCGGAGTGATCTATGGGTTAGCATGGGAACAGTTGGCGGCTTCTCCCACAACATAGCATATGTAAATCTATCAATTCAGGAACGACAAGTTCCTCCCCTACAAGCGCACATTTTGTATAAGTACAATCCATCAGCCTCTGACCATCATAACATACAGAAGGTCATACGGAAGGAGGCTGGAAATATGGGATATTTAGGCGGAGCTGGCGTAGGTTGTGGAAGCTGTGCAGGTTTGGGTCTGGGAACTAGCACAGGTGTAATTCTTGTTTTATTCATTCTGCTTGTTATTATTTTGAGAACATTCATCTAACATGAACTGTTAATATCCTGATATAGTCAAAAAGACAGTAACCCGAAGGGAAATGGATTCCTTAATCGGTTACTGTCTTTTTTCAGAGCGACGCCTGCATACAAGCTTAATTCGCAATAAACTCCTGAACCCACTCGCCGTTATAATAAGCTACGCCAATTTTCGTATAATTAGGGCTCAAAATATTTTGTCGATGCCCTGCGCTGTTCATCCAGGCAGTCATCACATCCTGTGGAGTCTTCTGACCCATAGCAATATTTTCACCTGCATACGTATATCGGATACCATACGATTTCATCATGTTAAAGGGGGAGCCATAGGTAGGAGAGGTATGATCAAAATAATGATTGTTATACATATCCTTCGCTTTATCCAATGCCATAGCCGACAAAGCACTGTCGCTTGCCAACGTCTTCAAGCCTGCTTTTGTACGTTCCTGATTGACCAAAGTTACCACTTGACTCGCAAAGGTGGAGGTGACTGTTGAGTTGCCTGTTCCCTGCGGAGCTGGTGCACTTGAGCTTGTTCCAGGGATATTCAATACCAGTCCTGGCCAAATATTATTGGTATTGGTTACCTGTGGATTGGCTTGAACAAGGGAGCTTAAGCTAATCCCATACTTCTTGGCTATCGTCCACATCGTATCGTTGCCTGTTACCGAATACGGTGCAGCCGAAACAGCCGTGGCTCCAATAATCGTGCCCAAGGCAAGTAAACCGGTTAATACGGACTTCTTCAAAAACATTGCAAACATCCTCTCTTTTTTAAGGCCTACGAGGTTAGCTGACGGGTTCGGGTCAAAGAGCAAGCGCCCGGCCATGAATAGGCTTCACCCCAAAGATTGGGTCCCCCATGCCTCTTGTGGAAGCTTCGGCCTGTTTATGATTCTCTCAAAATACCAATTTGCACAGCTTAAAGCTAGAAATGGTTTAAGAGAGTTTCATTTTAACATGGGATTTGCTAATGATCACTGCACAAAGTTTTCCATCATATTTGAATTCACAAAGCCTTCATGCTTTGTTCACCTTTCCGTTATTGAAATAGCTCAATGTAGTCATGCCTTTGTGAAAAATGATAGATACAATAAAAGGCAGGTGAGGTGATAATAGATGACAAGCAAATACAGAGTATTGGTCGCCGATGACGAAGAACGTATACGCACAATCGTACGCATGTATCTGGAGAAAGACGGAGCTTGTGTTGAGGAATCCGACAATGGCAACGATGCTTTGCATAAAGCGGTGGATAACGATTATGACATCATTGTGTTGGATTGGATGATGCCTGGTCTGAGCGGGCTAGAAATTTGTCAAATGGTCAAGCAAGTAAAAACTACTCCCCTGCTTATGCTTACCGCCAAGGATAATGAAGACGATACGATCCATGCCTTCAAAGCTGGGGTTGATGATTATGTGACCAAACCTTTTAGTCCAAGGGAATTCACATGCCGAATTCAAGCTATCCTTAAACGGACACAACCCGGCAAATTCTGGTCTGCCACCCAATCACCCGGAAACAGATTTATGCTGCCCCATCTTCTTATCGAGCATGATGCCCGCAGAGTACTGGCAGATGGACGCGAGATATCCTTAACTCTCCGGGAGTATGAGCTGCTGCGATATTTAGTGATGAACGAAGGAATAACCTGCACAAGAGACAAGCTTTTTCGTGATGTGTGGGGCTATGAAGATCATGGGGATCATCGCACTGTAGATTCTCATGTTAAGCGAGTTCGCGAAAAATTACAGGCTGTGTCCCCTGCTGCTGCTGCCATGATTGGGACTGTCTGGGGTATCGGTTATCGTCTGAAGGCTTCGAATATTTAAAACGGCTTCTGCATAGTGAACAATTGGGGCGAGACATTCATAGCGTTGTCTTCTTTCCCCTTTTTGTGTAAGCTACTATGTGATTTAAATCACATACCTTTTACAAGGAATCTGGCATGATTAGAGCAAGAAATTCGCGAAATCTGAAACCCAATCTTTTGAAGAAAGTGAGGACAGTGACTATGGATTTAATCATGCTTGCACGCACGCAGTTTGCTTCAACAACTATTTTTCATTTTTTCTTTGTCCCTGTTTCCATTGGTCTCGCTCTGCTTATTGCTATTATGGAAACCATCTATGTGGTTAAAGGACGGGAAGAGTACAAGAAGATGGCTCAATTCTGGGGTAAGCTCTTTTTGATCAATTTTGCCATCGGGATTGTCACAGGTATATTGCAGGAGTTCCAGTTCGGCATGAACTGGTCCAATTACTCCCGCTTCGTAGGTGATGTGTTTGGAGCTCCGCTAGCCATTGAGGCATTGCTTGCTTTCTTTATGGAATCTACCTTCATTGGACTATGGATCTTTGGTTGGGATCGCCTCTCGCCCAAGCTTCATCTGCTCTGCATCTGGCTGGTTACGCTGGGCACGTCAATGTCAGCGTTCTGGATATTGGCCGCCAATTCATTCATGCAGCGCCCTGTCGGCTTTACCATCGCTAATGGAAGGGCTGAGATGAATGACATATTTGCCCTCTTAGGAAACGGACAATTATGGGTCGAGTTCCCGCATACCTTGCTTGGAGCATTTGCAACCGGAGCTTTTCTGGTTACAGGCATCAGCGCATGGAAGCTGCTTAAAGGGCAGGACATGTCATTCTTCCGCAAATCGTTTCAAATTGCTGCATTAGTAGGCATGATTGCCTCCATTGGCGTTGCCTTGTTTGGTCACCAGCAAGCCCAATATCTGGTCAAAACCCAGCCAATGAAAATGGCTGCCAGCGAAGGCTTATGGGGCAAAAGCGGAGACCCTGCTGCCTGGACGGTTATTGCGAATATTGACCCGGACAAACAGACCAACAGCGGCGAAATCAAAATCCCTTATTTGCTCAGCTATTTGTCACACAGCCAATTTCATGGTGAAGTGAAGGGTATGCAAGAGCTGCAGGCTCAATACACAGAACAGTACGGACCAGGAAACTATATTCCGCCGGTACGCACGACCTTCTGGAGCTTCCGAATTATGGTGGCTGCCGGATCAACGATGATAGTTCTCGGGATGTATGCCGTTTATTTGTGGATACGCAATAAAATGACAAAGCCTGCTGCCTGGTTTATGCGATTAATGATAGCCGGTATATCCCTGCCGTTTATCGCCAATACCGCAGGGTGGATTATGACCGAGATTGGACGCCAACCGTGGACGGTCTTTGGGCTCATGCGGACCGAAGACGGGATTTCCCCAAGCGTAACCGCCGGCCAGGTACTATTTTCCTTGATCTCATTTACTGCCATTTATTCGGTGCTTGCCATAATAATGGTTGTGTTATTTGTTCGTATTATTAAAAAGGGACCTTTTGATTCGGCCAAGTCGGCTCATGAATCAAATGATCCTTATGAGGAGGGGTATCATGCTGTCATTAAATGAGCTATGGTTTGTACTGGTTGCGGTATTATTCATAGGTTTCTTTTTCCTGGAGGGGTTTGATTTTGGAGTCGGGATGTCCACCTCACTGCTTGCCCGCACCGATATGGAGCGCCGCGTATTAATTAACTCCATCGGTCCATTCTGGGACGGCAATGAGGTGTGGCTGATTACAGCAGGAGGAGCTATGTTCGCGGCTTTCCCCCACTGGTACGCGACGATGTTCAGCGGCTATTATACTGCACTTGTCCTCGTGCTTCTCGCCTTGATTGGACGCGGAGTCGCCTTCGAATTCAGAGGCAAGCTGGACAGCTACAAGTGGAAACGAACATGGGATATCGTCATTTTTTTGGGCAGTCTCCTCCCGCCTCTCCTGCTGGGCGTTGCCTTTTCGGGTATGATCAAGGGCGTTCCAATCGGCAGCGATATGGAGATGAGGGCAGGTTTTCTTGACATCGTTAACGGCTATACACTGCTTGGCGGGATTTGTGTCGTGGCGCTTTGCCAGCTGCACGGACTATTGTTCATCACTTTGCGCACCACGGGTGATCTGCAGGTACGGGCACGTGGACTGGCGAAAAAATTGCTTCCGTTTGCTGCGATATTGCTCATTGTGTTCGCCATCATGACCTACGGCATGACCGATCTGTTCGAGCAGCACGGCGCTTTGTTAGCTTTAACTGCTGCGCTCGGCTCATTAGCTTACTTACTCTCCGGCTTGTTTATAAGCCTCAAGAAGGATGGATGGGCATTCGGGATGACTGGAGCTGTCATAGGATTGTCCGTCGCTTCGGTTTTTATTGGCCTATTCCCACGTGTCATGATCAGCTCTATCGATAGCGCGTTCAGCTTAACGATTCATAATGCCGCATCAGGAGCTTATTCGCTTAAGATTATGGCCATAGTTTCTTTATCGCTTCTGCCCTTTGTCCTCGGCTATCAGATTTGGAGCTACTTTGTTTTCCATAAGCGTATTCATGAAAAGGATCATCTGGAATACTGATGGGCCGCGAGCTCATGCTGTTCAAGGGAATAAGGGCTGTCTTGAGCATCATAACGGTTTTCACACTGATTCAATGCTGCTGTATCATCGTCGCTGCCCAAGCATTGGCTGAGGTCATCTCTGAATTGTTCGCAGGTACTCCCATAGAAACCCAAGCAGGCAAGTTCCTGATATTCGCTATTGCTTATATAGTCCGCCATCTGATGGCTTTCCTGCAGCAGCGGACTGCGCAGCGTTATGCCGCAGTGACAAGCACTACGATGAGACAAAGCTTGATTAATAAGCTTTTTCAATTGGGTCCAAGGTTTGCGGCAGTTCGAGGTACAGGCAGCCTGACAACACTTGTACTTGAAGGCATGACACAATTTCGCAGCTATGTGGAGCTCGTCATTCCGCGCATGGTCGGCGTATCGATTGTACCGGCTGTCCTTCTTATTTATATAGCGTTACAGGATGCTCCAAGTGGAATAATACTAGCTGTAACGATGCCTATTGTGATCGTATTTATGATTTTGATTGGGCTTGCAGCTAAAAGTCAGGTGGAGAAGCAGCAGGACTCCTACCGGGGATTATCGAACCATTTTGTGGATTCACTACGAGGTATGGAAACTTTAAAATTTCTTGGAATAAGCCATGACCATGCTTTAACCATAACCAAAGTTAGTGATCGGTTCACAACGGCAACGATGCGAACACTCCGAACAGCTTTTTTATCCTCCTTCGCCCTTGACTTTATTACAATGCTGTCCGTGGCGTCAGTTGCCGTAAGTCTGGGATTACGGCTTGTGAACGGATCTATCTTACTGGCACCTGCACTCACCGTATTAATCCTGGCACCTGAATACTTTCTTCCTGTTCGGTTGCTTGGGTCGGATTACCATGCCACTCTGAATGGCAAAGAAGCCGGTTCAGCTATGACGTCCATTCTACAGCTTCCATCCCAGGCACTGCCCTCCATGGACTCAAAGGAACAAGTGTCCGCTGCCTGGAATCAAGCAAGCCGTCTGACCCTTTCGTCGGTTGGAGTAAAGCACAATGAGGCGTCCCCCTGCTCTCTCGAAGCAATTTCTTTGGAAATTAGCGGCTACCGTAAGGTTGCCGTCATCGGTGAGACAGGTGCAGGAAAATCGACCTTGATTGAAGTCATAGGCGGTTTATTGACCCCTTCTACCGGGCAACTCTCTTGGAATGGCTGCAATTTGGCAGACGGACTCAATCATGAGGCGTGGCGCATGGAAACGGTCTATATGCCGCAGCATCCCTATTTGTTCAGCAGTTCCATGATAGATAATATTCGGTTCTATAGGCCCGAGGCTACATGGGAAGAGGTTGAGCAGGCGGCCATCCAAGCTGGTTTAAAAGGCTGTATCGATCGCTTGCCCAATGGCCTGCATGAGCTAATTGGCGGCGGTGGACGGCAGCTGAGCGGCGGACAGGCGCAGCGTGTCGCACTCGCAAGAGCTTTTTTGAGCCATAGACCTGTGCTTTTATTGGATGAACCCACTGCGCATTTGGACATTGAAACTGAGTACGAGCTCAAAGAAACCATGCTGCCCTTGTTTGACAACAAGCTCGTTGTGCTAGCCACCCACAGGCTGCACTGGATGCCAGATATGGATCAAATCCTTGTACTGGAGCATGGTAGGCTGGCTGAGGTCGGGACTCACAAGCAATTGCTTGCCCAGCAGGGCTTATACTACAGAATGATGCTGTCCCAGCTGGAGGAGGTACTATGAAGCAAAGTTCAATGAAGCAAGGTAATGTTAAGCAAGATGCTACAAAGGAACGATGGCTGTCCCCTTATTTGCGGCCTTTTGTCGGGTCATTTTTATTAATCATCGGATTAGGTGTTTCCACACTTGCTGCATCTGCTGCATTAACCTTTACTTCCGGCTACCTGATCTCGAAAGCGGCGCTGCGGCCAGAAAATATTTTAATGGTTTATGTCCCGATTGTTGCTGTCCGTACTTTTGGAATCAGCAAGGCCGTTCTCCATTATGTCGAGCGTTTGGCTGGTCACCATGCCGTATTGCGCATTCTGTCCTTAATGCGCGTGAGGTTGTACCGGATGATTGAGCCACATGCGTTGAATTTCTTCGCTAAATTCCGCACGGGCGATCTCCTCGGACTATTAGCCGATGATATTGAGCAGCTTCAGCATTTGTATTTGCGCACCTTATTTCCAAGTGCAGCTGCGCTGATTTTATATGGCGTCATTATTGCTCTTCTCGGGACGATGGACATGAGCTTTGCCTTCCTGATCATGATATATTTGGGGTCTCTTCTGTTTGCCATGCCCTTGATTTCGTTACTGCTCACGAATAAGCGACAGAAGCAACTGCAGCATCGCCGTGGTCAGCTGTATCAGAAACTAACCGATGCCATTGTGGGCATGGCAGATTGGACCGGAAGCGGCAGACAAAGCGATTTTATCGAGAGCTACGAGGTGGATGAACGATTCGCAACCGATGCCGATCAAGCAATACGGCGGTGGGAACGCTGGAGAACCTTTATCGGTCAATGTATCGCAGGGATTGCTCTGTTATCCGTTGTGATATGGGCCAATAACCAGGTTAACGGGCACCACATTCCCGTTACATGGTTGGCTGCTTTGGTACTGGTCGTATACCCGGTTATGGATATTTTTCTGTCTGTAATGTCATTAGCAGATAAGCTTCCCCAATATAAGAATTCATTGGTACGTCTTCAAGCTATTGACGAGAGCATGCCTCCATCTTCTGCTGACGTGAATGGGACCGTACAATCGGTGAATGGGCAGCCTGCGAGCCTGGACACTATTCATATTCAGTTGAACAACATCAGCTTTCGATATGATCAGGCAGATGCATGGATAGTGAAGGATCTAAGTCTCGACATTCCACAGGGCAAGAAAATCGCTATCATCGGTCGCAGTGGAGCCGGTAAATCCACCTTGCTCAAGCTGCTGCTTGGGTCTATATCGCCCAACAACGGTATCGTCACCGTAAACGGACTTGAAATCAATAGCTTAGCCCAACCCTTGCAGCGATATATCGCTGTTCTCAACCAGAATCCATACTTATTCGATACAACAGTAACTAATAATATTCGACTTAGCAATAAAACAGCCAATAACCAGCAGCTGCAGCAGGTAATGGAACAGGCAAAGCTGACAAGTCTTCTTCAAGAGCTGCCCTTGGGCGAACGGACAATGATGCATGAAGCAGGCAAACGCTTTTCCGGGGGCGAACGCCAGCGCGTAGCACTTGCTCGCATTTTGCTGCAGCCATGCCCTGTTGTTCTTCTGGATGAACCAACTCTGGGTCTGGACCCTAGAACAGAGAAGGATCTGCTCTCCACTGTATTTCATGCTTTGGAAGGGAAATCGATTGTTTGGGTAACCCATCATCTGGTTGGAATCGAACGTATGGACGAAATTATATGTATGGAGGATGGGGAAATTACGATGCGCGGAACCCATCATCAGCTCATTGAAAGTAGCCAAAGATACAGGAAGCTGTACGCTCTTGACAAACCCTCTTTATACGCTTAAGCGGGATCATCCCAGACCTGGTCATTGGGTCGGTCTCGCTTATTTTCTTTTAGAACCTTCCCTTAAACCAGCCCTTATCGTATGCATACCTCATCAGTTGAACCCGGTTTTCCAAATGAAGCTTGTGCAAAATATTTTTTAGGTGATTTTTGACAGTATGCTCCGAAATACCCAAAGTTACTGCGATATCGCGGTTGCCGCTCCCCTTGGCCACACATTCCAATATTTCCTTTTCCCGTCCGGTTAACGGAGATGGCTCGGTGAGCGTTCTATTCGTTCGATTGAAGGTTGAAAACTCTTTAAGCAGCCGCAGCGCTACCTCACGGGACATCGGCGCTTCGTCGATTGCGACAGCATGAAGATATTCATGCCAGGAGGTTGGATGCAAATTTTTGAGCAAATAACCTTGTGCTCCTTTTTTGATAGCCTCAAACAAATCAGTAATGTCATCGGAAACGGTAACCATCACGATTTTCACGTACGGAAATCTTTCTTTGATCAGCTTGGTAGCTCCAAGACCATCCAGCTTCGGCATGTTAATATCCATCAAAATGAGGTCAGGCATCCATACTTCGGCCAGAGCCACTGCTTCCTCTCCGTTCAAGGCCTCACAGACTATATCGAATCTCGAATCCACCTGAATGATTTCCCGCATAGCTTGACGTGCGTGCTCGTGGTCATCAACCAGCATGATACGAATGGGTTGAATCATACCTTTTCCTCTTTCCAATTCATAATCGTGTCATCCTACTCCTACTTCATCTAAACATATTTCCTTGGAAAAACCTATGACTCAGAAGGGCCATTTAATAGTATGAAGGTATGGTCAGCAATAGGAACATGACTCCAAAGTGCTATATACAAGCATTCCAACAACATGCTAAGCTACCCGTGAAAAACTTTGAGCATCCAAACTCTAAGGAGGAGTCAACTATGTATAAATGGACGATGGCAGGAATTTTAGGAATTGCATGTTTGTTAGGTGTGGGGGTACTGTTCACGGATATTAATAGTCGTCAGGGTGGGGCCAAACAAGAGGTGACCGCTCCCAAGATGCCAGAAGCTCCAATGAATGCACAGGCGGCCGAGACTATTTACAAGCAATCGTGCATCGCCTGTCATGGAACCGATCTGGAAGGGAAAATGGGGCCAAATCTTCAAAAGATTGGCGGTAAAATGACGGATCAACAGCTTTTTAAATTAGTACAAAACGGCCGGGGCGGCATGCCAGCATTTAAAAGCTCACTGAAGGATGAAGACATCGCCAATGTTGCCCGCTGGTTGGCAGAGAAAAAATAATCGATCTGGAAAGAGGCTCGTATGCAACCATTTGTTCATAAATATGGATTCAAGCTGTTGGTAACGCTCATGCTGGCGGGTATGGTCGTTTCCGTATTTTTCTGGATCAATCGAAGTTCCACATTGCCTGTGATCAAACAGGCCCCTAATTTTACATTGAACAAACTGGATGGGCACAAATTTAATATGAGCGATTCCAACGGCAAGGTGCGTTTAGTCGAATTTATGTTCACCAGCTGTCCGGACATTTGTCCCCTGACGACCTACAATATGGTGAAGCTGCAGGAGGACCTTAAAAAGAACAACCAGTGGGGAGACCAGGTGCAATTCTTGTCGGTCACCTTCGACCCTGTCAAGGATACTCCCGAAGTGTTCCAACAGTATGGAGATCGTATGCGAATGGACTACAGCGGTTGGACCCTTCTGACCGGAACAGAAGCGGAAACAGCCGATGTTGCTAAAAGTTTTGGCGTGCTTGTACAGAAAATGCCCGATGGCCAGTTCATGCACACGGTTACGTCCTTATTTTTGATTGATGGCAGCGGCAACATACGTAAAATATTCGCGATGGGCGAACAAATGGATAACCAGGAAATATTACAATCGATCCGACAGCTAACCTCATCAACATCGAAATAGTTTCTTCCACACCAGAATATAGCAGAGAATCGTTCCGATCCTCTGCTTGGACTTACCAGTTCCAGCTGCTCTCTTTGAGTCCGATTTGTTCCAGACATGCAAGTAATATAGATTTATGAACAGCTGTAATTGATTGTTCGGTACAGGCTGAATCCGCAATGTATTCAAGCTCCTTTGCCTTTTTCAAGGTTGAGTCGGACAGATTGTTCGAAACCACTGCCTGATTAAAACACGGAGGTGAAATAAAGACTCGGTTGGATCGCTCCAGAATAAGTCGTGTATGATCGGGAGGAGTAACTTCAACCTGGACGATCATTGAGATCACAATTGCAGCGACGAGGATACTGGCTCCAACAACATATCGCTTGAAATAAGTATTCATTAATCAGTGATCCCCAGCTCAGCCTCTGTCGCTTCATAACCCAAACCATAGACCCAGCTATCCGGGTACTGTGGACAAACTGTCGTTTTCTGCATATGCTGCACCTTCCTTTGCCGAATTACTTGCACCTTACTACTTTACAAGATACAACCGATAAGTTGTATGACTACAAAGAGCTATTTCCGATAATGAAATATATGAATTGTTGAAAATTGGAAGTCAATTTCATTTTCAGGTGCAGTTGAATGCGTTATCAACTTGCCTCATAATAATTGTAATTAAAATTCTATATAAAATGGTTGTAACTCAGCTCTTAAACAATATTCAATCCGCTGCCTAAAATTCTTCCACGTCACCATACTCAACCCTTCCTCTATTGGAAAATATCTAGTATCTAAGCTTTCATTCGTTATTGTTAACTGTCCTCCAATTGGTCTTGCTAAAAACAATGTATTGACAATTGATCTCTCTACATTTTGAAATACTCCACAAAATCTTATGATCTCAACAACAACTCCTGATTCTTCCTTAGTTTCTCTGATTGCAGCGTTGTGTAATGACTCTCCTTCTTCAACTTGTCCTCCTGGCATTTCCCAGCCTCTTCTTGGCCCCTTGATAAGCAATATTTCATTATTATCATTAATCACGATTGTCGCAGCAGATACAATGTGTTTGGGAGGAATCATATAGTGAACAGTCCTTTCAAATGTTATTCTTTATAGCCGCGCAGCTTGGGCAGCATCTGCTGCAAATCCAGCATGTACCCGTAGCGGGGCACGGAAATAATATATTTGCCGTATTTAGCCAGTTTCTTACGCAATCGATACACCAAGGTATTGACTTCCTCGCGACCCACATCAGGAACATCATCGATTCCATTCGCAGCTCTTTCAGGCCATATGTTCATCCGGATTTCATCATAGCTGACAGCGGTGTTAGCCATTTGATACAGCAGGCCAAATAGCTCGGTATCCTTACTGGATAAGTAAATTTGCACACCGTCAATGATAATCTCCCTTCGGTCCATATTAACAAGCAGGCCATCATGTTCTTCCCTGTTATCCTCGGTCGGAAGCGGAAATTCCTGTGTATCCCCGACACGCTTTTCGTTATTATTATGAAAAGTAAGCTCCGCAACTCCTCTAGCCAGGCTGATGATATCGCCATCATGGAGCAAAAAAGGTTTGTTATTACCAATGACCGTATGATTAACCCGGGTTCCATGCTTGCTCATTAGATCGATAATAAAGAAACGATCATTTTCAACAACAACGACAGCATGCCTTCTGGATATATAAGAGCTGGCAAAATGGATGTCCGGGACCACCCGTTCCCACACACGCCCGATAACCGTCTCCTGTTTGACCAGATAACACGGATTATCCTGCTTGGCAGTTTCGCCCTGATTGATAGTCATATACACATCTTGATCGAACATTTTGCTTAACTCCTTTACGAACCCTTACTTATTAGGCTCAATAATCCTGTATTCCTTTAATATATCGGTCGCCAGATCCTTTATCTTTTGCGGTGCAACCGTTCCTTGTCCATCTATATTGGCGGCAAAAACATACGTGTGATAATTACTTTCGACAAAACCTACAAACCATCCTGCTGGAGGATTATTCCTTGTTCCCGTTTTTCCGAAAAGTGTATAGTTATCGCCTTCCTCTTGAATCAGCATGCGTTTGACTGTCTTCATATGTTTTTTGTCAAAAGGAAGCTTTTCCTGAACCAAACGACTGAGGAACTCCATTTCTTCCAAAGGTGAAATTTGTAACGAGCTATTCAACCAAAATGTATCAATGCCTGCGGAAATGTCTTTGTTACCGTAGTTGAGCTTATTTAACCATTCCTGCATACGTTCCTTGCCAATATCTCGTGCCATAGCCTGATAATACCACACCGCCGAAGCTCGCATAGCCGATCCCAAGGTATGATCTTTATTCCATTCCCCTCTGGATCTCTTCACCCCATCCCAGCGTTTTACCTCATATTCGTCTTGGACCACTCCAACCTGCAGCCCGATTAAAGCATTAACAATTTTAAAAGTTGACTCCGGAGGCTGAGGTTTCCGAGCCCGTTCTTCGTTATATATAAACGTTTGATTCGTAAGCATATCCCGCATAACAAAGGTTCCCTTATTATGGGGAAAGTACTTGTCAACCTGCATGTTAGAAATGTCCAACGGTTCGGTCTGCGGCTTGTTTCCTTGATCCGCTTCTTCCTGTTTCAAATTCGTATCCACAGCAGTTGGACTGGAACACCCAGCAACTAATGCCCAGAAAATCAGCAGACCCGTCGCGACAACATGTTTGTTTTTTTTCAAAAATGATTCCCCCCCTATACTGATAGTTAATGAAGTTGATATCCGTGTAAGTGCCTAATGGAATGAATATAATGGAATGAGGAACCATATGAAATAGACAATCGATAGCAACTTGCTGACAATTTCGTCAAACTGTACAGTTTGGAAGCAGAGTGTGATTTCCAATCACTTGCAACATTTCAGACTACCTGCACGTTAACAATTATAGAGAACGACCAAACAAGGAGCTTCATGGTTCCTATCCTACTCAAACACTCAACAGGAGGTATTACCACATCATGAAACAATTTAAAGTATTAGGCTCTGTCATTGCTGGCTTCCTTATAGCAGCCAACGTCGTATCCGCAGCTCCAAATGAGCCAGCACCCGTGAAACCAATGCCGATTTCTGCTTCCATTCCGCAGGATTCCTACGGGGGTCTGAAATTTAATCTCGTTATCAATGGAAAAGGATTTGCACCAGAAGAAGCTTCACTATATGTTGGACCCAATAATCAAATTATGGTACCCATCCGCGCTGCTGCCGAAGCTCTTGGCTACAAGCTGACCTGGACGCAGGACACGCAGTCACTGGAGCTCGTCAAAGACAATCAGTGGATGTCCCTTCAAATTGGACAAGACAAATACAGCTTTGCCAAAATGTACATTCCGCTCGAGGTGACTCCTGAGCTAACGAACGAGAAAACCTATGTACCGTTGTCCTACTTCGAGAAGGTGATGAAGCTGCAAGTTATGGCCAGCCCATCGGGTACGATTACGATCAGTTCCAACAATCAGGGCAGTGAAGAAGCCGCTTCGGCTACAACCAAGCAAGGAACCATCACGAGCATCACTTATAGTGAAAAAGGTGGAGAAATCGGCCTCAATGGTTACGCTCACGGTGTTCGACTGAACATTTCCGATGAGACGGAAATCGTATCTGCAGATAACCAGAAGCTAAAGCTTGCTGACCTGCAGCTTGGCATGTCCATTACTGCTGAGCACAGTCTGGTGATGGCTATGAGCATGCCGCCGATGACTAATGCCAAGAAAATTATCGTAACAGATACACGTCCCGCTCAACAAACCTTAGGCACCACGGGAGTGATTGAAGAAATAACCGCTTCCGATGGCGGCACAACGCGTCTTGTGATCAAAGGCGATAAGCTTAACGACAGCTCCTTCGAGACGATCGTACTGAACGTTTCAAGCTCCACGCCGATTATTGGCACGAAAGATAATCAACCCATTGCCTTAGATCAGTTGAAACAGGGCGATAAAGTGTATGCATTCTATGGCCCTACCTTGACGAAAAGTTTGCCTCCAATCGGCCAAGCAGTCAAAATCGTTGTAGAGAACTGAGTTGGTTAAGTCACTCGTATCTTGCTAAATAAAGCTGGTCCACAGCCGCTGCATCGTCATTTCACATACAAAAGCTTCTGAAGCCTTGATGTGCGAAATACATCGATCAGCGTAGCTCGGGCCAGCTTTTTCACTATTCAGGTATTCAATATATAAGATCTCGCTCCTACCTTTGCGATAATTAGCTTTCTACGATCGCTGGTGATAATCCGCCAAAGATAGGAAAAGTCTAGCTGATCGAACCGATCCGCCAAGGATGCGGATTGAAAGCTCCCAGGCTTTCTGGATTTGTTCAGGCCCTCAACGATTTCATCACTAGTCTTGATTCCAAGACCGTGTCCGTAATAGAGATCCTGCCCCAGCAGGATGGCGTTTTCCCCTCTCCACCAAGGAGTCGCTGGATCAAAATCAGGGTTTTGAAAATAAAGAATATCTCCCGCCACAGCTTCCATTGGATTCATCCTGTCATTCAAGCGTAAATTACTGTTGAAGTGCCAATCATATAACATAAGATCTGAGAACAGCATATCAAATTGTTGGGGACCGATGGATTCCAATACCGCTTTATACAATACGATAGTCACAGCCGTTGCACACTCAAACGCATACAAGCGTCCATTGTTAAAAATATCTCTTATCCCCTCATGAGGGGTTACTCCACTTTTCAGTTGAAACCCTCCGTTTTCGATACGATCCCAATATACAGGATTACATCGGGAATGTTCAAAGTCGGAAAATTGGACACCGCTCTCATTGAGCAGGCGTGCGGATTCTACGATATGGGAACGCACCCCCAGTTCAAACAAAAGACCCGCGACGGAATCGTATCGATATTGGAAGGAACTGCCTTTCATTGCCTGGTACATGCTTCTTTCCAACGCGGAAAGCTTACTATCATCGAAGTCAGTCTCGCTGTTACCCGCGATTATGATCATGGGCTTTTCCTCCTATCACATCATTAGTTAGGCGTTTGTTCTATTTTATGGGAGTTCGCTTAATACGTGCTTAATGAAGCGCGAGTTGGTGGCACAACGGTCGAAACCGTTGAATAATCACACAAAGAAGGCAAGCTCCTATGTAAAGGAACTTGCCTTAATCAAGACGATCATGATCATTAGGAATCGAGGCTGGAAACGGTATAATTGTCGCCCTGTCGCCTGATTCTTTTGAATACCTCGGGAAGTGCAACACCAAGCATAACTAATGCAACACCAATCCACTGAAGTACACTTACATGTTCATGCAGGACGACGGCAGATAAAAAGACCGCAACAGGAAGCTCAGAAGCACCGAGAATGCCAGTCATACCTTCTCCGATATGAGGAACTCCAACTGCAAACAGTACGGGTGGCAGGAAAGCACCGAATAGCCCGAGCATAAATCCGAATAGAAGCAGATTCCCCAATAGAAGTCCGTTGATCAGAAAATAAGGAGGGAACAAAATAAACACAAGCAGCATGCCACCTGTGATCATCCAACCGCTGCGGTATGCCGGATGTACGGAAGGTATCGCTTTACCGCTAAGCAAAATGAACAATGAATAGCTCACCGCGGATAGCAGCCCCAAAGCGACACCGATCCAGTTAAATCTGGACATCCCCTGCTCTACGATGCCAGCAGCCAGCAACGTGCCGCCGAACAAGATAACTAGCGTGAGAAGCACAATCCCATTTGGACGTTTTCGATGGCTTATAGCGTGAATCAGTACACCAATCCAGGTAAACTGGAATAGTAAAATGATAGCCAAAGAATTCGGGATGTACCTTAAGGATTCGTAATACAGCAGTCCCGTTATAGCCGTAGGAGTTCCGGCAGCCATAAGGAACAATCGCTGCTTCCAAGTCAGCTTGGGGTTAGCAGTGGAGGCTTTTCCTGATCTCGATCCCAGCCTGCTTTTTTCCCGCCACTTCGTGAGCAGCATGAATCCCCAGGCCAGAATACAACCGACCAGCAGTTGGCTGCCTACCACTTCTCCAAGCTCGTAGCCTTCTCCGTAAGCAGTAACAACAATTGTTGAAAGAATGCCGTAACAGATGGCACCCATTAAAACAGATAACAAATATTTCATTTCTATGATGTCCTCCCTTGCTTCACGCAATCCACGAGAAAGCAAAAAACTTCCTAACTACGAATATAGAATCATCGAAGATGTCCTATATTCGTAGTTAGGAAGTTAAGGCTTCCTGTAGAGACCCTCACCCTAATGTCGTGAGGTTATACGAATGAATAATGAGTGATGAGTTAAACAATACATTGAATATTACATGCTGCGTTAGCTATTGTCAATAGGAGAACGCATGTAACTAAGGTTAATCCTATGGTGCAGACTTACCACTTGTTTATATACTCTGCTTTAAAGTTCTTGAGCTGTTCGATTAATAATGTAGGGTCATTGTCAATAACTATTAAATTTTTATACGCTTCTTTTACAAATCCTTGTTCAATCATATGATCAAAAAGCGATAAAATCGGTGTGTAATAATTATTAATATTCAACAAGGCACATGGTTTGTTATGGTACCCTAGCTGTGCCCATGTAAAGACTTCAAACCATTCTTCCAAAGTGCCTGTTCCACCCGGAAGTGCGATAAAACCATCCGCATACTGTGCCATTAGAGCCTTTCTTTCATGCATAGTATCGACGATATGCAGTTCTGTAAGATGCTCATGTGCAATCTCAACATTAGCCAGCTTTTTGGGTATGACCCCTATCACCTTGCCACCAGATTCCATAACCGCATCAGCTACAGCACCCATACAGCCAACTGCTGCGCCTCCGTATACAAGATCCAGCCCATTCGCAGCCAAAGCTTGACCCAATTTCCTTGCTTCCTCCATATAAATAGGGTCAATGCCTGTACTTGAACCACAATACACAGCTAATGTTTTCATAACCTTGTCTCCGCTTCTCTCTAAAATTATTTATAATATCCTATCCTACTATATAGACATTAAACTCTTATACTAAAATCCATTCCAAATTGAATTAACCCCAATTTCTGGGCTACTCGCTGTGAACTCAAGTTGTCCCATGAAGTACTATAAATAGGGAGTAGTCCTTGTTTAAAAATTTCATCACTCCATTTATGTACAACTTTCTGTCCAATTCCCTTTCCCCTATAGGGTTCTATCGTCATCAAACCCGCTTCTGCTGCTTGGCTTGATATACGTGCACTACAACAAACAGAAACAGCTTCATCATTGATGATATATGCTGCTATAGGCATTCGTTCTTCCAGCTCACCTAATAGTTCACTAAAATGCTGGAGCAACAAATTCTTATTGGATTCATCAATAAGAGTAATTTCACTTTCAGAAATGAACATGTTGTCCTGGTTAAATGTAAAAGCGGGTCCTATCCATATGTCTTTTACTGGCTTGTATTTCTCAATTATCCTACATAGATTCAAGACATGAATGGACTCCAATGTGTGTTGTTGAATCTCTTCAACAATGGATTGTGGCAGATCGGTATGAAAATAAGTACTAATGGATTCCCTCGTTCTACCAATAAAAACTGCCGTTACGCTAGTCTGATTACGTTCATTGATACCGATTATTTTGTTTTTCTCATTGAGTACGTACAAAGTCGCCGCTTGTATGTTCATTAATTCATTGTCATTGAGTAAGATTCATTTCACGCCTTTCCGACCTATTCGCTGCTATCTTCCGAATCGTATTTGCGGTGTTTGGTCTTGTTGTTAGTTAGTCTTGTCAACCGTTGAGGACGTTTCCTGCCACGCCCAATCGGTCGCTCGCCTAACTCTTCCTCTTCATCCGATGAACCCTCTTCCTCCTCCTGACCCCGAGCTTCTTTTTCCTCTTCCTCGTCATCCGAGCCGATATAAGCTTCATCGTCAGAATTGGCCCCAACTTCATTCCAGGGTGCAACTACATCCTGCATACGATCCAGGATTTTTTTGAAATCACTCGTACTCAGATCAAGCCGGAGATAGGCACTCATCTCCTCCTTTGAGATCGTTTCGTCCGCTTTCAGCTTCTCCCACATATCGGATGGGATGGAAAAAGCGATATTGCTCGTGATTTGATCAACAAGCTCTTTATTATCTTCTATGCTTGGCAGCGTCTGTGCTTCATCGTCATCAACCGCTTCTTTATATTCCTTGCGGTGCTTCTCAACTCCGCCATGGATCGACGCAGCACTTTCCTTATGGGTCCAGTCCGGGTTGTCGACAATCGATTTCATCGTTGTCCGCAGACTCTCACCTCTCTTACCATCGCTGGCCATCGATTTAAGGAAGTTTTTGGCCATTTTGGGCCGATTCTTATAGTGCTTACGATAAGTCTCGGGTTTTGCCGTATGAGCGGATAAATGAAGCTTATCCTGCACAAACAGATACGAGGGCATATCGACAAAATGATCGATGCCGGGAATATTCTTCGCAGCCGCATTACCATCGATTTCCTGGAAGCCCATATTGCTGCTGAACGCAGAGAAGTTATGCTCGAGCATATTGCCCTGTGCCGATTTCCCAGGAAACCTCTTGCCCTTTTCCTCCATTCTTGCTTCATACATCGGGTGGAACTTATCATAGATTTCCTGCTGCTCCGGACTGAATTCTTTCTCAAAATCGTAATTGGGATCTTCCTTCTCCGCTTCCTCATTTTCATCAATCGTATGATGGATAAAATCCATGTATGCATCATCAACAAGGTGCTCTTCATCTTCGGATGAAGCTTCTTTTTCCTCTTCCTCCCTATTCGTCTGTGTCTCTGAATTGACCTGTGCATGACGGGAAATGACACCACGCAGCCGTTCCTGATCTCCCGCCTCCAGTTCGTAGTTACCATCATGAACATGATTGAGCACGATTTGAAGTTCATCTTCCGCTATGTGATCCCAGTCGATATGTACCAGTTGTCCGTTAGTTTTGTCAATCATTCGTTGTACGGTTATTCCACCTACCGGCATATCCATAGCAGTTGTTGAACCTGTTCTCTCTACTGACTCGTGGGACTGTATCATACGGCCTAACGCACGATTACCAATGGTCTGCTGCAAATGATCTATTGTTGATGGTACCTGTGATCGCCGCGTTGACGTCGACTGCTGCGAATTAACGCTTGTTCTTCTGATTTTGTGAAAATCGAACATCTTGTTCACCCCAAGCATCAATATAGCAACTACAGCACATGATAGATTCAATCGATCTAATGGGATATATTTCCTTAAAAAGCATACATCAATTCATTGTTTCTGTATAGGTGCCATTTCTCTTATTCTTGACGCTCAAGCATCAAACAACAGCTCGAACTCATTAACAAAAAGATTTGTTTTCCATGGGAAATATTTCGTCAAGGGGATTTAGATTAAAATTTTCTCATTAATTTCTAATAAAGAGGATCTATACCATGCGGGGCAAGACTTTCAGAGGTCTCTAGTAAATAGTGGAAGTTTTATTTGTGGTATGGTGGTTTTGGGTAAATCACCCGTCCAAAACTTACCTTAGGAGGAAACATGAACAGCATGAATAAACGCTACGGTAAAACTATTGTCGGTATTGGTCTCAGTCTCTCAATCTTTTTTTCAGGTAGTCTCGTCGTCACACCACAATCGGCATATGCAGCTACAGCTTCCAGCACTTCCACGGCTAACAAGATATTTGCCACAGGCAAAAAATACTTAGGAGTCCCTTATAAATTCGGAGCATCCTCGGGCATCACTTCGGCATTCGACTGCTCTTCATTTACACAATATGTATATAAGAAAAACGGGATTAATTTACCTCGTTCTTCAGTGCAGCAATCCAAAGTAGGAAAATATGTCTCAAAAAGCCAGCTTAAGCCAGGTGATTTAATATTCTCTGACACAAACAGAGACGGTAAAATCAACCATGTCAGCATCTATATGGGCAATAATAAATTACTTCATACTTATAAAGTCGGCGTAGGGGTTACGATTTCCAATTTTTCTGGCAGTACATGGGACAAGACTTACGTAACAGCACGCCGTGTTCTATAATAACATATACAATTATTTAATGATGTTAACCAGCTCTTGTAGCATGAACCGTTAGGCTTCGCGTATTGAAAATTCCGGATACAATTGTATTCGTCAATGCAAACTCGAACGTCTCGGTATACCTCATTAGGTGAGCTGTACGAGTGATACATACAATACAATTGAATCCATTACGATCATAAAAAGGGACATTTGTGCGCTTAGTAGCTGCTACAGATGTCCCTGCCTTTTATTTTTCCGTTAAATCACTGACCTAAGCCTGAAGCTGTAATAAAATCTGTGGGTCCTTAATTTTGGTATCCTGAGCCAGCAGAACGATTTTGGACAAAATTTCCGCAGTTTTAGGGTCTTCATCCATGAATGGCAAGAATAGCTTGCCTCTATGCTGTGAATGAACCGGGATGATCGCCAATGCGCCTGCTGCCTGTTTATGCACAATGCCACTACCAAGGTGAACACTGTATTCGCCCAGCTTACCAGTAATACGTGCATGATTTCCTTCCAGCTCCACATTATCTATCTTCAATAAACGCAGCGACTCACGCACGATAGCTGTACGCATATGTATCGTGGTCAGACTCGCTTCCGGATCAACGCCACCCACATGGGCCACACTTACAACCAAATCCACATCACGCATAACTTCCGAGAAAATAATAGGCGGTACCTGGCTGAGGTTCAAGCTCTCGTACGTTTTTCTGTCGAAGAAACGAACCGTCTCCAAAGTCGGACATTCCACATCCGATGGTGAGAACCAATCCGCCAATGCGTAAATACTCGCAACCACGTTTTCTTTGTAATATACTTTTTGCAAGCCTTCCTCATAGCTGACTGTCCACATCCGGCTTTTGAGCAGAGCTACGGTTTTACGTGGCTGCACCTGATGCCCTGCGTATCTGCGGGAAAGCGTTCCGCTCGCGAGCTCATCGGCATTAGGCACATACAATTCTCTAAAAATCTGCTTAAACGGCTGCTTCAGCTGACGGTCGAACAAATCCTTTTGGTACGGGCTCCACAAACCACTTTCGGCAAAATGCAGCGGATGTGCGATCAGCAGCTGGTCCTCGTCACCAATCGTATACCGTTCCCCGTTAACCCCTAACAGTTCATGATTGGAGAAATAACCCAGATGTTCACCCGCCTTTAACACCAACGCACTCACCAATGGAGCAATCACCGGATTTCGCATTAACAAACTGATTTCGTTTAAGGTAAAGACACTGCCTGCCTCCATCGAACGTTCCAACTCTGCCTTCGCTCTCTTGTATTGATCCGTAAGCTCGGATTTTGTTTCCTTAAGAGCCGTTATATATTCATGATTCTTATAGCTAGCCGGTAGCGATTTAAGCTCCTTCCCTTTACGTGTAAAGCGAATTTCGGACTTACCGTTATCTTGAATGACCAGCTGTGCAGTCAGATCGTCAAGTTCCTTGGGTTCCAAATAATGCAGCAGATCATCAAGCTTTCTGCCTTCCATGTCCCATGTCATTCGAATCACATCCGCATAGCCGCCATTTCTCGCCAGATTATCCAGAGCAATGTTTGCCGTCTTCGCTTCGCTGACTCTTCGCTGCGCACCGAAAGTTTTGCTTTCCTTCAAAAATTGATGAATAAATTCATAACGCTCCCGAATATCGCGGTCACGATTCTTACCGAGAGGAATCAGACTGTAGGTTAGCAGATGGTCTTTATTTCGCTTATCCTTGATGGAGTTCTTCATCTCCTCAAGCTTCAGACTGCCAAGCACGGCATCGGCAAACAGCTGTGAGCGCCTGTGATTCGATCCGGCAGATATATATTTGGCGCATTGGTACAGAATCTGGAACTTCTGTGCTCCCAGCTCTTCGTAAGCCTCCTGAAACCAACGAATATCGAAGGCTCCATCATTGAAATCCTGCGGTGAAATAGGCGAATAATGCGCCACAATCGTTTCCTTTTCTGCAGAAAAGGATTCATTAATATGGGCGTGAAAATACCAGGCTGCGCTCCGAAGACCGCTCCATCCCAAATAATCGGACACGATCTCGACCCACTGCGGCGCATACATCGCTGCTTCCAGCAGTCTTTGTTCGGAAATCTTCCTGTTCTCCAGCAGCTGCTTCAGCAGAACCTTGTCTTCTCCAGCTTGCGGATGGCATACTTTGAGCAGGTTGCTGAACGTTTCTTTTTTCGTGACATCGCGACCATAACTATATATATATCCACGTACGAAGCTTTCCTTATCAAGCCCAGATAAAATACGGATAAAATAGTCCATGCCTTCCATATGTCGGATACTATTGGCAAGCCGTGTAACCTCTGTCGACAGATCGCCCCGGTTCAACTCGATCTCCAGAATACGCTCCAGCACTTGCTCCTTAAATACAGTCAAGGATGGATGCTTCTCAACAATTTTAAAGTTAGGATGGGTAATTCTGTTGATATGATTGTCGCTTCTCGGCCTTATCAGCAGCTCCCTGAATACGATGTTATCATCAATAACCGACAGCTCGTACGCGCGAGCAAAATCCTCAATCGATAAGTGGTTATACTCGTACTCATGGATGTGATACAACATATAGTGTAGGCGAAAAAATGCGATAAACGATGCATCATCATATACATACGCGTGCTGCCAGCGGTGCCAGATAGCGGTATACAGATCGAGCAGCTTCACTTCCTTCTCTTCCTTCAAACGTTCCTCTGGAAAAGCACCCACGATCAGATTCGCTACTTGATCGGCGACCTTAAACTTCTCTGATTTGGGGCAATCATCCAGGTAGGCTCCTACAAGCTGCTTGACCTGATCCGCGTAGGGAATACGCTTATAGAAATCGATCATTTCCTTGACGATTTCCATGGGATACAAGTGTTCCAGGAACTCGGTCCGCCAACCTTCAGGAGCTTCATAATAATTGGCCTCCCAGCTTCTTAATCCACCAGAATAATAGCGGTACAGCTCATCTGCTCTGCGATAAAATTCAAGCTGGATCAGCTCTGCGGTGCCAAATCCACTGGCTTGCCAATAATCTTTCCATACTTGGGCAATTGGATAACGTTCGATAGAAGGAGTCAGATCATCCTCTTCGTACCTCCACTTTAAGGTGCTCAAATTTGTACCCAGGAGAACTGCTTGCTTGGCATTCGAATAATCCTCGAACTCATATTCATAATGACGATGATCATGAATCAGGTCACTCAATCCTTGAAGAAATTGTTCCATCTGCTGCAAGGACAATGTAAACAGGTTTTTTACAGCAGCCAGTTGGGAGAGTGGTACCTGTTTCACCGTAGTCAACGATTCCGTACTGATGGCAGGATCAAACAGGCCATAACCATTAGCTTCGGTGTACGCATCCGCTTGCTCCAGCTTATTCAACAGAAGCCTCTCTTTGTCCGTAGGTGCTTTGATGAGTGAAGTTTTTTCTTTCAGACGCGTGTATAGCCCCACATGAGCCGCCTCTGCTTTCAATTCTGTCAGCATCTCCAATGCGGCCAGGCGCTGGAGCTCATCACGACTATTCAGCAGGAGGTCTACCGCACTTTCCAGCTTCTCGGCAGGCTGCTTCAGCAGGATTTGGATCGCGCTCTGCCTGAGTGTTCCTGTCTTCAGCTTCAATATTCCTGACATTTGTTCGATTTCATTATCATTCAAATCGAACTTGGCCGCTTGTCTAAGCGCAATTTCGCGATTGCTCATGCTTTTATCAGCCAGACTTGCAAGAATAAATTCGCGCTGCACAGGATTCATAGGATCATTCGTGAAGTCTTTAAGCAGATCCCCTCTAAGGTCGGGACTTGTGGTATCCTTAAGTGCGATTAGCTCTGCAATCCATTCCTCATCCATATCGTAAGCGGTTAAATACATCATCTTTTTGACTATGGAATCGACAGTATGCGTAACGGCCATCCAATCGAATACCCTTGAGGTCACATGAATTACTTTCTGCGGCATAGCCTTGGCCATCGCTGCCAACTGCTCGAACTGCTGCCTTCTTACCGTCTTATTTTCTAACAGAGGGTTACGCTGCACCTGAATTTTCCGAATATTTTCTCCATCTTGGAGCTGCCAGGTGTAACCATAGCTATAGGAATAGTTAGATATAATCCAGTATTGCAGCTCTGGGTCCTGTACTTCAAGCCATTCATGGGCGATATCGAACTTCACTTCTGTATTCTGACTCTGCGCCAACACATATTGAGCGACAACCTTCCGATATGTTTCCTTATCCTGCATCAGATAACGGATTTTTTCGTCAAGTTCCTTTTCCTCATGTACGGCTGTCGCCCACAGACTCATGTAAATTTGGATCACATTACTGCTCTGCAGCCACTCATCCCGCTGCAACTTGTCACCCAGACACAGTACCGCGTATTCCAAACACTGCTTAGCGACACGGTTGTCTGCAGCTTCAAGCCCCAATCCCGTCCATACATCCAGTGCGCGGACTACTGAACTGTAGCGGATTAGATTATGCTCGGAGATCACTTTCAGCATATATACCATAGCACTCAAGGTGCCTTCATCCATTTTTTCAACAATGCTTTGCCTTAGTCCCTCTTGAAGCCGCGCAGCGACCAGCAGCTCCCCGATCATCCGGTAAGCTTCCTCACTATGGCTTAAAAACACACCGGATATCATAGGCGCAGACAGCAGCGCTGTATTATTATCGCCGTAGATAATCTCCTTTAAGGCTTGAAGAACCGCTTCATTATGGTGATCGATTTCATAAGCCACGGTATCGCCGATAGCCCAAAGTGGAACCCAGAACTCGTGCTCCGACAAATAGTTCGGTTTGGTCAAATAATCGATGACTGAAAATTCGCAGCTTTGTAAATGAAGCAAGGATATAAATTTGAGAAGGATCCGGTCCTTATGTACACTGAGCTCGGCTGAGCGAAAGGGTCTTCTGCTATATCCGCTGCTGTATGGAAATTCAACCGCATGCCTGACTATATATCGGAAAATATTTGCCTGGTATTCATCAACCAGCAGCTGCATGATCACTTCGAGCGGTTCGTATATAAGGCTGTCTTGCCCATTCGAAATTGTATGTAAAAGTGCGTAAATTTGTTTGTTGGACTCATCGTCGTTATAACCGGATCTGGCACTCTTAACGAGTATAACGGCTAATTGACGCTGGGTATCGGTCAATTCCAATTCCTGCACCCGTTCCTCCAGCCTTGTAAAATAAAGCTGCTGCTCTTCTCTATCCATTCAATCGCCCCCTACCATAATCTTCCTGCCAACATCGTAAACCGGATCAATGCGATATCGTCTCTTTCCTGCACGACCAAGGGTTCATCCAACAGCTCGATTTCAACGCCGTTAATAAACACCTTATACAAGCCATCCTCATAAGCGGAAATAGCCGTCTTCACGGCTTCCTCCAAATTAGCCTTCTGTTCGTTATATATAGCTCCAAAGCCAACTTTCCCCGTACGGCTCTGTACGTCGATTTCACCCTGAGTCAAATACGGAACCAACGTCACCCCGGCTTCGCGGTCATTAAACTGCCTGACATTGGTGGTGACCACATCGACAAGCAAGGATCGTAAGCTCTCGGGTACCCCACTTAGCTGCCACTCTTTTTTGTCCAATACTGTATTTTTTTTGCCCAGGCTTTTTACCGTTATGAACACGATCAACACAAAGCGCCCCCAATACGTGACATTACTCTTAATACCCTTACCCAATGCCTTCCAGTTAGAAACAATTGTAATGATTTTTATTCTATATATACATCTATCACAATTAGCCTATTAAATGCTTTTTAAAAATATTCAAGGTACGTTTAGCATCTGATTTGTCTATAATTGCAAAAACAATCTTATCAAACATAGTATGGTATCCCTCTTCAATGAGCACCTGCTTAAATAGTTGCGCAACGTCATTGGGATCATTTTTGAAGACTCCGCAGCCATAAGCTCCGAGTATAATTGATTTATTTCCATGGAGGGCTGCGACTGAAAGAATACTAGGGTGTAAATTTATAAAGTGTAACTTCCTCATCTTTGAATATATCATTTATCATTTTTGAGACTACGTTCCAGTCTCCGCCCCCACGATCACAACCGATACGATATGGAAGTGCAATTGAGTAATGATTGGTTTGGGCGAACTTACACAGTTCATTCAGAGCATTTCTCAGAGCATCATCGTTTGTATATTTCTTACCATCACCACCGAAGTCTTGCTGTCCGAATAGATTTGCTACATATTTATTAGTTCCCCGACCAATTTCAACTAATTGAATTTTTCCGAGTAGACTCTCTTTATTTTGAAGGCAAAACTGTAAATATTCTGTATACACCTTGGGATAAAGTTGTTTAATCTGTTTAGCTACACCTGAACTCATCACTGCTTGACAATTTACTTGATGAGCAATAATGTTTTCTGATGCACGCAGTATATCTTTTTTAATAATACGAACCGTCATTATCATCACTTCGCTTTCTTTATCACACTACTATTCCATCTGCAAGATGAGGTCCTCCCTCAGATTTGTCAACACTTCTCCTAACCAATTTGTTCCTCTCCATGTCTTACGGTTCCTAATTTTTGGACTACTCTCCAACAAACCTACACCCCATATTCGATCCGTAGGGCTTGCTTCAACTAATGTTGTTCCTTTAGTTTCCAGTAATCTTTCCAGCAGATGTTGATTTTGAGTAAATTTCGCATAGTTTCCTTCATACACAAATTGCTTGCAGTGCATTTCCCACTCCTCTTTATGAAACTTTCTAATCATTCTTCCAAGTTGTTTCTGTTCAACTGGTGACTTGGCTAGCAGAATTTTCTCTGCCATCTCTTCATCCTTAAATAGTCTAGCCTTTTGGTACATCATGAACTGCTCTGAGCAGTTGAATGGTACTCTACTTACAACAAATTCTGCCGGGTGCCACTGTGAAAAGGGTGACTCCGTCCGGTAAAAAAAGGTGAATTTCTCCATATTAATCAATCCTAACTTATTTAATTTCGATTCCAATTTGGATTAAATCGGTACAACTTGGAGGGACGGTGCCCTGCATCCTTCGTAAATTCATTTGTTTCGATGACCATGGATGCCATTTTTCTCCGAAATGCTGCCGCTAAGAGTTCTTTTCCAAGTAACACCTCATAGACTTGCTGAAGCTCGGATAATGTAAATAATGGCGGCATAAGATTAAAAGCGATGTCTGTATACTCAATCTTGTTTCGCAGCCTTTCTATAGCATATTCGATGATTTTCGCGTGGTCGAAAGCGATTCCTTGTGAGTCTACAACCTCACGGCTTACTCTTGTTGATCGGCCGCTCACAACCTCTACAATTTTTACGGTTGCGGACACAGTCTCTAAACCATTTCGAAGCGTTATTTTCAAAAGCTTTTCAAGTTCATAACCATGATCCAGGTTAGTTTTCTTCTCTTGAAAAACATGGTATGCCACCTCGAACCATTTAGCGTCAGCAGCATCATCTCCCGCCTGAATATCTAAAGACGTACGGTCCACAAGCGCCATATACGAGCAGCTAATAACACGCGTCCTTGGATCACGTTCGACATCACCCCACGTAAACAATTGCTCCATGTAAATGTTCTCGATGTTGGTTTCACTCTTCAATTCCCTTAGAGCTGCATCCTCTACTCGCTCGTGTACAGATACAAAGCCTCCAGGCAAAGCCCATTGACCTATAAAGGGGTGTTCTCCTCTTTTAATAAGCAGAAGCTGTAAAGATTTCTCAGGGAGCTTCCTGTAATTATCCTGCTCTTTATTCATGACGGTGAAAATGAGCATATCCACAGTAACAGAAGGTCGCTCATATATACTTGCATCATAAGCCTGTAAGTATTCTTGCTCGGTCAGACCATTCCGGTCACGGATGGATGAAGGTTCAGTCATAGTAATCCCCCGTTTATATATTGATATTATCAAAGTGTTATTATCTACTTATTATTATATACCAACTCCATTACCTAATGTCAATACATTCCAAATAAACATACTGATAATTCTCGAAGGCACCAACCTTAAATTATCACGGCTGTTTGGCATACCATTCCCACCTGTATCTAATTGAGCAGTTGTGCCACTGGATCTGGAATTGTCTAGCGGGAATCCGAGGGCACGTGATAGACTAGAGGTTAGGAGGGTATACATCCTCCCTTCTCCATGACAGCGCTTTCAGATAAAGATGAGTAGATGTTGATGATCAAAACTGTTCATGGGATTGAGTGGACAATCCGACGAATAAAGGAGAAAACGAACATGAGGATGAGTAATTATGATGTAAGCCGAATGACATTGGATGGTGAACACAAATGAAACTAGGCGATCAGAAGAATTATTTGAGCGAGCTGCGCCCTATCTTGGAGGCGGTCGCCGACCGGATGATTCCGGAAGATACATGGCCATCGGCAATCGATGGGGGAGTCCTGACATACCTGGAACGTCGTGTCAGCGAGGATGTCACTACCTGGATCGATTTGGTTGAACCCGGACTTCGTGCACTGGATGCAGAAGCAATCAATCTCTACCGTCGACCGTTTTCTGAACTGTCAGCAAACGAGCAAGACGCACTGCTACTTAACCTTGAGCGAGATCAGATTCAGGACTGGCCCGTTTCACCTAAACACTTCTTCGCCACTCTTTTGAGCCTGGTTATCGAAGGTTACTATGGAAGTCCTGAGGCTGGTGGGAATAGCGAGGGTAAGTCGTGGGACATGATTGGATTTCGTCCGGGACCCGTCTCAGAAACCCATGAACCGATCCTAGAAACCGATCCATCCCAAGTGACCTTCGATCAGCTTCAAGACCAGTATGATGTTATCATCGTGGGAGCCGGGGCAGGTGGCTCGGTAGCGGCGGCGGTATTGGCCGAATCGGGGCTTCGTGTTCTCATCGTCGAACGTGGAAGCTGGCTTCGATACAGTCAGATAGGAAGAGATCATGCGCGCAATCATCGTTTTAGCAAATACGGCCATAACACAGGACCAGGGCACGAAGGCAATCCTCGCTCAATTATTGTGGCCAAAGGAGACGAGCGGATTACAGCACCCTTCGAAGGCGACTATCATAATAACGCAATGACGCTGGGTGGCGGCACACGGGTCTACGGGGCACAAGCATGGCGATTTCATCCGGATGACTTTCGTATGGCGACTCGCTATGGGATTCCAGACGGGAGTTCGCTCAGCGATTGGCCGATTAACTATGATGAACTCGAACCTTATTACGAACGGGCAGAGTGGGAAGTTGGTGTCTCTGGGGACGGTGATGCCCACACTGGTCGCGGGAGGCAGAGACTTCCTTTTCCAATGCCAGCTCTCCCGAGGACACTGGAAGCAGAACGCTTGGCTCAGGGAGCAGCAAAATTGGGATGGAATGTGGGGCCGGTTCCTCTTCTCATCAACTCCGTCGAACGTGACGGTCGATCGGCCTGTGGGCGGTGCGGCCAGTGTGTCGGATTCGCCTGTCCGACCAATAGCAAGAATGGTGGCCACAATACGATGTTATTGAGGGCCATCGCTTCCGGCAACTGCGACCTGATATGCGATACCATGGTGGAGCGCATCGACACCGAGGCAGGAAGGCACGCCACTGGGGTTCGCCTTGTGCAGTCGGTGGCGGGCTCGATCCAACATCGGCAAGTGCGAGCAGCGCACGTGATGGTTGCAGCCGGAGCTATAGAAAGTGCGCGCCTACTCCTCAATTCGGCGAACGATACAGAACCACATGGGGTAGGCAATCGGAACGGACAAGTAGGAAGAAACCTTCAGGGTCATGTCTATACGGGTGCCTACGCCCTTTTTGATGATCCTGTGCAAGACGGTCTTGGACCTGGAGTGAGTATTGCCACCTGTCGCTTTGCCCATGGTAACGGGGGCGGGATTGTCGGGGGCGGAATGCTTGCCAACGAGTTCATCCGGCTGCCGCTCATTCACTGGAATCGGGCACTTGCGCCGGATGCGGTGCGATGGGGAAGTGCAGGCAAGGAAACGATGCGGGAGAGTTACCTGAGAACTAGTCATGTTCAGGGACCGATCCAAGAGATCCCGACCGCAGAATCAAGAGTGCGACTCTCGCCAACGGTCAAAGATCTCTTCGGAATGCCCGTGGCCCAACTCTCAGGAAGTGTCCATCCCGAGTCTCTTCGAGCCGCTGCCATGCTAGCAGAGCAAGCGGAGACTTGGCTCTGGGCTGCCGGAGCACGTCGGGTTTGGCGAACTCGACCAGGTGGAGGGCTAAGTGCTGGGCAGCATCAGGCGGGAACACTGCGCATGGGTGACGACCCTTTGACATCAGTCACCGACCCCTCTGGACGTGTACATGGATACGACAATCTCTGGGTGAGTGACGGCTCCGTACACGTGACCAATGGCGGCGTTAACCCGGTGTTGACGATTCTTGCCTTGGCTTTCCGCACGGCAGAAAACCTGGTGAAACAAGCGTAGTGAAATGCTTGGAGTTATTCCTATAAAAAAACATGCCTGTGGCCTGCTGATATGCTATGACTCAGCGCAGCCACAGGCCAAAATGTGGTTGAATGAGCCCTGTCACTGGATTGGATGTATCTAAAGGGCTCATTCATGTACAAGCTCTTTCAGGTTGAGAAATGTCCAACGGAAAAGGCGAATATCAATCAACTTCTCATATACTTGCTTGTCAGTGAATGTTTTGTGCTTAAAAGCTGTTTTGGTGTGCCTTCGAATATGACTTTACCGCCATTGCTGCCGCCTTCGGGCCCCATATCTATGATCCAATCGGCGTTTCTGATGACATCCAGGTTATGTTCGATCACAATGACTGTATTTCCGGCATCTACCAAACGATTCATGATAGCAAGCAGATGGGCGATATCCGACATGTGCAGTCCGGTCGTCGGCTCGTCCATGACGTAAATACTTCCCTTTTTATGCAACTCGCTGGCCAGCTTGATGCGTTGGCACTCACCACCCGATAGTGTGCTGAGCGGCTGGCCGAGTGTCAAATAATCCAGTCCCACATCACTCATCGACTGCAGCTTGCGCACAACTTCTTTGATATCAAAAAAAGAGAGGGCTTGTTGTACGGTCATCTCCAGCACATCGGCGATCGATTTATCGCCCAGTTTGTAAGCGAGTACCTCCTCTTTGAAACGTTTGCCGCCGCATATTTCGCAGGTTGTTTTAACGGTTTCCATAAATGCCAACTCGGTATAAACAACACCAAGACCTTGGCAGTTTTCACAGGCACCCGTGGAATTAAAGCTGAACAAGCCGGGTTTCACTTTGTTGACTGATGCAAAGGCCTTGCGCACATCGTCCATGATGCCCGTGTACGTGGCTGGATTCGAACGGGTCGAGACACCTACAGCTGCCTGATCGATCACTATCGCATCAGGATGCTTTTGCAAAAACACCTCGTTGATCAATGTGCTTTTGCCGGAACCGGCAACGCCTGTCACTACCGTTAATACACCCGTTGATATATCGACGCTAACATTGTTCAAGTTGTGCAGATTGGCGCCCACGACGGATAGCTTGCCCGTTGCCGGACGAAAATGATCCTTAAGCGGCATCGACTGTTTCATATGCTTGCCCGTCAGGGTATCGGCCTGCAGCAGTCCGGAATAGCTGCCTTCGTAAACAATGGTGCCGCCACGACTGCCTGCAAAAGGACCGACATCGACTATATGATCGGCTACTTGAATCACATCGGGGTCGTGTTCGACGACAATGACTGTATTGCCTTTATCGCGCAGTTTTTGCAGCAATTCATTAAGCCGATGCACATCTCGGGGATGCAAGCCAACGCTCGGCTCATCAAAAATGTATACCACATCCACGAGACTGCCGCTCAGGTGTTTGACCATTTTGACACGCTGTGATTCTCCACCGGATAAAGTGTCGGTTTCGCGGTCGAGGCTGAGATATTCCAGGCCAATATCAACCAGGTGTTGCAGTCTTTCCGTTAACGCTTTAACCATAGGTGCCGCTATCGGATCATTTATTTCCTTAACGACCTCAATCAGTCGACCTACCTCCATGGAAGACAGTTCGGCAATATTGTTACCATTGATTTTACAGCTAAGAGCCGCTTGGCTAAGACGGGCACCGCGGCAAAGATAGCATGGACCTTCGGTTATAAACGGCTCTACCATTTTCTGAGTGCGCTCCGGCCTCGTTTTGAGATCTCGCTTGATGTACTTGCCGCTGAACTTCTCAATGATACCCTCGGAGGTAAATTTTACAGGTTTCCCTCCAACTTGCATTTCAACCTTATACGGTTTGCCATACAGAAGCTGTTCCATTTCTGCCTCGGTGTAATCGACTAGCTTTTTGTCATTATCAAACAAACCTGACTGGGTAATAATGTTCCAATCCCAGCTTTCGACGCCATACTCTGGAAGCAAGATGGCGCCTTCGTTGAGTGATTTGGTTATGTCCAATGCTCTCTTCGAGTCAACTCCGAGCTTGCGGCCGACGCCGTTGCATTCCGGGCACATGCCTTGCTGGTCGTTGAATGAAAAGACATTGGCATTACCGGCGTAAGGTTGACCCACACGTGAGTATAACAGCCGAAGTATAGGTGCAATATCTGTAATCGTGCCCATGGTCGAGTGAGCGCCGCCGCCCAAGCGTTTTTGGTCGACGATAACAGCCATACTAAGATTTTCGATTGCGTCTGCATCCGGTTGCGGAATGCGCGGCAGAAAGTTGCGGACGAACATGCTGAAGTTTTCGTTCAGCAAACGCTGGGATTCGGCGGCGATGGTATCGAAAACGATCGACGATTTACCGGAACCGGATACACCGGTAAATATGGTGATTTTGCGCTTGGGAATGCGCAAAGATACATCTTTAAGGTTATTTTCCCGTGCGCCGCGGATTTCAATATATTCTTGGGTCAACAGATATCCTCCTTTACTCTTTTTAAGATCCTTATCCGATGAAACACCGCAAGAAAGCGGTTTAGACAGATCGGTTTTTCCGTTCTCAAGTAAATTGAAATCAGAAAAGCAGACATACGTGTAAAAACAGATCACTTGATGGGCATTAGATACTACCATGAAGTGATCTGTTTTATGAGGTTGGGCTATTTAACTATCGTTTAATACCGAAAGCGGTTATTGTTCCAACACCTTTTCAAACTCGCGGAACCAATTACCCCAGCCATACTTAGCCCCTGCGAGTGCTTGATCATTTGAGATTCCGGTTTGTTCGAGATGAAGGTTAACCTTCCCGTCTCCTAAATCCTGCAGCGTCCAGGTAACCGTGTGCTTCTCTCCGCTTTCCCAAGTATAAGACAACAGGTCTGGTGCCTCCACGATAAGTACTTCACCGTCAATAATTCCATTCCACCATTCGGTCGGCTGAGTGCGAAACTGAAAACGGTGTCCTACGACAGGCTTAAAATCATTTTCCATGGTCCACTTGGCAAGCTTGCTTGAATCGGTTAAGGCGGACCAAACCTTTTCGATCGATGACGTGAACTGAAAATCCAAGGATAATGTTAAACTCATTATTCATCCTCCTCTAATAGTTGGTTCAATCGCAACATATTCGCACTCCAGAATTTGCTGTAGAAAGCCACCCAATCTTGAATTTCTCTGAGTGGAGAGGCATTTAGCCTAAATCGCGTTTCTCTGCCGACTTTTCGGTCAAGCACCAGCCCGGCCTCTTTAAGGATTGTCAAATGCTTGGATACCGCTGTACGGCCCATTTGGAACTGTGCCGTTAACTCATGAAGTGGTATCTCCTCTGCCTCTGCTAACAGACGAATCAGTCGGCGCCTAGTTGGATCTGCAATCGCGTCATACACATCCCGCAACTGGTTGTTATCGCTCACAACACCCTCTCCTAACTATTATTACCAAGGGGCATCCGTTAATTCACAACCTTCTTAAAGTATGCGGCTCTACGAACGCAGCGCCCACGAGGCTAGAACTCCTAATCCGACACCATTTAGTGTCTTTATGATTATATGACACCATTCAGTGTCGTGTCAACACATTTTGAAACGGACCCCGACTCGGGGCTCGTCCAGTAATCTGATTCACCCGCCAACAGTGGTGCCGGATGATTAAATTGTCTGTTAAATATCGCCTCAAAATATTCTACAACAACCTCACGGAATTCCAAGCCTTGCAGGTTCAACTCCCTCATACACATATTTAGGGAAGGAATTTGCTTCCGAAGAAGTTCCATGTTGCACCCTCCACTCATTCCTTTAAGTCAATTAATTCATAACATAAAATGCGTTGGAATAAATAAGAGACTTCAAGTACGATGATATTATTACGCTTTGGGGAGGACCAAAAATGATTGTTCGTAGTAGGTGGTTGTTGATATCCGTTGGACTGGGTATGCTATTGAACCCATTAAATTCTTCGATGATTTCTGTTGCTATTTCAAGGCTGCAAAATGTGTACGACCTTGACTTTACAGGTGTTTCCTGGATTATTTTTTCTTTCTACATTGCAAGTAGCATCGCTCAACCTGTCATGGGAAAAGCCAGTGATATTTTCGGTCGAAAGAAGATATTTCTTGCCGGGCTTATTGTTTCCTTCGTTGCCTCATTATTAGCCCCACTATCGCCAAACTTTGGGTGGCTTATTGTGTTCCGAATTGTGCAAGCCATCGGAACAAGCATGATGGTTTCAGTTGGAATGGCCATTGTGCGAATTCATATTACGGAGAAACAAGCGTCTGCGTTATCAGTTATGTCCATATTCCTGTCAGGAGCTGCAGCACTTGGACCTTTTATTGGTGGGGTCTTGATTCACTGGTGGGATTGGCCTGCTATCTTTTTGGTCAATATTCCGTTCGTGGTGACGAGCTTTCTATTAGCTTGGAGGAATATCCCTAAGGACGAACCGCCAACATCCGTTGCACAGGGCATGTCCATTCGTAAATGGTTTGATTTGATTGATACGTCAGGTATTCTGTTCTTCACAGTGGGTCTGGTTGCCCTACTCGTTGGATTACTGTCAGCAAAATCATCTGGGCATGTCTCATTTGAGCATGTTATTGTCGTGCTGATAGGCCTCGTTGCATTGGGGGCTTTCGTACGACATGAGTTAAAAGTAACGTCTCCCTTTATCCCTTTACGCACATTTGCCAAATATCCTGCAATGACTTGGGTCAATATCGAATTTATACTCGTTAACGTACTTTATTACTCGCTCTTTTTCGGGCTTCCATCCTATTTGCAAATGGTACGTCATGTAAGTGAATTCCATACAGGTATTCTCATGCTAAGTTTAGGTTTGTGCTCGCTCGTTGTTTCTCCCATAGCAGGACGATGGATAGATAAATCAGGACCACGACCGGCATTGCTGTTGTCTGCAATTCTAATGACATTTGGGTCGGTGTGGCTCGTGACATTGAATCAAACTTCACCGGTTATCAGCGTGTGTCTGGCTTTGGCTGCATTCGGTATTAGCAACGGGTTGAACAATGTAGGTATGCAAGCAGCCTTGTTCCAAAGTTCTCCAAAAGAAATAATCGGTGTAGCATCCGGAGTATTTATGACATCGAGATACCTGGGAACCATTCTCTCTTCATTGCTGCTAGGCATCATAATGGGAGATAAGTTCAGCGACGGGGGATTTCAGCTACTTGGGGCTATCCTCTCGGTAATTGCATTGTCCCTGGTATTCATGAGTTGGCGGCGCCGAAAGTCAGGGCAATTGGAAGAGTCGTAGGGTCAGGTAGACTGATCGGGAATGTAATCAGGTTCTTGACATCGATTGATGACAAGAACCTGACTTTTAAAATATAACAATGATGCTGACTTCCGACGAGAAACTCATCACGTCGCTGCTTCCGATATCAAACTATTCATCAATGGAAAATCCGTTTCAACAGATATCCAGATTATAAATGGACAAAGCTATGTGCCGTTAAGGGTTGTCTCTGAATCATTGGGAGCCGATGTGAGATGGGATGAGAATTCGAAGACGATAGCAATTGCTAGCCCCCAGGCATCCTATTCTAAACCCCCAACAACTCCAGGTTCCGACTTAACAAAATCGGATGAATGGCAAACGTATTCTAATGTACGGTTTGACTTTAGCGTCAGTACGCCAAAAAAATGGACACGAGGTGAAGAATCCTTTAACGGTGATGGAACCCAGTTGTATATAGGCAAACCTGATGTTGAGATGAGCGCCTCCGCTTCCCACTACATGCCAGATATTTTCAATCCTTATACTGATTGAAAGGATAAAAAGTTACTCAGCTACTGGTCCTGTATATTAATAAATAATAAACTCATTCTGCCCTGCTTTACGGGAGGCTAGATATATGATTTATATTACTGGAGACGTTCACGGCAGCGTAAGTATTGGACGCAGGCTTTATTCTAAAAATTTCCTGCAGCAGCGTAATATGACTAAGGTGGATTTCGTTGTCATATCAGGTGATTTCGGATTAATTTGGAATGGTGATAAAGAGGATCAATACTGGCTCAAATGGTTGCATAGAGATAAACCATTCACGACCTTATCATTGATGGCAATCATGAGAACCATGATATGCTGGATGCTTACCCTATTGAGATTTGGAACGGCGGAAAGATTCGCCGGATAAATAACAGTGTCATCCATCTTATGCGCGGCCAAGTTTATGAGATTGAGGGAAAGAAGTTTTTCACTTTTGGTGGTGCTGACTCTCATGGTAAGGAATACCGGAAAGAAGGCAAGACCTGGTGGAGCCGTGAAATGCCCTCTTCTACCGAATATGAAGAAGGGCTAATAAATCTAGATCAACACAATTGGAAAGTCGACTATGTGGTCACTCATACTTGCTCAAGCGGCACATTGGCACTTATTGCCGATCAGCTTGGAATCAAGTACCCATTAGATCCAATGCACTCTTATTTTCAACAGATATCTGAAAGATTGCAATATAAAAAATGTTTCTTTGGACATTTTCATCGTGATATCGAGTTTCCAAAAGATCAACGGCTACTGTATAGCGATATGGTAAAGCTGATATAAAATTGAAAGTCCTGAGGATCAGGGGACTGACCCCATAGTACTTTTTTCGATTTAGCTTTTAATATACTCAGTCGGAATCATTTGATGAATTACCGCTGGAGCTATCACTATCTGAATCGTATGAACTTCCCGAGTCGTCATTTGATGAACTATAGCTACTACTTGAATCACTTGAATCGTTTGAATTCCCCCAACTGCTTGAACTACTACTATCACGGTAGCTCTGAGAGGAGCTTTCATTAGTGGAAAAACTCCAAGAGCTCGAAACACTTTCAAAGTCATCTCTATTATGTGCAACCTTTGCTAATCTACGTGTTCCATATGAGGAATGGGTCCCCCGCCCCTCGCATACATCACACCAATCTTTAAAAATCCAAAAAACTTTGTACTTACCTGTCCCGTTACATCTTGCACATTTTGGCACTGTAGCACCTCCCACCATCACATTTCGACATTAGGAAGGATTTCCCTTTTAAATATCTAAAGTAATGGTGTTCACCTCCAATTGGTTAAATGGATAACAAAAAAAGGACACCAGCGGCGCCAATGTCATTAAGTTAAGCTCAAAGACAAGACTGGGAATACAAATGGAATCTGAAACGGCATAGGATAATCCCTGTGCCGTTTGTTTTTTGGTTGCAAGCAAAGTAAAATGCGCACAGCAAACAAGCGGATGGACAATCCGCTTAAAAAAATGTTCATGTGAAACGAATTATGCTACTCTATAGACGAAGCTAACAACAGATTTGTAGCGGATTTTGCGCGTATTCTGCTGTCCTGGGCGGATGGGTCGAATCGGCAGAATGTTTTTACGAATCAGTGCTTCAACATTGGGTAGGGGCTCATTATCCCTGGAGCGCAGGAATCGTCTACAAACGTAAACGGCGACTGTGAAGTTGACTTGGTAGTGGTACCGTTTATTCATTTGGGAAATGACGACGTGCGAGGTCATCATTTCCGCAAAATTGTACATGATCATTCTTGCGAAAACTTCTTGAATGATGAACTCCCGCCTCTTTGCGTGAAAACTCGTCAGACCGACGGTGTATTTCAAGGCTCTGAACGAGGTTTCAATGCCCCATCGCATGTGATAAATGGACTTGATTTCATCAGGTGGAAAATCAACGGCGGAAAGATTCGTAATGACGGTTTCATAAGTGCCACCCGGCAGGACGAAACGAACAACCCGAAAGGAAATCGGGTAAAACAAATTCTCCTGCAGGTCCAAAAAATCAAAGGTAGACGTAGAAGGGACGAACTTGTATAGATCGGGATGAGCTTTGACTTCTTTGGTTTGTTTTTTGGTGAGTGTCAGATGAACATCCAGATCAAACGCTCCGCCAGAGGGCAAACGCAAGCCCGAAAGAATGCCACTGGAGTCTAAATCTTTTACCCTTATGACGTAGTTCCACCCTTTGCGCTCAATATGCGCGAAATTGTTGTAGCTTTCATAACCTCGATCGGCAATCACAATGATTTTTCCCTTGAGCGGGGAACGATCGACCATAGCAGCCAGTGCCCTTCCTTCGTTACACAACCTTCGGGGCTGAACAATGGCATCCACGTAAATCCTGTTGCAGAGGTCATAGGCTGCATTCAAATGTAGAAGGTTGTAGCCTTTCGTGTTCGGTTGATTTTGAAAATAGGTGTCCGCATCCGTAGGATCCGTTGCGATATGTAAATCCGAACCGTCAATGGCAAGAAAACGATAGCCTCGGTAATCCTTGATATCTGTGTGCGATTGCGTAAATGCGTGAAATAAGAATTCCACGGCAGACGGCAGAATTTTATGCCTCTGCTGGACAAAAGCAGAAGTGGTTGCGGTGTTCACGTTATAGCCCTGCGATTCCAAGAGTTCCTTATAGAGGCTGTTGCCTCCCATGGAGATCAGGAGTTGCATAACCGTTTCAAAGGGTAACTTTTTCTTGCGGGTAAAATCTTTTTCAGGGTTTTTGACAAAAGATGCGGGTGCAGCTGCCATTTCTCGTATGAGGGATGTCAGCGTTTCTTTTAGCGAATTTGCGTACTTATTCATTGGCGTAACCTCCTCGTTTTTCAAGGGGCTTCGCCACACATTTCTATCTACTTGTCAAGTCATATTTTCACTTTTTCGTGCAAAAAAGAGCAGGCTATCTTTTCGATAACCTGCTCTTCTTCTTGATTTTTGGCTCTCCGCCTTAACTTAATGACATTGCCAGCGGCGCCCCTCATTTGTTCGTATCCAATTTTGCTACAATACAATCATACCACGCCTTTCGTCAAAGAATCTGACATAAAGCGGCCTCAGAACGGTCTTACAACGGACATGATTTGCATCGCTTTAGTTCATTAAAAAGAACAGATTGACTGAAAGCTTAATCTTTTAAAGATGTCCAGCTTTCATATTCATGAATGGCATATCCGGCAAAAGATGAATTGCTCGAGAGTGTTCGGATTACCGTATTCAATTCTCTTTGCATTTGGGATCTTCCCTTTGCATAAAAGCTGCTGTGCTCTTCGTTATTGTTGAGGGTTTCCACCCCAATGATGACCGGCTTGCTGGCTTTTTCAGCTTCAACCAACTCATTCGAAACGGATTTGATAATGTCCTCGGCATTATCAATATAGGCCATCAAGGAGATTTGATCCAGCCTGCGAATCATCCAATCCGAAAGCGTAGTTCTACCACCGTATCCATCAGGGACGTTAAGCCTATCTAGCCACACCGGCAAATCTACACCAGTAGTTAAATGTGTATCTGCTTTGACTTGCTGGACAAAACCGCTAATCGTATCCATCCAAAGCCCTAGCATCTTATCTGGGTCACTCCGCCATTGCGGAAGCACATACGGCTCCACATCAAGATGGATACCGTTAAATCGTTCGCTGGGAAGAACGCTGTTATTGTATGTGTTCACCCAATCTATGAACTGGTACAGTTTCCCTTGCTGCTCGGGTAGGACCCATTCGGGGGCTCCACCTAAAGCATGAACTTTAATACCACGACTTTCAGCTTCTCTAATAAAGGTACTATAAACATCGGAAGGTATATCTACATCAATTTGCAGATACAAAAGATTGATACCGTTTCGACCAAGAAAATCAAGTGTTTTGTCTTTCTCTTTCCAAATTGAGTATGTATTCCATAGCCATGTCGCAACGATTTGTTGATCTTCGGCATATGATTTACTCACGAAGCCAGTAAGTGAAGAGAAGAAAATAAAAGTAACAGCAAGACTTAACACGACTGCTTTTATGGCCAGTCTAGACAATGAACATTTCATGGACGTTCTCCTTCATAAAAAAGTATGATTTGGACCATCTCGCTCCAGATTTTTAATTATAACCAAAAATTCGTTCTTTATAAAGTACGATTGTTGGTAGAATAAGCGTGAAAATGGAAGGCTAATGATGGGTCATGGCTGTTTGTAATGTATTATTGTAAAAAGCGTATTGTTTTTTTAATGTACTGTAATGGGCTTATGTCTGGAGGCAAGATACATTCCTAAACTCAACTTTTTCGTTTCCTTCTATACATTTTTATTCCTTTATTTAATCATCCTTCAGCACCACCAAACCAAGTATACCTGCCAATCTATAGATCGCCAACGACTTCATTCGGCGGTAATGCCGATCACTGTAACCAAGCTCTGCTGCTACGTCCGTATCTGAAGCATAATCGTCCTCCATGAAGCGTGCCCGTATCAGCTTTTGGTGTCGGGTGCCAAGACGGTTAATAGCCCTTTCTGCACGTTCAATGTGCTTTCTGTGATTCTCTTGTTCTTCTATATTTTGAATAGCAATATTTTCGACTGGAGAACTGACTGTGTTCGTGTTGCCGTGAAAGCGCGACTCGTAGCTTGGCGTTATCTATTGCTCAAGAGGGATGTACTCAGTGACTTGATACTCACGAGCATCACCTTGGTATTTCTCTACTGTGTCCTTGGTTGCTTCTTCATCAATCTGATAGATTGCCATTGAAATTTGCATCTGTTTTGCCATGTATAATCCCATCCCCCGTGTTATAATGGTTGATAGAAACGGTTATTTCCCAGCGCCTCCGACCAAGGCTAACGCTTGGGAATTTTTTATTACACCTTGCCATTTTTGCATTTTTTAAAAACCTCCTTGCTATTGATTCAATTGATTTTAATTCAATTAAAACCGATTCTTTAAATAGATGATGAATATCTAAAGGAGCTGATTATATTGGTAGTAAACATTTATGAGCATAGTGATCTGATTCCGATAGCAACAATCGATTATTTTCCGGGTAGAGAAGTAGGATACGTTAAATTTTTGTCTCAAGACGGATCATCAATGAGTGATGTAACACGTAAACTACAATTGCAAGCATATAAAGCTGGCGCAGATGCTATTATAGGATTCTCGGTTATTTTTATTCCAAATACATATAAATTTCTGAGTACTGGCACAGCGGTTAAATTCAAAGATTGATCATCCCCGTAGGCCAGGAGGTGTTACTTCCCCTCCCGATAAGCAAAAATATTCATACGACCTCCGCTGTGCCAAGCATATGCTATTGGGCGAAGGGGAAGGTCATATCGTTCGCATCATGTCATCGATCTGCTTGATGGCTGCGAGTACTGCTGAATGGATTCCCGTAGCGCATCAGTGGATTCAATCCACTTCCGTCCATCCAGGAGGGAAATTCATGAGGGTTTCCACCCAAACTGGATTGAGCTGTCCCGAAGCGAATTTCTCTAATCGCTTGTTCTCTTCCGTGTAATTGTGATTTTTCTCTCGCATAATTGCTCCAACCACTGTATTCCTGTTTCCCTTCCTTAATCGCAGCCAGCAGTTGCTCAACAAGCGGATGATCGATTGGGAACGATTGCGGCGAATCTGCGAACCGATCCTCTCGAAAGAGCATGCATCGGTGTCCATATTTCAGCCGATCATTGGATAAATCCAACGCATCCTTATATATGTAGGGTAATTCTCTGAGATTCATCGCCGCCTCGCTCACGAAGACCGATACCGTCAGTGAACAATAGCGTTCAAAGCTTTCGAGCACCTGATGCAGGGATCGGGATAGTTCCAGCCTTCCATTCTCCGATAATTTGCCTTCCTCATCCGTATTCAAGATCAATACAACAACGTCTTCATCCAAATCAACCGCTTCTCAGGTATGGAACTCTGACATAATTTCGCCGGTGATGTTAGTGAGAGCATGTCGGAGCAGCGCTCTATCGGACTGCTTGTACCGTTCGCAAAATTCGCTATAGTGATCGATTTTCATCACCGCAACGGCGACAGGCATACCGGGGTCCAACGTAATTCCATATTCGTGCAGCCATTCGCCTTCTTTCTTATTCGGGGGGAATCCGATCAGAAGCAAATCCGACAATGATTTCTGCGGCATTTGTCAAAAATTGCTTTGGATCGGTATGCGCCATCACTCCAACATTTCGGCTGACGAACCAGAAGCTTTTGTTATCCAGCGTATCGAAACTTCCTAAGGTCAATTGATTGAGAATGGTCTGCTCCGGGTTCGTTTCGCTGAGAGGCATCCTTCTTGGGATAGGAGCAAGCTTAGGGAAGGTGCTGCCCTTCTTCAGGATAGTTGCCGCCCAAGGATCAAAATCACTCCCCCGGCGTATCAGCGGATTGGAGCCTATAATATAATACATATCCTCCTGACCGCTGTACACATAAAACGAACCTATATACGGATTCGATTTCAGCATAAGATCAAGCGCCCTCATACTGCTGAGCTGCTCGTAAATGGACAGATTCTGTCTGTTCATGAGATTGACCGCATCCAGATTATTGGATAAAGTAACCGCGTAGTTCCTGACATAAGTATGAACCTGCTCGGCATTATAGATGACCTGATGCATAATTTCTTCGTTTGACCGGTTGATCAGTTTACTGTTGTAGCTTTTAAAATAGATGTAAAAAAACAGCGAAAGCACCATCACCAGTAGTGTTGTTACCAGCGTCATTTTAATAAACATATTAGAAAATAGTTATCTGGCCGCTGCTTCTTCATGCCTGTATACCCCCAACCGATTTGGTATACCTATTTTAAGTTCATTATATTGGCTCCCTTATCGGTTGAATAGGGTATGGTTATAATAGAAACCAAATCTGAACCATTTCTCCAAATTTAAAATGCTTTATAACGTTAAGATGTATAGACATATCTGCTTCAATTGAACACAATGTTAAATTATGGAAGCAAATATCAGCTTTGGGGAGGCCATAGACTGACCGATTGAGGAAACGAAGATATACAGACGGAGCCCTTATCTATATCGCAGTCTCTTTCGAAAGATTAAACTTGCTACTACTAGTCCTAGAAAGAGTCCTGATATTGAAGAGACAATAATCATCCCTAATATATTTGTGCTTGAAGCAAAGTATAGCTTTGCAATAACGACGACTATCGCTATTATAAGTACGATAAACCAATAAATTATCTTTCTCTTCGGACCTATTTCTCTGAAATTTTTTGTGGAAAAAGGGGTTTTAATTAATAACCATACGATTAGTAAAATCTGAGCCAACATACCTATTAAAGAAAGTATGTGTTGAAGTAACTTGTATAACGGAACTGAAAAATAGATGTTTTGTAAAAGAGGATAATTCATGACAAAATAACCTGATTTATGAGTGAATGCATCCAAAAAAATATGACTATAGAAACCAATAACAACAGACAGTAAAAACACAATCCAATTTTTTATGTCTCGAAAGTCAAAGGATCTGATTAGTTGGTAGGCTTTCACATCGATATGGAACATAGAGGGCAGATGTAATATTAGAGGTTTCCTAATTAGGTGCAGCAAGAATAAAATGACTACACATAAGGGAAGCCCTTGTAAAAGAAGTCCTTTATGTGTATGCCCTATGGTTTGATATGGCTCTAGTGCAATAAAATACTCATAATCGGGAGACATACTTCCCAGAATAAGTCCCGATAAACTAAAATATCGTGGTTTTATAAATTTAATTGGAAATGAATATAATGGATGGGCAAATGTAAATGGCAAAAAATCACTCCCCGTAAAAAACTGATAATCAACCCCGAAAATATTCGCCAATGCAGGGTTGTCTGCTAAATCCACATCTGCAGACCTAGGTCGGCGTAGCCGCCCCCTGTGGGAATACGATGTTATCTGAAGGATAAATCACTTCCTCACATTAAGCTGAAAATTTGTTTTTTTATTCTTACTGGTCCACCTATATCCGAATTAATTAATATAAATATAGCAACCATCGATAATATTAAAGTTAGTACACTAACTACATAAAATACTTTTCTCTTCTTTCTCCATAATAAATGAATAATTAATATAAGTATTATTGATAAAATGCCTGCAAAAACGATTGTTTGCTTTATAAATGTTAAAAATTCATCTGCAGTTGAACTATTCGCTCTAAAGAAGTCCACTAATATCAAGTTAGTAATTAAATAAAGAGCAACAGTGTAGAAAACAAAAAAGTATATGTATATAAATGTTAGTAATATCCCTTTTATGTACTTGTTCATGATTGCTGACACCCCTCAAAAATAAAAGTTTATTTATTTAATTATTTTAATGTTCGTTGAAGAGATGTCAGTTATATCAGATTATATGAATCCAAAAGAAGCCCGAGCTTCCTTCAAGTAATTGAACATCCATTTACTGGAATTAGAGAACTAACAAAAGAACCCTATGGTTTTGATGCAATTCTAGGTGTTGATATTCTTTATAGTTTTGGTTTGAAAATAGATTTTGAGAATCAAGTTGTTCTATAATGTTTTTAACGAACTTGCGTATTGCCTTAAGGTCCGTAGGGCCGGCCTTGATGCGGTTAGGCAGTGAGCATTGTTTACTGATCACACTTTTTCGAAATCCCTCTTGCAGACCAAGGCCATCAGGCCGCAGCGTAAATACGGTGTTATAGGATGTTGCTGCCTTCGTAGACTTACTTCCAAACATGTCATTAGATCATAAATGTTTCTTTGACTCTATTGGATCTTCTGAAATATATTATCCATACTAAACTAATCGCAATAAAAAGTACGGAAACGAAGTATTGTGACGGAAAAATATTATACATTGTAATATTTCCTATACCCAGCAATCTAATTAATATACAAAATGACTCAAGTAGAATTATTATCTTAACGGCACTACTCTTCTTCGAAACAAACATCATCAATATGATTATTGAAGTAATCAATTTAATAAATGTCCCCATAAGTAGTACTAATGATATAAAGAGTTCGGATCCATTAGTGTATTCAAAAGTATTGTAAATTATTGGTATCTCTCTGATTAATCCCCATACATATAAAGCTGTGCTAACAATAATCAACCCAAGATATAATATGAGCCATCCTCCAATAGATTTGGGGTATTGTTCTTGAACTTTGTTTTCTATTCGCATCTACGATCCTCCGAGTTAATAGGTTGAATAGGTTCTTATAATGGCTTTGCAGCAATTTCCTATAACGTTTGTGTATCCACGATCCCGAGATGCTTAAAGCCCGGCAGCGCTGGGTTCGCTTGCGGACTTAGCGTCGCAGAGTTGTCTGCTTGAATCAACTCCCCTGAAATGCCTCGGGCAGACAAAGGAGCCACCAGACTCCGCAGTGTGAATGCCTTGTTATACGAACCGGAAAGAGGTGAGTCTAGCCCTCAAAAGTGCTCAAAAACCCTTCTGTGTCAAGGAATTTGGATGATTTCAAAACTATTCCAAGTGACTCCTGGTTTTTCGTAAAAGTTATACGAAACCGTATATCCAATTGTTATACGAATCTCTCCCCTCTACTTCGCATATCTCTTTTGGTTCGCATAACTTGTCCATGAGGAAATGCGAAGTGCAAAACCAAACCCACTCCGTAACGAATACCAATTGAACGATATCGTCCGGCTGGATCTTCAAGACTGCAAATTTCGAAACTTCGTTTTCAACATTCGGTTTTTAGAAGGGTTGTAAGCAATCTTAGCCGTTGACGCCCCTTACCTTCCGATCACGTCGCGATAATTACGTAACCGTCTCCCTAACTCGCGAAACGTCCGAACAGACTAATGAAAACTTATTGCGGGAGCTAGTCGGATAAGAAACGACGTTATGTGGGCTTGCGAATCTCTTGCGGAAATCAGATGATTCTGGATCAAAATATAGATTCACATATCTATAAATATAATTGTCCAATATCATCTTCCATGACCTGTTCGAGATCCTCTATCTTCTTTCGAAAATACACATAAATCTCTTTTTCCCCATTCACTTTTGCTAATTCTTCAAGAGAAATAGGTATGATTATCTTACCGCCTGAAAATTGATATTTAATTTCTTCTATAGCAACCGATGAAAAACCTGCTCTACTAAAAATTACTGCCCCACTGATTCCTTTGGTTTCCATTGTTGATACCAAGTTTCGAATATCCGAAACCTTTACTTTTTTCTTTTGATTCTTACATTCAATCAAGATCAACGCGCCAAGCTTCCAAAGTAAGTGGTCGTACGAAACATTACAACAATATATATCGACTTCAGCCCGTCCGCCTTTTTTTTCTCTGACACCAGTGATTTTTACGCCGGGAATGGTTTGTAGAAAATACTGTGCCAATTCTTCGAATTTCTTTCCTTTCTCATAAGAATCAGTCGCATATTCCAAGTGTTCAAGAGCAAATTTCCATACATTGTAATCAAAGGTGATAGAATTAGACGTATAATTTATATCCAAGCCAGTATTATTGCGAATAAAACGATGAACCACCGGGAGGTAGGCGTGTCGATTCCTCATCATAAACAGTATATTTTTAGAAACCCCTGTTTCCTCTTCACCTTTTAAGTAACTTCTTATTGCATCTAATTTTTTTTCAAGCACTTGTATAAATTGATTAATCTCTATTATTTTTTGTTCAATTAAAGTATATGGACAAATATGTTTTCCTAAATATTCACAAAAACGTCGATACACATGTTCCAGGTTAACGCCTTCCAATTTGTTCTCATCAGTTGTAGCCAACTCATAAAGAAGCACATAGAACCATTCGCTTATTAAATCAATGTGTTCATAATAATATCCAAAAGCATAAATAGGATTTAACAATATTTCCTCAACTTCTCCTATAGTCCATTGACCAATATGCATACGGCTCAATTTAGATAATCCGTATTCAAAATCATCTGCTAGCGGTAAAAAAATCCCCCCTTCCAATAACGTCCCCCAGTTTCCTTGCCTATCTGAGAATGCAGCCAAAACCCTACGACCGATCATGTTTCGTAAAATAAAAGAGCGTATAAGGCACTGATTTCCCTTTAAGTTTGGCTGTTCTCGATCCATCCAAAAATTGATAGTCTGCTCAACTTCATCTAACGGATTCTCGTTTGGATCAGCTGTCCAATAAAAAATCAAAATAACTAGATTCCCGTCCTCGATTGTATATTTTATCTCTCTTGGATAGTATGCATGATCAGCGGTCATTAATTCTGATAGGTACAACCAGTGCATTGACTCCAGACAATAATGATTTGTTGTTGCGTTAACCTTATCCTGTATTTTTTTCAGGATCCGTTCGCTTTTTAAAAGCTGGTCAAATGCTTGCTTTACCCTGGATCTCCAGACTTGCTCTACTTGATTAACTTTGTTTTTATGACCGGCGATAATATACAGTCTGGGAACTTGCAGACAATCCTCAATATCTAGAGAATTCAGATTCCTTTTTTGGGCATTCTGTACAAAATTGTTAAAAGGGTAACTATAGCTATCAGTGCATTGCACCATCATTTCTTCGTCCCTAATATAACTATCGACAATGGAAAGTAGTAAACCTGAGCTGTCCGGAAATCTCATATCTTTCCTCACCCCATTTCAATCTGTCGTGACAAATCTACGGACCTTTGGATCTTCGCTATAAGAATCAAGACGAGATGTATAATTATTTGAAACAGCCTTTTCTACTAATCTCAACACTTGATAATATGAACGCCACAGAAACTCACATACGCCTAGAGCTTCAAGTATTTCCAACAGTTCCGGATTTGAGCCGTGTTCTACTAGGTCCAGTACATATTCATCCTTATTGTAACCCAGTGAGTCTGCTTGGATAATCAACTGGCCTAAACACAACAATTTCGAGCGCTTGCTCTCATCTCCTACTTCAGAACAATTCATATGAAGTTCAATGTCCAACAAGTCATGACCTATAAACTCTAGCGCAGTGCTGACCAATCCATCGCAACACGATCCTGAAGCATCTGGAAAATACGTGTCCTCAGATATTCTAAAATTCAAAGTTAGTTCAAGAACCCTTAATGTTGAAGCGCATAAGGTTCTCGGGTTGGTTGCATCGACTGCATTGACGTATTTCTTCAAAATGGGGATAAGGTAACTTTGATTAAAATGTTGAAGATCCAACTCAGAACATAATAACCAAATGTCATGCTCGATATTTAAAAATGCACCGCGTAACTTTAGGAAGTCGGTATAGAAAACGGTATTTCCCTCCTCCTTTTGCTTAAGAAAGTGTTTCAACGACAAATACGCTTGAAAGGCCAGAGTTTGAAACTCATACCATTTCCCTCTTTGAACAATGAAAGGAAAAGACAACATTTCGGACCAATCAATTTCTTCCTCATTCCATTTATGTTTAAATACAGAGTGATTTTTGATCGTATGCTCTGAAAAAATAACCTGCCCATTGGCCATCATGTCATTTGCAAATTCGGAAAACATGTCTACTATGTGATCAATATCAAAAACGATAGAAGTAGTCGATTTACGATATTGAGGAAGCAAACTTTTCATAAAAGGAAGCACTTTGCTGTGGCAGCTTTTTCTGTTCGTGAAAAAAAACAACCAAGAGTGACAATCTGTTTAAGTTGCTAAAGAATGGCCAAATATACCACGGTTGTTCGTTTTCGTAAAAAGATATCATCTCCAATGCTTCAACAGCGGTTTGAGCATTTTGATGGATAAAATCGATGACATCGATGTCGTCGTGTATGTCAGTAGTTACTCCTAGCAGAGCATTTTTATCTGCGCTTATTTTCTCCTTAATGTTCTTCTCTTCTTTCTGATTTTCATTTAGGCGGAGTGCAGACCGAACCCTCTAGGAGAAGTGATCGTTTTGATCAACGCGTTCCCGTCCCTCTTCAATTTGATAATTTTTCCGTATGTGCTTGAGTTCGCATTATTACCGATGTAGACGCCGGAGCTGTCCGCGGCTATACCAAAAGGGCGATTGATTGTCGCGTCTACGGCCGTATCCGGGTCCAGATCGCCCGACCATACCACCGGATTGCTCATTGCACTGAAGGTGGACGCATCGAATTTGAGTACGCGGTTGGCATTCGTATCCGCGATGTACAGATCGTTGCCGTACACGGCAATTCCCTGAGGGAAACTAAGTCTGCCTACCGAAGGGGAGGCGCTATTGCCGTCCCATTTGATCATATTGCTAAACGTGTAGGCACCGCTCAAGAAGGTGACGTCAAATCGGTAAAAGTACCACTTATCCGTTACATAGATATGCCCTGCGCCGTCGAATTTAACGGTTAGGAGACTCGTGAAACCACCTGAGGCAGTTAACGTCATCCCTGTAGCGTTCCCATCCAAGTCAAATATTTTTACAGCGTTATTGACTGCATCCGTTACGAACAAGTAGCCGTTTACGGGATCGACGTCCATCCCGAACGGTTCAAAGCCGAGAGCCGCCGGATCGTCGACCCCGCCAGCGCCCATCCTCCAGCTGGACGCGGCCAATACAGTTGGACTGTATATGGACAATGCCGTTAATATCACTGCTGTAAATAACACGACTGCAAGAAAAGCCCGTACAGTTTGCCGCATGCCAGGCGAACTCCGAATGATGTCCATGAATATCTCTCCTCTAATAATGTTCATTTGGAATTTCGTTCGTAAAAGCTCGGACGATGCGGAGATTGCAGGACTGACTCCCGAAAAACATTTGTTGAATTCTATTTAAATACATTCCATGTAGTATATATTATGTGTCGTGTGGACAATCCGTCAAGGAAATAGTTGTAACCCGGGTATACGGATGTGCTTACGACGGCGTCGCTTCAAGACATCAGCTTGACCAAGCCTTTGATATGTGCTTGCGGGTCGGTACCTCCAAATAGAAGCGAAAAGACGGCATACCCTTCGTTAAATGCAATCACTTGCATGGCTATCAGACGGGCATCCTTATCCGGCGGGATCCATCCTTGCTCTTGCAAGGTGATCACTAAAGCCTCTATTCCTGCAATCCACTTACGATACTTCTCCTTAAGCATGCCGTGGACCTCGGGATCGTGTTTGGTTTGCTGGTAGAAATCGATCAGCACCACGATCCACTTATCGCCACCCTTTAACATTTGCTCAAGGCGTGTAAGCGTAATTGAAATCATTTCCTCGAGTGTTGTATCCGCAGGATTAAATTGTTTGGGAATATCGGTCCATCCGTTCGTTAATTGAAGTTGATAATCAAGCACATGCATGAATAACTGTTCTTTGCTTGTGAAATGACCGTAAAACGCACCCTTCGTATGCCCCGTTCGCGCGACGATATCTCCGAGCGTTGTAGCCGCATATCCTTTTTCCGAAAAACACTTCATACCTGCTTCGAGGAGCAACTGATAGGTAGCTTCTCTTTTCAACTGAAATTTATTTTTTGTCAACATGGCCACCTCGCTAGTATCAGGACTTAAAAAGAATCCCATCTATTATTGCCCAAAGATTATTATAACAATGGATCACGATTCCGTTAAGATCTGAATTCAGATCACTCAGAATCTCTCAATATATCACGAAGAATGATCTGCAAAGGGAACATTTTACTAATCGAAGAGTTTTAATAAAAAAGCGAAACAAGGAGCAGTTGCCACGGGCATACTGCTCCTTGTTTCACATAGATCACCATCAATTTATTAAGCTATCCTGCTTATTGTGCAAGCATCTTCTTATTGCTACACGGTCCGTTGCATCGCATCATCACAATTACTGAAAGCCAATTATCAGATGAGGCACATACGGCTCCTCTAACGACGCAATTTCATCGGATGTTAACGTAATCGAAAGAGCAGCTACCCCATCTTCGAGATGAGACATTTTCGTAGCGCCGATGATAGGAGCTGTTACCGGTTCTTTCTGCAGCAACCAGGCAAGCGCAATTTGCGCGCGGGGAACGCCGCGCTTTTCTGCAATTGCCGCAACCCGTTCTACGACCAGTCGATCGGTATTTGCAGTCGCATCGTATTGGGATTTCTGAATTTGATCGGTTTCGGAGCGATGGGTCGTTTCCTCCCAATCACGCGTCAATCTTCCTTTTGCAAGCGGGCTATACGGAATCACACCGATTTTTTCTACCTTGCAAAGCGGCAGCATCTCCCTCTCCTCTTCACGATATATGAGGTTCAAATGATTCTGCATAGATACAAACCGGGTCCATCCATGTTTCTCAGCTACATGTAACGCCTTCAGAAACTGCCATGCATACATGGCAGAAGCACCAATGTATCTTGCCTTACCAGCCTTCACAACATCATGCAAGGCTTCCATCGTTTCTTCAATAGGAGTATTGTAATCCCAACGGTGAATTTGGTACAGATCCACATAATCTGTTCCCAGTCGCTTCAGACTTTTATCAATTTCACTCATGATTGCCTTTCGGGAAAGTCCGGCACCGTTTGGACCTTCATGCATGCGGCCATGAACTTTTGTTGCGATAACAATTTCATCACGATTAGCATAATCTTTTAAAACCCGTCCAGTAATCTCCTCACTTGTTCCGTCAGCATACACATTTGCCGTATCAAAAAAATTGATACCAAGCTCTAGGGCTTTTTTAATAATCGGGCGACTGTGCTCTTCATCAAGTACCCAAGGATGATGCCACCGCTCTGCTACACCAAAGCTCATACAGCCAAGACAAAGCCTGGATACATCCAAGCCGGTATTTCCAAGTTTTACATATTGCATTTGATTGCTCCTCACTTTTCCATAGATTTAGTTTCATTCAAATAAGAACATTACATGCATGTCACTGTTATTAACTAAACTCTTGACGACGAGGCAATGAGAACCATAGCCCATCAAGCCATGCCAGTTCTTGTTCCGTTAACTCATTCATGTCGACAGCGCGCAAGCTCGCGTCCAATTGCTCTGGGCGACTTGCACCAATGATCGCGGAGGTGATTCCTGGTTGTTGTGTGACCCAACGGATGGCCGTCGTGACCGGATCATGATTGTGCTCTCGGCACCAGGATTGGTAGCGTTCAACAGCGTCAAATGACGCCTCTTGCCAATAACGCTCCCGATACAATAAACCTGCATTGTTCCCGAGCCCAAAACGAGTCCCCTCTTGGATACTCTCGTTTTTCCCATAGCGGCCAGTTAACATGCCACCCGCGAGAGGGTTGTAACTGATAATTCCAACACCCTCGTCAAGTGCCATCGGAACCAAATCATCCTCAATCATCCGAAACAAAAGATTATAGCGCGGCTGAACACTCACAATACGAGTGTAATTTTTTCTCTCCGCAATTCCATTTGCCCTCGCCACTTGCCAAGCACGCCAATTCGATACACCAATGTAACGAACTTTGCCTTGACCAACGAGATCATCAAACGCGCGCAAAGTTTCATCCATGGGTGTGATTGGGTCAAATTGGTGCGTTTGATAGAGGTCAAGATAGTCCGTTTTTAGGCGGCGAAGACTATCCTCTACAGCGGTCATGATATGTTTCCGACTCAACCCCTTATCATTTGCCTCAGGTCCCATCGCGCCAAAACATTTTGTTGCGAGAACAACTCTATCTCGTTTGCCCTGCAGCCATTCTCCGATAATCGACTCCGTTGCACCCGCGATTGCATACGATGCCCGCCCAATTGGATACACATCGGCTGTGTCGATAAAATTCACTCCATGAGCAAAGGTTTTATCGAGAATTTCGAAACAGGTCTTTTTGTCCGCCTGATTGCCAAACGTCATCGTTCCCAAACAAAGATTTGTCACTTGTAAACCCGTTCTTCCAAGCGGATGAATTTTCATCACAACTTCCCTCTCTCAAGCATTGTTTAATAGCCTTTCCCTAACTCATGTTAGTGTTAAAGGGTGTAACCTTATTATGCAATAAATGAATAAACGACCGTTATCTCATTTGTCTTAATTGATTGCCTAATCCTCTCAATACCTTAGTACGGATACAAATATAAGAACCTTGAGTTTAAATTCAAGGTTCTTTGAGAAGGTGATATGCTTTTAATAAATAGTCGGTACCATTCCCCCATCCATACGGATTGGAGAACCTTTAAATGCGGATGCATAAGGACTGCATACAAATGTAGTTAGTCTACCTATTTCAATAGGCTTGATAAATCGCTGTATTTCAGATTGAGGTAGGTTTGTAGTCATAAATTTTTTCTCTTTTTCTGAAAAAGTCATCTCTTCATTAGGGTACATACTCTCTATTATTTGATGCACATTTTCAGAGAGAGTTGGTCCTGGCATGATCGTATTGATTGTAACTTCTGTTCCTATTGTTAATTTAGATAAGCTTTTTGACAATGATAATAGCATAGATTTTGTCATACAATACTGAGGCATCAGTCCTGAAGGCATAATTGCTTCTTCACTCGCAATAAAAATAATGCGGCCATAATCATTTTTCAACATTTTAGGTAAATAAAATTTAGATAATCCATTTGCAGCAAGAACATTAGTACGGAAGTATTTGATCCATACTTCATCATCAACGTCCTCATATTGCATAATTTCATAAATACCCATGTTGTTTACTAAAATATCAATATTGGGGTATTTTTCTAATAAAGCTTCTCTTTGCCCAATATCCACAATATCTGCTGTAGCATTTTGAGGTGACGTAGCCGGGAACTCTGACTTAATTTCATTTACAGTTCGTTCTACCTCTTCATTATTTCGTCCATTAATGAGTACATTAACACCTTCTTTGGCAAGTTCAATGGCAATTGCTTTACCTATACCTTTCGTTGATCCTGTAACTAAAGCTGTTTTATTGTTTAATCCCATATCCATCCTACAGTTCTCCTTATCATTTACTTATAATGGCTATAAATAGTTAATATAAAAAACGTTCCTATTCTATTATCTTGTGCTCCGGGTAGTGATTATATTACCTTGTCTGGATGGATCCGTAACTAGCATATTACGCCAAAGTTCTTGTTGAACACGCCAAATAATAAAACTCAGTAAATAGTCGGCATTCCTAGCCATTTTCTGATATCGAGTTTGCACCTAAATGTTCAGTACGCCAATTTGAAGGCGTATCACCTTCCCAAAGGCGGAAGGCGCGGTAGAACGAGTTCTGGTCTTCATATCCAATCAAGAAAGCCACTTCTTTAATATCGAGTAAGGGGTCAGCTAAATACTCTCGTGCTTGCTCATGTCTAGCTTGTGCCAACAGCTGCTTGAAGCTCGTGTTTTCATCAGTTAGCCGGCGCTGCAAGGTACGATCGCTCATACCCAACTCCTTCGCGACACCCTGAATGTCGGGGCGCCCTCCTGTGAGGCTGCGTTTCATGATCCATTTGACCGTCTCGGTAATTGATCGGCTGCGCTGCTGTTCATTGAGCGATCGGTCCAGAACGGGAGTCAGTATCTCCAGCAACTCTTCGTTGTAGGAGACAAACGGGCGGTCCAGATCACTTCGATGTAGCGTCAATCGGTTACATGTTGCACCGATCCGGATAGGGCAGCCGAAGTAAGCTTCAAGGACTTGTACATCGCCCATTGATTGCGAAAATTCGACAAACCGTGCCGTCAAAGGTTGACCTGTGCCCCGGCGCCCAAGCTCCAGAAGACATGCCAGCGTAATACCAACCAGCATCGGCGGACCCGGTTGCTCCGTATGCAGCCATTCCAGTTCGATTGTACAGTGCTCGCCCTCCTCGGTAATACGTAAGCCTTCTGGGGGACACAGTTGTTTGTACCGAGCCATTCGGTTTAGAGCATCGCGGTAGTCACGAGCGTGGTAAGTCGCCAAGACGGTCGGTGGGTACTTCGCTGTTTCAAAGACAGTCGCAAGCTGGATAATTCCTTGGGCAGTGTCACCAATGAGATCGGAATAAGCTTGCCAGATCGCAAAATATTGCGCGGTGGTGACTACTTGTTCAGTAATAATGGTGAGCGGCAGTCGTGCTTTGCGAGCTACGTCGTGGGCTGCAATCCCTAACTGACTTAATCCTGCCCAAAATCCTGCCGGGATTTTAATACGGTCAGAGGTATGAGAATTCATACATAAGATCCTCCTTTAGCTGCTTACATATTCATTATTTTGGTTACGATTGGTTCTTATGGGACAGTTATTTAAATACCTTCATAACCGATAGAATGGCTTAGGAGATCTGCTTGTATACTGGGCACGCTCCAGTTCTTCGGCAATGATGCGAATGCCTTCTTCAATATCTTGCTCATCGGTCCGAATGATGCTAAGGCGCAGCAAGTTAAGCTTGGGGAAAGATGAAAGGAACTGCTTATCGGTTGCCAGTACATCAACGCCACGATTCTCCAACCGCTTGACCAAATCTTCTGTAGGAATGGAATCCGGAAGGTGTATTGAAGCGAAGAGCCCTCCGCAAGATTGAATGGTATATAAGCACTCTTTAGGTAATAATCGTTGTGAAATTTCCCTTAGATGTTTAATGCGATGATTGTACAAAGATTTCATTTGCTTTGCATGATGGGCATACATTCCAGACTTCATATAAATCTCAAGCACACCTTGAGAAAGCACTGAGGTGCTCAGATCCGCCGTATGTTTATGCCATTGGAGTAAAGGAATAAACGAATCTGGTACTGCGGCAGGAGTTCTTTCGATGCCGATTACGGTTTGCCTTTGTGTTTTAAGTGCAGCAAGCATTCCCCAGTAGGTTGGTTGCTCAACCAAAATGTTGATTTTTCCATTTGGAAAAGGCATCCCGGCTAGAAGATGAAGAGCTTGCTGAGCGCCTGAAAATATAAAAACTTGCTGTGCCGAAGGGAAAACCTGTTGCTGTTGAAAAAGCTTTACGATCTCCTGGCGCAAAGAAAGCAAACCCTGTGGATCGGGATAAGTGAATATGGACGCTTCAAATAATTCCATCGCTTTGTTCAAGCATTGACGAAAGTCGATTTGTGGTATCGACACGGGATCGGGAGCCGCTGATGCAAAATCGATTCGTTTTGTTTGCAGCAAGGGAAGAAGCGCTTCTTTGGCTACAACAAAATAACCACTCTTCGGACGTGAATAAATGAGATATTGATTTTCAAGTTCCTGATAAACACCAATAATTGTGTTGAGACTGCATCCGAATCTTTGGCTCTGCATACGGATGGAGGGCAGCTTCTGACCGGGTTTGATGAGACCATTGACTATGTCCGAACGTATGATTTGCTGAATGGTTTCCTTTTTATTTTTCATAAAAATGCCTCCAGTTTGAGTAGGTTGATCTACTATCTGTACCCTTACAGATGGATAAATGTTTAATATACATCGTATTTTGTATCTACTATAATACAAATAATCATACAGAAGTGTATTTTATAAATATTTTCGTACCTTGATATCTCAAAGCGTCGAGTGCATTTTTGTATTAAAATTTTTTTTGAGGTGATTGTAATGAACCAAACGACAAGCGGCTGGATTAATGGCTTCCTGGGCGTACTCATCTTCAGCGGCTCGCTGCCCGCAACGCGGTTGGCTGTGATGGATTTTGATCCGTTATTCCTCACCGTATGCCGTGCCGCCACTGCAGGGCTGTTAGCGGGGGGGCTTCTCCTCATATTCCGGGAGCAACGACCTGTCCGAAGCGACATCGTTCCGCTATTGTTAGTAGCACTCTGTGTGGTAGTAGGTTTCCCACTTCTGACAGCCTTGGCGCTTCGGTATGTCACATCTGCGCATGCAATTATCTACATTGGGCTTCTGCCGCTTTCGACGGCGATCTTCGGCGTACTGCGGGGTGGTGAACGCCCGCGACCAACCTTTTGGATCTTGTCAGCTGTAGGCAGCTCCCTTGTAGCAGGATTCGCCCTAGCACAAGGGGCTACATCGTCGCCGGTCGGTGATGCGTTAATGCTGGCTTCTATTATCGTGTGCGGTTACGGTTATGCGGAAGGGGCACGACTCTCACGGAGATTAGGGGGTTGGCAGGTGATCTCTTGGGCGCTCGTTCTGTCACTTCCCGTTATGTCACTGCTCTCGTTTTGTTACATGCCGGTTTCGTGGACAGGTATAAGTGGTTCCGCACTCTGGAGCCTTGCTTATGTCTCCCTGTTCAGCATGCTCATCGGCTTTGTATTCTGGTATCGTGGTCTTGCTCAGGGAGGTATAGCAGCGGTCGGGCAGTTACAACTCCTCCAGCCTTTCTTCGGCCTGCTACTTTCAGCTCTTGTTCTGCACGAGTCAATTGGTTGGCCTATCTTTATAGTAAATATCGGTGTCGTACTGTGCGTGGCGATCGCACGGCGATTCGCAACCAAATAGTTTTTAACGCCAGCATTCATTCCGTATGGTTGAACTATTTCTGACAAGCACAAAACTACTGTATCCGTTCAGATACAGTAGTTTTGTGTGTAACCGCCTACTCTTGTAAGGACACCCGGCGCTGCCCCATATCAACAGGGGGAGCATTAATGATTTGCGATTCAGCTTCTCCAGACTCTATCATACGTGCCACGAGCCGCTCCTTCAATCGGTCCGCCACCTGCCTGAATGACTCAACACCTACCAGATTGGTCAGTTCGTAAGGGTCCGCCTGTAAATCATATAGAAACTCTTCCTCATATACGTTAGCACGAGAATCTAACCAGCCATTTTTATCCGGCGCCTTCACACTGTATTTCCAGCGTTCAGTTCGTATGGCCCGCCCTACCTGCGACTCACTGATTTGTATAAACACTTCTCTTGGCCAATCCGCCTTCGCCTTGGAGCCTTGTATCAGGGATAGAACAGATCTACCCTGCATCTCCCGAGGTACCTTAATTCCCGCAGTATCCAGCAAAGTGGGAGGAATATCGATCAGGCTGACAAGCTCCGTAATGCGTCCGCCATTTTGGAAGCCAGGACCGCATATAGCCGTTGGGACCCGGATCGAGCTTTCATGGCAGGACCGCTTATATTCGCCGTTTCTCGTTTTAAAATGACTCCCGTGATCGGATGTGAATAAAATAATCGTACTCTCCGCCATATTTAAGCTCTTCAAGGCATCCATTAACCGACCGAGTGCATCATCCAGCCGTCTGACCATACCGTAGTAACCGTCAAGGTGCTGATGGGCGGTCCCTCCAAGCGATGCCAAATCTGCAGGCATCCACTGACTGGCATACTTTCCTTGATAAACATCCGGCGCGGGGTAATCGTCCCTGTGATTCTGATGATGGGGCTCCAAAAAAGATATAAACATAAAGAATGGATCAGTCTGATGCTGATCGATATAACGGATAGCTGCATCGGTCAACGCGTCAACCCGATACCCTGGAAGCTTAACCGCCTCATTATCATTATTGTACACAACCGTATCATAAGCATCCGATGAAAACTCGAGGACATTCGAAGCGAGCCAATGTTGATATCCGCCCCTTTGCGCTTCGGGCACAGGCTCCTCTCCAGCCAGATGCCACTTCCCAAAATAGGCTGTTTGATAACCAGCCTCAGCAAAATGATGCGCCAACGTTGGTGTCCCCTCAGGGAGCGGAATACCATTACGATAACAGCCGGATGTTGTGGCATACAAACCTGTTTGCAGGCAGGAACGAGCGGGACCGCAGACGGGTTGGCATGTAAATGAATGGGCTATATGTGTCCCCGCAAGTGCCATCCGGTCAAAGTTAGGCGTCAAGTTAAGCGGGTTGCCATGTACCCCAGTCGTATCCCAACGCTGCTGATCCGTAAAAAAGACAATCACATTCGGTTGAGTTCTGTTCATACCTGCATCCTTTGAACTTCGTGAATTTCCCATCTAACAGCACACTCCTTTTCTGTATCGCAATCCTTACCATAAACCACTGCCTCCCATTCTCCGGGCAAGCCAGTTGGAGAACAGCAGCAGCAGCAGACCTACGACAGATTGGAACAATCCTGCGGCAGAGGCCAACGAGTACCTTCCCATCGTCAGACCGACACGATAAACATAAGTATCTAATATATCCGCCACACTATAAACCAACGGATTATACAGAATAAAAACTTGATCAAATCCGGCTGATAAGATGTGGCCTGTTCGCAGAATCAATAATATAACAATCGTATTGGCGATTGAGGGGATGGTGACGTATCTTACCAATTGGAAGCGGTTTGCTCCATCGATTCTTCCGGCTTCGTATAGCTCCGGGTTAATTCCAGCCATGGCTGCCAAATAAATAATCGTTCCCCATCCAGCCTCTTTCCATATACCAGACCAGACCAGCATCGAACGAAATTGCTCCGGCTGCATCACAGGTGATGATTGAACATCAAATAACGCTAATATACCTGTACTTGGGGATAGCAGAGTAAACATCATTCCGCCCAACACAACCCAGGAAAGAAAATGCGGAAAGTATACAATAGTCTGAATGAGCCGTTTGATACCATTACTGAACACCTCGTTGAGCAAAAGTGCCAGTATAATAGGCGCAGGGAATCCAAAGATCAGTTTGTAAAAGCTGATCATAATCGTATTACGGAACGCAATCCAGAAATCCTCCGTCTCAAACAAGATCCGAAACCATTTCACACCGGACCAAGTGCTATCCCACACACCGAGCGATATTTTATAATCCTTAAACGCAATTAGAATGCCGAGCATAGGAATATATTTGAAGACTAGAAAGTAAATCAATCCCGGAAGCAGCAGCAAATAGTAATATTTGTATTTAATCATCAGCTTCCACAGCATGGATTGGCATGGTGAAGCCACACCACCTGCAAGCGTATAAGCCTTGTGGCTCTTCATTCCAGTAACCTCCCGGATGTAATCATTCCTCAGACATTTGATGGTTTTTCCCATGTGATGGTTTCTTTTCCAGCAGCTTTTTCCGGTAATCCCCCGGAGTGATGCCCTCGTACTTTTTAAAGAAGCGAATAAAACTGTGGGCATCCTGATAGCCTACCAGTTGGCTTACTTCCTGCAGCGAGCAGCGCGATTCTCCCTTCAACAGTTCAATACTGCGTGAAATGCGATACCGGCTTAAATATTCGAGCGGTGGTTTACCTGTCTCGGCTTTGAATACCCTGCTTAAATAGTTGACGCTTAATCCAACATATTCCGCAATGTCCCCGATCGAGATGTTGCCTGCATAGTTCGTCTCGATAAAGTTAATCGCTTTAGCAATATAAAGACTGTAGCTTATTCCTTCCTGCTGCTGTTGCTGCAAGCGCTTGATCAACTCATGAATATAACGAGTAATGAATTGCTCCAACTCGACGTTGTTCGGACAACCGTCCAAATCCAAAAGATTCATCGAAATAGCGGTATCGTAGCCTTCCTGATAAAGCTCATTCATGACATTGCTGATCAGCATCAGAATCATTTCGAGCAATCGTTCCCGGGGGTATCTGCCGCTGTAAACATAATTCTCGAAAAACTCGGAGATGCAGCCATCCGCTTTCTCCTCATTCGTCGCCATAATGTAGTGCACAAGCTCTTTCTGAACCGCAAGGGGATATTCAAACCGGTTATCGCTTTCCATTTCCTGCATAAACGTAACATCCGATTTATTAAACAAGGCTTTACAGTTCAAGACACGTTTGGCCTCGGCATACGACTGATAGACGCTGTTCAACGATTCATAACTTCGGCCAATAGCAAATTGAAGTGATACCTGACATTGGAGCTGCAGCATTTCATTCGTTTCGTGCAGATACTGGGTAAGAAGTGCTTGGGTCGATTCCCCCATCTCCTCCTGCTCCAGATTAAGAATAAAACCGAATTGACCATGATCCAGCAGTGTGCCTGCTATTGGCAGCTTTTTCAACAGTGCAGTTTCAATGGTACTGAACGCAAGCAATCTCAAGCTGCTGTCCGGGATGTCTTCATCATTTTTAAAGTTTGGAACCGCCAGCAGAACAGCAAAATATTCATGTGGGAAGTGAACATTACTTTGCTGCAGCGCTGAAGGCATTGGCTTAAAATCCATAATATGGTTATTGAGAATGTCATAAATGAGTCGGGTTCGAATAATCGGTTTATTTTGCTCCATAGTGCGTTTGATTTCTTCATGTTCCCGAATCATTTTTTTCCACGGACGATACATATTCAAGGCAATCAAATAAGAGAGCGCCAATCCGAAGAGCATGACAATTGCTGCTGTCTGGATAATGGTCTGTTTTACGGCTCCCATTTCCTCTTGGTAGGTCTCATAGGGGACCGCCTTCACGAAAATCCATGAGTTAAACCGTGATTTTTCATAGCTTGTTACATATTTGGCAGTTCCGCTTGTGATCAGCTCAGAACCGGAAGAACCGTCAAAACGTCTATCCTTAAACAATTCGTTCATTTCCTTGCTACTGCCATACACCATACTTCCGGTTGCCCCGTTAATAATATAAACATCGTTTAAGGTCGAGTTTGTCAAATGAAGCAGCGTATCAAAAAACACATCTTTCTTGACGTTAATAATTAAATTGCCAAGTGCCTCTTTACTCGTAATCGGCAGCGGACGACTGAAGCTGATGACCTCAACCTCAGGGTCCATGCTGCGCTGGATGCGTCTGATTTCATAGTCGTTTGGCTCGGAACCCTGTTTCTTCATGCCTTCCAGCCATTGCCTGTCATAAAAATCAGATATACTATAAAAACCCTCGTTTGTCGTCAGCACCTTATCGTTTAATTTAAAATACAAATAAATTGAATAAAAAAGCGGGTTTGTTGAAATCTGGTTTCGCAGATTTTCCTTCAGCAAACTAAACTCATACATATCCGAACCGAACGGATTTACAAGCTTGGCATTCAGATCGGGAATCAAGGCCAGCTGCATCGCCAATCGATCAATATTGTCTACAACCATCCGGGTTTGGGTATACATGAAATCCAAATCGGTCTTGGCATTTTTCGCATATTCCTCCTGCTTCTGATTAGCCAGATGCAGATAGTAAAAAATACTGATAAAAGTGACCGAAAGGAGGATCATCACCGAATACGATAAAAAAATCTTTCCAAAGTAGGTTACACGTTTCTTTGAATCCATCAACATCCACTCCCCATACAAACCGGTTACAAGAACATGAAAGCGTTTTAAATTCTTTATGTTCTCCACCGTTGGAGAAATATCCTTCTTCATGAGCAATGGAGTTCTATAGAGTGAGTGATTTACTTCTTTTTCTTCCATTCCTCGTTGACCTGCTGTTCGATAGCTTTGCCGCCTTGGCTGTAGTATTTGGTCACAAACTCATCCCACTTGTCTACCGACCATGTCCCTGTAACAATTTTGGAATAATATTCCGACCACAGCTTAGGCAAATCCGGGTAGTCCAGCATAGCTTGGGTCGTTTTCCAAAATTGGTTTTTCACCGTGTATTTGTTAGTGACTTCCATCGCGGATGTTGCCTCTTCAGTCATCCATCGGCGGTCGACTACCTGTATAAAGCGGATAGGATTGGAAAAGCCTTGGGCATAAAGCTCCGAATAGGACGGAACCTTCATATCGATACGATTTTTGGCTTTGTCATACGTGTAATGCTCATTGTTCACACCATAAGTCACAAGTGGAAAGCCTTCCTCGGAAGCGGACCAATCAATTAATTTCATCAATTGCTCGGGATTTTTGGTTTTTGCAGAGATAGCCCTAATATCATTGTAGGCGGGTGCGTTTTCCGGCCACCCCAGCTTGCCCCCAGGCCCAGACGGAGGCATCAGGATTTGCAGATTACCATTCGGAATCGCTTTCTTCAACGCCAGATTGATCGGTTGCTTGGGATCAACATTAAAGGCACTGCCTTCGAAAATACCTACTTTCGATCCAATGACCTTCTCGTCCAGCTGCTTCTGTTCCATGATGACGAATTCAGGGTCGATCAGTCCTTCTTTGAACCACTTCTGCAATAGGGTTAACACCTCTTTTGTTTCCGGCAGTACCATCCCCTGTATTAACTTGCCGTCCCTTTCATGCCAGAAAGACGGATTAATGCCATATGCCCCAAAGATAGCTGCAAAGGGGGTCAGTTGAGGATTTCCTGGCTTGGCTGCGCTCAGTCCGTAAGTGTCTTTTTTACCGTTCTTATCCGGATCATTATTGGTAAACGCTTGCATAACCTTATAAAAATCATCCAACGTTTTCGGCTGCTTGAGCCCGAACTGATCCAGCCAATCCTGACGCACCGTAAAACCGCTAACATCCGGACCGTTGAAAGCTTCTGGACGGTATCCAACCGGCAGTCCATACACCTTGCCCTTGTATGTAAGAGCCTCCAGATCGGACTTCTTGATCAGCTTCGACATGTTAGGTGAGTTCTTGATCAAATCATCTAGTGGCATGATCAATCCTTCATCGGCAAATCGGGTTAGCGATGGGATGTCAACATTAAAGAAATCCGGCAATTCCCCAGAGGAAGCGAACAGATTTAATTTGGTATAATACTCGGTGCCGCTTGCCAGAGACACGTTAAAATCAATATTCTTTAACCCCGCTTTATCTAATGCGGCTAATACTTCTTTTTTTCCGCGACCTCCATCTGCAGGATACTCCGGTGATCCGAAGTTTCGGAATATTTTATATGTTTGTTTTGGGGCAGTTACCGTTTCCTTGCTGTCCTTCGTATTGGTTGGCTGCACAGCAGGCTGCTCAGTGCTATTCCCCGACGAGCATGCGGCAAGCGATGCTGTAATGACAACCGCTAATGAGCTCTTCCACGTGTATTTCATGAATATTCCCCCATATACATTTTGTTGTTAATCAGCTCTTGACCGAGCCCAGCATGGCGCCTTTTACAAAATACTTTTGCAGAAAAGGATATATACACAAAATGGGGACTAACGCTACGATGATCGTTGCCGCGATCACGGAGTCAACTGATGTGCCTGTTAACTCTCCCGTCATTCGTGCCGTTGCTTGACCGTTGATGACATCCCTCAGCATCAGCGGCAGCGTATATTTACTTTTATCGGTCAAATAAATTAAAGCCTGTAAATAATTGTTCCACAGGTTAACAGCCTCCCATAGCGCAACTGTCGCCAAAACCGGCTTGGAAAGCGGTATGACGATAGAAAAAAATATCCGTACCGGATTAGCCCCGTCAATCATAGCTGAATCCTCCAGCTCCGATGGGAGCGTTCGTAAGAAGCTCATAATGATAATGATGTTAAAAGCCGAAATTGCTGTAGGCCATATCAACGACCATAGAGAATTAATCAAGCCTAATTCCTTTACCAGCAAGTAAGTGGGAATCATTCCTCCGCTAAACAACATCGTGAACAAAACAAGCATCATGATCCATTTCTGCGCCGGCATTTCTCCTTTTGTCAGCGGATAGGACATCATGGCTGTCAAGAGAACACCGACTATCGTACCCACCGTCATCGTAAATATGCTGTTACCGTAAGCCGTCCATATGTACTCCGTCTGCAGTACCGTTGTGTAAGCCGCAAGCGTAAAGGATCTGGGCCAGAAAAAGGCACCCCCTCTCATCGCTTCTTCCATAGAACTTAGAGACAAGGACAACTCATGCCACAGTGGGTACACGGTAATCAACGCCACAAAAGTTAAAAAGATCAGGTTGATAACATCGAAGACTCCTCCTCTTGCATTTCTCAATTCTTTTCACCTCCTAAGGATTATTTGCGATGCTTCTTGAAATGACTGCCACGAGAGCGACTGATCCACATCGGAAGCATACGCTAATGTCTGATATCATGAATACGTTCTCATCTTTGCATATTACATACAAATGTAACAGAGGCAGTATGGGTCATTATGTGGATTTCCTTACTTTAAACAAAAATAGCTAAAAATTAACCATGATGTTTATTTTAATACATAATTATCGTGATAACACAGCACTTAATTCCGCCTTACGCATGCTTGGCAAGCTTATTTATGTATTTTCCTGATGTCATCACAATTACAATAATTATAAATAAATTACTTTATTTCCTAATAATATAAGAATTACGGAATCTTTGTGTGCCTCCACGAGTTGGGATATGATGGGTATTAGACATTCGTAATTGAATATTGGAAATAGGTGCTTACCTGCTGCAAGCGTGTACAGGCAAGCTTAAAAGGGAAGTTCGGTGTAAAACCGACGCGGTCCCGCCACTGTCATGGTTGAGTCACCGCAAGACGCCACTGGTTGAGTTTCAACCGGGAAGGCTGCTGGTGACGATGAGACCTATAGCCAGGAGACCTGCCTGTTTCAACAGCGCTGTTAAACCTACGGGAAATAGGGAGGTGTTAGACGATCCATCATTTAGCAAAATGAAGGTGTCTTCCCCTATGCTCGTTCTGGGGAGGACACCTTTTTAATTAGTTAATTGTGCTAATTTCTTTTTTTCTCCGGGTTTATAACAAGTCGAAATACGACAAGGAGGACTACAATGCGTTACGAATTGATTCATTTTTTGTCCCATGTGGAAGACGAACGAATCATAACCTCTTTCATTCAAAATTTCACTATTGAAGACTTGGAAGCCCTCATTTGTCATCTCGAATACACAGATCCTGCGACGCGTGAGCGTTGGCTGGATCTGTGTAACAAAACGCTTCACTTTTGAGCAAAATGATGATCCTTAATCCAATCGGACACAATCAAGAATACATTGTCTTTCATTAATGGACTAAATGTGGGGTCATTCATAAATTCTAACTGCTTTGGAATTGTATCTAGCAGCATGACCCCATTGGTTTCAAATCCGCTCGGCAACTCCCTAAGGACACTCACCTTTGAGATATAGATATTTTTCACAAATACTAGACGAGCCTGTTCAAAAATTAAATATTGTCCAATCCTTTCAATCGAATCGAGTTCTCCACCAGTCTCTTCATACATCTCTCTGATAACCGTTTGTGTAACAGATTCGCCTTCCTCCCTATTTCCTCCAGGTAGTTCCCAACCGCGACAATGATGTTTAACAAGAACCAATTTACCTTTATAGAAAGCGAAGATCAGCACACAATTAGCTTCTTCAATTAAACTTTTCTTCGTTAATATTATATTTTGATTGGGCAAAGCACCAAGAAACTCATAATTCATTGTTACCACCAACTTACTTTTTGTTAAAGACAGCCATTACTTATGCTTATGTTTGACTTCCAGACCGCTCATGCCGATATGTCAACACTCTGGATTTCGTTCTCATCTCATCATACTCGTCCTCAGCTGTTGAATCCCAGGTAATCCCTCCTCCTACTCCATACACAGCCAGCTGCGTATGCGTATCTACAAGAACTGTGCGGATGGCCACGTTAAACGTGATGCCCTCGCCCGGTACAGCGAGCCCAATGGAACCGCAATAAATATGGCGTGGCTCCTTTTCCAAGTATGAGATGATCTTCATGGTAGAAATTTTGGGTGCCCCGGTTATAGAACCACATGGGAACATGGCCTGGAATACATCGAACAGGGTGACCCCAGGTTTTGTATTGGCTTCTACGGTCGATGTCATTTGGTACAAAGTAGGATATTCCTCGATTTCAAATAGATGTGGAACCTTAATGGTACCTGTCTTAGCAATCCGACCTAGATCGTTCCGAAGGAGATCCACAATCATCACATTCTCAGTGCGGTTCTTCTCAGATTCGAACAAAGTTTGTTTGCTGCCCGTTATGGGAAGGGTACCTTTCATTGGCTTGGTACGAATGTGCTCTCCATTCCAGTGGAAGAAAAGCTCTGGTGAAACCGATAAGATCCGATAGCGCCCCACATTTAAATATGCAGAATAATTAGTTTGGACATCTCGCAAATCTTCGTAGTAGGCAAAATCATCTCCAGTAAACCTTGCCTTCAAACGCGTGGAATAGTTGACTTGGTACGTCTCTCCACGAGCAATCGCCGCATGAATGCTTTCAATGTTGTTTGTATACTCCACACGGTTCGTACCTGCACTCCAGTCTGAAACGGAGTACACCCCCTTCGGCGCTATGTCGACCTCTTCTACTGGCCTCTCATAAACACCAAACCACACTAAAGGAATCTCTGCATCAGGTTCACACACGCTAAAATGCCTCTCAAAAGCGGGTGCGCACTCATATGAGACATAACCGGCCACATAGAACTGCCCATCGATAGCCTCCTGTACCTTCTCAAAAATCCCACTGATCTCCTCCAATTTGTGGGTTTGCCAAATCTGCAGAGGCTTCTCAAATTTCATTCTTTTCTGATTAAAATCAATGATGATGGTTGGTTCATGCTTCATATCCTACCCTCCGCTTCTATTGCTTGTTAACCTTTTAATCTATGTCGGATTACAAGCCTTTGTAGGAGTCTAGCCCTTACGAGTATTCCCCCTTATAAAATAAAAAAGCATTCGATCCTAAGATCAAACACTTTGCCCAGGCGTACGGTGATATGAATATGTGCTCTCTCGTGGTTCAGTAGCTCATACCCGTAGCACATACGCACCCGGTCAAAGCCTGCTGCGTACGTGCTTTTGTAACCACTGTAACCTTGTGTTCTATCTATATACTAAAATTATACGAGTGCGGCATGTTGCGCACGGGCAATCTTCGTCGCATCTACCATGTTTCGCAAGGAATCAACCGTCTCTTGAAGCCCACGGGTTTTAAGTCCGCAGTCTGGATTAATCCAGAACAGCTTAGGATCCAATACCCGCAAAGCACGTTCGATCATGCTGGTCATTTCCTCCACGCTAGGAATACGTGGGCTATGGATATCGTATACACCTAAGCCGATTCCAAGCTTGTAAGTGTTTAGCTCGAAACTGTGAATCAGTTCGCCGTGGCTGCGGGATGTTTCAATGGAAATAACATCGGCATCCATCGCTTCTATCGAATCAATCATGTCATGGAATTCGCAATAGCACATATGCGTATGGATTTGTGTTGTTTCCTGTACGGTGCAGGTGGCTATACGGAAAGATTTGACTGCCCACTCCAAATAGTTGGCTTGCTCAGCTTCCTTAAGCGGCAGCCCTTCGCGAACTGCAGGCTCGTCGACCTGAATCATACCAATGCCCGCCTGCTCAAGTGCTTCCACTTCTTGTCTCAGCGCATACGCCAATTGGTAGGCAATTTGCTCGCGCGGTATGTCTTCGCGGACAAATGACCAATTCATGATCGTAATAGGACCGGTCAGCATCCCTTTAACTGGATGCTCAGTTTGCGACTGGGCATATTTGGTTTCTTCCACAGTCATTTCACCGATGAACGCTACATCCCCGAATATAACCGGAGGTTTAACGCAACGGGAACCGTAGGATTGGACCCATCCGTTTTGTGTAAATGCAAAGCCTGCAAGCTTTTCGCCGAAAAACTCGACCATATCCGTTCGTTCAAACTCCCCGTGCACCAGTACATCCAGACCAATTTCCTCTTGAAGCTTGATCCAGATATTGATTTGTTCCCGGATAAAGCCAGCATACTGCTCTTGGCTCCATTCACCCTTGCGCCACAATTGCCGTGCTTTTCTCACCTCAGCAGATTGTGGAAAGCTGCCGATTGTCGTTGTCGGAAAAAGTGGTAGTTGCCATTTTGCTTGTTGAGCGGCATAACGCTCGGCGAAAGGCAGGCTGCGCTCAGGCTTTTGAGAATTGACAGCAGCTACGGCTTGCTGGATATCGCTGCGATTGCGCTCTTCTGACTGCTGAAGTGCCTGAATAACACGGTCACTGTGATCCAGTTCATCTTTCACTCCGTCGCTGCCCACAGCGATAGCTTTTGTTAAAAGGACCAATTCGTTAAGCTTTTCATCCGCAAATGCGAGAGCATTCTTCAGTTCAGTTGAGAGCTTAGTCTCACGTTCTGTTGTTACTGGAACATGAAGCAAGCTGCACGATGACTGCACAATGAGGCGATCGGCTGTAACGAGTTCAGTGAGTTCTTCCAGTAGTCCCAGTTTGCCCCGAAGTGACGCTTTCCAGATACCGCGACCGTCGATGACACCTGCACCCAAAACCTTGTCAGCTGGAAACCCGAGCGTTTTAATCGAAGATAGATTGCCGGATAGACCATGTGCGAAATCAAGCCCAATTCCTTTGACTGGCAACGCGACGATTTCACTGTATTGGTCGACAGATTCAAAGTAGGTTTGCAGTATGATGTTCAGATTAGGCACGGATGCAGCAAACGTCTCATAGATAGTCTTCAACCGCTGGATGTCAGGAACGCTTAGCTTCGTCACGAGAACAGGCTCATCGATTTGTACCCATTGCACCCCTTCTGCAGCCAACTCCTGGAGAACCTGCACATAGAGCGGTAACAACTGATCCAGCCAGGAATCAAACTCCGATTGGCTGTAACCTTTTGACAATTTCAGGAAGGTCAATGGTCCAACGATAACCGGTTTGCCTTCAATCCCAAGCTTTTCCTTAGCTTCCCGATAAGCTGTAAGGGGCTTATTTTCGGTAAGCACCGGCGATGCATCAGCCAATTCAGGTACAATATAGTGATAGTTGGTGTTAAACCACTTGGTCATTTCACTTGCTGTAGCATCCTTCGTCCCGCGAGCCATCCCATAGTAGACAGACAAAGGCACAACGCCGCCTTCATAAGAAAAACGTTTCGGAATAATACCGAACATAGCAGCTGTATCCAATACATGGTCGTAATAGCTGAAATCATTAACCGGGATCAAATCGATACCCTTCTCATGCTGTTTACGCAAATGATTCAATCGGATGTCCTGCAGCTGGCGGTGAAACTCTGCTTCCTCAAGCTTGCCTGACCAGAAAGCTTCGAGCGCTTTCTTCCATTCCCGATCCGCACCAATACGCGGGTATCCTAAAGCACTACTCTTCACCATCTATAAAAACTCCTCTACAATTTGTTATAGAAAACATATCATAGATTTCCAGATATAACGTAACTGGATTAAACTATATCTAGTTATAGCCTGAGGATATATCATTCTACATGGATGACAAAATCATCAGTAGATTTCCCATACGTACTCTTTAGTACAACAAAAAAAGGATGAAGCGCATTCATCCTTTTTTATATTAATTTACTATTTTAACCATAATATACTAATTATTTTTAATGTTAAAGCGGACACGCTCTAGTTAAATATTCAATTTATCCAGTATATGATTAGCCATAATTTTATATCCTTCAGCGTTCGGATGCAGTTGGTCTGGTAGTTTGTCAACAAACGCTTCTCCAAAAATATCCAAACCGTCTACATAAGTAAGATTTGAATCCCCGTAAGAAGTTAGAATATTCACCGCTTCCTGGATTTCTTTCCTCATTGTAACCAAGGTCATCCCTACTAAGTTTTCGTCTGATTCCCTGTGAGGACAATAAATAGGAGAAAACAAAAATAGGGGCGTGTAGCGATGCTTCTCCCGAACGATCGATACCATGCCAATAATTGCAGAACGAAACGTCCGGATATTTAAACTATTGCCACCCATCACATTAATACCGAGGCACATGGTAATAACGTCAGCGGGAAGGTCACGGATGACGCGAGCAACCATGGGTTCCAAATGACATTGTCCACCAAATCCCATACAGGTCAGGTCCCAACCTTTGTTGCGTGCTACGATTGCTGGCCAAGTTTGAGCCGGACTTTCAGCTGCGCTGCATTGTGTAATGGAGCTACCGTATGCAACCCACCGCGGTTGATTTTTTGGCAAGGGAGTGACTGATGCCACATCATCGACTTTAAGTGCCTTCACAATGACAACAGCCTTTTGGGAAAAATAAATTTCTACCCTCTTCATGCTGTCTGGTAAGTTTGTAAATAAACAAATTTCTGCTCCTGCAATAAGAGTCTTGGTATCGACTAATTCATCTTCAATAACGATATCAAACCATATATCTTTATCCGTCATAGCGACATGCAGCTCCACCGAGGTGGAATCGCTCATAAAAGCAACTCTAACGCCCGCTGTTTCCCCTGCCTTCTCTACTAATTGAGATGCAAATAAGCTGAGCTGACCATGTGGCAATCGCCATGGCCGAAGTCCGATATCATTCTTTTCTATTGAAACAGCACCCCGAAACCACTCTTCATTGATTTCAATGGTTTGCATTCTTCAATTCACCTTTCTATCGTTATTTGAGTGCTATTATTTACTTCAATCTACGATGTAACAGGAATCACCGGTTTATCCTGCAAAATATCGCTGCATGCTTGCATCCATGAAGCCAAGCCGGAGGCAAGCCGTTCGATGTGTACGGCATTTGACGGATCTGTCGACAAATCTTGTGTTTCCCAAGGATCGTTTAGTAGATCAAACAACTGGATTCGTTCCGTTCCTGTGTTCGTTACTGGCGACCGATAATAACGAATCAGCTTCCATCGGCCATCCGTTACCATCCGCTGGACATCTCGATATACCGAGCACACGATACCGCGAACGCCATCGCTTTCCCCTGCAAAGATTGGACACAGACTTATGCCTTCCGTTTCCTCAGGCAGGTCGACGTCGCACATCCCGGCAACTGTAGGAAAAATATCGATATTGCTTGCGAGCGCAAGCTCCTGCTTGCCCTCCGGCACACCTGGCCCCCGGAATATAAGCGGAATGCGCACACTATGCTCGTAAACGTTCTGTTTGCCCATCAGTCCATGTTGCCCAACCGCCAAGCCATGGTCCGCTGTATACACGATGAGCGTGTCGTCATAGATGCCCTTAGCCTTCAGCGCTTCGACGACTCTACCGATTTGCGCGTCCAAATGGCTTATCATCGCATAGTAATCGGCAATATGCTCACGAATCTCGCCCTCTTCCCTCGGCCATTGTGCGAGTTTCTCGTCCCGACACGTCATATCGCCGGTATCGAATGGATGCTCCCGCACAAAGTTCGGAGGTAGCGGAATATTGGCTTTGTCGTACATACTTGCATAAGGCTCCGGAGCGGTTCGGGGATCATGCGGCGCGGTGTAAGCCACATACAGGAAAAACGGCCGATCCTCCCGGTAATCCTCAATAAAGTTGACGGCGGCGTCCGTGAACAACTCCGTCGAGAAAGTAGTTTCAATATATTCCTGTTCCTTCGGATAAGCCCCGGTCGGATCATAATCGTACACGGGAACCTGGGTATGCTCGCTCATTCCGTGAAAATATAGCTTATCCCCTCCTTCAAAACTTCGGGCGAAGCTTGCCTTGTCGTTATGCCATTTGCCGACCGCGTGAGTTTGATATCCAGCTTCGCGCATCGTTTGCGGCATGAGCCGAACATCTGAACGAATAACGCTCGAATGCTCTCGGTTCATCATGTCTCTGCCGATCATCGCCCGAAAAATTGGTATGCCCGTATTCACGCACGCTCTGCTCGGCGCGCAAAGGGCTCCGGTTAAGCCTCCGAATATATGCGTGTTACGGCAAGATGTGCCGCTGGCGACGAGGGAATCCAATACTGGCGTCTGCACCGTTTCATTGCCGAACGCTTGAATGGCTTCACCACGATGATCGTCCGCTATAATAAATACGACATTCGTTCTTTTGGCTGAAAGCTTCTTTATGCTCTTCTCTTTCATCTTGTACCTCACTCTCACGTTGCAATTGACTCCATAGCAGGTTTGATGGTTCGTGGCAATTATCTCAATTACTTTTTCGATTTATACTGTGTATAGGCTTGTTGATAAATTTCCAGGTAGCGTTTGATGTTCATTTTGTCCAAGGTGGCCAAATAATTGTTCCAATCCTTCTCGACGTCCAGCGAGCCTGTAACCGTTTTCGCAAAAAACTCGGTTCTGTAATCTGTGAGCGTCTTCTCAAGGTTAGCAAGCTCCTCCGCTTGTTCGTTGGTGAAGAACACTGGTGGCACAATTTTGCTCGGGTCGATCTCAAACGGCTCGTATTTTTTAGTTTCATTATACAAAATAAGTTCAAGTGAGTTTTTCGGATCTGCTGCCACGCTTAAGCGCAACTCGTTTGTTCGCAGCGACGGCCCCGACTGCGCCCAGTGTATGTTCTGCAGCTTGCCAAACGTGGCAATCGGTTTCCATACCGCTTGCTTCCCGTTAACTCCAAGCTCTCCTTGCGCCGGACGCACCCACTCCTGATCAGGACGGCCCTGCGTGCTGCGCAGTGTTGCTTCTTCCGAAAGTAGCAGGTCGGCCATACGGAATGCGGCTGCAGGATTTTTAGCCCTATTGGTGATGACGAATTGACCTGTAGAGACGGCATACGGATTATATGCAGTTGAACGTATACCTGCCGGCCCTTTGAGTGGTGGTACGGAAATGTAGTCTTTGAATCTCGGGTTATCGACATCGACAAACACCGTTTGGTTTTGCGAAGCAATAACTCCGGTGATCGGAATTTCCGGATTCAAGCCCATTTGTTTCAGTTGGTTTCTATCCTGTGTAAACGTTTGCGGGGAAATCAAGCCTTCCGCATACAGCTTGCTCATATACTTCAATGCTTCCTTCCACTCCGGTTGATTGTAGGCGACTTGAACCTTTCCATCCTTTACATATTTCAAGTTGAAATCCTTTTCAATAAAAGCACTGGTTAAGAAGAGATCTAACGTCGAGGATGGGCCGTTGGTAGCGCCGACAAGTGGGATCTCATCTGCCTTGCCGTTCCCGTTCGGATCTTTTTCTTTAAAAGCTTTGAGTACTTGATAAAACTCATCAGTCGTTTCTGGCATTTTTAATCCGAGCTTGTCTAGCCATGGTTGATAAATCCACATCTTTTGGCCAAGCGAGCAGTGGTAGCAGTCATTAACCTGAGGTACCGAATAGATATTGCCGTCAGGCATCGTAATCAAATCTTTTACATAGGAAACCTGCCCGAACATCTTTTTCATTTCCACGCCATATTTATCAATAAACGGGTTCAGCGAAATAAACACGCCATCCTTACCGTAAATCGACTGCTGAATTGGCGATACGCTCATATTAAGCAACACATCCGGATAATCGCCGCTCGCGAGTGAAACGTTAAGCTTCTCTGCGAATGTTTTTTCCGGAGCGACTTCCCAATCGATATGAATGTTCGTTTTCTCCTCCAGCCACTTGGTGAACTCGTTAGTTGCAAAGTTTTCGACAATGCTGGAGCCTTTGACCATGACCTTGAGCGTCGTCTTTTCTTTCGTGATCGGGAATACGCCCGCTGCCGTTACTTGATCGTCGCTGCTTGCTTCCTTCTTTTGGGCAGCTTCCTTTGGTATGCTGTCCGCGCATGCACTTAGAAGTGCTACAGATGTTGTAATCGCTACCAAAGCTGTTAAACCTTTTTTCATGTAAAGACCTCCCTTTATATGTTTGATGTTTTCCTATTTAGAATACGAATTAAGGGAACGCCAAGCATTATGCTAATTTACACTGATATGACTTTATTTGCGCTGGACGACGGTAGGCGAATCGTAGCCTCACCATTCTGTGGCCGTAACTACCCACTAGCTAGCTTAGCGTTAACCGATGTGAAGTATAAAAAATAGCTGCCGACACGATCCCGGCAGCTGAGCTTAAACGTAATAAAGAACAAATTCACTATTGAACATTTGGCCCTTTAATGTGACAGACAATATTCGATATACCACTTTCTAAGCTGATTAATTTGAGCCTGATGATAGCGGCTATGGTCAGCCATATGCCATAGGCCCCAGCGAAGGGTTGCTTGCTTTTCATTTTCATGTCCAAAAGTCACAATTGTATCCAGGTCAGTATCTGTTAATTGTGTACATGAATCTTTCAACATTTTTATTACATCTTCATATTTAGACATAAGTGTGTTCAAAGACTGTCCTTTGACCATCGGAAGCCTATTATTTGCATCTATCATGGGGCCATATTGCTCTTTTAAAGAAAGAGGTAGTGGCTGCCCTTTCATTCTATAAACCCAATTCAGATCAACATACATAATATGTTTTATTAACTGAGCGGTACTATTAAAGTTGTTATTTGGACCTTGGTAATCTACTTCTTCTTGCGACATACCTTCCGTGATTAATTGTAGTCGTTGGCTATTCTCTACCACAGCGGAATATAATATTCCCACAATAGGTGACATATTGGTTTCACCTTGTAAATCGTAAAGCATCCTGGCTCTTCCTCCTTGTTCATGATGTTAATTCCAATGATAATGCTTGTTCCAGTTAAACTGTCCGTTGAACGATGCCGATATACCCTTATTTTACCATATGTGTTCCACGTTGGGTGCGGAAATAAAGCTCACTACAAGGTAATATCTACCGCGTTGTGAGCTTTATTTTATCTTTGAGGATGATTCGTGTCCTGCTCACTAATAAACGTATCAATATTTTTATTAGCGATGCCTTCCTTGTCTAGTAATTCCTTTAAACGCTGCCTATGAAGCTCGCCGAGACCGTATAACAGGTACCCCTCATTTTTCGCTTTTTTAATATGCTGGAACATCGAGAAATCTCTCGCCTTCTCAGCCTTCATCATCGGTGATTCCCCGTCCTGACTGTAATCCTTACTCGCAAGATGCCATTTTTCTTCGAAGGAGGCTTTGTCTTTCTCAGGCGCAGACTCCTGCTCTTGTAGTATTTTCTCTTCAGCATAGGCAGTCAGATCTCGATAAAAATTTTTAAACAAAGCACTACTGGCTTCTTTCCTCATCTCTTGCGTGACTGCGGCTTCTGAACTTTCCTGCGACGAAATAGCTGTAGCGGTTTGATCCCACATCTCTTTATGAAGCATATAAGTTTGAAAGAGATTGGATTCTTCGTCTGCACTTGAAGCAAAATGAATACCCATTACCAAATAAGCTAATTCCGCAGTCGATCCTTGAATCTGATAGTTTTTTTCATCTACACTAACTCCACTTAATGCCCTTAATATTTTCGGATAAAAGCTCTCGGCCCTGTGACTTCTTTCTCCTTCAGCCCCTTTAAACTTTTGATTGATGACTGCGTCCCGTGCCCGCATATCATTCGTTAATTCGGGGTTACTTGCTGCCTCCGCTGGATATTCAGTAAAGCCTTCATGCATATATTTATCGGTACCTACTGCTGCTGTGATATCTGAAAGATTAACTGCCGCATGCTCTTCACCAAGCACAAGCAGCTTATTAGGGAGACGAACCCAAGTACCCTTCTTTTTAACATAACCCACCTTTTCAGTCGATTTTCCTGCATACTGCTTCATCTCATCTTTACTATTAAAATATCGGGATGGAAAATCACTCATCATGTTACTAACATTTCGCTCACCCTCACCCACACTACCGTGACTGGTTTTCGTTTTGTTTCTGAAACCACTGAAGACTCTATTTTTGATGTACACTTTTCTTTGTATAGGAGGAGTTGAAGCTGATTGATTTACTGGCTGCTGGATCAGTGTCTCGTTCGGTGTCTCCGATTTTTCAGCAGACCTGCTGGCATTTTGCTTGAAAAGCTCACCAACAGCACGATTACCAATCGTACGCTGCAGCTGTAACAATTGACGTGAATCCATCGAATTCACGTTCATCGGTCGTTGTACCATTGCATCAGCAGATAATTGAAGACCACTACGTGACTGCATCTCAAACGTTTCTGGTGAGTTCGCATCAGCAGTTTTATTGGAATCGTTAGGTATCCTGGCTTGATGATTAATCTGCATATGTACCTCTTTCAATTGAATTGATGATGTTCATAAGAACCAAACAGGGTACGCTTCGGAAACACCGATCTGAATAGCTTCATTGTAAAACAGTTCATATGACTTAACAAGAACTTTCCGTTTCCGCTTCTCTTAGTTTCTTCTCAATTGAACTCAACGGTTGTTGTTTGCTGCTACTAATTACAAAAGTTTGTCTTCATAGGATTCCTGAAACCATTCATAATTCTCAAGAATACGTTTCTTGTCAGCATTACTCAATTCTAAATATCTGTCTACAATTGAATTTAGAAGCCCTGATGAAAGTGTCTGTCCAAATGGTTGTAAACTATCCGTAGATAAATTGTCCATTATTGCCCCTAATAATGCCGCAGGAGCACTTGATACATTTTTGCAAATGATCTCCATAGCCTTTTCATGGTCACCTTCATAAAGCAAATTAAATGCAACCGCTTGGAGAAACTCATCCCCCAAGTTTTCTTCCAGTATCTTAGAGCAGAAAGGTGTTGCTTTTTCCTTATCCCTTATAGATAGTTCTGTTAAAGCAGAAGCGGCTTCTTCAAAATTCTCTAAACTGATAACAATCGCAATTAATTGGGCATTATTCATACTGGAAATATACGTCTCGTAATTAACTATTCTGTCCAATGCCGTTGCTTTTGCTATTTGCTCATTGTTTTCCATCATACACCTCCATAACTAAATAGTTGTTGGGATTAACTTTATTGTTGATAAATATGGTTGTCCATCAACCATTTTCCATGTTGTTAATACCTTGAGTCTCCCATTGGGACCTTCTAATATACTCGGGAAATCCAGTGTATTTTCAGGGTTTACCTGCTTACCTACTTCTAATAAATGTTTTGCAATGGACTGATTATTCTCTATTGTATCACTAAGTCCTATCGACTCAAGTTTTTGTCTCATATCATCCGAACGGTCAAAATTATGTTTCATTTTTTCAAGTCTTTTAATACGTTCGGCGTTTTGAGGGTCTGCATCAAATACCTTTCTTTGGGTCTGTCTTAATTGCTTTAAATCTCGAAGTTCTTTTGTCAATTCTTGAATATTAACGTTGACCTTGCCTCTCAAATATTTCTCAATTTTATCAACTGGTATTATCGTATTTCCATCTGTATAAACCTTAATCGCTTTACCACTTTGTGGAGCAATAACCTCTTCGGTTTTAAGCTCCCCCGTCCCTTCATCGGCTTTATTCGACGTATCGTCATCCGGCTTCTTGGGATCGTCCGGATGCTTGTCCGGGCTTTTGCCGTCATTCTTCGGAGGTTTCGGTTTAACCGGGACGTCGACATCCGGCTTCCGGGAACCGAGCCTATCCAGAAGCTTGCGCACATAACGGCGTCCTTTCTCCCCCACCCATCGTAGCGCTTTGCCGAATGGGATTCGGCTTAGTGCAATGCCTATAGCCACAGAAAGCATATTTTCGGGAGTCAGGAGCTTCTTTGGATCGCGGATATAACCGGCAATCTCATGTCCGCTTCCAGCGATTCCCACCGCCGACATCCCAATGCCTAAAGCCGGCCAGAATCCGACGAACAGCAGCGACAAGGCAAGGGCCCCGAGCAAGAGCGCGCCCTGTTCATACCATTCCAGCCGATCCCACCAATCTTGCAGCGAATCGAACATGCAGGCGAAACATGCTGTTTCCCCTCCACCCGTATAAGCCCCGATGCCTGCGAACAGACTGGTCACGAGAAGAATCAACGTAAGTACGGTCAGCGTCTGGCAAAGAGCTTTCACCCGAGCCTGGACAACCGCCTTGCGGTCGGTAGCTTCCTCGTTCCCGTAGAGCAAATGAAATCCAAGCTCCCTGCGTTCTCGGTAAAAGCTGAGCCAATATATGAATTTTCCCCGGTCCAGACAAAAAGAGCGGGCCATATTCCACAGCTCGTTAATCGGATTAAAAAGCGGCTCGTTCGGCAGCGCCGGAAGGCGGTTTCGTATTTTGTTCAGCGACCAGTAATCGGCAAAAAGCGATGTGGCCAGCATTAAAAGGAAGGTCGGCTGAGTTTTATAACCGCTGCCGGTCCAATCATGAAGCCGGAACACCCAACCTGGCAGCTTGTGTTGGCCGTTATAGGCCGCGTGATCCAGGATGGACCAAAGCAAAATAATTACCGGGAACAGAAAAACCCATTTCGTCAGTCTTGTCCGTAGCCGATACGCTATCCCGCACGCAAGCGCTATCATGGCGGTATGTACGGGATGACCGACGGTCATCAGCGTCGGAAACAGACTTTCTTCGAAGCGCCCCGGGAACAGCGAGAAAAAGTCCCAATGGATAGTTTCGCCGCCCAGCATCGTAAAGCTGTAGCCGAACTTTTTCGCAAGAATGCCGGAACTTAGCCATCTTCGGGAAAGCTCCTCCATCAGTTGGAAGCCCACGCCGGTTGCCGCACCGATAAGCGTGTAATCGCTTAAACTCAAGGCGGAAGCTCTACGTGAAAACAACAGAAATATACCTAGCGGAAGGAGCTTCCACAATTCTTCGAAAATCGGCGTGATCACAGCAATGGACCAAAGGTCGGATGTTTTTCCGCTGAAAAGCACGTGGAGAGCATTCACCGTAAGCGTCGTGAACGGTACGACAAGAAAAACGCCTGCCAGAACGAACAGAACGATCGGCTTCCACGGCATCGTTTTGCTTCGGCACAGAAACCAAAATTGCAGCAGCACATAAAACGACCATAAATATTGAACCATCATGGTGCGCGATTCTTTAACGAAAACCAAGCTTAAAGCAAACATGATTAGCGACAACCAGGAAAAAACCGTATACGCCGTTTTAATAAACGGATATTTCCCAATCCATGCTTGGCAAGTTCGATAGATGACCTCAAGGAAATCCCGAATTCCGGTTCGAATGGACCAGATCGTATTCACTACGGTCGCCTCCTTTGAAAGCCGGCCTCGTACGAATGGGACGTCTCCCTTGACGACGGTCCGGCCATGGATAAATAAATGAATTCATGAAAACCAGAGTCACCGATCGATCGGAGGTTTATAGAGTAACACTCGCAACATGACCTAACCTATTACCCACAGGATACTAGTATTATAGACATTCTTATAAAATGTGGCAAAAGGCGCTGGTCTCAAATTTTGGTGGGTTATGTCGATAAGAAACCCTGAAAACCAGGTTTAAGATTTAAAAATAGTACATGGAAACTATAAGCAAAAATGAATCCGAAAAAGGAAGCAAACCCAAAAACGGAAAATCGGGATCGTCTCCGGCTAGTAAGACATATCCATAAGGCTTCCCGCAAATAGTCATTCCGGAGAATGACTTGTAGGATTTCTTTTTTATCTAAAGACATAAAAATAAGGATGATCATTATGCTCATCCTTCAGGTTTATATGGTTACTCATCGTACATACTGGTCAATGTGTGCTGCGAGTTTTTTATGGGATGGTGACGGATTATCCAATACGTTCATTGCTACATTAGTGGCATATCGGGGCCATTTAAGAAAGGAAGGAACCCATTATAGTCTAGCACCTAACATGTTTGCTTTTGAAACCAAGTTGCCCTTTATCTACTGCCTTTTGAATATTTTCGGAAGCGAGTAGGAAACTGCTTTTTGTCTTGTCCCGTTTAACTTCTACTGGGCCTACTGCCTTTGCGGTCTCGACCGCCTTATCATGGAGTGGCAAATAGGATACCCCCACTGTGTAAATAAAATTATTCATAGCGTATTTAGTTCGTTCGGGAGAATCGTGAATCGTATTTTCCACAATTTCAAGCATATTGGCAATTTTGCTTTCAGAAAATTCACCGTCCGGGCGATTACCCAAGAGCCAGCAGTAACAACTCCAGCCCGCTGACATTCTCAGTTCTTCGCTGCTTGCGATCCATTTATCGGCAACTTCTTGTGCAATATCTGTTTCTGACAAGGTTACTGCAACCACATAATCGGACAGCATATAAAAATAAGCCATATCCATCCAACGCTCAAAATCCACTTCAGTCATTGCTTTTGGGTCTGCAATTATGCCGGCAAAGTACATTGCGTCGTAGTTCCCTGTGGTGTATAGCTGCTCAGCCAAAAGTTGATTTTTTTTAATTTTCTTGGCAATGGGCTTCATATCACCTGTAGCCACGCCAAAAAGCGGTTCGTGCGCGCCATTCGATCCGTAAATTTTCTTAGTTCGTTCCTTGCCGAGAGCTTCAAGCTCCTGCATAACCATTTCTACATTCATTGTTTAACACTTCTTTCTTTTGGATTGTTTGCCCTTAAAGTTTTCCATCAAACACTAGACAATTATCCTCAAAATTGAACTTATTTCTAATATTATCAAGTGAAAAAAACTCCAAAATTATCATAGAAAAAAAGCTCAATCTAGAAATTAGCGGTTGAACTTTTCAACTTGGTAACCGGAATCGATTGCATTCAATTAAAATCGTTGCTATTGATAAAGGTTAACGTCAGTCGTTCTTTATCCACTTCCTGCTCGGATTACTAAGCCATTTATCACATTATTGCTGTTGCGAGGGCTTGTAGTGGCGTTATAATTTTGCTTTTATCTCTTCACATGCCCGGCAATCACGGAGAACGAGGGAGATAATTCTTGGCCTATACTAGCTTAACTGAATAATTAAATGAGTTCAACTTCGCTCGAGAATAGGGTTATGTTCTTGTCCTCTTATATAAATCAAACATTTTCTGCTATCAAAGTAATCTCCGTACCGGTGCCTCGCGGGCCGATGAACATCCGTAGACTCTACTGCCCATAATAGTGATTGTGCTATAATGAACTATCATATGGGAAGGGGAGATTTCAAATGGAGACTGTGGAAATTATTGCCCTCAGCGCTTTAGCCTTGTCTCTCTTGCTTCTGCTGAAAGTGTTCAGCTTGCAGAGACAGCTTAATGAAATAAAATCGGATCTGCAAGGGCCTAACATCGGGCCGAAAGTATACGGATCCTCCAAGCCAAACCTTAATACACCGCCCTCTTCAAATCTTGATGAGAGATTGCGCTTGCTGCTTGCTTCAGGAAAAAGGATTCAGGCAATTAAAGAGTTCAAAAAAGCTAGTGGTCTCGGCCTCAAAGAAGCCAAGGAATATGTAGATAACTTGGAGCGGGGGCAGTACTAAACGACTTCATTTTCCATATCCATACATCAGTGCCTTGGCTTATACGCTCGGAGTCGCCGGTTCTTGTTTGCAGGCTGTTTGTAGAATGACCCAACGAGGGCTGCAGCAGGTCACTATTTCTCAACCTGTCACAGCCCCCAAAACCTCGTCCAACGAAGGCCTCTTCACTATGATTCCTCATCGGTCGCAATCGGATTGTTCAAGCATCATCAAACCAATTCTTTAATCGATACCTGGTATAACAAATTATTTTTACTGAATAGCACACGATCTTCTCGAAAATCTTGCGTAAGCGGTGCAAGTGGCTCGGCTTTTTCATTCAGAAAATGTACCTTGTGCCCTTTGGTCAAGCTCGCCGCTTTTTCATTTTTCTTGATAATGTAGTCTCCACTTTTTCCGTAACCACCGTCGAACAAGAAGTGACAACCATCGGTACAGAACCCAGCCGATCCGGAAATCTCAGGATTCATAAAACTGACCTTGGCCTGACCGGGTCCTCCTGTGATGCAACCCAGCAAGAAGTCTGTATAATAATAAAACCAGACCTCCTCCTCATGGACAACATTCAATGCATAACAATCGGCAATATCCGCGACATTATCTTCGTATATTTTGTTGCCATGCTCATCCCAGGCTAGAAGGCCGTGCGCGCCGACAGGTTGATCCCAACCGTTATTTCCGAAAACGCCTTCGTCGAAATAGCTGGTCCAGATGGTACCTTTCTCCGTCACTTGAACACTCTGAATCCCGTCTCCAAGCAGGAACTCACGAATGGTACGTCCTTTATAATCACACACTTTGGCATTCAGATCATATTTGTCTGCACCATAATAAGAGCAGCGCGCTCCGACCAACAGCAGATGTCTACGAAGCGGTTGGACATAATGATAATTAAAATGCTGACCCCCAATCACTACTTCATCGATACATTGATCTTCTACTATCAGTACCTTGTAGGTATACGTTTGCTTCAGAGCCGATGGGACGAACATCCCACGTTCCCGTTCCGGGATCTGGTTAATCAGCAGGACATATACGCAGTTATCGCCGCCGAACTGAGCTGAGACCATCTCGTATCCCTCGGTATGCACCGAAATATCAACAAAAGGTTGCAGCGTCACCGTTTTATGAAACATGCCAATTCCTCCTATAAGGGTGGGAATAACACCACTCCCTGTTCTGGTTAACCATATTATGTCAGAGTAGAAAGCTCCTGAACATGGTGGAAGTATGGCGAAGCTAATTGAAAGTTGAATTTTGCCATAGTGGAAAGATGAATGAATATTCAGCAATAACCTGACACGACCTTATATACTGGCTGTTAGTTTAGATCAGTCCAGATTTTTGTAAAAGTCTCTGAACAAGGATTGCAACCTCCGCTCTTGAGATAGACTCTTTGGGCTCAAGCTGATTACCGTTCCTGCCAGTAACAATTCCCGCATCCAAGCAATTTGCGATACTAGCCCTCGCCCATTCCGCTGCAAGATTGCCGTCGTCAAATTTACTCAGCAATTGTCCAGCCTCTTGTGCTTGAAGATTAACCTGAAGACCGGTTATTTTCATCGCATTGGCAATCATCATCATGGCCTGTTCTCTGGTAATCTTATCTTCTGGAGCAAATGTACCATTATCAAATCCAGTAACAATACTGCCATTCAACGCTGTGTTCACATAACCGTTATACCATGCGCTTGATTGAACATCCTTAAACGGGCTCAAGCCGTTATCTGCTTTCAGTCCCAATGCGCGAACGATCATAGCTGCAAATTCAGCACGTGTTATGTTTTGATCTGGCGCAAAGGTGTCATTACTTACCCCGTTGATAACCATTCTGGATCCCATATCGTTGACAGCCTCTTTTGCCCAGTGGTTTTCGAGATCCTTAAAAGTAACTGGATGCCATACAATTGCGTACGTACTGTTGGTCAAGCTGTTTACCTTAGCAAATTGCTTATTTGCAACAACGACAATCCGGGTGGGAACATGACGGACGCTTCCGTCAGGATCAACAACAATACCAGTTGTTATATGTTTAGGATCAACGCCATCTGGAATGGCAATTGTCCTTTCCACATATACGTTGAACTGGGACACTTCAATGGTTGTACCCTCATAAGTAGCTTTTATTATAAAATTGAGTGGCGGTACAACTACAGTAAACCCGCCTTTTTGAGCTGCATCTTCAACGATTTTTAGTGTATCCGCTGTTGGTTTAGCAATCATGATCTGAATCTTAATGTCCTGGAGTGCTGAGTTCTTTCCAAATGTTCCAATGATCGAATTGATATCGATTTGCTGGGCTGGCAATGTGTAAGAAGCGCTGTCTGTTTGTATGACAACTACGGCTTGATTTTGTTCCATGCTTCTGACCATTTGTCCGTCAAACTCTCCGATGACAACATCGGAAGCTGTACTCACAGGTATCGTGATCACGGCTTTCTGATCCTCCGCAGCAAGCCTTTCTACCAACTTCTTGGGATCAAAAGTAATTGTCGTTACTGTTTGCCCATCCACTATTCTTGTTGTTGCAGTTCCTATCTGCTCTTGTTTGCCATTAAACAGCACGTCAACCCCTGTTGTCAGTTGTGCCGCTGCGCCACTACTACCACTATTGCCGTTGTTTGAAAATGATCTTGGTGTGACTTCGTTTGAAGCCGCGGAAGACTCACTGCTGCCTGCGCTATTAACAGCTTTTACCTTAAAGGTATATGTTGTTCCATTCGATAATCCTGTAAATGTAATCGGACTTGAAGTGCCGCTAAGCGAGATATTACCCGGTAATGCAATGGCTTCGTAACCTGTTATTTCACTTCCACCATTATCAGCTGGTGCTATAAAGCTCACTGTTGCATGTGTATTGCCTCCTGATGCCTCAACTCCAGTGGGTGCTGCCGGCACGGTCTTCGGAGTGGCACTGGCCTCATTGGAAGCTGCGCTATCTCCTCCTGGATTTGTTGCTTTAACTATAAAATAGTAGGTTGTTCCATTGATCAGACCTGGAACTTCATAACTGTATACGGAGCCGCTAACAGTTGTTGTTTCTGCTGCATAGGTTCCAGCAACTGTACTTTTGTATATCTTATACCCTGTTGTACCTGCTACTCCAGTCCAAGTTAGCCTTACCTGTCTATTACCTGCTGCAGCTGAAGATATAGATGGAACGGATGGCGATGCAACTTGGGGAACAGCACTTAGTTCATTCGAAGCTGCGCTATCTCCTCCTGGATTCGATGCTTTTATTGCAAAATAATAAGTCATACCGTTAACCAAACCCACAGCATCATAGGCATACACTGACCCGCTGACCGTTGCCAATGGCGCATTGTAAGAACCATTCGTGTTACTGCTATATATTCGATATTCTTTTGAACCGACTACAGAATTCCAACGCAAATTTACATGCCCGTCTCCTGCAACTGCAGATTGCAGAACCGGAGCAACAGGTGCGGTCACCTGCGGTATACGGCTAACTTCATTTGAAGCTTGACTTTCAATGCCCCCATGAGTGGAGCGGACTACAAAGAAATACGTTGTGCCATTCACGAGTCCAGTGATTTTGGAACTGTAAACAGAACCCCCAACCGTATCTTCAGCGGATCCGTAGGAACCAGACACCGTAGACTGAAATACCTTGTATCCTTCCATCCCAACAGATTTCCAAGTAATGTCTACATAACCGTCACCAGATAATGCGGATACAATCATAGTAGGTTCAACTGCATACACAACCTGGGTGACCGTAAACGTCTCGTCGGTCATATGGTCCGCCGATACAGTTACAGTTGCGTTGTACGTTCCTACTGCTAAGCCGTCATGTGCCTTTACTGTAAAGGTTGTAGACGGTACTGTACTACTCAAAATTGTTTCATTCGGCTGGGCTATAATAAAATCGCTTGCATTCGTACCACTTAATGCTGCCCTCAAGTCAGTCAAATTCCCGGTTCCTGTTCGAGATACCGTGATCGTCTTGGTTTCTTGGGTACCCGTTGCATATCCAACCATCAACGCCACGACAGAATGGTTATCGATAGCGTTTATCGTAAACGTAGGCGCTGCGTCTGTGGTGACTTGTTTCGACGTATAGGCGGTCTTATTACCCGATTCGTCCTTCACAATGACATTAAAGTGATAGGCCGTGCTGGCCGTAAGGCCCGTTACATCAAATGCCCCAAGATCAGCCGCGTAACTGCCGATTACCGTGCCGTTGGCTTCAATATTCGCTACCGTGTCGAGGTTATTACTGCTGGATTG
>NZ_MRTH01000021.1 GCF_001956045.1 Paenibacillus sp. FSL H7-0331 | reverse complement strand
CTGTTATACAGGACAACGAAATCCTGCGAATGAGTGAGTATATGTGAGATAAACCCTTAAAACCGAGGGACGGGCAGTTAACGTTAAAAGGGGACCTTCGTGATACAATCCTTCAATCCCATTCATAGGATTTGATGGGATACCTGTTCGCCATGAAATTGAATTTGAAATAATGTTAGGTCAATAAAATTTGTGTATTGAACTAACGGCTACAATAGTTGAGGGACTTGCTTCACGGCAGCTCTTCTTTTGTTAATTTAAGTAACGGGCAGCTATCTTCAATTACAAAAGAAGGAAATTGTTATCTACTAGTTGAATAACTCTAAGGTGAAAAATAGGGGGTATTTATGTGGGGTATGAATTAAATATTACGAGGGCTAAGTACACGTTCGAAGCGAAAGAAAATCCAATAACTTTAGAAGAATGGAAAAACTATATTTCCAATGACGTTGATTTAAAGTTGCAGGTAGAGGATGACATATCACAAACACTTCCTAATGGGAATGTACTATCAATGAAAAGTGGTGAAGGAATGGCATCTTGGGATTACAATGGAGAAACAGTTTTTCTCCGTTATTCAAGGGGGCTTATTTTGGCTCCTTTTCATCCTTACGGCGATGAACCTCAATACATAGAAAAGTTAAAGTCTATATCAAATAAATTAAATGCTCGACTCCTTGGAGATGAGCAAGAGGAATACTGATTTTAATCGACACGTCCATTGAGCTAACGGAGAACGATAGTTAAATAAAAGATATGTTTTATTTAAAAGAGCGGGCTATCTTTTCGATAACCTGCTCTCTTTTTGATTTTTGATCCTGCACCTTAACTTAATGACATTGTTCCAAAGGATGCTCCGTTTTCTGCATGAAACTTGCTCGTATTTGATGAACTCAACTTGAATGCTTATCAAGAATAATTTTTGTAAATCCGCAAGAATAATCCTCAAATCCATCCTCATCGGTTGACCAAATTTCATTCCATAAATATAGACCATCAATACATTCAATAATTTCATTTTTGGGTACGTATTCTGATGTGTATGACCACCACATTAATTCATTACCTTTAGCCAAACGATATGTTGGTTGTTTTGAAGCCTCTGCTTCATCATATGTTATAGTCAATCGTATAGCATCAATCAATTCTCCCTTACGAATAATGTGACTTACATTGCCTGTGTAGTACGCATATGCTTTTCTTGTGTTATTAATTGGTTTTGAATTTAATACTAATCCGTTTGTAATCATGATCATTCTCCTTAAAATAATGTATTTTGGCAAAATAGATTAAGTTAGTATTATAATGTCGGAATTAGATATTGATTTAACTGAATAACGTAAATTTTACGATATATTAATTTCAGTAACAAATTGCAGTGAAGCATTGAGACATAAGCTAGTTAGTAACCGAGAAATTATTTCTTTTAATTCATTGTTCCCCCCTTGTAAAGTATTTATTTTGTAAATCGGCTTGTTAAATATATACCATAAAAACAAAAATGATGTCAACAATAATATTAAATATATTTAATAATAATTTAATATTTATTCAAAAATAGACATTTTAAAAGAAATTAATTAAATATAATATTCATTTGACATTTCGTTGTGTATATTTTATTTTATATTTATAACTTTGGGCGGAGTGATAGAATGGGTTACATTATTGGAGATAGAGTAAAACTTAAAAGAGAAGAGTTAGGGATTACAGCCAGAAGATTAGCGGAATTAGCTAATTGCACTCCTTCAGCAATTGGTCAATTAGAAAGTGGAAAGTCTGATAATCCAACAATGAAGTTATTATCAAAGCTAAGTGAAGTCTTTAATGTTTCAATTGACTGGCTAGTTAACGGAGAACAGGAAATTTTAAACAAGCAAGAATATTACAAACTTGATGAATTTGAAAGGAGATTTATCTTAGAGTACATCGACTTTTGCTTGAAGCGAAAAAATGAAGAGATTTAAATATGTACTAATATCCCTCATTAAGTGAACGGACCACGGTTGCATTGGAGATAAAGGACATTTCTATATTAATGCAATTTGAAGAAGATGGGCTCGTGGGTTGAACTGACACTCATAAATAAGGTTTAGGAACCGACTATGATGGATTAAGCCATAACTACAAATAATTTTCTCGGAGTGTTGGTAAATCAATATAATGAGGTAATAGTTTAAGACAAGAAAAGTCTTTAACTATATATAAAATGTAAATATTTGACAAAATGTAGTCGAAATGGTATACTAGTATAGTAGGTAAATGAACTGCAAATATAATTTATTAAGAGAAGGGTCAAATTGACTTTCTCTTATTTTTGCGTTCTAAAATTAATGGGGGTTGCTTTTACGTGGATAATATTAGAGAAATTTACAGAGCAAAAAGACTGAAAAGCAGGATCAAACTTATAGAAATAGCGAATATCCTTGGCTGTACGAAGGGTTTAATTAGTAATTGGGAAAATGCTAGAAGTAGTATGGTCGAAGAGAAGGTAATAGCATATATGGAATACATTGATTCGAAGGAAAGCGTTGGTGAAACAATATGTCATCATGTTTAATATTACAAACGCTTAGAACAATTCTGATTGGATCAGATACAGCGATTTCTACTAGTCTTAATGACCAGATATATAGATTGAGTGATGATGGGGAAAAACTATGGAGTATAGACGGAAGTGTCATATTCTGTTCTGGCGATATGGATACAGCATATAAGATTATGGGAGCATATTTGCAGTTGCAACACAGAAAAGTTAAAGATATTAGTCGTATAGCACGTATCCTATGTAAGGATATCATAAATAAGAAAATAGCTATAGTGGTGTGTTCAGTGCTATCAAATTGTTCCATAGTTTATGATATTTCATCAGAAACCAATTTTGAAATTATCGAAAAAAGAATGGGTATAAATCAATCTAATGATGTTGCAATTTGGGCAGCAGGTATTAAAACAAAAGAAGCTGGAGAACTAGCGGAGAAATTCCTTGGACAAGGAAATGATGCATTAACTACATATAAGAAGGTATTCAATGAAATTTCTTATGAAGGTGTTGGAGGTTCTTTGGTTCTTAAACAGGTCACACAAGAACAAGTCAAAGACTTAATGATAGAAACGATTACGGAGAAACCAGATATGAAGATTCTGACTGAGGAATTATATTGGAAACTGCAACTTCAATTAATCATAGCGGAAAGGGTATACGGAAAATTAATAGCAGGTGTAAATTTACAAATAGATGCATCTGATGAAACTGGAATGAAGACTTTTACCGTAGATGGTAATGGAGTAACCATATCAGGAACGCGTCTGACAATCACTGGTGGTCTTCCACCAAGCCAGCTAGACCCTACCTTTAAAGATAGTCTAGTTAATTTGGGAAGGGCTTATAATGGTGTTGTAATTGATGCAGCTAATGGTCTTGTAATCACTAAAAGCGATAACGCAATTAGAACTGTTCTTAATGCAACTGATGGATTTAAGTTCCAAAAGAATGTCAGTGGAACATGGACAGATAGACTTTCATATGATGCTATTACTGGAAATTTGGTTATCGATGGTTCAATTAATGCAAGAGAGCTTAAAATCAATGGAGTTAATGTACTAGTTGGAGCTAGTACAATTGGTGGACAATTTATTGACAAGATCAAGGTTGAACAATTGGATGCCACAACCGCTAAGATTGGATCAGCAATGATTGGTAGTATTTATGCTAATCAAATTGTTGTTGGGAATGGGACTATTCCAGATGATTTACTTTCTGGAAGCTCAAGATGGAATGGTAGAACTACATTGATCAATGATAGCGGTATATACACTGGTACATTAACGGCTAATCAAATCAATGTAATTCAAGGTATTAGCTTAGGTGCAAATGCTACTATTGATTGGAACACCATGAATAAGCCAACAGCGGCACAAGTAGGAGCATTGCCAAGTAATACATTCATACCTACAGTTCCAGCTTATATAACAGCAACAAAGATTACACAAACGTCTATTGAGAGTCCTAATATCACAGGTGGAACAATCGTAGGAACATCATTTAAAACAGCTTCGAGCGGTGCAAGGCTACAGATGGATACAAGTGGCATAAAATCATATAACTCTTCTGATCAATATCATGGTATCAATATTTCTAGTGGGAATTTTTCATATCTGGATTTTTTTTATCAAGGTGAAGATCGTGGAGGAATGTATCAAGCTGGTGGAGTTTTACATATTGAACCAAGAAATGGAGCGGATTTAGTTATTTCATCTAATTATGCATATGGAAACATAACTATTCAAGCAGGCTCTAGTGCATTAACTAAAGCAAAAGGAAATTGGGATTTTACTGAAGCCAGTGTTACTGGAAATTACGCTAGATTTGCGTAATTTGTTTGTTTAGAATTACATTTTGTTTTGAATAGGGTTGAGGAATCCAAATAAAAAGAGGATCATCTACTATGGATGATCCTCTTTTTGTCTGGATTTAATACGCCACTCTAAATTGACAATTTTCCTTGATGAAATATCCATCATTAACAACTACGCATTCATCTGTATGCTTACTTATCCTTCCATAATCAATTTTCTCTCCTTCCTGATACACGTGTACGGGAACTGCAAAGAACCTGGCATTGTCAAAATCGAATGGTGATAGTAATTCTTGATTTGCTTGGAACATAATCAGACCTTCTTTCTTGTTAATTTAGGGTGTTGTTTTGATACTACTTCGACAAAATATCCATAAATCCTTTTAATTAGGTAAATATAACCATGTAAAAAGAAGGATAAAATAGTAATTTATCGAATTGTATAGATTGTAGTTGAGAATGAGAGGGGAATTGTATATGCAAAAAAGATTATTGGCAGGGGTAATTGGAACTACGTTGTTGTTGGGATTAGGAACAGGGGCATTAGCAGCATCTTCTTTAGAAGAAATCAAAGCATATTTAAATGGAGAGATTAAATTCAAAGTGAATGGGGCTGACTGGCGTCCAAGTGATGAAAAGGGCAATGAAATGATGCCTATTACTTACAATGGAAATACATACGTACCACTACGTTCTGTTTCAACAGCGTTGAATACACCAATCGATTACGATGGTGAGAGCAAAACGGTTACATTAGGCGAGAAAGTAGATGGTGTAACTCTTTTTTCCAAAACAATTAAATTGCTCAACCCAACGGATTCGGATGTTGCTGATCTAATAGATAAAGAACAATTAGTGATTAGTGGAAAGCAGTATGAAGGGGCATTTAGATTAAGAACAATGTACCAAAACATTAGGGTAATGGACATTGATCTTGGTAAAGCATACACCAAAATGCATTTAGTTGTTGGCGCGAAGGGATCAGATGTGAATGTGAAGTTCTCCAATAAAGACCAAGTTGTTCTTAAAGAATTTACTTTAAAAAAGGATGAAGTTAAGGAAATAGATATTGAATTGAATAATTCGCAAAACTTAAAGATTTACTCAAAGGGTACTGAACAGGGAAAAGAAGGAAATGTCTTTATTTTGAAGGAATCAACTGTAAAATAAATGACGATTTAGATAAGTGTGGGGTAATATAAAAACAACAGAACAGACGTTTAAGATTTTTTTAAGCGTCTGTTCTGTTGTTTAAGGGGATACTGGGTTTCGTTTAAGCGGTAAGTTTAGAGGATCTGTGAACTTTCAAACGTGCAAGTTTATTCATAATAATGTATAGCATTGTCAGAATGGTTATCTTATAATTCAAATAATGTAATAAATATTTATAAAAAGTTTTGAATTATTGCATGGAAAGACCTGATAAATTTAATAATCAGGTATTTTGCTACGAACATCAAAGAGAATCTGGATTTCCTCTGGAGGGTAAGTTTGTGCTAGGTATTATCATTATTTCAGTAGTATTAATTATTATTGTAATTGGCATTGTTGGTTACAAAATCAACAGTAAAACGAAAGAACGAAATCAACCATTACCTTTCGATTATGATCTAAAGAAAATTAACATTACAGATATAGATAGAATGAGTGATGGCTCAGAATTTGAAATGTACTTGTACAGATTACTATTAGAACTTGGCTATTCTGGCGTGTATAAAACAGTAGGAAGTCGAGATTTTGGGGCAGATTTAATCTTTACAGATCGTGAAGGGGTAAGAAATGTAGTCCAGGCAAAGAGATATGGAATCGATAATTTAGTTGGTATTTATGCAGTTCAAGAGGTTTATACATCAATGAGGTACTACAAGGCTAAAAAATCCATTGTTATAGCAACATCCAAGTTCACAGAGCCATGTGAAAAATTGGCAGGATTCAATCATGTTAAACTACTAGATCGTGATGATCTAATAAGAATTATTGATGCTTTTAAGCAGGAGGATAATCTAAAAGCAATGGAGATTATTGAATCCGAACCAAGAGTTATTTTGGAGTCTTGGAATGAAATGAATAACGAGTTACCAGTGATAAAGAAAGATCATAAAGCTGAGAAGTTTGTGAAATCAATACAATCAAAATAAATGAAAGTTGATGGAGAAATGACATTCTTGAATAATTGGCTTTATATCATCCGTAATTGCTCATTTGATAATACTTATAAGGTGGCTTGGGCAAAGGCTATAACCGAAATTTCGCATGAATATAGTTATGGAAATCAGGAACAAGAAGTAATTGAGATTACATTAACAGTAATAGCTGAAAAGGTGGTTCGCTATTACTGGGATCAAACAGTATTTTTTGATCTTAAACAGAGTGGCAATCCAGTTAAACCTCCAGTTATAGTTTCTATTGTGAAAGGTCTTATTGCTTCGTATCAAGCAAAGTCAGGCTCATTAAAGCCTATTAAATGGTTTAAAGCGAATGTGGAGAATCTATGCAAACAAGAATATGACAAGGCAATAAAGGATATTGTGAAGGCTCTAAAAGCAGATGTGAGTTATCGTTTTCTACGAATTGAAGGCAAAGAAATAGTAGGTATCTACGAATATCAAATAAAAGCTGATAGTTTGTTTATCGCGGCAGAGAGCTTGAAGCTGCTAAAAGAAAATAGTTTAATAGTTTTCGATGCAATAAATTACCGCTGGACTCAAATGCTAGAGAACTTTAATCATTCGCCACGAATAAGCAAAAAGGTCAAGATCATAGATGAAGAAAACGTTAGGCGTAAACCGCTGACTAAGTTTTCATCGTACATCAACGTTGAGAATCCAAAACATGTTTGTTTCTTGTGTGGTTATGTGATTGTTGATGAAACACCTGCACTAGATCACGTTATCCCTTGGTCGTACTTGTATTCAGACGACTTGTGGAACTTAGTGTATGCTCACCAGACTTGCAATAGTAGTAAATCAAACGTAATACCAAGTGAAGATATGATTATGCGATTAGAAGAAAGAAATAGTAATTTATATAGTTTACTTCAAACGACTGGTATAAAAGACAAGCACGTTTCGGATTTAGATTTAGCAATCAATAATAATTATGTCAGGAAGTTTTGGATAACTTGTCAAGGATAATGAAAGGGGGGAAAATGAAGAAAATAATTATATTAGCGATTATAGTGTTTTTACTGGCAATAACAAACCCCAGTAAAAGCGAATTTACTGAATGGGCTTTAAGCAAATTACAAGATAAGGGGAACACTCTATCTAATTTTGGAGTATCTTTAATAGGTAAGCCAATTATTGAAAACTCTACAACAGTTCATAATTATATAATCTTTTCAACTTTCGAAACGATGGTACTTAATAAAAAGGTAACAACTTTAGGAGTTTTGAAGAATTTTATCTCATTAAAAGAATGAATTTTACTAATAATGTTGGAGGTATGTGGTGTGATTACATATAACAAGCTTGTACGTGATAAAATTCCTCAAATCATTGAAACGAAAGGCAAGAAAGCCAAAGTGAGGGTACTTGATGAACTAGAATATAAGAAAATGCTTGATGCAAAGCTTCAAGAGGAACTAGACGAATACATAGCTGCAGACGAGAAAGATCAAGTTGAGGAATTAGCAGATCTTGTAGAACTTGTGTACGCTACTTTGGAGCATAGAGGAATCACTGTTGAACAGTTTGAGAAGATACGGATTGCGAAGCAAGAAAAGCGCGGAAGATTTAAGGAAAGGTTATTTCTAATTAGCGTTGAAGAAAATGATAAAGAAATAATATTTAAGGAATTTAACTCAAAAGAAGAACAAGTAGCTAGGGAAATTGATAAATATATAACTGGGAATTTAGATGGGATAACTATTAAGTCATCAATAACGGATTGTATTGGTTATAAAATTGGCGAAAGTAAAAAATTTGCAAGTATTACGATTCAGGACAAACATAGTTTGATTTTGCATATAGGACTGAAAAGAGAGGGGTTAGGAATTAAGTTACAAGAAGATATCAATACATTAATTGGAACAAAATTCCAAAGAACCAAAACTGATAATCAGAAATACCCACATCAAGCTTATATTAAGTTGGAATGGGTGAAGGATATAGAACAAATCAAGCCTTTTATTATAATGGCATATGAGTGTAGAAGTGGGAAAAACAGTAGTAAAGGTCATTAAACGAAAAGAGGATATTGAATGAGTTCGGAGATAATGACACCACTTATTACAAACAAAACAAAAACTATTCTGAAAATAATTATTGTGGCTTTGATAACTATTGCTATTGCAACATGGGTTTACTACTCATTTTATCATCCCTATGGCATAACAAAGAAAGTAGTATCTAATTACATAGGAGCTATTCAAAAAATGGAAAGTACGTATTCATTTAAGGATTCAAATATTGAGGACTTTGAAAATGTTTTGGAATATAAATTTGTGAGCTACCATGACTTTACCTTAGAATATAAACGCATTACATATGACCGTAAAATGTATGATATTCTTGAAAAAAATTCAGGTAAATCATTCAGCGAATTTTTAACAGACGTTCAGAAAAAGAATCCTGGGAGAATCGAAAAAGTAAATACTAATGAGGTAGTAGTTTGGTTAGACCAGAGATTCGATGAGGTTAAGCTTGTTTATGATCTTGTTGTAACAAATAAGCTTGGTCAAAAAATTTACAAGAAAGTATTGTTTACGGTAAATAACTCTGAGGGGACATTTAAGATTAGGAACATTTATTATTAATCTATACCTACACGTTTTGGAGCGCTTTAGATAGAAGAAGTATTTATGTAAACGAAGTTAAATGAATATCAATCAAAACAAAAACAGACGCTACAGGTTTGCTCCTGAGGGTCTGTTTTTGTATGTCGAAGTGTTACTGGTTCTCATATTCTAACTCAACCAGACGAATGAACTGTGAAGGTTTGACGCTCAAGCCCGCACAAATTTCGAAAATTTTACTTATTGAAGGTTCATGTAGACCGCGCTCAACCATCGAAATGTAAGACCTATCAACATCACATGAGAAAGCTAAGTCCTCTTGACTCAAACTTTTCTTTATTCGTAGGGACTTTATTACTTTTCCGATGATACCTTTAATAGCTGCATTCTTATTGCTCATGTTTCTAATTCCTTTTAGAACCATTGTCAATTTGAACAATAATATTAAACAGATAAAGTATTCAACTAAATGGTTTTAATTAACAATTAAATATGTTAATATTATTTTGGATTATTCGACAATTGCTATAAGAGTTGAAAGTTCCAAAATAAATTTGAGGGTAGTGTGGTTGTCACAATGAAAATTAGAAAAAAATTAATAATAACGCTATCCGTATCGGTATCACTTTGTTTTGTTGTCGGATGTGGAAGCAATGTAAAGCCAAACCAACCGATCGCAGCTAGTACGCAAGTCAGTTTGCCAGAAACTAGTACATACAACATTGCATTAAACAAAATCAAAGAAAGCAAGCTTGATGAAGCAGATGCTTTGTTATGGAAAGAGATAGGTGGAGTATACTCAGTAAGGCTAGGTGACTTGCCGCAAGAGAAACAGGACTTAATAAACTTGTATTATTATGTGAAGGCTCAAAAGAAGATGATGGGGAACGATTACATTAATGTAATTAACTATTTAAATCAACTAAAACCGATTGACGATTTAATTTCAATAAATCAAAGAGATAGTTTGTTGAATAAGTATCAACCGTTGGCTGATCGTCAGTGGGAATTAACAAAGTCACAAGTAACCCTTGAAAAGGATTTGAAAGCGCCGTCTAAAAATCCAGCGGATTATGACGCAAACGGAAACTATAAACCAGTGGAGAAAATGACACAAGAGGAAAAGCGGAAAGAACTGGAGGAAATGCTTAAGAAGGCGATTAAGTGATCAAGTTGAAGCAGCGACATATTGATACTCTTATATATAGATGAATGTCGTTACTTGCAAGGGAAGCATTTTTGTATTTAAGGGGAAAGTGACGAGGGATAGCAAATTGCTATTCCTTTTTTATTTTGAAATGGGAAAGTATGGTGTATCACTTATAAATAGAAGGAGGGAGTGGCAATAAAGACGGAGTGAAAAATCGTGATTGAGATAGGAAAAAGGAGTCGGTTCGGATGTTGGTTGAAAAGGCAAAGTGAAAACTGGTCAACCGATATCTTGATATGTATAATTTAAGGTAGATAAGCGTGTAGTTACTACACTTTGAAGAATTTACCTTACATTCACGAATAGTGTTTCCCTAAAAACCCTTGCCCGTCATGACTTTCTCCAACTTGGCAAGAAATTATCTAAAGTAAGTGCCGCTGCAGGCACCACACACAAGGTTAATATCGGATCGACACTTGACCTTATTCGTCAGGCAGGCAAAATCCCTGCGCAGCGCAATACGAAATATGAGATTCTGCGTATGTTCGATGATGTCAACGAAAAGATCGATTTTGATTTTGTGATGCAGAACTAGAGGCTTGATAAGGGAAGTACGGACGCAATAGGGTAGAAACTTCATCACGTGAAATACGTGTTTAAATTAGAACGCTTATCTATATGAATCCACTGGAGGGATGGTATATGGATAAGCGTTCTTTGTCGTTTGGCCAGAGGTATACGCGGCGACAATCCAGATGATACAATAGGAAGAACTCAAGGAAAAGCTGTCTATAATATATAAGACGGACAAATTGGCATATGCGGATGCAAAATCAGGCTTCGTTCATTGTATGATGCAGAAACTTGGATTTGAAAGCTGAACAAGTGAATAATGTGTAACACTTGTTAAACTGGAATTTATTAACTAAAGTTATTTAAATTTACGTCAAATTGCAGGGATATCACTTATTGTGTAGAATCTTGTAAAAAATAGCATACATATATTGTAGACAGGATTCATGGTTGCTATTACAGGGTTAGTCAAGGAGATTAGTCAAGGAGACGAGATAAAAATGATTGTTCTGTATTTCATTTTTGCACTTATCTCATTCTACATATGTTATCGTTGCTACGAGACTATGCAAGTCGCGTTATTTTTATTTGGTTTTTATTCATGTGTCGCATGGCTGGTTGCTGTTACTAATGAGGTTGTTCAGTATTATAGATGATATAAGCTGGCCTGTAGTGAACAAAAAAGTAGGCAACGATCTCCAGCGATTACTGGACCGTTGCCTTTTTGTGACCTGTACAAATAATTGTTTGATTGCGACCGCTTCTTTTGGCTTCATACAGGGCTTCGTCCGTGCCCTTGAACAGCATTTCTTTCGTAATTCCCCTTTGAAAATCATAGACACCGATACTAATCGTTACAGCTTGTCCATTCAGCTCCTCATGAGGCTGCGCGGCGATTTGTTTGCGAATATTCTCTAAGTTTAGAGTAGCCTCCTGCAGATCCATATCGGTAAAAATAATAGCGAATTCCTCACCACCATAGCGGGCAGGAAAATCGTTTAGGGAAACCATCGTTTTTATGGTGAGTGCTACCTTTTTTAACACGGCATCTCCTGCCCGGTGACCAAAGGTATCATTTACTTTTTTAAAGTGATCAATATCTAACAAGGCTAGCTGAAAGGAAAAATTATACCGTTCTCCCTGTTCGATCAGTTTGTCCAGATATTCATGAAACGACATATGATTATACAAATCAGTCAGTGCATCGGTTTTGGCCAGCTTGTCCATAATCACGTTGCGAACTAGCAGGTCTTGGCCTGATTCCAATGATGATTGAAGATGCTTCAGTAGTTCCTTGCCGCGGCTCATAATCCCAAGTGCTACTACTAGGCCCCCCAATAATACTCCTGTAACCGCGATTATATCCGATATGATCCATGTGGTTTGTTTATCCAATACTCCATATAGCACATAAAAGCATGACAAACTGAGCAAATAAGAAAACACCACTTTGCTGGTTTGGAAATAAAAGATGGATACGAGAATGGGAAGAAACAAGGTAGTCAATAAGGTATTGACGTGGGGAAATGAGTAGATCAGTCCGCTGGAAATAAAGGCAGCTCCGATAATAACGATGTAGTCTTTACCTCTCTTTGCCCATTTGTGAATGGCTTCAATGACTAGCAAGCCAAGGCACAGCCATAAAGTATTCAAGGTTATTATGGGGACGATAGCGAGGGAGGTGGAAAACCAGGCAATAACATCATATACACATGTAGAGAAGATAGCTAAAGCGATAATTAGCCAAAATCCGGTTAATAATTTTCGATTCCATCGTGGTAGATCAATTAATTGGAATAAATCAAAACCCATGTTTTCCAGTCACTCCATTAATTACACTTTTCTGATTTCTTAACTATACCATGGGAAATTGTTGTTTGTATATATGCCTGCGAGGGACCATATACTTTAACATGAGAAGTGTGAAAGAAAGGAGTGGATGAGATGAAGCTATTCGCCTTTACTCTTATGCAAACCCCCGATTCATCCATAAATCAGATAGAAAATCGGTTAGCGGCGGCTTTGAGAAAAACATACAAGGAGGATGCTTCGGTTAAGCTTTCGAGCTATCGTGAGTATACAGTAATCGAAGCAGCTGGGAACAGGACTCGTTTTTCCACAAAGCAACAAATAGATGCGTTGTACCAATTAGCTGCGGAGACCGCGGCGGATTGGGTCATTCAGGATGTGGAAGAGAAACGGATTCGACAGCTTATTATCGATGAATTCCATTACGGAAAAGAAGAGGATATCAGGGATATTCTGAGTTATCTGAAGCCAGAGCTCAGTGAAGATAATCCGGAGCAGCAGGAAATGCGGACACGCCGTAAGCTTAAGGTTAGTCAGCAGCTATTCTCCTTGCTGAAGGATTGCAGCGATTTGAATCTGGATGGATTTATGCGATTTCGCTTCAATGACTATATGCAGGAGTTACGTGAAATTGTGGAATATGCCGTAGATGAGTTTTTGATGGATCGGCAGTACAAGGAGTTTATTTCACTGCTGCAATATTTTGTATACATCCAGGAAGCAAAAATTCCATTTGCACACCTGATACATAAAGGCGGCAATGAATTTGAACTGCTTAATGACCATATGGAAGCCATAGACACCAGTGATACGAATGCTACCTTGACAATGGAGTTGCTGGAGAAAGATGTTAATTTTGAAGATTTGATCGTAAGTACGCTCATTTCCGTATCACCGCAATTGATCTACATCCATACGAGAGAACCGGACCTGCAAATTATTCAAACGATTTCGCAGATTTTTGAAAATCGTGTTGAACTGTGCGAATATTGCGGATTATGTCATAATCTTGACCGTTTTGCGGTATCGGATTATAATAAGAGCTAAGACTAGAATCAAAGACAACGATGTATGGCGTGCTGTACAGAGATAGGAGACATTGGCTGCAAGCTCCTTCGGTTAACGACATTCATTTACCCCTTTGTAGTTGCTATATGGAACACGGATTGAACGATTAATGGACGATTCGTAAGTAAATATGGTCGGCTCATTCCCGTTATTGGATGCTTATGAGGATTCGTTCGGTTGGGTTTATACCTATGGACGAATTGAACTAGGGTGGAACCACGAGACCAAGCGCTCTCGTCCCTTACGGGATATGATGCGCTTTTTTTGTTGTCTAAAAACGGTAGATGCTTACGAAGTAAGTTTTCTACGAAAACAGAGCAGATGCTTACGAAGTGAGTTTTCTGCGAAAACTTTTAGGAGGTCAAATCAATGGCGGTAAAGGTTACATTTCCTGACGGAGCGGTTAGAGAGTATGAGCAAGGGACTACGATTGAAGAGGTAGCCGGCTCGATCAGCTCGGGTTTGAAGAAAAATGCAGTGATTGGTAAGATTGATGGCAAATCGGTTGACTTGAACACACCAATTACGCAGGATGCTGCATTGGAAATTATCGTATTGGACAGCGAGAGCGGTCTAGAGGTATACCGGCATAGTACAGCGCATCTGATGGCGCAGGCGATCAAACGTATTTATGGAGAAAAGGCTGTTAAACTGGGTATTGGTCCTGTAATTGAGGATGGCTTTTACTATGATATTGATTTGGAAACGCCACTTACCCCAGAGGATCTGACTAAGATCGAAAAGGAAATGGAAAAGGTAGCTCAGGAGAACTTCCCGATTCGTCGTCGCGAAGTCAGTCGTGAGGAAGCCATTCGTATATTTACTGAAATGGAAGATCCTTTAAAGCTGGAATTGATCCGTGATTTGCCTGAGGACTCTGTGCTGACTATTTATGATCAAGGTGAGTTTTTTGACTTGTGCCGCGGCCCACATTTGCCTTCAACTGGACGTATTAAAGCGTTCAAGCTGCTTAGCGTTGCTGGTGCTTACTGGCGTGGTGATGCAAAGAATAAAATGCTGCAACGTATTTACGGAACAGCCTTTTTGAAAAAATCCGATCTGGACGAGCATTTGCATTTGCTGGAGGAAGCCAAGAAACGTGATCATCGTAAGCTGGGCAAAGAGCTGAAAATGTTTACCTTCTCCCGTGAGGTTGGACAAGGCTTGCCATTATGGCTGCCTCATGGAGCCAAACTGCGTCGCACTATGGAACGCTATATCGTCGATCTGGAAGAGCGTCTTGGCTACCAGCACGTATACACGCCAGTACTAGCCAATGTAGAGCTGTACAAAACCTCCGGACACTGGGAGCATTACCAGGAAGACATGTTCCCCAAAATGATTATGGACAATGAAGAGCTGGTTCTTCGTCCGATGAACTGTCCGCATCATATGATGATCTATAAGAGCGATATGCGCAGCTATCGCGACCTGCCGGTTCGTGTGGCCGAGCTTGGGATGATGCATCGTTATGAGATGTCGGGGGCTCTGACAGGCTTGCACCGTGTGCGTGCAATGAATTTGAATGATGCTCACATTTTCTGTCGTCCCGACCAGATCAAGGAAGAGTTCAGCAGGGTTATTACTTTGATCCGTCAGGTGTATGAGGATTTTGGTATTAAGGAATATCGTTTCCGCTTGTCCTATCGTGATCCTAAAGATACCGAAAAATATTTTAACGATGATGCCATGTGGGAAATGTCTCAGCGTATGCTGAAAGAGGTTGTTGAGGAGTTGAATATTCCTTATTTTGAAGCAGAAGGCGAAGCGGCTTTCTACGGACCGAAAGTGGATGTGCAGATCAAGACTGCATTGAAAAAAGAAGAAACGCTCGGAACCGTTCAGCTTGACTTCCTGCTGCCTGAGCGCTTCCAGCTCGAATATGTAGGTGAGGATGGTCAAAAGCATCGTCCAGTCGTTATCCACCGTGGCGTAATTTCCACTATGGAGCGGATGACAGCATTCCTGCTTGAGAACTTTGCAGGTGCACTGCCGACTTGGCTTTCTCCGGTTCAGGCTAAGGTTATTCCTGTTTCAACTGCATTTGAAGATTATGCCAAGAAAGTCGAAGAAAAGCTTCAACTGGCTGGTGTTCGGGTTGAATCTGATTTGCGTAATGAAAAGCTGGGTTATAAGATCCGCGAGGCGCAGCTGGAGAAAATCCCTTATATGCTCGTTGTAGGTGAAAATGAAATGAACAACTCCAGTGTATCTGTCCGTAAACGCGGCGAAGGTGATCTGGGTGTTCAGAGCTTGGATAGTGTAGTAGCGATGATCGAGGAAGCTATTCGTAACAAGGTGATTGATTAATAAAGCTAAACGGACCAATCCTTCAGGGAACTGGTCCGTTTTGTATTTCTGTTGGTGCTTGTATATGCTTTAGGCGTTTGCTAATTGCTTTATTCGCTGATTGATATGGTTTCCTTGATGTAGCCCGCCGTGGTAGCAAATGATGTTCTGAATATCAAATGATTCCAGCTTCTGCAGCGATTGTATGGCTAGCCTGATATCCAGAGCATGCTCAGGAGTCGGTCCCTGCAATTGTCCATCAATAACGACCAGCGCATCGGCTGCAATTAAGGTTTTACTTGCTTTGTGATACAGGCTAATATGTCCCGGGGTGTGGCCGGGAGTATCGATAACGATAATACCCTCACAGTAAGGCAGCTCCTGCTCATTTTGAATGATGTTATCGACCTGAGCTTTTGGTGGATTTTCAAGAGCTGATCTGAATGCTTTGCGCCATTCCAAGGGTACCTCCGCTGGTAAGGATGCGACAGCAAGCTCGATAGCTTCCGGTGTAATCTTTAATAATTGCTTTTCGCCTTGGATGTACGGCTGTTCCAGCTTGTTGGCTGAGACTGTAATGGTTTGAGGGCTGTCTGCTAATATATTGGCTAAACTGCCGATATGATCTATGTCCTGATGCGTAATAATAATGTGATTGAGCCGATCCCAGGACACATCCTCTTGTTCCAAAGCTTCACGAAATTTGGGCAGCTGTCCCGGATAACCTGTATCAACCAATATGGCTGATTGATGGTCCCATAATAGTGTCGGATATATGGTGTCGAGCTTCCCCATTACAACTGCTGAAATTTCGAGCATCGCTATTCCTGCTGCTATTTTCATAGTATCCCTCCAACCATTTAATGAAGAACTAAGAACTATGTGTCTTGTAATTGTACAGCAATTTTGTGGCATAGAAACGATGCTGCGAACCCGGACACGGAATCCAGTTGGACGCGAATATGTTCGCCCTCGTATGCGAAGCTCAGCTGCAAACAAATATTGCATTCCACGGCGGGGGATATGTTCTCCTGCTGGATGTCTTCGAAATAAAGATCGATATGCTGTTCCAGCCCGCCTGTGGATGTATGCCTGATCGTCACGGACAGATTCTTCGGTATGTTACGCCGTTCCTCGGCTTCCATACATACCTTCGTAATTTCAGCGTAATGAAACGAGGGGAATAAGCCAAACCTATCGATAACATTCTGAGCTCCTTTTATGGACATGAGCGGTGAGAACGTGCGTTCAAACCGACGTGCGCTCAATAGATGGGACTCATATTGGGGGCTCGTATACAGCAGGATGGAATCAGGACCGCACGCTACTGCCGTTCCGATAAAAGCTGCCCAGTTGGGCTTATCCCATTCACCAACGGTTATCATAATCTGATCTTGAGCACGTAGATTTGGCAGATCCGTGTTGAAATGTAGACGGAAGCCTTGTGCCTGCACCTGCCAATCGGTGTTTGGGGCAAAACAGATTTCTTCCCGTTCCACGGATCGAACGCTAACGTTCCACACCCATTCATTTCTCATTCGTTCACCTCCAAGTTGTGTCGCAAAGACCATGAACTCTATTTATCATAATAGTGAACTGAATGAGAGTAGTCAACAATAAAATATTAAATTATAACATAAAAATAATTATTTGTCAATAAGTAAAAATGCTTATTTGTGGAAGTTTTGAGTCGATTTGACGAAATGGTATATTTTTTTTCCATTTTGGAGAACCTCCTGTAGTAAGGGGTGGTATATCCAAGTATGTTACCTAAAGCGGTAAATCATGCAAAATGGATCTGCGTAGCAACGATTATGATGCTACTAATCATGATTTTTGAGAAGGAAGAACAAATGACAGTTTCAAGTTGGAGTGTTATGGAGTCTGCTGTCATGCAACAGCCGCATTCGGAGCCTGCCAGTGTTGCAGCTGTTGAGGTAAAAGATTCGGGGCCTGTGAAGGCGAAGCCGGAACCAGCCGAGATTCAAACGTCTGAGATTAATTACTCACGTACGAACAACTATAGCAAATTGCCTAACTTGAATCAGGATTTGTCCAAATACACAGCGACAGAGGTTATTGCTACAGGCTATTTTGCGGGGAAGGAATCGACCGGGAAAAATCCGGGACATCCCGAATACGGGGTCACGTTCTCTGGCCTAAAGGTGCAGCGCAACAAAAATTCACTCTCAACCATCGCGGCCGATCCGACCGTATTCCCGATAGGTTCTGTGCTCTACATACCTGGTTACGGATATGGAGTTGTTGCGGATACGGGGAGTGCGATCAAAGGAAACCGGATCGATCTTTATTTTGAAACAAAGGATCAGGTTTATAAAGAATGGGGTAAAAAAACGCTGCATGTATTTGTTGTGAAAAAAGGTGAGGGCAAAATAACGACAGTGATGTGGAATCAATTAGAGGACGAATTATTGCTATGAGTTACCAAAAAATGATAACATAAAAAATTACCTCGCTACCCATACTATGTTTGTACGGGAGGTGATCATCCATGGCAAAAAACAAAAATAAGAAGCAACAAAATGATACCGAGTTTTCTCAAGAAATTCTAGCCAAAAACGGCAATAGTACAGCTGCAGGTTCTCAGAACGGAACCACTAATACGAAGCCAAATATGAATAGTAGTAAGTAAAGTTTACAGGAATAGCGGAATAACAAGGAGTCGGCAGGGAAAGCTTGCCGGCTTTTTTGTTGTTTTTAGATGATAAGGGCTATTTTCCGAGGATGGATTTCAAAAAAAGAGGTTTTCAAAGCTGAAAATTTAGTGTAAAATAACAATATTGTAATGAAAGTTCACATGGAAAGATAGGTGATGTTCCATGATTAATGCTATATTAACAGGGAGTTCGATTCCAGTGATTCAACGAAAAGCAGCCGAAGTATACCCCTTTTTAGAGTCATATATCGCTCGTAAGGAAACTCAAATTGCCGAGATCGAACAAATCATTGATCGATATGAGAAAAAAAGGCTAATGGAAGAAAGGAGCTATCAGTCTATGTCATCTTTACGCCGGATGTTTACGGGGAAAAAGCCTGATCATCATGCGGCGGTAGAGTATATCCATTACGTAAAAAGACCGATGGCTCAGATCCGACAGCTGCGTGTAGAGTTAGAACAAGCAAAAGCGATTATGACAGGCAGTAATCCGGGTGACTTGATTGCGATCAGTTATGATCTGGACAAGGAATTGCAATAGGTTATTATACTTGCATTCATATCGTTTGTTATAGTTAAGGGGATTTCCCAAAGTCACTTGGGAAATCCCCTTTTTATGATGATAGATTCTGTTATCCGCGGCTGTTTTTCAGCTTGGTTAGCTCGATGAAGTCGTCATCCTGGCTGTAGGCGGGAACGCCATGAATACCGACATCCAAACCTACTAGCTCTTCATCGCGGCTGACGCGCACCGGAACAATCTTTTTGATCAGTTTGAAAGCAAGCCAGGTGAGGCCGAAGCCCCATACGGAGACCGTAATAAGGCCGAGAGTCTGGACACCGAGCAGGCTCCATCCGCCTCCGTAAAATAAACCACTATAGCCTTGTCCGTATCCTGCTGTTAGCTCAGGCTTGGCGAAGAGTCCGATTGCAAGTGTTCCAATGCTGCCACTGACTCCGTGGACGGCAAAAGCGCCAACAGGATCATCGATTCGCTTGGACTCCAAGAATTCGGTTGCGAATACCATGGCAATGCCGCATACAGCACCAATCAGAATTGCAACGATGTCGCTGACGAACGCACAGCCAGCCGTGATTCCGACGAGACCTGCTAACGAACCGTTAATGACCATAGGTGGATCTGCTTTGCGATAACGGAACATAGTGAACAGAATGCAGGTTGCGCCACCGGCTGCAGCCGATAACATGGTTGTCACAGCGATGTGACCTATCGTTGCGTTTGTGGCGCTTAGTGTGCTCCCTGAGTTGAAGCCGAACCAACCGAACCAAAGAATGAATGCGCCAACGGAGGCCAACGGTAAGTTGGAGGGTGGAACAATATTGGGAGTTCCATTATCGGCAAACTTGCCAATACGCGGTCCTATGAACAATGCCGCAGCTAAAGCAGCGAAGCCGCCGAGCGCATGAATGACGGCCGAGCCGGCAAAATCGATCATTCCGAGCTTCCCGAGCCATCCGCCAGTGCTCCATATCCAGTGTCCGGCGATTGGATAAATCAGTCCGGTCATCGCAATCGTGTATAATATATAGGCGTGGAAGTTGATACGTTCCGCTACAGCTCCAGATACAATAGAGATAACTGCGATAACGAAAGCGCATTGGAATAACCAAAACGTATCATGTGAGATTGTGAGATCAATGTGAGAAAGATCACCGCCTAGCATAAAACCGCTAGTTCCGATAAGTCCGGATATATCCTTGCCGTGCATGAAAGCGAAGCCAATAAAGAAAAATACAAGGGCGCCAAAAGCGATGTCGACAAATACCTTCATGATGATGCTGACTGCATTTTTTTGTCTGACAAATCCGGCTTCCAGCAAGGCGAAACCGCCTTCCATCAGCAAAATCATTGCAGCGGTAAGAACAACCCAAATGGTGTCCAATCCACTGGCTAAAGTGGATAAATCCATATCGTTTCATCTCCTTATTACGTACATTCTAACCGTTCATCGCCCATAATTATACGTTTCTAATGATAGTTATGTCAACGGATTACGTAAGATAAAATGACATGTATAAGTGATTATTCGATGTTATGTAAGAAGGCTGCAGAGCGTACATATTTTGTCGGATTATTGCGTACTCTAACATAAAATGCGTCTGGACTATAATTACGACTACTACTAGGAGTGAGTAGATGATACCGATAAAATCCGTTCTGACCAATTATGAGGAACCCTTTGATGAAGTAAGCCGACAATTACACCAATTTGAGTTCACGCTTGGTGGAAACTGGGATTATGATCATGGTTATTTTGACCGTTATTTGGATGACGCACATCAAGTATGGCTTCGAATCCCTTTTGAAGTCACCCACGGTACTCTAGATGGTGACACAGGTGCAACAGATGCGATCATTTGCATGGGTACACCTTTCGTATTGAAGCATATCTATAATGATGGTTTGGATAAGGAAGCGCATCTGAATGTATCCGGAGCATTAATTGATCAATTTCAGGAGCCAATCGATAAGGATGCTCCTGTCGAGGATAAGTGGGTAGCGGCAGCCAAGGATATGCTGGGTAAGGTGGAACGGGTCTGGAAGGTACATTAGAACAACTAGACTGGTAAGCTACTGAGAACTTGAAAGTAGACTTTCAGAGTGCTTGCAATCATTTGTAAAGAAGATTGGCTGTGCCTCCTATCCGAAATCACGGATCAGGAGGTTTTTTTGCGATTTCATTTAGGCTCTTTTTATTTTTCCTTAAGGTTTCTTTAAGGTTTCGGGTCCAATATAAGAGCAAGAGAAGCAAACACATAACAATCTTAGAACCTTACCAAGGAGGGTTTTACAATGGAAGATAACAACAACAATAATGAATTTTTGCGCCGCCCCAGTGGCGAGTCCACGAATGCTTCATCCAATGATGGAGTTGAAGCGGACCAAGCAGGTTCAAACAAAATAAAGCAAGACCGTCCTTCCCACTACTATTCTTACGGGCCTTATAAATCAACTATGGGACATGACGAAATAGCTGCATCTGATACAACTGCCAATTCGAACGAAGGAACGACGCCAGTCGAAGTGACACCACCGCGTCCGGTTCGCCCTTTTTCCTACAATGGCTTCGAACCAAGCCAGGAGCATCCGAGTAACAATTGGCAGCATGATAACAGAAAGAAAGGTTCTTCTGTTAAAGCCGTCTTTTCCGCTTTTATGGCGGGTGCCGTATTGGTGGGCGGATTAATGTTCGCTTCCGATAAAATGAATTGGTTTACAAGTGGTCCAAGCGCATCGAGTAGTGCTTCCGCTCCAGTGGCAAGCAAAGCTGCCGCGGCTCCCGCAACTGGTAATGGGGGTGTTAAGGAAGCAGCCATCGATCTGGGCAGACCCACCAACATCGCTCAAATTGCTGAGCAATCGGGACCGGCAGTCGTTAAGATAGAAACGAAGGTAAAGGCCAAGAGCTCCCGTGGTGGCAGCTCCCTGATGGATGATCCGTTCTTCCGTCAATTCTTTGGCAATAATGGCGGGGGTTCACAATCACAGCCGAAAAGTGGTGCGGACCAGCTTCAGCCTGCGGGGATGGGAACCGGATTTATTTTTGAAAAATCAGGCTACATCTTGACCAATGAGCACGTTATCGACGGTGCCGATGAAATTTGGGTAACGGTTGAAGGCTACGAAAAGCCATTTAAGGCGACGCTGTTGGGTAACAGCTACGATCTGGATTTGGCAGCTCTGAAAATTGAAGGCACCAAAGATTTCTCATCGCTGACACTGGGCAAAGCAGAAAATACCGCTGTAGGTGATTGGGTAGTTGCCATTGGTAATCCATATGGCTTCGATCATACCGTAACGGTGGGTGTGCTGAGTGCCAAAGAACGCCCGATTTCGATTCCGGATTCACAAGGTACTCGCAACTACCAGCATTTGCTGCAAACTGATGCTTCGATCAATCCGGGTAACTCGGGTGGTCCCTTGTTGAATTTGAATGGTGAAGTCATTGGGATTAACACTGCTGTTAGTGCGCAAGCCCAAGGTATTGGTTTTGCAATTCCGACAAGTACAATCTCTTCTGTACTCGATAACCTGAAAAATAATGTGAAAATCCCGAAAGAGCCAGCACCTTATATTGGTGTGAAGCTGTCGGATATCGATAAAGATTGGCTGACTGAGCTGAAGCTTTCCAACAATGAAGGTGCCATCGTATCCGAAGTGGAGCGTAAGAGCCCTGGGTTTGTAGCAGGTCTAAGACCTTATGATGTCATTACCGAGGTTAATGGAGCCAAAGTTAAAACATCACAGGAACTGGTTGACGCGATCAAGAAGCTTAAAGTAAAGGATCAGGCTACGTTAACGGTAATGCGTGACGGCAAGAAAGAAGCTATCACAGTGACCATTGGCGACCGTAACGCGGAGTAAGGTTAGCAATTAGGTAAGATCGTAATAAGGTTTGCGGTAGATAGTGGTACAAGAAGCAGAGCGGAGCATACTTGCGGGTTGCTCCGCTTCTTTTTGTATCGAGTACATTTCTGCTACAATGTTAAGCATGGGGGGGACTGTTATTGCATGAGGGAAAAAATACTAATTATTGATGATGACGAAAAAATCACTTCCATGCTGAAGCGTTCACTGGCATTTGAAGGTTATACAGTGTTTACCGCTCATCATGGGATGGACGGGCTCAAACAAATATTGGAGAACGACCCGGATACGGTTATTTTGGATGTTATGATGCCCCAATTGGATGGGTGGGAAGTCGTCCGCCGTATACGTGAGGGTGGGGCCTCTGTGCCCGTTCTGATGTTAACAGCGAAGGACGAGATCGGCGACCGTGTAAAAGGGTTGGATATGGGTGCTGATGATTATTTGGTCAAGCCGTTTGCGTTAGAGGAACTGCTGGCGCGGGTAAGGGTTCTACTGCGAAGAAGAAGCGCGGAGAAATCCGAACAGCCAACCAACAGGCTGCAGTATCAGGATGTATTTATGGATATGGACACACGCGAGGTATTTCGTGGAAGCCAGTTAATCGAGCTGACCACCAAGGAGTTTGACCTGCTGCACCTGTTTTTGCAAAACCCGAAGCGGGTATTATCTCGTGATGTCATTATGGAAAAAATATGGGGCTACGATTATAGTGGTGAATCTAACGTGCTGGAAGTGTATATTGCACTCTTACGTCAAAAAACGGAGGAGTACGGTCACAAACGGATGATTCAAACCGTTCGTGGAGCCGGGTACGTGTTGAGAGGAGAGAGCTGACGTGTCAATTCGTCTGCGACTGACATTATGGTACTCAGGCATTTTGTCTGTTGTGTTACTTATATTTGGTTTAGGCTTATATGGCTTGGTCTACCATTACTATTTTCAAACGGTGGAAGATGATCTTCAGGAGCAAGCCGAGAAGGTATTCTCTCGCATAGAACCCCGGATGACGATGACCCTGCGTGGTGGAATTACCCCTGATTTTGTTTTACAGGGGCGAGACATTATTAATAATACAGGGAAATATTACCAGGTTGCCAACTTTGAAAATGGGAATATAAGCCGGTCTGAAAATTTGAGCCAGCTTAATCTGTCCTTGCCTGAATTGACGAGCGCCAAGAAACAGCGGTTAGTGAATGAAGGCTATTTTATTGAGCACACACGAATCGAAAATCTGAATGTGTTCATCTACAACAGAGCGGTTCCGCTTGTACTGAATGGTCAGCCACAGCTGGCAGGTGTTTTTCAAGCTGCAGTATTTTTGACGGCAGATGAGAAGCTATTTACCTTGCTTCGGAATATACTGCTCATAACGGCACTCGTAACGGTGATGCTGGCTGCCTCACTGGGATGGTACCTGGCACGAAAAGCTCTGAGGCCTATTGAGCAGGTTATAGCTGCGACCAATTCGATTGAAAAAGGTACAGATCTGCACAATCGAATCAATTATTACGGTCCCAACGATGAAATTGGACGGTTAACGGCTACGATTAATGGCATGCTGGGTCGGTTGCAGCATACGTATTCGGAGTTGGAGGAAGTGAACCATACACAACGCCGATTTGTATCCGATGCTTCGCATGAGCTTCGAACTCCATTAACGACGATTCGCGGCAATGTTGATTTATTGGAAAAAATGTGGAAGCGAATGGCAGATAGCGGTATGCAGCAGGATTCGGAACAGATCGAGATGTCTTTGGAAGCTATGCATGATATTGCAAGTGAGGCGGCGCGAATGTCTCGGCTTGTTAACGACTTGCTGTCGCTAGCCCGTGCAGATGCAGGCTTTCAAATCGCCAAAATCGAACAGGATATTTTACCGATTGTCGAGGATGTTGTCCGCAAGGCGCAGCTGCTTCCGAGGACGGTGGAATGGTCATCAGGTGATTTAAGTGCGCTGAATGGTGTTCAGGTTTATGGAAGCCGGGATTACTTGCAGCAGCTGCTGTTTATTTTTATCGAAAATGCCTTCAAATACACGGAAGTTGGTTTTGTTAAGCTCGATTCCCTGCGCACGGATAACCAAATCGGGATTCGGATTGAAGATAGCGGATTAGGTATGGATAAAGAGGAAGTACCTTTGATTTTTGAGAGGTTCTACCGAGCTGATCTGTCACGCGGCAAAACGGCTGGAACCGGACTGGGCTTATCGATTGCCAAATGGATTATTGATGAGCACCAAGGCTCTATTGAGGTCAAGACAACACAGGGTGAGGGTAGTATCTTTATCATTTGGCTTCCTATTACAGTCCCTTCGGATTCATCTGATTTGGGCATTTCCATCCCAACGGATAATCAAGTATAATATAGGGGAAGGTGGGTGCCAATATGGACGTTATTAAAATTACGCCCCGCGGATATTGCTATGGAGTTGTAGACGCAATGGGGCTTGCTATGCAGACAGCCAAAAATTTGAATTTACCAAGACCGGTGTATATATTGGGGATGATTGTGCATAATGCACATGTCACCGAATTTTTTGATAATGAAGGTGTCATTACACTTGATGGGCCGAACAGGCTGGAGATTCTGGAAACCATTGAAAAGGGTACAGTCATTTTTACGGCTCATGGTGTTTCACCAGAGGTTCGTAAACGGGCCCGAGACAAAGGATTGACAGTAGTCGACGCGACTTGTCCAGACGTAACCAAGACCCATGATTTGATAAAAGAAAAAACTGCTGAAGGCTATCATATAATTTATATCGGCAAGAAGGATCATCCAGAGCCTGAGGGGGCTTTGGGCGTTGCTCCTGAATATGTGCATCTGATTGAACGGATCGAGGAGATCGAGCATTTGGAGCTGCCTACGGATCGGATCACGATTACGAATCAAACGACAATGAGCCAATGGGATATTAAACACATTATGAATCGATTATTGGAAAAGTTCCCGACCGCTGAAATTCATAATGAGATTTGTCTGGCTACCCAAGTGCGTCAAGAGGCAGTATCCGAACAGGCGATGGATGCCGATCTGGTTATTGTGGTGGGAGATCCGCGCAGTAACAATTCGAATCGACTGGCACAGGTATCCGAAGAGATCGCAGGTGTCAAAGCTTATCGGATCTCCGATGTTTCCGAGATTCAGACGGAATGGCTGAAATCGGTTCGTCGTGTTGGTTTGACCTCGGGAGCCTCTACACCGACACCGATCACCAAGGAAGTATTGACCTTTCTGGAAAATTACGATCCACAGGATGCAGCTACGTGGGAGATCAAGCGTACTGTGAATATGAGCAAATTAATACCGTACACCAAAGAACGAGTGGTTGCCAAATCGAGTACGTAAGGGATGAAGGCATATGCAGCGAAAATTAGCTACTACCAAGAAGCCTTTTCAATTGCGGAATGTGAAGCGATGGTTTAAGTACAAATACTTGATGCTGACACGTGCTGAAGGAGGCCCTGGCCTTGTTGCCATGGGATATTCAATTGGGTTGGCGGTTGAAATGTTTACACTTCCCACTGCAGGTCTTGCTTTCTTTCTGATTTTTCCTTTGATCTATATATTCCGTGCGAGTATGGCGGCTGCTCTAATCGGGTTTGTTTTTGGCAAAATCATCTATCTACCTATGACCTACTTCCATTTAAAGGTAGGTAACTGGTTATTGCCTCACGGGACTCGAAAGCAGTTGTGGGCTTTTTTACCGGATTGGATGGATTTCTTTGTGAAATCAAATTTGAAGCTGCTGGTTGGCGGGGTTGTCGATGGGATTATACTCGGTATTCTGTTCTATTTCCCGATCAAATGGCTGCTGATGCTCTATACGGCCAAGCGTAAGCAAAGACGTGAAGCGAAAAGAGCAAACCTTGTTAATGATAGTAACTAAGTTGACTTCAAGGGCTTCTTTATTTCGATAGATGTTTCTATTGACGAGAAGCCCCTCTCGTTGTACAATTGCTTTAGTGATTAAAAGCTTTGAAGCGTATAAGCGTTGAAGCGTGTTAGTGCTTGGACTTCATTAATTAAATTATTCAGGTTTATAATATATAATAGGAGTGATTAGTCATGATCGTAATTATATCCAACAAAACCTCGGAAGAGCGTATTCATGAAATTGTCGCACAAATTGAGAAAAATGATGTTCAGGCTCATGTGTCCAAAGGTGTAGATCGCACAGTGATTGGAATTATCGGCAAAGCTCATCCCAAGCTGAGCGAACAAATTCAACAAATGTCAGGTGTTGAGCAGGTAGTAAAAATCTCGAAGTCTTACAAACTGGCCAGCCGCGACTTTCATCCGGCAGATACCATTATCAAGATCAAGGACGTGGAAATCGGTGGTGAGCAGCTGGTTATAATGGGCGGCCCCTGTGCGGTCGAAAATGCAGAGCAAATTGATGAAATTGCCCGTTTGGTCAAAGCGGCAGGAGCTCAAGTGCTGCGTGGCGGAGCATTCAAACCAAGAACCGGTCCGTACAGCTTTCAGGGCGTAGGTGTTGAAGGTCTGGTGATGATGGCTGAAGCCGGCAGGAAACACGGACTACTGACGATTACGGAAGTTATGACTCCCGAATATGTAGATGTATGTGCTGAACATGCCGATATTCTACAGGTAGGTACCCGGAATATGCAAAATTTTGATTTGCTTCGAAAGCTGGGGACGATCAAGACCCCTGTACTGCTCAAGCGCGGATTCAGCTCTACCTATGATGAGTTCCTGAATGCAGCTGAATACATACTGGCTGGCGGCAATCCGAACGTCATGCTGTGTGAGCGGGGCATTCGGACCTTTGAAACCTACACACGGAATACGCTTGACCTGGCTGCGATTCCTGCTCTTCAAACGCTTAGCCATTTACCGGTTATTTCCGACCCAAGCCATGGAACTGGACGCCGTGAACTGGTGGAGCCAATGTGCAAAGCATCTGTAGCTGCCGGGGCTAATGGATTAATCGTTGAAATGCATACCGATCCGGACAACTCGATGACGGGTGATGGGGTGCAGTCCCTCTTCCCTGAACAGTTTGCCAAGCTAATGGTTGATTTGGAGAAGCTGGCACCTTTATGTGGTAGACGGTTCGATACCGTTAAAGAACCTTTTCAAGCTTAAGTTCATAGTCACTGTGACAACATTCGACTTGGTCTCCCGATTCTTGGGGGACCAAGTTTGTTTTTGTCGAAAATGTGAACAGAAGACAGGTCGGGTGTAAGCATACCTTACACCTAAACAAAAATACCTGACATAAGTATTGACGATTAGCGAGGGAAAGTTTTATAATATGAAAATGAATTAATAAAAAACTTGAACAATGTTCGAACAAACGATGTGAAATGTTCGGATTTTAGGAGGTCAATAGTCAATGTCAGCTCAAAATGTATTGAACATCATCGCAGAAAAAGGCATCGAGTGGGTGGATTTTCGTTTTGTGGATCTTTCCGGTAGAGCGCATCACATTTCCTTACCAGCTTCTGAAGTAGAAGAGGAAACGTTTGTAAATGGGGTAGCATTCGACGGTTCTTCCATCCCGGGCTTCAAAGGTATTGAAGAGTCCGACATGGTTATGCTTCCTGAAACAGATTCCGTGTACGTGGACCCTTTTACCGCACATCCTACTTTGATTGTAATCTGTAACATCGTTAATCCTGATGGCACATCTTATGATCGCGATCCTCGTGGAATTGCTGTAAGAGCAGAGGAATACCTGAAAACTGCAGGCGTTGGCACAACGGCTTACTTCGCTCCTGAATCCGAATTTTTCATTTTTGATGAAGTTCGTTTCAAAAGCGGACAAAATGAATCTTCTTACTTTGTAGATTCCGAAGAAGCACACTGGAATTCCAACCGTAAAGACGAAGGTGGCAATCTTGGCTTTAAAGTGGGTCACAAAGGCGGCTATGTTCCTGTAGGTCCAACGGATTCCCAACAAGATATTCGTAGCGAAATGTGTCGTTTGTTAATGGAAGCGGGACTTCGTATCGAGCGTCATCATCATGAAGTTGCAACTGCCGGACAAGGCGAAATCAACTTCCGTTTTGACACTTTAACTAAAACAGCTGATAACTTGATGAAATATAAATATATCGTGCAAAATACAGCTAGACAATATGGTAAAGTAGCAACTTTCATGCCAAAACCATTGTTCGGCGATAACGGCAGCGGTATGCACGTTCACCAATCCATTTTTGATGGTGGCAATCCCCTTTTCTACGAAAAAGGCGGCTATGGTAACTTAAGTGAAATGGCTTTGAACTATATCGGTGGTATCCTGTACCATGCACCAGCTTTGATCGCTTTGACCAATCCTTCAACCAACTCGTTTAAACGTCTGGTTCCTGGATACGAAGCACCGGTTAATCTGGTATTCTCCAAAGGTAACCGTTCGGCTGCAGTTCGTATTCCGATTGCTGCTGTTACACCTAAGGGCTGTCGTATCGAATTCCGTACACCTGACTCCACGGCTAACCCGTACCTGGCATTCTCCGCAATGCTGATGGCTGGTCTGGATGGAATCAAGAAGAAAATCGATCCTCGTGCTCTGGGCTATGGTCCACTGGACAAGAACATCTACGATCTGACAGATGCTGAAAAAGGCGAGATTCGCAGCGTACCAGGTACGTTGGATGAAGCTCTGAATGCTCTTGAAGCTGACTATGAGTTCCTTGTAGAAGGCGGCGTATTCACAAAAGACTTTATCGACAACTACATCGGCTTGAAACGTGAAGAAGCAAAAGCAGTATCCATTCGCATTCATCCGCATGAATATTCCTTATACTTTGATCTGTAAGATTTCGCAATTATATGATGTTGAAAACCCCGGAGTTTCTCCGGGGTTTTTTGTGTTAGCTTTTCTTCCTAAATAGCCCTGATACATATGCTATTAGCCCTATTTCAGCGAATTTGCTAAAACCGAAGGAATTCTTTACCGATATTATATATCAATAGCCGGACTCGTCACTTTTTTGTAATAAATCACCAGTATAATGAAGACTAACAAACATCAGCGGGATGGTGGTACGGAGTATGGGAGCAGCCTGGACAGAAAAAGAAGTGGTCCATCTATTAAACCGCACTGGATTTTATACGAGTAAAACGGATATAGAAGCTTGCTTGTCTCTGGGGCAGGCAGAAACCGTAAGACGGCTTGTAGCCGGGGAATCGTTGACAGGCAAGACGGTTTCACTACAATCCATCACTGAATTAACGGCTGATGGCAAAGAAATGAAGGCGGACTCCATTGGTGATCAGCAAACCTATTGGCTGTACCGAATCTTGAATACAGAGGCGCCGTTGATCGAGAAGATGACGCTCTTCTGGCATGGGCATTTTTCCACCTCCTTTTCCAAGGTTAACGATATTCCACTTATGTTAAGGCAAAATGAGCTGTTCCGTAATTATGCATTGGGTAATTTTCATGAGCTTGTCCTTCAGATCGGCAAAGATCCTGCGATGATGATCTATCTCGATGTGAACAGCAACCGCAAAGGTAAACCGAATGAAAACTATGCGCGAGAAGTTATGGAGCTATTTACGCTCGGCATTGGCAATTACACGGAGCAGGATATTAAAGAAACCGCACGTTCGCTGACAGGCTGGTCCTATGACCGTAAGGAAGGTCAAATTAAATTTAACAAGGGTCAATACGATGCCGCCAACAAAACGGTTCTAGGAGAAACCGGTGCTTTTAACGAGACCACTGTAGTCGATGTTTTTTTCAAGCAGGAGGCATTGCCGCAATTTATAGCCAAAAAGCTGTTGAAGTGGTTTGCAACGGATGAGCCATCACAGGAATGGGTAGATCTGGTTGCGGGTGATGTGTCCAAGGATCGGACCATCGGAGAGGTACTGACGAAGCTGTTTATGTCAGACGCCTTTTATAATCCGGATATACAGGGTGCCCTGATCAAGACACCGATCGAATATGTTGCCGGAATTTTGAAGGCTTTTAATATTCCATTATCGAAGGGCTTTACACAATCGGCGCGCAAGATGGGGATGGAGCTGTTTCTTCCTCCTGATGTAGCGGGGTGGAGAGGGGGGACGACCTGGCTCATGACGACCAATCTGCTCTCTCGCTTCCAATTTGCCGAATCGATAGCGAAGCGTTTGAACAACAATCTGCTGACGAGTAAGGAATATGCGTTGGACCCATTGTCCAAGCCGGAGGATTATGTACGCCAGTATGCGCAAAATGCGGGTGTGTGGAATATGGGAGAGCTCTCCGCGAAGACGCTGGCCAAATATGCGAACGATACCTTTGTATATGCCAAGCAAAAGAACAACGGAATGAAGGGGCTGCTGCAGCTTATTATGATCAGTCCTGAAGCCCAAATGAAATAAGAGGGAGTGAAATCGCTTGAAGCTAACGAGAAGAGATTTTTTGATCAAAGGGACTGCGCTTCTGGCTTCATTGGGTTTACGGGGGCCGATGATTTTTGCTGAAGATGGCTCTGCTCTGCCAAGCACTTCTATCGATGATGCGAACGTAGAGTCTCCTGTTCTTGTCGTCATCCAGCTGTCCGGAGGTAATGACGGGATTAATACATTGATTCCTTATGGAATGGGCGGATATTTTGACGCTCGTCCAACATTGAAAATTACCCAGAATGAAGTGCTGGCCATCAACAATGAAGTTGGCTTCCATCCGAGTCTCCTTCAGCTCAATGAGCTGTATAAAAGCGGCAAGGTGGCAGTCGTCCAGGGCGTAGGTTATCCAAACCCGGATCACTCCCATTTTCGTTCCATGGAAATATGGCAAACGGCTGAACCGGAGAAAATGATCCGTTCCGGCTGGCTGGCGCGATATGTCGAGTCCTCCCTTTCCCAATCAGTCAATCCTCTAAAGGTGCTGAAAATCGGCAACAACGCCAACAAAGCCTTTATCTCAGATACGGTCAATGTGCCTGTTATTCAATCCATTGAGAGCTTTAATATATTTGATCCCAAAACACCGAAGCCGGACCAAAATCGCTTGGCAGCGGCCTTTCTCGATATGTATGACCCGTTTCGTCAAGGGACTCAGGTAAAGGTTACCTGTGAGCAGGGAAAGGATGCGTTTCAAAGTGTGGAGGCGCTGCACAATTTATCGAACACGTATCAAAATAAAGTCGAATACCCCAAAACGAATATTTCCAGGGACTTACAGCTGGCTTCCAAGATGCTGGCCGGAAAATCGGGTACCCGCGTATTTTATTTGGAAATCGGCGGCTTTGACGACCATGCGAATGAGAAAGAACAGCAAGCCCGTGTGCTTAAGCAGCTGGATGAGGGACTGAGTGCGTTCTATAAGGATTTGGAGGCACAAGGTCTGCAGGATCGAGTTATCACGATGGCATTCTCTGAATTCGGACGCAGGGTCAAGGAGAACAGCAGCGGAGGTACGGATCATGGAACCGCGGCTCCTATGTTCATCATCGGGGGTAAAGTAAAGGGCGGTCTATACGGGATACAACCGAGTCTGACCAATCTGGATAAAGGCGGTGACCTGAAATATGAGGTTGATTTTCGTTCCGTCTACTACACGGTTGTAGACAGCTGGCTGCAAGGCGATGCCAAGTCAGTATTAGGGAAAACATACGAGAAGATCAATTTCATATAAATCGTTGTGTCGGCGTTTTTGCATAGGCCTTTCTTAATTAGGAAAGGTCTTTTCTTGCGGTTTATAGTATATAATGCTATATTTAAAAACATAAATGATTATGATTCTCATTATCAATAGAGAGAGGTTTAAGGAGAGATTATGAAAACCAAATTGATTATGACTGTGGGTATGGTTTCCTTGCTCGTATTATCAGCTTGTGGGCAAGCGACCCCAAGCGCAGCAACGACAATACCGTCCGCTTCACCAACACCAGCGAAACCAGCAATGAATACGGCAAACAATGATCCAAGATTAGCTTCGATTTCTATATTTCTGACAAGTGACCTGCTTGCACTGGGTATTTCTCCGGCGGGCTCAGCTACAAGTGATTATTTGCCTACTGTGCCTGAGCGATTTAAGGACACAAAGTTTCTCGGATTTACTAAAGATCCGGATATGGAAGCTTTATTAGCCTTAAAACCAGATGCTATTTTTATTGATGCAGAATTTGCCGGCAAGCAAGGCCTGGCCAAATTCGAGAAAATTGCCAAAACACATGTCATTAACCTCGATGAAGGGACATGGAGAGACCATTTGAAGGTGATCGGCAAGCTTGTTAATCGCGAACAAAAAGCGGAAGATTTTATTAAAGATTATCAAGCACAGACGGAGCGTGTAAAAATACTTATACATAACAAAATTGGTGACGGTACTGTCATGGCTGTTCGGATTTCTGCGAAAAACTTGCGAGTATACGGAATGGGACGTCCTTTGGGACCTATCCTGTTTAATGATCTGGGCTTGAAGCCAGCAAAGGGTGTCGAGAAAATCACCAAAAACTTTGAAGTGATTTCTCAAGAAGTGTTTCCGGATTATGATGCAGATGCAATCTTTGTCCTTGTTGGTTTTGAAGATGGTAGTGATAAAATATTTGAACAACTGAAAAACAACCCGATTTGGCAAGGGTTGAAAGCCGTGAAAGCGAATAAAGTTTATATGATCACGGAACAACCATGGCTTGATTATTCAGCCCTTGGCAATAAATTGGCACTTGACTCTTTAGAGAAACTTTTTGCGAAATAAGCAGACTCAAAGTAAATTGTTGATGATCTATTCATGAAGCGGGGAATCACTCCCGGTTCTTTTTTTGAGTTCAGAATTAACGTATTTAACGACAAAATGTATCAAGGGTGTGAAGATTGTACATAGCTACTTGCTGTACAGGGATAAACTTTGCTATCATAGCGATATCATTAAAAGATACTGATCCCAAATACAAGTTGAAGGTGTGAAACTATGACGAATCGAGCTTATAATTTTAATGCGGGTCCAGCGGCGCTCCCGTTAGAAGTATTGCAGCAAGCGCAGGAGGAATTTGTAGAGTACAACGGTATTGGTATGTCATTGATGGAGATTTCCCATCGCAGTAAGGAGTATGAGGCGATTAACGCAGAAACGCAGCAGCTCTTATTGGAGTTATTGGGTTTGGAATCCGGCTATCAGGCTTTATTCCTCGGTGGCGGCGCGAGTACGCAATTCGCAACGATTCCGTTGAACTTCCTGAAGCCTGGCAAGGTGGGCAGCTACATCATCACAGGCAGCTTTTCCGAAAAAGCTTATCAAGAAGGACAGGTTGTCGGTGAAGCGGCAATAGCGGCTTCCAACAAAGCAGGCAAATGGAGAAGCTTGCCAAAGGCTTCCGATATCCAGCTCGATCCGAATTCCGCCTATTTACATATGACGACGAATAACACGATTGAAGGTTCGCAATTCTCGTACATCCCTGAGACTGGCGATATTCCTTTGATCGGTGATATGACAAGCGGGATACTGAGCCGTCCTATTGATAGCAAGAAATTTGCGATGATTTATGCTGGTGCACAGAAGAATCTCGGGCCGTCCGGAGTTACCGTTGCCGTCATTCGCGATGATCTGCTGCAGGAAGAGCCTAAGCATATTCCTTCAATCCTGCGCTATACAACACACGCGAGCAATGGCTCCTTGTATAACACCCCTCCGGTTCATTCTATTTATATGGTGAATCTGGTTCTGAAATGGGTGAAAGCACAAGGTGGAGTTGTACAGCTTGAGAAGCAAAATGTTGCCAAAAGCAATCTGATTTATGATGTGATCGATGCCAGCGGCGGTTATTACACCGGCAATATCGATCCGGATAGCCGTTCGATTATGAATGTGACATTCCGGTTGCCAAGTGAAGAATTGGAAAAGAAATTCGTCAAAGAATCCCAGCAGCACAATTTTGTTGGTCTTGCAGGACACCGCAGCGTTGGAGGCATCCGTGCTTCCGCTTATAATGCCGTTCCTTACGAAGCTTGTAAAGCGCTGGCTGACTTTATGATCGATTTCCAAAAAAATAACGGTTAACATTTACAAGGGCAGCCCTGTTGTCTATGGCAGGGCTGTTTTTATATGAAAAAAAGCCGTATGCGGCAAAGATCTGCAGCACTCGGCTTGATAGTTGGGGCTTAGGCGAAGGATTCTTTCATAGCCGGTTCTGTCAGCTTATAGCCAACGTTACGGATGGTAACAATATATTCAGGGTTACGGGCATTGCTTTCGATTTTATCACGCAAATGACTGATATGGACATCGACGATACGGGTATCACCAAGGAAATGATAGTCCCAAACGCCGTGCAGCAGCTGTTGTCGGCTGAGTACCTTGCCGCGGTGCTTGCAAAGGAACAACAGGAGATCAAATTCCTTGGGAGTCAGTTCAATGAGCTCGCCTTTGATATGCACCTCGCGTTGATCGGGTTGAATCGAGATCTGTCCAATCGTGACCGGAGCGTTGTCATTGGTAGAAGGCAAGGTTTGTATGCGACGAATAATGGCTTGTATCCGTGAAATCAGCTCCTGCGGTGAAAAAGGCTTCGTCATATAATCGTCGGCACCGTTATCCAGACCGGCGATTTTATCAGACAAATCCTGCATGGCGGTCAGCATGATAATCGGCACGAGATTGTTTTGACTGCGCAGCTTACGGCATACCTGAATGCCATCCATTTTGGGAAGCATAAGATCAAGTACAATCAGATCAGGGCGAAAATGCTGGATTGCCGTAAATACGGCTTCGCCATCATATACACAGTGTACTTCATATCCAACAAGCTTAAGATTGAACTCTATCAACATTGAAATGGAAGGTTCGTCGTCAACGACAAGAATTTTCTTCTTCATCCATCGAATCTCCTTTGTATAAACACATGATAACCCTATTATCGCAGGGGACTATCATCCTCATATTAAGAATAAGTAAAATGTATGTAAAATCTGCCCGAATCCGACAAGGTGATGGCTTATATAATCGAGGTGGCTGCTTACTATGGCATTTCATATTGTTTTGGTTGAACCGGAAATTCCTGCAAATACGGGCAATATATCGAGAACCTGCGCGGCTACTGGAGCTTGGCTACATTTGGTGCGCCCATTGGGCTTTAATACGGATGATAAAACCTTAAAACGAGCTGGTCTGGATTATTGGCATGCCGTTCATATTGAATATCATGATTCATTTCAGGAAGTTAAGGATAAATACAAGAGCGGGCGTTTCTTTTTTGCAACTACTAAAGCGCAGCAGCTTTACACTGAGTTTACATTTCAGGATGGCGATTTTTTTGTCTTCGGCAAGGAAACCAAAGGGCTGCCACCCGAGATACTGGCTGAGCACCCCGAGCACTTGATCAAGCTGCCAATGACTAAGGATGTGCGTTCGCTGAATTTGTCGAATTCGGCTGCGATTGTTTTATTTGAAGCGCTAAGACAAACGGGATTTGAGGGTCTTGACTAACAAATCTAGGTTTTTAGCAGGATTTTGAGCAAACATAGCGAATAATAATAAAAGACAAGATTCGACATTTTGTGGAGTGGTTCAGGGCTTGTCTATAGGTTCCATTTTTGGTGAAGGTGAGGTGAATTTATAGTGAAGCCAGCAGGTGTTGTGAGAAAAGTAGATCAATTAGGTAGAATCGTGCTTCCGAAATCGCTGCGCAAGCGATATCAAATGAACGAGGGCGATCCTGTTGAAATATTAGTAAGCGGCGATCATATTATTCTGGAAAGATTTCGACCACGCTGCGTATTTTGCAGTTCGATGGAGCAGGTGACCGAATTTAAAGGGCGCCAGGTTTGTGCGGAATGTATGGGCGAGATCGTTGAAATGAGAGATAAGGAGTAGGCTTCGGCATACTTCGCCCCCATAGGGATACTAATTTTCATGCGGACTTATAAATCAGTTATAACAAGCCAGTTATCCTATAAACAAAGAAAGCATCACGTATTCCCCATGAGGGAACGTGATGCTTTTTCATTTAACTATTAATTATCATAGATGCGGGATTATCGGCGCTTAAAGGCCTTTAGTCTTGTCATCATTATAACTTGACGTGCACATAGCTACGATAAAGATTAAGAATACCAGATTAATGATCCAAAATGTTGCTGACATCGGCTGCACCCCCTATTGTCTAGTATAACCATGTACTGGGCAAAAGAAAACGGATAAAAGTGAACAATTATTTAAAAAACAAGAAATGTGTCGGCAAAGGACGCAGCTTTCCATCTGAGGGCCGATTAATGACTTGTCCCTCATAGATCAGGCTGGAAGATCCGCCGCCGTCCAGATTATAAGCATCCTTGACTCCCAGCTGCAACAGCTTGTCCTGAAGCTCCGCCAGTGTGGCGCCGGAACCGCCACGCTCGTCGTATCCGTCTGTGACGAGGAAAAGCAATTGATCGTTTTTGAAATTGCCGATGACGGTGCGCGGCGCTCTTGCCGGCGAATTTTGCCATTGCGCAGGAATGGCTTGTTTTTTACCATTTTGCAGTAGGACAGGTACGAAGGTAGCCCCGAAAGACGGCTTGAGCTTGTCCAAATCTTCCTGCCTAGAGAATCTGCCGCCAATGAGCTTACGATCGGTGTTCATACCGATGAAGGCCAGGTCCTCAAAGGTCGGTTCAAAGCCATATACGTATTTGCCGTTTAGCATGGTCGTGCTGAGCGGGTATCTTTTGCCTGAACGATCATCCGCGAAGCCGCCGGCATTAATACCGGCTACAGCGCCGTAACGCCGTGCTGCTTCCAGAGTCGTTTCACTGCTGCCCACCTTGTCCTTGCCGAGTACCATTTTCAAAGCTTTATCTGATTTAACATCGACCTTGAGGGCATAGGCCTTATAATTCGGTTCATTCAAATAAAACAGCTTCATATCCAGATTGGCGCTGATAGTCTGCTTGGCAGGCTGGGCACCCAGCTTGGTGCTGATTCGACTGTCGAATATGGCCGCCGGACGGTTGGATACGGTATCTGCGGATTGTGCCATGGCGGCCACATCAGCGGTGCTTTGCGCATAAAGCTGATAAAAACGTTCAATAGTGGTCCGGGTTTGAACCGCTGCCGTCTTGGCGAGCTCCAGCTTCTGCTCGGACTTTAGCAGCTCATTTTGAATAGAAAATTCTGTTTTTACGTAACTTTGCAAATCAGGAAGCTCAACAGATAGGTGGCTGACCATCAGAAAACAAAAAATGCCTATAAATGGAGCAGCGGCCAAAATAAAGGTGCGGTTAATCAGCTGAATCGGGTTCAAAAGGGAACACTTCCTTCTGTGCGCCTATTGCAAGGTATCGAGGTTCTTCTTCAATTCATCCAGCTTTTTCTTCACTTCCGCAAGCTGTGTGTACAATTGGTTACTATTGTCGGTTTTACTATTAGCGCTGTCTTTGGTAAAGGCCAGCAATTCATTCAACGAATCGATTTTCGTCTGCATTTTATTTAGATCACCACTGACGCTTTCTTTGAGCTGGCCAAGCTGCTTCTGATAATCCTGTTGAACTACAAGCAGCTGCTGCTCGGTCTGCTGGGCGATTTGTGTGGTGATCTGCTGGCGTATGTAGTCGGTATACAGCTTGGCACCATACAGTCCACCAGTAATGAGTAGCGACCATGCCATAAATAGAAAAAGATACGTTCTTCCTCTGACTTTACTTTTGCTCTTAACTTGTTTCTCTGCTATTGTGCTTGGTTTGCTTGTCCGCACCAAGGGCTGCTGGGTTACCGCAGGGTCAAGGGGCGTATTCATAGTTGACTCACCTTCCTATATTCATTCGGCGAAAGACCGATCCATTTCTTAAACACTTTACTGAAATATTTCTCATCATCATAACCAACCATACCTGCGATCTGGGCAATTTTCAAATGAGGATTCAGCAGCAGCAGCTTCGCCTTGTCCACCCGCAGTTGGGTAATGTAATCCGACACATTGATTTGAAATTGCTGCTTGAATTTACGGGAAATATATTCACGGCTTAAGTAAAAATGCTGGGCAATCTCGATAAGCGTAATATCCTGATGATAATGGTTTTGGATATACTTTGCAATCTCAAAAATGGCATTGTTATCCTGCTGTTGGTGCTCGAGCATCTGATTGGACAACTGGATCAGGCTATCGGCTAATTGCTCCTGCCACAAGGACAGGGAAAGCTTGCCTTCATCATCTAGCGGAAGGACAAAATCGGAGCGGGAAGCATCGATCATGAATTCCGGCTGCCGATCACCGAACCATTCGATCAGCCAGCGGCTGCGCAGAACGGTATATTCATGGCGCCAATGCTCAAGCTCCTCTATGCTGATAGTACTCAGCTTGCCAAGAGCCTGTATCCAGCCTTGAACTGCTTTACCGATCTCGACGGCACTTCCACTGCGTACGGATAAACGAATAGGCTCTGCATAATCGGTAAATACAAGGGCAGGGTGCTGAACGGCGGTCTGCTCCTGATATACATGCAGTTGATTATCCTTGCGCAGCAGATTACGGTGACGCAGAGCGGCCTTCGCTTGCTTGTAAGCAAATGGCAGGCCCGCTGGAAAGGGATGTACCGGACTCATTCCAATATCCAGATTTCCTTTAATAGCTGTCCAGATCCCATTCGCGATATCGTTAAGCAGCTCTTCACCTGCATGGGCTCCATATAACAGTACAATGATTTCATCCTCACTGTTCCAGTAACGATAGGCAATGCCTTGTGGCGGCTTCTGCTGCAGAAATTCATTACAAATGTTCGTAAGCGAAAAAAATAATAGGTCCAGATTGGACTGAAATTTACGCTTCAGACTGCCGCTCATGGTTTCAAGACTAATAATAGCCAGTCTGCATTCCTTCATGTCGCGATCGAGACCAAATTCCTGGGAAAGTGCTTCAGCGGCAGCTTCAAAGCCGTGCGGCTCCATAATGAAGTTGGACAACACTTTATCCCAATATACCGGTCGAATCTGGTTCATCTCGATATTGCGCTGCTGCTGTCGCAGGCGTTCAGCTTCTTCAAGCTGCCAGCATTGAGCGGCTTTACGAACCGCTGCCTCCAGCTGATCGGCGTCGATCGGCTTTAAAATATAATCCATACCCCCATACTGAACCGTATGACGTACCAGCTGAAAATCATCGAACCCGCTGATTACAATCGTTTTTCCTGATGGATGATGGGTTTGGAGCCATTCCAGCAGCTTAAGACCGTCCATCAAGGGCATCATCATATCGGTAAAAATAATTTGTGGTTTGTGCAAAGTGATTAGTTCCGTTGCTTCCTGTCCATCGTGTGCTTCATATATGTGATCAATGCCAAGCTCTTCCCAAGGGACCAGCAGCTTAATGGCTTGTCGTACATGTTTTTCATCATCAATGATGATGGCTTTCATAATCCATCCTCTTTTCATGGTAAAACTTGCTTCGGTACAGGGAATAACAATGTAATTCGAAAACCGCCCTGCTCAGGCTGATCCAAACGCATATCCGCTTCACCGTTAAAGTAGAGCAGCAGCCTGCTCTTGACATTATAAAGCCCAATGTGACTGGCTTGCTCATTATCAAAGGGATCCAGGTTCTGCTTCAGCTGCTCCAGCAAGGCATCGAACTGTTCTTGTGGCATTCCTCTTCCGTTATCTTCAATGACAAGCTTGACATGTTTGCCATCCCCTGTCCACGTACTGGAAACAATGAGCTGGCTGTGCGGATTTCGATGATCAAAACCGTGTTTAAAATAGTTTTCGACAAGTGGCTGCAGCAGCATTTTGGGGATTTGCAAGGACTGAGTCGATTCCTCTATATCATACCTTACTGTAAGCTCATTCTCAAAGCGCTGAAGCTGCAGCTGCAAATAAGCTTTTACATGGTTCAGCTCCTGCTGCATCGTCACAATGCTCTCATTCGTGTTCATGCTGTAACGCATCATTTTGGCTAGCGCAGACAGCAGCTGATAAATTTTTGGGGCCCCGTGCTGAAGCGCGAGTGTTCCGATCGATTGCAGTGCATTATATAGAAAGTGAGGATTGATTTGTGCCTGCAACGCTTTGAGCTGGTTGGTTTTATTGGCAATATCAAGCTTGTATTCGCTCATGATCAGATTGTTGATCGTCTGCATCATCAAGCGGAAGCGCCGAGCGAGAATACCAATCTCATCATTGCTGGTCGCTTGAATGTCAACGTCCATATTGCCCGTCTGGATTTTACTGATATACCCTAGCAAATTGCGGATAGGAGCCGTAAACCGGAAGGATATATAGAGTGTTGCCGAAATGACGACAATCAGAAACAGGCTGAATATCATCGCATTGATAATCGTAAGCTCTCTGGCATTTTTGTAGAGACTTTCATATGGAATGCGTTTAACCAAGGTCCAGTTCATATAAGGTGCGGTCATACGCTCATAAATGTGGACACCGGAAAACTGCTTGCTTTTGAATTCAAAGCTGCCGCTGTTTGCATTCTGCGAAATCAGATGTTGAACCCACTGCTCATTCAGGACATGCCCCAAGGAGGCTGTATCCGCGGAATAAATAATGGTTCCCTTTTCATCGAGGATGTAGAGCTCCTCCTGCTCCTGTGAATACAGCTCTTCACAGATGGAGCTAATGACTTCCAGATCAAAATCAATGGAAAGAGTACCGAGCTCCTTTTGGGTAATGGCGTTGCGTATGGAACGATGTAGCGTGATGACTGTGGAAGGTGGCGCGTAAAACAATCTGCCGGTTCCATAATCATGACTGACATGGGTGGGTTCCATAAAAACCTCCGCATTGTTTGCTTGCGTGTATTTGGGAGGCGGGCCTTCACTGGGAACCGGATTTCGTTCTGAGATCAAGAGGGAACGTTCGCTTTTGGCCATATATAAATATACTTGTCTGATTTCCTTGACGGAGTTGGCAATGCCAAGAACACCTCGGGTGATTTCGCTTCTGCTCAGGTAATCGGTATCGCCATTTTCGATAATGCTATATAAAGTACTGTTATTGTAGATGGATAATGAGCTTTGCTCGATGACATTCAAATAATTCATCATGTTTTTGTTGGCTTGGTGAATCAGATTTGAATTACTTATAACGGATTCATTAGAAACCGTTTGTTTGGTAAAGAAATAGGTGATAATAATGGAGGTCGAAATGGGTACGATAGTGGCGACTAGCAGAAAAACAATAAGCTTATTGCGGATACTGCTGCGGATCATACGCGTCCTCCTTAGGGTTTCGCTTTAGCAAAACCGGCCTCGTAAGCATCTGCTTAGGTGTAACTCGACAAGTGCACAACCATTGTATCAAGGGGTATCAATAAATTCCACCTGTTGCGTCACCATTGTCAGTGTTCTAGTGTGTCAAATCTTTCTATACTGAGAACATAACTCGCATCGAAAGGAGAAGGATGCCATGAAAGCAAAACAAAAAGGCACGGGTTGGCTCCCTCAATTGGTCTTTGTTGGTCCGGCCGTATTTTTCTTCATAATCATCGTTGTCATACCGTTCCTGATGAGTATTTACTACTCTTTTACTGAATGGAATGGGGTCTCAACAACAATAAAATGGGTAGGATTCGATAATTTTAAGCAAATTATAGTGGGGGATCAAGATTTTCACAAGTCATTCTGGTTCACAACCCGCTTTAGTGTCGTTATGGTTATTTTAACCAATGTCGTTGGATTTGCACTGGCTTTACTACTGACACAGGCGCTCAAGACCCGTAACGTATTGCGTACCGTGTTTTTTATGCCCAATGTTATTGGGGGTCTGCTGTTAGGCTTTATCTGGCAGTTCATCTTCGTAAAAGGCTTTGCAACGATCGGCGAGATTACGAATATCGGGTTTTTCCAGCTTCCATGGCTCGGCGATGCGCCAACAGCGTTCTGGGGTCTCATTATCGTCAGCGTATGGCAGACTGCCGGGTATTTGATGATCATCTATATCGCGGGATTAGCAAATGTACCCAAGGATATATTAGAAGCTGCTTATCTCGATGGTGCGACTCGCTGGCAAGTATTGCGTTCCATTACAGTCCCATTGATTATGCCATCGGTTACCGTCTGTCTGTTCCTGGCGATCTCCTGGGCATTCAAAATGTACGATCTTAACGTTTCCCTCACGAAGGGTGGCCCATTCAACTCGACGGAATCGGTCGCGCTCAATATATACAATGAGGCGTTTTCGAATAACAGATATGGTCTGGGGACAGCCAAATCACTGATTTTCTTTGTAGTGGTTGCCGTGATTACGGTCATTCAGGTGTGGGTAACGAAGAAAAGGGAGGTTGAAGTGTAATGGAAGCGAAAAACACCTACAATCTTCGGATATTCGGCCTTGAGATTCTCGGTATTCTGCTGGCTGTGCTGTTTCTGGTTCCTTTTTACTTTGTTATTGTGAATTCGATGAAATCCTTTGGTGAGATACTGATCAACTCGGCTAATTTGCCAACGTCGCTTAATTTTATGAATTACACCAAGGTATGGAGTATTATGAAGTTTCCGCAGGTGTTCTTGAATTCTTTGTTGGTTACGGTTTTCAGTAATATCGGGTTGGTTATTATCAGTTCCATGGCAGCATATCGATTGGTGCGCTCTCCGAGCAAGTTTAATAACCTGATTTTCCTCGCTTTTGTAGCGGCAATGGTTATTCCCTTTCAATCGATCATGATCCCGCTGGTTCGTGTAGGCAGCCAAATTGGTATTATGGACAGTATTCCGGGTCTGGTGATCTGCTATTTCGGATTTGGAGTTTCATTGAATGTGTTCCTGTACCATGGGTTCATTAAATCAATCCCAATTGAAGTGGAAGAATCGGCAAGAGTGGATGGCTGTTCACCGTATGGTGTATTCTGGAAAATTGTGTTCCCACTGTTAAAGCCGATGACTGTAACCGTTGTACTGCTGAACAGCTTATGGATATGGAACGATTTCCTGCTGCCGATGCTGGTGTTAAGCAGTCCGGATCTTAGAACGATTCCGCTTGCAACGTTCTCCTTCTTCGGCCAATATACGAAGCAATGGGATTTGGCTTTGGCTGCATTGGTGCTGGGTGTGCTGCCGATCGTAATCTTTTTTCTGGCGATGCAAAAGCACATTATTGAGGGGATTACGGCGGGCTCTGTGAAGGGCTAAGCTTGTGTGTGATGTGTGAATGAACTTGCTTTTGGGGGTCATACCTGGGTGGCGCTGTATCATTTGTCACCCGTTAAATAAATTAAATTCTAGGGAGGCTAATTAAGATGAAAAGAATGAAAAAAATGACTGCAATCAGCTTAACCGCTTTGTTATTCGGATCTGTACTAGCTGGGTGTGCGAAAAGCGAACCTGCACCAGGCGCGACAGGTGGTACCAACACAGGGGCTGCAGGCGGGGCGAAAAATATTACGCTTAAAATGTTCCAATTCAAAGTGGAAATTGCTGAACCATTGGGTAAGCTTGTTGCTGAGTACGAGAAGGCTAATCCAGGCGTGAAGATTCAAATCGACACTGTAGGCGGTGGCACGGATTATGGTGCGGCGCTGCTGGCCAAGTTCAACTCAGGCGACAAGCCGGATATTTTCAACAATGGTGGTTTCTCCGATCTGGACAAGTATATTGAGCATCTGGAAGATTTGTCCGATCAGCCTTGGGTAAAGGATCTGGTTACTGTGGCTAAGGAGCCCATGACGAAAAACGGCAAGCTGTACGGTCAACCGTTAAACCTTGAGGGCTATGGATTTATTTACAATAAAGACTTGTTTAAACAGGCTGGTATCACGGAAACACCGAAGACGTTATCTCAGCTTGAAGCCGCGGCTCAAAAGCTGCAGGATAAAGGCATCACGCCTTTCGTGAATGGCTATGGCGAGTGGTGGGTACTGGGTAACCATTTTGTTAACCTTCCGTTTGCTTATCAATCCGATCCAAACGCATTTATCGATGGCTTGAACAAAAAAACAGCCAAAATTACCGGCAATGCTGCTTTTGATAACTGGGTTAAGCTGTTTGATCTGCAATTAAAATACGGCAACAAAAACCCGCTGCAAACCGACTACAAAACTCAAGTAACTGAATTCGCAACAGGTAAAGCGGCTATGACGCAGCAAGGTAACTGGACACAGCTGCAAATTACACAAACGAATCCGAATATCAACGTCGGACTTATGCCAATGCCGATCAGCGAAGATGCTGCAGCCAATGACAAGCTGCCAGTAGGTGTGCCGAATAACTGGGCTATCAATAAAAATTCGCCGAACAAGGAAGAGGCCAAGAAGTTCCTTAACTGGATGGTTTCCTCCGATATCGGTAAAAAGTATATCACTGATGAATTCAAGTTCATCCCTGCCTTCACGAACATTACTGCCGATGAGAAGATTCTTGGACCTCTAGCTGCAGATATTATGAAGTACAGCAAAGAAAACAAAACATTAAGCTGGAACTGGTTCAAATTCCCAGGCGGAGAAGCATCCAGCAAGAAATTCGCTGCCACCATGCAGGCTTATGTAGCCAAGCAAAAAACGAAGGATCAAATGTTCGACGAATTCCAAAAAACTTGGGATAGCCTGGGCAAGTAATGCAATATCGTAATATTCAGCAGATTGTGTAAGTAAACTAGTATTGAATGGCCTCAGCGCTTGCGCTGGGGTTTATTTTTTTGCAAGGGGGTTAGCATCTGGGAGGAAAGAGGGAGAAAGTGTCCGTATTCTATGCATGTTGAAAACAAATGCCTGTATATCCCTATATACGTGGCTATAGGCGGTTTATTGGCGATTTGTTCATTTAACATAGAGAGGTGCACGCTGGTACAATAACAAATGAACAAGCGCAGATGACATATACATAAAGAAATCAGGTAAACCTGCTGACGGGGGACATGCATGATAACAAGGCTGGGATCAGGTGTTAAAAATTGGGTGGATTCAAGGCGATTGCATATTCCCGCGGAAAAGCGGCTGTCCAAGGATGCAACTACGTCCTTGTTCATTCATTTTTGCTTTCAATTCGGAGCTTCGATGTCCGGAGTGTTTCTCACCTTGTATTTGTGGAGGCTTACACATAGTCTGTGGATTAACGGTATGTATAACATCATCAACTATGCGGTTGCCCCATTTGCCTTTATGCTGGGTGGCCTGCTTATCAAAAAAAAGGACCGTATGGTCACCTATCGCTTCGGAATCGCGCTAATCGCTTTATTTTATCTGGTTGTCGTTCTGGCCCAGGAGCGGGTTGTTGATTATTATGTGTTATTTGCTATTTTTGGCGGCATGGCAGGGGCCTTTTACTGGGCAGGATATTTAACCTTGATGTATGATGTGTCAACGGAACAGAACCGTATCCGATATTTGGCTATGAATATGATTGTGTTTACGTTGGCGGGTCTGATTGGTCCTGCTTTGGCTGGGTATATCATTCGTCAAAACAACGGTTTGCAAGGATATACGATTGTATTTTCTATCGCTTTCCTGATGTTCCTGATGGCCGCAGTCGGGAGTCTGCGGATCAAAACAAAGGCAACGCATCACAAGGCCTATTATTTGAAATACGTCGGTCTGCTGATGAACAAAAACAGGCTGTGGTTCAAATCGCTATTTTGCTTCAGCATTCTTGGTATTCTCCAGGGGATGATGATGTTTTTGCCAAGCATTTTACTGTTTAAAATTGTAGAGCGAGAGGATCTGGTCGGTTATCTGGGGATGCTGTACGCAAGTCTTGGTATAGCAACAGGCATGTATATTTCACGTTACGGCAGAGATGGTTGGGCAGGGCGATTTATTATTATTTCGACGATTGGTTGTGTAGCAGGGAGCTTGTTGTTAGTATGGAAGCTAAACTTGTATACGGTAATTTTGTTCATGATCCTGTACTCGATCTGTGCACCGCTGCAGGGGAATACCATCACCTCCTATTATTTTCGAATCATGGGCACACTTCCATTAAAGGGACAGCTGCGTGTGGAGTCCGTTGTGATGAGGGAAACATTTGTGAATGTGGGACGGATTGTTGCGATATTTGTGCTGATTATTTTGAACCGTTATACAGGTGATTGGACCTTGCCCTGGGTACTGCTGGGTGCCTCAATTGTCCAAATCGGAATTTATTGGTTGATAGAGCCGCTGCGGCAAACTGCGGCGGACTCGGCAGCTGATTAAAGCTTGATCATGAATATAACGATTAAGGCTGACTCACACGGCGACGAACGCTGGCAATTGCCCATAACAAAATAGGAAACACGACAAAACCTGTTAAAATATAAAAGGTGCCACTGGTTGAAATAAAATGAGCGAGCTCCTGCAGGTTGTTCGATACCCAAATCGACATCACGGTAATGAGAACCCCGAGTGGCAGTACAATCGAGCGATAGCTGGTGAGCTTCAGCCAGTCGGCAGCACCTACTGCAAACGTGTAATAAAATAGTGACAACTTGGAAAAGGTCCCAAGTACCCATATCATCATGATCATGGCCTCGACATGCTCGAAGAAGTCGGCCAGCATAATATACCGGGAAGCAAACAAAACAGGATATAAAATACGGCCTGCCAGTGTTCCCATCAACAGAAGAATCGCAAGATTCATAATAACCATTGTGAAGGCGGCCGCGGCTACGGAGATATGGGCCCACTTTAAGGCTTTGTGAGGGTCTTTTAGTGTTGGGTACAAGTACGAAATCAACACAAATTGACAGAACCAGCCCTGTACGATAAGGGAGCCTTTGATCGGAGGGACCAGACCGTGCTCCAGAAATGGCAGTAAATTCGTCAGCTTCATATCTGGGATAATAAAAAAAATCGTAAGCAGCAGCAGCAGGAGCACGATCGGTATAAACAGCTGGACACATCTTGCAATGACCTCGATCCCTGCGCGGACTGCAAATGCACATACCAGTACCATGCTTGCAGCAACGACTATAAGGGGTGTTTTTTTGAAAAAGTTACCGACGATGAACTCGGAGTAGTCCCTAACGGTTGCCCCGAGGATATGCAGATTAAATAATAAAAACACGAATCCGACGATTTTGCTTATGTATTTACCAAGAATCGACTCCATATACCCAAAAACGCTCTGATCGGGATAATATTGATGCAGCCGATAGGCCACCCATACCATCACAAATCCGCAGACACTGCCGATTATCGGTGTGAGCCACATATCGCGACCCGCTAAAGCGGTTGTAGCAGAGGGCAATAAAAGAATAGCCGTTCCCAAAACGGTTTGATACATCAAAATAGCCATCTGGGCGGATGAGATCTGTTCCTTTGCATTCATAAGCTTAAAATTCTCCTCCTTCTGCCCACCGTTTCCATCTTGATGCATACAGATCAGGCAAAGGTCAACTTGGAGGAGGCTTCAACAGCTCTCCAAGAGGCTTGTAGACGGACTCAATAAACTGAGTAGGTCCAGGTAAACCTGTCTTAACAATCAAAAGTATAGCTAATATCCATCCTATAGCTATAATCCACAGAAATGCCCACTTATCCTTCGTCTGCTGCTGAAGTTTCCCCCACTCAGCTCCTACAATCAACGCTATGGCCACAGTTACATAAATAATATTTGTCCATATTATTGGGAATCCACTCCTTTTTCTGGTGAGGTTGCATCGGGATTAGAGATTCCGGGTCTGACAATATGAGAACGGGAAACGATCCTGACCTCCATCTTGGAGAATATATCACTCCAATTCGCCTTCGCTGTTTTCCAGGCTTGAGGATGCTTTCTGTGAAAGGCATCGGCAAATCCAAAAATATCGCTGTGGAATCGCTCCTGTGCGGGCTGCAGAGCTCTTTTTGCCCGATTTTCAATCAATTTATCTACACTGATCTCAATTGTTTTGACCCATTCCGGCTCCATAAGGCTGATTCCGGTCGTATTCTGCTGTACATCTTCCTCGGTCTCGATATGTACGTCCATATGCCAAACACCATTCACAATGCTTGGAAGCAGTTGGGTGTAGCTGCGGATCATACGCAAAGACACGGAGCCTTTGGAATGGCTTGGAGCTACGGTAATGACGGAGGTTTTGAGCTCGTCTCTTAGCCATAAGATACCACGTGCCGCCTGGCTGTCTAATTTCCCGACCATTTTTCCATCCTTGAGAATGGCACTTCCCTGAATATAAGCAATAGTCTGGTTAGGTGGCTTATCCGGTTCGGGAGGCAGTATGACGATATAAGGAAGCGCTGCGGCATTGGCGTCTCCGGTCAACATTTCTGCCAATTCTTTGATAGTTACCTGCAGACCGGTATGGAATGTGGATATTTCCCGCAGTACCTCTGACGAATTTCGCTCCAGAGGCGGTATCAGTTTTAAGGTATCCTTGCCCAAACCCTTGCTAATAAATACGTTGGCCCGTTCCCGTGGCTCCGGTGACCGCAGCATGTAATCGACATCTTCGCGAATTCCCTGCTGAGCCCGCGCTTGTCCAAAAATGTACACCTCGTTATGTCCCCAAAACACTTCCCGCGGCAGCCTTTCCTGAAGATGTGACATTGCATCAGCAATAGATACGCCTTCTGCGGATCTGACCATCGTTTGCTCCTGCCCTTTGGATGAAGAGGTTCCTCCAAGGGAAGAACTTCCCCCGCCATTTACTTTTGGTATGTATACCTGAACGGACAGCTCCAGCAGCCCTTCGCCTTTTTTATCGATGGCGGCTCCCATAACAAAAGCGAGATCATTAATTTCTTTTCGGTCCCAACAGCCTGCGGTAACGATCAAAACCAGAATGTAAAGGAGCAGTATCATGACGATTCGGATAAACCGATTACGGTTAGTGGCATCAGGTTTGCTGCACATACTAAGATGCCCCGCCTTTGTCAGATCCTGGTTTGTTGTCAGCTGATTGTCGAATACTGTCAGAATTACCTGTGAGATCAGGTCTGGTATTCAAGCTCCATAGGGGAGCACGGATGAGTACATCCTTCCATTCGCCTTTTTTCATGGGAGCCATTGCAGACAGATAAGGCACCCCGAAGGAACGAAGCGAGCTGAGATGAATCACGAGCATGATGACTCCCAGCATCAAACCAAGCAAGCCGAGCATGCCTGCCAGCAGCATGATGGGAAAGCGCAGCAGCCGAATCGCAATGCCAAAAGTGAAATGGGGAATCATAAAGGAAGCGATACCGGTCAAAGCAACAACCATAACCATGGGAGCCGATACCAGACCGGCCGAGGTTGCCGCTTGTCCAATAACGAGTGCGCCTACAATGCTCACGGCCGCACCCACCTGCTTAGGTAACCGGACGCCAGCCTCGCGTAAGCCCTCAAATGTAATTTCCATTAGCATAGCTTCGACCAGAGCCGGAAACGGAATATCCTCACGGGATTTGGAAATGCTCAACAGGAGCGTGGTAGGAAGCATTTCTTGATGATAGGTTAGTACAGCCACGTACATGGAAGGGCCAAGCAAGGCAAATACCAGAAATAAATATCGCGTCCAACGTATGAAAGAACCGAGCATATAGCTTTGGTAATAGTCTTCAGGCGATTGCAGCAGGGAGTAAAGGGTAGTCGGAGCGATTAATGTAATTGGAGTCCCATCCACCAGCACGGCAATACGGCCTTCCAGCAGACCGGCCGTCACGACATCGGGGCGTTCGGTGGATTGGACCTGTGGAAATGGAGATTTTCTGGAGTCACGGATGAGCTCCTCAATATATCCGCTTTCCAAAATTCCATCGATAACAATACGCTCCAGCCGTTCCGTCATTTCTTGTAACAAGACTTCGTCTGCCAAGGTATCGATATAGGCGATAGCAACCTGAGTCTGGGTGTAGCGCCCGATCTGAATCGTTCTCAGCTTGAACGAAGGACTGCGGAGCTTGCGGCGCAGCAAGGACATATTGGTGCTCAAGGTTTCGGTAAAACCTTCTCGGGGGCCGCGGATAACAGATTCAGACATCGGCTCTTCAATGTTCCGTTTCTCCCATTTGCTTAAGCCAAAAGCTAACCCAAAGTTCTCTCCATCTAAAAGAATGACGGGCATACCTTTCGAAATACAGGCTACGACCTCTTCAAAGGTAGTCACGTTTTCAGATTGAGAGACTGGCAGAATCTCCTTAAGCGCGGATAAAAGCTGACCGTCCTCCAGCTTTTGCTCTTTCATAAGGGAAGTTAGCACTTGTCGGTCCAGCGCTATCGCATCCGTCAAACCCTCGATATAAAACAAAACCGCATCAATTTGGCTGCCAAATGAGAATGGATGAACGACCAGATCCGGGCAATCGACATAAATCGTTTGCAGGTGATCGGTATTCGCCTTCAGTATAGCCGATAACGGCGTACTGGATTGAGGCGTGAATTCAAATACAGGATTTTTGTTCGGGTGTATTGGGCTCATGGGACTCTTATCCTATTCATGAATGATATGGAGGTTATTATCTCCTGCATCGCCCATTTCTATTACTATCCAGATTATCAAGCAAGTCATGATTTGACTTTGACTGATCCCTGCTCAAGTCGGGCTATCCAGGGTTCAATAGATTCCTCGCCATTCACAAATAAGCGCTTTAACAGCAGGCGGTTCTGGTCACGTGTGGTTAAGCCTTGATCAATGGTGAAGGCATAACGGAAGCCGTGCTCTTGAAGCAGCTTCAGTGTAGTCTCATTTTTTTCACCAAAGGGATAGCAAAATACAGTCGTATTGATCTTCAACTGTTCATCAATTTGACGTTTGGCTTCACTGATTTCAAAGGCTTGGCTTTTTGCAGATAGCTTGGGCAGGTGAGGATGCGTCATGCCATGAGGTTGTATATCCCAGCCTGCTTCATGCATTTCCTTGATTTGATCCCAATTGAGGAAATACCCGTCCTCAGTTGTGCCGGGGGATACAAAGAGCGTAGCGTGAAATTTCAGTTGTTTTAACAGCGGCAGGGCATGCTCGTAATTATCCGCGTATCCGTCATCAAAGGTGAGCAGAACAGGTTTCTTCGGAAGCGAGGTTGTTGTCCCATCCATATAATCGATAAATTGCTGCAGCGTAAGCGTATGGTAGCCGTTTTTGGATAAATAGAGCATTTGCTCCTCGAATTTAGCTGGTGTAATGACAGCGCGATTGCCGGGATCAATAGTAATGCTGTGATAGTTTAATACGGGAATGTGCTGGGGCTGGGTAGTTGCCTGAGCAACTACTGTTTGGGCAGCTTCTGATGCAACCGAAGCCGAAGTCTCAGTTGTAGATATAGGGTCATTTGCTGGAGCAGCAGGTACTGTTGAGGCATCAGGAAACATAGACATATAAACGGAGGGCTTCAAGGGTTCAGACATTTGGCTGTCAAAAGGCGTTTGTATTTGCAGCGGTACATCGGATTCAGCAGAACGTACAGACGGTGAGATGAGCCGTGACCAAGATAGACTGATCAACAGCACTAGACAGCATAGTAGTAAAGCATACCATTTATAGGAAATGAAAGCGCTCTTCAAAGGTCCTTCAGTTGGTTTTAGCAGACGATTCATAGCCCTTGGACAACTCCCTTCGGGAAAATCTACTACTATGCATATGGATTGTGTACACTTTTATACCTGTATCTAATTGCCTGATGTGCTTGAAAGTACAGGCAAAGGCGGAAGTTCAGCCACCACGTGCCCATAAGTAACAAGCGCTTCTTCTCCAAGCGGGCTCAGACGATAAACACCTCGTTCGACTCGCTGGAACCATCGATAATAATTTTTTTGTAATAAGCCGGCGGCCTTGGAGTTACCCGTTAATTGACGCAGGCGAAGGGGACTTAAGGTGCCGTGGTGATGAAGCAATTGTGCCAAATGGAGTGCCTTCTCACGGTACGAAGTCATCAGCTTTCGCTTGCTGCTGCCGCCTACATTGTAATCTGCCCGACGCTCTTTGAATTCCTTCACAATGCCTTCTGCCGCCCTTTTATTGAGACGAGGCAGCTTGGCTGGCGTGTACAGCGTAGCGTCAGACATACAACCAGTCACACTGATGGTCTCATCTATTTCATCCAATGCAGCTATTGCAGCTATGTAGGACAACGAGGGTGAGGTCAGGCTTAAATCCGGTGAAGAAGCTGCTGCTGTTAAAGGAAGCGAGGCTGTTAACATGTCCTCAGGAGCCTTGGATGGATGGCATTCGATATGCACAGCCGGCTGCTTTCGTTTAAAAAACTGTACGGTTATCATGCCAATTCCGAGCATTTGGCACAGCTTCCGCAGCTCCGGCCAACTGGCTCCATGAGGAGCGCGTCCCTTATTCGGAAGCTCAAAAGCGACGTATACACAACGGCTTAGACGAAGCCGATCAATGCCCTGTAGGAGCAGCGGGATCGAAAAGTATCTTTTTAATTCAACAATAACTGGCTGCTCTTCACCACGGATAGCGACGAGATCACAATGGCGAACTTCACCTCTGACTGAATAGCCTTGCTGCTCGAAGAAGGATTTAACCGGTGCATAGAGCTCGGTCTCGGTTTTGATCGGCACGGTTGTCGCTCTCCTTTGTATAGGGTTATTTACCCAAATTACAACTATTATAGCACAGATCGAATCGTTGAATTCTTATACGGCTGCTTTTTCAATATTGAAATTTTTGTCTAAAATTTTAGGTCAACTTATCCTCCTTCATTGCATACTTATTTATTACACTTCAATTTTGATGGTACCGCATAGGCGACGTCCCTAACGTAAGAAGTCAGCTCTCTTTTCAAAAAACGGTTTATGCTTGCGAAGTCAGTTTTCCTTCGGAAAACTTGGCACATGCTTACGAACGGCACATGCTTACGAAGTCAGTTTTCCTTCGGAAAACTCTTAGGAGGTTAACCCATGGACATATTCAAAAAAATTTCGGACCATCGCACGGAAATCGACCGATTGGCATGGACGGGAACGTTTGCCGAATATATTGAGATGGTTCGTCAAAGGCCCTACCTCGCAATGACCGCCCATAGCAGGGTATATCGCATGCTGGCTGCACAGGGAATCGGGGACGAGGCTAATAAACGGCGGTATCGCTTTTTTGATCAGGACATTTTTGGTCTTGACCATGCGATAGAAAAGCTTGTGGAAGAGTATTTCCATTCTGCAGCAAGGCGTCTGGATGTCAGGAAGCGGATTCTGCTGCTGATGGGTCCGGTGAGTGGAGGCAAGTCCACTATTGTGACGCTGCTCAAGCGGGGCCTGGAGCAATTTTCACGAACTGACGAGGGAGCCGTCTATGCCATTAAAGGCTGCCCGATGCATGAAGAGCCTTTGCATTTGATTCCACAGCAGCTGCGCTTTGATGTGGAGCAGGAGCTCGGTGTGAAGATCGAAGGGAGTCTCTGTCCTTCCTGCCAAATGAGGCTGCGTACAGAATATCAAGGCCGGATCGAGGATGTGATGGTCGAGCGGGTGTTCATTTCCGAGGAAAGCCGCACAGGCATAGGCACGTTCAGCCCATCGGATCCCAAGTCGCAGGATATTGCTGATTTGACGGGCAGCATTGACTTTTCAACCATAACGGAGTACGGCTCTGAATCCGACCCGCGTGCCTATCGGTTCGATGGAGAGCTGAACAAAGCGAATCGGGGCATTATGGAGTTCCAGGAGATGCTGAAGTGCGATGAGAAATTTTTGTGGAATTTGCTGTCACTGACACAGGAGGGGAATTTCAAGGCAGGACGTTTTGCGTTAATTTCTGCTGATGAGCTGATTATTGCCCATACGAATGAATCGGAGTACAAATCATTTATTGCCAACAAAAAGAATGAAGCTTTGCAGTCGCGGATGATCGTTATGCCGATTCCATACAATTTGAAGGTATCGGATGAAGTGAAAATTTATGAAAAGCTGATCGGGCAAAGCGATATGGCCCATATTCATATTGCGCCTCACTCTTTGCGCGCAGCGGCGATCTTTTCCATACTGACACGGCTTAAGGAATCGAAAAAGCAAGGTATGGATTTAGTGAAAAAAATGCGGATGTATGATGGTGAGGAGGTTGAGGGCTACAAGGAAGCTGACCTTAAGGAAATGCAGAACGAGTATCTGGAGGAAGGGATGTCAGGCATTGATCCGCGTTATGTCATCAATCGGATTTCCAGTGCTTTGATTCGTCAGGGCCTGCAATTTATTAATGCGCTTGATGTTCTACGTGCTCTAAAGGACGGATTGGATCAGCATCCTTCCATTACGAAGGAAGAAAGAGAACGTTATTTGAATTTCATTTCGGTAGCCCGCAAGGAATACGACGATCTGGCCAAAAAAGAAGTCCAAAAGGCCTTTGTGTATTCGTTCGAGGAATCTGCCAAAACCTTGTTCAACAATTACCTCGATAATATTGAATCGTACTGCAATTGGGGGAAAGTGAAGGACCCGATGACAGGCGAGGAAATGGATCCGGACGAAAGGCTGATGCGTTCGATCGAAGAGCAAATCGGTATTTCCGAGAATGCCAAAAAAGCGTTCCGCGAAGAGATCCTGATCCGTATGTCCTCCTATTCACGTAAAGGTCACCGCTTTGACTACAGCAGTCATGAGCGGCTTCGTGAAGCGATCGAAAAGAAGCTGTTCACCGACCTGAAGGATATTGTGAAAATTACGACTTCGACCAAAACACCGGATGAAACGCAGCTGAAACGAATTAACGAGGTGATCAGCAGACTGGTGGAAGAGCATGGGTATACCGCCTCGTCAGCCAATGAGCTGCTGCGTTATGTGGGCAGCTTGTTAAATCGATAAAAGTTAAGCTTTGAACCAGCCCCGCCGTTGTTCCCAGGAGGACACGGACGGTGCTGGTTATTTGCGATTACGGGATACTTGAGTTTCCGGTATGATATGGATGACCTGGGAATTTGAATTAAGCGAAGAGCTCGATGGGCGGAAAACATGTTATGAAGGCACATCGCGGCGAAATTGGTAGAATCCCTATGGGGAAAAGGCAGTGTATTCACGATCAAGCTTCACAAACAGGAGCTGTCTAATCAAGGGTAAATGTAAATTCAAGTTGCCATGCAGCGCCCATTTTCCTTCACAAACTCACCTAGTAGGCGAATGTACATATGATGTACGGTGAGAATCGCCATTCCAGATGGATAAGGGAGAGTTAAAATGACTAAACAAAATGGAACACAGGAGCAGGCCCAGCTTCAAAATGAAATGCTGCCGATATCTTTTTCACGTGAACCCGTAGGTGGTGGCTTTCATGGAGGTGGACATGGAGACGGACATGGAGACGGACATGGTGGCGGACATGGTGGCGGCGGACATCATGGGGGTGGGTTTCATGGCGGCGGTGAATTTCACGGTAATGATTTCCATGGTAATGGCTTTCATGGAGGATTCAACAACTCGCTGTTGCTCCCGCTTGCATTGACGCAGGCTTATAATTATCCATCCTATTATCCGGTACCCTATCCGTATCCGTACCCCTATCAGGCGTATCCAAATCCATATCCCTATCCGTATCCGACGCAACAGCCTTATTATCCGCCTTACCCTGGTAATGTGTATTAATCGATGTTTATGACATGGCAGGCATCGTGATTTCAACAGTGGTGCCTGCGCCGATCTCGCTTGTTATTCGCAGTTTGCCACCATGATTTTCGATGATTTTGAATGTGACCATCAGTCCAAGACCTGTGCCTCTTTCCTTCGTGGTGTAGAACGGCTCTCCGAGCCTCGGAATTCGCTCCTCCGGGATGCCACAGCCTTGGTCAGTAAAGCGGATCATAATTTGGTTCGCTTCTTTCATTTGCAGCTCGATCAGGATCAGGCCGCCTTCGTTCATCGATTCGATGGAGTTGTTCAGTACATTAATAAATACTTGTTTGATCTGATTTTCATCACAATTAATTAATGCCAGATTAGCCGAGGCCTCCGTGATCAGCTCAACATTGTGAAGTGCTGCCTGTGAGCCTACGAGAACTATCGTATTTTGCAAAATAACTCTCAAATCCCTCGGCTGATAAACAACCGACTGCGGTTTCGCAATCACAAGAAATTCACTGACGATAAAGTTGATTCGCTCCAGCTCGTCCTGCATAATCTCGAAATAGGATTCGTATCCTGATATTTTGGACTTCATCAATTGAACGAAGCCCTTTAAGGAGGTTAACGGATTGCGGATTTCATGCGCAACTCCAGCGGCCAGTTGACCAACAATCGACAGTTTCTCGGAGCGGATCAGCATTTCCTCGGCACGCTTGCGCTCACTGATATCTTTGCCGATCATGTATACGCCGCTCATCTGACCGTTGACTACTATGGGGACGTTCAGTATGCTCAATTCGACAATCCCACCATCTTTATGTAGAAAGCTGATCTCATACTGATGGGTTTCTCCGCTCATCGTTCCGGTAAATTGCTTATGCCAACGGTCCAGATGCTCAGGAATAATCAGATGATGAATCGATTTATTTAATAGCTCGATTTCGGAATAACCGGTTATGGAGAAGATAGCAGGATTTGCGCTGGTACAATGCCCATGGCTATCAAAAGAACAGATAGGATCGGGGTTATTCTGGAATAAAGATTTGTATCGAAGCTCGCTTTGCTCCAACTGCTTCTCCGCTTTTTTTCGCTCATAGATTGCCTGAATCATCGCATAAGAGCGGGCAAAACGGTTGTCCTCCTCCTGCGCGAGAATAGTTTCAAATATATCATCCTGAAATTCATCCGGGTTATTGCTTTTGTCGAGCTTTTTCAACTCACCGAGCATGCTCTTCACGTTGATAATATGATCTTTATGAATCCATGCGGCAGATGCAGTTTTCGAGAAGGTCTCATTCTCGGGCTTCAAATATACTACCGCTTTTTTGATGTCATATTCGGTAACATGGTTCATATTGACCACATTCATTTGATCGATTAGCCGGAAGCCTTCCTCATACATAGCTTCTTCAAAAGCTTCAAGCGAAGCAGCCCAATAATATTTATCGGTAGCCGTATGAATAACGAATTCCTTGTCCTTGATTTGCTCCAGCTTGACCACCTCATCAGATTGGACGATTAAAATATCGGAGCCTCGTTTTCCATCACGTGTGACTGGGATTTTCTGCATATGTTTTTTCACCTGCCTGCATCGTTTCACAAAAGGTTTAGCACTTTCGATATTGTAGATGGTATGAAGGAATTTGAGGTGTAATCGAAGAGTTAGTCATAAATCTACTGTGGTTTGAATCTCAACGAATAATGAATCCATTATATAGCTACTCGTTTTCATAAGTAAATGGAATCTTTTAAAAAAATGAACAGAACACGCTGCTGTAGCACTTAATGTCGATAATACGTCGCAAATTGGCTGCAGCGTATAATCAATAATAGGAAGCAAGTCAATAGCGTGTATCTTTAATAGGAAATAACTATAATCGTGATTAATTTAATATATTTCACTTATTAAGTTGTGGGTTGCATAATGGAATAAAAGGAGCTGATGGAATATGAATAAACAGGTTAATGGTAAATGGGATGCCGATCATTATGACAGCAATATTAGCTATGTGTCACGGTTAGGAAAAGGTGTTGTCGGGCTGCTGGCGCCGAAGCGGAATGAGCGGATTCTGGACCTTGGCTGCGGGACTGGTGATCTGGTTCAGGAAATTGTGCAGCTCGGCGCAGATTGTATGGGAATTGACGGTTCGGAGGAGATGATTGCTCAAGCGAGAAGCAAATATCCGTCATTAAGGTTCGCAGTAGCTGACGGTCACACCTTTCGTATGGAGGAGTCCTTCGACGCTGTGTTCTCCAACGCCGCGCTGCATTGGATGACAGAGCCCGAGCGTGTGATTCAGTCGGTCAGACTGACGCTGCGTGAACATGGACGGTTTGTGGCCGAGTTTGGAGGCAAAGGTAATATAGGTGCGATAGCTCAGGCTATATCGGAGATTCTTAGCACATGGGGTATAGATGCTGATAAGCTCAATCCATGGTACTTCCCGGCAATCGGTACATACAGTGCCCTGCTGGAGAAGCATGGCTTCGAAGTGTGCTCCATGGAGCATTACGACAGGCCGACACCGCTTGATGGAGGCGTGAACGGGCTTAGATATTGGTTGGACGCGTTCGCGGGCATGTTCTTTGTCAATCTGGACCCGGAACAACGGGAGGAAGCTTATGTGCGCTGTGAACAGCTGCTGCATACGCAGTTGTTTGACGGTGAACGATGGATCGCGGATTATCGTAGACTGCGGTTTGCAGCAACTGTGATTTATTAGCAGCAGAAACCAGTCATTACGTACAGCAGCCCATTACCCCGATCCCCGTGTTATCAGTCGAGCGGACAAAATTACTTTTTCCGAATGTACACTCGGATGACTCAGATTACGTTCCAAGGCCTCCACGGCTCTGGTGCCGAGCAATTCCTTGGCCAGCTCCACTGTAGTTAGTGGAGGTGTGGAGCTGGCACTGGCATCGATATTATCGATACCAATGACCTTGCACCTTGAAGGGACAGGTATCAATTGCTCCTGCAGCAGCTTCAACAGCTTGAGCGCAATTTCATCGTTGGCGCAAACAAAGCCATCCGGCAGTTCTTCAGTTGGAGATGCGCCCACACGTTTGGCCAACTGCTGCTCCCATGTGGGCTGACCATAGGAGATTGTCCATTTTCTCAGTGAATAGCCCTCCAATTGGCGCGAGTATTCATCCAATGCTTGGCGGCAGCCCCACCATCTTTCCTGAAAGCTAACAGAGTAAGTATCCTTTCCCACAAATACAATTCGCTTACAGCCCTGCGATATGATCCGGCGGCAAGCCAACCGGGCAGCCTCCAGATTGGCATTCAATATACAATCGGCACGAATGAGCGGCTCCTCATGATCAACAAGAATAATCGGGGCATTAGCTTGATGCAGCTGAGCGAGCTTATGGAGTGAGCGGATCGGAAGCGTACCCAACACAACAGAGCCAAGGCAAGCTGGACTGGTTATGTCCGTGAGCGGAGGAGAAATCAGATTGTCCATCATCAGCTTGTCGGACGAAAGCACCTGCGTCTGCCACCCATTGTTGCTGCACCCAAGCATCACCCCGTCCAGTACGCGTGACCAGAAGCTGGGCTCTTTTCGTTGTGCATCATGGACCCAAATGGCTGCATAAGCAGGAACAGCTTCAGTGTGGGGCACATCATTATCGCCGATTAGATCAGCAGCATAGGGCAAGTCCGAGGCAGCATCCGAGACTGTCTTAGGTGGTTTTGGATAGGCACTTCTTTTGTCCGATTTGATTCGATAGCCAAGCGCCCTTGCCATAGCTTCCACTTCAGCTCTTGTGGCTTCACTGACCCCGATCTTGCCTGATAATGCTTGTGACACCGTATATTTGGAAACACCCAATCGGTCAGCAATGAGCTGCATCGTTATTTTGGTATGCTGGCTGGATAAAGGAATCATCCTCTCGTACAAATTCAATTGACTTAACCTCATCATACCATTAAAGTGATTCACGGAAAACCGTCTGTGAACCTAACAAACCTAACAAAAATGGAGGTTGATTGAATGAGTAAATCGGTTGTATTTTACGATCAAAGCTTTCCTTATGCAGGAGCACGTCCTGATGCAGAGGCTTTGAAGCAGCTGGGTGAGCATGCGATTATTGCCAATGCCCACGAGCTTGCAGAGCAGCTGCCGTATGCCGATACTTTGATTCATTTGCATGGACCCTATGTACCCAAGGCAGCATGGACGGCAATTATTGAGCATCTGCGTCAGGGAAAGGGTCTTGTGCATTTGGGGGGAGCCCCCTTCAAGGTACCGGTATTCGATGACAGGGAGGTGGGCTTAGACACCTCATCCTGGATAAAAGAACCCGAACAAACCGGCTATCATCAGCAGTTGAACATCCATGAAGCGATTGCAATCGATCCTTCGCCCATTGCCAGACTTACAGCGAACATGGATATTCCTTTATTCGCAGGCTCGATCGACTTGTTCACAATTGAACCTACATACGGCCTGGTGCTCCATGTGACCAAGGTGGATGATCAGCCTGGACAGCTCGGATCAAGCGGACCTATGGATGCGCATATTGTACCCTTGATGTTTGGTGTAACCGCAGGCAAGGTGAGTCGGGAAGCAGCAGCCCCTGCCGTCCTGATTGAAAATACGAAGGGCGCCTATACCGGTGGACGCTGGATTATGATTAATCAGCAGTTGAGTACAGCGTTCTGGCATGAGGGCGCAGGGGTAAATGCGCTGCTGGAATGGAGTCGTTATACATCGCTTGGTGTTACCGAGATGTGGCTGAAAACCAATTATGCCTCTTACGAGCAAGGCGATAAAGTAACGACCAGCTTACAGCTTCAACGACTTGGCAGCAGTGGTAGCGGTACGGATGCAGAATGGACATTTACCTTAAAGCTGAAGAAGGCAAACGATAGTACGGCGATGATTGCGGACCCAAGCTTTTCTTACAAGGACGATCAGTTTACGACTCTGTGGCAGGGCGAAACGAAGCTGCTGGCTTCACCTGAGCTTGGATTTGTCCGCAACAGCCTGCCAATCCCGGTGGAGGCCGGCTTTTATATTGTGGAATGTGAGGCGGTATCCACGGATGGAGAAACCCGCCGGCTGCGTCAAGGCTTCTGGGGCATGGATAGCCAGTGGCTGCAGCAGGGTGAAATGATTAGCGTCGACCGTGATTATTTTTGGAAAAATGGCCGTCCGCTGCCTGTGGTCGGTATGACCTATATGACCAGTGACGTGGCCAGAAAGTTCCTGTTTATGCCGAATGTGGCCGTATGGGATCGGGATATGGCACAGATGAAACGGGCTGGCATCAATATGCTGCGTACCGGTATCTGGACAGCCTGGCGCAGTGTGATGTTTGTCGATGGACATCCATATGAGGAAGTGCTGCGGGCTATTGATGCTTTTGTACTGACGGCCAAACGTTATGAGTTGGAAATCACCTTCAACTTTTTCGCCTTTACTCCGGAAGCATGGGATGGTGTGAACCCCTATCTGGACCCACGAAGTGTGGAAGCACAGAAACGATTTATTGCAGCAATTGTATCGCGCCATAAGGAATCAACCAATGTACATTGGGACCTGATTAATGAGCCTACCATGTTCGATCCGCGCCGCTTGTTCACTGGCCCACGTTCATGCCAGGACCCCTTCGAGCGTAAAGCTTTTATTCATTGGTTAAAGGAACGTCATGGCTCCGTCCGCTTACTGCAGGAACGTTGGAATATGACGCCTGATGAGCTGCCAACTTTTGAAGCGGCTCAGCTGCCTGAACCGAATGACATTAATTTTAGAACGACCGAAAATTTGGCAAAAAAAGGTGGACCTTGGCTCGATTACACCTTGTTTACGATGGAGATGCACAATCAATGGGCTGCCAAATTAATCCAAACGATCAGGGCTATTCAACCAAAGCAGCTGGTTACGGTTGGGCAGGATGAGGGTCTCGGAGCGCAGCGTCCATCTCCGTTTTTCTACGCAGAGGCGGTTGATTATACGACGGTTCATTCCTGGTGGAAAATGGATGATCTCGTATGGGATGGTGTCTTTACAAAGGCTGCTGACAAGCCGAACCTGATTCAGGAAACGGGTATTATGTACGTGGAAACGCCGGATGGTCGGGCCAAACGGAATGAAGCGGAGCTGCGCAATATCCTGGAGCGTAAGTATGCTTATGCGTTCTCGACAGGCGGAGCGGGCGCAGTGCAGTGGATCTGGAATACGAACTTTTATATGAATAATATCAATGAATCGAATATTGGAGCGCTGCGGGCAGACGGAACAGAGAAGCCGGAAGCAGGCGTATCGTATGATTTTGGACAGTTTATGGAATCGATTCGTGACCTGTTTGTCGAGCGTCAGCTTGAGGAAACAGCTGTAGTATTTCCGTATTCGAACGATTTCTCGAATCGAAAGCTGGCTTATGAGGCCACAACGAAGCTGGTGCGTACGCTCTCCTACAGCATGAATGTGCATGCACGTGGTTTAAGCGAATATCATTTGGATTCTTTATCGGATTGGTCACCGAAGCTGATTATCGTACCAAGCGCGCACAACTTCAGTACGGAGGCGTTGGATAGGCTTGTTGCTCATATTAGTGAGCAAGGAGGCGTGCTGCTCATTACCGGTCCTGTAGGTCTGGATGAATATTGGCGTCCTCAATCGAGACTTACGGCCGAGGTCGGCCCGACAGTCGTGACTAACCTGCTGCGTGAAGAGCTGCTCGAAATCAGCGGACGAAAGCTGCCGGTTTCATTCGGCGGTGCGCGGATTGCCGATGCCAATAAGCAAAAGCCGGTACCGACGCAAGCAGGGTCTGCCAGCGAAGGCGCGGGCTCGATGGGATACACAGGCAGCACTAAGCTAACAGATATACAGCTGGGGCAAGGTCGGTTAATCTGGTGCCCATTGCCGGTAGAGTTGAACGAACGAATCGAGCCACTAGAGGAGCTGTATAAGCTGGCGTTAGCGGCATCAGGGGTTTCAGAGGAGCTGGAATGGCATCAGGGAGGCGATTGCCCGGGCTTGTATGGTCGAAAGCTAAGCTTTCGTGATGGCGCATTGTACATCTTTGTCTCAGAGTATGCGATCGATACGGATATCAGAATCAAGGACCCTGTTACAGGGGTAGGTTATGCTTTTGTCGTGGAAAGCGAACGGACGGTTATGTTTGCAGCTGATCTTCAAGGTGATATCACGGCTGTATACAGGCCGGAAGAAGTTACGATTATGAGCTTGTAACAGCTATATTTGTCCATAAGCAGAGACCCATTCAACAGAAATTCCAGATCTTTTATACAACAAACGGGGCAGGGTTCTTTTCCGGGACCTTGTCCCTATTTTTAAAAAAGAAAATGATGTTCGCAGCACTAAAAATCTGCTACAATCATCGTAGTAAACCCATCATCATAGAGAAACCTAATCAAAATGTAAGCGTTTTAATTATTTGGGTATAGCAGCTAGAGGGGAGCTTGAATTACAATGACCATGCTACTTAAATACAGATGGTTGAAATATACCTTAAGTGCCGTTGTGATAAGTATGTTGTTCATGGCTTATGAAATTATTACGGTTGAAGGGGAAGCCAGCACCCCGCGTTTTGTGCTTATGAGGCTTGAAGATATTGGCCCGGGCGGACAGTATGAAACTATGGAACAGCTGGGTAAGCTTCGAACGGTGCTTGAATATTTACGTGATCAGCAGGTCGTGTACCATCTGGCCGTCATTCCACGGTGGATCAGCATGCCAGCGGATGGAAGTTCTTATGACGTTTCACTTGATCAAGCGGATAGTCCTTACATAGCGGCCTATCAGAAGGTATTGAAGGATGCGGTCGCCGATGGAGCAACACTGGGTATGCATGGATACACACACCAGGTGGGCAGTGTTCGCCGTGATGACGGACATCAGGATTCAGGAATCGGAAATGAGTTCAATAATCCGGGCTCCGAGGAAACGATGTCTGCGGCTTTTGCGGAACCGAGACTGCAGGCCGGACTTAACATTTTTAAAAATGCGGGACTCAAGCCGCGTTTCTGGGAATCACCACATTATCGGTCAACGCCTGAGCAGGATAAAATGTTTCGTAATTATTTTGGCTTGAATTACCAGGCCGATGTGCAGACAAACCGGAATACGCCGGTTGCCCAATATGTGATAGAGCGTAACAGCGGGTACGGGCAATCCTCTCTGGGGGCTGCATATGTACCTACTCCGTTCGATTATATTCCTTCAAATAAGGATGAAAAGCTGATTTTGGATCGTGTGGGCAAATCGAATATTGTAGCCTCTTTCTTTTTTCATCCTTTTCTGGAATTCAAGTATCTGGCTCCGGTTGTGGACGAAACGGGAGAGACGATCATTCGTGATGGATTGCCCGAGTATCATTATTTAAGCCAGGACAAAAGCTTGCTTCAAAAACTTGTTCTTGGCTTGAAAGCGAAGCACTACTCGTTCTTTTCTATCCAGGACTACGTTCCGTTTACCCCTGCACACAGTGTGAAATTAAGCCCTTCCGCACAGCAGGATAAAGAAAAAATGATGCTTGGGGATGTAACCGGCAACGGCCAGGCGGATCTGATCCGATGGGATACAAATAACGGATCCATTTCTGTAACCCCGGGCTCCTTTGATGGCATGCGCAATGAACCGCAGGGAGTTTCCTCTCTTTGGGCCAATGTTGCTTATAAAGCTGGAGCCGCAGCGGCGCTTGGCAGAAGTACCAAAGATAAAACGAACAGTCTGTGGATCATGCAACCAACGGGGACCCTTGAGCGATTTACTTCAGACGGACATCGTTTCTCGATGACTAACAGCTGGAAGACGGAACCACGCAAGTGTGCAAATTTATTTGTTTTGCCTCAGGCTGATGGTGATGTAGTCGTAGCTGGCCTGACAACGGATCGTTTGCAGCTTTTTGGTTACGTAGTCAGTAAAGGTTTAGTCAAACCGATCAAATCGTATAAATTCAATAATGAGCTAACAGCCGAGCTGCAGCCTCGTAAGCTGGACACAGGCAATTTTGCTCTATTCTCTTCAAGGCCGGGTGCCGCCAAAGGCGGTCAGTGGAATGCGGACCTCACTTCGATGGAATGGAAGCAATCCAAGCAAGAGCTGGGCATACCCAATGAGGATGGCATCCTGCGTTTTGGTGATTACAATGGGGATGGACGCGAGGATGTATTGCGCTGGAATGCGGAAGCCGGACGTTTTACCGTATATTTGAATAACAAGGAGGGCGGCTATTCGCTGCTGTCTACCTTTGGCCCATGGGGTAAGCCAGGTTCCAAGCTGGTTGTCCACGATCTGGATGGGAATGGTAAAAGTGACTTGTCCCTGTTCAATCGTGAGGAAGGGTATATTGATACAGCACTTTCCTTCGAGAGCAGAGATCTACAGCTGCAGCATCCGTAAGTATTATCATAATATTGTGCACGACTTACGTACGGCTCTTGGATGTGATGCCAAGGGCTGTTTTCTTTTATTAATAAGTCTCTTGAATAGCAATCCGATATGGGGCACAATGAGGAGGGCCTGATTAACATAACTTTTTACCAAGGAGAACGGGAAATATGGGTTTTACACAAAACTGGAAAATGATTTTGACGCTTGCGCTCCCTTCCATTATTTCGTTTGCTTCAGGTACCGTCACGGGCACGATTAACCTGATTATGGTCGGTTCCATGGGGGCGCTCGTGATTGCTGCTGTAGGCGTATCGAATATTATTGCCTATAATGCCTGGGCGATTTGCTCTGGATTTGGACATTCAGTAAATTACCTGGTGGCCCAAAACTATGGGGCAGGTCAAATCCAGCAGGCCGTCGAGCGAACATATATTGCGCTTTATGTAGCGCTTCTGGCAGCCATCGGGATTGTAACACTTGGTATTGTCGCGCCTCAGGCGATTCTACAGTTGATGGGCAGCTCTCAGGAGCTGGTGGATACGGGTTCAATTTATTTGCGCTACAGGTTATTTGCGGTAGCTTGTTTTATGATCAGCTTTGTCTTTCATGGTTTTTTTCGTGGTGTCGGGGATACGCGTACGCCTATGGTGATGACCATTCTATCCAATGTCACCATGATTTTTTTCACTTATACACTGACTTATGGCCAACTGGGGTTCCCCAAGCTGGGACTAGAAGGAGCGGGGATGGCTGTTTTTTTGGGTGAAGCCTTATGTCTGGCTGGCAGTATGTATGTCTATCTGATACGGATGCATGCGCGCTTCCATACACGCCGTCGCGTGAGGATGAGTGGTACGGAGGCCCGGCTTATAATAGGGGAGAGCGGTAAGCTGGGTACGCAGGAGCTGGCGATGAGTGCGGCGATGTTCGTATTTACAATGTACGTTACCAGACTCGGCACGGACGCACTGGCAGCCAATGAGATTGCATTAAATGTAATGGGTCTTGGCTTTATGCCTGCTTTTGGCTTTGGAGCGACAGCGACCATATTGGTCGGTCAGGAAATCGGGCGCGGTGCCCCGTTTAAAGCAAGACGTATGGCGACAGATGTGGCTATATTGGGTAGTATTTTCCTGTTTGTGCTCGGTCTTGCCGAATTTGTGTTTGCCGAACCGATAGCTCTGCTGTATACAGATGAGCTTAATGTCTATAAACTGGCTGCCCAATTGATCACGGTATCTGCTTTTTTACAGCTATTTGATGGTCTGCTCAATTATTATGCGGGAGGACTTCGGGGGATCGGGGATACCACGTTCCTGCTGCGGATTTCGCTCATTCTGAATTGGGTGATTTTTATACCGGGCGCCTATGTATTGATTTTTGTACTGAATTGGGGAAGCATGGGGGCGTGGATTTCGCTTTATGTATTCCTGTTCCTGTTCGCGCTTGGTTGTATGCTTCGTTTCTATCGAACGGACTGGCACGGTGTAACCATGAAGCAAGCTGAAGCCGGGAAGACAACGCATTAAAATAAGCAAGTATGTTTGTATGAATTAGAGGGAGTTGAATGTCTATGAGTAAGCTTCAAACGAGTGTAATTGCCGCCTTATTGGCGTTTGGTGCTGTATCCCTGGTTATTGCTTATGCTCAGGTGCCAGAAGGTTCTTCAAGAGAATCGGCGCTTTTACCTGCTGCCCAGACAGAGACAGTGCCTTCGGTCGTACCCTCATCTACGGGGGCTAACCTGACACCCAGTGAATCAGCCATAGTTCCACAGTCGTCACAATCCCAGCCTGCTCAGGCAAATACGCCGGATGAATCAGCAGCAGCAGCAGTGCCTGCTTCCGTTTCACGTGGGCTCATTTACCTCGATCCCGGCCACCAGCGTAAAGGAAATGCTCAGCAGGAGCCGGTGTCACCTGGTTCCAGGGAAACGAAAGCGAAGGTTACCGGAGGTACAAGAGGTGTAGCCACAGGAAAGCCAGAGTATGTGCTGAACCTGGAAGTCGCTGTGCTGTTAAAGGAGGCGCTGATTGCTCGTGGATTCGAGGTACAAATGACCCGTGAGGATCATGATGTAGATATTAGCAATGCCGAAAGAGCGGAGATGGCGAATGCAGCCGACGCACAGCTGGCGGTCCGTATTCATGCCGATGGGAATGATTCGCCCAAAGCCAAAGGCTTTTCGGTCCTTTACCCTGATGCAGGAGTAAGATCTACACAGAGCATTCAGCCGGCAAGCCAAATGGCGGCGGCAGCGATTCTTGAAGCGCTGAAAGCAGGCACAGATGCTGCATCCAGAGGGATGGTGGCCCGCAGCGATTTATCCGGATTTAATTGGTCGAAGGTGCCTGTAGTATTGATTGAACTGGGATTTATGACGAATCCGACAGAGGATAAGCAGCTGTCCGAACCTGAATATCAGCAGCAGCTGGCAGATGCAATAGCCGATGGAATTGATAGCTATATGAAGAACAAGGAAGATTAGGTGTTTGTCCAACAGATAGTTATGGTCAATATGCTATCATGCAGGTGTATGTGGGGAGTAAGCAATTCTATATTTCCAATACATACTGCTTGACCTTGGAACGCCATTTGACTATCTTTGTATGAGAGAATGCCAAGTGTTGGGTATGATTTGTTGGATGGAGCGGTGAGTCGTGGCAGAGCAGACAATTTTGATTATTGAAGATGACCCGGAGATTCGCAATATTATTCAATTGTATTTACAAAAAAATCAATACGTAGTTGCATTGGCAGAGCATGGCGATGAAGGGATTGCCAAGATGCTGGCAGTTCAGCCAGACTTGATCATTTTGGATGTTCTCCTTCCAGGCATGAATGGGTTCGAGGTGTGTAAGGAGATTCGCAAGCTGTCTTCGGTGCCGATTCTTTTTGTGAGCTGCATGATGGAGGAGCATGACAAAATCGTCGGCCTTGGTGTTGGCGGTGATGACTATATTACGAAGCCGTTCAGCCCGAATGAGCTGGTTGCACGGGTAAAAGCGCATCTTCGTCGCCCGTATTTGTCAGGAAACGCCCCAAACCGATTGGAAAAAATTCAATATAAAGGCTTAATTATGGACGTACTGAACCGCCATGTATCTGTGGATGGAATCGCTGTAAATCTCGCCAAAAAAGAGTTCGAGCTGTTGAAGTATTTAGGCAGCCATCCCGGCAAAATATTCACTCATGAGGAGCTGTTCCGTGAAATATGGGGGCAGGAAAGCTACAATGATACCCGTACGATCATCGTGCATATCAGCAATCTCCGCAAAAAGATTGAGCCGGATCCTACAAATCCGCAGTATATTATTAATGTCCACGGAGTGGGTTATAAATTTAATGCATCCTAAACAAAATCAGCTTGTATTGACATATCCATTTAACGGTTTCAGACTGAAGGTAACGAAATATCCTTGCATCTGAAAAGGAGGGAATCACCCTTGAAATTCATACATACAGCGGATTGGCATCTCGGCAAGCTGGTCCAAGGCATTTACATGACTGATGATCAAAAATATGTGCTGCAGCAATTGCTGGATACGGTAGAGGCTGAGCGGCCGGATGCGGTCATTATCGCAGGGGACCTGTATGATCGTGCGGTTCCTCCTACGGAGGCTGTAGAGCTGCTGGATGAGCTGCTGGAACGTATCGTGATCGGATTGAACACACCGGTTCTGGCAATTTCGGGAAATCACGATAGCCCGGATCGGCTTAATTTTGCAACGACGATGATGGAAGGGCAGGGCCTGCATCTGTCTGGCCAGCTCAAGGGAAAGCCGGTCATATTGTGTGATGAGCATGGAGAGGTACACTTCCATCTTGTTCCTTATGCAGATCCTGCACAGATTCGCTATCAGCTTGCCGATGAAACGATAAAATCGCATGATGACGCGGCAAAAGCGATCGTTGCCAAAATTACTGCCAAGATGGACCCTGCTGCCCGTCATGTGTTCGTAGGTCATGCCTTTGTAACCCCATATGGAGAAAAACAGGAAAATACGAGTGAGTCGGAAAGGCCTTTATCCATTGGGGGGGCTGAATATGTACATGCCGAATATTTTGCACCCTTTCATTACACAGCGCTTGGCCATCTTCATCAAGCTCATTATGTAGGGCATGAGAAGATTCGTTATGCGGGCTCTCCGCTGAAATATTCCATATCCGAGGAGCATCATCAGAAGGGTTATTATATGGTGGAGCTCGACGGACAGGGACAGGTAACCATAGACAAAAGAAGCTTTCTTCCCAAACGTGATCTGCGGCGGGTAGAAGCAAGCATAGAGGAAATCGAGCATCATCCAGTAAATGAGGATTATGTGTTCGTCACACTGTTGAATGAAAATCCGGTACTGTTTCCAATGGAAAAGGTACGTGCAGTCTACCCGAATGCTATGCATGTGGAACGCAAATGGACTCGGGGGCCGCGTAACCATGAAGTCAACGAAGAGCAAGAGCAGCAAGAACGTAAACAGCGTGATCCAGCTGTCTTGTTCGCGGCTTTCTATGATCAGGTCAGGGGCAACTCACTTTCGGCTGAGAAGCGTCTGCTATTCGAGCGTGTATACGCGGACGTTGCTGCCGGGGAGGAGGAGTCGGAATGAGACCACTGCGATTAACGATGACGGCACTCGGGCCTTATAAAGAAAAAGAAACCATCGATTTCAGTCGGATGGAGCACCATCGCTTGTTTGTGATCTCGGGTAATACCGGAGCCGGGAAAACGACGATTTTTGATGCGATTTGTTATGCGCTGTATGATACGGCGAGCGGTGAGGACCGGTATGAAACCCGCATGCTGCGCAGCCATTTTGCCGACGATCAGACACCGACCACGGTGGAGTTTGACTTCGCCATCGGTTCACGCTCATATCGGGTTGTCCGCCAGCTCGCCTATCGCAAAGGCAGCAACAAGAACGAAACGCCCCCGACTGCAGAGTTGTATGAAATCGGGAGTGGACAAGCAGTTCCCTGCGTAGACCGATTTACCATAAAAGATATCAATACGAAGCTGCAGCAAATTATCGGACTGACCAAGGATCAATTCAGCCAGATTGTGATGCTTCCGCAGGGCGAATTTCGTAAGCTGCTAACCTCGGACACAGAAAATAAAGAGGAAATTCTCCGTCGTATCTTCCGCACGGAGCTGTACCAAAAGGTGGAGGACCGCTTCAGGCAGCTGGTACGGGAGAACAAGGAGGCTGCTGATCGACTGCGGGCCGAGCTGGAGTTCACGGTCCGCCAAATGTCCGTTTCACTGCCTGTTCGCGAGGAAAGCTTACTCTCGCTGACATTGCAGCAGGACAAGCATAATGTTGTGCAGCTGCTGCAGGGGCTGGATGCGGAAATCAGCCACTATACGTTAATTGTTGAACAGGCGGCAGCGAACAAAGCTGCACTCGAACAGCAGGTGCAGTTGGATACGGAAGCTTATCATAAGGCAGCTTCGTTGAATGATCGTTTCACAGAGCTTGCGAACAGGCACAAATCACGCGAGCAGCTGGAAGGACGTCTCTCCGATATTGAGCGTGATCAGCAGCGACTCAGGATGGCAGAGAAGGCGGCTGCACTTACGCCCTACGAGGAGCAGAGCGTGAGAGCCAGCGAGCAGCTGCTCATGCTGACAAGCAAGCTTAAGCACAAATCAACCGATGTCGAGAGTGCGGCGCTCGCCCTACGGGAATCAGAGCAGAAGCTGCAAGCCGAGCAAGCACGTGATGGCGAGCGTAGAGCTGCGGAGCAGGCGCTGCAGCGGCTCCAGGAGATGGAGCCTGTTGTGAAATCGCTGCATGAACGGCAGGCGGCGATTGTCCAGGTGGAGGCTGAGGAGAAAGCTGCTGGGTCCAGGCAGGCAGCCATCGATACTGCTTGGGTTCAAGCCACTGCAGAGAAGCAGCAGCTCACCGGACAGATCAAGGAACTGGATCATGCAATCGATACTCTTCCTATGAAGCTGACCCGCTTGAACGAGCTTCGCGATCATGCAGGCAAGATGAAGGAAATGCTTAGGCTGCGCATACAATTGGAGGAATGCTTCAAGCTGCAGCAGGAAGGTCAGGTGAAGCTGGCCAGCGAGCTGGCCCAGCATGACCGTCTGGAAGCGTTATGGATTGAAGGTCAGGCAGGGCTGTTGGCCGAGCACCTGCACGATGGTAAGCCGTGTCCGGTATGCGGGAGCACGGTGCACCCGGATAAAGCGCAGCCAGAGACAGCGATTCCTACCCGAGCCCAGCTGGATGCGGCCAAAAAGCAGCTTCATGCAGCCAGAGAGGAATACAGCAAAGCAGAAGCTCAGGTCGCTGCCGCGAATGCAGGTCTTTCGGATAAGCAGGCAGATCTGACGCAAATGGGCGTTTATTTTGACAATATTAACGAAGCTTATCAGCAGCTTGTCGCTGAAGGAAAAAACCTGAAGGAAGAAACCGATCGCTTGGGAAAGCAGGCGGAGCAGCTTAAGCAGCTTAAAGCAGCCCTGGAGTCGATCGATACCCGACTGGATCAACTGAGTAAGGACAAGCATCTTATTAATGATCAGCTGAGCAAAATCACCTTGGACCGTTCCTTAAAGCAGGCAGCATTAGTCAGGGATCTGGACAATATTGAGCCTGACCTTCGTTCTTATCCAAGTCTGAGAGCGAAGCTGCAGGAGCAGTCCAGGCTGGTTGAAGCGATGACAGCAGCCTGGAAGCAGGTGCAGGAGCGCCACAGTCAGCTGCAAATGAAATGGGCGCAGGAGCAGGCGACGCTCGCACAGATGGAGCTGCAATTGCAAGAGGCGGCTCAGCATAATGAGGCGATGACCAGCCGATTCAGGGAAGAGCTGGCGAAGAGCGGTTTCGAGGATGAGGCCGCCTACAGATCTGCCAAGCTGTCAGAAAGCAGCCGTCTGATGATCAAGGAGCAGCTTCAGCAGTTCCAAACCGCGATGTCTTCGCTGCAGCAGGCGATCTTTGATCTGGAGCGGGAGCTGAATGGTAAGGAACGTGCTGATCTGGAACTGTTATTTGAACGGTTGGCGGGGTTAAAGCAGCAGCTTGAGCAAGCAGCAGCACTTTATCAGGAGGCACAGGCCTGCTGGCAAGCTGCGAGTAATCTCAAGCTGACAATCGAGCAGACAAGCGGGAAGCTGATTGAGGCGGAGCGCAGCTATGGCGAGGTCGTCGATATTCATCAGGTATTAAAGGGCGATAATGCACTGCGCATGTCGTTTGAACGATACATACTGATCGAGTTTTTTGAGCAAATTCTTCATGCAGCCAACCAGCGATTGCACAGCTTGTCCAATGGACAATTCGAGCTGATGCGCAGCGAACGGGTGGAGAAGCATAACAAAGCGAGCGGTCTGGGGCTGGATGTGTTCGACTCCTACACGGGGCAGAACCGTGATGTCAAGTCTTTATCCGGCGGCGAGAAGTTCAATGCTTCGCTCTGTCTGGCGCTTGGCATGACGGACGTGATTCAAGCAAACCAAGGCGGGATATCGATAGAAATGATGTTTATTGACGAAGGCTTTGGTACGCTGGACGAGGAATCACTGAATAAAGCTATTGAAACGCTTATTGATTTGCAGCGCATGGGGCGGATGATCGGTGTCATTTCCCATGTTGCCGAGATCAAGGCTTCGTTTCCTGCCATATTAGAGGTCACGAAGTCACGAGAAGGCTACAGCCGCGTTGAGTTGGTTTTGAAATAATGCAGAACAAACATGTGCACGATCCGCAATAAAAAATAGCCTTCAGGTTTCACCTATGTACTGAGCTCAGAACGAAATGCAAGTTGACCATAAGTCAGCTTCATTCTGTATACAGCTCCGATTGGTGAACACCTGGAGGTTTATTTTTTTTCGTAAGATTAAGATTACTACTGCTTGCTCACATGCTCGTTGCTGTAACCCGTACGGGTATTCACGACAAGTGTGAGCCGACGAGCGGCCTCATCCGTGACAAGCTCGGGGAGCACTGTATCATAGAGCCACCATTTACGAATGGAACGGTCCTGCTCCTCCTCGGCTTCCTCGAAATAGAACAGATTCAGTTCGGCCAGCTCGGTTTGAATGGTCTGCATGACATCGGCATTGACATCCTCAACGACAAGCTGCCAGCCCTTATCGCAGGCGCTCAGGCTAAATGCGTTGCCTCGCACTCTTGAATCCAACAGCATACGGCTGGTCACATGCTTGATCAACAGTGTTTTGTGTATCAATTCAGACATACTTCTATTCACTCCCTTCTATTTTAAAAGCACTTCTAAGGCAAATCGATTAGTAACAGCGTAGCACCGCTATTCGTGCGCAGTGTTAGCTCAGGGGTTTGCTCAATACGGGCAGCATCACGCTTGACAAGTGTGGCCTCATCATTCAGGCTCAGGTCTCCCTCGATCACCATCACATAAATACGTCGGCCCGGCTGCTGCTTAAATTCAAGTGCGTGCCCCGGCTCCAATTCCGACATATACATAGTCAAATCCTGGTGTATATGGGCAATGCCTTCACCGGATTGATGGGAAACGATTGGCAGCAATTCATTGCGTAAGGCGTTAATATCATAGCTGCTCGTTTCATAGGAAGGCTCCAGTCCGCTCACGTTAGGTGTGAACCAGATTTGTAAAATATGAACGTCCTCAACACCGGGATTTACCTCGGAATGAATAATACCAGTGCCCGCAGACATTCTCTGAACTTCTCCAAAGGTAGTCACAGCCGATTGTCCGGTACTGTCTTCATGTTTGAGCTGCCCCTTCAAAACGACAGAGACGATCTCCATTTCCCGATGAGGATGTGCTCCAAAGCCGCGTCCACCTTGGACGATATCATCATTAAATACACGGAGTGGGCCGAACTGGGTATTAAGCGGGTCGTAGAAATCGCCAAAGGAAAAGCTGAAATTACTTTGTAACCAACCATGATCGGCCGAATAACGAGAGGCGGCGGGGTATACTTTTATCATAACTATGGGCTCCTTTGAACTATCAAAGTGATGGCGCTTATTAACTATAATTAATATACCACATTACTTTTTACAAGTAAATGACGATGAACTTGAGCAAGCTTACATTGAATTTGACCTTTTTCAACAAATATCAAGGAAATTTTACAGGTTGTATACTGCAGCATCTCAAATAATGCAATAAATTGATCGATTCTTTAAAGACGGGTGCAAACGATTTTATAGTATAGCCTGTAAACACTATACGTTTATTCGAAGCCGTAGATCGAGCGATGCATTCCTGGCTATTTTTCCTTTTTTTGTTCTAAAAGCATTTACAGACCGACGGTCGGTATGATAACATGTTTTTAACAGCAAGATACTCTGATATTTAAAGGAGCTTATTATGGAACAGAAACTGGACCAACAAACTTTATCACATATTTTATCCGTGACCGAACAGTTGATTAAAGAAACGGGCTGCCAGCAAACGACGCTTCAGATGATTATGGATCGTACAGGATTGTCCAAGGGCGCGATCTACCACTATGTAAAAAGCAAGGATGAGCTATTCGGGAAAATACTTGAAAGCTATATGACGACTGTGAATCATCAGTTTCATGAAGCGGTTAAGCTATCGAAAGACAACGACATTCGACCTGCGATTCAAGCTATTGTATCGTCGATGGCGGAAAGAGGAACCAGCAATACTATATTCATTTACTTGTTAAGCCAGCAGCACAAGCCGAATATCGCGACGATGTTAAAGGAGCTACGCCGAAGTTTGATGGAGCTCTCAGAAGCATGGATTACCATCGGAAAAGAGCATGGTGCGATTCCGGCTCATGTGGATGTGAAGGCTTTTGCCTCGATGTTTGTGACATTATCTTATGGTTTACGCGTCAATCAAATGATCGCAGATGATCAGCAAGTGCCTCAAATGCAGGATGTATTCCTTTTTATGATCAACGCATTTCAGAAGTAAACACGCTTAAGAGGTAAGGCACTTATTTTATTAAGGAGGTCTAACGCGATGAATCGCAAAAAAATAATTCGGAATATCTTAGTTTCTCTACTGATCAATGGGGGATTACCTTTACTCGTATACACAATTCTGGAAGGACATATGACCGATGTGATGGCGTTATCGATTGCTGCGATTATTCCATTGCTGGATACGTTTTATCATATTTTGAAGCACAAAAAGCTGGATGTATTTGCCGTCTTTATGGCAACAGGGTTTATTCTCAGTGCGGGAGCGGTACTGCTGGGTGGAAGCCAACAATTGATTTTGCTAAGAGAGTCTTTTGTTACCGGTATTATGGGTTTGATTTTTCTCGTATCGCTGTTGTTTCCAAAGCCGATTATTTATTACTTTGCATTTCGCTTCATCGCTTCCAATGATGAGAATCAGAAGCAGGCATTTGCGGATAACTGGAAATTTGCCTATGCACGTAAAGTGATGAGAATCATGACTGCTGGCTGGGGCGCTGTACTATTGGGTGAGGCCGTAATTAAAGTGATAATGGTGTACTCCTTGTCGGTTACAGCATTTTTGGCACTGTCGCATCTGGTTATGTACGTCATCCTAGGTATAGCCATTGGGTGGACTTATTTGTATAGAAAGCAGTCAGGACGGCGGTTGGCGGAGATCAAGCGAGAGTCAGCTTTTCCTATTTTGAAGTGAGGAGGTGAATCCGGTGGGAATAGCAGAAATTACAGCCCTTCAAGTCGAGGATCTAAAAGCGGTTAAAAGCCTGTATACGTCAGTTACACGAAATCTTCGCAAATCAGGCAATTATCAATGGGATTGGATCTACGGATTAGGCAGTAAGCTGCTGCGATTCGCCGAAGTTTACATAGCCTCGTATGGATATACCAGCATCCGGCTGGATGTGTATGCAGAGAATGCTGCAGCCCTTGGCATGTATCAGCGCGGAGGCTACAGTGAACGGGGGAATGTCCGATATCCATTTCGCAAGGTGCCCTACTTTTGTTTTGAAAAGGTATTGAATAAGTAAATTAAAACGTTTACATCCTGATTTGAGTTGAGTATACTGAGCGTAATTAACTTAATGAATAAGTTAGTTCGATCGAAATTAAAAGAGCACGCTCAAAAAGAAATGGAGGCATACGAAATGGCATTTTTGAATTTGGTCGCGGCCACAGTGGTTTCGTCCAAGGAAGCCAAGGGAGCAGAAGCAAAAGCGGTTGATGTCCTGATTGAGGAGCTGGAGAAACGCACAGGAGTCCGGTTAAGCCGCGCAAATAGCTTCCCAGATGGAAATACTCCAGTTATAGCGGTCGGTACGATGGACTCATATCCTTCAATCGAAGGATTCGATGGCGAACGTCTGCCTAAGGACCTTCCGATCCTTAAGCCGGAAGGTTACGCGCTTCGCACGGTGTCGACTACCGACAACCCTACGGTGTCTATTATTGGCGCGGATGCACGGGGCGTATTATACGGAGTAGGCAAGCTGCTGCGCTCATTAAGGTGGGGAGATCACCTTATACAGCTGGAACGCGAGCTCAACCTGAATGAAGCTCCGAGCTTTCCTCTACGCGGGCATCAGCTTGGCTACAGGCCAAAGAACAATGCTTATGATGCTTGGAGTATAGAGCAATACGACCAGTATATTCGGGATTTGGCTATTTTCGGTGCGAACAGCATTGAAATCTTGCCGCCAAGAACGGATGATGATCCGATAGGTCCGGTGATGAAGGTTGAACCGATGGAAATGATGATTCGATTGTCTGAAATCATTGCTTCCTACGGAATGGATACGTGGATCTGGTATCCGAATCTCGGAAAAGACTTCTCTAATCCGGCTACGATTGAGGCGGAGCTGGCCGAGCGTGAGCATATATTCAGCAGTCTTCCGCATATTCAACATATTTTCATCCCTGGCAGCGATCCGGGAGATATGGAGCCAGAGCCGTTATTTAAATGGTGCGAACAAGTAGCTGGATTGCTGAACCGTTACCATCCTGAAGCTAAGCTATGGTTGTCGCCTCAGGTCATGAATGGTGATCCAACTGCCTGGAAGAACGGCTTCTATGAGCAGCTGAGCAAGGAGCCGGATTGGCTGGGCGGCATTGTATTCGGTCCTCATGTGGACGAAGCTTTGCCTGAGCTTAGACGAATTGTTCCGCAGAAATACCCGATTCGACGCTATGAGGACATCACGCACAATTTCCATTGCCAATATCCGGTAGCCGACTGGGACCTCTCCTTCGCGCTTACGTTAGGCAGAGAAAGCAGCAATCCTCGTCCGTTGGCGCAAAAGCATATTCATAACGAGCTGGCCTCGTATACGGTGGGCAATTTATCTTATTCCGAAGGCATTAACGACGATGTAAATAAATTTATTTGGAACGATCAGGATTGGAACCCACTGACACCAGCTGTGGAAACGTTAAGGGATTTTGCCGGATGGTTTATCAGCTGCGAGCTAGCCGACGGAGTGGCTCAAGGCTTGCTGGCGTTGGAGGACAACTGGGTCGGGCCTCTGGCGGCCAACGAAGGCGTGGAAATAACCCTGCTGCAGTGGCAACAGATGGAAAGGGAAGCGTCTGAGCGCGTAATCAACAATTACCGCTTTCAGATGGGGTTGCTGCGTGCTTACTTTGACGCCTATACGAAGCGGCGGCTTTTCTACGAAACCGATCTGGAATACAGGGCCAAGGAAGCACTGCGGGAAGCAAAACAAACAGGAGCATTGGCTGCTGTGCAGCAGGTTGAACAGATTTTATCGAGGGCTGTGACAGAGCCGGTGGCTCAGGATTACCGCAGACGGTGCGAGGAGCTGGCCGATCAGTTGTTTGCCAATATTGGATACCAGCTGACCGTGACAAGGCATTATGCGATAGCTCAGGATCGTGGAGCGTTCATGGATGCGATCAATGCTCCCTTGAACGATGCCCGTTGGCTGCGCATCAGGTGCGCCTTGATCCAGGAGGAGCAGGATGAGACGAAACGGCTGACGATGATCGATGAAGCTCTGAATCGGATCAATCCGGGACCCGGTGGTTTTTACGATAATTTGGGCTCGTACCGCAGCAATCGTCGTATTGACCCAGGACAAGGGTTGGAAAAGGATCCGGGTTACCTGTATTCGCCGAGAACGGCCCATGCCGTTTATTTGCTGTCAGGCGCTATTACAGAAGCAAAGGAGAAGGAACGAGGCGGCATTCCACTAGCCTGGATTAATCATATTAATGTTATGCTCGATACCCCGATCATCGTTCGTTATGATCATCTGGACCCATCGACAGATTACATAGTAAAGGTGGCTTACGTCGGTGAGATTGGAGTTGAAGCGCATAAGGCGGTTCAGGTGAAGCTAACGGCTAACGATACCTATGTGGTCGAAGAAAGCCTTCTGGTGAACGGGTCAGCGGTAACGATTCGTGAGGCTCATATTCCACGTGAAGTGGTGAGCACTGGCGAGCTGAAGCTGACCTTCCTGCGTACCCAAGGCACCAAGCGATTAAATATAGGGGAAATATGGCTGATCAGAAGTGAGTCGCAGCAAGTCCAGGCATAACTCTGGGCATCAGCTCCAAATGAAGCAGAATAAGCATAACAACCAAGCTATTCCGTAGTGCTGAGAGGCGCTACCGAATAGCTTTTTGCATGCAAGCTTTGTTTTCGAAATGAAACAAGATAGAAAAATGAAACAAAGCGGGCTGCGGAGAAAAAATGGAACCTCACCTGCCATAATGGATGTTATCACACTTTGGTATGGATGCTATACTGATAATCGTTACAGCAGCAATCGAATAACCACGTATTGCAACCGCTTTCTGAGTTGAATGGAATAGAATCTAAGGGTGACTAACAGGCTGGGAAGGAGTATGACCATGGCAGTAAGGAGCATAGCGGGGACAAGGAAAGTAGTCGCTACGATTAAAACGGAACGAAGAAAAAGAATTGCTGAGAGCAAGTACCTATACGTTATGCTATCGTTGCCGATCCTTTACTTTATTTTGTTTAAGTACGGCCCGATGTTCGGGCTGCTGATCGGCTTTCAGGACTATAATTTTGTAAAAGGTGTTTTTCACAGTGAATGGGTAGGGCTTAGACATTTTCGGGAATTTCTGAGCGATCCGTACTTTTGGAGATTAGTAAAGAACACGGTGCTTCTTAATGTGTATATGCTCCTATTTTATTTCCCCACCCCGATTATTTTGGCACTGATACTGAATGAGGTTAAATTAAAATGGTTCAAAAAGCTGTCGCAAACCGTGAGTTACTTGCCGCATTTTCTTTCAACCGTCGTCATATGCGGCATGGTGGTTAATTTTTTCTCCAACGATGGGCTGGTCAACCGCGTGTTGCTTGAATTTGGCATCGAACCGAAGCCTTTTCTGATGCTGGCTGATTGGTTTCGAACGATCTATATCACCTCTGATATATGGCAGGGCGTCGGATGGGGATCGATCATTTATTTGGCAGCCTTATCCTCGATTGATCCGCAGCAATACGAAGCGGCCCGGATGGATGGTGCCAATCGATGGGAGCAGATTCGTCATGTAACACTGCCTGGAATTGCGCCAGTCGTGACCATTATGTTCCTGCTTACGCTCGGCAATATGATGTCCATTGGCTACGAGAAAATATTGCTGCTGTATACGGGTCCCACCTATGAAACAGCTGATGTCATATCGACCTTCGCTTATCGGCGTGGTTTACTGGGGAACGATTTCAGCTATGCTACAGCCGTCGAGCTTTTTCAAGCAGTGATTTCACTTTGCCTGATTACGGCTGCAAATCAAGTGTCGCGGAAAGTGAGCGAAACGAGCTTATGGTAATAGTTCTCCGTTACAGCACATTATGAAAGGAGAATCACATGAAAAAACAAATGACCGTGGGCTCCATTTGCTTTGATGCCGTCATCTATCTGAGTTTGATTGCGGCTATCTTTGCCTTTGTATATCCGCTTTATTACATGTTTATTGTTTCAGTCAGCAATGGGATGAACGTGATGCGGGGAGAAATCAAATGGTTTCCTATAGGGTTTAATTTCGATGCGTATTACACCATTCTTACAGATCCCAAAGTGATTAGGGCGTACGGCAATACTTTGCTGTACACTAGTGTAGGCACCTTCATTAATGTAGCAGCGACCGCACTGTGTGCTTATCCCTTATCTCGAAGCAGGCTTTATGGCCGGTCATTTTTTACCATTTTCATTGTCATTACGATGCTGTTCCACGGTGGGATGATCCCGACTTATCTTGTTGTTGACAGCTTGGGGCTGATGAACAGCATGTGGGCCATCGTCATTCCACCCGCGATCAACGTATGGTATATGATCATCATGAGGACGTTTTTCCAGAACATTCCGAATGAAATACAGGAATCGGCTGTCATTGATGGTGCCCATGAGATCACGATATTTTGGAGGATCATTATTCCACTATCAGCTCCTGTGTTTGCTACTATGATCATGTTCTATGCAGTGTGGCATTGGAATAGCTTTTTTCCTGCTACGATCTATTTACGTAATAACGAAATGGTGCCCGTCCAAATCATCATGCGCAGTATGATTGTCGATGGCAATGTAGGCGAGGTCAACTCAACGAGGGATCTGACCACCATTCTCCTAAGCATGAAGTATGCCGTTGTGATCGTAACCATTTTACCGATTCTCGCAGTGTATCCGTTTATTCAAAAATATTTTGTTAAAGGCGCAATGGTCGGTTCGTTGAAAGGTTAACGTTGACTATTCATTTGAGGAGGGGAAAGTATGAACAAACAAGGAAAAGTACTTCTTTCATCTATGGCACTGATGCTGACCGTTACGGCATGCTCGGATTCTTCGTCTAAGCAAACGGTGAAGGAGGTTCCAAGCACAAGCACCCCGAAGCCTGCTGCAGCGGGAAGTAAGGCGTCTGATGTGCCATTAACCGTGAAAATACTGAAAGGCTCTTCAAATATTAACCTGCAGGCACCGCTATTCGATTATATATTTGAGAAAACGAATGTAAAAATTCAATTGGAGCTCGTCACAACAAACTTTGAGCAAAAAGCGCAGACGATTATTGCCACCAACAGCCTGCCAGATATTATGGAGGTCGCCTATGGCAAACAAATGTATGTCGACGGGGCCAAGAACGGACTCTTTCTGCCGATCAGCGACTATATGAGCGATGCGCCCAATCTGGCCAAAATCATGAAGGAAAATAAAGAAATTGCTAAAAATAATATTGACGGCAAAATCTATTCGTTTCCGAAATTGGGAGCTTGGAAGCTTCAGCTGGCTCAGGGTGCGATGATACGATACGATTTGCTGGAGGAATTAGGGCTGGAGGCTCCGAAAACCTTTGACGACTTGTATAAGGTGCTCAAAAAGTTTAAAGAGAAGTATCCCAATTCCATTCCGTATACGGGAAGAGAAAATGCATTTAATTTATTAAAGCCGCTTGCCTTCGCAATGGGTTCAGGAAACCGGATTTATTATGATCCGAACATAGAGGGTGGCAAATATGTATACGGTCAGGCTCATCCCGAATTTAAACCCGTTCTTGAATTCATGAGCAAGCTGTTTAAGGAAAAGCTGCTGGACCCGGACTACGCGGTCAATACAGCCGATGCCATGAAAGAGAAGCTGGCTTCAGGCAGGTCGTTGTTCTACTACGATAATAACAGCTTTGGTGTCAATTTTAATGAAGCCTTGAAGCCGATTAATCCCAAAGCTCGTTTCGAGCTGCTTCCGTTGATGAAAAACGATCGAGGTCAAACACGGGGCTGGATGTATAAAAAAGACTGGATGCACAATATCGTAATTAGCTCCAAAACGAAAAATCCGCATGAGCTGGTTCGATTCCTGGATTGGTTTTATGGTGAGGAAGGGACACGGGCCACGGCATATGGTGTAGAAGGGGTTAATTACAAAATGGAGAACGGCAAGCCTGTTATTTTGGACAGTGTGCTTCAGAAATATGCCCAAATGAAGGACCCCTTCCGCAATATGCAAACTGATCTGGCGACCGGTTTTGAGCAGCTTGCTCTTAATGTCGACGAACACCCGATGGTTGAGACCTCGGCCCCTGAGCTGGTGAAATGGAAAGATATGATTACTACCGAGAAGGGTTATGTCTACGAGGTGGTCGCTCCGCCATTTACGAATGACGAGCTTTCACGATTAAAAACATTGCAGTCCAAGGTGGACACGCTGGTCGATCAGGAGATGGACAAATTTATTATTGGAGTTCGCCCTGTTAGTGATTTCGATAAGTTTTCCCAGCAGCTTATCGACAGCGGAGCTTTGGAAATTGAAAAGATATATAATGAAGCCAATCAACGTTATCTCAAACAATGAGTGTGCTATCAAAGGATTTCTGATAGGAAGGCCTGCCAGAAGCCGCGTTTCAACGGCCCTGGCGGGTTTTTGCATATTTCTGATGAGGTTATTGGAAGCCCCTGATATCGCAAGGTTGGGCATTTCTTTTTACAGGTTTGGCAGTATAATAAGAAGATAAGGAAGCGCCTTCATTCAATGGGACCAAGAGAGAGGGTGGTTGAGCAATGAAAACAATGAATTCCAAAGTTTCCGTTCCATTAAACAGACTTTTTTTACGTATACTGCTGTTCTTCCTCTCTTTTTTGATCCCTATTGTATTGATAGGGGCGATTTATTACGTAACCACGACGAATCGACTCCAGGAAGAGTTCACACAGAAGTTTGAAACGAACCTGCAATCGTCTGTTCATACCATCGATATTTATTTGAATACGGCGCAATCCAGCTCCGGGCCCAGCTTTTTTTATGAGGTTAGAGCCATTCTAAAACCTTATGCCGAGTATCGCGATGATGAACGTTTGGAGCTAACCAAAGTTACGCAAACATTAGCGAGAATTTCTAACAATCTAAGTGAATTAATTGATAATATATTTGTTTACACAGATGATGAAAAGGTATTTAAGCAGGATGGATTAGAGGATTATCGGCAGTTTTTTGAGAATTACAAGTTTAGCGGATACGATCAGAACTTGTGGAGAGACAAGCTTGAGAACGGCAGGCCCTTAGAGATTCTGGAGCCAACTGAGGTTCGAGTAAACAGGACAGTGAGTAAAACGGTTATTCCATTCTTGTTCACCAGTCTGGTTAATGGCCATAAAGCGGTTATGGTATATACGATTCCCATTGACATTATCGATAAGACGTTACGTAATCATACTTTGGTGGACTCTACCCAATTCATTGTAATCGACAACAATCACAACAAGGTGATATGGAGCAGTGCGAACCAGTTGACCGAGTCATCGGTTATTTCACAAATTCAGGCTTTCTTCAAATCGGGGAGCTTTCAGCATGGAGAATTGAAGATCAACCAAGAGGCATTCATTGTAACTCAGGTCACGTCGGAAACGTACGGCTGGAGCTATTATTCGGTGACGCCTGTAGCCGAATTTCGTAATCAAACGAGCTATTACCTCTTTTCTTTACTAACGACCTGCTTTGTGCTGGTTGTGGTCGGGATCCTGTTCTCGTTTATATTTACCTTCAATCTGTATAATCCCATTAAACGCATACGGGATATTCTTGACCATCCTGAAGAGAGCGATGGGCGTGCTGACAGTACTAACCGGCATACGGCGTTTGATTTTATCGGTACTCGTATTCATCGGCTAATCGAGCATAATCACCAATTCAAGCATGAACTGGAAACGGTATCCGTCGGATATTTGGAGCAATCACTGTTGAATCTGATTCACGGAAGAACTGCAGTTAACAAACAGGAAGTTGGAACCATGCTAAGCAAGTACAGCTCCTTTCACAAGCCTTCGTATGTGTGCTGCATCATCCGCTTCGACTTTAAGGAGGCATTTTATCAGGACATTCAGGATGTCGAGCGGTTACACATCGTTAGCAAAATGAAAAAGATTATATGGGGGCTGCTGCTGCCTTACGCCAATATATACTTGCTGGAGGAACACGATCATCTGTATATCGGGATCGTAAATGTGGAGGATGCCGAGGACACGGAGCAGCTGCGGAAGGGCCTGCAAACGATGGTCGACACGTTCCATTACGATTCAAGGTATTGCTTCATTTATATGGGGCTTGGAGACATGCATGAAGGGATTGAAGGCATTACGAGGTCTTACGCGGATGCGTTGAAGGCGCTGGAATCGGCGGATGGAAAGATGGATTTTCAAATTATTGATGCCACTGCTGTTTCTCATGGCTCTATGCATTATTCCTATTCGTTCATGGATGAGAATGGCATTATTAACTGCTTGAAGGCAGGCGATATGTCTAATCTTCGGCTGAAGGTGGATAGTATTATCGGGAAAAACAAAGAGAAGGGCGTCCCCCGTCACTTGATCTCGGCTCTCGTATCTGAAATCTACAACACAGGCTGCCGTTTCCTGGCTGAACGGGGGATCAATCCGAGTGAACTGATGGAACCAGGTAAGCTGGTTTCATTAACGAACCACGAAGAACAGCTGAATGTGGTGCTTGCTTTTTTTGAGCTGATCATGGATCGGTTTTCCTCACAGGAGCAGGACGGCTTCAGCGAGATCAGCTCGCTCATTATCGAATACATAGAAGGAAACTACCATCATGATCTGGGTCTGGAGAAAATCTCCGGTGAGATGGGCGTCTCCTCCAAATATATTTCGCATGTATTTAAAGAAAAAACAGGTGAGAATCTTATTGGGTACATCAGTAAGTATCGGATTGCGAAGGCCAAGGAGATGCTGGTGGAAACCGATTTGAATGTTAGCGAGATTTCCAATCGTGTCGGTATTTTCAGCCGTACGACGTTTATCCGTCTATTTAAAAAGTATGAGGGCACGACTCCGCTGCTATACCGGAATTTGAGCCGTAATAAATAAAAGACGGCAGAACCGTACACATTGGTACCGCTTAAATTGAGCTCATATATGAATATTATTATCCATATTTTGTGAACTATCACCTAATTTTAGTTTGATTTCATTGAGATCGCGTTCCATTTGGGCTATAAAAGCTGTCATATCGGAGGCATGAACAAACAGATTCAGGCCTTCTTGTCCCCATGCAATTTCTTGTTCCACGCCCCAGAAGTAATGTATGCCCGCCGCCACATGAGCGGCTCTTGCCTTACGAATGATCGTGCTGACAGCTTCCTTAAACACAGGGTGGTCATATTGTTCCGGTACGTTCAGACTGCATGATAAATCGTGGGGGCCGATCAATACACCGTCCAATTGTGGAACCTGCAGGATGGCATCCAGCGCCTCAAGCGCGGGTTCGCTCTCGATATTGACGATCAGTATGTTACCCGCATTGTATTGCTCCAGATAAGCTGCCAGCGGCTCCTCAGGCTCTTCGTGGCCTTGAACAATACGCGCTAATTTCTCGCCCTTGATCGGCCGAAGTTTGACCGCTCCCCTAAGCGCTTGTACCTGCTCCACGGTTTCGATATAAGGGGCAACAATACCTGCTGCTCCCGCATCCATAGCTTTACTTGCTTCATAAGGATCCGGGGAAGGAATGCGTACGATTGGCGCTAGTCCGAGCGCTGAGTAAGTTCGACACATCCAGGAGAGCATATCTCGGTCGATAGACATATGCTCGGTGTCAATAAAGACGAAATCAATACCCAATTTCCGTACTTCAACCGGCCATCGGGGTGAGGTGGATATAATCAGTGTGCCATAAACTCTTTGTCCGCTGCGAAGATGATTTTGCAATTGTACCTGATCCATGAAGGCTCCCTCATTTCTTATAACTTATCCTAACAATTTTAGGTTATCGTATGTAGCTGCAATAAGAAACGTCCACTTTCGGAACAGCCGTTTCAATTTAGGCGAGAGACAGATTTGTTGTTATTTTCCACCTTGTTTCAATTTTGCCGCGACTATTCAGATGAGAATTTGTGCAGAGACTTTACGGAGTTAGTTGTGGTATTCTAGAAGCAATGAAACTAACCCGAGGGGATTTACTAATGGAAGCTCATTATATTGGCGAATCCAAAAAAAGGTGTCAAGAAGCGGGGTTACAAGCAAACCAGCTCCCGTTTCCGAGAAACCGATTACATGTACATGAACTGCTGGAAAGAAAACATAAGTTCGCCGAAGCGATCTCGGTTATGGATTTTTTCAGTGACAAAACAACGAAGCTATTAGAAGGAACCCCGATACTCATCACACTGACTGATGATCTGGGGTATATTATTAGCTTCTTTGGGAATGAGTCCATAAGGGAATCTGCGGCGCAATTGGGTATACAAGAGGGCATTCGGTTTATCGAAAGAGACATGGGGACGAATGTAGTGGACATGGCGCTGCAGCACAAAATGCCCGTAGAGCTTCTTGGCACGGACCATTTTCATACTCATCTGCATACGACAGCCTGTTATTGTGTTCCTTTTGATTTTGCCGATATTGGTGGATTGACAGGTACGGTCAGCATGATGACATTACTCGATTTTCATAGTAAATTTGCATTGCCTTTATTAATTAATATGGTAGATTCCATGGAACGTGAAATGGTCCTGAGAAGGAAAAACAGGAATCAAAATATATTAAATCATATGACGCTTAACACGGTTAACAATGGGATTATTATAGCAGATAAGACTGGCAGCATTATCGAATTTAACCAATTGATAGAGAAGGTTACCCAACGTAAGAGAGAAGACGTAATTGGAACCTCGGTGCTTACAATTGACCTGTTTGCTCCTTATATGCTGGGAGTGCTAAACCATGGAGATCGAATAGAAAATAGGGAATGCACGCTCCCTAGTTCGTCCAATAAACGCATGACATGCTTGCTAGATGCTATCCCTATTGTAGACGACAATCAAGAAATTATTGGTGCTTACCTGCAAATTCGCGATATAACCGATCGTACTATGCTTGAGCAGCAAATTATTATGTATGAAAAATTTTCAGCGATAGGGAAGCTGGCTGCCGGAATTGCTCATGAAATTCGGAATCCACTTACCTCGGTGATGGGATTTATTCAGTTATTAAGAGAAAAGAAACCGAATGCGGACATCACGGCACGATATTTGGAAATCGTATTTAATGAATTACTTGATTTGAAAAAAATGGTATCCGATTTCGTACTTATGGCAAAACCGAGTTCTCCGGAAAAAAAGGAGCATGTGCTACAAAAGGTCATTGAGGATACGGTTCAATTCATGACCAGTGAGGCTAATCTTAAAAATGCCATTCTTACAACAAATTTATGCGCTTCGTTGATCCTGATATCGATAGATGCCAATCAAATCAAACAGGTGCTCATTAATCTCATACAAAATGCTTTTGAAGCCATGCCCGAAGGTGGAGGAGAGGTCGAAATCAGGCTCACCCCCAATGTGGATGAACATTGTGTGGAAATAAGTATTAGCGATAATGGAGTAGGTATTTCGGAAAAGCAAATCAATGAGATCTTTAATCCTTTTTTCACCACAAAGGAAAATGGTTTAGGATTGGGCTTGTCGATATGCTACAGAATTATTGAAAGTCATAATGGAAACATTCATATTAAATCAAACGCGGAGCACGGTACCCAATTTATTGTTTCACTTCCCTTAGCTTACGACATTCAGAATGATCATTAATTTTTATAGGTATGATTACTATAATTAATCTTTCCGTTGACAAATGTTGGGTAATGCCATTATGATATACCTAAATTACTTGAGAGGAGGCTGATGAATATGAATTCAATCCACATCCGATCTACACAATTACAGAAGAAAGTCCATTTCATCGGCCTTTACCGGGTCTGTGAATTTAACTAGGTTTACTCATTACAATTAATGAAGCTTAGATAATGAAGGCGTAAGTAAAGCCATGGACGATACAGGTCTATGGCTTTTTTGTGTTATCCACGATCCCAATTCACAATTGAAAGGAATCATAAACCTATGAAAGAAAACTATTATCAGAAGGTCCAGCTTCCTGCCGGACAGGTGCATGTATATGCAGGACCCTCGCTGTTTCAAGCTTTAGATTACAAGGTATTTGAAATGGCTAACAACAATCTGCAAATTCCGAATCAAGTCTATATGAGCTATACGCCTGATGTACATGTAGGTGTTGGAACCTGTATCGGTACTACGGCTGTGTGGAATACCCATGATGGCTATGTGTCTCCGTCCATTGTCGGCAGTGACATTGGCTGCGGGATGCGCGTTCACTTAACGAATCTGCATAAGGACGAATTGAAAGAAGTAAAGCTGCGTAGAAAGCTGGTCAAAACAATTGAGAAGTATTTGCCTGTTGAAGATCATGCCCGCGGGCATTTCTCTGATATTCGTCTGGAGCATGTGATCAAGAAGGGACTGCTCGGTCTCCCCAAAAAATATATCCCGGATGGCTACACGCCTCGTAAGGCGACCTCGTTAACCCATGTGGAGCGCAGCAAGTTTCATTTTGACGAAAATGCGCTGAACCTGTTTCCTGATCGGGTATGGCATCGTGCACATAGCCAACTCGGAACACTCGGGGGAGGTAATCATTTTGCAGAGATTCAGTACATTGAGATTGCTGAGGATAACCGGGAGGTAGCTGAAGCTTGGGGGTTATTCGATGGTCAAGTGATCCTTATGATTCACTCAGGTTCACGTTCGTGGGGAGGTTCGGTGAGTCAATATTGTGGTAGCCTTATGGCGAAGATGATGCGCGCTCAAGGGATAGGCACCGCAGACCCCCATTTATTATTCGGAGCACTTTCGGAGCCAGTGGCTCAAAGCTATGTAGATTTAATGTACTCTGCCCTCAACTATGCAGTTGTCAATCGGCATCTGATCGCGTATGCGATTAGGGAAGCGGGTAAGGATGTATTCGGGTCCAAATTTGAAATGTCGACGCTGTACGATCTTATGCACAATTATGCATGGGAAGAAGAGCATGAAGGAAATTCTTATTTTGTCCATCGAAAAGGGGCTACCCGTTCCCTGCCGCCGAACCATCCAGATAATCCTGAGCCGTATCGACTCACCGGACATCCTGCACTCATTCCAGGTTCGATGGGAACCTCCTCTTATATCATGGTGGGCTCTCCTGAGGGAAAAGCGAATTTCCACTCGATCTGCCATGGGGCAGGCCGTATTCGTTCGCGAAGCGCTACGAAACGTTTAATTACTGTAGACGAATTCGCTTCGTCCATGCGTGTAGGAACCGAGGATGAAGTTGTCGTGAATCAAAAATCACTCGAATCGATCATAGATGAATCTCCACAAGCCTACAAAGATGTAGATCAAATTATCGAAAGCGTCGTCGGTGCAGGCCTGGCCCAGGTCGTTGCCCGTTGTAAGCCGATGGCGACAGTTAAAGGGGCTAAGTAAGCATATATGAATAGAAATGAGGACGTGATCACCATGTTAAATGAAAAAACAGTCGTAAGTTTGAGCAAGCTGCTGGTAATGAAGTTTGGCTTGCGGATCAAGTGCCTGCTGAATGCTGCAGCTTATATTCGTACGATGGAGGTAAGGAATTATGAAGCCAAAGCTTATTGATATTGGTGTTAATTTAATGCATCGTTCATTCCATGAGGATCGGGATCAGGTTATGGCACGAGCGGAAGCGGAGGGGGTCTCGCCGCTTATCATCACGGGGACGTCGCTGAAAAATAGTGAAGAGGCCGCTCGATACGCGGGTAGATTTACTGGAAAATTGTTTACTACGGCCGGGATTCATCCACATGATACGAAGAACTGCCAAACTCATACGATAGAGAAGCTTCGTAAGCTGGCATTACTTCCTCAAGTGGTTGCTATTGGTGAATGTGGACTGGATTACAATAGAGATTTTTCACCACGGGATGTTCAGAAGCGGTGGTTTGAGGAACAGATTCGTTTGGCCTGTGAGCTGCAGCTGCCACTTTTTTTACATGAACGGGATGCCCATTATGAGTTTATGCAGACGCTTAAGCCGTATCTTCCTCGTCTGAATAAGGCTGTTGTTCATTGTTTTACAGGTTCGCTCCAGGAGCTGCAGGTTTACTTGAATATGGGCTTCTATATTGGCATCACAGGATGGATCTGCGACGAGCGCAGAGGTAAGCACTTGGCAGAGATCGTTAAGCGAATCCCGCTGGATCGACTGATGATTGAGACGGATGCTCCTTTTCTTACCCCACGTGATTTGGCTGTTAAGCCGAGTGAGGGTCGCAACGAGCCAGCCTTTTTACCTCATATTCTGAGAAAGGTTGCTTCATGCCTGGGTCGGAGTATCGAGGAGACTGCGGAAGCTACGACGAAGGTAGCTAGGGAGTTTTATGGGTTATCCATACATTAACGTCAGGTGAACATCGCTTCGGATTTAACTGTCGATATCTTGCTATTTTATTCATGCATACTACTGCCGGACTCAAGAATGGCTTATACTTGTATGGATGAGGTGAGGATATGGACCAAAAGTTATTTGACCTTGTATACCAATCCGTTGTTAATCGAGAATCGACCTACGATGGTGTCTATTATACGGCAGTAAGGACCACGAAGATCGTATGTCGACCTACTTGTCGGGCCAAAATCCCCAATGCAAGTAATGTGACGTTTTTCCACTCACTTGAAGGTGCGCTTCAAGCAGGCTATCGGCCCTGCAAACGTTGTAAGCCTGAAGCGAACGGAGCACTTCGACCGGATGCGGTATTGGCTGTACAGGTGGATGCGATCATTGAGACACAATACAAAGACAAACTGACTTTGCCGTTGCTGGCTGCTTCACTTGCTATAAGCCCTTATCATTTGCAGCGTGTATACAAGCAAGTGACAGGATATTCACCTGCCGAAAAAACCGAGCGTGTTCGATTAACGCACGCACAGAAGCTTTTAGTAGAATCCAGAGCCTCCATTGCGGAGATCGGAGCAGCTGTGGGCTACCGCAGTGCATCCCATTTCACTTCCTGGTTTTGTCGGAGAACAGGTATATCTCCCACAGCGTATCGATATGAACAAATAGGAGGAGAAACAATTGATAGCGAGTAAAAAATATCGTCAAACCGTAATCGGCTTGAATCAGTCATGGACCCTTATAGCCAGTGAGCACGGAATTAGCCAATTGCTATTCCCTCCTCATCTTGCTTCGTTGGCTGGGTTGAAGAAAGATATCACGGACGCTGAACAGATGATAGAGGATCACAGCCTTTTTGTACAATTCGGCATCATTGACCTATTGGAGCAGTACTTTGAAGGAATACCTGTCAGCTTCGATAAGGTCCCTCTGGATGTAGAAGGGACACCCTTTCAACAAAGTATGTGGAGGGCCCTAAGCCAGATCCCTCATGGAGAAACGTGGACGTATAAGCAGCTTGCCGACACGATTGGAAAACCTTCAGCGATGCGAGCGGTAGGTACAGCGATTGGGCGCAATCCATTACCGATTGTTTTACCTTGTCATCGGGTCGTAGGATCCAACGGTACGTTAACAGGATTTAGAGGGGGACTCCAAATGAAGAAAGACATCCTTGCTTTGGAAGGGGTAACCCATATGGAAGCCGCAGGGCATGAGCGATTCCAGTTCTGAGCTACCACTGCCCATCATTGGAGTGCTCATTCATTAAACCATGCCCAACAATGAATTTGTAAAAGAAAAGCAGCCTTTTCCAAACTGGAAGCAGGCTGCATGTGTTTTTGGATGCAGTAGATATATTACTTATTCTACTGTTCAGCCTCGTCTTTTTTTTCATCTATGAATCCTTTAATGCTTTCTTTGCGTCGGTGATTTTTATCTTCAATGGTTTGCCTCTCATTTACTGAAAGTTCATCTGCATGTTCATCCAGGTAATTTTCTGCTTCCTGAATATTAGCTTGAGTCTGGTCGATATGCTCTTGCAAGTGCTCCTCATTATCTGCGCGATTATCCGGTTTAGCCAAAGGTATCCCTCCAATTGAATTATTACTGCCAATGTATATTGACCTAAAACGCAGGATTCTATGCATCAATATCAAATTCAGATCGGAATAGCCACATATCATCAACTCCACGACGAACTTGAATTTCGCAATCTTGCTGTTATATTCGATTATCCGTACCTATCGAGCCTGGTGAGGTATATTATTAGTACAAGTGTTTAATCCTTGAATACATATACTGGGGGAGAGCTGCTTGGGAACCGTTACAACGAAGTATTTTGAATATGGACAAGAAGAAATGGATTACCTGCAGCGTGTGGACCCAACGCTTGGAGCAGCGATGGCGCGTATGGGCAAGGTGGAACGTGTCATCATTCCCGATCTGTTTGCGGCCCTCGTCCATGCCATTGTTGGTCAGCTCATATCAGCTAAGGCCGTCCACACAATTTGGGAAAGAATGCAGGATCAATTTGGAGAAATGACTCCGCATCATATGGCGATTCAGACTGCCGATAATATCCAAAAATGCGGGATGACGATGAAAAAAGCCGTATGTATCCACGACATCGCGCAAACGATTGCGCAGGGAGCCTTAAATTTGGAAGAGCTGTATGACTTGCCAGATGCAGAGGTCATCAAGAAGCTGACGGTGTTAAAGGGAGTCGGTAAATGGACCGCCGAAATGCTGCTCATCAATAGTATGGAGCGTCGCGACATTGTCAGTTGGGGCGATATAGCGATACGTCGTGGTATGATGAAATTGTATGGCTTGGATACTTTGCACAAAGAGCAATTTGAGCAATTCAGCCTTCGATATTCGCCTCTGGGCTCAGTGGCTTCCATCTACTTGTGGGCAATTTCATTTGAATAGACAGAGGAGGGTTAAGATGGAGACCACAATCAAGGAGCAATTAATTGAATTAGCTGAGGAGAAGTACCAAAAGTTTACTGCGGCATTGATTCCGAATATTAATAATGTTTTGGGTGTACGGCTCCCAGAGCTGCGCAAGCTGGCCAAAATGATAGCAAAAGGCGATTGGCGAACCTATTTGGAGCAGGCTGATAGTGAATACTTTGAAGAAGTTATGCTGCAGGGAATGGTCATTGGCTATATACAAACGGACAGTGCCGAATTTCTGCGTTATGTAGCTGATTTTGTGCCGAAAATTGATAATTGGTCCGTATGCGACAGTTTTTGTATAGGGCTTAAGTTTACTTTGACAAATAAAGAAATTATGTGGAATTTTGTGCAGCCTTATTTATTGTCGAAGCACGATTACGATATACGATTCGGTGTGGTGATGCTGCTGGACTATTATATTGAAGAAGAATATATCAGTAGAGTTCTAGAACTGTTGGACAGCATCAAGCATGAGGGATACTATGTGAAGATGGCGGTTGCCTGGGCTTTATCGATTTGTTATGTGTTGCTCCCAGAACCGACAATGATCTATCTGAAAAGCAATTCACTGGATAAAATGACGTACAACAAAGCGCTGCAAAAAATTACAGAGTCCTACCGGGTGGATCAGGAAACCAAAAGTTTGATTCGCAGCATGAAGCGCAAATAAAATAACAGCGTAATCATAAGCTCGTTCCTATATATTAAGGCTCAAAGCCCTTCTGGCTTACATAAATCTGATCCTCGGGAAAAACCTGCTTCAATCGATCATAGACAATTTGATAGGCTGCTGGGCCATACCATTCCTCCATACCGATTTGTTCATACTTGGCCTGAATGCCTAAATTCCGTGTTCGCTTTCCGCCGCTGCCGTCTCCCATAAAATAATCGTCCAGACAGACGCGATCCACCAATGGCTTCAGCAGCTGTGGAAATGCTTCACTGCTCGGCAGCATGGGAGCGATAGTGGCTTGTGTTGGTACTCCCGCGTCAGCCAATAGCTGTAGCGTCTTTAATCGGGCGGCAATAGGCGGGGCATCAGGGGAAAAATATTTACGGATATCCTCCAGATCCGTTTCTATGGTCATACTGACACGGACCTTCTCGCCAAGACGCAGCAAAAGATCTATATCTCTACGAACCAAGGGACTCCGAGTTTGTACGAACACAAAGTCGGGTGGTTCACTGACCATGACTTCCAATAAAGATCGGGTTATTTGTTCTTTATGCTCAATGGGCTGATAAGGATCCGTACTCGATGACATGAAGATGGTGACCGGTCCTTTGTTTTTGGCTCTTACCAGCTCTTTTTGAAAAACATTGGCTGCCCCTTGCTTGATATCGACCCACGTTCCCCACTCAGCGCCGCGAAAGGTAGAGACCGGCATTTGCCGAACGTAGCAGTAAGAGCAGCCAAAGGTACAGCCCGTATAGGGATTGAGTGAATGGCTATAGCCTGCAAGAAAACCAGTCCCTTTGTTCAGCAGCGTTTTTGGATGTTTGTATAAGTATTCGGTTTTCATAAGCATACTCCAAACCATTTATTTGGCATCATGAAAAATGATCCCCAGACTGAATCTTGTTCCTGATTTAACCGTGCTGACTCCATGCCGCAGCGTGGTTCTATAATAACCTCGTGTTCCTGATACCGGACGATGCTGGGTGGGGAAAATCAGTGCTTCTCCCTGCTCCAGCGTGATGACGTGACCTCGGCTCTGTGCCCGTGGACGCTGCTCTACCAATAGAAACTCCCCGCCTGTATAATCTTTTTCTCGTTGATTCAGGGCAAACACGGCCTGAAAGGGAAAGAACACACTCCCATACAAATCCTGATGCAGACAATTGTATCCACCTGCTTCATATTTCAAAATCAATGGGGTTGAACGGGTCTGTCCCTCTGCATGGCATCGATCCAAAAATTCCGTTAGCGTTACCGGATATGCAGCCGTATCACCCAGCAGTCCAAGCCAGCGATTGGCTGTTTGAGCAAGCTGTGGGTACAAGCCCTCACGCAGCTGCTGCAGTAAAGTGGGGAGCGGGGCACCGTAATATTTGTATTCCCCGATCCCAAAACGGTACCTGGCCATATCAATGGTGCTGCGAAAGTGGTCCTGCACCTCATAGGTGTCGATAATTTCCTGGCATTCCGATTGATTTAACAGTGCGGGAAGCTTGACATATCCGTGCTCATCCAACGATTGCTGGAGTGTCTGCCAATCCAGACCTGCTGCGCGTTCAGCGAGATCATCAGGCATGCTGTAAGCCTTCTTCAGCCCGCATACCATCCTGCTCCAATTGCAGCAGCTTCGTTTTCATGTCCATACCTCCACGATATCCGGTTAAAGCCCCGCCTTTACCGATTACGCGGTGACACGGAACGGTAATCAGAACGGGATTGGCGCCAATCGCAGCGCCGACTGCGCGAACTGCGGCAGGTCTTTGGATCTGCTGAGCAATATCCGAATACGATTTGGTTTGTCCATAAGGAATGCTGCAGAGTGCATCCCAAACAGCCATTTGAAAAGGCGTTCCACGATAATCGCGGGGCATCGCAAAGTTTTTGCGTGCTCCGTTCAAATATTCGATGAGCTCTTCTACATAAGGCAGCAGCCTCTCATCATCACGAATTAATGTGCTTCCCGGAAAACGAGCGTGGGCCCAAACCGATAATTCTTCAAAGGGATGATTCTGTGAGCCAACAAAACATAGACCTTCAGATGTAGCTGCAATGTGCATGCTCCAATCCTCATGTGTGATTATGGTCCAATAAAGTGGTGAATTCGTGCTGTTTACCATTTTCAAATGCCTCCTTCATGTTATGTTGCTGCAATTGGCGGTAGCTTGCCGGAGTATGACCGGTTTTCTTTTTGAACAGCGTTATAAAATATGGCGTATTGGACAGGCCAACGTCCACGCCGACTTCACCAACGGGCTTATTCGAAGAAATCAGCTTCTCCTTGGCTTGATTTATTCGAACTTGCTGGATGTATTCAACGGGCGTTATCCCCTTGACTCTCTTGAATGTTCGATGCATATGGTAGGGACTGCCGTGACAGATAACAGCCAGAATTTCCAGCGATAAAGCCTCAGCATAGTTTGTATCGATGTATTCGGTCACCAGAGCGACCCATTCGTCATCAGGCAAGCGCTGGCCGGTTGGCTTGCATCGTTTGCATGGTCGAAATTTGGCGGACACCGCTTGCTGGGAAGTTCGAAAATAACCGACATTTTTTTTATTAGGTGGTCTGGACTTGCAGGAAGGTCGGCAAAAAATGCCTGTCGTTGTTACCGCGTAAAAAAATTGGCCGTCATAAGACGCATCGTTGGTAAGGATGGCTTGCCACATTTCCTCTGTTAATGCTTCTGGGTTTGGCATCGTTACTGGATCGTTGCTGCTGCGGGAAGACAGCTCCGCATTCTGCTGTATAGGCTTCACCAAATTTGTTCACCTCCATACACACAGTATAACCCCAAAAAGGAACGTTTGTACGTTTTACGGAATGTAACAGCAAGATAACGAAACTCATATCAAAATACATAGTTGGCTAGTTATTTGGTTGGTTGGGAAAAATCGATGAGCAGCGTTTCGCTGCTTTTTTCCAGCAGCATGGGAAATCGTCTTACCTTATCTGGGGCCAACTCTCTAACCTTGCTGTATACGGCGGCAGAAGCATAGGTGTGCTCTGAGTTCTCCAGGCATGCAAGCAGCTGTGCATGATCATGAATGCCAACAGCGTAGGGCTTAATGGAATGAAGTCCCGCTTCATGAACGCGCTTCGCCATCCATTGGCCTCCGGCTTTTCCAAGGCAAACAAAAGTAACAGGACTACCCTCTACTAATCTTGCAATTTCGAGAAATGTAGAGGTTTCGACCTGAGCCCCAATGATACACAGCTTGACCTCCTTTCCAGTGAGCAGTCGTTTGACCTGATCGTGATGGTTAAGAGTCGTTACGACCATAGCCGAAAACTCCAGTGCATCCGTAAGAATGGTATCAGATGATTCGATATCCTCCAGAAAGATGGTTTTCACCTCGGCTCCTGTTACCCGTCTGATCTCATTGCTGTAAAAAGGATGGTCATGCTCCTTACACTCTACAAACAGGAGCTTCCTGGCTGTAGTCTGTTCCGATATCTGCATTAATCCGTAAGCAAGGGAGGCCGTGAAAAACGCTTCGGCGTTGATCGATTTGAGCCGTACCTCTTCGATTGTACGCTCAAGTAATTCATGCATGAGCATTCTGCTGCGCCGCAGCTCGTCTGTCTGTGGATTATCCAGCACAAGCGTGCCGCGGCCTTTGTGCATCGAAACAATTCCTTCTTCCTGGAGATGATGATAGACCCAATTAATCGTATTTCGATTGAGTCCAAGCTGAGCAGCGAGCACATTAGTCGAGGGCAGCAGCTCTCCAGGGGAAATATGACCGATGCCAATTAACCATTTGAGCTGTTCTTTTACCTGTATATTCGCTTCCAATGCCACAGTCGGATCGATTGTTAATTTTATAGGATAATCCACGTATACAACCCCGTTTCACCAAAATCCATTAATTTGACACTACACAACCCATCACTTTTTTTCAACCTCTTATTGACAATCTTATCATAAATCAAGTATTTTAGATACTAAAGTTACACAGTTAAGTGGTTATTATATAATTCGATGAAAGCTGAGGTTATGGAGATGGGAAGCTTACTGATTTTTTTGCGAAAAATGAAGGGGGAGGGCCATTCGCCACTTGTTATTCACATACGTAACGTCATAATGGGATTTGTCGGGGGGAGCTTGACGATAGCAGCTCTGGCATGGTTAACAGATATGAATGTCGGTCTTTGGATCATGGCACCCTTTGGTGCGAGCTGTGTTCTCGCATTCGGTCTGTGGGATTCACCATTGTCGCAGCCGAGAAATATTATCGGAGGACATCTTATCTCCACGGTGACAGGATTAACGGTCAACCAATTTTTGGGACACGGCATTACGGCTATGGCACTAGGCGTTGGCTTGGCTATCAGCTTGATGATGCTTACACGAACTACACATCCTCCAGCGGGTGCTGATCCACTTGTGGTCATGATGAGCGGAAGCACTTGGTCATTTATTGTCTCACCCGTGCTTGTCGGTTCGATTGTGATCGTCTTGATCGCGCTCATCGTGAATAACCTGAGCCGACAACGGGCCTATCCTAGATTCTGGTGGTAGAAAGGAAAGTGAAGTTGAAACCTTCGATAAGAAACGGATATACGCTGGAAGTACTTTTTATTGCGGGTATAGTGGCTATCTCGTTTTCCGCCATTTTTATCAAGTGGTCCCAAGCTGAGGTGTCCGTCATCGCCATGTATCGGCTGTATTTGGCCAATTTGATGCTGCTCCCGTTTATATGGAAATACAAACAGGAAATTGCCCGCCTTACTCTCCGACAATGGGGTTTGCTAGTGGTAGCGGGCGCTGCATTAGGTTTGCACTTTTTATTGTGGATGGGCTCGCTCCGTTTTACAACTGTAGCCAGCTCTACCGTTATTTTGACTCTTCAGCCGATTGTGGTCATGCTCGGCTCCTTTTATTTCTTTCGTTTGCATGCCAATCGGGCGATGATCATCGGAATGGGGATTGCTCTTGCCGGATCATTTGCCATTGGGATCGGGGATTTGCGTTTATCTGGAGCTGCTTTGTATGGAGATATGCTGTCCTTTTTAAGTGTGATCGCGATATCCATGCATATGCTGTTGGGCAAGCAGTTACGAGAGCATATCAGTGCTTATGTGTACAACTTTTGGGTGTTTGCTTTTGCCGCGAGCTTGATTGCGTTGTATAACGTCTTCAATGATTTTTCATTCGGGGGATATGCTCAGAGTGAATGGGGCTTATTTATATTGCTGGCTTTGATTCCAACGCTATTTGGCCATTATTTATTCAACTGGTTGTTAAAATATATGAATGCTTCAGCCGTATCCATGGCGATTCTGGGTGAGCCGGTTGTCGCTTCGGTATTGGCTTGGCTGCTGCTTAATGAGAAGCTGACACTTTTTCAGTTGGGCGCAGGTCTGTTCATTTTGCTGGGAGTGTGGATATTCGTACGTTATGGCAAGGAAACGAATCGAGAATAAAGCTTGGGACCGAACAATCTAGTTCCCTACGCTGATGAAGAAATAACAGAGATAACTTCCGGTAATGTAATTGAAGCTGGAGGTTATTTTTTGTGCCGATATGACTATTTATAGACGTGTTTGGACTCCATTAAGGTCCAGAATCTTTGTGAAATAAGAACTATTTTTTAGGGACTTGCTGGAACGGATCACTGCCCACGTATATCGAAGCCATGAATAACAGGGTGGAAACAAAAAGCACGATCGGTTACAGGCAGATGCTTACATAAGGGTGTCAATCATAAGGGCTGGAGACGATCCCAGAGCAAGGATTATAAGGAATTCAATCAGGTTCGACTGCCGAAATTATTTAACTCCCGGAAAAGTAAGTTTGGACTTCGATCTTCCCGAATAGGAACGCTTATTAGATAAAATGGTTGAAATAAAATGGGAAAAAGGTCCTTGGTTTGGTTAAATGATGGCAAAAGTTGAATAGTTGACAAAATTAAACAAAAAAAATTATGATAAGGCCTACGTGTTTAGGCGGGTCAGCAATGGCTGCTATCATGAAAAAATATTCGGGTCGAAATATGAGGGTTGGAGGCAGTTGGTTTTGAGAAAAAAGTTAATGGTATTATCGATGTGTGTACTACTAGCCATTGTATTAAGCTCTTGCGGTGGCAAGCTCATGAAAGGTGTCAAAGAGGCAGCGGGTTCCATGAGCACAGCAAATGAGGTCAAGGATACGGAAAAATACAATTCGTACATAGCTTTAAGCAACTATATAACCCAATGGCTGGATAATATGTTCACCAGTTATTTCAAAGAGTTTGGCGTGGACGAGGAAATCGTCATCAAGAAAAATTTTAATGGATTTAACACCTTTCCCGTTCTCAAAGGGCATCAGGATGACTTGGATAAAGCATTAAATTATGCCTCCCAAAAGCCTGCTTATCAAGCTACCGATGATTCCGTTAAAGCACTGGCTCCCAAAATGAAGCAATTGCTGGTTACGATGGATGAAGCGCAAAGCTACTATAAGGCCAAATCTTACTCCGACGATCAATTTGCCAAGGGCAAAGAATTGCATCGCCAAATCGTGGCGCAGTATGGGGAATTCACTGACCTGGCCGATACGTTTTTTGCTGAATTTGTTGTCATTACTGCTCAAAAGAAGCAGGAGGATTTAGAGGCGTTAAAGAAAGAGGATCAATTAATTCGATACCATGCGATGAGTATTGTGTTAAAATCTCAAGAAATTCAAAAGGTATTTTATGCAGCCGATATTGACGACGACAATATTTTGGATCTGGATGTGAATGTTTACATAGAGAAATACAATCAGTTGACCGAACATATTAACAAATTCATGGAATATTCCAAAGATCAGGACAGGATTAAAAAGGAGAAAATATCCATTACGCCTGTGTTTACGCTTAACGTGGAGCAAGTCAAGGTCGCGGCTACGGATTTGAAGGAAATCCTCGAAAAGAAGGATACGACGATCAACAGCACGACCAAAGGTAAAGTGACCACCGGGGGCAAGAAGGTTCCATTGAAGGAATACAGCAAAAAGGTTTCCAATTTAACCAGTTCTTACAATACGATGATCGGTCTTCAAACGACAAAGTGAGGAAGCTATGCTTAGAAAAAGTGTCTTTATAATGATGATGGGTATCCTGTTATGTGCTCTTTTGACTTCCTGCGGCAAACTCAAAACAGTATTCAATGCTGCATCGAGCCTGCAATCAGAGGAGAGGCCGGAGATTGCTGAGAAATCGACCAAGCAGCCGGCAGTGACACCTGAACAGAAATATGCGGCGTATACGAATTTGGATATGTTTTTGACAGGTAAGCTGCAGGAATCATTGGATGCCTACACGGCAAAGTTTGGCGAGGCCGACGTATTCAAGGTTAAGAAAAACGATAACCTCTATATGGGTATCCTTGTGGATACGATGAATAAAAAGGAGCTGGACGAAAGCTTCGACTACGCCTCCAGGCAGCCTGCTATGGATGAAGTGGACCAGACTGTCAAGGAATTGAATCCGAAGTTCAAGGCGCTTATCGCGACCTTGGAAGAAGCCAACACCTATTACAAGTTAAAATCATACGTCGATGATGATTTTGTCAAGGGCAGGATCTTGCATCAAACGATCCATGAACAAACCGCTCAAATGAAGCCGCAGCTCGATCAGTTTATTACTGCATTTGAAGCCAAGCGAGCTCAGAAATTGCAAGGTGATCTGGATAGCTTCAAGCAAAAGGATTATATGATCCGATTGTATGCTTTAAGCTTTATGTTAAAAGCCGGGGAGATTCAAGACGAGCTCAACCGTCAAGGCATCACTTCAAACAATATGAAGGCATTAAATGAAGGTCCCATTAAAGATAAGTACAGCTTGCTGGTCGCAGATATGAATCAGTTTCTGGAATATGTAAAGGATACGGAACGGATCAAGAAGGAGGGGTTGAATACCAACTTCACCCCTGTCGAGGTATATAAATCCAGGATCATACAGCTTAAGGCGTCAGCTACCGACTTATTGGCTAGAGCCGAGGAAGCCAGGAATGACTTGAGCTCATCCAAAAGCAAATTTACGAAGCAAAATAAAGACGGAACACCGGAAAATTACAGTAAAAAGCTAAAAGAGGCATGGTCCGATTATATGAAGATTAAGTAAATAATCCGAGATTTATTGCCCAGAAGACTACCATAAAAGGCTTTGCTACAGCGACTGCTTCTCCATAAGGGGGAGGCGGTCGTTGTCTTTTTTCGGTAATCTTGTAGAATAGAAGCATTGTAGAATAGAAGCATTGTAGAATAGAAGCATTGTAGAATAGAAGCAAGAATAAGGTCAATCCACAGCAGAGATAGGATGAAACAGTTATGGCCAAACAGGCAAAGGTCAGTCACTATATCATAATCAAGGAAAGTCTCGATAAGCTGATGAAGAGTGGGGAGCTTAAGGTAGGAGATCGTCTGCCTGCAGAGATAGAGCTAGCCCAGCAGTTCCAGGTGAGCCGGGAAACGGTTCGCTCTGCGATGAAGCAGCTGGAGCAGGAAGGCAAGCTCGATGTGCGAAAAGGCGTTGGGCGCTTTGTGAGGCAGCCTTTAAGCTCCATTGCAAGCAGTATCGACCGATTCAGCTCGACCGAGGAAATTATCCGCTCAGCGGGATTGGTGGAAGGTCAGCTGGAGCAGTTTATTCGGACGGAGCCTTGCAAGGAGGAATGGGCTTCTTTGTTGAAAATTCCAGCAGGTAGTCCTGTGATCATTAATGAGCGGACCCGTACGGCCAATGATGAGCCGGTTGCCCATAATATTAATATTATGCCGCTTGCCTTAGTGGAGCAGGCTTTTCAAAAGACTCCTCTTACAGGCTCCTTGCTGCGATTTCTGGAAGCAGAATGCGGAATTCGATTAACAGGAACCCATACGGAGCTGGTCGTTCCTCATCATACCGATCCGGTATGCCGCAAGCTGCAAGTGAAACCGGACACAACGGTGCTGATGATGAAGCAGCTCCATTACGACCAGCAGCATATGCCTGTACTATTTTCGTATGATTATTTTCGCAATGATGTGTTTCAGTTCTGGGTGAACCGACGAAGATAACGATAGCCATAGCCGTGATCTTAATAATTTCTTCGTATAAAGATGACATACCGTTAACAAGTCCTCCCTATAATAAGAATTGAAGATGTCTAGACAGCAGCTTCAATAATCCGAAAAGGGTGGGGAATATGAAGAAAATAATGAACGTGCTGTGCGCACTGACGTTCACGGCGATCGTGACGGCAGGCTGCGGATCGAATACTACTGCAACTGGCACTCCTGCTAATGGAACGAATACGGCTCCGAGTGGTACTCCTGCTGTCACGAATGGAACGAATACAGCAGCTCCTGCTGCGGCTGCACCGAAGAAATATGAAATCAATCTGGCAACAGCCGGCGATACGAACATGACCGATCTGCAGGAAAAAAATGTAGTCGGCGAGTTTCAAAAGAAATATTCCGGTTCTCAGGTTCGCGTTGTCAATTCAGGAGCAGGAGATGGCGGAACCCAAAAAATATTCGAGAAATTAAAGGCGCAAAAAGATGCCGGGAAGACGGAGTGGGATATCGATCTCGCGATTGTACATCAAAGCGGCATGCAGCAATTAATCGATAATAATCTTTTGGAGAAATGGGTGCCGCAATCAGCCAACAAGGAATTCGTAGTTTCCCCCGATAGCAAGAACAGCCTGGGCACCAATGTGGAGGGTTATGTCATTCCGCTGTTCCACAGTCAGGTTGCCTTTGCCTACAACCCCGATAAAGTCAAACAATTCCCTGCTAATTTTGAAGAGCTTACCGCGTGGATCAAAGCGAATCCCAAACGTTTCGGATATAACGGCATCCAAAACGGGGCTAGCGGAGTTGCTTTTGCCACCGCTTATACATACTGGAAATCAGGCGATTACAAAGCATTGAGTCAAGGCCCATTCGATGCAGCATTGGAGCAAAAGTGGCCAGCTATTATGAAAGAGCTTAAAGCACTTCCTGTTACCTATACGAATGGTAATAATGGGACACTGGATATGCTGAACCGCGGCGAAATCGATATGGGACCCGTGTGGGTGGATATGTTCAACCTCTGGGTGGATGAAGGCCGTATGAATCCCAATTATGGTCTGAAAATCGTCGATCCCGGCATGCCTGGCCAACCGATGTACGTGGTTATTCCCAAAAATGCTAAAAATAAAGAGGCGGCTATCCTGTATGCCGATCTGCTGACTTCCCCTGAGATTCAAACCAAAGTCATCGTGGAGAAAAATAGCTGGTACCCGGGTATTGACGCATCCGCCATACTTCCAAAGGTGAGTGAAGCGGGCAAGAAAAAACTGTTCAAGGATATTACAGCAGATGACCTGAACAAGCGAGGCCAGTCGTTCCCGATAAACACTTACTTTGATCATCTGAAAACCGCATATGAGAAAAACTAATTCTCCTTCCCTTGTCTTCTGGCATAAAACAGCAGGAGTGGGACTCGCCACTCCTGCTATTGCCGTTGTCGCGCTGCTTTTTGTATATCCGTTTGTGCTTTCCTTCATTTCCAGCTTGCGCTCACAGGAAGATGTCTGGACATTTGCCAATTATGTCGAGGCTTTCACCTTATATGGCGGCGATTTGGTATTTACCTTATGGGTTTGTCTGGCGAGTCTTGCTTTATTAATCGGAATTTCTGCGATGATCGGCGGCTTTTTGCGATTGGGTGCCTATCCTGTACTGGAATTTATATTCAAAATTCCATTATTTGTCCCGTTCGTTGTTGTCGGGCATGCGATGCGTGTATTTCTGGCGCCGCATGGTACGCTCAATTCAGCGATTGCAGTAACAGGCTTGTTTAATCCGGATATGCTGCCATCCTTTGCTTTTACTACGCTGGGTCTCATCGCCGCTTTGGTTTGGAAAAACCTTGGTTTGGCATTGCTTTTAGTGCTTGGCGGCTTTCGCTCCGTAAATGAAGGCATGCTGGAAGCAGCTAAAGGAATGGGAGCAGGCAAGCTTAGGCTGATCTGGCATTTTCTCGTACCGATGAATAAGAGCAGTATCGGAGTTATGGCGGTGCTGACCTTTACCTCCATGCTCGGCTGCTTTTCGATACCTGCGATGCTGGGCAACGCGGGGGGCCAGCAAATGCTGATGATGGATTTGTACCATCAAAGCGTCTATCAGCATAATTACGGATTGGCGAATGCAATAGGTGTCCTTACCTACGTGGCTTCTATGGGAGCTGCCATTTATTATTTAAAGGGGTTGTCGAAGAAATGAACAAATCCATTTCGGTAGCGGCTTCTAACGGTTCGCTGGGTCTGACAGACCGAAAAGCGCCTTTTGCCCGTATGACACGCCGTCTGTTGATTTATGCGGTGTCGATATTTTTCATTTTTGGTCCTCTATCCAGCCTTATTCTATGGTCAGTCGCAGAAAAGTGGTTCTGGCCTCACCCGTTCCCGAGCGCTTGGGGCTTCAAATATTGGCACCAAGTATTCGAGGGTAAAATGCTCTCCTCGCTGGGCTTAAGCTTTGTTATTGCAATTAGCGTCACCTTGATCTGTCTGGTGCTAACCGTACCGTTATCGTATCTGATTGCTCGTAATCGGCTTCCGTTAAAGCATTTCATCCTATTGCTGTTTTTACTTCCGCAGGCGTTTCCTCAGCTTCCGGTGTTCACGAATGCGATGGTTATTATGTATCGTTATGATCTTGTTGGTACGCTGTCCGGTCTGATTCTGATTCATCTGGTCGGTGCGATCGTATTTTCCGTATGGACATTGGTATCCGTATTCCAATCTGTTGCAGAATCGATGGAAGAGGCCTCCTATATGCTGGGTGGCGGAAAAGTGTACACGTTTTTTCATGTGGTGCTGCCGATGGCGGCTCCAGGAATCATCGCGGGCTCCTTATTGGTTTTTTTGTATTCGTTGGACGAATTTACGGGCAGCTTGTTAATTGGCGCGCCTTTTCATATTACGATGCCTGTCTTCATGTATAATGCTGCGAATGGCTACGAGATGCAGGTGGCATCAGTAACTTCGGTGCTGCTGATGGTGCCGGGAATCGTGTTGTTGTTTGTTCTACAGCGGTTTATGCGTTCAGAATATTTGGCTGCATTCGGGAGGGTTTAAGATGGGCATTACCATTCAAGGCTTGAATAAGCGGTACGGTAAAAAGAGGGGGATTACTGACATCAACCTGCAGCTGCCTGTTGGGGGATTAACGGCTATTGTTGGACCAAGCGGTTGTGGGAAAACGACGCTATTAAGGACGCTTGCCGGATTCCTATCGGCAGATGAGGGCCGTATTTTATTTGGCTCCCGAGATGTGACCCATACTACACCTCAGCAGAGGAAGGCGGCCATGGTTTTCCAGCATTATGCCCTTTGGCCGCATATGAGCGTTTTCGATAATGTCGCCTACGGTCTTAAGCTGCAAAAGGTAACCAAGCAGGATCGCGAAACCCGGGTGCGTGAGGTGCTGGAGAGGGTAGAGATCGATACGTCGGACGTGGCTGCCAGGTATCCGCAGCAATATTCCGGTGGACAGCAGCAGCGAATTGCTTTGGCCCGGGCTCTGGTGGTTCAGCCTGAGGTGCTGTTGCTGGATGAACCGTTATCCAACCTGGATGCGAAGGTTCGTCAGAGGCTTCGGGTCGGCATACGGAGCATTCAGCAATCTTTTGGCATTACAGCGGTCTATGTCACTCATGATCAGGAAGAAGCCTTATCCATGGCAGACTACGTTATTGTGATGAACGAGGGTCGGGTAGAGCAAGCGGGAACACCGGAGGAGATTTACCGGCAGCCCTCGACTTATTTTACGGCTCAATTTCTAGGTGAAAGTCACACGCTTTCGCTGTATCATCAAGGCAGGGTGCAAAAAGTCGTCATTCGCTCTGGCGAAGCGAGGATTGAACCAATCGTTGATGCGGAGCAGCACGAACACAAGGCACGACAGGCCCAACAGGCAGGAGAAAGCAAGCAGCAGGTATGGGGGCAGGATGAGTATTATGTAATGGAAGGCGTAATTTGCCATCATCTGTTTATGGGCTCATATTACCGTTATATGGTAGAGATTGAAGGCCAACCGATATTTGTTGATGATGATGCTTTTCTTCAAGCAGGTCCTTGTTTCGTGAAGATCCCTCAAGTGAAGTCTTATTGGTTTGACTTATAGAGGTACTTCTAGCTGATGTATACCTTGTATTAGAGGAGGTTTGATATGTATGCGATTGAATGTGATGGGTGACTTGCATTATTGTTTCATGGAAAATGGTACTGTGGAAATGCTGGAGGCCAGAGATAAGGTATATGCGGACATACTCGAACATTTCGTACGAGAGGATTCACAGTTCCATATTTCCATAGGTGACCTAACGCATGAAGGAATGCCAGAAGAGTTTGACTATGTTTTCAATCGGATTAACAACGATGGACGCAGCCTTATCCATGTACTTGGCAACCATGACACTTATTTGCTGCCCAAAGCTGAGGTTGTGGCGATTACCAAGCAGCAGCGATACCATGCCATTGATAGTGAAGAGGCTCTGCTGCTTTTTCTGGACACGACGAAAGAAATGAACCGGGATGATTGGGGCGGAGAAATAGATGCGGAACAGCTGGAGTGGCTGCAAGCCAAGCTCGAAGAGTCAGGAAATAAACCTGTGCTTGTGTTCGCTCACCATCCCGTATATGGCACAACTGCGCGATCAACCGAGGAAAAGATGTCGATTGATCCGCAAGTGAATATGATAGAGGTCCTGAATAAGAAACAAGGTCCCGGCTTCTATTTTTGTGGACATAACCATGTGAATTCGATCGTGCAGCAGGAGGGGTGGTATTTTATTCAGACCGCGGCCTGCCTGGATGTCCCTGCTTATCGGAGAGTTGAGCTTAATGAAAAAGAGATTTACATTGAGCTGATTACGATTGACCAGACCGATTTAGCCGATCATATTGAACTTTTTATTACGAAGATACCTGGCTTGACTCCTGTGCTGGAGGCATATGGTGAAGAAGCAGACGGGTATTTACGCGTTGTATTCAGCGATAACTGATTTCCATGCAGGGTGTGTATTCAGAACCATAATAAAATGAGAAGACATGCAGCAATGCATGTTTTTTGCCAATTATAATATCAGAATTTCTAAGTTTTCAGCAGAGCTGAATATTCTTATGTTTCAAGAAAACCTACCTCTGAACCGCGGTCGCTCATCTTTGAAAGGCCTCGATAGAGGTTTTCTTATAAAATATATGCGATTGTGTGGTTTCTACCATCTTGCTGCCACATTAGCCCTTTATATTGAAGTTGTAAGAAACAATTTCAAAAAAAGAGGAGCGAATTCAATGAAAAAATCAATGATTAGTATAGGACTCATCAGCTCACTGGCTCTGACGATTTTTTGTGGGGCCGTGGTAGTAGCCAAGGATAATGCCGATAATGCGTCTACACCACCACCGCCACCGCCTTCCGCTCATCACCAAGAAGGTGCTTCCCCGACTAACAATGAGGCTCTGGAAGCCTATCAGCAGCAGTTGGCTGGCCAATCCGAAGCAATCCTGAAGACCGCAGCAGATTTGGCTATAAATACGGAAGGTTTGGAATTAAAGGACATCGTAAAAGCTATCGGCGACAAGGATCGAGATAAAGTTCACGAGCTTGGACTGACACCGCCTCCACGTCCCAAAGGTAAAGGTCATACATCCAACAAACCAAATAATATACCGGCTGAGCCTGGCATGGAGAAGCCAGCCCCACGTCCAGAGCGTGGTGAAGCACCAGGAACACAGGGTCCAGCAGACCCGGCTGGCGGAAATAAGCCAGCTCCTGTAGTTGGTGGCAGTAATCCTGAACAAGCTGCGAATTCAGTCGTTATATCTGGGGGATTTAGTACAGATCCACAGGACAAAGGTAGACCGGTTGTGCTTATAGCTGCGGCTCTTGGGGTTCCTACAGAGGTGTTCAGAGAAGCATTCAGCGGCGTGACACCTGCTGGATTGGATAGGGGTCCAACTGACGATGAAGCTCAACGAAACAAGGCAGCCTTACTTAAAGTACTGGCCCCCTATGGGATTACCAATGAGCGATTGGATGAGGTATCCAACTATTATCGCTATAACGGTAGAAATGGCGGAACATGGCCAAAGACTCAAGCGACGGCAACGGTTAATGTAACAGACGGTGTTGTGACCGGTGTGACGATTACGAATCCGGGATCAGGCTATTCTTCAAATCCAACGATCACCGTAATGGGACCGAATGGTAAAATAACGGCAACCGCTACTTTATCGTACACCAAAGATTTCACAACAAATGGAAGTATATCAGCTATTACCATTCAATAGTTGTGAAATAAGAAAACTTGGATATGGAATAAGGTTCTTGCCATCATTGATGACATGAACCTTATTCCATAATGTCAATAAGCTGCGATTTATAGCTCTTGCAATCGGCCTTTTGTGTTAAAATATTCAAAGACAGAGTTGCTTCATGACTCTCACGGTAGAAGGAGTCTTGCTATGAAAACCATCATGATTGTGGAAGATGAGCCCGCCATTTCTCGGGTGCTGTCTGCTTATATAAAAAAGGCAGGTTATGATTGTGTCGTCTTCAGTCGGGGCGATGAGGCAGTCGATCAGCTTGGAACCGTTCAGCCTGTACTGATCTTACTGGATGTGATGCTGCCGGGAATGGACGGATGGGAGGTACTTCGCGAGGTACGAAGCCGTAACGCTTGCCCTGTCATTATGTTAACGGCCAGAGGAGACATAGGTGATCGCCTTGCCGGGTTGAACAGCGGAGCCGACGATTATATGACGAAGCCGTTTGAGCCGGAAGAAGTCGTAGCCAGAATCCACGCTGTGCTGCGCAGACCTTCACATGCCTTGATTGCAGAGGATCAGAAGCATTACGGCAGTCTGAGAATCCATTTCAAGTCGCGAACTGTCTATTTGAACGGAGTAAGCTTGTCACTGACGCCCAAGGACTTGGCGGTGCTGCTTTTTCTAGCGGAGCATCCGAACCAAATCTTTAGTCGTGAGCAGCTCATCGAACGGGTATGGGGGATAGACTACGAGGGGAGCGACCGCGCGGTGGATCACGCCATCAAACGTCTGCGGCAGGCGCTGCTTCATATGTCTCCGGAAGAAGGTGAAATTCGGACACTGCGGGGAACGGGGTACCAGTTCTATGCCAACCAGACAACCTAAACGAAGCACGCTGCTCCGATACTGGACGCTGCGTTATGTTCTGACTTTATTTATCGGTTTGCTCATCATTGGAGTCGCATCGGTTTTGTGGCTTCAGCATGAAGCTCTGACCAGTCGATTGGACAATATCCAGAACTTTTCACAACAGGCAGCGGATTATGTTACAAGCGATAACGGGCAAATTGTCATACCCGAGCAGTTCTATAAGTGGATTGATCTGAACCAAAGAAAATACAAGCTTCCCGGACAATTCGGTTTAACGGTATTCAACCAATCGGGCAGTGCATTGTTCTATAAATCTGCACCTCTCGATGCGGGACCACCCGCTCAAGAAGGCGGGAATCCGCCGCCCCCACCCCCCATGCCTAATACGGGGCAACTGGCTGCACCCTCAAACACCCCGAACAATATGCCAGGAGCTTCTGGAGCTGATCCGGCTTTTCCATCTCCACCGCCACTTGCAGACCGGGTCATTGTGAGCAATATCGGCAACCAATATACGATTGTTACCCCTATCTACAGATCGAATTCGGTTATTGGATCGATCGCCGTTTCTTATGCCAAGATAGAGCTAACCGATATTAGCCAGCAGTATGGATTGATCACCTCTCTGCTCCTCATATCAGGATTGCTCGGCTGGCTCATCCTTTATTTGCTGCTGCGTAAATTATCACAACCCATATATGCGGTTGTGAATGCATTTAAACAAATCCAATCGGGCAATTACACGTTGATGCTGCAGGACAACGTCAAGGAGCAGGAGATTCATGAGCTTCTGGTCTACTTTAATGCTATGGCTGCAAGGCTGGAGCAATTGGAGCATTTGCGCACAGAGCTGCTGGCCGGGGTAACTCATGAGCTGAGAACACCGGTTACCTCGATACGAGGTTTATTGCGTGCGATTCAAGATCAAGTCGTAACCGCAGACGAGGCCGATGAATTTCTCGATATTTCGCTAAAAGAAACGCAGCGCTTGGAACGGATGGTATCGGACTTGCTGGATTTCAATGCTTTTGCATCCGGTCATGTACGTAATCAATCGGAAGCCATCGATCTGGGCAAGCTGTTGGGAGAAATCGTATATCAATGGAGCCTGATCCACCAAGAAGACGATCTGGAAATACGGTTCGATATACCCAATCGTGAGCTGATTTCCCGTGGTGATGCCGGACGTATTCAACAAATTATTGTTAATCTGCTAAATAACAGCTGGCAAGCAGCCAAAGGGCATTGTATCATTTCGGTCTCCTTACAGGAATATTCGAGCGTGATGTATGAGGTTCAGGTAGCGGATAACGGTTCTGGCATACCGGCCGACGAGCAAGTCAACATTTATGAACGATACTACCGAGGATCTAACAAAAAGCTTGCAGTGCGCGGTTTGGGCCTAGGGCTTACGATAAGTCAGATGCTGGCGACTGCGATGGACGGTAAGCTGATCCTCAAGGACAGCTCATCGCAGGGAACGACGTTTCAGCTCCTGCTTCCTCGGGCTTCGTAATAAATAAGGGGCCGTCTCCAGATTGTTCTGAAGACGGCCCCTGCAATATAAGTAAGAGTTCAAAATGTCGCCTTTCAGCACCGAGAATGTTGCAAGAAGGTGAAGAAGGAGGAGCAGAGTTTAGGCAAACCTAAATGAGCACCGCACTTCGATCCTGAATGCAAGATTCGATGCCGAGTAGGCTTCCAGTGAGACCTCGTGATCAAAGGGGACTTTTTGAACTACCTCTATAAGTGTTATTTGAGATGATTCAGGATTCTAAATATAATGGCAGCCACCTCTGCCCTTGTTGCTTTGCCGTTAGGATTAATCATATTGTCGCTGCCTTCGATAATCCCTGCTTTTACAAGCGAAGCGATACTCTCGACCGCATAATCGGCAATACTTGAAGCATCTGTAAAAGCTTGCAAATCGTTGATCGTTCCTTTTGCAATTACATGTTGAGTCGTGTTTAAAGCTCTTGCAATAAGTACCATCAAATCTTGTCTGCTAATAGCCTCACTCGGAAGATATTTATTGTCGCCAACCCCGTTTGTAATCCCGAGAGCTTTCGATATCCCCAGTGCTTCATAGAAATAATCGTCTTTTTTGACATCATCAAAGTTGGAGGTAAACGCTGCTTTTAAACCCAATGCTCTTACCAGCATCGTCAAGATATCGGCCCTCGAAATGTTTTTGCCTGGATCGAAGGTTTGATCCGAGGTTCCATTCACAATCCCTTTGCTTGCTAGAGCTTGGATGGCTTCTTGCGCCCATGAATAGCCGATCAAATCTTTGAAAATAGGCTGTTGGTTTGCAGTTGGGTCAGGCTGCTTGGTTTCATCTGCTGGGGTATCCGTTGGCGTGGTTACAACAGTGGTTCCGCTCGGACTACTACCACTGCCACTGCTGCCACTGCTGCTGTTGCTGCGATACCGCACGGTTACAACAGCTGTACCCGCTGCCAGACTACCATCCTGTGCCGCGGCTGTAATAATGGCATTTCCTCTGTTAACGGCTGTCACAGTTCCGTCGTCGCTAACCGTAGCGACAGAGGCATCGCTGGTGCTCCAGACTAAGGCTTTAGAGCTTGTATCGTCAGGAGATATGGTAGCCTTCAAGACAGCTGTTTGGCCTGCAAGTAGGTTAAGCTCACTTGGGTCCAAGGAGACTTTTGCTGCCGCGATTTTAACTTCTACGGCAGCTGTTGCCTTGATGCTGCCATCCAGTGTCTGTACCGTAATAACGGCGGATCCTTTGCCTACAGCCGTTACGATTCCATCGCTAACCGTTGCGACATTGGCGTCGCTTGTATCCCAGATCAAAGATGTAGAGCTTGAATCGCCAGGAGATACGGTAGCCTTCAATACAGCTGACTGTCCAGCAAATAAGCTGATTTCACTTGGGTCTAAGGAAATTTTTACTGCCGCGATTTTAACTTCTACGATAGCGGTTGCCTTTATAGCGCCATCAACTGTTTGTACCGTAATAATGGCATTTCCTTTGTTCACGGCTGTCACAGTTCCGTCGTTAACCGTAGCGACATTGGGATCACTGGTACTCCATACCAAGGTTTTGGAGCTTGTGTCGTCAGGAGATACGGTAGCCTTCAATACAGCTGTCTGTCCAGCAAATAAGCTGAGCTCGCTCGGGTCCAAGTTGATGGTTGCTGCGGCAATCTTAACTTCTACGGTAGCTATTGCCTTCAAGCCGCCATCCAGTGTTTGCGCTGTAATAACAGCCGTCCCTTTGCCTGAAGCCGTTACGATTCCATTACTGACCGTAGCGACATTAGCATCGCTGGTACTCCACAGTACGGTTTTGTTACTTGCGTTGCTTGGAGATACGGTAGCCTTCACTATGGCAGATTGGCTTTTCACCAAGCTAATCGTATTATTATCCAATGACACGCCAGTTGCTGCGACGGCTGAGCTATCATTGTAGAAATACGCTTTTAGTGAAGGTTTAAAGACGGGCAGCATCTCACTTGTAATTCCTGCAGGCAATCGGGTTTCATCTACCGTGCCATTTAAATTATTACTAATATACGTGTTTAACTTATAATTCGTTTTTACTGCATTCAGGTCCCAATTAACAGGCAGGTCTACATAAGGCAATGTGGCATTCGCTGCACCTTTCTCGTAAGTCAGGTATGCTTTAATAGTGGAAGGCAGAATAGCCTTGATCGCACTATCCGAAGCGGTATTGATGTTGAATGAGGCAGGGACGGCAATGTCACGGTCGATGCTCTCATACTCGCGAACAAGCTTGTTAGCCGGATTTGTCCAATCGCCTTGCTTAATCCAGTCCTCGGTCAATCTGGAGAACACAATATTTTTGTAAGAAGCTAAGGATTCTCCTGAAGCGTTACGATCATCTCCCGTAAAAAAACGGCTAAACGTAACGAGGATATCTCCATTCTTACCTTGTGTCACCGCAGGATAATGATAGCTTCCTAAATTCGCTCTCGTATCGATAACCAGATGTCTTCTGTATTTCCAGGTTTTACCTTCATCATCGGATAGCGCTACAGCCAATGTGTTTCTGGTTGATTCCGTATCCACATGGACAAACACCCAATTGCCGTTTTTCAGCTGAAGCAAATCGTGGCCAACGCCTGGGTCCTGCAGCTCGGCGACATCTTTGGCAATGGTCCAAGTAAACCCGCCATCCTTGGATTCCGCATACAATACTCGATAAGGTCGCGGACCATTATCTCTCATATAGGCTACCAAGGTTCCGTCCTTTCTTTGGGCCATCGTAGCCTGAATGTTGGCGACGCCTACAATGGGCTCGCTAAATTCCCAGTGAATAGAATTGTCCTCCAGCGGTTGAGCGGGATTATATTCCGTGATCGCCATGATGCTGGTCTCCATGGTATCGGAGTATAACGGCAAGATCATACGCACCTTGCCTCCATCAAGTGGAATCACATAAGGCTTATCCTTGGTTTGCCAGCCAATACGGCGGGCGAGAGGATATCCTGAGCGACCTTTCCAGATCGAATCGGCCACGGTTGGAGCATATAAATATTTGTTCGGGTCCCCACCAGACAATTGCATCACTTCTGTTACAAGCGCATCGAACTCGGCACCCTTCACCCTTTGACTTACACCGGCTCCGCCTTGTTCAATGGGCTTAAAAATGTATGCTTTTTGCTCTTCAAATTTTGCCTTTAGCGTGTTGACGAACCCTTTTTGCAATCGGGGACTGATATAATCATCGGGGCTATTCGGATTAACCACATCCCCAATATTCATCCCTATTTTTACATTAATCACTTCGGAAAAAGTCCATACCGGCTTCTTGTTACCGATTTGATCATACTCATAACTTCCTTTTTCGGCATACGCATATCGGGTTTGTGAGGTCGACCATTTGCCTGCGAGCACAGGGTACCAAAAGAACCACAGCCGATCTCCGGAATCCATATAAACAACAGGATTAATATCAGCTATCCCTTGTGCATCCTCCACGACAAACGGAGTTTTCCACGTTTTCCCACCATCCAATGATCGGGCTCCCATAATTCTTGTCGTTGTCGCATCCCGCTCACCGTTGCCTTGAAACCATACCGAAAGCAGCTCTCCATTGGGCAGTTCCACAATACTGGAGCCATGAACATGATCGCCGGTATCGCCACTATCTTTCACGGGATCGAAAATGTTGGTAACCACATCTTCAACCTTCAGAACGCCGGCATTAGCCGCATATACGGGAATACTTGTTACAGCTAGCATGAAACATACAACAAGTAGTGAAAACAGCGTAATTCTTCTATTCATTATCATTACCCCTTTGAAATTAACTTCACAGAAATGGGTCATAAGGTCCCAACGGATACGAGACATTTATAGATAGTTCCATATTTTCTGCTTACAACGGTAATCAGTGCCGTGCCTGTTTTCTTGGCGATTACGTTACCTGCGCTGTCTATTGTTGCAACAGAGGTATCATCTGAGCTCCATGTCATTCCACCATCTGTTTTAACATCGCCATCCACAGTTAAAGTAAAGGTCAACTGCTTGGAATTACCGACTACGGGAAGGTTCAGCTTATTATTGATCACAGGCTGTTGTGCCCCATAGGTAGCATTGATGACGGAACCAAACAATTTCTCGATCTCAGGGGCTTCTGTTCTTGCGAAACCCATAACCTCAAACTTCGGAGAAGACGAGCTCAGTGAGTAGGTCATTAATGCATTGCCCAATTTGTCGACTAATACTCCCGGATATTGGTAGGTTTCATTCGTCGTAGGGTCAGATTCCATCAGGATGGACTTCCAGCTCTGTCCTTCATCCTTGGACAGCAGCAAGCTGTAGGTGCTTCTATGACCGCTTTGCTGAGCATCCCGCTTCGTTTCTTGATTGGTAGCTGCCAGCCAGTCGCCATTCGGAAGCTTGGCCACTTCGAAGCCTCCATCGTTTTTCAGATATGGATCTACAACAGGCACTCCCCAGGTAGCTCCACCGTCTTTGGATTCTGAATAAGTAGTATGCCAGGCAAGCCGCCCGTTTTTGCCATCGAGCTTACCGCTTCTAAAATAGGCGCGAATATGATCATTTTTTAACTGAATCAACGATCCTTGAATGGTACCTGACCCCACGATAGCATCGCTTATTTGCCAGGTTTCTCCGCGATCATCCGTATACACAACAACGGAATTGGACAAAGAATCGGAATATAACGGAAGTATCAATCGGGTTTTATTATTGTATTGAATTTCGATAGGTTTGTTTTTGGTTTCCCAGCCAAGTCTGCTGTAGGTCGGATTCCAGGGGCTAATATCATTATCTGCACCGGAAGCGCGCTCAATCGATTTTTGGATAATAGGGGGCTCGTATTTGGAATAGGTTGCACCTGATACTGTATAAATCCCATTTTGCAGCGAGTTAATAATTTCCTGGGTTCTTCCTGTGTACACATCATCATAAGGCTTATTCGTCCGCAAATATTGAATATATTGTTCATATTTCCGTTTCATAGAGACGACAAAGCTGTCTGTCACATACCGTTTATCACTTGAGTTAAACCACGAGGTAACCTCGACATATTTGGATGGATCCAGGTAGGTAGCTGCTGTAACCTGGCTCGGACTTAATGATTTGATTTCTGAGCCTTTGACCCTGTAAGTCCACTGCCCATTTGAATAGGAGCCTTTTCCTGACATGGCATCCCCAACATTCATATAAATCGTCTGTGGATAATGCCACTTGGGATTTCCTCCCGAGCGGTTCGTATACTCATAGCTGCCAATATCGGCATACATATATTTAGGCTGTGCAGATACCCATTGACCATTGAGCACGACGTTATAAAATAGCCATAGTCTTGACTGCTGGTCCACATAGACGACAGGATTAATATCAGGAAAATCGTGAGTATCATACACATCAAAAGGAGGCGTCCAGGTCTTCCCACCATCTTTGGACCTCGCTCCCATGATCTTGGTGGTATCACCGTCTCTTTCACCGTCGCCACTAAAAAAAACCATAAACAAAGTGCCATCATGCAGCTCTACAATGGAGGAACCATGGTTATGTTCGGTTGCAATGGGGCTGGAAGCTGGGAAAATTTGCGTTCTGGTGATCCCTTGCAGGGGATCGGTTGGAGCAGCAGATGCAATTGCGGACATCATCAGGCTGAAAGTCATCATAAAACATAGCATGAGAACAAAACGCTGTTTACATTTCATTGTGCTGAACTTCCTTTCATTCAAAGGTTTACTTAATTCAATATGAACTGGACCATGCCGTGGACAAGCTGTTCCCAACCCCCTTCAATTCCCATTTTAATTCCGAGAGGCTTTTGCGACGGCGTATTCTTAATAAGCCCTGAAATCAACGGGATTCCGTTCCATTCAAAGCTTCTATTAAGTAAAAATCAGGTTCAGCAGATGTTGCTAATACGATTAGCTAATACGTTTTTTCAATAGATTTATTCTATTTTAAAAGCGCTTTCATGTCAATTCATTTTGCTCGATTTGATTCGACAAACTCTAACAATATAACTGATTTTTCCTTGTTTATAAACGTACTATGTTGAAGTTACTTACGACCTATATAGGGTTGTATCGTTGGTCCTGGATGGAACTTCCAGATATGACTATTTGAACTCGCAGGTCCTATATTCAGCTCGATTTGGATCAAGTAAATTAGAGGAGGAGATGTAAACTCGATAAAAATAAAATTGTGCGAAAACGTTTGAAGGTTAATCTCATTTTTTGTCGAAGATTATAACAAGGGTTAAAATTATGCAGGATATGAATTTGTGATCATTATAGGAGTGGAGCCCCATGCAAATAGCTGTTGTGACTGGAGGAGGACGCGGAATTGGTGCGGCCATTACCGAGAAGCTGGCGTCAGAAAACTTTTTTGTCATTTTAATTGTCAACAAAAGTTTGGACCCGGCCAGAACCATCGTGGACAACATCCGCTCTAATGGGGGACAGGCTGAGATTATACAATGTGATGTTTCTAACGGCCATGATATTAAAGAGACTATGGCTGCGATTCAGGATCAATGGGGGACCACCTCCATCCTTGTTAATAATGCGGGAGTAGGCGGACCCTACCATGCAATAGATCAAGTCAGTGAAGAAGAATGGGATTGGATTATGAACACCAATGTCAAAAGCATGTTTTTATTTTCCAAATATGTGCTGCCCCAGATGAAGGAGCAAGGATACGGAAGGATCATTAACTTATCATCGATCTTCGGTGTATGGGGTGGTGCCAATTCAGCCGTCTATTCTACCAGCAAACACGCCATTCTGGGCCTGACTAAATCGATAGCGGCTGAGTGGGGACCTTATGGAATTACTTGCAATGCCATTAGCCCGGGATATGTAAAAACGGAAATGGGCATTCAGGAGGAACAGGTGACAGATCATCTGGCTCGTGTACTGGAAAGGTCACCCGTGAAAGCAATAGTCGGTACGAAGGATATCGCCGATATGGTTAATTACTTAGCCGGACCGTCCGGATCGATGATCAATGGCGCATCCTTTGTTATTGATGGGGGACTATCCGCTCATGCAGGCATTTAATACTAAAGGAGATTTTCATGAAAACAAAAATTGCATTGGTAACGGGTGGATTACGAGGTATTGGCGAAGCCATTAGTACAGACTTAGCCCAAAATGGATTTATTACATATACAGCAAGCCGCGGAGGCGGTGTACCAACCAGTGACAATCGGTTTCATCTGGAGATGGATTTGCAAGAAGAGGAATCGATTAGCGAAGCCTTTAAGTTCATCGAAGAAAAACACGGCTCACTCGATGTGCTTGTCAACAATGCTGGAGTCATGATCAATAAACCTTTTACTGAATTTGAGAAAAATGATTGGGAGCAAGTTTATCAAACGAACGTGTTTGGACCGATTTCTTGCTTACAGAAATCATTTCCTCTAATGAAGAAAGGCGGAGGGAGAATTATCAATATCTCGTCCATTATGACAAAAAGCCCTCTCCCGAATACATCCCTCTATACCTCGTCTAAACATGCTCTTAATGGATTAGGGGAAGCACTTGGAGAAGAATGGTTCAAAGATCGGGTGATGACGACGAATTTGATTTTGGGAGCTACCTATACCGATTTATGGAAAAACGTTGAAGGTTTTTCACAAGCAGATATGCTGAGTACCGAGGATGTCGCGCGTATGGTTGCTTTTATTGCGAATACACCTTTACATATCCGAATCGACAGAATAGAAATGACCCCGCCTAAAGGCGTACTATAATACCCCGAGTTTAAACGATTCTTTGATGAGGTGGGACACATACATGATTTATTTAAGTAGAAAGTTGCATTTCTCCGCTGCTCACTTCTATCGCGTCTCGACTTGGAGTGAAGAGGAAAATCAAAGAGTTTTTGGATTATGCAGCCATCAAAATGGTCATGGTCATAATTATGTTTTGGAAGTCATGATTAGAGGCAGCCTTGATACCAAGTCTGGTATAGTTGTCAATATTACCGATATTGATAGCGTTACTAAAAAACTTATAGAAGAAGAGTTTGATGGTAAATTTCTAAATCATGAGCATCCCTATTTCCAAAAGCATGTGCCGACAACGGAAAAAATCGTTGAATATTTATGGTATGCACTCGTAGATAAATTTCCGGATTGTGAATTATATAAATTGGTTTTACATGAAAATCATTATTTATCAGCTGAGAAGGGGTTGGACTCCATGGTGTCTATGACTAGAAAATATCATTTTTGTGCTGCACATCGCCTTCATAGTGATTTGTTAAGTGATGAAGAAAATAAACGCATCTTTGGCAAATGTAATAATTTATATGGTCATGGTCACAATTATTATCTTGACGTAACCGTTAAGGGTGAACCTGATGCACATACAGGGATGGTTATGAACCTTTCAGATTTGGATAACGTTGTAAACGATGTCATTATTCAAAAGTTTGACCATAAGCATCTTAATTTGGATGTAGAAGAGCTTAAAGATATGAATCCAACTTCCGATGTATTAGTTATGGTGATTAATGAGTTATTATCCGGGCAGCTTCCTAACTTGTACAAGGTAGGATTATGGGAGACAGAGAAAAATTACTTTGAATGCTTCACGCATGAGATTTAATTGTTAAATCGGATGATTTGGGGAGATGGATTTGACACTAAAAAAGAAGCTGGCAGGTATATTTATCATTGTCGTGAGCGTCATTATGATTTTGAACAATTTATTTCACTTCATCTCAACAAGAGAAAATTTGCAAAAGGACCAAGAGATGCAGATGGATCAGCTGGCCAAACAAATCGGCATATCCATCGAGCAAGCTCAATTTGGATCTCAGTATGTTGAAGATCTGATCGGTGATCAATTGCGTGTAGCTTCTTTAGCCGCGCAGAATGCGCTCAATCCGGACATTGATCAGGTAACGAATGAGGATCTAAAGGTACTTTCCGAAAAAATAGGTGTTTCTTACATTACCCTACTAAAGCAGGAAGGGGATGATATTAAGGGCGTACGCTCCTCTGATCCTAAAGAACGTAATTTAAGCACCAAGGAATGGGGGTATTGGTTTGATGCCTTCAAGGAACTGTTTGCTACCAAGAATGTAACGGTTTCCCAAGGACAGAAGCTTCCCAATTATTGGTCAGGTCCTGTTAATATATCTGCCTCCAATCCGGATCATGTAGATAAGTGGGGGTATTATTACGATGGAACCACCAATTATATCATCAGTCCCTATATGAGGGTTACGGAGATATTAAATGTCTCACAAATTCTTGGGCCGGAATCGACCTTGGAAAAAATCATGAGCAACAATAAGGCCATTTTGGAAATTACGGGTTTTAATCCTAAAGCCTTTGGCCAACCTCCCGTATATACAGAAGTAAACGGGCAAAAGTATATTGATTTGGTCAATAGAGATATACAATTTGGCAAATATACGTTTAAGAATCAGACGGATGTCCAAACGGTCAAGACGGCTTTCGAGACAGGGAAAATGCAAAACGTCATCTCGGTCATTAACGGAAAAAAAGTATTCAAAACCTTTGTGCCGATTGCTACCCCGCTTGCAAGTCCCTATATTGTTGGGATTGTAACCGACTATCGGGTTATCGAGGACATTCTTGATAAAGAAATATTAAACAATATTATCATTTCTCTATTCTCTTTATTATTCGTATCGATTATCGGGTATCTTTTGGCGTGTTACATTGTCAAACCGATCAATCGCATTCTTCACAAGGTGAATGAAGTTGCCGATGGGAATTTTGATGCAAGAATTGCCATTGATCGACATGATGAATTGGGTTTATTATCTGAGCGTGTTAATACGATGTCGATGAATCTGCAGATCAATACTCAAGAATTGGTTAATAAAAATAAAGAAATTGAATTCCATGCGAACTACGATTTCTTGACGGGTTTACCGAATCTTCGTTTATTTAGTGAGACGTTCCAGAACAGGATTGAATCTGCTGCCAAACATGATTCATCGATCGCCATATTATTTATCGATTTGGACCGATTTAAATGGATTAATGATACGTACGGCCATTCTGTAGGGGATTACTTTCTGAAGGAAACCTCCAATCGAATTACCCATACGCTAGAGGCTAATGAACTGGGCTCCCGCATAGGGGGAGATGAATTTATTTTGCTTTTACTGGGCTACAGCCAAGAAACGATTGCAGAGAAGGCCGAACAGATTTCAACGTTGCTTTCCCAACCGCTGCTTTACGAAGGCCAGGAAATATCGGTTACGCCTAGTATTGGCATTAGCTTATTCCCTGAGAATGGGGATAGTGTGGAAACCTTAGTTAAGCATGCTGATATCGCTATGTACCGCGCCAAGGAACAAGGACGCAATAATTATCAGTTTTATGCATGTGAAATGGAAGACGCCATAGTCAGAAGAGCCGTGTTGGAGAACGGTATTAGAAAGGCTCTGGAACGTAATGAGTTTATACTGTATTATCAGCCACAAATTGATTTGGAAACCAAGAAAATCGTTGGGCTAGAGGCGCTGGTCAGATGGATTCATCCCGAGCACGGTCTTATTTCTCCTGTCGAATTTATTCCTATTGCTGAAGAAACAGGATTAATTGTGCCCATTGGAGAATGGATTCTACAGACTGCCTGCGAACAAGCCAAGCTTTGGCAAGTTCAGGGTTTTCCTAAATTAAGGATATCCGTTAATCTGTCAGCTCGACAAGTCCAGCAAAAAAATCTGGTGGAAAAGATCAGCAGCATCCTTAAAACGTCAGAACTGGAGCCCGAGCTGCTTGAACTGGAAATTACAGAAAGCATAGCCATGTACAACGAGGAATATGTGATTAATAAGCTGCTTTCCTTGAAAAAGATAGGAATAAAAATAGCCATAGATGATTTTGGAACCGGCTATTCGTCCCTGAACTATTTAAATAAATTTCCGATTGATACCTTGAAGATAGACAGGTCGTTTGTCAATCAAATAAAAAACACAACGGATAATCAGGAGATTATTACAACCATCATTGTCATGGCGAGGAACCTGAAGTTGAAGGTAATTGCAGAGGGTGTAGAAACCGTCGAGCAATTACGTTTCCTCGAAGAGCAGCAGTGCAATGAGGTCCAAGGTTTCTACTTTAGCAAGCCACTAACCGTTGAAGGCATACAAGCTTTACTTAAACAACCTACATGGGAGGAAAATAATTAAACGATGTTTGGCATTTATCTGCCATGCAAAGCCTTCTTTCTGCGTATTTCTGTTGAAATGTGCAATAGAAGGTTCTTTATTTATTAGAAGTCCGGTGAATAAGTCCCGCTACGCGGCCAAATATCCTTCCAATCGCTGTTGTTTCCGTAATTTTTTTATTTTATAAATGATTTAGCGGTAAAAGTACGGAAACAAAGGCGAGCGCTGACGCTTCTCCAGGATCATTTGGCCGCTCCGCTCATTATTCACCAGACTTTTAGATTGTAGTTATGGCTTTGCAAAACGTATAGGAGGAAGGCTATTATGCATGTCGTCCCAAAAGAGCTATCTCCTGAGCGGGTCTTATTCCGGGGAGATAATCTGTACATCATGGAACAATTAGTAAAGGAAGGCTACAAAGGCAAGTTTGATTTAATTTATTTCGATGGACCCTTTAACTCTGGAATGATCTTCTCTATGCCGAATGATAAGCTTGGGGTCAACTTAATTAATCCATGGGACGAATTAGCAGGTGTGCGTCATTATTTGGATTCACAATTATTTATAAAGGATTATTTAAAGCGAATCCAATTAGCGAGGGAATTGCTCAGTGAAACTGGTTTGTTTGTACTGCAAATTTACCAAAAAGAAGGTCATTACGTAAAAGTGATGCTGGATCAAGAGTTTGGCCGGCACAATTTCCTTGCTGAGATTATCTGGAAAATGGAGAATAACCCACGACCTTTCCATTCACAGTTTGGCTTGTCCCATGAATGCCTGTTTGTTTATAGTCAAACGAATAACTATTTGAAAAAAGATGGACTTCTTGTGCCATCGGTGTGGGACGATATCGGCATTTACGAAACATTGGGTGATGAAAATACGTTCTACCCTTCGCAAAAGCCGGAAAAGCTCATGGAAAGAATTATTGATATGTCGACGAATGAACAGGCATTGATAGGTGATTTTTATTGTGGGAGTGGATCTTTTTTAATTGCCGCTGAGAAGCTGAACCGAAGATGGATAGCCAGCGATAACAGTCAGCTTGCGATCAAGGTAACGAAGGAAAGATTAGCTGGAATCGGAATTGCTGTTGAGGAGCATCTTGTGGTGGATCATTTTGATAATAGCTTAGTCCATGACGATACCTACAATAAACAGTCCAATATCCCATTTTCCTTATTTGAACTCAAGGAGTTACATACGGCTATAGGCGATAAGGTTAAGAGCATCAATGCCATCAAATTTTCCAACGATATCGATTTGTTCACGGACGCATCAATAACTTTCAATTATACGATGCCGCTTATTGATGATAAAGGTATCAGTGAACAAGAGGTTGTACTTGTGCCGCGGCCAAAGCCAAGACTAGGAAATGACGGTATTTACCTTGACGTACAAGATCCGTATATGTGGATTCTGTGCCAAATTCAACATGTTGAATTCGATAAAAATACAAATCAATATTTGTTTGATTGGGACGCCTTACAATTGAGCATTCAACAATTGATTGATTCCATCGGTAACCAATGGATTGATGAAATTCAGCACGGTGCTGAGTATACGGTTATCAAGGATATTTTTGGGAATTACTACAGCATAAAAGCAGTATAAACGTATGCATTAGCAACGATCCCCTTGACCATGATACAATTAGCTTAATGTGATTTGTAGAATCAAAAGGAGGTCAAGCATGGTGTCAAATCCGGACGAAAAGAAATTACATACGTATCAAGATTGGCTGACATGGGACGGAACGTGGGAGCTAATTAATGGAAAAGCCTATAATATGTCTCCGGCCCCTACTTCGCTGCATCAATTTATTGTTGGAGAGCTTCATTTTGCTCTACGGACGTTCTTTCAGAATCGGAGCTGCTATGTGTTTGTAGCTCCATTTGATGTTTTTTTCAGTGAAAACGAAAATTACCAATTACCCGATCAAGTGACTCAACCCGATCTTTCCGTTGTTTGCTCCAAGGATCAAATATCCAAGAAAGGTTGTCAGGGTGCGCCAACCTTGATCATCGAAGTGCTATCGCCATCCACCGCATTGAAGGACTTCAATGAGAAGTTTAACTTATATCAGAAATATGGTGTGCAAGAATATTGGATTATCGATCCTGGAAATCAAACGGTTCATGTGTACACGTTACAGGATGGAAGTTACGCGATACGTAATTTGTATGCGGAGCAGGATACCATCCATTCTTTAGTTTTTCAGGATTTTCAAGTATCCATGAACAGGTTATTCAGTTTGGAATAATTTGCTCAGAAGTCAACTCTCTTTTATTAGGGCTCACAGCTGTGGCTGAGCAATCTCATTGACAAAAAGATCTGAAGGATTAAATCCTCAGATCCTTTTTGTACAGGTCAGGTATTCCTTATACTTTTTCATTGGAAAGGTTAAGAGTTTCCAGCAGCTTGAAGAATAAGCTGAGTAAAATCGTAACTATGGTAGCCAGAGCCATACCTTTGAGCTCAAATTGTCCCCATTTCAGAGTCGCGCCGCTAAGTCCGATAACGAGCACTACTGTTGTTAGTATGAGGTTGATCGGCTTGGAATAGTCGACCTTGGTTTCTACCAGCATTCGGATCCCCGAAGCAGCGATAACTCCAAATAGCAGCAGTGAAACGCCACCCATTACGGGTGTAGGAATGGTCTGGATTAATGCCGAGATTTTACCGACGAAAGACAGGATTATGGCCAGCACCGCAGCCCCTCCGATAACCCAAACGGAATATACACGACTGATCGCCATAACGCCGATGTTTTCGCCATAAGTTGTATTAGGCGTAGAGCCTACCAGGGAGGATAACATCGTAGAAACACCGTTTCCAAGTAATGATTTACTGAGTCCGGGGTCCTTGGATAAATCTTTGCCAACCATGTTTCCGGTTACGATCAAGTGCCCAATATGCTCCGCGATTACGACCAGAGCTGCAGGAGCGATAATCAGGATGCTGGCTAAGTCGAACGTTGGGCTGTAGAAGGTAGGGAGCTTGAACCAATCAGCTGCCGCTACTATTTCTCTGATATGTACCAATCCAAGCACCGCAGCAAGCGCATATCCGGCGATAATGGCAATCAATATCGGAATGACCCTAAAGATGCCGCGGAATAAGACTGAACCCACAGTTCCTACTGCAAAAGTGAAAATCGATACCGTCACGGTGGTCCCGTCCGGCGTCCAGGCTGCAGGGGCACCGCTTGGCGCGATAAAACCAGCCATTCCGGCAGCTGTTGGAACCAGCTCCAGTCCGATAACGGCTACAATGGCACCCATCGCTGCAGGCGGAAACATTACGTCAATCCATCGAGTCCCGACAGCACGGATGAGTAAAGCAACGATGGTAAAAATTAAACCGACAACCAGAAACCCGCCTAATGCCGAGCTATAGCCTTTAGAGCCCAATACAACAAAGACTGGGGACAGGAAGGCGAAGCTTGAGCCCAGGAAGGCAGGAATTTTTCCTTTGGTCATATAAATGTAAAGCAAAGTCCCGATCCCGTTCATCAACAGGATGGTGGCTGGGTCGACCTTAAACAGAATAGGTACGAGCACAGTAGAGCCAAACATAGCAAATAAATGCTGTAAACTTAGCGGAATACTTTCGCCGAGCGGCGGGCGTTCATCAACTTGAATGATGCGTGACACAATTTGACCTCCTTTTATTTAACTTCCCGAACGATATTTTAACATATTTCGATTTGCAGGATACTCTTTTTTTCTACTATTTTCCCTATATATTCGGCAATAAAGCAATGGGAAATATTTTTGTTCGGATTGGAAAAGCCAAAAAACATTAGCTAAAATACGCTAATGTTTTTTGCTCTACGTAAGTTTCGTCAATTTACACATACTTATTTGGCTGCAATATTTGATTTATCTTACAAAAATTTTCTGTTGTGCTTCTTCCCGTCATAGCTGAACAGTACAGGCTTTGCCTCGACAATCGACTCCAGATGTACGGTTTTCCCCCACAGCTGTTGAATATAAGGCATCGTTCTTTCCACATACTTCAGATCCAGCTCCATGCCCTCGTAAGCATGCTTTAAGTATAACTCCCCGTTGCGGTCATAATTTCCATCCTCGACTACGATGTAGGGGAAGCCGCCGTTAACACGGGAATAAATCAACTGATCGCGGATGCTTTCCCACGATTTATCGGTTATTTTCCACTCCGGCCCCTTTTTCTCGAAGACGTACAGATCGAGCTCATCGACCAGCTTCTTGGTCATGTAGTTGCGGACGAACGAAATATCCGAGTCATATTCGCGGACATCGAACATTTTTTGCCGACCTTCGCCACCCTTGCGGCCCAGACGATCACGTTCCTCCTGTGTGGGCTGATCCCATCGTTTCTCGATATCCTCGAACATTTTCAAGCCCAAATAATATGGATTCAAGCTGTGCTGCGAAGGAACCACGACGGATGAATTCAGCTTCGCGTATTCAATGGTTTCTTCTACGCCAAGATCCAGCTCCCGTAAAATCCGCTGATGCCAATACGAAGCCCAGCCTTCGTTCATGATCTTCGTTTCCAGCTGCGGCCAGAAGTACAACATTTCATCTCGAAGCATGGTCATGATGTCGCGCTGCCATGGAGCCATGTACGGTGCATGCTCTTCGATAAACAACACAAGGTCCTTTTCAGGAGCGAGTGGGAACTTGGGCAGCTCTGTGTTCCGCGTTTCTTTCTCCTTGAGAGGCTGATCCAAATTCCACAAATCCTCATAGCCCAGCTTGCGATCGCGATTGTCCGGATCGGAGGATTGCTCCTTGTTCTTGCCGCCGCCGTATCGCCCTGCCTCATAGGGCTTGGAAATAATCGGGTCGACATGCTCCTGAATAGCGAGCACGGCATCGATAAAACGCTCAACCTCATCAGTTCCGTGTTCGACCTCATACTGGCGGATACGCTCAGCGGTTGCAGACATGCTTTCGACCATGTTGCGGTTGGTTTTGGAGAAGCGCATATTGTTTTTGAAAAAATCGCAGTGGGCCAGTACGTGCGCTACAATTAGTTTGTTCTGAATTAAAGAATTGCCATCCAGCAGGAAGGCATAACAAGGATCGGAATTAATGACCAGCTCATAGATTTTACTAAGTCCAAAATCGTACTGCATTTTCATTTTATTAAAGGTTTTTCCAAAGCTCCAATGGCTAAAGCGGGTCGGCATACCATAAGCGCCAAAGGTGTAGATGATGTCCGCGGGACAAATTTCATAGCGCATCGGGTAGAAATCCAATCCGAAGCCAGTGGCAATCTCCGTAATTTCAGCAATAGCCGTCCGAAGATCCTGCATATCCGTACCATTCATTGCACAGCCCTCCCGGCGGAGGCATTAGGGAAAAAGGTGCGCAGCGCTTTATATACCTCATTTTTCTCTTTGATTACATAATGGACGAACTTCGGATTATGAATATTGCGATAGGCAGACATCAGCGTACTGCTGCGATTATATTGATTGACCTCCCCATAGCCGAACAGATTGCACCGTGCTACCAGCTCGCCGATCAATCTTACGCAGCGGTCGTTGTCCGAGGTCAGATTGTCGCCATCTGAGAAGTGGAACGGATATATATTGTAACGGGAAGGTGGGTATCTACGATCGATCATATCCATCGCCAGCTGATAAGCAGATGAGCAAATGGTTCCGCCGCTCTCACCTTTGGTGAAAAATTCCTCTTCAGTTACCTCCTTGGCTTCGGTATGATGAGCAATAAATACAATCTCTACATGCTCATATTTGGTGCGCAAAAAGCGCGTCATCCAAAAAAAGAAGCTGCGCGCCATATATTTTTCAAAGGAGCCCATAGAACCGGACGTATCCATCATCGCGATAATCAGCGCGTTCGATTGCGGTGTCACCTTTTCGTCCCACGTTTTAAAGCGAAGATCGTCGGGATTGATATGGTGAATGCCAGGGTCGCCCGCTGTTGCATTACGCCGCAAGTTTTCCAGGATGGTCCGCTTCTTGTCGATATTGGACATGATCCCTTTTTTGCGGATATCGTTAAAAATCACTTCCTTGGAGGTGAGCACATCCTTTTCCTTCTGTTGTAGGTTGGGAAGCTCCAGTTCATCAAAGAGCATCGATTGTAATTCTTCCATCTCAACTTCCGCATCATAATAGTCATCCCCAGGCTGATCGCCAGCACCTTCACCCTTGCCGGGTCCTTTCGCAGGAGTCGGGTCCACACCTAAGACGTCTCCGACCTGACTATCTCCATCTCCCTGACCGACATGCTTGCTCTTGTTGTAGTTATAACGAAGGCGATACTCGTCGAGACTGCGAATGGGTACTTTGATGATTTGCTTGCCATCGGACATAATGATGCTCTCATCGCTAACCAGATCAGGCAGGTTCTGCTTGATGGCTTCACGTACTTTTTGTTGATGGCGGGTTTGATCCTGATAGCCTTTGCGATGCAGGGACCAATCCTCGCGGGATACGGTAAACAAGGGCTCTGTCATGACGGACACCTCCTGAGGGCTTATCTTTTTGTAAGTTGGCTGGCTGCAAAAGCAATGCAAGCAAAATTGCAAAGTAAGTAATATCTGAGATGGATTTGCTTGATGTAAACATTCGACGACATCAAAGAGGCAGGAAATAGAAAAGGTTTAAAAAAATGCTTGTTACTAAATATATTCAAGTCCCATGGGGATATGTGATAGGACTCTAGGCTATTTTTGTAATGTTATTTTTTAGCGTCTAATGTGACCCATCTTTGCGAAATTTTCAGGGGATCGAGGAAGGGAATATATGTTCCCTGACAACAAGTTGTCCTTATAATGGTGTATACTTACATTAGCTTAAGTAAAAGTGAAAATCTGGGAGAGATAACATGAATTACATCGCACATATCCGTGAAAGTGACAGTCAAATTCAAAGCGTTGAGGAACATTTGCTTGGAGTAAAAGCTTTGGCGGAATCATACGGTGAGAAGATTGGCGTCAAGCATATAGCAGGTCTTACGGGCATGCTTCATGATATGGGCAAATACACTCATGAATTCAGGGAGTACATATTAGAGGCTGTGAACAATCCAGATTCTCCGCCAAGAAGAGGCAGTGTCGATCATTCGACAGCAGGTGGAAAGCTGTTATATGAGCTATTTCACGAGGGGAATCCTTCCAGGTCATGGATTCTGGCAGAAATCGTAGGGAATGCCATCATATCGCATCATTCCTATCTTCACGATTTTTTGGATCATGAATTGGAATCCCCTTATTTGAATCGTGTTCGAAAACCGCAAGACCAGTTAAAAGAATTTGAAAGGTCAAAAACGTGTTTATTTGAATGGGTAATAAGTGAAACGGAGCTCCGGCGGTATGTCTCCCAGGCATTAGCTGAATTGGAAGCTTATCTGAGCAAACCATCTTCACTGAGCGGCGAAAGCAAGCTGATGTTCCTGACCAAATTTATTTTTAGCGCTTTAATCGATGCGGATCGAACGAACACGAGGTTATTTGAGGAGAATAAGGCTGTCGAGCCTGAGCAGAATCGAAGCAAGCTGTTTGATGCTTATTATAAAAGGGTTATGGCCAAAATCAATTCGTTTCAAGCACATCCTGCCGCTAAGTCACCAATTAATACGCTCAGGCAGGAAATGTCAGATCGGTGCGATCAATTTGCGGAGAAACCGTCGGGGATCTATTCCTTATCGATTCCAACGGGCGGCGGCAAAACATTGGCAAGTTTACGATATGCGCTGAAGCATGCCACCCGGGAAGGCAAGAAGCATATTATTTATGTGGTGCCTTTTACGACCATTATTGAGCAAAATGCCGAGGAAATCCGCAAAATTTTACTGGACGACGAGCATATTCTGGAGCATCACTCCAACGTTGTTGATGATGCGGATGATAACGATGAGGACCAGGATGGTTTAATCAGTAAGCGGCAAAAGCTGAAGCTGGCCAAGGATAATTGGGATTACCCCATTATTTTTACGACGATGGTGCAGTTTTTGAACGTGTTCTACGCCAAAGGAAGCAGGAATATTCGCAGGCTTCACAATTTAAGTGAGTCGGTCATTATTTTTGATGAGGTACAGAAGGTTCCTGTCTCCTGCGTATCGTTGTTTAATCAAGCATTGAATTTTTTGAAGAGTTATGCTTGTTCTTGTCTCATCCTTTGCACCGCAACCCAACCTACACTCGGCTATGTGGAGCAGCATAAGTTGGAATTGAACGGCGACGCTGAAATTATCCCTAACCTGGACCAGGTCATTGAAGCGTTTAAGCGAGTGGAAATCGTCGACAGAGCATCGGGTGAAACGTTTGATAACGAGAAGCTTGCTGATTTCATTAAGGAGAAGATGGATGAGGTTCGAAGTGTGCTTGTTATTTTGAATACGAAATCGGTTGTGAAAAAGCTGTACCGTCAAATGGAAGGGATCGACGCCCCCCTCTATCACTTAAGCACATCGATGTGCGCGGCGCACCGGAATCATATTCTGGGACAAGTGCGCGAACATCTTGTTAATAATGAAAAAGTGATATGCATCAGCACTCAGTTAATCGAAGCGGGAGTGGACGTAAGCTTTGATTGCGTGATTCGCTCTTTAGCTGGGCTCGATTCCATTGCGCAGGCTGCGGGCAGATGCAATCGTCACGGGAAGCGGGAGATTCAGCAGGTTTATGTGATTGATCATTTGGAGGAAAATCTGAATCATCTACAGGAAATTAAGACAGGGAAAAAGCTGTCCAAAAGAATTTTGATTGATCTAATGCGTGATAAGAATCATCATGGCGGCCATATGTTATCCGTTCAAGCCATGGACCGATATTTTAAGGAGTTTTATACGGAATTCAATTTGAAATTGAATTATTTTATCAAGAAATTAGAGAAGGACATGACAGAACTGCTTGTCGCTAACAGAAATGATAGCACCTATAATCAAGCATACAGGCATGCAAAGAGGGAGAATTTGCCGTTATGTATTGTGAACAGCTACGGGACGGCGGCTGAATACTTTCGAGTCATCGATGACCATACGACCTCGGTGGTTGTTCCTTATAACGAGGAAAGCAAAGAACTGATCGCCCAACTCAATGGCGACGAAACGATTGAGGACTTTTCGCGGCTGCTGCGAAAAACTCAGAAGTATACGATTAACCTGTTTCGTTACGAGCGAGATCAGCTGGCGCAAAGCAATGGATTGGTAAGCCTGCTTGAAGGGAAAATATTTGTATTGACTGAAAGCGCCTATCACAAGGAATTTGGTCTCGATCTCGACAATGATAGCCAGTTTGATTTGAGCATGTATTAACAAATTAAGAAAAAGAAACCTGTCTTATCTGAAAGATAGGTTTCTTTTCACACATAACACACTATATTTTTCAATCCACGCTATGAAAGCGACTTTAAATTATATCATAACCATAATAAATTTAAATAATTCATATAATGTGTATGATACAAATTATAATTCTAGTTTACAAATCCAAAAATATGAAATATTATGAAAATATAGGGAATTAGATCTATATGAATTTTATCGCAAGGAGGTGAATCAATGAGAAATTCGATAGAATTTGTCGTATATGGGGATTACGCCCTATTCACGGACCCCTTGACCAAGCTTGGCGGGGAAAAGCTTTCCTATCAAGTGCCAACTTATCAAGCGTTGAAGGGAATCGTTGAGAGCGTTTACTGGAAGCCAACCCTCATTTTCTTTATCGATGAAGTTCGCATTATGAATCCAATTCGTATGGAGTCCAAAGGCATTCGCCCGATGGATTATAGCGGAGGAAATACACTTGCCAATTATACGTATCTGAGGGATGTGCGGTATCAGGTACGCGCCCATTTTGAGTTCAACATGAACCGGCCGGAGATGACTTATGACCGAAACGAACATAAACATCACAATATTTTGAAACGCTCGCTCCAGGCAGGTGGTCGCAGAGATATTTTCCTCGGCGCCAGAGAATGTCAGGCGTACGTTGAACCTTGTGTGTTTGGCGAAGGGGACGGATTTTATGACCGCTATGGCGAAATTCATCTGGGAAGCATGGTTCATGGCATCAATTATCCGGATGAAACAGGCTGGAACGAACTGGAAGTACGTCTATGGAATCCGGTTATGCGGGACGGCATTATCCAATTTAGAAGGCCTGACCAATGCACGCAAGTACGTCCGATTACAAACATGGAGCCGAAACGTTTTGATGATTCGAATGTTGTATCCGCAGACGAGCTGTTGGCGCAATTGGCAGAGGGGGGGAATCCATGAGTTGGTTATTGAATTTGTATGAAACCTATGAAGCGAATACAGATCTTGTTGGCAAGATTGCAATGAAACATAACGAGCAGGAGTATACGCTGCTGCCCGTCTCTCATACTACGCAAAATGCGCATATCGAAGTCGATATTACCGAAGACGGGGAATTTCATTCGGCAGCCGTAATTGACAAGAGCGATGCGAGTACATTGATCCCATGTACCGAAAGCTCCGCAAGCCGTGCAGGCGCAGTCATCTCTCCCTATCCGCTGCATGATAAATTAAGCTATGTAGCGGGGGATTATGTTGCCTATGGCGGTGTGATCAAGAAGGAAGAGCCTTTTGTCAGCTACATTAAGCAGCTGGAGAACTGGGCAAATTTCCCATATGCCGTTTCCAAGGTTCAGAGTATTTACCGTTATTTAAGCAAAGGACAGCTTATTCGGGACTTGGTGGAGCACAAGATTTTATATGTAGACGCGGATCATAAGCTCCTCGACAAGTGGGACAAAAATGCTGAGGCGTTGGATGGAGCGAGGCCGCCGATTTTCTCCGTTATTGCCGGCGAGCAAACGAGCGCATTCGTCAGGTTCAACGTCTATTCGCCGAATAAGCTGTTGACGAAAGTATGGAAGGACCACGAGATGTACGATTCTTTCATCCGCTTTTACAGCAGTCAGCTAGGTGAAGATGATCTCTGCTATGTCTCGGGAAAGACGCTTCCAGCCACGGATAAGCATGCCAATAAAATTAGAAATGCGGGCGATAAGGCCAAATTAATTTCAGCCAACGATACCAGCGGCTTTACGTTTCGAGGGCGGTTCAATCTAAGTCATGAAGCAGCAAGCATTAGCTATGAGGTATCTCAAAAGGCGCACAATGCTTTGAAATGGCTTATTAACCGTCAGGGGAAAACGATCGATCAGCGCGTGTTTCTTGTATGGGGCAACGACGATCCTGATATTCCCGGCCTTACGGAGGACTCCTTTTCGATCGATCCTGTGCCTGTCGCAGCCAAAAAGAAAATAGCGTTTACTCATAAGGAGTTCGCCGATGACGTGGCAAAAGCATTGGACGGATATCGAAATCGGTTGGCGTCTTCGGCGAATAAGAAAGTGAATGTTAATATATTGATTCTGGATTCGGCGACAACAGGGCGCATGGCGGTGCTGTACTACCGGAATATGGACAAAGAGCTTTATTTGGACAAGCTTACGAAATGGCATTCAACCTGCGTGTGGCTGCACCGGTACCGCAAGGATGATGAAGGGAATTTCTTGGAATTTTATGGAGCGCCCGCCACGAAAGACATCGCTTATGCTGCATACGGGCCAAGAGCGAGCGACAAGATTGTCAAAGGGGTTATGGAGCGTATGCTGCCATGTATTGTCGACGACCGAATAGTGCCTTCGGACATCGTATCCAGCGCTATCCACCGTGCATCAAGTCCTGAGTCGATGGAGAAGTGGGAATGGGAGAAGACGCTTAGCATAACATGCGCGCTTATCAGCAAACAGAAGGTGGGATTCAATGTGGCATTAGATTCAGACAATCAGGACCGCGACTATTTATTCGGCCGTTTATTGGCTGTTGCCGATGTGCTGGAAAGACGGGCATTGGGGGACGAAACTAGAGCCACCAACGCTATTCGGTACATGAATGCTTTCTCCAGACATCCGGAAAGAACCTGGAAGACGATCCAGGCTTGCCTGCAGCCGTATCAGGCAAGGCTTGGAACGAAGGGAACCTATTGGTCCAAAATTATTGATGAAGTGGCATCCCGCATCCCGATCGATCAATTTAATAATAAGCCGTTATCCGGCTTGTATTTGCTTGGATTTTACAGTCAACGGCATGAGCTTTATCTGAAGAAAGAATCCAATGAAGCGGTGGAAGCACCCAATTAAGAAGGGGAGATCGACATGACTATTTTAGATCATAAAATCGATTTTGCAGTTGTTTTATCCGTGACCAAGGCTAATCCGAACGGAGATCCTTTGAATGGCAATCGGCCGAGGCAAAATTACGATGGCTATGGCGAAATATCGGATGTTGCGTTGAAACGGAAGATTAGAAATCGTCTACAGGACATGGGAGAAGCTATTTTTGTTCAATCTAATGATCGCAAATCGGATGAATACGGCAGCTTGAGAGAGCGCGCGGATGCGAATGTTGAGTTGGCGAAGATTTTGAAGGCAAAAACAGTATCCGGCGAAGGGTTTGCCCGAATCGCCTGCGCGGAATGGATCGATGTCCGAAGTTTCGGTCAGGTGTTTGCATTCAAGGCAGACAAGGGGGCAGGGGTTTCCGTCGGCGTTAGGGGACCTGTGTCCATTCATACCGCAACCAGCATTGACCCTATTGACATTACCAGCATGCAAATCACGAAAAGCGTCAATTCCGAACCGGGTGCGGCGAGGGGATCGGATACGATGGGGATGAAGCATCGCGTAGATTCGGGCGTTTATGTCTTTTGCGGCAGCATCAATACACAACTCGCTGAAAAAACCGGGTTTACGAACGAAGATGCCGACAAGGTTAAGCAGGCGCTCGTTACTTTGTTCGAGAACGACTTGTCCTCCGCCAGACCCGAAGGCAGCATGGAAGTCCACAAGGTATACTGGTGGGAGCACACATCCAAGCTGGGTCAATATTCTTCCGCCAAGGTGCATCGGTCTTTAACGTTTGAAAAACGTGTCGAAGAACCTAAGGCATTCGAAGATTATGAGTTTGGTGTTCAGCCTTTGGAAGGATTGAAAGTCGAGCTCATTGATGGACTATAGTGAGGACGACAACTATTTAATGTTGTCCGGCATACAGCATTTCCAGTTTTGTAAACGGCAGTGGGCATTTATTCACATCGAGCAGCAATGGGAAGAGAACGTGAGAACGATTGAGGGAGAGCATCTTCATCGTAATGCCGATCAACCGTTTACGAGGGAAAAGCGGGGCGATAAGCTTATCGTTCGCGCAATGCCTGTGAAGTCGGAGAGACTTAAAATAACAGGTATTTGCGATGTGGTAGAGTTTATAAGAAACGATAGCGGTGTTGAAATTAATGGCGCTGAAGGGCGATACATCGCCTATCCGGTTGAATATAAACGCGGGAAGCCGAAAATGAACGACGAGGATATTTTACAATTAGCTGCACAAGCCCTTTGTATGGAAGAAATGCTGCTGTGCAACATTGACACAGGCTACATGTATTATAACGAGATCAAACATCGAGTTGAAGTTCCACTAACCGCAGCCATTAAAAATAAAGTGAAGTTGATTGTCGATGAAATGCAAGACTACTATAAACGCAGACATACGCCTAAAGTGAAAACCGGACCTTTCTGTCGAAGCTGCTCCCTTCAAAATATTTGTTTGCCGGAACTTATGAATAAACGGACCGTTAAAAGTTACGTTGAAGGGAAAATCAAGGAATGAAAAAACTGCTTAATACATTATACATTACACAGCCTGATGTTTATTTGTCGCTGGACGGCGATAATATTGTTTTGCTTAAGGAACAAGAGAAGCTCGGCAGGCTACCGCTGCACAACCTGGAATCCATTATCACTTTTGGCTATACCGGAGCAAGTCCAGCGTTAATGGGATATTGTGCAGAGCGCAACATCCAAATCGTATTTTTCACTATGAATGGCAGGTTCCTTGCTAGAGTCATCGGGGAAAGCAAGGGCAATGTCGTACTGCGGAAGAAACAATATGCTGTATCCGAAGACACGATTCTGTCAGCAAAGATTGCGCGTAATTTCATAGTCGGCAAAATTTATAATCACAAATGGATCATTGAGAGAATGACCAGAGATTATCCTATGCGTATTGATGTCGCCCAGTTCAAAGCGATCTCGCAGCAGTTATCCGCTATCATTTTAGACGTAAGGGCGTGTGAAGATTTAGAAAGATTGAGAGGTTTGGAAGGACAAGCGGCAGTTAGCTACAACAAATTATTTGACTCCATGATCTTACAGCAGAAGGAGGATTTTTACTTTCACTCGCGTTCCCGCAGACCGCCGCTGGATAACGTAAATGCGATGCTCTCGTTCGCCTATTCGCTGTTAGCGAATGATGTGGCGGCAGCGCTGGAAGGCGTTGGAATGGATGCATATGTTGGATTTTTGCATCGCGACCGGCCGGGACGTGTTTCTTTGGCGCTGGATGTGATGGAGGAGCTGCGCGGTGTTTTTGCAGATAGATTTGTATTGACGTTAATTAATAAGAAGATTGTAAGTAAAGAAGATTTTTTGAAAAAGGAAAACGGCGCTGTTATTATGAAGGATGAGGCGAGAAAAACATTTCTGACCGCATGGCAAAATAAGAAGCAAGAGAAGATCACGCATCCCTATCTTGACGAGAAGATCTCTTGGGGATTAGTCCCGCATGCACAAGCTCTGCTATTAGCACGTTATTTGCGTAATGATTTAGATGAATATCCGCCATTTTTTTGGAAGTAGGTGAATGGGCTGCTGGTATTGGTCACGTATGATGTAAGCACAGTTAGCCGTACAGGGCAAAGAAGACTGCGCCAGGTTTCGAAAACATGCTTGAGTTATGGTCAACGTGTCCAAAATTCAGTGTTTGAATGCGTTGTAGATGCTGCTCAATTTGCTGCATTAAAGTTCAAGCTTCTTGATATTATTGACCAAGAGCAGGACAGCCTTAGGTTCTATCAATTGGGCAATAATTATAAGAATAAGGTAGAACATATTGGTGTGAAAGAATCATTTGATTTAGAAGGCTCTTTGATTTTGTAGTGCGAACTGAGGTGCGAATGTGTAGTACACACGGTATTACAGGGACATTCGCACCAATTAATTGGATGATAATACCAATTAATTCTCTGTTTTTTTCATGAATTCTAAAAAGTTTATATATTTATGTGTGTTTTTGATCACAAATATGGAGTTTCAGAAATATTCGTATCAAAAATCGCTGTCACATCTCATACGGATGTGTGGATTGAAATCGGTAGCGCCTGAGCCTGTTACCAGCTGGAAAGAGTCACATCTCATACGGATGTGTGGATTGAAATAGATTTCCCACGCTATACTGGTTTTCACTAATTAGTCACATCTCATACGGATGTGTGGATTGAAATTGCTTCACGCCCGTCCAGCCAACTGCAAACATGGTCACATCTCATACGGATGTGTGGATTGAAATAGTACACCCATGTTAAATCAGATCGAATGTTAAGTCACATCTCATACGGATGTGTGGATTGAAATCTTTTGATATGCGTTTTACTAGAGGTCGGGGTAGTCACATCTCATACGGATGTGTGGATTGAAATCCCTCAGCCTATGTATATCACACGAGCAGAGCAAGTCACATCTCATACGGATGTGTGGATTGAAATAAGATAAAACGCAGAATCTTCTCACCGAATATTGTCACATCTCATACGGATGTGTGGATTGAAATGTCCTCACCACCTCTCAAGCTATCCATTAGATACTGTCACATCTCATACGGATGTGTGGATTGAAATCCGTAGCGCTGATGCGATCATCGATAACAGGATCGTGTCACATCTCATACGGATGTGTGGATTGAAATAGGCGTATCCTTTATTTGCGTACGATTTTAACAGTCACATCTCATACGGATGTGTGGATTGAAATACCTTCGAATCTAACGGGTCGATAACGAACGGGTGTCACATCTCATACGGATGTGTGGATTGAAATCAGCAGTCGCGGCCCATGTGACCGCCTACGCTCGTGTCACATCTCATACGGATGTGTGGATTGAAATCACTCTTCGTCCACCTTCTTGATCATAATTGCACGTCACATCTCATACGGATGTGTGGATTGAAATCCAAAACGCTCCCATATGGTCCAATATCGTATCCGGTCACATCTCATACGGATGTGTGGATTGAAATACCATCCCAATTGATCACCCGAATCAAGGCGATGTCACATCTCATACGGATGTGTGGATTGAAATTATCGAGGGCTGGGGCGATGTGATGCAGGCTATTGTCACATCTCATACGGATGTGTGGATTGAAATCTGAATATGAAAAATTAATTATTAAGTACGGAAGTCACATCTCATACGGATGTGTGGATTGAAATAAGTATCATGCTCCCAAAGAAGGGCAACCAGAAGTCACATCTCATACGGATGTGTGGATTGAAATGTAGAGTCTGCGGAATTGACCGAGACGGAGCGCGGGTCACATCTCATACGGATGTGTGGATTGAAATGTACTCGGGTAGTTGAACGGAGCCGTCCGCATCGTCACATCTCATACGGATGTGTGGATTGAAATCGGAACTAGCGCGCGGATCGAACAAGCGTTTCAAGTCACATCTCATACGGATGTGTGGATTGAAATGGCGTGGGAAGACGGCGGTTATCGCGGAGAGAGGGTCACATCTCATACGGATGTGTGGATTGAAATCCGAATTGATACGTATTGAATGGCCATTTTTTATGTCACATCTCATACGGATGTGTGGATTGAAATACGCAGCTCCCGCCGATCCGCGAAGCTAGCTCAGTCACATCTCATACGGATGTGTGGATTGAAATGGCTTCGGCCCCGGCCCCGGATTGGTCGCAGGCGTCACATCTCATACGGATGTGTGGATTGAAATAAAAAGTGAGGCGATCACATGGACGAGCTTTTACGTCACATCTCATACGGATGTGTGGATTGAAATAAGCAGGAGATTCAGTGCATCATGTGCCATCAGGGTCACATCTCATACGGATGTGTGGATTGAAATAACAATATCTCAACAAAACTGAACAGAATCTCAGTCACATCTCATACGGATGTGTGGATTGAAATCACTGAGCCGCAGCAAAGCAATGATCATAAAGAGTGTCACATCTCATACGGATGTGTGGATTGAAATGCATTATGAAACGATAGAGAACGTGTTGGGAGAGTCACATCTCATACGGATGTGTGGATTGAAATTTTTTGGGAAGGCAATATAAGGGCGAATTAAACGTCACATCTCATACGGATGTGTGGATTGAAATTCTGTATAGATACGCCGATCCGTACCGCTACGTTCGTCACATCTCATACGGATGTGTGGATTGAAATAGGAGATCACAGATACGACTGAGGTTTACTCCGGTCACATCTCATACGGATGTGTGGATTGAAATGGCCAGTGGATGACAGACAATCAACCTCAGATTGTCACATCTCATACGGATGTGTGGATTGAAATAGCCGATGGAATCAGTACAGCTCGTGACGTTTCGTCACATCTCATACGGATGTGTGGATTGAAATATCCGGCGTAGCGCTCCATGGTGTATTGTCATGGTCACATCTCATACGGATGTGTGGATTGAAATGGTAGAGGGTTTTGAGGGCTTCAGCTGCTTCCGGTCACATCTCATACGGATGTGTGGATTGAAATGCAAACAACGGCAATAGAAATAACGCACAAGCCGTCACATCTCATACGGATGTGTGGATTGAAATTGCCTGTGACACACTTTTAGTCGTTTCATACGAGTCACATCTCATACGGATGTGTGGATTGAAATAACACTCGATCATACTCATTCAAAACGACATCGAGGTCACATCTCATACGGATGTGTGGATTGAAATGGTTACGACTTGGACAACAACGCGGTAAAAGGTTGTCACATCTCATACGGATGTGTGGATTGAAATATCAATGTTTGATCCAACACATCTAAATGCTTGCCGTCACATCTCATACGGATGTGTGGATTGAAATGGCTATCGAAGCTCCGGTGTGCTTCGTCCCACGATGTCACATCTCATACGGATGTGTGGATTGAAATTACTTCAAAGTCAAACGCAGGATCGTCAGTATCGTCACATCTCATACGGATGTGTGGATTGAAATCGCTTGTATCTGTTGCTGTGACTTGAAAACTGTAGTCACATCTCATACGGATGTGTGGATTGAAATACATTCGTGATCGTTGTTGTCGTAGCACTCACTTGTCACATCTCATACGGATGTGTGGATTGAAATTCAAGTTCTTTTACAAGCTGTGGATTGTACTCAGTCACATCTCATACGGATGTGTGGATTGAAATATCCAGCTGCACCATTGCACGTGCCATATACACGTCACATCTCATACGGATGTGTGGATTGAAATATAATCAGCCCTTATCCTTTCCCAAGGTTGAGATAGTCACATCTCATACGGATGTGTGGATTGAAATACAGTGGCCGTTCTTGATTGCCCAACAAACGAACGTCACATCTCATACGGATGTGTGGATTGAAATGCTTTGATATCGCCCATGAGTTCCTTGAGTGTAGTCACATCTCATACGGATGTGTGGATTGAAATCCCGTTATGCCTTTAATCAATTTAAAAATGCCGGAGTCACATCTCATACGGATGTGTGGATTGAAATAGACACGTGCGGAAGCAGACCGCCAGCGTTCGGGTCACATCTCATACGGATGTGTGGATTGAAATAGCTGTATAACGGGATGTTTGAGCATTATATACGTCACATCTCATACGGATGTGTGGATTGAAATTGTGGTATTGAGGTATTGCACATCCCCGTTCCAGCGTCACATCTCATACGGATGTGTGGATTGAAATCAACAAATGGAGGGGATCGAGGGTTGCCACAAGTAAGTCACATCTCATACGGATGTGTGGATTGAAATGTTAATGTCGATTACAGCATGAAAACTATCAAAGGTCACATCTCATACGGATGTGTGGATTGAAATCAATGCAAGGCAGACCCCCTTACGGGGGTGGACGTCACATCTCATACGGATGTGTGGATTGAAATACCTGTAAGATTGTTGTTACTTACTGAAATATAGTCACATCTCATACGGATGTGTGGATTGAAATACAATGGACCTCATTCAGGTCGTTAAAAAACCATCGTCACATCTCATACGGATGTGTGGATTGAAATGCTTGCGGAAGCTTCACGACCTCTTTGCAACCGTCGTCACATCTCATACGGATGTGTGGATTGAAATGGGTATCAGCGGGAAGCAACATGAACGCACCTACGTCACATCTCATACGGATGTGTGGATTGAAATGCGTTGTGCGCGAAGATATGTAAGTGCTCACGTGTCACATCTCATACGGATGTGTGGATTGAAATCAGTACGTAAACCAACCCGCCGCGGCTTTGAAACGTCACATCTCATACGGATGTGTGGATTGAAATTACCACAAAGGCGGCGCTCAATGTCCGACATGCGTCACATCTCATACGGATGTGTGGATTGAAATACACAGAAGATAATCGATGAGTTGGGTGTACCACGTCACATCTCATACGGATGTGTGGATTGAAATCCATATGCCTTTGCATTTAAGATTTAATTTATTGTCACATCTCATACGGATGTGTGGATTGAAATCAAGCTGCCGGCACTCTTTGATAAATCCCCAGGTGTCACATCTCATACGGATGTGTGGATTGAAATGGATACGATCTGTTTGGGGAATATCGTCTTACCCGTCACATCTCATACGGATGTGTGGATTGAAATTATCCGCAAGCGTAAGCTTGCTTATAAGATCCATGTCACATCTCATACGGATGTGGATTGTGGATCGGCTATAGTAAGTTGGACAGATAAATTGAGGGCTAGTAGAATAAAGATATCAGATAGGAGCGAATCTACGATGCCCAAAGAACGACGTACATTTACAGACGAATTTAAAAGCCAGATGGTTCAGTTATATAATAGCGGAAAGACTCGAGCCAACATCGCTCGTGAATACGACCTGAGTGCAACAGCATTAGATCGGTGGATCAAACAAAGTCAAACCTCCGGTTCCTTTTCGGAGAAAGCAAACCGTACCCCTGAGGAAAACGAACTTCTTGCTTTACGTAAAGAAAATCAGCGGCTTAAGATGGAGAACGACATTTTAAAGCAAGCCGCGCTGATC
>NZ_MRTH01000020.1 GCF_001956045.1 Paenibacillus sp. FSL H7-0331 | reverse complement strand
ACATTCTTGTTTTAATAGAGGAGTGTCTTTTTGCGCTTTTTTCAGACATTCATTTTCGTATAAAAAGCCATGAAAATGGCAAGGGGCACCCTCTGTGTTTCATCTTTCAAAACCGCTTCTTATACACCTTCATTGCAAAGAAATAGGCTACTAGCAAGATCGCTACGCACCACGCAAGAGCGGTCCATAAATCATTGCCCACTGGCTGGCCTGACAACAATGCGCGGATGGCTTCGACAATGGAGGTCACCGGCTGATTTTCAGCGAAGGCACGAACGAGCGAAGGCATCGACTCGGTCGGCACAAACGCCGAACTAATAAACGGCAGGAAGATGATCGGGTAGGAGAAGGCGCTTGCGCCATCCACCGATTTTGCTGTCAATCCTGCAATAGCAGCAACCCAGGTTAATGCCAACGTAAACAGCATGAGTATGCCGATTACCGAAAGCCAGTCTAGTATCCCGGCCGAGGAACGAAAGCCCATAATCAACGCTACGAGAATGATGACGACAACCGATATGGCGTTGGATACCAGAGAGGTCAGTACATGACCCCACAGTAAGGTAGAACGTGAAATCGGCATGGAGTGGAATCTCTCGAATATACCTCGTTGCACGTCGGTAAACAGACGGAAAGCTGTGTAGGAAATCCCGGTGGCAATAGCAATCAGCAGTATGCCAGGCAACAGGTAATTCACATAGTTATCCGTTCCGGTTTGAATGGCGCCGCCAAATACGTAAACGAATAATAGCATAAACGCAATGGGCATAACGGTAACCGTGATAATGGTGTCTATACTGCGAGAAATATGGCGCATGGAACGTCCGAGCATAACACCCAAATCGTTAAAAAAATGTTTGTTTACTGTCTCCATTTATGCTCCCTCCTTCTTGCCGATAATGGAGAGGAATATCTCCTCCAATGACGGCTGTTTCTCCACGTACTCCACCTTTGTCGACGGGAATAGCTTTTTCAGCTCCGAAAGCGTGCCGCTGGCAATGATCTTCCCCTTGTGTAGAATGGCAATTCGGTCGGCGAGCTGTTCTGCTTCTTCCAAATACTGCGTGGTGAGGAATACCGTAGTTCCGCTGCCTGCAAGATCCTTCACAATCTTCCAAACCTCGATGCGCGCCTCGGGGTCAAGGCCCGTGGTAGGCTCGTCGAGGAAAATGATCTGCGGTTTCCCAACAAGGCTCAAGGCAATGTCGAGCCTCCGGCGCATACCACCCGAATAGGTAGACACCCTGCGATCGGCGGCTTCTATCAATCCGAAACGTTTCAGCAAATCATCCGCAACCTGACGTGGGTGGTCGAGGTATCGTAACTTGGCAATCATGATTAGGTTCTCCCGTCCGGTCAGTAATTCGTCCACGGCGGCATATTGCCCGGTCAAACTGATCGCCTGCCGAACATGGTCAGGTTTGGACGCAACATCGAAACCATTTATTAGTGCGGTCCCGCTGTCTTGTTTAAGCAGCGTGGTGAGAATTTTGACAACCGTGGTCTTGCCCGCCCCATTAGAGCCTAGCAGTGCAAAGATACTGCCCCTCTCCACCTCGAAATCTACACCCTTAAGGACTTGAAGCTCTTTGTAAGACTTTTGCAATCCCTTCACTTGTATTGACTTATTTTGCATCCTCTCTCCTCCTTATCTAACAATAACTTTCGATAGATCGGCTTCCATGCCTTTGAGCGCTGCATATGTCAACTTATCCATCACTGCGTCGTCAAAGCAGATCGTCTGGATGGCACGATAATATTTTTTGAATAATGTAAACCCCGGATGGAAAGACACATTCTTTAGTGTCGAGCCTCTAAACGTAACTTCGTTCAATGCCGACTTCTCAAACTTGACGCCGATAAAGGTTTGCCCGTCAAAACACTGACCTGTAAGATCGGAATATTTGAATTCCACGCCTTCAAAAATACAATTAGCGAATATTGTTTTTCTAAGGTCTGTCGTGTTCAGCTTTACATCCGTTAATTTAACATCTAGAAATTTTGCGTGGTCTAGACCGGACGAGCTGTAGTTGGTGCGCACTAGAATTGATTTATTGAAGCTCGTATCCGAAAGGTCCAGAGCAGAAAAGTTGCAGTCGGTGAGGTTTGCGCCATCGAAATTGGCTTCACGCACATCGCTGCCCGCAAACGTGCTGCCGGTCAAGTCTGCGTTCGAAAAGTCGGATCCTCGCAGCGCGCTCCCTGAAAATTCCCCTTTATGCGCAATCACGCCGGCAAAATCACTCTTAAGCAGATTGCTTGCGCTAAAGTTGGTCACCACTTGACGTTCCAACGATCGGGAGAGGTTAGAAACCTCCTGTACCGTTTGCTCGATATCGCCAATGCTATCGATAGTCATCTCGAAAGCTGTTTCATCGTCCTTTCCCTCTTCTATAAGTTCACGGAACCGTTCCTGCAGATCGGAGTGCAGATCCGTCTTCAATTCCTCGACGCTTTTTACCCCATCGTATGGTGCGAAAACTCCGTTCAGATAGTTGGTCAATTTCTGATTCAAAACATCCACTCTCCTTATAATAAATTTTCAAGGACGCGCTTTGCGTACTCCCAGTTGTTTTTGTTGCGGGCGTAAGACTCCGTGCCCTTCTCGGTTATTCTAAAATACTTGCGCCGGCCGCCTTGCGATTCGTCACCCCAATACCATTCGATATCACCTTCCACCTCAAGACGCCGAACGCTGGAATACATGGTTGCTTCCTTTAGTTCATATTCACCGCCAGAGCGCTCCGCAATCAACTTGACAATTTCGTACCCATAGCGGTCAGCTTCGGATAGGAGTCGCAAAATCATCGTATCGGTATGTCCGCGCAGCAGGTCGGATGTAATTTTGTTCTCACTCATTTAATCACCCCGCAACTGTATAATACGACACATTACTATGACTGTCAAGGTACTATTTCAAACAAAATACTCGTTTTAAGTTTGGATAATGTGAAATAAAAAATACCCGAGGAGAATGGGTATTGAGTGATCATCGATAGAATTTTAGTGCATCTTCTCAAGTAACAGTTTTCTAACTTAGCTATACAATCATCTTAAGTTCTTTGCTCGGCTCTTCAAAGGAACAAAACTTTTTGTTTGCCCATGTCTCACAACATATATCACACAATTTCCACCCCACAAACACAGTGACATTTTTGAAATTATACCGTAAAATAGGAATTTTTAACATTGAAAGCCACGTTATCCTGCCCGTTACTTTAATAAACAAAAGAGGAGTTGCCGCGAAGCAAGCCCCTCAATTATATTTACGCGTTAGCTTTGTGCATTTAGTTAAAATTTGTAATTTCTTCAAGTTAGAGATTTAAAACAGTTACTAATTCATTTCCATTTATCTTCTCACCGTTATCACGGAAGCCGAAACTTTCGTATAGTTTTTTAGCAACAATGTTATCGGAGACATATGTTATCCAACAATACTGAGCACGTCCTACTGGAAATGTACGTATGTACTCTAATATTTTTTCCATGGCTTCCCTACCATAGCCCATTTTTTGGTATTGCTCACCGATCATAAGACGCAATATACAATAATTGTTATTAGCGATTTTCGGAAGCTCGTAACTAGTTATGCCATAAACAATCATAACGAAACCTACCATCTGCTCATCAGCATAAATTGCAAAAGGAAGTGGGCTACCTCCATTGCTAGCAAGAACATAACACGAAGCAACACTTGAAAGATTGGATGCAACAAAACGGCTTTGTTCATCTGTAACTTTTAACTTGAATACCTCGCGTCTGTTTTCCAGTGTGATTTTTCGTAGTGAAATTATGAAACTCTCTCCCTCCATTAAAATAAATAATAGCATTTTATAAAATTCTAACGAGAAACGAAAGGCGAAAGCGCAAGTTGCTAAAGCCTCCGGAAAGCCGGAAACACTGTTAACTTACCCACTTGCAGTAAACCCATAATGACAAAGCGGATACTTTACTGAGTATCCACTTTAGGCTTTCGACATACTAAATGCCGATTTTAAAGTAAGTTGTACAAGGTTGTCGCGGTCTAAACCGACAATATCCACTGTGCTATATCTTCTAGAACAGTCCTATCCACGGTTTGCGGGATATTATATTCATCCCAAATGTCTTTCAACGTACCATACACAGCTTCCATAAACAAATGGTTCAAACCGGGATAGAGCTTGAATGTGACATCCGGGTGGTCTTTTAACATTTCACGGTATCGGTTAAAATCTTTTTCGACGGAAACCTGTACATCTTTATCACCCTGTATGACGAAAATCGGTTTTTTGCTTTGCAATAAATAATCTTTGATTGGATGCTGCTTCATTTCTTTAAGATACCAGGCATAAACAGAACCGAACAAAATGGTCTGTTGTGCCATCTCATCCGTCATGTCGGATATGGCATCAAACTTGTCTTGCAGTTCTTTTACCTGCTTTAAGGCTATCTCTTGTTGAGATTTTTCAAGCTGTTTTATGGAATCTTCATTTTGGTTTATGATGACTTCCTCAAGCGTTCGAGAAGTACCGGCTAAGATAAATAATCCTGCCAAGTCGCCGCCTTCGGCATCAATTCTGGGAGCAAGCGTCCCGCCTTGACTGTGTCCAATCAAGAATACGCGGTTTGCATCCACGCGTGGGTCTTTTTTTAGCATATGGACAGCCATAATCGCATCCTGAATTATCTCTTCTTCTACTGTAAGTTTGCCGCCGAGTTCTTGAATTATCTGCTTGCCATAGGTACAAGTGCGTTTATCGTACCGGAGCGATGCAATCCCTTCTTTGGAAAGTCCGTCCGCAAGGTCTCGAAACAGCTTATTTGCACCAATTGTTTCGTCTTTATCCAAGGGACCGGAGCCATGTACAAATACAACTGCCGGGACTTTTTCAGTGTGAGAATCCGGCAACGTCAAAATTCCTTCCAATGGATAGGAAGCGTTTGCCGCAACCGTAACTTGTTCTATCATTTTTTAACCTCCTGTACGAATTCACATTCCATTTGTTCTGTTATTCTCACTATATCCTCACTTTTACATATTTAACCATCTTATCGGCCACAATCCGGTACCGACGCAGCACCGCTTTAATTCGGACCACCAGCTCCTGCGGGTCAAAAGGCTTGACCAGGTAATCGTCTGCGCCTAAGCCCAATCCCTTCACCTTCTGACTCGTCTCGTGCTTGGCTGTAATCATGATAATCGGCAGTTCGGGGTTCAAAAGCCGCAGTTCGCGGCACAAATCCCACCCATTCATGATTGGCATTCGAGCACGACCAGATCCGCAGGCGAGCGTTCCATTTCCACAAGTGCCTCTTTGCCGTTGACGGCTCCCCGGACACGATATCCTTCGCATCTTAAAACAATTAAAATCATTTCCAACATATGTGCATCATCTTCTACTACAAGAACACTTGTCATTGCTTATGCCTCCGGGCTTAAGAACCCAGGCGACTTCTTTAATGATGCGATGCGGTTGTTCGGCCATTGCCGATCACTCCGCGGACTGCATCGAAAGTCAAAGGTACACCGCCAATCGATGAATTATCCCAAATTGCGGTCTGCTTATTTTTTCTTGCATTCACCCGGGGTGATCCCCCAGTACTTGCGGAACACTTTTGTAAAATAACTAATGTCCTGATACCCGGTCATCAGTACGGTATCGTAAACCTTATAACCCTCCAGCAGCAGTTCCTTGGCCCGCTCCATCTTCTTCCCAGTTACGTATTGGGAGAATGGAATCCCAATTTCCTGCTTGAACAAACGGCTGAAATAAGAGGAGCTGACGTATAGCCTTTCGGCCATCCCATACAGCGATATTTCCTGATCAAGCTGCCCGTCTATCATTTTAACGGCCTCTCGTATAAACTCATGATTATTTTCGCGGCGGTTCAATTTGCCATATTCAACAATATGACGCAGCGTACGAATCAACCAGCTCTGAATTTGCTCTTTGTTCAGCAGTAGGTCCAAATTGCGGAAGTAGATGTAATCCTCATTGACTACTTCACGTACCAACCACCCTTTTAACTGGATACTGCGAATCAACAAGCCCTGCAAGCAAATCACATATTCTTCGATTTGTTCCTTCGTTACAGCGCTATCTATACCCTCATGAAAAAGCTGCTCAATCACAGACATCGTAAGCTCGAGGTCGCCAGTTTGCAGGGCAGCTTCAAGCTTGCGTTCAAGCTGCTGAACCGATCCGGCCAAACCGGATTGAGCCGCATCCTGCCCCTGCCTGAACGGAATGACAATATCCTTTCCGTACAGGATTCGATCATGCAGCGCCTGCACGGCCTGCCGGTAAGAGTTTCGGATCGTGAGCCCGCTGCTCAGCCAGCCAATCCCGGCACTTGCCGATAACTTAAGGCAATCCTTCACCATCGATTGAAGCTTGGACACAGCTATATTCAATCCACTCATAAAATCCTGCTCTTGCTCATCGCTCTTTTGGGTAAATACAAGAATCGTCAAACCCGCGTAGTCATTGAAAGACAAATAGGTACCGGATTCCGAGGCGAATTCCCGAACAATGCACAGCAATGAAAATTGCAGGAGCTGCTGATCCTTATTACTGAAGCGTTTCTCATCCTCGGATAGTGGGTCCATCTCCAAAGCAACCACCACATAAGCATGATTGGTATGAATCGTAAGCTGCATCTCTTTGCTTTTTTTATCAATTTCCCATGCATCATATCTGCCCGAAAGCCAATTCTGGAGAAAACCTTCTTGCAATCTGGGAATGTGCTCCTCCCATTTCTGCTCCAGCATCAGTCGTCGGTATTGGGATTCCCTTTCCCTTTTCAGTTGATCAGCCGATTCAGTCACCGCTGATAAAATGTCCATATCGCCCGCAGGCTTCAACAAATATTTATAGACTCCCAGCTCTATCGCGGTTTGCGCGAACTTAAATTCATCGTGTCCGCTAAGTATCACAACTTTAGTAGAAGCATTAAATGAGAGTGCTTGCTCAGCCAATTGCAAACCGCTAATTCCGGGAATTTCGATGTCAAGAAGCAGAATATCCGGCTTCGCATGCCGGATCCCTTGCAAGCCCTCCAAGCCATCACCATAGACCCCGATCACTTCAATCCCATGCTCATCCCACGGAATTAAATAAGTGAGACTATTGCGCAGTCTGACTTCATCCTCTACGATGATCAGTTTCATGTTGTCACCCTTCCATCTCTTATAGATCGCGTTTAAGCGGAACCAGAATTGTTACTCTTGTCCATTCGTTTTCCTTGCTTTCTATTCGCAGCTCCGCCTGCTCCATGTAATATAATTTCAGCCTTGAACGGACATTACGCAAGCCGAATACCTCGGAATCACGCTTTTCATCGCTTCTATCAGCACATTCTATCATTGCCAGCCTGGTCTGTATGTCACGCAGTTTTTCTGCAGAAATCCCTTTACCGTTATCAAAAATATCGATCCTGCAGGATGCCTTATCCAACGAGGCGGAAATTCGCAAAATGCCACCCCGTTGCTTTTTTTCAAGTCCATGGATAATCGCATTTTCCACCAATGGCTGGACCAGAAGCCGAAGAATCCGGATCTCCCTGCACGTATCCGGCAAAGCAAATTGCACCTCGAACTTGTCCATGAAGCGCAGCTGTTGTACCCGGATGTAGTAATGCAGATGCTCGAAGGTTTCTGCAAGCGCTATGGTTTCGAGTCCTTTATCTAGGCTCAGACGGAAAAATTTGGACAGATTTATTACCATTTCACTAATTTCGTTGGCATCATAATTTTTGGCCATCCAATAAATCGAATCTAAAGTGTTATATAAAAAATGCGGGTTAATTTGGGATTGCAAAAATTTCAGCTCTGTTTTGGCTACCCGCAGGTTTTGCTCGTAAATATTTTCAATTAAATATTGCTGCTTTGCAGCCATTTGGTTAAATGCGTTCATTAAATAGCCGAATTCGTCTCTACGCGTTTCCGTGAACCGGACATTCAGATTGCCTATTTGAATCTGCATCATGCCCTGCAGCAATTTTTTCAAAGGGAGTGACAAACTTGTATAAAAGATTGCAGCAATAAACAACGCGAACAATGCGCTTGCAACGATAATGAACAGGGTGAATATCCGAAGCTGCTTCGTTTCCTTATAAATCTCCGCTTCAGGCTGGACCATAATTAAAGACCATTTAGATATATTCGATTTGATTCTAAACATGACGGCCTGCTCCTCGGAGCCCGGCATCCTGGTGAGCTGCACATCCGTTTCCCCGTCCCAAACTGGTGCGGAAACGGAATTGGAAGTGCTGGCAACCATCCGGTCATCACCGGCAAGCATGTACCATTGTGTATTTTTGGAGGGGGTAATTTTTTTGACCAAATCCAACAATTTATCTTTATGCACGGAAAGCATGAGTACATGCTTCTCACGTTCCCTGCCATACAGATCCATCGTTCTCATAAAGGTGATACTGTCTTTGGAAAAAATCGAATCAGCAGGCTTGCTGCTATCGGGTATATACAAAACAGTGCGCCCGGATGATTCCCGCACGTGATTAAACCAGTCACTGCTTGCATAGCTGCTATCCAACCGTACCCCGCCCAACTCGCTGCTGATTAACATATTAGTGTCGACGTGAAGGATGGAGATGGGGGAAATGAAGCGGTTAATATTGGACACATTGGATATTTGACTCATTGCTTTACGGAATTCATTGATCGAATAGCTATCGAGCTCCGTCCCGACACCGTATAGGATTCGATTCAGATTATCATCGGTCGCCAGCAATACGGACTGCTCCTCCAGTCCCTGTGGAGTTGAGTCGATATACTGGATCGCCGACTCCATGGCTCCTTTGGTACGTTCCCCAACCTGCTGCTCCAAAATATGCTGCGACCTGCTAATCGTATACAAGCTAACAAATACAAGCGGGATCAGGACAAGAATAAACAAACCCGTAAGCTTCCATTGCACGGATTCACTGAATTTTCGCAGAAATTGGAACCGGCTGTTCATCGGTGTTCCTCATCTTCTTTCCATAGTATAAGACACAGGAGTTTGCCAACGAAACATCTACAGTGAACAGGCATCCACCAACATCAGTCATCGTACAAACTCCTTAGCTTAACGTTATTATACTAGATTTCCAGGTTCGCTCCCCGCTTTTCCACCATTTTTCTAATGTCCAACGAATCCAAGTCTCTGGGGTCACATTGCTTCTGGACGCTTGCTGCAGCCGCTATTCCTGCAGCCTGCCCCATCATCGAGCAGGTGGTCATCACACGTGAGGAGGAAAGCGCCAATTGATCAGCAGACAGGCATCGCCCCGCTGCCAGCAGGTTCCTCGCATCCTTAACCATCAATGACCTGAACGGAATATGATAGGGTGGAACCTTTAGCTCCTTATTATTTAATACATAGGTTCGCTTGTCGTCATCAGGCTTGTGGGCATCCAGATAGTACACCCCTCTGGCAATAGCATCGTCAAACCGTCGGCCGACTCTTAAATCCTCGACGCTTAATGTGTAATCCCCAACAATCCGCCTTCCTTCTCTAATCCCGATTTGCGGAGAGCAATGATCTAACAGCCAAGGGCGCTGCTCGACCCGCTGATAATAATCGAGCACCTCCATCATCCGCCGCCGTGCCTGAATCTCCGCCGCGGTAGCAGCTTCAGTATCTGTGGAGTCGAATCCGGGGATTTTTAGCTTCATCGCATTGCTACCCGGCCCATTCGGCCATTTAGTTGTCATCGGCATATCCTCTTTGTCACGGATCGCCTTGAACCAACCCCCCGGTACCTGATTGACCCGTGCCTCTTCCTGTACATGGCGGACAAAAAACATCAAAGACATCGGCAGCTGCATCTGGTCATGCTGCCTTCCCTTGACCGTGGAAAAACCCGCCATATGGGCGACCTGGGCCTCCCCGGTGCAATCGATGAACTGCTTCGCTCTCAGGGCCTCCGGCCCCGACTTTCCACAGACGATGCATTCCGTTATGCGCCCGTCATCGCTGACAGCCACATCGATAAACTGGGTATGCAGCAGCAGCTTCACATGATGGCGAAGCAGCAGCTCCTGAAGCACGACCGCAAGGATCTCGTGATCGAACAAGCGGTGATCGGATTGCGGATAAGCGATGTAGGGCGCAACTGCTTGAAATGCTCCCAAATCGGCGATGATTTGATCGAATATTTGCCCTTGCCCCGCCGTTTCTCCGCAGAACGCAGCAACGCCTCCGGCGGTTGCATTGCCCCCGGTCACCGCGAACTTTTCGATGAGGATTACTTTCGCACCCGCACGTGCGGCCGCGCAGGCTGCCGATACACCTGCCATGCCTCCACCCAGCACAGCCACATCCGCTGTGTAACGCACAGGAATATTTCGTTTCCATACAATCGGATCTGTATTCATCTTATCCACACTCACACCTCCCGTTTATAAACAAATTATTTCTTTTGACCCGCATACCAATCGTTAATTTCCTTCGTAACCTCGGTTCCGCCTTCCTTTTTCCAGCTGTCTACGAATTTATCGAAATCCTCAACAGGAATATTGCCCATCACCATCTTTGTGAAATATTCATCCTCGAGCTTTTGCAGCTTGGCATTGCTTTTACCCATCACCGGTCCCGGTGTTCCTGTAAATTTGGAGTACATCAGCACCTTGTTGATTTTCTCAATATTTTCCACAAGCTTTAATTCCTCGCCAAGTGACCTCAGTTTATCGAAATAGATCTTTGAATCGCTCGGTCGAATAAATCGGGTAAGCGAATTCCGATAGACATGCTTGTTGTGCTCTTCAAAGTTCGTCACGACCTTGCCATCCTTGCGATTCCAGACCTGCCCCTCAAAGCCGAGCTCCAAATCCGAAAATCCTTTACTGATCATAAAATTGAGCATTTTCACAACAGCATCTTCATTTTTGCTGGTTGCCGGTACAACGTTAAATCCTTTCAACAAGGAATCCGCCTGTACGCCGAACTTGCCATCCTTGCCAACAGGAAATTCGCCTTCAAGCCAAACTGCCTTGGGATCATTTTGTTGGCTGGTCAATACAGCTCCTCTACGGGCATGCCAAGGTCCGGAATATAATCCTGCCTTGCCGCTGCTCACCTTCTCTTCAACGGTTTTCCCTTTGTTCAAGGCCCATTCCGGATCAAGGATTTTATCCATATACAAGCCGTTGAGAAATTTTAAAGCTTCCTTCATTTCTGGTAGTGTACTGGAATAAACAAGCTGGCCTCCTCGTTCTACCCATTGGCCTCTTTGCACACCAAAAGCTCCCAGGAACGAACCGGAACCGCTTAAGTTTTCACCCATTAATAGTCCAATGGTGTCCTTTTTTCCGTTCCCATCGGGATCCTGCTCGGCAAAAGCTTTCGCTGTTTTCACATAATCATCCAATGTTTTAGGCATAGGAAGGTTTAGTTTATCCAGCCAATCCTTACGTACCCACATCAGCTCCGTGGATTGAATATCAGCGATCGTTGGAATAGCATAAATCTTTCCATCCACCGTTACACTGTCCCAGGCTTCTTTGGGGATCAGCTTCTTCAATTCGGGTCCGAATTTATCAATCGCTGCGTTCAATGGTTTTAGCGCTTTCTGATTCAAATAATTGACATAAAGGCTGGAATCGTTGACGGCCATCATATCCGGCAAATCGCCGGAGGCCATAATCACATTAAGCTTTTCCTTGTAGCCTGACGAGGGTGCGGTAATGACTTTAATATCCAGGTTCGTCTCTTTCTTCATATAATCGAGGTACGGATTGTTATTGTCATCCAGTCCATTCGGATACTTGTAATCATTGAAATATACAATGCTGATCGGAACCGGCTTTCCGTTATCCTTACCCGGCGAGTTGGCCGGTTGCGAGCCGCTTGGCTGGAACGATTGAGGCGTACCTGAAGAACATCCGGCAATAAGAGATACGGTCAGGGCAGCCGCCAATGCTTTTGAATATGTAAAATTCAAGCCGAATATTGTCCAGTTTTCGGGTTGATTGATCAGTTGGTTAGTTTGTTGATTTGTTGGTTTCACCATGGTTCTAATCCCCTTATTATCATAGTAGTCGCACAAGCTTACCGACTTGCACCTTCAACCTCTGGTTCGATTATCCCTTCACAGAACCAAGCATAATACCTTTGACAAAATACTTTTGCAGCCAAGGATACACCAGCAGCATAGGAATAATACTGACGATGATCGCCGCCCCTTTGATCGATTCCAATGCGAGCATTTGCTGCTCCAAAGCATCATTCAGATGGATATCGGTCGTACTGAACTGGATCAAATTGCGAAGATATACTTGCAACGGCAGCAGACTTTTGTTATTCATATAAAGTATAGCATCGAAAAAAGAATTCCAGTGCTGCACGCCATGAAATAAGGCTATCGTAGCGATTGCGGGCATTGAAAGAGGAATAAAGATACGGAACAAAATTCCCAAATTGCCGCAGCCATCCATTCGTGCCGATTCTTCTAATTCATGAGGTACGCTTTGAAAAAAATTTTTCAAAATGATCACATTAAAAGCGCTTAAGGCACCGGGCAGGATATATGCCCAGAAGCTGTTAAGCAGTCCCAGCTCCTTGACAAGCAGGTACGTCGGAATCATTCCGCCGCTAAATATCATCGTAAACACCATCATAAAAATGATAGGATTGCGTCCTCGGATATAACTTCTCGACAGCGGGTAAGCAAGCAGGCAGGATAAGGAAACGTTGACCACCGTCCCTATTACCGTCCGAACCACACTAACTAAAAAAGATTGCAGAAAAGCCGCATCCTGAAAAACCTCCTGATAGGCAGACCCTGTAAAATTGACCGGCCACAATGCTACCTCCCCTGACATAATAGCCCTGTAGCTGCTGAACGACTGCGCCAAAATATGAATAAATGGGGTAAGCGCCAGCAGCCCAAATATTGTTAAGAGCAGATAGTTGGTTACCGTAAACAGCCTTTCTCCATAACTAAGCTTCATTTTCTCATCCCCTCAGCGTCTTCCAGAGGAAAACTGACTTCGTAAGCTTGCTCTACCAAACACCGTTTTGACCCATTTTATTTGCCAGCTTGTTAGCCATAATTACGAGAATCAAACCCACAAAGGATTTGAACAAACCTACCGCTGTTGAAAAGCTGAAGTCAGCCTGAGTGATACCCACACGATATACATAGGTTTCGATTACATCCCCCACGCTATAAACAAGCGGATTATACAAAACAAAAATTTGTTCAAAGCCCACATCCATCACATGACCCAATCTTAAAACAAGAAGAATAATAATCGTGCTTGCCAATGAAGGCAGTGTAATATGCCAGATTTGCTTCCATTTGTTCGCTCCATCTATCACAGCAGCCTCATACAGCTGCGGGTCTATACCCGCTAAGGCAGCCATATAAATAATAGCCCCCCAGCCGACCTCTTTCCAAATATCGCTGACGACAAGCACGCTTCGGAACCAATTAGGATCCGCCAGGAAGAAGATGGGCTCAATGCCAAGAAACACAAGGATTCCGTTGACAACGCCGGTCGCTGGAGATAATCCATTGAATAAAATGCCACCCAACACAACCCATGAAAGAAAATGAGGCAAATAAGCCAACGTTTGCACGGTCTTTTTGAAAAATACCAGTCTTATCTCATTTAATAGGATGGCAAGGATAATCGGCCCAGGAAACCCCCAGACCAGTTTATATAAACTAATAAGCAGCGTATTGCGGAAAATAATATAAAATTCAGAGTCGTGGACCATCGCTTTGAAATGCTGGAGCCCTACCCATTCGCTTCCGCTAATTCCGGCAAATACACTGTAATCCTGAAAAGCAATGATGATCCCTGACATTGGCAAATATTTAAACACAATAAAATATAAAACGCCCGGAACCATAATCAAGTACAGGTCCCAATAAGTGAGGATTCCAGTGCCTCGATGCCGCTTTATTAACGTATGGCCAACTGTTCGCCCAGCGTTTAACCTTTCTGATTTAGCCATGCCATTCCCCCATGTCCAATTTCCAGTAAACGATTCGTTCCCTTTTCCAAGTGTACGTAATATGCAGCTTATCACCCTGGTCAACAATTGCTGGGTATGAATATTCACCTGCCTCTTGCTCCAGAATGAATTCATCCCCCCAATTGATTCCGTTATCCCTGGAAAAAATCACGGATAAGGGAGAACGCGCCGTTCGTGTGCTATAGCCTTGAACAGGGTTATACACCAGAGCCAGTGTACCACTGTCCATCGCGACAAGATCAATACCACTATTGTTGTTAGGTAATCCTATCGGGTATGCAGGCTGCCATGTGGCTCCGCCATCATTGGAATCGCTGCGATATATCCACCCTTCCGTGCTCCGCAGAAGCATATGAAGCTGATGCCCACTCTCCCACAGCGTGGGTTGTATCACCCCTTTAGCCCGGGAATGCTGATGCCCTACCAAGGTCTCGTAATCCATAGGCACGCGGGCACTGGCCTGCCAGGTGTCTCCGTTGTCTGAGGATAAATCTACGAATGCTTCCCAAATATCTTTCCCGTCGTTCTCAGGATCAGGTCCCTCGACAGATGCAGGTGCGGCTATCACTCCGTTATTTAACAAGACCGGTTTATTCTTGACGGGTCCTCGCCCTCCGCGATTGTCCCCAGGAACCAGTTCCCGGGCTTCGCTCCACGTATGCCCGTCATCCGTTGACACTCTGACACGAGTGAACCAATCCGATATTTCGTGGCCTACTTTGTAAAACAGGAATATACGGTTATCGATGCCCTGGAATAAAACGGGATTCCAATGGGCAATTCCTTCCTCATCGGCAATGCAGACTGGATTTGTCCAGCCATCTGTCAGCCGTCTGGATAGCCAAATAGCCACATCGCTATTTTTCTCTGCCGTACCTCCGAACCAAGAAACCAACACCTCGTTATTGTCCAAGGCAACAAGTGTGGAAGCATGGCAGCTTGCAAAGGAACGTTTTTCCTCGAAAATAAACTCTTTTTGCGCTTTCTGCGTCGATCTCATTTTCATAAAAGGTCACCTCATCCTTTGGGTAAGTTGTTTATCTGCTACATATTTATGATAAAGCAGGATGAATGACACTTATAGGTGAGAACGATGCTCTTTTTTGGTAAATCGATATGATTTTTTATGGTTCTCCCAACCTTTCCTAAACTTCCATTCGTGAATTCTGTGGCTACTATAACATCACCCTCTGCAACAGTTGCGTCTGCATCTGCAGCCATTCAACCGGCATCACCACAGTCCACGGCCCCCCCCACTGACAAAAAGCTGGTCGATGCGCATGTGGCTCGAGCCATTGATGATGACACATTGGAGATCAGCACCAATGGAAAAAAGAAACGGTTCGAATGATTCTGGTCGATACACCCGAGACTAAAAAACTGTCTGATTCGTATCCATAACCAGGAATTACTACGATACGAATTTGGCTCCGATCTTTCGAGAGAGACGGCCATCGTCGTAGCCGAACTTTATTTATATAAAAATGAAAGGAGATTCAATGTAATAATGAACCGTTGGTTATGGAGGATGTCATTCGTAAATATACAAAAGAAAAGCCGAGCACACAGCCGGCTTTCATTGTTTTTATTAATGATGGCGGCGTTGTAAAACCTACTAAAAAGGTTATTGTCGAGTCCTCTACTCTACTTTTAGTCTCCGTTACCGCTTCTCATCAGTTGGATAATCCTTTATTTTCATCGTTTTGCAAATGATACTTATAAGCTCTGTGATTACTTAATTGAGCCCGTCAACCGGCTAGCAGAGCTTTCAGTATAGGTGGCCCCTTAATCGGTGGTTTTTCGCTGTAGGAGGACGCTCTATCACTCAAAATTATGGACTTTTCGTTTCAACAGCCTTTCTCTTATGAATAAACTCGAGTGCAGATTGATTTTCTATAATCGTTCCCTGCTCCATCTTAATGAAACGACCGGCGACTTTTCTAGCCAGGCTCAAGTTATGCGTAATAAAAATAAGTGAAAAGCCTTTTTCGTTCTGCAATCGCTTCAATAAACGCATCACATTGGCCTGTGTCGAAGGATCAAGCATCGTGTGAATTTCATCGGCAATTAACAGCTTTGGTTGCAAAATCAGGGATCTCGCTATGGCGACGCGCTGGAGCTGCCCTCCGCTCAATTCGCTGCATTTTTGGTCAAGAAAGCCATCATGGTTCGGCAACTGCACCTGTTGCAGCAAATGCTTCACTTGCTCTAAACGGTTTGCCTGAGATCCTTGTTTGAGCACATCCAGCGGTTCCTGAATGGCCTGCTTGACTCTAAAGTAAGGACTGATTGCTGAATAGGGATCCTGCAACACCATCTGGATACCGTGCATTTTTGCTGAAACCTGCTGCATTTTTACGGGTTCATTTTCAAAAAGAATTTCGCCGCAATCCGGGGGTAATAATCCTGCCAACATCAGGCCAAGAGTCGATTTGCCGGAACCGGACTGACCGATTAGCGCCACAGCTTCACCCGCACGGATTGAAATCGAGCAGTTGTGGCAAGCAGTGCGCTTCCCAAACCTTTTGCTCACTTTGTTTGCCTGCAGTAACGTTACAATACCACCGCGTAAACAGGAGACACGTTGATTATCCTCATCGCAATCTTGCAGTTCAGGTCGTTCTGTTGCACATCGTTCGATCGCTTGCGTGCAGCGATTGTAAAACGTACAGCCACCATGGACAGAGGGCAGGCGCAGCGATGGAATGCCCCATAAGTCAAGATAGGGATTCAGTTCCGGAGAAGACTGAATTAGCCCCAGGGTATAAGGATGTTGTGGTTCATGCAACAAGTTGCTTGTATGCCCCTCTTCCATCACCTGACCCTGATCAAGCACGATTAACTTGTCTGTCAGGCTTTGAATGACGGGGAATTCATGCGAAATGACCAAAAGTGCAAATCTGAATTGTCGCTGCAGCGTATCGATCAAGGTTATGATCTCTTGCTTAAGCTCTGTATCCATAGCGGTTGTAGGTTCATCGAGAATCACCAACTGCGGTTCGCAAGCCAGCGCCATAGCGAGCAAAAACCGCTGCCGCATGCCACCGGAAAGCTGGTGTGGATACATGCCCATAATATCCTCTTCTAGTTGGACCAACCGTATGTAATCGGCCGCTACGGCATACGCTGCTTTCTTATCCATGCTCTTGTGCTTGATCAACGGTTCTACGATTTGTTGCGATAGTGTTAAAACAGGATTTAAAACGTGCAATCCGTTTTGAAACATGAGTGCAACCTGATTCCAGCGAATGCGATTGCGCTCGGATTCTTTTAGCGTCAAAAAAGAAACCCCATCATAGCAAATGTCACCGCTGTGAATATGTTCATCTCGGATCAAGCCCATCAATGCTCGGGCTACTGTCGTTTTTCCACTGCCGGATTCACCGATTAGACCAAGTCGCTCACCGGCGCGAAGCGTGAAAGACAGATCGTAAATCGCCCTTTGCCGATTAGCTTGAGACGGGTAAGTGATTTTCAAATGTTGAACGGCGACTGAAAACATCGGGGCCTCCTTATTCGCGGACAAAGTCCGACTTTTTCTCCAGCTCCCGTGTCAGGAGAGCAAGAGAGAGTACAAACAATAGCAGAGCAGCCAAAGGTGAAATCACCCACCACTTCCAAAACGGCGTATAATAGATGCTTTTAAATTGCACTGCATGATGCAAAATCAATCCCCAGCTTCTGGATAGCGGATCGCCCAAGCCGAGATAGGACAAGCTGGCTTCAGCAATCACAGCGTGATTCACCAAGCGAATGCAGCTTACCAACATTAAAGGCGTCAGTGACGATAGAAAATGATGCGTAATGATATGCCATAATGAAGCTCCATAACTGCGGGACAACCACACATAAGGCTCTTCCTTGAGTGCGAGAGCTTTAGCTCGAATCAGACGAGCCGGTGTCATCCACGTAAAGAGAGATAGAATCAATAAAATATTGAACAGGCTGGGACCGAAAAAAGCGCCGCATACAATCATAATCGGCAAGGAAGGCAATGCCAGCGCCGCATCAGCCAATCGCATTATAAGCCGATCCAGCCAGCCGCCTTTATACCCTGACAGCATGCCAAGCAGTGCTCCACCAAGACCGGCCAAGCATGCTGTGCCTAGCCCGATAAGCAGACTGGTTCGTGTTCCTTGAACCAATTGGGCCCACAAATCAATCCCTAAATCGTCGCTGCCCAGCCAATGCGTTCTGTCAGGCGGCTGGAGGGCTTTGGTGGAGGGCTCATATGTGGAATGCAGGGACAATAGGTTGGCGAAAACGGCTACGAAAATATACAAGAGGAAAACAACCAACGCCAGCTTACCGCTCATCGATAGGCGGCTTAAAAACCTGAGGATGCTCATGGGGCGCTCACTCTCGGATCCAGTTTTCTTAGAACAAAATCTGCGAACGCATTCATCGACAGCACCATTAACGAAAACATCAGAAAAATTCCTTGAATAACCGGATAGTCACGCAGCATGACCGCTTCTTGCATAAACAGGCCAATACCGGGATAGCGAAAAACATTCTCAACCAAAATAGCACCGCCTAACGCGGTACCCAAGCTGAGAAAAACTCGGGTTACGATAGGCGGAAGCGCGTTGCGAAAGGCATGGCGGAAGATAAGGGTCGACGGGTTTAACCCCTTTGCTCTTGCGGTTGTTAAGTAAACTTTATCCAGCACTGACAGCATGCTGCTACGCGAATATAGATAGGATGCGCCGACGCTCGAGAAAGACAACGTCAAAACTGGAAGCACTGCATGATGTACCCGGTCCGCCGCAAGCTCCACCCAACTCGAAAATGATTGGTAATGGCTTTTTCCGCCTGAAAGCGGAAACCAGTCCAAGGTGGCAGACAACCAGAAGAGGAGGAGGATGCCGAATATAAAACCGGGAATTTCGGCTAACAGGACAAACACGACATACATGGATTGATCCATTGCTTTTCTATGCTGCCAGGCCGACAGACAGCCCAAGATGGAACCGATAACCGTACTGATCACAAGCGCTGCAGCTACCATCGATAGCGTCCAGCCGATTCGATCCATGATCATCGGCAGCACGGCTTTCTTATAAAATAGACTGTATCCCCAATCACCATGAAAAAGGCCGCCGATGTAGCTCATAAATTGGATTGGAAGCGGCTTGTCAAGCCCGTAGAACGCATAGTAGAGTAACAATTGTTCTTCCGTATAGGAAACCGAGGTGGAACCGTCCTCCGTATTGAGCATTAGAAACGGATCCCCTGGCATTAACCGTGGGATCGCAAAATTGATAATCAAGAGAAGCAGCAAGGCCAATAAAAAATGCAGCACTTTTTTGATAAATCGCGAAGATACGAACATCGCTCCACTACTTTCTGGTTAAATAAGTCAGCTTGCTGTGTTGGGCGTAATGGTGATCATACATGTATATCCAGCCGTCAAATTTGTTCGGACGAAACACAAAATACGATTTCTGGTTAAACAACGTGAGTGCAGGGACTTCTTCCGCAATCTGTTCTTGCAGTTGGTTGATGATTTCATGACGCTTGTTCTCATCCGGTTCCACCATTTGCTTGGCCGCCAGTTGATTGATTGCGTCATTCTTATAACCGATCGTTTCTGAAGAGCCTTGACTGTTTGGATTCGTAGCAAAGGTCATGCGCAGTAGATCCGGGTCCCCTCCCCAGCCGCCTGTCACACTCAAGGTTAACTCATAGTTTCCGCTACGAGCCATTTCATCGTTTGTTTTCGTATCATACGTTTGAACGTTGAGCACAATCCCGGCTTTTTTCAGACTGATTTTGATCAGTTCGGCGGTCCGCACAGTTTGTTCCGTATTCGGGATGTTCAGTTTAAACGTAAGCTCCTTGCCGTTAAGCAGCTGCTTCGCTTTGGCCGGATCAAACGGATAGGATTTGATCTTGTTGTTGTAGTAAGGATGTTCTTGAGGCAAGTATCCGGCGCTTCCCGGTATTCCCGCACCCCGAAGCACTTTCTCCACCAAGTCCGCCTGATCAATCGCATAGACAAATGCCTGGCGGACGGCTTTGTCTTTCAATTCAGGCCGCTTTTCCATATTAAAGTTAAGACGCACTCCATGAAATGGCGGGTTTTGGATCACGCGATATTCCGGGTTATTTTGAAAGCGGGACAACACATCCGGAGTAATTTCTGCGATGTCAAGTTCTCCTTTTTCAAAAGCCAATACCGGTTCGCTGACCGGAACTTGTTCGATGACATTCACACGAGGTTTTGGCCCCCAATAAGCGTCAAACGCCTTGAAACGATATGTCCCTTGTCCGCCATTGTAATCATCAAGCGTGTAAGGGCCTGATCCTACAAGCGCTTTTGGATCCGTCAACGATACTGGATTTTCAACACCTTCCCAAATATGCTTCGGGATAATTTTCATGGAATATCCAATTTTCTCCAAGTATGAGGCGTTGGGTTGTTTGACGGTAATTCGCATCTGGTTTTTTCCGACGACTTCTACTTTTTCTACAAACGTTTCTTTTCCTTCGACAAGCATATTGCGGACAGGGGGGTGTTTCAAATAATAGTCATAGGAAAACTTGACATCTTCTGCCGTTAATAGGGTGCCATCATGCCAGTGTACATTGTCACGGATCATAAACAAATAGGATTTTCCACCTTTTTCGATTTTCCAATCGGTGGCCAGCCACGGAATCAGACCCTTCTCGTCCTTTTCCAGAAGTCCGTCAAACAGCAAATACATATTGTACAAACCCGGCCCGCGTGTGGAATGGGTAAACGGAGACGGGAGACCGTAGTCGCCGCCCGCCAACCGGATGACAAGCGGGGCAGCTTGGTTTACCGTATGCACGTCCGAGGCAGGCACATTTTGGGAGCATGCTGTCAGTACAATAGCGAAGAAAGAGAGAACGATGATCTTAACGGATTTCAATTTGAATCCCTCCATTCTATAAAGCCACAAGAATATGGCCAAAGCGTGTTGCGGTCTGAATCGGCACCGAATTCGGATATTTCTCTGCTATGTAGCTTTGTACCCTCTGTTTCGTGTCGGCAACAATCGGGATACGATGAACGGGCAGTAATTTCATGATGGATTCCAACGCCTCCTCAGGCGACATCAGAACGTCACGTTTTTCTTCGAACACGCGAAACTCGAATTGATATTGACGGGCATAGAGTATATTCAGCATGTAGACGATATCCAAACGCATGTCTGGCTGTTCTCCTCCCATCAGCAACGGCCATAACTCACGTATGAGGTTATGCTCCCTTTTTCCAGCATACATGCTTAGAAAGCAATACTTTCGGGCGCATTGCAACGCCTTTTCGAGATATTGCCAACTGCTGATGGCCGGGCACATGGAGGCGAATACGAGATCAAAGGCCTGGTTCCAGCCTTCACGATCGACATGAATGTCTTCCCATAATGCCTCCTTTCCGTCGATGACGACGCCGTGGCTGTGGGCATTTTGCTGCAGCAGTTCGAGCATGGCCGAAGAAGGATCAAGCGCCGTCACCTGAGCCGAACGCAGGGCAAAAGGGACGGCAAAAGCTCCAGGGCCGGAACCGATATCCAGTACCGTGGTGCCTTCGAAACTTACGCCAAGCTGCTCCAGCCATTGAATGACTGGCTCTGTCCGTTTTTTCCCCGCATCTCCAAGGACGTTCCCGGCAAAAGATTGCGCTCGGGTGTTCCACATAGTGATCGCTAGATCCCCGTGTTGTTTTTGCGTGTGCTGCCAGACTTGATCCCACGAGGAGCAATCCTTAATATTGACATTTATCATAGCACTCACCTCATTATTATATTAACTAGCATTTTCGAAACTATATTCACGAAATCTATCAAACTTCTACAACCAAGGTAACTGCGAGCTGAATTCCTCCTTTTTTTCTGACGATTGGCATGTAGTTTTGTAACTCCCCTAATTGAAAATGATTATCATTCCTATTGGTATCTTACTTGAAAACATATCTATGATCCAATGCATTTTATGTAATAATATCATTGATTTAAAGGAATGAGCGGTGGATGCGACATGTATCGGAGTTCTATTAGGGGGTCGTGGGTACGTAAAAAAGCATGCGGCAAATTCGCCGCATACTCAGAATGTCGAGACCCCTCGACAGTATTTGTTATGGATTAGTGGTATATCATGATTACATTGTCTCTTTGGATATCGACACAAAATATTCTAATACTACATGACGGAATTCCTGAGCAATCCGCGAAATGTACCTACTTTTGTGCCATAACAAGGCAATCTCACGTACCAACTCGTGGTCCTCTAATTTGAGATAACAGATATGTTCCTGTGGATTCCTTGCTGTACTTGGTATAAAAGCTATGCCAATTTCTGCTTCCACAAGAGCGGTTAGCCTAGCAGGTTCATCTCCCTCATATACGTATTTAGGTGCAAATCCAACTGATTTGCACATAGAGTCCACTAGATCGCGAGTACCGTAGCCTCTCTTTACACCGACAAACCATTCATCCTTTAATTCTGCCAAGGATACGCTGCTTTGTTCTGCCAGACGATGCCCTTTGGGAACGGCTACTAGAATCGGATCTAAGTACACGATTTGGCATTCAATGTCATCCCCTTGTATTGAAGGTGAAGACAAGCAAAAATCGACCTCACCTCTATGAAGAAGCGTAACCATTTCCTGTGTGGTCAGCATTTGTACATGAAATTGAACATTGGGGCGATTTTTCCGAAACTCTCGAAGGATATTTGGCAGCTTGCTTGCGGCGGTCACCGCCAATTCGAGTGTGCCATATTCCGGGCTGGATAAATCACTAAGCTCCTGCTTCCCCTGCTCCAATTCAAACAAAGCTCTTTCTGCACGGTGAAGGAATCTTTTTCCGTACTCATTCAATCGCAGCTTCCTCCCTATTCGATTGAATAGGGGGACCCCTAAATCCTCCTCCAAGCGTTGTATCGTTTTGCTTAGTGACGATTGCGTAACGTGCAGACTTTGCGCAGCTTCGGTCACATGCTCCAATCGAGCTAATGTAAGAAAATATCGTAGTTGAAGTAGTTCCATATCGCACTCTCCATTCATTCCTTCGTGTCACTGAAATCATAACATAAAATGCATTGGAATGAATAATTCGTTTCGAGTTTTCACTTCATCTCCCAGCTGTTAGAAATAATTAGCTTTGTGTTTCACAATCAGAGCGCATGTCTCCTGCAGCACCAATATCATTTCCATCTGCATTTCCTTGATGGATCGGCATTGCATGACTCTCTCAATAGGCTGAATATCATTCAGGACCCATTCTTGGCGAAGGCTTCCAAAGTCGTTAATGGTTTTGACGATCGTCCCCACCAAATCGAACATTAAAATCCCCAACGACTTGTTGAAAAAAAACCGTACCGTCATTTCCAATGATAATGCCATAGTCCATAGCCTCCGTATAGGCCGCTGGAATAGCATTGAGTTGGTCATGGAAGCCGCTAACCGCTGCGGTAAATTCAATGGTCATCCGGTCGTGAAGGAACGTTTGCGTTTCGGAAATAATATTCTGCAGCTCAGCAGCCATTGGCTGAGGATGATTGCCATTCATATTCACAATACAGGCCAACATCTCGTCGATATCCACCATGTATCCCGCATGGTTCTTACGCAGCAGCTCATCAAATACATTGGACAAGATGAAATGGGCGATGTTTAAAGCACCGCTTCACCAGTCGGTCGAGTCTGGATCAGATTTGCTCTTCCCGCTATTTGCCTTACTCGATCCAATTCCCGGCATTTTGGAAAGTTTGGGTGAAAAGATCCCGGAATCAGGTTGAATAGTCCGGCGGACAAATGTGCGAAGAGTCAGGAGCTACTTATTCGCTGGGCTTTGCCTCCTTCTTCCTAAAAGGTGAAGTCGAAATCGACATCCTCCAGTAATGAGGCCACCTTGAACTCCATGCTCATGCTCCGTCCTTTCGCCAATTCGTACAATCGGCCCAGCTCTGCGGCAAGTCCGTTGAGTGGCGCCTTTTCGATCGCCTGCTCGAATAAAGATTTATACTCCTGAAATGGCTCGTCGTCGCCCAGCCGCGCTTTGACGGCTTTATTCGCTTTAGCGTACAGAGCGTCCGGCGTTTTGCCCTTCAACGGTTCCAAGGCGGACAGAATCGGTTCGAGCTCATCGAGCTGCCGCATCAGCAATGCTATGGCATCGGGGTCGCCGAAATCAGCTTGCGGCTCCACGAATTCGGCTCTGAGCACCCTGTTCGCCTCTCTATGATTGAATAATTGGCTTACAGCCCATTCAAACCGGTTAAACAAAGCCGTACGACGCAGGTCATACCGCTCGTGCAATACCTGCTTATTCACATCGTCGACCGACCCAACATGATACTTTCTTTTGCCGATGCCATGATCGTCGCGAACCTCATTTTCCACCGAATTAATATTCAGGTATTCCTCGGAGTTATGCCACAGCTTCTTGTCTGCCTTGCCTCCCACGCCAAACTGGTCGACGCCGACAAAGGAATCAGGCACCATCCCTTTCATGAAACGGGACGCGTGCCCCAATTCATGGCCGACCGTGACAAATTCCGGCGTGGCAATTTCCTGGTTCTCTTGGCCGACCATTTTTTTCATCCCTTCGTTGTTAATGCGTACCAGGCTGCCCGTTGATTGGCCGGTCTTATATACTTTGCCATTGAATTTGAAATAGGGCTGCCCGCGGTTCTCATGTAAAAACCGATTGATTGCGGAGGCGTCTCCCACCTCTCCCCCATACTCGGGAATTGCAGCCATATCCACTCCCGTCAGTTCGTCATCTTTAGCGGGTTTGAAATTGTAGCGTTTATCTTTCGATTCCAGATCGCTCCGCGGGATTGCCTCGTTTGAAGTCGTATCAGCGATGCCGGTGTTAGTCAACTCTGTGGCAAAATTGGAAGACAAAATGACCTGTTTTTTATCGCTGTCCTGCGCTGCATTCAGCTCGGCAATCAACTTCCGGCCGTTCGGCCCCTGCAGCAGCTTAGCGATAGCGGCCAACATCCGGTCACGAAAGCCTTCCGTTTTTTCCAAAATTTTAATGTTGCCTGCTCCCGCCACGATTTCCCGCCAAATCGTATGGACGGTTTCGATGGCCTCGTCCCCCATGCCGGCCGTGTCGATCGGAACAAGCGCTTCTTGCCGCGCGATTTCCTTAACAAGTTCGCGGTGCTCGTCCTCGCTTTCCCTCAGCAACGACATCAGCAAGGTGCCGTTCGGAACTTCATTGATCTTCCTTTCAACGAATGTATTCATCCAACTGTGGATATGCGTATCTAATTGCTTCAAGGCATGCAGTCGCATTTGACCATTTGCGTCGTTTTCACTGCTGAGCGACCGGTATTGCTCCAGTTGCCCGGCAATCTGCTCTAGCAGTTCGTTTTGCCCTTCCCGAGGAGTACGTTGAGTGAGAAACGTATCTCTGTCTCTCATCATTTGAATCGTCGTCGAAGGGGTTTGGGAACGGGTTAGCCATTGACCGACCGCTCGATTTCCCACCGTCTCCTGCAATTGCAGCACATGCGACCACATCGTAGCCGGGATATCCCGATTCGTTTCCGTGGGGCGGACCGGGCTATTTCGCTTGCCTTGTCCCTCCGTCCGATTGCGTGTCCGTTCCATAAGTTCCCTCTTTTCATTAAAAAAGTCTGAATTTGGTTACCTGCCGCGCGATCCCACCCGATCTCTACTTGTCGATCTATCCTTGTTGTCCCATTCAGTCTAGCACCCGTGCCAGGCATTGACAATCGGGAAAAGCAGCCTCATGGCCAGTCGCACAAAAAAACGCCCCCCGGTGGCAGGAGCGTTCGTTCTTCATGAAAAGCTTAACATTCCGTTTGCCTGGGTGTGCTTCGATGCACCACTCCCCGCTGTCTCTTCCAGGTGTCTTGGACAGAACTTCTCCTTTTGCCTGTTCTACTTTTGTCATTTTCCATCTTTTAGTATAACACAAGTTTTTTCCCATTCAGCTAACGATTTAACAGAAATAAACGCTAAGGAGATTTTGGCTCGGTTAACAAGAACAAGATGCAGACGCTTTACCAGCGCGCGTCATCTTGTTCTTTCGGGTCGGACTTCGGATCGTACCTCTCGCCTACAATCCTATAAGTCCTTGCCGCTCCGATTTCGGGAGCTTGGCGACGACGAGCTGGTAGGATTCCCAAAGCATCGTTACAATGACGTCTTCAGGCACCGTACCGTTAAGAATAACGGTATTCCAGTGAGTCTTGTTCATGTGGTACCCGGGAATGACAACCCCGGGATAGCTCTCGCGCTGCAGCCAAGCTTCGTCTGGTGATGTTTTCAGATTGATGCTCTCCACGCCCTGCTGATTGCCGAGCAAAGCGAACATTTTATTGCGGACATACAGGACCGGCATATGCGGGTCGAACGGATACCTTAGGCTGGTGCCGTAGTAGCTGAGCCCTAGCTCAATTAATTGTTCATGATTCATAAGTTCGGTCCACCTCGTCCCGTTCATTTGGCCATCTTGGCAGGAAGAAGGACTGTCCGTTTTCCTGCCTAATGGAATATTACCAAAATCACGATGCCGAGCAAACCCTTATTCTTCTGAACGCCAAGCTCATGGGGCGAACGGTGACACTCTGAAGAACCTCTTGCAGAAACCATTTCATGTTTCTCTATGTTATTGTGACAGTTCCATTACGGATTAAATAGATTCACAAGCATAGACATTTTCATTCATAGTGGTGGCTGTCAGGCCATGGTAGTTTGGGATACCCCCTTCTGTTATTCAGATCAATTCCATTACCTTTGTCTTGATCATTTATCCACGGTTACTGACTTGCTCTCGATTCATCAATAGACATTCCGCATAATCCGGGTCCTCCAAGAGCGTCAGCCGTTGATTTTCTTTACGAAGGGTGATGAGCTCTTTTTCCTCAGGAGTACGATTGGCCTTCTCCGTGAACGTTCCTGAGTTTTGACTTTGTTTAATCCACCGATCTAAGGCTGATGCGCTCAAATTATACCATCTGGCTTTTGAATTCGTCTGTGAATTTACGTCTTTCTTTGGGCATAGTAGTTTCGCTCCTTGTCTAATGGCCTATTCTACTAGCCCTCAATTTATCTGTCCAACTTACTGTAGCCGATCCGAAGCAATTCTTAGTAAAACCAAATATAAATGTCCCTTTCCGAGATTTCGAAAAGGGACTCATGACGAACTAATCTGTATACGATTACCTACGCCTTTATTGGAAACATGAACTTATCTTATCCATTAAGCAATTTGCCATTGAACAAAATGTTAAGCGTTCGAATAAACAGAACGATCAGAACAAAACTAACCAATGCCAGAATGACCGCGGCGATAGCGATTAACAGCCAGGACTGCACGAACATCGCATACTTCAAAGCGGCATTGCTAAGCGCAGCCATCGGAAAGCTTACAGCCCACCAAGAAGCACCGAACGGTACAGACTTTTTGAAGACTTTAAAAAACAGGACCATGAATAAAAACAAGCCAAAGTAAAACAAGATAGATGCGAACTGATCAATTCGTTGCATGATATTCGTATAGCCAAGAAAGCCAACCTCAAACGGTGCAATCATAATGATCAAGGAAGGCGTTAATCCAGCTGGCAGTGGAGCCTGATGGATCAATCTGGATACGATCAAAGTAAAGAAAACTAAAGCAACAATTCCGCCGATCGCTAAGGACAACAGATTAATTTCATGCGCCCAAGGAAACGGCATCGTTCCGCCAGCGACGGACACGTCGATTGTAGCCACCCCAGGAATAAGCCATGGAGGAACCGCATTTCCTGGTTCTTGATTCCCCTTTAACAATCGTGAAACGAAGACAAAACTAAGCACTAAAGTGGTCGCTGTACCGAAAATCCAAAAAGCTTGGCCTAATAATTGGCTGTAGGTACCTAACACGGAAGAAAGCAATAGAATCGCAATCGTGATCGTACCAAAAAAGTTTCCTGAGATAGGATGCGTAAATTCGCCTACCACTTTCTGAGGGTACAAAACCCATTTAGAAATATAACCTATGCTTAACACGATAAACATAAGAACCGCAACAATTCCAATAATATCAGCGATGACGGGGGAAGTGCCAAATAGCTTGCTCGCTTGTCGCCATGCCAAAGACAAACCAGAAATACCCATAACTGCCCCGAATAAATTAACTGGCAGGAATTGCACGGATCCGATGCTTCTTTGTTTCTGTACGGCAGCTAATGTTTGCATAAAAAGTCACCACTTTCTTTGTATTGTATTATCCAATTAACTAGCAAATTAAAATGCTTATTGGCAAGCAGGTCCTCTCTACTGGTGATAATATACCTTCGATGAACCAGTTAGCCGATCACCCTCTATATAAATAGAAACATGATTCATTGGGTATACTCACAATTGAAGAACGAAGGTTTCTGATTATACAAAAGACCCGTGGGACATGAATCCCATACGAAGCGGAAATTGAAGAGTATAAGCGGAATACCCTTATTATCCTTTGTCAGCTTGATGGCTCCATTCCCGCTCAAAACCAATTAATCTCCTGCATATTGCGGCTAGTAGCGGGTAAAACTATACGTATGGATAGCTCCATAAACGATAGATGCCAAATGTCTATGCTTCCACCCTCCTCAAAGGGTTTCCTTATCTTAACCTTGTCCCGAAAAGTAATCAATATCGTTGTTTCTATTATTACTATAGATAAAAACTATCGAATGGCCCCCTCACACAACCGGCAAAATGCAAGACAAACCTATCCTTTCTAGCCCTAACCGGCACTTGGGGTACCAAGAAAGGCTCATTATTCCAGAAGATCCCCTTTGACAAGAACTTGATGTCATAAAGGAGCAAAACTTTATTCCATTCCCGCGCACGAATGATTCAAAATAAAAAAACATTGCTTTATGGGCAATGTTTAGGTGCAGTTTAATCGTTATTTTATTTAAATTTTAATTGCCCGAGCCCCCAGCGTGCTACCAGGCGGACGCGCCGTCGTCGACCACGTAATTGGAGCTTGTGATGTATACCGCCCGGTCTGAAGCAAGGAAGGTCGCGATTTCCACGCTCTCCTCGGATTGACCAAATAGGTTTAGGAGCGTCTTGCAAAAAAATAGATGGGAGTCGTAAACACTGTCGTTTGTTGGGCGCCCCCATGACAAAAGAATCGCGTCTTTCATAGAAGCGGACCAATTTTTTCCCACAAATGGATCTGGAGTGTCACATCATTATCTATTATGGGTTCGAACTTGCTGAACTGGATTTGCTCGCCATTTAGCCATATAGACAAGGTTTCCTCTGCTGCATGAATGGAAGAGAATACAGAAGTAAACAAGAATAGGGAAAGAAATAAAGCGCTAATTTTTTTCATCTGCATATAAGCTCCTTCTAGTGAAATGATATTTAGCCACATGAACAAGGCTTTCTCTGCTGCATGAACGGAGGAGAATATAGAAGTAAGCAAGAATAGGAAAATAAATAAAGCGCTAATTTTTTTCATCTGCGTATAAGCTCCTTCTGGTAATTACCCATAAAAAATAACACTTAGCTCATCTCGCTCTTGGGATCTCTTGCTGGGCAAGCCCCAGGCGATATCACGGAACACCTTGTACGATAAGCCAACAGATTCGTCGCGGTTCCAATAGGATGCTCATTTCCTATCCTACCAGCCTCATCGAAACGGAGCCTAAACGAATAGATTAACATCAGCTTAATTTTGCTCCTGCTGTTTAGGTTCTGTTAATATGAGTATGACAAGAACAGCTGTTGCTATTCTCCGAATGACAAAGAAGACAAAGTTGTTTGTCGGCCACCGGCGATGTTGATTTCTTTTGTTTGACTTTTGAAAATAGGGATGTCCCCGTGACTTTTGGGATAGCCTCTTTTCAAGCTTATTCTGTTAGGCTCTTTTCTTTGTCGTGAAGTTAGGCAAACACCTTTCGGTCGATTATTAAGGCAAGGCATAACAAAAAGGCCGGGGGCAATTACTCCGGCCTTTTTGATTAGCTATCCACTCGTTCTATTTTCGTAAAGATATGTTATTAAACTTTTCGGATTCACTACACCCAAAACCCTTTGAAATTGCGTTTTTTTTGATTTCCTTGTAACTCCTGCAAACATCTTTAAAGCTTGGTAACGCAACGTTTTAACGCAAAGATTCTTCGCATCTTGATATGCGTGTTTTCAACATTTTTATCATGGTACTGTCCCGCCTAAACCCGCATGGAATCATGAAGTATCCCGTGTTCGTCATTTATTCTGATAACGTACAAATGATTCATCATCTGTACAAACTCATGGTTATCCTGCAGCTCTGAGGAGAAGTGGAAGCTGCATCTTTTGCCAGATTTGTAATTGGTGTAGCAGCGTTTGAAGGAAGGGTTCGTTCACGTGTATCTCATAGCATACAAAAGGGTGCCCCAGGTCAAGGGACCTTTTGGGGCACCCGCTTTGCCGGGATCAGGCTCTTCTGCCGCCGTCCACCGGGAGCACGACGCCGGTTATATAAGAGGCATGATCGCTCAGAAGCCAGGCAGCCGCTTGCGCAATCTCATTAGGATCGGCAGCACGTCTAAGAGGCGTCAATGAGTTGTTTTTTTCGATAATTGCCGGATCTTGAGCAACCCATTGCTCGATCATCTCCGTCATGGTGGTGCCAGGTGCAATTGCGTTCACCCGAATGCCAGCAGGCCCGTATTCAATGGCGGCCGTTTCGGTTAGACTATTAACAGCCCGTTTGGAGGCTGCGTATGCAGACAACCCCGGATTTCCTATAAAGCTGCCCACGCTGCTGTTATTGAGAATGGCACCGGCGCCAGCGGTACTGAGCATAGCTTTGATTTCAGCTTTCATTGCTACCCAGATACCTTTGTAATTTACAGCATTAAGAAGGTCGAAATCTTCTTCTTTGACCTCTGCTAGGGGCGATACGGGGATCAAGATACCGACGTTATTGAACGCTATATCGAGGCGGCCGTGACGTTCTACTGTCATTTGAACCGCCCGTTCGATGCTCGCGGAATTGGCCAGATCGGCGACAATGTAATCGGCTCTCCCTCCTTTCGCGGTAATATCCTCTACTACAGAGCGTAGTGCTTCTTCAGTTCTTGCGATGAGCGTAATCAACGCGCCTTCTTCGGCGAAGAGTTTGGCTGCGGCTGCTCCGATGCCTCGGCTGGCACCTGTAACCAGAGCTACCTTATTGCTAAGCATTCCCTCACAATTATTGTTTTTTTGACGAGTTGTTGTTTGCATGACCTATCTCCTTTAAATTGGTATTGGTATTGATTGAAGCAATTTCTATTCTTGAGTATAATTTCATAATACACTTGTGACGAGATGCTGCTTGATCATAGGTTTATTAGTACTAGGATTAAGGAGGGGTTGAAATGAACGATAGCGAGCGCCGCTCAGCTCTAGGTGATTTTTTGCGTAAACGGAGGTCCAGCCTTTCTCCGGATGATGTAGGATTACCGGTTGGCACTCGCCGCCGAACAGCCGGATTACGTCGGGAAGAGGTCGCACAACTGGCGAATATCGGCACATCCTGGTACATATGGCTGGAGCAGGGACGTGATGTCCACCCATCAGTACAAGTACTGGAAAGTCTTGCTACGGCTCTAAGGCTTAGTCCCAATGAACGCCGTCATCTTTTTTTTCTTGCGGGCGAATCATTGCCACCTAACTTGTCTCCTCAAGTAGAAGGTATCGGATTAGCCTACCAAAGGATGCTGGATGACCTTAATCCGAATCCTGCATATGTTTTGGGCAGACGCTGGGATTTTGTGGCCTGGAATGATGCTGCAGATGAGATTTTTTCTATTTCCGAAGCGTCACCGCCTCATGATTTCAACTTAATCTGGCGACTTTTTACTAACCCGGGATGGAAGAAACGCTTCAGTAATTGGGAACAAACCGCCCGAGGAATCATTGCGGAATTCCACACTGCATCAGCCCGTTACGTTGAAGATTCGTCATTTAACGGATTAATTGAAGATCTTAAACGGGTAAGCCCTGAGTTTAACCAGCTATGGCTGCTGCATCAAGCCCCTGGTTCTCTTGAAGGATATAAAGAAGTGGAGCATCCTGCCATGGGCCACCTGGAGTTTGATCATATTACCCTCCAAATCCCCAATGATCCTGATATGAGGGTGATGATATACACGGCTCGTGCAGAAACAAGGTTAAAATTAGAAAAATATTTGTCATCGAATGAAATTAATTCGCCTGCCGCTCCTTAGCCCCATAATTTATATAAATAAAGAGATCCCTCGCGAAAAAGCAAGGGATCTCTTTAACTCAACTAAAAAGTAAACGTCAAAAAGTCCTCATGACATGCGCAGGTGGGACTTCTTGACGCTTACTTCTATTTTAGAACTCATGGCGGCCTTTTCTTACAATTGACGCAGCTCTTGGCACGATCAGGAGCGGATCAACGGCTTGAAGTAAGAAAAGGCAAAGAGCTGGCCAGATCGATCTGGCCAGCTCTTATTATGCAGAGAAAACCTATGCGTTACGGTCATTCCACATTTTTCCTGTACGATTCAATAATTTTAACTTCATTAATATAAGTGAAGTGCCATTTTAAACATAGGGTCATCAGTCAGGTATCAGTTACACGCTACTCATTTCCGTTACATTGAATAACCTTAATCGTCCGAATATGGACAAATGCCGCTTCGAGGATCTTGGTCTTTAAAAGCTTCATCTTGCATAATTAGCATCATTCGCATTACTAATCATAAGAGACACGCCGAATTTCTCAGTATAACCTGTAGAATATCTTACTCCATTCAGGATTATTGATTTATTCAAGTTCTTGGCATTACCATCAAATATGCCCAGATCATCCATTAAAGCACTTATTTCTTTAGAAGACATGGTTACATTCGTAACTTTGATGAGTACGTGAATGGCTGTTGTCAACGCTTTAGTTGTATCTATGCTTCCGTCTTCCTTACCTGCTATTGCCAGGCTTTGCAAGTTGCCGTCATGCTTGTTTACCAAGCCTATAATACCCAGTTCATCTTTAAGCATGTAAGAGAATGCATTCACGGCGTTGCCTTCTTCAACATTTATGGAGTCAATATTAAAGACGGGCTGAAACTTACCAGCGATATCATTAAAGACGACTTGAAATTGTTCAGGATACATTCCCAGTGATACTGGTAGGTTATTGTTCTTTTGCTCCACTTTTTTCTTGGCTTCAGTTTCTGATTTCAGCTTAGCTTGGGATTTCTCGGCACTAGCACTCTTGGTGGCGGCATCCAATTCAGCTTTGCCTGGAGCAGGAACTGGGGCGACAGAAGCAACAATGTTAGAGTCTGTACTGGTTTTGGGAGATGCGATTACTAATAGGATGAACAATACTAACAAGGATCCCGTAAGAATAAAGTATTTTGTATGTAAACCATTCTTTTGGAAAGTTGAGACGATACCCCCTATTAAGCAAGCTAGAAATGCCATAAAGCTCATAAAACTAATAAAAGTCCACATGAATAAGCAACCCCAAATTTGCTTCATCGGCTGAAGAATTTGCTCGAGATCTGTCTTTTCTGATTATACCAAATATAGGTGCAGAGAACTATGCTTAAGGAGAATGTCAAATAGCCCCCACCTATTATTTAGATGGGAGCACGTATATGATGGATGAAGATTACGTAAGGCGGCAAGAGTCCGGCAGCAACGGTGACCACGGCATCAAGGGTTCCAGTGCCTTAGGAGCCTGGTGAGTGGTAAGCTGGGGCAACTGTTCAAATACGTACACGAGGTACCAAAAAGGATGCAGACCATTTTCCGTCTCGATCACGCTGTAAATAGCAGCGCTGGCCTTTGCGCCACGAGCTATAGAACTGTGTTATTCCCCGAACCGAGCATATAACTGCTATTATCCAATTGACGATATAGAAGCCCATCTTTCCAGCTCATTCGTGCAAATGAGTACGGACGGATAGCGGAGCATATCCTGCATATCCTCCTCCCGGTCCACCGTATAAGGGATAAAGATTATATTTTCCTGTTCACAACGTTGAATCAGTTCCGGGGTGACATAGTCCAAACTAATCGACAAATATCGGGCATTCAGCTCTTTTAGGAATGGGAATAAGGCCGGGCTGGCACTATGATTGATCAACCCAATTTCAGCTTTAGGCTCCAACTGTCTTAGCTTTACCATAGAATAATGATCGAAGGAGGAAAAAAACACTTGATCCAGCATCCCCATCTCTTGTACCATAGTCAATGCCTTTTCTTCTAATCCAGGATACAGATTCCCCATCTGCTTGAGTTCAATGTCAATGATTAGTTGATCCCTCAACAAAGTCAATGCCTCTTCCAGAGTAGGAATTTGCTCGGTTCCCCCTATCCGCAGTTCCTTGAGCTCAGCCAAGGTCAAATCCTTTACCCGCCCTTGTCCGTTCGTCATGCGGTCCACTGATGTATCGTGGATAATCACGGGTACGCCATCCTTACTAAGCTGAACATCCAGTTCCAGATATGAATAAGAGAGCTTCACTGTCTCCTTAAATGAAATCAGCGTATTTTCAGGATAACGGCTAGGGCAGCCTCTGTGCGCGATACCTTTTACTTTCATCATGCATCCCTCCGTACAATCGTTGAATTGAATACAAATCGTTCCATTGCTTCCACTACGCCTTCACCATAGCTTTTGCTGCACACATAGGAAGCCTTCTTTTTAAGCTCGGGGTGACTGTTGGCTACGGCTACGCCAATTCCGGAGTTTTCTAGCATATCCAGATCATTCATTTGGTTTCCGATGCTCATGACTTCCCGCGACTCTAAATTCATCAAGGTCATCAGTTTTTTCAGAGTCGTACCCTTGCTTTGAAAGGGCGGTAGAATTTCAAATAAGTCATCCTCAGACTGTGTAATAGCGTATTGCTTGCGAAAGCTGCTTTGTTGCTTTTGCCAGATTTCCTTTATCTGCTTCACATCTCCGACCATAACGACCTTCTGGACAGGAGTGGTAAGCCAATCGTCAGCAAGCGCATGTATGAAAGAACTGCGAATTCCCTCTTTTTGTTCAAATAACTCCAATTGCGGCGAACGCCGGATCGCATGAAGTCCATCCTCTCGAAACAGCATGACGGTCACCCCGAGCCGGTCACATTCCAATAAAAAAGATGAAGTCTCTTCCAGGGTAATCATCTCCATCTCTAATACACGATCCTGATTCGCCAGCACGCCTCCATTGCATAAAATAAAAGGAATATCAATATTCAGCTGTTTAATTATACTTTCGGTACTTGGACCGAAACGGCCAGTAGCGATTGTAAACAGCCCACCGGCTAATCGAAATCGATCGATGGCATCTTTAACCGTGTCAGTTACTCTGTTGTCCTCAGACAGCAGCGTTCCATCCAAATCACTGACTATCATGCGAATTCCACTCATAGATTAACTACCCTTTCTTTTAAGCCTGAACCTATATTTTTCATAGCTATCCCAGCTTTCATTTACGAATGGTCAGTGCCTCGGTAAATGCCGAGAGAATGATATGAGCAGAAGCCGCTCCCGGGTCGATATGACCGGAAGAACGCTCCCCCAACCGGCTGGATCGTCCTATTCGGGATATTAATAAAGCGGTTGAGCGTTTGCCTTCCTCAGCAGCCTTCACAGCCGCTTCCAAGCTCTCCAATAGTCCTTGACCCTCTGCTCTGGCTTGCTGGAGAGCGTCCATCGCAGGAAGCCAGGCATCCATCATGGTTTTATCGCCGATCTGGGCTTTGCCACGTTCTTGAATCCCCTTTACCGCAGCCAACCAAAACTGAACGATATCCTCCTCCTCCAGCTCCTCTTTTCCTTGAAGCACCGCTGCTCCACGCAGAAAGGCCGTGGCATACAGCGGTCCTACCGACGATCCGACCGCATTCAGGAAGGTCATTGCGATTTTTTTGCACAAGGCTCCGCAATCTCCCCCTTCGAATGCAGCTGTTGCTTCAACGATAGCTTCCCAGCCTAGCGACATCGTGACCCCATGATCACCATCGCCCACTGCCCTGTCCAGCTCGGACAACCCTTCTTTCTCCTCCTCGATTCGTAAGGCAATATGACCGAAGAGACTTTTCCATTGCTCCATGTTTACTTTCATTAACTTTCCCTCCTCAATGCTTTGCATTAGCAAGACATCGGTAGCATTAGATGAGCTCTTACTGCTGCACATACATCGGTGTATCTGTCGGATGATCGATCAGCCGGATCAACTCATCGTCCAGCTTCATAACCGACACAGAGCAGCCTCCCATTTCCAGCGAGGTCACATATTCCCCCACAAAGGAACGATGAATGCTCACACCCAAGTCTTTCAGGCGCTTCGCCACTCGACGGTACACAACGAACAACTCCATATGCGGTGTCGATCCGAGCCCGTTGACCAAAACCACTACCCGTTCCCCTGCAGTGATCGGCATATCCTCGAGGATTCGCTCCAGCAGTGCATCCGTCACTTCGTCCGCTGTCTTGAGTGTTCCCCGCTCAATGCCCGGCTCTCCGTGAATGCCCAAGCCAATCTCCATCTCATCCTCGCCCAGCACAAAGCTTGGCTTACCCGTCTGAGGCACGGCGCACGGGCTCAGGGCCACGCCCATTGTCCGGAGATTAGCATTGGCTTTACGGGCAGCGAGGACTACTTCATCCAGGGTATAGCCTTGATCGGCTGCCGCTCCCGCCGTTTTAAAAACAAGAAAGCCCCCGGCAATCCCACGACGGCGATCTGCTTGCGATAGCGGAGCTGAAGCTGCATCATCGGTTACCAGCACCGTCTGAACCTGTATATCCTCCATCTCCGCAAGCTCGGCTGCCATATCGAAGTTCATGCAATCTCCTGCATAATTGCCGTATATATATACAACACCAGCACCCCCGTTGACCGCTCGGGTCACTTCGAGGATCGGATCCGGCGGTGGTGAAGCGAACACGTTACCTACCGGTACGCCGTCAGCAAATCCACGTCCTATCAAACCCATGAAGGCTGGCTCATGACCACTGCCGCCGCCTATCACTACACCCACCTTACCTGCTCTTGCCGTTTCCACACTTACTACGGACCGTTTATTCTCAGGCAGCACCTTCACATATTTCGGATACGCCGCCACATACCCTTCAATCATTTCATCGACTACCGCATTGGGCACATTAATCAGTTTTTTCAAGACCTAACCGCTCCTTCCTTCTATCCCTTTGCTTTATTCATGTGTAGAACATGAACTGATTTCTTTTGCATATACACCCGTACCTGCGAGCCTTTGCTCGCCTTCCATAATCTTCTGAACCTTGCGCTCCGAGTTGCCCCCGTCAAATTCCGATTCCAGCCATGCACGGACAATATGTTTAGCCAATTCCGAACCGATCACTCTCGCTCCCATCGTCAGCACCTGGGCATTGTTACTCTTCATAGCACGTTCTGCCGAATAAGTGTCATGGCAAAGTGCTGCACGGATTCCCGGAACCTTATCCGCCGTAATCGTCATTCCTATACCAGTACCACAGATCAGGATGGCACGGTCATAATGGCCTCGAACAACTTCTTCTGCAACAGCAAAGCCAACATCAGGATAATCGATGGACTGGGTACTGTCTGCCGGACCAAAATCAACATGCTCAACACCTCGTTCTCCGAGATAGCTTTTAATAATTTCCTTCAAGGTGAAACCCGCCTCATCGGCTCCAATGGCTATTCTCATGTGTAAGGCTCCTTTATTATAGAAATACGTGTATGAGAGGTTGTTCAAAAAGTCCCCACTTGATCACGAGGTAACACAGGAAGCGTATTCGACATCGAAACTTGCATTCACCTTCGAAGTCCGGTGCTCACTTAGGTTTTGCCTAAGCTCCGCTCCTCCTTCTTCAGGTTCTTGCAACCTTCTCGGTGCTGAAGTGCGAACTTTTTGAACTCGTACTTTAAGACAAGTTAGGGAATAAGAACGACCTTCAATGAGTTAATACCTTTTTTCACCAAATCAAAGCCTTCCAAATATTGCTCCAATGGAAGCATATGAGTGACTACCCCCTCTGTCGGGAAATCTCCATTAGCAATGCCCTCTATAACAAGCGGGTAACAATAAGGTCCAAGATGGGAGCCAAGCACATCCAATTCTTTTCTATCGCTTATAATGCTCCAATCTACCGTGACGGGATCCTTGAACACACTGAATTCAACGAACCTGCCCAGTTTACGGATCATGTTAAGTCCCTGCTCAACGGATTTGGGGTGTCCGGTAGCCTCGATATAAATATCGCAACCGTAACCTTCCGTCAGCTTTTTAATCTCAGCAACCACATCAACCTCTTTCGGGTTCAATACCAGGTCCGCACCAAATTCTCTGGCTAATTGCAATCTCTCTTCGAACAAATCCAGCACGATTAGCTTTCCGGCTCCGGATCTTTTCGCGGCGCCTACCATTCCTAAACCTAATGTTCCTGCTCCCGAAATGACGACTACATCACCAAGCTCGATTTGTGCACGCTGGACGGCATGGAGAGAGCAAGCATAAGGCTCAATCAGAATAGCTTTCTCAATCGGGAGATCAAGCGGAACTTTGAAATTAATGGCTTCCTTCGTGAACTTCATATATTCCGCCATGGCACCGTTTACATTATTCTGAAAACCGTACAGGTCGTGCTTTTCGCACATCCAATACTGTCCACGCTTGCAGAACCGGCAATTCCAGCAAGGCACAATCTGTTCGGATATGACCCGATCACCAATCGAATACCCTTCAACACCTTCTCCGATCTGGACCACAAAGCCGATAAATTCATGTCCGGGAATCATGGGGGCTTTAATGTAAGAAGCTTGTTTGTCATCCCCCCAGAAGCTTGGCGCTCCTTGGAACGCTTTTATATCACCTGCACAAATACCACAAGCTTCAACTTTAATGACCATCTCGCCAAAACCTGCTGTCGGTACATCAACTGTTTCCAGCCGATAATCGCCCGGGGCATAGGCTACAATGGCTTTCATATTTCCAGGAATCATACTGATATTCACTAAATAACCTCCCTAGTATATATATTAGATAAATATAACAATTCCTATTTTACATATTTATTTTCGCATCTAAGCCAAACTTTGTCAACGTTTAATTTGATTTATACTGTTGTTTGTTATCATTTGTTTTCATTTAAACGAAATCCAACAATTTAAATTTGTGATATAATAGTGAAGATAGCGCAAATGAATTTGATTGCTGTAAGACGATACTAACGCTTATGCTTCATATTTATGTGTTTGTGGTTGCTTTATTAATTTTAATTATATTTCCATACGTATTTGACATCAATTATTGAATGATTATTTTTATTTTGTTATAATACTAAAAAAATGTACTCTAGGAGATGCGAACATGTTGGCACCCGAACGACGTAATCAGATTATGCAAATATTAAACGAAAATAAACAATTGTTAGTTAAAGATATATCCATAGAATTAAACGTTTCCGAAGGAACGCTTCGCAATGATCTCAAAATTCTGGAAGAGGACGGTTTACTGGAAAGAACACATGGTGGTGCTGTTTTACCAAAACCAACAACCTCCGAGAATACCTTTCACTCACGCAGCTTAGCTAATCAAGCGGAGAAGAAGATGATAGGTAAAGCTGCTCTTCCCTTTGTTCAAAATGGCCAATGTATCATTCTCGACGCCAGTTCAACCTCCCTTGAACTTGCCAAGCTTTTGATTAACTACGATTATTTAACCGTTGTGACTAACGGGTTGGCCACAGCGCAAGAATTAACTCGCAATCCTCATATTAACGTCATCGTTATCGGAGGCGTGCTTAGACCAGGCTCGAGCTCATTGGAAGGCTTGCTTGGCAAAGGACTGCTCTCGCAAATTCATGCCGACGTGTTCTTCACCTCTGCGCATGGCTTTACCACCACTTCCGGTCTAGCCGATTTCAGCATCTATGAAGCCGAGCTGAAAAAACTGATGGTGAACAATGTAAATAAAGTGGTTGCCTTGCTGGATCATTCCAAGCTGAACCGCAGATCCATCGCAACCTTTGCAGAGGTTAATCAAATAAGTACCCTAATTACGGATCAAAGCGCCGACAGGGACTTCCTGAATACCCTCGATGGTATAGAGATCGTCATTGCCGATTAATCTAAGCAATCCCCCCTATATTCAGGCCCCTCCTGCTTTCCAATACTACTAAATAAATTTTCCATTTTCTGGAGCATTTTGTCCACCATATATGGACGATCTGCTTGCTTTGCCGAAATAACAAACAGGGGCAGCTTTCTTGCCCCTTGTATCTACCCAATCCATTTATAGGAATGACTAGCCACCATTCTGCCTATCATTGAAATAACGGTGAATCGTTTGTACAAACACTTTCGGTTCGTCGACGGCAAACCGTCGGATCCCCATATCCATAAGCTCGAACATAGAATCCTGGTCGAAGTGAAATGGCAATACTTCCAGTTCTAATCCGGCTTCGTTCAAATGCTTAAGCGCCTCCTGCAAAAACTCACGCTGCAGCCTGTATCTCCATCCTTCATTTGCCTTGGCATCGACCAAATGAATTTGAACGATGTCAAGGGAGTCGAATCCGGTTTCAAGCGTCTCTTGAAATCTGAAGTCAACCTCATTATCGGGAATCCATTGCATAGTACGCACCTCTGGCACTAACCGTTTAACCGTCTTGCAGTTCTCATGATTGGAGTGGCAAAAAATAATTTGTCGCCCAACTCCATATTCCTTAATGAGCAAAGCCATTTTTTTCAAGTCGACCTCTTTGAAATCCAGGTAGAGCTCACGCTCAGGGTACTGAGCTAACACGGACAATATTTGAGCAAGTGCGGGGACCTTCTCTCCCCTATACTGTTCACTGAATTTGATCCCTGCATCCCATTCTTGAACCTCAGCAAACGCGCATTCCGAAATCAGTCGATCCTGATCCGATTCAGGTGCGTTTGTTGTTCGCTTCGGCGTTGTATCATGCATACCGATAATAACACCATCAGCAGTTTGCCTAATATCGAGTTCCGGAATGCCGCCAAGCTCCCAAGCATATCGCATGGCCGCCAATGTGTTCTCAGGCATCTCGGCATTCGTGCTTTGATGGGCTTGCCAATGAACCTTTTGATTTGCATCTTTACGATCTGTAACCATCATGAAAGTCCGCTCCCCACGTTTATTTCGACAGAATTCTATCGGTTTCTTTCTTAAAGGACGACAATGTTGTTTGTATATCTTTACTGTCATACATTATCGCTTCACTTGCTGATAAGAATTCCTTATTTACCTCAGGCCAAGCAACACTCTTGTTCGTATCAACCGCATATTGAAGCTGGTCGTAAGCAGTTTTACGATTGGGCTCCTTTGCCCACAATTCTTTAATTTCTTTAGACTCAACCATAGCTTTTGTAAACGGTAGGTACCCGGATTGCAAAATGAACTGCAAGCCTCCCTGCGGATCCGTTTCCATCCAGCGCATAAACTCCCAAGCCGCTTTTTTATCGGCAGCAGATGACAGCATAGCTACGTTTGCTCCGCCGGTCGGGTTAGCGAATACTTTGTCCTTAGGCAAGAATGCGGTTACATAGTTAAACTTAACGATACCACTGAAGCTGCCGATGTTGCCTGTTGATTGATAGAAAACACCCACTTTACCGTCAATGAACATTTGATTTGTAATTTCACCGGAATCTTTGGCAGGAGGATAGTATAACGCACCTGTGCTTTGAAGATCCTTCAAGAATTTGAACATTCTCAGTCCAACCCCGTTATCTACAAAACCAACCGTTTTCTTATCGTCACTGAAGAACTTTCCTCCGGCTTGAGAAATCATGGCTATAGGATACCAAGTATCATACGGCATCGTCATACCATACCGTTTGTACTGCCCATTTTCTTTGACGACCAATGCTTCGGATACTTTCTGCAATTCATCCCAAGTAGTCGGAATGGCGAGCCCTTTCTCATCCAGCAATGTTTTATTAATATGCATGATCGGAGTCGAACGATTTAACGGAAGTGAAACCAGCTTTTTATTAAAGGTCGAATGTCCCATAAATCCAGGCACAAAAATATCTTCGCTCAAATTGGAGCTCTTGAGATACGGGTTAAGGTCTTCGAGCACATCTGCATCTGCAAAAAACTCTACATATGCACGCTCCAGCATGGTAATATCCGGTCCTTTCTTAGCAGCAATGGCTTGCTGAAGCTTGGTTACGGTTTCATCATAACTACCTTGGTATGTACCCACAACCTCAATATCTTTATGACTCTCATTGAAGCGTTTGATTAAGCCATCCATATACTCCAAATTTTTCCCGCCTAGGGAGTGCCAGAACTGAACGGTCGTCTTTCCAGTCTTGGCAGGCTCTGGTACCTTAGCGGTTTCAGCTGGTTTTTGAGTACCTGCTGGCGTGGAAGCCGGCTTGGTTTCATTCACTTGCGGTGTACCTCCGGAGCAGCCTGCTAACAGACTCAGTACTACCGGTACTGTCATCATTACACTTAACTTATTCCTCATTTTGAAATTCCTCCAGTTTCTTTGTCTCATATTTGATCTAATAGAAACCAACCTGCTACTTAATGCCAGAGTAAACAAAAGCTTTAACAATTTGCTTGTAGCAGAACAGATACACAATAAGAATAGGAACAACCAAAACAACGTTTCCAGCCATGATAATATTCCAGTTACTGATCCCTTCGGTCATTCGGAGCATGGCAATACCTATAGTCAGAGGGCGGATTGAAGCCGAATCTGTCATAATCAACGGCCAGAAATAATCGTTCCAATGACTGACAAAACTGAACAGCGCGATGGTTGCCAACGCCGACTTTGACATCGGAATCATAATGTTCCATACAATCTTAAACTCACTTGCATTATCCAGCTTCGCTGCTTCGATAATTTCTTGCGGTATTTGCATAAAATATTGACGCATGAGGAAGATTCCGAAGGCGCTGGACATAAAAGGAATAATTTGTGGCAGCAGCGTCTTGCCGATTCCCCAATCCGCCATCATTAAATAGATAGGAATAAAAGTAACCTGTCCAGGAACCATGAAAGCCAGTAAAACCATGCCGAACAGTATATTTTTCCCTGCAAATTTATATTTGGCAAATGAGTAGGCTGCCGGGATCATTACGGCTAATTGAATCACAATAATCGAGACCGTAATGATGACAGAATTGATTCCATACGTCAGAAATGGCCCTGCTTTCATGGCGTCTACAAAATTGACCCATTGAGGCATCACCGGAATAATCGTAGGCGGGAAAGTCATGGTCTCCTCAAACGTTTGCAGCGACGTTGAAATCATCCATAGAAATGGGACAATAAACACCATTAACACGGCCGCTTTCAATATAATTTCCAATATCGTCCAATATTTGAATTCATATGTCTTCAAGTACGAATTCCCCTTTTTCTTGGTTATGTAAGCGGCTTATTGGTAATGCACCTTTTTGGAAAGCACCCGGAAGTAGATAACGGTTAAAATCCCGATGATAGCCATAAGAACTACACCTGTAGCAGCTGAGTAACCAATATTCGTTGTTCGATATTCATAAATGTAGTAAACGAGAGTACTTGTTGCGTTATTTGGACCTCCGCCCGTCATAACTTGAACGGTATCAAACACTTTAAAGGAGCCGATTGTCATAATGAGCAGGATGAAAAACAGCTGTGGTGATATAAGTGGTATCGTTATCTTGTAGAACACTTTGAACCGGCTGGCATTATCTAGCGCTGCCGCTTCATAGATAGTTGGAGGTATGCTTTGCAGCGCAGCAATAATGATCAACGTGTAGTAGCCTATGCCATGCCACACAGATACGATAATGACCGAAATAAGTGCTGTACTCGAGCTCTGCAGCCATTGGGAAGGTGGCAGCCCTATCGCTTTGAACACAAAATTCAGTAAACCTTGACTTGGTTCCATAATCCACAGCCACACCAGCGCAATGGATACAATAGAAATGATGTGCGGTGTGAATATACCTGCTTGAACAATAGCATTGAACCGTTTCTTTTTATTCAACCATAAAGCAATGAGCAGGGATAACAGCAAGGTGAATACGACTACACCGACTGTGTAAAATACCGTATTCATCAGCGCCTGGTAAAAATCTTCCCGAGTAAAAATTTGTTTAAAGTTATCAAATCCGATGTATTTACTTTTCGCTTTGTTCAACAGGTTGTATTTATAAAAGCTTAAATAAACTAAATAAACAACAGGATACATAATAAAAAGACAAATACCTATCATAGCAGGAGTAACCAATAGATACGGACGAAGCCTTTCCCATAATGTTCTATTATCCATGCCGCTGCCCTTTCAGCGCCTCCAAGTAGTCAGGAAAACGGCTATGCTTCTCAAGAATACGGTTTTCATCGGCTCCGAAAAAAAACAACTTGGATGCCTGAACTCCCAAGTATACCTCTTGATCGACGCTAAAGCGGTCTTCGACGCACTTGACCATGAAGGAATGCTCTTTGGTTTTTATTTGATACAGCGTTTCGGATCCAAGCATCTCCCTTGTAGCAATTACTCCACGGAGAGAATAATGATGGTCGAGAGGCTCATTGGATACTTCCGTACTCTCCGGTCGGAAACCAAACTTCACTCCGTCCACATTCAAGTTACCCACATTCATTGGCGGGACGCCGATAAACTGTGCTGCGAACAAATTGTTGGGCTGACGATAAATAATATCCGGTGGAGCCTCTTGTTGTATCAGTCCCTGGTTCATTAAAACAATCGTGTCAGCCATAGACATCGCTTCCACTTGATCGTGCGTTACATATACGAAGGTGGTACCTAATTTCTTGTGCAGCTCGATCAATTCGATACGCATCTGCCCTCTGAGCTTGGCATCCAGATTGGACAACGGCTCATCCATCAGAAACACGGAAGGCTTCTTAACCATGGCACGTGCCAATGCGACGCGCTGGCGTTGTCCGCCGGATAAGGTGGACGGTTTACGGTCAAGGTAGTTATTCAAACCAACTGTAGTACTGATACTCTCCACGAGTTGGGTTCTTTCCTCTTTACCCACCTTATTGTTTTTTAGTCCAAACTCAATATTCTCCCTTACAGACATCGTGGGGTAAATGGCATAGTTTTGGAATACCATAGCTACTCCTCTTTGACCGGGTGCAATTCGTGTGACATCCTTTCCGTTTATAAGCACCGAACCAGAGGTCTGAGGATCAATACCGGCAATCATACGAAGAAGTGTCGTCTTCCCGCAGCCTGACGGACCAACCAGAACCGTAAACTTCCCGTCTTCAATCTTTAAATCCAAATCTTTTATAACATCCTGCTTATCAAACGATTTGGTTACCTTCACGAACTCTATGGATGCCAAGAGAAATCCCTCTCCTTTTCTTTACAACAATTCAAAACAGCTCCCTTTTTCAATCGCCAAGCTTCAACACTCTTATAATCAAGCACACCTCCTGATATACACGAAACTAAGATACCGGCTAACCGCATTATTGAATGCGTATACAATAAAGACTCTAACCAGACTATGGATGCCTTCTCATGCTGCAATCATTAGTTAAAGCTAAGATTATAGTTATTATTTTCGCACTATAACTTTCGTTTGTCAACGTTTATTTGTCGTTTATGATCATATATCTTCGATATTTGTTGTAAATTGATGTTACTTGGTTTTTATCTTTCTAAAATAAGTTTTTCGTGTACTGAAATCAAAATCCGATCATTCACTGCATATTTTCACTTTATTAACAATTGATAAAAACCAACAAACAACAAAATAAATCATTAATCATTAATCATTAACAAAATGAACTGTTAACTTTCCGCAGGAAAAAAAACCACCCCTTTTCCCTGTAAGGAAATAAGAGTGGCAACACTCTCTACGGTAAATCAAGATGACTTAACGGTTTTACAACAATATGATTTGATCCCGATCCGCATTTTGCCCATATGCATGTAATGGCCGATGATATTGAGGTAACTTATCATATAGAATCTGCGCAGCTTCTAATAATTCTTTATCCTCGATGGCTACTATGCGGGTTCGAACTTCAGACTTATCGATTTCCACGATGCGTATGGAAGGATGACACATGCCTGCTGCAGTTTGAATAAAGTTCCATTGTTCTTCTCTTACAATGGAGTGTATGTGATTGTGGCCGTTGAAGTAAAAACAGTTTCCTTGTCTTTTTCGTAATATTGCACGCATATCAATGGTCGGATCAATATGCATTTTTTCATCCGTTGACCCGGTTGTCGTGTTATATAGGGGATGATGGGCAAAAACTAAAATTGGCTTTGATGGAGAAACGAGCATTTGTGCCTCCAACCATTCCAATTGGTCCGCATTAAGATGACCGCTATAATCTTTCGGGTCCATTTCTCTAGTCGAATCAACAAACACGAATAGGGCCTCTTCGGTTTCAAATACATCATTCAATGGATTAGCAATCAATGATTGAATTTTAGTTTTAGGTAATTCATAAGCATCGTGGTTTCCTAATATATGGCGAAAAGATATACCGGAGTTACGAATATGTTGATAAACGCTTTCAAATTCTTCCTCCCATCCCATGTGGGTCAAATCACCAAGGGAGATGTGCAAGTCGGCTTCAATTTCGAAGAACTTTTGCAAATATCTCTCATAGAAACTTTCTTTAGCCAATAACAGTTCTTCATTTCCTTGTACAAATTTATTATCAAAAAAATGCAAATCACCAATTATCGCCAAACGCATCATTTTATCTCTCTCCCATCTCAATTTAACGATTTCTAGTCGATTGATCGGAACCAAAACAAGGCTTGGTCCCAGACAAATTGCTCCAAAATGGTGTTGGTCCTGTTACGTTACTCGCCGGAAGGCACATCAATTTGCACATGGATCGGGACCGGAATTCCGAAATCAGGATTACCTTGATCATCCCATCCGAATTTTTGTGCTCTAGTACTGCGATGTGCACTTCCTGCACCCGAAACTGGAATCGCGTGGTAGACTATCCAATATTCCTTATCATCAGGTGATTTAACAAAACTATTATGCCCGGGACCGAACACCTGGTTTTCCAAGCTCTTGTGGAATACTGGATTTGGAGTCTTTATCCAGGATTTCGGATTCATCACATCATCCTGTTCGGAGCACGTCAGCATACCTAGTGAATAGTCATCAGACCAACAAGTGCTTGCCGAGAACACAAGAAAAATCTTCCCATAGCCTCTCAAAATTGCTGGTCCTTCATTAATCGCCATACCACCCTGCATTTCCCATGGGTCCGTCGGTTTACTGAGCAGGACGTTTTCTCCTTCTATTGTCCAAGGATTGGCCATTTTTGCAATATAAATCGCAGACCCATATTCCGGGAAATGACCGTAGCCCGCATACAGGAAATAAAGCTCTCCCCTATGTTCAAATACCGTACCATCCAAGCCTGCATACTCTGTAATAATTGAGCCTTTATCCATCCATGTTCCTTCAAAAGGGTCTTCTTCTTCATTTTCAAGGACGAATATTTTTCGAGTACTGTCCCCTCCTCCATCATTCGCTGTATAGTAAATATACCACTTTTTGTTAATATAATGAATTTCAGGAGCCCAAAGATTCTTGCTATTGCTGCCTGTTTCCTCCGGGGTCCAGATTGTCTTTTGGTTACCGCTGGCGATATTCGTCATATTGTCAGATTTCCATAGATCCAGTCGACCTTGTCTTGTAACCATCAAATAATAGGTTCCGTCTTCGTGTTTATACATCCAAGGGTCCGCGCCGTTCTCGAGTAATGGATTCATAAAAGTTTTGCCCATACCCTACCACTCCTCTATAATATTTGAAGTTCATTTAGTCTACAGGCAAAGATCACTGCGTGCTGTAGAAGTCTTTGCCTGTCGATCCATAAATCCGCTGTTACTTTGCCAATTTCAATTTACCGATTTCGGTTTCGAAACTTTTAGCCATGGATTGTAATGCTTCTTCCCGCGTCGTTTGACCGTTCAAAACACTCTGAGTTGCCACTTCCTGAATATCATTTAACTTGGCAGAAATAAAGGGAACGTCCGTATCGGCAAGTATTTTTGCCGCTTTTAATGAATTCAATAATGCTGGGTAGAATGGTTGGGAGTCCCTTACTTCTTGTCTTTCATAATTTGATTTTCGTGTCGGATCCATCGTATCTTTCATTTTCAACAGTTCCGCATCTTTGGATGTCACATATTCGATAAATTTGTAAGCTAATTCTGCCTCCTTTGATGTTTCCGCCATCGATATCGCCCAACCGCCAAGAGTAGGTGCTTGACCGGGAGTTACGGCAAATCCAACTTTATCCTTAACTTTGGATTTATCGCCTTGGATAACGGAAAACAATCCAGGCCACTGTTCCATCATGGCAACTTCACCCGTGGCAAAGAAGTTATTGGCCTCATCCCATCCAAATTGCAGCAATTCTTTCGGTGCAGTTTTCTGAAGCTCCAACATAATGTTCATAGCTTCCAAACCGGCTTTATTGTTAAAGGCAGGTTTGAAGTTCCCATCTACATTATTGCCACCGTAATAGGCTAGACGGTTTACCCACAACCAACGACTTCTTCCTTTGGATGCCATAGTGCTGTATCCATAGGTCACTGGAGAATCGGGATTCAGGCTTTTGGTAAAAAATTTTGCTGTTTGTACAAACTCTTCCGGAGTTTCGGGAACTTTTAGCTCGTTCCCGGTTTTTTCTTTGTAGGCGGCCTTAATTTTGGGATCTTCAAACAAATCCTTTCGATAGAAGAATAATTGAACATCCGGTTTGTACGGAAACGCGACGAGTTTCCCTTTATACTTTCCATAGATATCCAATAGGCTTGGAATGAAATCAGCCATATCCAAATTAGGACTTGCGATACTGTGATTATCAACGAACGGCTGGAGGTTTTTCAATTGATTCCCTTCGGCGAAGCCATGGATAAAGGCGATCGGCGTAATGACAACATCGTAAATATGACTGGAGTTTAGATCCAATTGAACTTTATCCATCAAGTTATCTCCCGGAATACTTTGCACTTCTACTTTTGCGCCGGAAACCTGTTCAAAATATGGGGCAACAGCCTTGATTGCGTTTTCAAAACTTCCGCTTGAAACCGCCAAAGTAATTTTTCTGCCTTTATACTGTCCTTTCAAGGTGCTGCCACCATCCATATCCTTCAACTGGATACCGTACGGCTGGGGAAGCTCTTTCAAAGCAGCAGCAGGAGCAGCCCCTTGATTCGCTTTGCTGTCCATGACCTGTTGAGTATTTCCGCTGCATCCGGAGATCAATAAAGCGATAGCCAAAATGAAAATTAACGAGCATTTGATACCTTTTGACATTTAAATTCCTCCCTTTATTTTGTAAATTCTGGTGAATGAGCTCCAGAAACTTGACAAACGTTGGTTGTGGAAAAGTACAAATGGTCATCAACCTTTAACCGCACCGTCCGTTAACCCGCGAACGATAAATTTCTGAGTCGTTAATGACAAAATGATAGCAGGAAGCATAGCAATCGTTCCAGCTGCGGCAAGTGAGCCAAAGGGTGTATCCTCTTGATAGACGATGAGACCATTGATTCCGATAGGCAATGTTTTCTTAGCATCAGTAAACAATAAAACCAGAGCAAGACCGAATTCATTCCAAGCACCAAGGAAAATCAAGATTGAGGCTACCACAATCCCTGGTAAAACGAGTTTGATCGCAATATGCCTAAATACACCGTAATCGTTACACCCGTCAATGATCGCAGACTCAAATACTTCAGTTGGAATTTGGTCATAAAATCCCATGAACAACCAAATTGCCAACGGCAACGAAAATGTAATGTAACTGATTACTAAACCAGTCAAAGAATTTAGAAGACCCAAATTCTGGTAAATAATATAGAAAGGAATCGTATATACAAGACCGGGAATCATTCGAACAATGATGACTGTGTATAATGCAGTATACTTTCCTTTGAACTTATACCTTGAAAACCCGTAACCCGCCATCGTTGCAAACAATACCGCCACGACTGTGGTTATGATGGAGACAATCAAACTATTCAAGAAATAGATGCCAGCCCCTCCTTTTGAAAATATATCCACATAATTGTCCAAATGAAAGCTTGAGGGAAAAAACTCTGGAGGGGTTACGAAAATTTGTCCCGGTGTTTTAAAAGACATGGTAATGGCCCAATATATAGGGAATAAAAAGAAAATTGTAAATATGATCATCAACAAATAAATCATATATTTTTCGAAAATATGCTTCACTAGATCAACACCCCCAAAAAAAGTATAGCCCTACTTCCCACCCTGTTCATCAAGGTTTGAGATGAAATTGAGTGGGAACCACAATATGTTTGACAAAGCTTTTTCCATTGATTTGGGAAATTAAAGAATGTACGGCATGTCTACCCATTTCCTTGTAATTTTGTTTAATAAAATGAACATCTGGCAGGCCAATTTCGTCAAAGGTTATCATTTCTATTTTGCTCAATAAAGATAACTCTTTCAAAGCGTTGTAGGTTAATGAAGCCATTTCAACATTCACAGTAAAGATTGCGGTGATCTCGGGATGCTTCTTCAAAAAGTTCAAAATATATGAATAAGCACGATTAGAAGCAATTATTTCCAGGTCAAGCAAACACCACAGGTTTTTATTAATCGGTAAATTTGAATCAGAGAAAACTTTTTCAAAACCATATGCCCGCTCTTCTGTTGCCGAGTTCGTTATCGTAGGGGAAATAAATGCGATATGACGATGACCTTTATTCAAGAGCATAAAAATTGCTTGATATGTTCCTTGTACATTATCCGAAGTGACATTATAGGTATCAATGCTTTTCAAAAACCTGTCAATCAATACAAATGGAAAGTTATCGAGCTTAAGTCTTAGAATCGCTTCATTATACTTTTCATCGAGAGTGGGAAAAATGATCATACCATAGACACCCATTCCCTTGAATTTTTCAATCGCTCCTGTCTCCGCCGTAAGAAATTCATCCGTTATGCGTAAAATCAGTTGATAGCCATTTTCATATAAATATTTTTCAACATAATATAACAATCTCTGTTCTACATTTGTTTTCATGGTCGGCATGATCATTCCGACAAATTTATTATCTTCATTAGAAACAGCACACTTGTTGTTTTTATCTACGATTTGATTCGTAATATCATTATCCGATACAAAGGTTCCCTTGCCCTGGACTCTGACCACAATCCCCTGGTCTGCTAAGCTGATCAAGGCATTCTTTGCCGTAATACTGCTCACATGATACTGATTCATCAATTCACTTTCAGACGAGACCCGATCACCCGGTCGCAAAGCTCCTTCGCGAATCTGATTAACGATCAAATCTTGGATATGTTTGTACAGCGGATATCCTGCCATATATTATTTCTCCTGTTGTATAAATAAAAATTGTGAATAACTTAACTTTGCCGCTAATCCTTTGAATCCCTGCGAATGAGTTTGAGAAAGACTAACGTCACGATCACGATCAAAATGAAAAATAAGAAAGCCCCTGCTGAACCTACCCCAATATCCGAATATCGGAATGCCGTTTTGTAAATCGTTGTTCCTATGGTTTCGGTATCATCTCCTGGCCCCCCATTAGTTAAGGTGTAGACAATATCGAACATTCTTAGGGAATCCATTATCCGAATCGAAACCACCAAAGCCAGAAAGTTTCTAATCAATGGGAGTGTTATGCCATAGAAAGTCCTGATCCGGTTTGCTCCGTCAATGAGTGCAGATTCATACAATTCTTTTGGTACCGTTTTCAAAGCAGCTAAAAAGATAAGCATACAAAATGGCGTAGAGCCCCATAGCTCCACAAGAATAATCGCGAATCTCGCATTATTTGTATCCGCTGTCCAATTTACTTTGTCATAACCCAACATCATTAATATGTTATTTAGAATACCATAAACCGGTGAGAACATCAGCTTCCATATCGTTGCAGAGACGACGTGTGCCAACATCATAGGTAAAATGAAAGCGGTTTTAAATAAGTTCGCAGCGCGTTCCATCAACGAACTGTTCAATAGAAGTGCCAAGGACATTCCAAGGATGACATTCAAAGCTACAACAATGATCGAAAAACTTAATGTCCATGCAATTGACCCTAAGAACGTTTTATTGGTCAACATATACACGTAGTTGTTAAGACCATTAAATTTGATTGTAGTAGCCGGCATGGATAAGTTGTAGCTCAAAAAACTTAAATACAATGAGTAAAGAATTGGGAATATAGATAAAACAATGATAAACAACATGGATGGGCCGATAAATACGTAGGGAGCTGTTACCGCAGAAAGACTTCGTACTTTTTTGGTGGTAATCATTGTATAATGCCTCCTTTTCTTTATACCATGCTTATATATTTGTGTTTATTATACTTAGGTTATTTTCAAATTTATATATTAAATTTAGTATATAAAACTAGACTTCTTCATTTTATTTCGTTGATTGGGGGAGTCTCTCTTCCGTGAAACAGTGAAAAAAAACGACTCTGTTCGCATTATTTGCGAAAGAGCCGTTTGCGATTTTCTTCGGATTTTACGAGCTTCATGCATTACTTTTTATACTGCGCTTTGTAGCCCTCGTTATAAATTTGAAGATAGCGTTTCAAATTCATGCCATCCAACGTCTGTATATACTTATCCCACTCCTTATCAATGGATGCATCTCCAATGATGAAGCGGGTAGTCATTTCCTTCACGTAATCCTTGATCGTTTTTTGCAAATCACTGAGCTCTGAGGATTGTGCGTCATCGAAGAACACCGGAGGTACACTCTGCTCCTGCTTCGTTTTGTAAGGCTCGTAGTTCTTTTGTGTCTCCTCGTACAAAACACGGGGCACCTCATTCGGCCCAGCAGCAAGCCCTTCAAACATTTCCCGCGAGAAATGGTAAGATGTCGTTTGCGCCCAGTTGTTATTCTGCAGCGTACCGGAAGGCAGCAGCCGCACCCAATTGGCCGGTTTACCATTCAGACCGAGCTCATCCGTTGTTGGCTTCCGCCAGCCAATTCCCTCCGTTCCGATATTTCCACTCATACTGATATCATAGTTATACAGCGCATCTGCCCAACGAAACGCAACCTCGGGATTTTTTGACGCATTTGTAATTAACAGATTACCCCCATTGACAGAATAATAACGATAAGGGGTCTGCTGCAAGCCGTCCGGGCCCTTAAGCGGGGGAACGGTTTTATAATCCAGCCACCGCTTGCCGGTAATATTAGAGAATACCTGTGGGATGAAGGAAGATATGACACCGACCCTCGCATCACCATTTTCCACGAGCGATTTCATTTGATCGTTATTTTGCGTAAAAGATTCCGGGGCTATCAATCCTTGGGCGTATAACTTATTTAAATATTGCAAACCTTTCTTAAAGCCCGGCTTATTGAAATTAACTTCTATGCTGCCTTTATCATCGAAAATTAGCTGGTCTGCATTCAAATCATTCAAAATAAACGAGTTCATTAAAAAGCTGTCCAATCCAGTCAGCTTCTCCTGGATCCCCCCAATCATTGGAATTTCGTCCGCTTTTCCATTACCGTTCGGATCTTTTTCCTTAAATGCTTTTAGCACCTTTTCGAACTCATCTGTCGTTGTTGGCATGTCCAGATTCAGCTTCTTTAACCACTCGGTATTAATCCACATTTTTTGTTGAAGCATCGTATGTGGGTTACGGTCGATACTGCTGAGTGAATATATATTGCCATTGGGAGCAGTCGTCGCTTGCTTGATTTCCGGGTATTTTTCCAGAGTTTTTTTCGTTTCCACACCGTACTTATCGATCAAATTGTTCAGTGCGATGAACAAACCTTGCTGCCCATAAACCATTTGTTGGGCGGGAGAAACGCCGAAGCCAATGATCATATCCGGCAAATCATTGGTGGCCAGCACCAGATTCAGCTTTTCCTGACGATCCTGTGGAGTGGCAAATTGCCATTCGATCTTGACGTTCGTCTTCTCCTCATACCATTTCGTAAACTCATTGGTACTATAATCCTGCACACTCGGATTTTTTACAGCAAGTACTTTAAGCGTTATTTTATCCTTGACCAATGGAAAAGTGCCTGCCTCTGTGCTTGGTCCCTCGGCTACTGCTGGCAGATCCTTCTTCGTGACCCCTTGCTCTTTGCCATCACTGCAGCCTGCTGCCAGCAACAACGTTGCGATTGTTATTGTTGTCCATTTATTCATATTAAGACCCTCCTTGTTAAGTTCATTATCCTTTTAAAGCCCCAATCATTACACCTCTCACGAAAAACCTCTGCACATAAGGGTAAACCAGCATTAAGGGCGCAGTAGCTACTACAATTAATGAATATTTAAGCAAATTTGCAAGACCGGCCTGTTCTGCCATTTGGGCCGAATCACCCATCATTTCAGAGCTCATCTGGCTCCGGATAAGAATTTCCCGAAGCACCAGTTGGAGCGGATAAAGCTTCGGCTCCTTTAAGTAAAGCAACGCATTGAAGTATTGATTCCAATGCTCCACCCCATAATATAAAGCAATCACTGCGGTAATCGGACCGGAAAGTGGAAGCACGACCTTCCATAGGAAAATGAGATCGTTACAACCATCGATTTGTCCCGCTTCCAGATGCTCATCGGGAATGGTCGCCATAAAATAAGTCCGGGTAATCACCATATTCCAAATGCTCAGAGCAGTCGGCAGCAGAAGCGCCCAAGGTGTATTGAGCAAATCCAGATTTTTGACGAGTAAGTACGTTGGAATAAGCCCTCCGCTGAAAAACATCGTGAAGGCAAACACACCCATCAGCCAATTTCGCCCCCATAAATCCCGACGTGATAACGGATATGCTGCCATAATCGTCAGAGTCACGTTAATTAACGTACCGGCAACCGTATAGCCGATTGAAACCGTTATGGATCTCAGCACTGCTGGATCGCGAAATACGGCTTGATAGCCTTCAAGACTAAATCCAACCGGCCACAGCAGCACCTGCCCTGCAGAGACGGCATCTTTATTACTGAATGAAGAGCTTACCACAAATATTACAGGGTATAACACGATAATCAGGAGCAAGGCCATAAACGTATAGTTAATGATATTAAACCAACGATCACCCCTTGATTCTCTTAAAAACGACGATTCCATGTTCCATTCCTCCTGTTACCAAAGGCTAGACTGGCCAAATTTTTTGGATAGCTGGTTAACGGACATGACCAGAATAAACGCGATCACATTTTTAAATAACCCGATGGCCGAAGCATAGGAAAAATTAGGTACCGCCGACTTCAGCCCGACGTTATATACATAGGTGTCGATAATTTCCGAGGTTCTTGTATTCAGCGGATTTTGCATAAGCAAAACCTTTTCAAACCCCAGATCAAATATATGGCCCACATTCAGGATCAGCATAATAATCGCAATCGGCATAATGCCCGGGAGATCGATGTGCCACATCCTTCTTACCTTGGACGCCCCATCCATCAGCGCAGCCTCATGCAGAGCCGGGTCGATGCCAGCCAAAGCGGCAAGGAAGATAATGCAGGAAAAGCCCGTATGCTGCCAAACATCCGACCATACGTAGACCGATTTGAACCAGTCCGGGTCACCCATTACATTGGGCATTGTGAAGCCTAACCACTCGCTTAACGAAGCGAGCGGCCCGATTCGTGGAGAAAGAAACTGTAGAATGAGTCCCACCATGACAACAACTGAAATAAAATGCGGTGCATACGTGATGAGTTGTAAGGTTTTGCGAAACCGGACATGATGGATATAATTGAGGCCCAGCGCTAGTAAAATTGGAAAAGGAAAGGTCGCCAGCAAATGATACAAGCTTAGCAGCAGCGTGTTGGTTAAAATCCGCCAAAAATCATACGAGTGAAAAAAACGAGAAAAATTAGCAATGCCTACCCATGGACTTTCCATAATGCCCTTGGTTATCGAATAGTTCTTAAAAGCAATTTGAGCTCCATACATCGGTGCATAGCGAAACAAAGCCAGATAAAGGAGTGGAAGTATCAGTAATAAGTATAACTGCCATCCCTTCAGTAGCTGGCGTGAAATTCGATTTTTATTCGTAGTGACCACCTCCTGAGCAGATGTCATCCGTTTATTGTTAATACTGACCTGAATTCTTGCGCCATTGCTACCATACAGCCAATCGTTCCGGTAGCGGATCCACGGTTTCAGCCATTCGGTCACATAATCGTTTCATCATGTCCAGCTTAACTGCCGAGTAGCTCTCATCCATCCATAAATTACGCCTTTCATTCGGATCTTCCTGGAGGTCATACAGCTCCTCTTCATGACGGCGGTGATAAGATACCAGCTTATACCGGTCGGTTCGCACCATAGTAGCAAAGCCTCCGATACCATTCTGTTTCGCACTAGCATTATAATGCTCACAGTAAATATCACTGCGATGCGATAATTTGGAATCTACTGCTTCTGCAGTAAGCAGCTGCATAAGTGACTTCCCCTGCATACCGGGATGAATGTGCAAGCCTGCAGCTTCCAAAAGAGTAGGAGCCACATCGACAAGCTCAACAAGCTCAGGACTGCGTACTCCCGATTGAAAATGGCCGGGCCAAGATACGATCAATGGAACGTGAATCGACGGCTCATAGAAAAATGGCCCCTTCAAGTAAATACCATGGTCTCCCAGTAACTCGCCATGGTCCGACATAAAGATGACTATCGTGTTCTCTAGCTGTCCAGTGCGTTCCAACGCCTCCAGCATTCGGCCAACCTGCTCATCGATCAAATCGATCATCGCCCAATAGGCAGCCTTTAGCATGCGGTGGTCCTGCTCATTCATCTGGGAGAAGGGTAGCAATCTTTCATTCCCATAAGCCCCGTTGTGGTCAAACTGTTGGAAGTATGTCTTTTCCTCCAGCTCACCTTCTTTATAATTAGGCAGCGGAATTTCATCCAGCTTTTGCATATATCGCTCAAGATAGGCCCGAGGAGGATTAAACGGGTGATGCGGGTCAAACATATTGACAGAAAAAAACCAAGGCTGCTCGTAGGATTGATTCGCTTCGATAAAATGGACCGCCTTCTCCGCGCACCAGGTCGTTTGATGGTCTTCTGCATCGGGACCGATCTCGACATAACGGCTTCCTTCTGTTTGCAGCGGTTGGTAGGTCTTACCTTTGACGCGCAGCCATTGGATATATTCATTGGTTGGCCAGTGATTGTCCGGATGATGGGACCAGTGAAATTGCGAGTAGCCATCTGCTATTCTGCGCTCTGTTCCATGCATGACGCTTGGATTACAAGCGGACAAGTGGAGCTTGCCTGACAGACCGCCTACATAACCTGCGTCTGCAAGCAGCCGTGTGACAAGCATTTCGTCCTCCGGAATGTTTTGTCCATTTTGCCGACAACGGGTCGTGCGTGGATAACGACCGGTCAAAAAACTCGCTCGGCTAGGCGTACACACCGTTGCCTGGCAGAAGGCATTTTCGAATAATACGCCGTTTTGTGCGAGGCGATCAATGTTTGGCGTCTTAACAAATGAATTTCCGTAACAGCCCAAGGTGTCATAACGCTGCTGATCTGTGCAAATCCATAAAATATTAGGTTCGCTCATCTTAAGCCCTCCGTTTAGTTTTAATTCGAAATGAAAGCGATAACATTTTCATCCATCCCGGGACATCTATAATATACAGAGCCTGGAAACTAGTGTAAACATGAAGGATTTGCAGACTCTGCAATACTTGCTTTTTGCTTATGTGCAATTACTGCAGACCCTGCTATTCTTGCATTTCCCCACTATTTCCGTTTCTAAAAGCCAGTGCGCTTATACCCACAGTCCGCTTGAAGGCACGTCCGAACGTATTGGAGGAGCTGTAGCCTACACGGAGTGCGATTTCCCCAACCGTAAGCGCTGTCGTAATCAGCAGCTGTTTGGATTGTTCGATCCGCAGGCTTTCCAGGTAGTCGAAGAAATTGATCCCGGTTTTTTCTTTGAACAATCTGGACAAATAAGTTTCTGTCACATTAAAGCGTTCTGCCAACAAGGCAAGAGACATTTGCAGATCGGAATACTGATTATCAACAAACGCTATAACATCTTGAAACCATTGCTGCTGCCGATCATTCTGCTTATGTCGTACTGATCTGCTCATTTCTTCTAGTTTATTTTTGAGTTGGATATAGTGAGCCTCAATACTTTCCACTTTATCCAAGATACTGGCCACTGCTACTGCTTTCTCCACACCTGTCACTTCGCCGATTTCACCTGAAGTCTTATATACGCTTGCGGCAAAATCGAATAAAAAGACTTTAAGCACAAGAACAGGCAAATTCCTGTCCACAAAATTATGCCAGTGCAGCTCGCTAAGCAGCTTTGTTAACGTTTCCTCATTCCCCGTACGCACCAGGTTTATCAGCCGGGTTTCCATATTTTCCGGGTAATAATAGCTGCTTGGATTCGGCAAAATTTCTTTGAACCAGATGATGCGGTTATCCTTGCTGCGGATAAGGGCTTGCTGGGCCTCAAAAAAAGATCTTGTGATATCCATTCTTTGTGGATAATAATTACCTATCGATATAATGGACGCAATACCGCATTGCTGCTGGATTTGAAGCTGTACCGACTCTAGGTACCCTGCTGCTTTCCCGTATATGCTAGCAGGCTCGTCCTCAGTAAACTGCATGATCAAAGCAATTTTGTCTACATCCACATCATGCAAAATAACATCCGGGATCATCTCTATTAGGATCTCACTGGCAATCAGTTTTTTCTGATTCAGATATTCGATTTCATCGGCATTAACAGCTGTCGTCGCCCTGTCAGGGAAGGTCAGGATTGCAACCAAATAAGCTTCCCCCATCCAATCCACTCGAACATGCGTACGAACGGCTTCCATATCTGCATCCGATTGAAATTGCCCTCTAAGCACCCTCTCGAAGAACGCCGCTCGCAGAAATGGCAGCTGACGCTCCATTTTTGATTGCAGCTCCTGGTTGCTCGTCATGAGCATAGATATGCTTTGGCTGATCATCCCGAAAGCACCGCTCTTTGGATCGTCAGGCGTTATCCTGTAGTTAGCCAGAGTATGTATGATCTTGCGAATCGGCATGCTGCTCCTATAAGTCATATAGATGCCAATAAGGCTGCCACTGAATAAAAATAAAAGGAAGATGGTAATCGTCGTATTTTTAATATAGGTAATTTTTTTCAGCACAACCTTGGAGGGTTGGGCTGCTACATAGGTCCAGCCGTTATAGGCGGAGGTCACATACGTGACCATCATATCATCCCCATTGATACTGCTGCTCATTACCCCGCTGCTATAAGGCAAAACAAGCCGTTCCTGCGGCAGCTTGGCACTTGGCCCTTCGACACTCGTAATAATTTCACCCTTCTCATCTGCTATATACACCCAGCTGCCGTCTGTGTCGAATCTTTTAAACAGCTTGGTAATTTCGTTGTTTTTAATAAGCATGATGATAATCCCATTGGAGTAGTTGGAGAAACCAAAAGAACGAAGGTAGGTCAGCAACTCATACTGAGTACCTTGAAGCGAGACGTTTCCTGCCGGGATAACATCCCGATTATGATAGGTCTCTACTAACGATTGCAAAAAATTCTCCGATTGATTCGGATACTGGAGTACAGAAGAAAAATCGTCTAATCTGGATGTATAATCGTTGTTCAGTACGAGCTGGTTGTTTTTAAATACAATAAAATAATTCATAATCAATTCATTGGAAATATAATATTCAAGAAGCCGTCCTCTTGCTTCGATGGTTCGATACAGATTAACGCCAAAAGGATCATCGATTTGCTGCAGCCTGGTCACCTTCAAATCGTTGGTAATTCGCCTGATTTGCGTATCGATGTCTTCCCATCTTTTGTCCAGCACATTCATGCCCTGTTCCAGCAATAGGCGGTTGGACGCCTTAACCTCATCTTCCAGCACAGAAGAAGTTTGTTGGTATATTAAAAACCCAACAATCAGTGACAAAGTGAGGATGATGAATAACGGGAGTACAAAACGAACAATAAGCAAGGACTCCATTCGAATATGCCGTCCTTTATTCATTAAAGATATTCCTCCTTGTTGTAGTCAAATTCATAATGCGGGATAGATTTACCTACGGGATGGATGGGCTTGTGTATGTTGATTGGAAAGACAAACCACATCGTAATTATAAATAGATCGTGCAAGATCTACAAGAAAAGTTTAATTCATTAAGTTTAATTTTCTACTTAAAACGGTACTGATAGGAGTCCTCTAGCAAAATATTATGACAAATTTACTATTGAAGACCAATCCCGAAGAGAGAACATCACGAAAAACCGTTCCTTTTTTCAGGGAACGGTTCGTTATTTTGTAGCTGTTACACAACCATATGTTTACGTAATGATGCCATCCAGGAATGACCTTCACAAAATTCATCATCTCATCCCATTCAATAAACCGCTCTCCTCACGCAATGAATTTTATCGAACATGCGTTCCCTTTATCAGATGTTACTGAGTTAACTGGGGGAATCAAATTAATTTCCCGCGACAGTAGCATAACTTATAACTATCTTCATAGTTTTGCATCTCACTAAAGATTTCCGTACCTTTCTTTTCAATTTGGCAACAACGGCATCAATATCTTCAACAGCAAATGCAATACGTTCTCCGACCCGATGTACAAAATAGACGCCTCTGGCTTGCCGATGGCCCATTGCCTGACAAACCCATCCGCTTAGTTAATTGTAAAGTATGACACTAATGTTATAGCAACTAGTTATAGGGTAAGCCTGATAAAACGTGATAAAACAGACAACTATTTTCCCGTTGCAAGCTTGGCAGCCTTCCATTCGAGATGCGCGGCTTCTACCCTTTTCCACAGGTCATCGCGTTCCAGTCTGCTGTAATTGACGAGATGTTCCCCGAATACGTCCCCCAGAATGTCAAACCATTGTGACTTGCTCTCCACTTCAATCTTCGTCAGGCCGTTCTTATCGTGCTTGCTCCATACGCATCCCCGGAGCTCGTTGCTTTCATCCGCGTCTCTTTGTCTAATGAGAAAAATATGAAACCATAGCGACTCCGGCGAACGGCTGTAGAAGTCGTGCTTCGGGATAAACTCCTCCAAGCCTTCGAGTACCTCAGCATCGATATCGACCCCGACAAAGGAAGCGTTTGGATCATGCTCCAAGCGCCAGCCATTGGTCACCACGCTGGATGCCGTCACCTTATAGCTCAAAGGCCCCTGATCATATAGGCCATGACGAAGCGGAATAGGCTCATAAGGCATATCTCCCAATCCCACATCGACAATCCATCGTTCCTCAGCATAAAGATCATCCCTAAAGTTAACACTCAAACCCAGATGGAACGAATTCACGCGCGGTTCGGCTCCCAGTGGCTGAACGCCCGCCCGGTGCAAATTTACGTGATAACCCAATGAATGGAGCAACGCACTGAATGCCCCATTCAAATGAAAGCAGTAGCCGCTCCTGCCATGGAGAACAAGTTGAACCGATTGTTCGAACCCGATGCTAGCCGGTTTGCGGGCAAAAATGTCTACGGTTTGCCACGTAAGAGTCCGTACATGAGCTTGATGCAGAGAAAATAAATATTCCTTGGTCGGCGGTTGCACCTCTGAAATACCGATCCTGCGAAGGTATGCTTTTATTTCTTCTTTCGTCATCGTATACAATGTGAATCACCTCTGATTTGTAATCGCCGTCACCAAGATTATGCTTCGGCTGCATAATCCCATTGTAGAGATGTATGTTTCATTCCTCAATGCAAAAACAACACAACTGTACCGATACAGTTGTGTTGAATTAGAAAGAACTCCTCGATATTTAGAGTCAGTAAAAATTAGCGGAATGGTGAGGTGAATGAGTTATTTATTTTCATAACGTACTAAGTCGTAGTTCATAAAAATACTTCACAATTGGATGCTTTAACTTTATCTTCTCGCTTATATTTAATATTCGCTTTTTTCCAACTCTTCTGTCCACCAAAGCTAAAATATTCAATAAGATATCATTGCTCTCTATACTTTCCTCAATTGAAATGGATAAAAACTTATTAGCTACAACGGTAAAATTTGATTTACTTAATGCTGACTGTGCTGCAACAAGCTCCTTTGCATATTCTGCTATTTTTCTACTTTTTGCAATTATTTTTAGACGATCCTCCGGAACTATTCCCTTGGTATCTTTTCTGACAGTTTCAATTTCTTCATTGTTGATAGGAATTTGGATATCTGAATCATTCTTAATTTCCAACTCCGTCTGATACCATCTGATTAAGGTAGTTTTATCACCCATATTGAGTACGTTCTTTTTATCTACTGCAATATAACAAAGTCCTGCTTTATCAGGTAAATAACGATAGCCGGTTGCACGGTATTCAACCCTTCCATATAACGCCGGACAGAGAAAACTCTCCAACTGTTGCTTCAATTTGCTCCAGGCCATGTAATCCTCCTACGTTCTATATTATAAATACCTATTGAGGCTCATTCTATTATCCATAATACAATAACCAACTCATCGATCCTACTAAATACTTGCCTATAATAATTGAACTTAAATCATCAATGTAACGAATTATTTCGAATATGCTACAATAAATCCAAAATTTTAAAACGTACTGCTTTTCTTCTTATGATTTTGATTTGGGGGGAAAGATGGATAGATAAAAGGACGAACAGAGTAACCGCCCTTTTATCCATGACAGGTTGCATGTAATGCCGTCCATTATGACAGAGGCTCTTTTGACGTATTCAACCATTACAATATTTCGATATACCCTTCTGTTCCATGCACGCGAATTCGTTGCCCATCTTTGATCAGTTTGGTGGCATTTTCCACCCCGACAACTGCTGGCAAGCCATATTCACGTGCGATAACTGCTCCATGGGTCATCAGTCCACCAACTTCGGTGATCAGGCCTTTAATGGAGACAAACAATGGTGTCCAGCCAGGATCAGTAAAGGAAGTGACTAATATATCTCCATCTTCCAGATCAGCATCTTCCATACGTAAGATGACACGTGCCCGTCCCTCAATCACTCCGGAAGAAACAGGCAGACCTACAATAGCGTCGGCTGGGAGATTTTCTCGTTCGTACTTACCCATAATGATTTCACCATCAGACGTAATAACACGTGGGGGAGCTAGTTTTTCATATAATTTGTACTCGTCTTTTCGTTTGCTGATGATCGGGTAATCCAGTTTATTGGTGCGTACGACATCGCGAAATTCTTCAAAAGTGAGATAGTATACATCTTCTTTTTCATGAATAACGCCTGTTTGTACGAGTTGTTCGGCTTCTTTCAGTAAAGCCTGCTTATAAACGAAGTAGCGATTAATCATGCCGTATTTTGGATATTCACGATAACCGATGAAATTCCGGATCAGGCTGATCACTCGTTTTGTTTCTTTGGCTTTTTGTTCACCATCCGGCAATTGCTTCAATCGATCTAATAATTCTTGTTCTTTTTCCAAAGCTTCCTGTCGCCCTTGCTCAAATTTCCGTTTGCCAGCATTAGGCTCAAAGTTTTTGATGTTACCAAGAATCATCGGGACAATTGTAATTGGTTTTTCACTCCAACGAGTTTTAGTCATATCGATTTCTCCGGCACATCGCATTCCGTATTTATTGAGATAAGCATAGATAGCGTCCCCAGTCTCCTGTCCACCATCAAACTTAACCAGTTCATCCAAAAAGTTATCATCTTTTACATGTTGTAAATAATCAATTACTTCGGGATAAGGACGAATCACATCTGCGATATCCAATAGTGCCAGACCCATTTCCGAAGTAATATTGTTAGGGACAGATTGAGAAAGCGTATCTGCTACGTTTTTTTCACCTAACCATTTGTTCATGTTTTCATTGATCCATGATGAAGCATCCATAGCAGTCATAAATACACGCGAACTTTGCGGGTCAAATAAAATCTTCTTTAATTGCTGGATATCTTCTACAATAAAATCAAATAAATCTGATCCTGATTTCGTTTGGATGTTTTGTTTTAACGCTTCTATTGATGTTTGACTACTCTTAATCAAATCCGAAACGATAGTCGGATCGTTTTCGATTTGTGCTTGAAAATCCGAAGACGTTATACTTTCATTGCTTTTACTGGGACTCGGTACTTTGTCTCCATCTGGTGACGATTTTATAAAATCTCCTCGCTCTATTATGGTCATGAGTGCGTCTTTCATAAGCGGGTCGTGTTGTCCCATGGCATTCAATAAAGTTTCTCTGCTGACAGGTGTAGCCAGCATTTGTGTAACATCAACAAACAACCTTCCACCTGCTTTACGCATGGGTGCTGGAGTCGTTAACAGAAAAAAAGACAAGCCCAGTGGGTTCATGGGATCGGTCATCATTTGTTGATGTCCGACAGATACGTAAACATGATTTTCTTGATCATTCGCTTCAGGGATCGGGTATAAAGTAGTGATTGGCCGACTCTGGACCATATAAAATGTATCATCAACCAAACACCATTCGATATCTTGTGGCTGGCCAAAATAAGCTTCGATCTGTCTTCCTATGCATGCCAGTTGTAAAATTTGTTGTTCAGTAAGGGTTTGCGTCTTTTGCTGATCAGGATCGATCTGCTGTGTCTCTGTTCCGCCTTCTTTTCGTCCATAGATAGCCAATTTTTTGGTTCCTATCATCTTGCCGACGATTTCCTCATCCTGTACTTTATAACAATCGGCAGATACCAAGCCAGAGACCAGTGCTTCTCCAAGTCCAAAACTGGCATCGATTGATAGCAACTTTCGGTTGGAAGTAATTGGATCAGCGGTAAATAAAATCCCTGAAGCCTGTGGGAAAACCATCCTTTGAACGATAACGGATAAATAAACCTGACTGTGGTCAAATCCATTTTGCATACGGTAGATTACCGCGCGATCCGTAAATAGGGAAGCCCAACATTTGCTGATATGCTGCAAGATGGCATCGACGCCGATGATATTTAAATAAGTGTCTTGTTGACCAGCAAAAGAGGCATGTGGCAAATCTTCAGCAGTCGCACTAGAACGCACGGCATAAGCATGCTCATCACCAAACTGGGAGAGATATTGAGTAACAGACTCCACAACATCGGAAGGAATTACTACTTCCATAATGATTTGTCTAAGCTTCCTGCTGATCTCACCAATTTGATCTCGATTTTTTACTTTTAACATGGTTAGTCGATTGAGCAAAGCATGATACGTTTCGTTTTGTTCGATGACTTTTTGATATGCCACTGTTGTAACACAAAATCCTTCTGGTACTTGTATTCCTTCAATTTTTGATAATTCCCCTAAATTTAACCCTTTTCCACCAACAAGCAAAAGCTGCGTTTTGTCCATTTCCTGAAAACCGAGAACCAATGAACTCATTCAATATCTCTCCTAACCAATTAAATTGAGAAAAAACCTTTGACAAGAGTTTACCGGCATGTTACAATTAAAGTGTAAGGTGCAACAATTATGTTCATTTAACACTTGAAAGTCGTAATCTGATTATATCATCGTGTCTGTATATATGCAATATAAAAGAACCTGATAAAACTACCCAGGTTCTTTTTTGATTTCCCGCTATCATTATTTACATCAAAAACCACGGTTCGAGCCGAAACTCTGTCACTACATAGTTCCAAGCGAGACGTTGCTTCGCCCCCCCTGTCCTTCCATCTCCCGTATTAACTACAATTCCCTGAGGACAGCCATCAACTAAAATAGCGGTATCCCCGGATAAAATGACATGTAACAAAATATCAGAATCAAAAACATCTTTGAGATCACCGATTTTCAGGATAGAATCTTTCATGACCTGCATGCAAGTTAATCAAATAGCAAAAAGCCAACGTTTTGATCAAACTTTGTTCAGAACGTTGGCTTTTTCTTTCTCTTTTTAATCAGATACAGTTCAAGATGGTAGAATGCATCTTTGCGAGTTACAAAGTAGAGATGTCAATAACGAATCGATACCGAACATCACTTTTGAGGACACGCTCATACGATTCTTCAACTTGGTCTGCACTGATCACCTCAATCATAGGGGCAATGCCGTGTTCAGCTGCGAAATCGAGCATTTCCTGGGTTTCACGAATTCCACCAACGAGTGAACCTGCAATGCTACGACGACCCATGATTAATGAAAATACATGATACTTATCTGGTTCAGCTGGTGCACCAACATTTACAAGTGTCCCATCAATGCGAAGCAAGGATAAATACGCATCCACATCCAGATTGGCAGACACGGTGTTTAAGATCAGATCAAAACGACCTGCTAATTCGGTAAATGTAGCGGGATCACTTGTCGCAAAGTAATGATCTGCGCCAAATTTCAATGCTTCCTCTCTCTTGTTATTAGAGCGACTCAATACTGTTACTTCCGCACCCATAGCATGAGCAAATTGGATCGCTACGTGGCCAAGACCTCCCATTCCCACAATGGCAACCTTCTTACCCGGACCAGTGTTCCAGTGTTTTAAAGGAGAGAATGTGGTAATGCCTGCGCATAATAGTGGGCTTGCCACATCCATATCCAGACCGTTTGGGATACGGACAACGAATCCTTCTGTTACAACGATTTTTTGGCTATATCCTCCGTATGTTGGATTACCATCGTAGTCCAAGCCGTTATATGTGTTGACAACACCTTTCGTACAATATTGCTCCTCTCCACTAAGGCAGTATTCGCATTCACCGCAGGAATCTACAAAGCAGCCAACGCCGACGCGGTCACCAACGACATATTTGGTCACTTCTGTACCTACTGCTTCTACGACTCCGGCAATTTCATGACCAGGAACCATTGGGAAGATTCCGCCCCCCCATTCACCGAAGGCACTGTGAATATCAGAGTGGCAAATGCCACTAAACTTAATATCTATTAAGATATCGTGTGGCTGTAATTCTCTCCGCTCAATAGTGGTCTTTTCAAATGATGCTTTTGCACTTGGGACACTTAGAACACGTGTCGTAGTCATGTTTTTATGATTATTGCACATTAATAGATAACACCATCCTTTCTTTTGAAAAAATTAGCTACAAGAATAGCTTAATCCTTAATGTTGACTTTAAGGCAAGGCTTTTTTGAAAATTAAGCTCTTTCTTTGTGGTACTTCTTTTCTAGTTCATCGTAGTATTCAATTTTCGACTCAATTTTTATAAAAGCGTTATCCAAGTCTCTTTGTTTCTCCATCATTTTCTCTTTATGTTTTTCAAATATCTGTTTGCGTAGCAAGGCTGTGCTATCTCCTTCTTTTGTTAATTCCACTATCGTACGTAACTCTGAAAGAGGTATGTCAGTTTTCCGTAAACATACAATAAGCTCTAACCATAATATATCCCCTTCGTTAAAAATACGATTTCCATTTTCATCTCTTTTTATAAAAGGTAGAAGACCCTCTTGTTCATAATATCGGAGTGTATGTGTAGGCAAGCCTATCTTTTCTGCTGCTTCTTTTATATGAATTTCCATTATACTGTACCCTCCATAAATCTTTTTATTATTTTGTTCCTTATTATTACTAACTATTACATTACTGTAATCTATCAGGTTTTATTATAGACCTTAAAGTGCACTTTAACGCAACACATATCGTTTTCATCTACTGAATGGAAAATTAAGTGTATTAAAGAAACAAGAAGAAGAAAGTCCGACAAAAAAGGAACTGCAATTGAATCTCGAGTGGCTGGAAGAACAAATCAAACTGTTTGGTGATGGAACCTGTTCTTCAGTGGCTCTTGAAACTAATACTGCGGCAGAGGTGGCCCCGGACATAAGGACGTCAAAATAAGACGAATTCCAAAGAACGAATAGTAATCTGTGATAGCATGAAGCAAACTTTAAATTTGTATAATTGGATAAAAATATACGATATAGAAAATTATAAATTATGATGAAAATTAATTATTCTCAATAACCCGGAAATCAATGATATTTGGGACAAAAGTGAGCGTGAAAAAATGTCTATTTTGAAATGGTTACTTAGGAAATCAAAGGAAAGACCAAAGCAAACACGATCCACCCCTACGCGTAGGGAATCCTTGCATGACCAAGTAAAGTCTGAACCCGAGCAAATAATGAATCAATACAAAGACATCACTTTGAATGGTTCCATAGAGGATGTGGTCTCTTTTATAAATAATCTATTGGGACAAAATGATGACCTTATCATTCGTCACTTCAAGGTTTTCTCGGAGTTTCCAGCCGTAATATTTTATTTTTCCGCGTTAACTGATCAAGTCATGATCAATCAAGAAATTATGAAGCCCCTTATGTATGTACCGGAGCATCTGCAGAACGAAAAAATCGAAATTTCCGTGTTAAAAAATATCATATCGGATCAAGCACTTTTCTATAGCCAAAGCAAGTTTGAGAGATATTTGGGTCATATTGCTGAAGCGATTTTAGAAGGAAAGACTGTGGTTGCAGTTGAAGGTATGGATGTAGCCTTATTAATTGGATCGCGAACTGTAGATAAACGGGCTGTCGATCAGCCTCAGACTGAACAAGTGATACAAGGCCCACGAGAAGGTTTCATCGAACCCCTCATATCAAATCTGGGCCTGCTCCGCTACCGACTGCCGACTGCCGATTTTCGAGTCAATATTACGAAAATCGGAACTAAGACCAAGTCAATGGTTGCTGTATGCTATTTGGAAGGGGTTGTAAATCCCGAGTTAGTTAAAGAAGTGAATAAACGTCTATCTGCCATAGATATTGATGGAATCCTGGACGCTGGTTATCTGGAGCAGTTTATCGAAGATAATCATTTCTCACCCTTTCCACAGATTATGAATACAGAACGTCCAGACAAAACAGTAGCCAATATGCTGGAAGGGAGGGTGGCTATTCTCGTAGACGGTTCTCCCTTCGCGTTAATAGCCCCTGTCGTTTTCAGTTCTTTCTATCAATCCATTGAAGATTATACGACACGGTATCTTCAGGGAAGCTTTGTCCGAATGGCTCGTGTAGTGGCTCTTGTTTTTTCTTTGATTTTTTCGGCTCTATATGTGGCCATCATTTCTTTTAATCCGGAATTAATTCCGACCAAATTTGCCGTTGCCGTTGCTGGAGGCAGAGCCGGGGTTCCCTTTCCAGCTGTTGTGGAAATATTAATTATGGAGGTTTCGATGGAGGTTTTACGGGAAGCGACAATTCGTTTGCCACAGCAGGTTGGCGGTGCCTTATCCATTGTCGGTGTCCTCGTTATCGGTCAAGCAGCGGTGGCGGCGGGCTTTGCGAGCCCAATCACTGTGGTGGCGATTGCACTTACTACGATAGGCTCCTTTGCAACCCCTGCGTATAATGCAGCGTTTGCATTAAGGATGCTTAGATTTCCACTCATTTTTCTCGCAGGGATTTTTGGGCTTTATGGTTTAGTTGTTGGATTAATTCTGATTTGTAACCACCTGTTGTCCTTAAGATCATTCGGAGTTCCCTATATGACACCAGCAATTCCTTGGAATATTCAAGGATTGAAGGATTTGGTGATCAGAGCTCCGTTTTGGTGGATGAAGAAAAGACCTCCCGCTCTTTTCCCCTTGGATACTGACCGATTAGGACCGGATATGAAGCAAATTGTTTTACAGAAATCTGATAATGCTCTGGATCCGTCGAAAATGGGAAATCAAGAGGAGGATAAGTAAGATGAACAATCCACGGCAGGTTACGAACATCCAGGTGGTAGCCATAATCACTAGTACAATTGTTGGTGTCGGGGTATTGCGGCTCCCACTCTATGGCGTGAAAGTTGCTGATACAGGTGCTCCCTTGATCACCTTGCTTGGTGCATTACTTGGCCTTATCGGACTTACCTTCATAGCCGTACTTGGTATGCGCTTCCCAAGTAAGACGTTCATTCAATACAGTGAGGAAATCATTGGGAAATGGCCGGCAGCTGTTGGGAATGTATTAATTATCATTTTTTTCTCCTTATTGACAGCGCTCGGTTCTCGTGAATTCGGAGAAGTTGTCATTACATCCGTATTGAAAAAAACACCGATAGAAGTGACTGTTATCGTCATGCTTCTGCTCGCGACTATTGCTTCGCGCAATGATATACGTACCTTTTCTTATATACATCTGTTTTATTTGCCATTTATTTTGGCCCCTGGTTTGTTAATCGTTGCTTTGTCTCTAAAAAATGCGGATCTGATCAATTTACAGCCTATTTTGGGGAACCATCCGAGTGGAATACTGAAAGGTATATTGACGCTTTCTGCACTATTTCAGGGGTCCTTTATTTTGACATTAATCATACCGTTTATGCGCCAACCACAAAAAGCGATGAAGGCAAGCATATGGGGAATGGGAATAGCAACAGGCCTCAATCTCTCAATTGTTGTAGCTTCAGTAGCAGTATTTGGTGCGGAAGAAATCAATAAGCTGCTATGGCCTACACTGGAATTGGCAAAAACCACTTCATTGCCAGCTAACATTTTGGAACGATTGGATGCTGCCTTTCTGGCAGTTTGGGTTACAGCTGTATTCACAACACTTTTCTCCGGTTTTTATCTGACCATTCAATCCATGACTCAAATATTTCGTTTACATACGCATAAGATATTTAGCTATTTCATTCTTCCCTTTATCACTACGATAGCGATGCTACCGCAAAATGTTATACAACTATACGAAATCATTAATATTGTTGGTCAAATTGGATTATGTATTACAATTGTTTATCCGGGTCTGCTGCTGTTAATATCCATCATCTGGAATAAAAGGAGTGATTGAATTGATTCCTAACTCTTGGTTCCAAATTAAACTATTCATTCTCTTTTCAATATTCATCCCCCTACTGACTGGATGCTGGGATCGAATGGAAATCGAAGAACGTGCGGTAGTCCTTGGAATTTCCGTTGATGAAGCTGTGGACAAACAAGATGAAAGCGAGGTTACACATATTAAATCTGCTTTCCCAAAGCCGCCCAGAAGCATGATACAAGTGACTGTACAAATAGCAGTCCCAGGACGGATACCTTTGGGACCAGGTGAGAGCAGCGGCACAGGGAAGAACAAACCTGTATGGGTGCTCAGCGCCAAAGGATATACCATTGACGACGCATTGATGGTACTCCAGCAGCAGCTCGGGGAACGGATGTTTTTCGGACATTTGCGAATCATTGTAATTTCAGAAAAAATTGCCACAAGCGGCGTACAAAATTTAAATGATTACCTTAGGCGTAGTCCGGAAGTCAGAAGATTAGCTTGGATGGTTGTTTCCAAAGGTGCAGCAGCTGATCTTATGAAGGCAGCTCCTCAATTGGAGCGCGTCCCCTCTCTGTATTTATTGGCTATGATGGATAATGCAATACGGATGGGGAAGCTTCCTAATGATTTTCTGGGCATATTCTGGAGTGCTGATTCCAGCAGGGGTAAGGAGCCCTTTCTTCCTTATATTGAAATTAAAAAGGAGGGGAATTTGGAGATTTCTGGACTTGCTTATTTCCGAGGGGATAAAATGATTGGTGCAACAAAGCCACTGGAGATAGGCCTATTTATGGCAGTAACAGGAGTCAAGACAGGAGGATACAATGTCTATGAATATCTTCCCAATTCCTTTGATACGATCATGTTTAAAGCCACCAGCCGAAAATCCAGGACCAAGGTCAGCATCAAAAATGGCCGTCCCCACATCAACTTGAATTTGCGGGTAGAAGGAGACATTGAAGAAAAATCCAATGAATTATTCAAAATAAAGGAACACAAGACCATTTTACAAATTCAAGATGACATCAGCAAAGGCTCGGAAAAAGGAATCAAAGAATTGATTGAAAAAATGCAGAGAGCTGGATCCGATATTTTTGGCTTCGGCGAATACGTCAGGGCTAAGGAACCTGAATATTGGAATCGTGAAATCAAAACCGAGGAAAAGTGGCAGGAGGAATTCAAAAACCTGACTGTAGACGTTAAAATGGAAATTCGAATTCGGCGGGTTGGTATGAAAGCTACTTAAAGAAGGGGATTGAATCTTGTGTATTATCTCGCGATTGGTTATATCGGTTATATTGAACTCCTGTTCATTTCGACTGGCTTGATACTGTTATTTTTTGAAGCAGGATCATACAAAAAACAACGGCTCTTTAAAGAGGAAAAGATAGCGCGAATTTTGGGATGGTGTAATTGTTCAATAGGGATCTTTACATTTTTAGGATACTGGGTCTATAATTATTTCCTCTGAAACTTGATCTCTATCACTGCAAGGTGAAAATAATGCATCCATTGATTTTAATGGTATGTGTGGTTTTAATGGACACGTAAACCTTTTTTTAAAATCTGTTTATCATAAGGACATTCCAACTAACACTGTTTTGAGCGTGTTCGACTTGAAAGCCCCCAGCTCGTACACAAAGCGTAGCGGAATATCCTTTCTTCATCTCATATAGGTCAACTCTTGCGTCAATAAATAACGAATCGTGAGAACCTCAGCCTACGAATTCGGCTATTAATACTATTTGACCATATTTGGCGTAAATCGAAAGGTATCCGGGCTCGGTAATACGATCCGCTTCCTTATCGAGAAAATAAAAGATGTTCTCGCCATTAATGTTGAGTACGATTCGAACCCCATTCTCCTCTGTCAGTGCACCTACCTGTACATAGTTGATTTGATTGAATGGAAGCACATCGTTGGAATAGGCATCTCCTCCTATGCTGGTAAATCCGTTGACGTTTCCAAAAATAACAGTCCGCTGCCCGTTATTAAACCGCTGAAGCTCAATAACGTCCGGTTTGATGACTAGAGCATACGTATCCTGCAAGGAGCTTTCCTTTTGCTGATTTCTGAACTGAATGACCTCCCAGCCACCATTGGCCATAATGTTCATATTAAAGCTCAGCAGCTCATTCCCGAATGCAGTACCTTCGTAGGTTGCCTGTCCATTGGGAGTACCCACCGTTACGCTGTTATCGCCAAAATCCAGCGTGCTGGCCGAACCGTACACCTTCCAATGGTCTGTATCCAGCAGCTCACTATTGATTGGATAAGCCGTGAGTGCCAGCCCTTCTGCACTGCTGTATGGAATCACCTCAAGCGTCAATGTTCGCTGTACGGTTGTTCCGTTGTAATGCCCATATACTGACAACGCAACCGTTCCCTCTGTTAAACCTGTAATTATGCCATTCGGATTCACTGCGGCAATAGCAGGATCACTGCTGACGTAGACTACTGCCTCCAGCTCTACATCATGCCCAAGCCATGTCGTCCCGTAGGTCTCCAATTCCAAAGGCTCGCCCAGAATGATGTTCCTCCCGTTGCCTGTTACATTTTTGAATTTGATCATATTGAGGACATCATTGACATAGACCTCGGTTTTCAGGCTGCGTATGACATCCCCCATTCGAATATGGGTCGTTATGAGCGCTTTGCCGGTTTGGCCCGCTGTAATGACACCCTGCTGGCTAACAGCGGCTATATTCTCATTGCTGCTTTGGTAGTAAATCACGGCATTGCTAAGATCCGCTGGCAGCCCTTTGCTTCTTGTCGCCAGCACATTCAAGCTGTAGGTCTCATTGCTGCCCAATTCCACTACCTTAGGAAGGGATGCCCGCTCCAGGGTGCCATCAGCCAAATTCCTGTACGCTTCTTGCAAGCCTGAAGCATCGATAATGGCTGTTGCCGCTGACGACCAGTTGGCATTTGGAACTACGTGTGTATGGGTGACCGGAAATTGAACACCTAAAGGGTCTGCATATTTTCCCGTCGTTGTATAATTATTATCAAACAGCAGGTTGGACTCCTTGCCCATTGCCCAGCTTGCATATACACCCTGCCAGACAGGCGTCTCCTTGAGATCAATCACATTATTCGCAAAGCTCCAATAATCGGACGCGTTATCCGCGTAGAGAACAGCATACTTATCCATCTGGTTCTGAATATAGTTGCCTGAGACGATATTCGGCTCCTCCATGGTTCCTGTGGTATGTCCAAGCGTATATATACCACCCCCATCAAAAATCCCCGCTCCCATCAGGTCATGGATATAATTGTTTTGAATCCTGGCCTGTTTCAGGACTGAAGTATTGTAATTGTACCACCCGTAGCCAACGTGAATAGCGCTGTAGGGGATGTTGAAAATCTGGTTATGGCTAATCTCCATGTTCACTGGAAATCCGGCAGATATAGCTGCAGCCGAAGCATAGTCTACTCCGATATCATGGATGTAATTGTTGGTCACATCGACATTGCGCATTAGCAGCCTTGCATCCTGGGGATTGTAGATCGCCGCATTGTTATTGGTCGGCTCGCCCACATTAACCGCACTCCCGGATATATCATAGAATGCATTTCCCTTAACCAAGCTGTCCTGGACACCACCGATCAGCTTCAGACCCGTACTACCCAGCTTCGCAAATTCATTTCGCTCAAATACGATATGATGGGCCCGCTGTACAGTTACAGCCGCTGTAGGCAGAATATCATCCGAGCCCGGATATCTCAGATGATTGTTCTGTGCATCGGATAGTCCGTTTGCACTGCTAGGCCACATCCAAGTCGTATAAGCAAAACCAACACCCTCCCAATGAAGGTCATGAACCGGTGCCGAAAGCGAACTCCCCTCTATCTTGACCAGCTCTTCCAGAACAGGTGCCACAATCTGGACGGAGGACATATTCTCCATTGGTCTCGGCTTGTAATAGAAGTAGCCGGCAGCTTGGTCTAAATACCATTCCCCTTCACGATCCAGCAGCTCGTAAGCATTCTCATAATAGACTGGCCCTTTGCTGATCGAAGTGCCGCCTTTATGGGTAGCTGCATACCAGCCTGGCTCCTTCATCTGGATTTGAGCCAATCCACCTGTCAGTTGGATGGTGTCAACCCCTACCCTCGGCTGAGTCCATTCCTGCTGGAACACCATTTCCAAATCGCTGATGCGTCCCCAGCCCCCAAGAAACGTATCGGTGGTCGTAAAACCACTTTCTGTCTTGACCGAATTGGCCAGACCCGATTCGCTTCTTGCCCTCACGGCTCTCACACCATCCACATACAACTGCCGGGTCGTAATGCCTAAGGACGGAGCACGGTACACATTGTTCGCGACGTCAGAGAGCTCCCATCCCGTGATCACCTTACCTCCGCTAAGAACGGGCTGTTCATCGGGATAAGCCTTGTACACAATACGATAGCCCTGGCTGCCGGAATCCCTCTCATCCAGCAGAAATGTATTTAGCCGCTCATGGGTTCCTGCCCGCAGATACAGGTTAATATCACCCGTCATCCAGCTATTGAGAGACCTGACCATATCGCGGGCTTTCTCCAAGGTCTTGAACGGTAAAAGCTCGGTACCGGGATTACTGTCACTCCCATCCGGGGAGATGTAATAGCTTGCCTGAACCTGTCGGTCGACCACCTCTAGAGTGCTGGCTGCGCTAATATTTCCGCTAACCGTCGTAGCCCGGATTATCGTCGTACCTGCAGAAAGAGCAGTCACCTTACCGCTCTGGTCCACAACTGCAACGTCTGTATTATCGGATGCCCATATAACCTGCTTATTGGTCGCATTTGTGGGAAATACTTCCGCGCTTAGCTTCCTGTCCGAGCCTGCAGGTAGTACGAAAGCAGACGTATCCAGTTGAATACTGGTCGCTGGCTGGATGTAGGCACTTACGGTAGCCTGCGCGCTATACACGGAAGCGTAGATCGAGTCCGTTACCGTTGCCGTTACAACAGCGGTTCCCGCCTGTAACGCCTGCACCATTCCGTTCTGATCAACACGAATTGTCTGTGTATCGTTGCTGCTCCATTGAATCCGGTTAAACAACGCATCCGCAGGATTCAGGCTTACATGCATCGTTTCACTGCTTCCTACTGCTACATGCAGTGCTTGCTGCTCAATCGCTGCGCTGACCATAGGTTTATAAGCATATATATTTAAATCATTAATTGCGAATCTGGCGAGACTGCTGCCCTTGTAGATGCCAAATTGAAGCTGCGAGATGGAAGACTGGGCATTTTGAAAGCTCACCTGCTGCTTTACCAGCTTGCCATTGATATGGATATCAAGCTTCTGTTCAACGGCATCGACGATCACTTTAATGTCGTACCACGTATCAGGCGTATAGGCGAGCAAGCTATTCCCTGTCGCTGTCCATGAGCCGTTCTGATAGACCCTGATGTTTCCATCGCTATAGAAGGCCAGTTGAATAATAGCATTGTCAGGTCCCCTCAGCATGGGAATGTACCCGATCACATCGGTTTGCGAGGCCATCGCCTTGAAGGTTATAGCCGCCCTTGACAGATTACTGGGCAATGTTTTTTTGACATAAAAGGATACTTCTGCATTGGCAGCAGTTCTTGCGAGCCTCAGGCTTTTGTCCGCTGCGTCCGGAATTTCTTTCACAGCCGCTGCGTATCCCGTCACTGGTGCTGCTGTATCCAATGTCAGCGGATAGGTACCATCCGTATACGTGTCGAAATTTTCGCTGAACAGGTCGCCAACAGGAACTCCGGTCACCACCGGCTTATCGTAAAGATGAATATTGTCGATGTATAAAGCACCCAGCGTACTGCCTTTATACATACCCAGCTGGATTTGTGTAAGCGACGTCTGCGACGTCTGGAAGCTCAACTGCTGTGCTTTGAGAACCTGATTGATGTAAATATCCAGCTTCTGTGTATCCGTATCCATAACAAGCTTGATTTCATACCAGGTATTTGCAGCATAGCTCTGTAGATTAGCTGCCGAGGAGGTCCATGAGCCCCCTGCATAGACGCGGATTTTTCCGTCGCTATAAAAAGCAAGCTGGGCGATTGCCCCGGATGGTCCCCTCAAAACAGGAATGTATTGGATCATATCCGTTCTGGAAGCGTTTACTTTTAGTTCGATTACTTTCTTTCCCGTTTGATTAGGGAACGTTTTGTTCACATAGAAGGAATCGCTTGTATTCGCAAGGCTTCTGGCAATTTTCAGGCTCTTATCCCCCGCATCAGGCAACTCCTCCACGGTAGCCATATACCCGGTTTTGGGTACCAGTCCATCCATCGATCCTGGATAGGTACCCGTTGCAAAGGCATTGAAATTTTCGCTATAAATCTCCCCTCCACCACCGCCATCGGCATATACCCTGGCGTTGATTGCGATATGGAACATACCAAACAGCATCGAGACTATGAGTAATCCACTCCACAATTGTTTAAGCTTACTATTCATTGCGTCACTTCCTCCTCGTCTTACTCTGATATGAGTTCTTTTCCCTGCCCTGTCTGCTCTCATTTGTTGGCTTCGCGGTATTCGCCGGGGGAAATCCCTTCCTGCTTGCGGAACTGGCGGGTGAAATTTTGCGAATTGCTGTATCTCAGCTTCTCCGCGATGTCTGCTATCCGCATATCGGTTTCCACCAAAAGCTGCTTGGCTTTATCCATCCTGTAGCGAACGAGATACTCGCCGAAATTGATACCGGTTTCCTCCAGGAACAAACGGCGCAAATAATTGGGTGAATAGCTCAGTCTGGAGGCGCATAGCTCCAAGGTCAGGTCGCTGTCGTATTCGGTTTCGATCATATGGATGAGCTTCATGGATACTCTTTTCTTTGGTGTCCCTCTGCCTGCGTCAAAATACGCGGTTAACGGCTGTATGATCTGCTCCATTAGCCATCTTTCCAGCTCGTCGCTTGCCTTTAGCTGAATCATTTGCTCCAAAAGAGGGGTGTTTCCTTTGAAAACTTCCGCAAAATAAACACCGGGCTCCGGTACCAAATTCATCAGGTTGACAACCAGCTTGCATACGCAAAATTGATATTCATTGTAGGTTAACTCGGCACTGCGGATTTCTGCTACAAGCTGGTGCAAGCATTCTTTTACCGTTCCCGTACCCTCGAATTTCACAGCATAAATCAGTTCATTCTCCAATTGGATCGGCAGCGCCATGCTGGATGAATTCTCTGAGCCAACCTCTTCTATGCAAATGACCGCCTCGTCCTCATAACGAATCCGGTATTTCAAGGCCTCCATGCTTTCTTGAAAAGCCTTTTGTGCATGAGTCAGCCCTTGGTAGGTATCACTGATCCCGATATTGACGCTAATTTTCAGAACATCCTTTAATGCTTCCTGGATTTGGCTGCCAATCGATAACTTGAAGGCTTTGAACAAAGACTGCGAATCCTGGCCGCCGCCTATAACTACCAGCACTGCTTCATCCAGAATGACGATGCACAATTGATTATCAGAGGGAACGATCTCATTCACGACATTATAGATGGCAAAAGTAATCAAATCGGTGTCTGTTTTCTTGTATACGTTCTCGGCAAAGCTATCTACATCAATATTGAGCACACTCATCCATTTCCACGACTGGCTGTGGGGAAAGAGCCCAAGATGGTCTTCGATTTTCTTCTTGGACAGCTGTCCCTTCAGCAGGCGCAGCACATAATATTCGCGGATATATCGCAATTGATCCTTTAGCTCGTTGGACATTTGTAGATTATTTCTGGACATCGTATCAAACCGCTCATAAATGCCCTGTAATTCATCCCGGTCCTCTGCGTTCAGCTCGGCTCCGTCCCTGCTTCTTATCGCATCAAAAAGCTTTTGGATCGGATTGTAAATCCTCCCGGTCAGCTTAAGCGCCGTAACCCATGCCACCAACAAAATAATGACGCTGACCACAATTGTATATAATCCAATGGACCGCGAATCCTTACGGATATCATCGATGGGTACCATGGTAATATAATGCCAGCCGTTGTAGCTAGACCTTCCATAGCTGATACCCATCGCGTCTCCATCAATCTTCGTCTCAAAGTAGCCGCTGGGATCAGGAGATTGGCTGATCGTGCTTACGTAGCCAAGGAAGGATACATCCTTGCCGATCATCGAGCTGTCTGTGCTGTAGATCGTCCGGTATTGATCATCCAGAATGACAAGCCCCTCTGTAGGCAGTGGCCTGCGCTTATCATCGAGGATGGCGGAATTGCCTGTCCCTACACCTGATGCTATCATCTCGATGAGGGCATCACGGGGGACCTGCACGACGAGCAGTCCTTTGGGATTCGGTGAATTGATCGGTACCTTGGCAACCAGGCTAATGCCGTCAATCGCCTCATAGACGTTCTCACGCGACGGAATTTTACGGTTTTTCTCCTCATAGGTCCAGTAATAGGAACGTGGGGTTTTGATATATTGTGCAATTTGCTCATCGCTGCTGATATCGTCCAGACGGAAGGATCCACGGTTATCAACAGCCCACTTTTTGTCCAGATTGATCACATATACATTCGCGACCGGCAGCTGGTATCGCTGCAAATTGTGGATCCCCTCGAATAATTGGTCGTACACCTGAAAATCGAATGACGCCAGCTCCTGCTCCATAGCCGTACCGTAAGTCGAGGATTTGATAAAGGGAACAACCATATTATCAATCAGCCTTAAGGTTTGCTCCATCCGTATCTGTTTTTGCTGCATCACGTTAACATTCGCTTCGACCACTCTCTTTTCGATCTCATCGGAGGATCTGTAATAGGAGGCAATGCTAACGACAAGCACAGGTAAGGTTACAAGTATAAAAATAAATAAGCGCAGCTTCCCCAGAATTTTTGTGCGTTTACGACTCAAGTTATGACCCCCAGCGTTCCAGTTGGAGCCCCTGCTCCCCTGCCTTTTATACGTGTATTATACCATGTACTGCTGCCTCCAAGGACATCCCTTATAGCTGGTAGCCCCGCCTGCTCATTTCCAGCGAAATCTCAGCTCCCGGGACAGCCCTGAACGAATTGCCGCCTGCAATCGCCTTTGAAGCGGCGAAGCCGATCGCCTCTCCGGTAGCTACAGCGTTGGACGTAACCCGATATGAGGCATGGGCGTAGAAGTCCCCACTTATGCAGCGCCCGGCGAGTCCAAGATTGTCCACGCCATCCGCGACCAGGCTGCGGTATGGAATCTGATAGGGCTGGGTTACAATTCCCCCGTTCCCATAACCGTGGGATTGACCAGACTCCATTGCATGGATGTCTACCTTGAACTTAACGAGGCAAACTCCGTCCTCGAAGGTTTGTCCGGACATAATGTCCGCCAGATTCAGATTATAAGCGCCCTCAATACGCCGTCCCTCCCTCAAACCAATTTGGTCTGGCGTCGTAACAAGTCGCAGCTCGTCCCAGCCAGCCTTTTCCCTGAGAGTCCGCACAATCGCATTAATTTCCTTTCTGGCGGAAATCGTAGCCTGTGTAATATCAAAAATATTGTCGCTATGCACATGAAACTGGTGATTGACCGACAGAATGCAAAGCCCGGACCATGGGAGCTCGATAATCGTCGGAGCCTTATTGCTTGGCACAATTCCGATTGTACTCAGGAAGTCATTGAACTCTCTTTTCTTCTCATAGGTTTGCATTTGCCTGAAGGCGTCAGGGACACCCGATACGAGCGCAAGCATGCTTGCAGGCTGGATCAAGCCTGTGTCTGGATGCCCGACCTTAAAGGCACAGCCTGCCTGTGCAGCCAAATCTCCATTACCTGTGCAATCGATGAATGCTTTGCCCGAGATGCCCATTCTCCCTTGGCTGCTCTCGGTAATGACGGCTTGAATGCGGCTGCCTTCCTTAAGAACGGCTGCTACCCGCGTATGAAGCAAAATCTCAATGCCCGCTTCCGTGCACAGCTCCTCCAGCAGAGCCTTCAAGGCTTCGACATCATAAACAAAATTGGCATTGTTCCCTCTGGGCAGCACTGCGGTTAACGCGGCCAACCGCGATTTGATCATGGCAAGAATACCGCCCTTGCCTTCAACATCAAGAATGACCGATAAGCAACCGGACGTCCAGATGCCACCGAGGCAGCCTCCGGCATCCAGCAGCATGACCCGCATGCCTTGCCCGGCTGCAGACAGAGCGGCAGCGATTCCTGCCGGCCCTCCGCCGCATACGACTACATCATAATCACCCACAATTGCGACTTCACGTCCTTGCTCTTGAACAAAACGTTCGGGTTCCCTCATCAACATCGTTTTCTCTCCCTACTTTTTCAGCTTGGCATATTCTGCCTTGTATTCCGCAATCATTTTGTCGCCGCCATCCTTGCGCCATTGCTCGATGACTGCCTTCCAGCCTGCTTCATCAATAACACCCATGATGTATTTGATTTTGGCATCATCGATCATCTTCGCAAGCTTGGCTCCCTTTTCCATGAAAGTGGCAGAATCTAGTGGGGCAAATGGATTGACGATCGCTACCTTTTCGTTATCCAACAGCATTTTATTCGCCTTAACCTCCTCGGCCCTCATCTCAGCCTTCGGAATCGCATCTCCGCGATATAAGCCCAGCTCCCAGCCGACACGGCGGTTCGTCGGGTCCTCCGGCTTCAGCCTCTGGACCTTGCCATCCACAGTTTTATATTCCACACCCTCTATCCCATGAACGAGCAGATTCTGCATCTCTTTATCCAGCAATTTATCAAAATACGTGAGGATCTGCTTCAACTCATCCTCGGTTTTCACCGTTGTTTTGGGAATCAGAAAAATACCGGTATAACCATTCTCGGCGATGCTTCGATTGCCATCAGTACCACTAAGCAGGGAAATCGCATCGATTTTGGCAGTTGGAAACAGCTTGAACATCGGGTCAAACTTGCCGATATCCTGAAGGTCTCCCAATATATGAAGCTTCGCGCCGGCTTTGCCTTTCATGAAGGTATCGTGCTTCTGGCTTTCCTCCATAATTCCAAAATCCTGATTCAAGATTTTCTCCGTATACAGCCTTTTATAGAAATTCAGCATATTCATGTAAGCAGCAGTGGTAAAATCTGGATCGCCCTCTTTACTCCACGTATTGGGAGCGCCAAACCAGCCTGCAACACTTGTAGCTTTGTCGAGGCCCTTGTAATCCACCAGACCGATCGTATCATCCTTGCCGTTCTTATCGGGGTCATTAAAGGTGAATGCCTTCAGCACCTCATAGATTTCATCCAGCGTTTGCGGCTGCTTCAGCCCCAGATTTTCCAGCCAGTCCTGACGGAAAATAAGCGCTCTTCTCGCCAAATCCCTGGTGCGATACAGCCCGAAGGTTTTGCCATCGACTGAAGAATTGCTAAGCTGTGCAGGCAATAATTTACTGCTCAGGTTAGGGTAAGCCTTCAGGTAAGGACCAAGCTCCCAGAACATTCCCGAACGAATGCTGTTGCGCAGCAACGGATCCTTATCATTGGTTACCATGAGCACCTTCGGTAGGTCATTGGCTACCATCATTGTGGCGACCTTATCATTGTAAGCGGAGCTCGGCACCCATGTAATATTAAGCTCGGTATTCGTGTACTCCTGTACCTTTTGCAGAATCGGATTATCCTTCTTCGGTGCCTCCGCCTCATAAAATACGTTCAGCATCGTAATTTTCAGCGGCTCCTTCTTTTTCTCGACTACCGGATCTGGCGCACTGTCAGCTTGTTTCGTCGGAGCTCCCGTACTGCTGCAAGCCGCCAAGATACCTACGGATAGACTCAGTGTACTAACGATGGCCAGATGCCGGGTAAGCCTCTTTCTGTTTGTTGCCTTTTTCATGCTTAAAGCCCCTCTCGAATTTGTATTAGCCTTTCACAGAGCCAACCATTAAACCACTGACAAAATATTTTTGCAGCATCATGTATACCAGCATAATCGGCAGCGTCGCAATCACAATAACAGCCATCTTGACCGACGGTGGCACAGCAAACTCTCCAGCAGCATCCGCAGCACCCGCCCCACCGGCAGCCAACAGCACAATCTGGCGCAAAATAATCTGGATGGGCCACTTCGTGGCATCATTAATATACAGCAAAGCTGGCATAAAAGTATTCCAATTCGCTACCGCATAAAACAGCGAGAAGGTTGCCAGCATAGGCTTGGATAACGGTAAAAAGATGCGAAATAAAATTTGCAGATCATTATAGCCGTCGATCTTGGCCGACTCTTCCAGCTCCTTGGGGAGCTGCTGGAAGAAATTTTTGGTAATGATCAAGTAAAATGGGCTGATCAGGCTCGGTATAATAAGCGACCAGATGCTATCCAGCAGCCCTACCGATTTCACTACGATGAAATTGGGAATCATGCCCGGTCTAAAAACAATCGTAAGCACGATCAGAAAAAGAATCAACTGCTTGCCTATAATGGGATTCCGTGCCAACGGATAGGCAGTCAGAACCGTAAACAGCAAATTAAATAACGTTCCCAGTACGGTAATGTAAATCGTAATGAGCAGACTATTGGCAATACTGTCGGATGTAAAAATGTAACGGTACGCATCCAGCGTAAAATCCGTAGGGATCAGTACAAAGCTGTTCTGCAGCAGTCCCTCGGCAGTCGTCAAGGAGCCGGCAACAATGTGGATAAAGGGTACAATCGTAGCTATCGCACATCCGAATAACAGCAAGTAATTAATGATATCAAACATCCGGCTTCCTATCGATTTCTCGTGGATCATATTAAAATATACCTTCTTCGCCGAGTTTTTTGGATATCCGGTTGGATATATACACCAGAACGAGACCGACTATGGATGTGAACATCCCAACGGCTGTACTGTAGCTCAGGCTTCCCTGAGTGATGCCGACCATATAAACATAAGTGTCAAATACCTCGGACACGTTCCGATTGAGCGCATTTTGCATGTTATAGATGTGCTCAAACCCGGTTTCAAAAAACGAACCCAGCCTCAGGATCAGCAGGATCACAATCGTACTGCGCAGCATCGGCAGTGTAATGTACCAGAGCTGCTGCAGCCGCTTCGCACCATCAATACGGGCTGCTTCATATTGCTCAGGGTCGATACTCGTGAGCGCAGCCAAAAAAATGATCGTTCCCCAGCCGCATTCCTTCCAGATTACCTGTCCTATGTAGAGCGGAAGAAACCAATCCGGGCTCGCCAATATATTCAGCTTCTGTCCCCAAATTAAAGCAATGACATCGTTAACGACACCACCCTCTGTAGTAAACAAAATATAGCTGATACTGACTACCACTACCCATGACATAAAATGAGGAAGATAGGTCACGGTCTGGACGAACCTTTTGAAAACAACAAACCTCACCTCGTTTAACATCAGGGCCAATATAATCGGAAGCGGAAAAAAGAATACAATATTGCTGACTCCGATGACCGTCGTATTTTTCAATAACAGCCAGAAATCGGATTCATTAAAAAAGCGGTTAAAATGATGAAAGCCGACCCACTTGCTTTCCGCAAATCCTAGAAAAGGCTGGTAATTCTGAAAAGCGATGGCTAATCCCCCGATAGGCAGGTACTTAAATATAAGGAAGTAAAACAGCCCCGGTATCAACATCATATACATCCATCTGTCTTTGCTAATTGCAGCGTATAGCTTCTTTACTTTCAGGTAAGCCTCCTTCCTCACCTGAACGGAAGCAGCAGTTCCCTTGCTCAATGGGCATTCCTCCAAACTTGTGTACGGACACTGGCCAGTTTGTATCCTCTATCATCTTAGTACACAGCCGGACAACTTAAAATAATCTTATTTGCCTGTAAACATCTGTGGACCTGCCTCAGCTTCACGCCCCTACCAATCCTAAATACATGTGAAGTAATCCTATTTAATCATCCATTATTAGGAAAATTCGACCTACATACGACTAATAAGGATCAGACTACGAACGGAGTCGTGCAGCAATGCACGCAAAATAACAGGCAAAGACTTCAGTTCCGAAGTCCTTGCCTGTCTTATAACCCATCATGTTGAGGAAGCGTTAGGATGATATAACCATGCGTCACCTGTCCAGGTCGTATGTATATGATACCAATCATCCATCTGCTCAAAAGCCTGGACTGTTTGCGGTGAGAGCGATCTAAGTTTTTGGGGCTGCCGCTGCTGCCGGCAAACCAGACAAAGCTGTGATTGCCAGTTATATTTTCTTCAAGATTCGCTCCAGAACATTGTCTACCATCTGGCTATTTGCAATGATACCTGTATACAGCCAGCTTGCAGTATCGTCATATTGGAATACCTGCCCGTTTTTGACAGCTGGAATGCCGGCCCAAACCGGGTCCTTTAGGATCTCCTCATTCGCAACTCCCTTGCTGTTCACAATAAACATATAGTCAATATTCATTTGAGCAAGCTTCTCCATGGCAATAGGATTCCAGTTTGCTGTAGCTGTTTTGGATATTTGCTTAATCTCTTCCGGTACGGTAAGACCCAGGTCCCGGTACAGAACGTCACCGCAGGACAGCTTCTCGTTAGGCACATATACATTTTTGTTAGTTACCCAGAGAACAGCCACGGATTTGGTTCCGATCTCCTGCTTCAATTTCTCCTTGGCTTCTTTCACCTTTAAATCGTAGCTTACCAAAACCTTCTTAGCTTCTTCGCTTTTATTCAATACTTCGGCTACAGTCATGAACTCCTGCCGCCAGTCATTGTTGACGCCGCTCCCTACGGTGAATGTCGGTGCTATTTTAGCATATTGGGCATATTTGTCCCCGGCTACTTGCTCCGCACTGTCCACGAGGATTAAGTCCGGAGCGAAGCTCATGACCGATTCGAATGGCAGATCGCTTGGTATGGTGGGAATCCCCTTCAGCTCCTTCTGAAGGTAGTTCTGCACCGACTTTCCATTGTTGATCGACCATTGGGCAGCCGGTTTGACTCCAAGAGCAACTAGATGATCCTCAAGATAGGAGGCGATAATTCTCTCGGGTTTTGCCGGTATGCTCACTTCGTGACCTAGCGCATCCTTCATCACACGTTCAGCAGCGGGCTTCGCTGTTGCAGACGATCCTGAAGAGGCTGACGGTGAATTGCTGCCTTCTCCGCTATTATTAGTTGTGCTAGAGCATCCGATTCCTACTATTGCAGCACCTAACAGCAGTCCTAACAATGGGTAAATTCGTTTCTTATTCATGGTGTTACCTCCACATATGATGATAGATTGTGTTAAAGAGGAATGCTGACTAGCTCGTATGCGGGGGACGGCTCCCCACACCAGAAGCATTTACATCAGATAATGATAATCATTATCATACCTGTTGTCAATTAACCTCATTAACGTGATTTTCAAAATTTACCCATCAATGGAAGCTATCTATGCTGACCAGTACTTAGTAAAATTTGGAGAGCTTAAAGTCCACACCATAGCCTGGCCCCTTCTGTTTTAACGAAAAGCTTCCGGTTATATGGTAAGGAACTCCGCTTAACGGGAGACTTTTACACGTTTAATCATTAGTCCAACGATTGCGCCTGCTACTGCAACTGACAACACAAACAAAAATGCATCCTGAATACCGGCAGCAAGCGCTTCTGGCGTAATCGGTGACTCGGTTGCCATCGATGCTGCTTTCATGTACTTATTTCCACCAGCAGTCATTATACTCACCGTTACGGCCATACCAATCGCACCTGCAACTTGAATCAGCGAGTTCATAATTGCCGTCCCGTCCCGATGCATCTCGCGCGGTAGTTGATTCATCCCATTGGTTTGCGCAGGCATCCATACCAATGCAATGCCAATCATTAAACAAACATGCAACGTTACAATGAAAGCAGTTGTTGATATAGCGGTAATATCCGAGAAGAACCAAAGCGCAACCGCCGCCAGGACAAGACCCGGAATAACTAGAAACCTTGGGCCGAATTTATCAAACAGGCGGCCGATCAAAGGGGATGATAGCCCCATTACAATTCCACCAGGAAGAAGGATAATCGCTGCCGATAACGTACTCATTTCTAACACTCGGATTAAAAACATCGGCAATAACAACATGGAAGAGATGTTAATCGACATACATACAAAAATTAATAGGGTACCTACAAGAAACATCGGATGCTTAAAAGCTTTCACATTCATTAATGGTCTTTCCATCGTCAATTGACGATAAACAAATAAGATAAGCGCAACCCCTCCAACAATTAGCGGCCAAACGACCATCGCGCTATTCCATCCGGCATCTCCTTCACCAGCGTGACTAAATCCGAACACAATGCCGCCAAAACCAACTGTTGACACGGCTAAGGAGAACAAGTCAATACGTGGCTTTGTAATCGTAGATACATTTTGCATATATAAACTTCCAACGAGCAATGCGATGAGCATTAATACGAAGGAGAGCCAAAATATCCAGTGCCAGCTTAAATTTGCAATTAACAATCCCGAAACGGTGGGGCCCACAGCCGGGGCAGCAGTAAATATCATAGTAACAAGCCCCATCGCCATACCGCGTTTGTGGGCGGGAAATATAATAAATACCATATTAAACATGAGTGGCAGAAGAAGTCCAGTCCCAGTAGCTTGTAAGATACGGCCTGTCAGTAGAACCTCGAAGCTTCCCGCCATCCCCCCGATACCCGCACCTCCGAGAGAGACAATGGCCGCTGTCAAGAAAAGCTGTCTTGTTGTAAACCATTGCATCAATAATCCGGACAACGGAATTAGAATACCCAGTGTGAGCAAATAACCAGTTGTCAACCATTGAGCAATAGATGTACTAATAGAAAATACTTGAATAAAATTACTGAGTGCAATATTTAGCGCTGTTTCATTGAACGTACCAACAAAACCAGCAAGCATCAATGATGCCATAATTGGAAACACTCTAACACTTTTAACAGCTTGTTGCTCCGCTTCTATACTTGCTTGCAAACAAATCACGCTCCTGCTTCTGTAAAAAACTTCATTCTTTAATGAAAACCAATTAGTACTAAATTCCGACATCCGGCCAGATACAATAATAGAAAGTCAAAATTATTGTAGGACTATATCAATCATTTCGTTAAATAATCCCAGTTTCTACACCTAACTTTTTAAGCCACCTACGATAAGCGATGCTGATAGCGTCTGATTTCAGATGCATTTCTTCTTGCAAATCTAGAGGTAATAATTCAGGTTTTTGACTCTCAATAATTTCAATATCTTGCTTTAGCAATATATCTGTAAATTTTGTATACGGTTCATCAGGTTGATCTAGCTCGAAATTTCTTGAATGTAGCATAAAAACTTTTGTTTGTTCTTCTTTTTCTTGAACAACAGTAATGAAAAACGAAAATTCATTATTTGAATCCTGAGCTTTCTTTTTAAATCGAGCAGTCATCGGTGATAAAATTTCGTACACATAATTTGAGTACCCTTCACTGGATCGACCATCCGGATTAGGTTGGTAGAGCAGTATTTCGCTTGTTATAAAACGACCATCCGTAAAATTAATATCAAACACAGGGATTTCTGCATGATCTGCATCACCAAGCATCCCTTCATGTACGAACATTAAATGAGCAATATCTAAAAAGTTCTCAACAATACGTGGTGCATTAGCTTTGACATCATAAGGTCCTATAGCGACTGTCCGGTATTCATCTTGATCATATTCAGGAAATGCAACTAATGGGGCTGGGTCTTCACCGATATTAACCCATATAAACCCAATGTGTTCAATGCACCGATAGACTGTAGCTTTCGCCTTACTAGGAATCGCCTTTCCAGAGGGTAAAGCCGGTATTTTTTCGCATTCTCCTGCAGTATTGTATTCCCAAGCATGATATGGGCAGACTAGCATTCCATTTTTAACTTTACCGAGCGAAAGAGCTGCGCCACGATGGATGCATAGATCCTTAAAAGCATGAACCTCAGTTTTTGTTCGATATATAACCACTCTTTCCCCTAAAACAAAAACTTGCTGTGGTTCTTCTTTTAATTCAGATGCAAGGTATACGCAATGCCACTCATTTAACAAATAATCTTTCTTCAAGAAATTTCCTCCTAATGATTTTAGTCTTTTTTCAATTTTCACTGGAATTGCATAAAAACTGACAGAACGAAGTGTTGAGGTGCAATTACTTGTACGGCTGAAAATATGGAGCGAACTCACAGCAATCATATAATCGAACTCTTCGATTGAAAGCTGATCATAAAGCTTCATGCTTGATACCCCAGCATTGTTGACTCCTTTTTGCTGTGAGCTGCATAGGGAAATGCTACGGATGTGCCCTCGCAATCAAGACGTCTTACAATAGCTTCTCCAATTCCCCGAGACTCTCCAGTAACCAAAGCGACTTAATTTGTGCTCATATGACATCTCCTCCTTTTTGTTTATCAAATGTTCTCTCTACAACCTGTTAGAAAGGTTAACTCAGGATGATAAAGATATAAGCCCATCATTTAGGCTCCAGTCACATGTAACTAGGAAAGCAGATGTAGAGGAGAACTTTTAACTTTTTTATCGTATCATATGCCTGTCAAGCACCTGCATTATCACAACAAAAAGTCAATCTTTTTATTTTTTCGCTTACTAAACTTATATTGTACACAGAAATTTCAAGCTCGTAGAGGTACGAGAGTATCTGGGTATGCATCAAATAGCCCTAACCTTGTCAACAAGATGAGGGCTTAGATATGAACTACTGAGGGGTGGACAATATAGCTTCAAAACTTCTCATTGTCGAAGGTGACCGGGAGATTCACGAAATGCTAACCGCCTATTTACAAAAGGAAGGTTAGTTTAATGATGAAATTGTAAAAACGTTTGGACATTTTTCGTTCCCTCGGTACAAGAAAACTCATGTTTACATGGAAAAGATTCCATTACAATTACATCATCCTATTGGAAAGGAGAACGGATGGCTGATTGTATGACTCGCTATGGAGTGCAATTAGGATGAGGAGGGATTATGTAATGACAGGGAAATATTTCCAAATGACCGTTGCCTTGACCTTAGCATCTGTTTCTCGCGAGTACCGTGTTTGCCACCACAGTAACGATCAATTCCGACGGACCGAACAGCGGGAAGACGGCACTGGCAATTTTCCAACAATATCTCGGATCGGATCCCATTGACGGTCCGAAAATTTATTCCGGTATGCCGGAAGCGAAAATCCAGATCGCTCTCATCCAAATTACGAAGTAAACGAGCAGAAGCCGCCCAATGGGCCGGCTTCTTTGATACGTATAAAAGGGGTGGCAGCCAGAGAGCACGAATGCCATTCATCCGGGCAGTCAAGGCTCTTACTCTCAATACTTCATCGTAAATCTTCGAATCAAGTTTAATGCAGCCGGATCGTAGGCAATAACGGTAGCATTGAATCTTATTGTTCCGTTAGAAATAAAATACCCCTAGTCGAACCCATGTCCACCACTCGAGGTAGTTACGTTTACCTTAACCCTCTCTTGCTCACCGCCGTAATCGACGATAATGTCCGCTTTACCTGCCTTTATCGCCTTGACAATACCGTTTGCGTCTACTTGGACTACAGCACTGTTGGATGAGCGGTAAGTGACTCCCGCCGTTACCTGTTACTGCTACGATCTGAATACACCGCCTGTACAACCGTTGTGTGAGTTTCTCCTGGCTTACCGGTAAACCACTCCCGATATCAATGCTTTTGTACTTCCGTCCTCATATGCCCCCTGAACCTCGGTCGTTTGGGATTCACCGGTCTTTACGAATATAAATCCAGACTTGAAAGCAATGGACTGCAGCTGCGGCTGTGCTCTGTTGACCTTCACTTTATAGGTTCTGAACGCAAGATTGCTTGGAGAGTAGACGGAAATCTCGACAGTATTGGCGCCATAGCCTAATCCAATCTCCTGGCTCGCTTGCCCGCTAGCAACCGGAGTTCCGTTGACCCGCAAGCTTGCGCCTGTATCAACTGCAAAAGGAGTGACCGTAAGCTTATACACGTTGTACGTAACACTCGCCTCATAGTCTGTTTGTTGAGCAGTAAACGCTGGGCTAAGCTGTCCCTCACTAACGGTCAAGCTGCTTAGCTTGGGCTCTCCGTAAAAATACTTTCCGATATTGATTACAGCATCGCTTCCCACGCGATCCTGCAGCTGCTGCAAGTACAGGCTTCGCGGATAAACGGATGTACCGAGGCTTTCCCAATAGCCGCCCTCGCGCGTCCTCATGTCATCCTTATTTGGAAGAAACGGTTTACTTACTGTTCCTGTGAAACCGACTGCATAATTTTGTGCGGTCGGGGGATTCTGCAGAGCAAGGCCCCCTTTAGTATTCCAGGCCACCCAGTTTGCCCCGGCCCAACCGTGCCCGCTGCCGAGCCATCCACGATCCTGAATGGCAATGTTGGCGTCGATATTATCGAACAAGCCGCCGACGGACCAACGGTGATGCGGTTCGGTTGTGTTGAATTGGGTCGTCGCAACACCGTCAAGGAAAACGTTCGGCCCTGGAACACGGCTGCTTACGATGTATGCGTGTCTTGCCGAATCGACATTGACCCGCTGAGTCAAGCCGAGCTGCCCTTCATATAACAAAGGATATCTGCGACCGCCGTCAAGTGTGCTGGCCATCTCAAGCACGGTGCTGTCCTGCGTAGTCGTCCATTTCGTATCTCTGCCTGTGTATACCATGGCATATCCTAAATGAAGGGCGGTGATGTCGCGAACCCAGGCATTTTTGACGCTCTTGAACGCGATGAAGGTTTCCGGGTGAGCATCGTCAGCATAATAGTTTACACCGTTATCCGCTTTAATGATGGAAGCGTCGAAGTTGACATCGACACGTATATTTTCGACCCCGACCTGCTGGATCCGTGCAGGATCATCGTAAGCCAGAAGTTCTCCCCCTCCCCAACGCAATTCGAATGCATTCGCTAGAGGAGCGTCTACAGTAATGACATTCCCTTCGATTTTAGTAATGACCCGGTCGAAGCTGAAATCGAATGGGGTCCATTGCTGCGTACTGCCGTCTGTTCCCGGTCTGTCCGTAATTTGATCCATAAGAAGCTCGTGAATCCATCGGTCATTCCCTATTCTACGTACCATGACGGAGTTCCCCACCTGGAATTGACTCGCATCGGCCACACGGAAGCTGCGGGCCCCTGTCGGAACATATAGATCGCTAATGGTCGTTTTTATAGCTGAACTGACCACCGGACCACTAGCGCCGCCGATTTCGAGAATATTCCGCTTTTCCTTTCCTGTAGCGAATAATATGGTTCCGTCCTCGCCCTGACCCTCACCTCGCAGCACGACACCCCCGTTGCGGATAAAAAGCTTGCTTCCCACTCGATATGTCCCTTTAGAGAGAAGGACGGCCCCACGGAATCCGTCCGCAGAAAGCGGCATATTAGACACTTCATCAATCGCCGCTTGAATTCGTGCCGTGTCATCACCACTGATGGCAGGCGATAGCGTCAATCTAACCGGTAAATCGGGCAGCTTTACTCCGCCTCCCATGTACCCGGCGTCGGAGTAATCGATCAGTTTATTTCCCTTATAGTCCGAAGCATAAACGAGCTTGCCACCAGCCCCTATGAATGCAAGGCGGCTTTGACCTGCTGGTATGGTACCGACATCCGCAGAGAAGAAGTAAAACGTGTCGTAAAGCGTCGATTTCCCTGTGGGTGTGAGAGTCAGCCGGATTTGATGCTCCCCGATATTCGATACCGTACCTGGTATTTGCAGTTGCAGCATAGTACCTGGTCTCAAAGAAGTTTCAGGCAGTCGATATACGACATTTTGTACGCTGTCTACAAGCACGCCATTTAACACTGCTTCAACATAGGGATTAACCACAAGGGCAGGATATACATCTCCAGGCTTTACAAACGCGGGTTGGCCGACCTTGACCGTCATAATCGGATGGGTCATCTGAAGATCGGCTATCAACAGCTCAGGATCGCTCACATCAATCCATATACTTGTTGTCATCGTAATGCTGCCCTGTCTGATCGTTCCGGTGATTTGAGTAATGCCGGATTGCAGCGCAGCCAGCGCGCCAGATGAATTAACCGAAGCTACTGCCGGCTTCGAGCTGATCAAGGACACGAGGAATCCCGGGTCGGATAAATCCGCTTCATTGCCTGTTACGAGCTCGCCTCGAAGCTTTAATGAAGCACTCTCATTTTTATGCAGCTTTATTGTCGAGTCCAAAGGGTATTCATTGCCCGTTGTATCAGAAATATATGCGCGTTTTAAATCTGGCTGCGTGTTAGGATCGCCTTCCCCTATGACTTCAAATTCTCCAAGCTTAAATAGAGAATTACCCGTCAGGTCGATAGATACCCTAATGTACCTTGTCATCACCTCGCTAAAATTGGCCGTGTCCTGAGCTTGTATAGCCCCTGACGAGCTGCTTTTGGCATAAGCTTCAGTCCAATTGCTATTATCATTGGAGTACAAGATTTTATACCCATTAACAATGGATTCGGTACTAGCAAAATTCAAAACTGTCTTATTGATCTTTTGCTGAGCTGTCAAATCCACCGTCATCCAAACATTAAGATTGTCCACACGGTCGCTCGAGAGAGGCTGCCAGAACGTACCGGGATTACCATCGACTGCAGCAGTAGCCCGGCCAGCGGACGCATCCGAACTTTTGCCCGGTACTGGTTTATTTAAAGCATAGTTTAGCTCACTCGCTGCATGTGCAAAAGGAAGGAAAGCCTGGCTGGGGAGCATGAGTGCAACAGCAAGAATAACAGCCAGCAAGATATGAAACGGTTTCTTCTTCTGAATGGAGTGCATGAATTCATCGCCTTTCTCGTTTCATATTTGAATTTCTTCGCTACTGTCTTCGTATAAGCCCCTGTTCGAATTGGCCAATGCAAAGGTATTGCGGGTAACTCGTATCCTCCTGCTAAGGCGCGTTCGGTCCGACATTTGCTGAAGTAAGCGGCTGTCGAACAATTGGCGCAGTTGAATATTCATCCGCTCCGACATCCTTCGTCGCACGCACTTGCCCATCCATATCTTCCGTCACATATGCATACGAGCCTACTGCAGCATCGATAGCCGGGCTGGTCGAAGATAATTTTTGCAAGCCGTTGGAGGTTGTAAATAGCGGATTGATGTTCCTGATCTCAGCCGAGGTTCTGGAAGCATTATTCAGCGTCGTTCCATATCCAATATTGCCTTCAAATACGGTGTTTGAGGTTTTCGCTTCATTGTACAGCGTCCCTGTTGAACTTTTGGCAATGTTATTCGCTATCACACTGTCCACTGGAGCATAGGTAAAGCTTAAGCCTACAGCCAAGCTGCTGCCTGTACTGTTCACTACCGTGTTATTCGTAACCTGAGCGCGATAAACTCTCCAATGCGCAGTCAAGTTCGCACTCGTATAATTAGTGCCTGCGGAACCAGCGTCGAAATCGCCGCCGTCAATATTGATCGCAGCGCTGGTCAAATTTTCAAAATAATTATTGTATATCTTATGGTCATTGCCATAAATCCGAAACCCGCCAACCGATGCTTTAGCCCCGTCTCCGAAGAAGAAGTTGCCGTAAAAGCTATCGTTATGTCCATGTCGTGCCGTCACCTGCGCACTATTGTTGCGGAATGTATTATAACGAACGGTATTGTTCTTGCTTTTAACCGAAACGACCTCTGCATCACTGTCACAATTGACGAACAAATTATACTGAATCGTATTGAATCCATCCGACATCGACAATCCGGATAAGCCGACGCGGATCGTTTCGCCTCCATTCGATGTTTGGGGATCAGCATCATGGAAATAATTGTATTCAATTAACGTATTCTGTTCTACCTGACCACCCGTGCCATCAATCGAAATCATTTGACCCAAATCATGTCTCGGACCGAATTCATTATGATCGATCCAGTTGTTGCTGCTTCCCGTTCCGTTGAGTACAATCCATTTCGTCGCAGCTGTATTCGTTGCTAAAGCTAGTTGGTTGCGAGTAATCCGAATATGATCGGAGCTCGATAGAGCGACCGCAGTGCCTTGATTGGTGAACTTCAAGCCCTGGATCGTTACATATGACGAGTTGCTGAGCGTAAAGCCCCCGCTGCCCGAAATAATCGCCTGGCTTTGATTCGCCGACCGGATAAGAATCTGACTGCTCGCCGTTCCGTTCTTGCTTGATATGCTGAAAGGACCATTGTATGTGCCATTCGCAAGCACAATCGTCGTGCCTGCAGTCGCATTATTAATAGCTGTTGTTAATTGTGCAGCTGTGGATACATTTACGGTCGTTCCGCTGCTGGATACGTCGCCATAAATCTCCGCCTCGGTGTAGCTGTTCCATGTATTGCTGGAATTTCCATGTCCCACAATCCTCACATAACGAGCAGGATCGACATCCGTGAAGTTAAACGTCTGCAGCGCATCGCTTAAAGTGCTTGTAACATTGGATTGTACCGTAGAAAAATTCGTATTATCCGTAGACGTTTGAATATCGAATGTGGACGTTCTCGTACTGCCGTTATAAAAGGCAATTTTGATATAAGAGACTTTTCTACTGCTGCCCAGATCGTACTTAATCCATTGCCCATCGCCGTTCGCTGACCAGCGGGTATTCAAATCCCCGTCAACCGTGTTACCCGGTACATTCCCGTCATCCGAGCTTGCGCTAACAGCAGAAGCGTTTAATTTGGCATCCGCCGCAAAGCCTAAGCTTGGAAACAGCATCAATGTCAAACAAATACATAGCATGAGACCGACAATTTGCTTGTGATTAAAATTAAACATCATTACACCATCCTCAATAATTAATTAAAAAGCACCCTATCCAGTCACAGGCACCCGACTATCTTCGTTTACTCAACCCCCTTCTGCCTAATTTCATGGCGCTTCAAGCATGGAAAAAGAACTTATGTATGCGATTACATTTTGCTTCTGTATTCTTTTTCCAATTTTCACTTTACAACCCCGTCATTCAGATTGGAATGAATTTATTTATGATTGAATTGTGTTTTTTTACCATTTTTATAATTGAAAAGGAAAAGGAGCCTTTAGAATTTCATCTAAGGCTCGCTTCGTATTGGGTAATTATACTAAACTGTTAATTACAGTGGCATTTATTTTCTTGCATTGAAACGATCGAAAGCGGTCTGATAAATCTTATTGGCTTCGTCAATCCCCATGCTCTTCAACCTTTTTTGAAACTCATCAATTTTGCTTATTGGATCGGCTCCCATAAGTATCCTCAGTACCGTTTCCTGTTTATAAGTATTGATATCGCTCATAAGCGACCCTAATTGGGAGCTCTCGTCTGTCGTTAAGCTAATCGATAATGTCGTATTCAGGGAAGTATCCGCACTGGCAAATGTTTTGATAGACTCCTGTTGTTCCGGAAACGGCAAGGAAATTTGGCTCCAAGGTTCGTATTCCATTACTTTTGTATGCCCAAAGACAGGTGTCGCGTAGCGATAAATCGCTTGCTGAGGAGATTTGCCATCCTTGCTTTTCATTATGTCATCTGTGAAAAACTTCTTGCCATCCTTCACCTCATAGCTTTTTCCTTCGATTCCCCAATTCAGGAGCGCCTGGCCTTCATCCGAGTACATATAATCTATCAGTCTAATGATTTCTTTTGGGTATTTAGAAGATTTGGTAATGATAGCCGAAAGACCGACCTTTTGGATCGTTTGTGAAGAATAATTATACGATTTTCCACCTGGACCTATCGGTGGTTTTACTCCGATTAATGAGAAGCTTGGATTCTTAGCTCTCGCCAAAGTAGTCGTATTTCCGATGATTGAACCTAACGAACCGAAAGTGGTGCCAACCAATTCGTTCTGCAGTTTCGTCGTCAAGCCTTTAGAGTCCGTCGAGGCGAATTCTGAATCAATGAGTCCTTCTTTATACCAACTGGCCATTGTTGTCAGATAATCTTTATACTGTGGCTGCAACGGCCCATACATCAGCTTTCCGCTGGCAGGGTCCTTGTAAAATCCGTCTAATATTCCCCATGCTGCGGTGAATTCGGACATACCGCTTCCGATCCCTCCAAGCGCGGTTCCGCTAGGGGTTTTGGCGATACTGTAAGGAATCTCATCCGCCTTGCCATTGCCGTTGGGATCTTTTTCTTTAAAAGCCTTTAATACTGTATGCCATTCGTCAATCGTTGTGGGTGGCTTCAAGCCCAGCTTATCCAACCAATCCTTGCGGGTAATCAGGCCGTTATAGCTCGTTCTCAGAGGATCGGGATCCAATTGAAAAAATGCAGGATACGTGCCATCATCAAGTGTAACGAATTTCTTTACATCCGGATGTTTGACAAGCGCTTTTTTGTAATTAATCGCATACTTGTCCATGTAATCGTTTAGCTTAATCGCGACCCCATCGTTAATAAGGCCGGTTAAACCGCGTGGAACACTGGACCAATCCCAGAAAATGACATCCGGATAATCGCCTGAAGCCAGCATGACGTTCAAGGCATCGGGGGTATTAGGCGGATGCACGAATTCAATATGGATCCCCGTTCGCTTTTCCAGCTCTTTAAACACTTCCATTTCTCCCATGCTCTTCAATTCGGTTTCCACATAATTTCGTTGATACCATTTTATCGTAATCGGTTTTTGCGTTATGGGCATCGATAGTGATTCGGTACCGTTCGTATCCGATGCCGCCGATGGATTGCTTGTGGACTTGTCGCTAGCGCAACCGACCAAAACACTGCCGAACAGGACACATGCCAATAGTGAGTGCGTGGATTTTCTTTTTAACATATAACATATACCCCCTGAGAAATTAATTTTTCTTCTAATAAAGATGGATGGCTTAGCCTTTGATCGCACCGATCATAACGCCTTTGGCGAAATATTTTTGCAGAAACGGATATACAAGCAGCACAGGAATCGTAGCTACCATTATCGTCGCATACTTGATGACCTCGCTCATGTCTTGACCTTTCTGATTAACTCCAAGCGTAACCATCATGTCATCCGTGTTATTGGTGACCAGAATATTTCGTAGTACAAGCTGCAGAGGAAATAACTCCGACTTGTTCAAATAGATGGAAGCGTTGAACCAAGCATTCCAATGCCCTACACCGTAGTATAGAATCATGACCGAAATAACAGGCATGGACAAAGGGATAATAATCCGGAATAAAATGACCCAATCACCTGCACCATCAAGCTTTGCGGATTCCTCTAGGCTCTCGGGGATTGATTGAAAATAAGTTCTCATAATAATCAAATTCATCGTACTGATCAACCCCGGCAAAACCATGGCGCCCATCGTATTTAAAAGTCCCACACCCTTTATCATCAGATAGGTCGGGATCAGGCCTCCGCTAAAAAACATCGTAAACACGATAAACATCATGATGTAATTTCGCAGCAAGACACCTTTCCGGGAAAGAGCATAAGCCATTAAAGCCGTCACGACGATATTTAGCGTAGTTCCGACAACAACGTAAATCAAAGTGTTTTTGTAACCGGATAAGATTAACGGATTGTTTAACACAAGCTTGTAGGCTTCCCATTGAATGCCGCGCGGAAACAGCAGCAGACCGCTATGGGCCGCAAGCTCCGAAGGGCTGCTGATGGAAGCAAACGCTACGTATAAAAATGGATATAATGTCGCAATCGTGAGTAGGCAGAGGATTATGACGTTTCCCACATCAAAGGTAACTTCACTTAAATTTCTTTTCATATGTTTCATCTCCTGAAAGTTTCGCTTTAGCGAAACTAGCATCGTAAGCATATACCGAGTTTTGCGCAGCAAGACTTGCATCGTAAGAACCGCTTACCATAAGCTGGAGTCCGAAAATTTCCGGCTTAATTTATTGGCCATAATCAGTAAGATAAAGTTAATGAGCGAGTTGAACAAACCGATCGCTGCACTATAGCTATAGTTGGCATCGACAATTCCTTTTCTATAAACAAAGGAAGAAATAACGTCCGCCGTCTCATAGGTCGATGGGTTGTACAGCAGGATGACCTTCTCGAATCCCACATCCATCATGTGGCCGATTCTCAGGATGAGCAATATGATGATGGTCGGCATAATTCCCGGCAGCGTCACGTTCAATGTCTGCCTCCACCGGCCTGCACCGTCCATTTTTGCTGCATCATACAACTCCTGATCGATGCCTGACAATGCAGCCAAATAGATGATGGAGCCCCAGCCAATCTCCTGCCAAATGCTGGAGCTGACGAAAATCGAACGGAACAGTTCCGATTCCATGAGCAGATTTCCCCTGCTGCCGCCAAACCAAACGATGATATCATTGAACAAGCCATTTTTGGAAGAAAAATCAATGATCAAACCGCTTATTACCATTACGGAGACAAAGTGCGGCAAATACGTTAATGTTTGCACCGTTCGTTTAAACCAATGCTTCCTTAATTCATTTAATAACAAAGCTAACAGGATCGGTGCTGGGAACCCGAATACCAGCGAATACAAATTAATTAACAGGGTATTTTTGATGATTCGTATAAAATAATAGCTGTTAAAAAAATCTTGAAAATGTTTAAATCCTACCCAATGACTGCCCCAAACGCCTGCTGCTGGGGTAAACTGTTTAAAAGCGATCGTAGCTCCATACATAGGAATATAATGAAAAATGAGATAATATAAAATACCTGGAAGCATCATTAGGTAAATATATTTGTTCTTTATCATATCCTTGTAGAGAATGTGAATGATTCTGGACAGCACGTGCTGCTGACTTAAAGCATCCTTGCCTGCTTCATTGCGGATTAAACTCATACCCTCGCTCCTCCATTTCCTGATTTATTGGTGCTTGACGCTTATCATAGAGGAGCAGTAGCAGCAGGTAAAGAATCAATACTTCAAATCGTTGATTATATTTGCGAAAAACGATTATATAAATTTCATTATCATTTCTTATGGTGGTTATGAATTCTTTTCCCTGTATTCACCAGGTGTCATTCCGACGTATTTTTTAAAATTTCGAATCAATACCACATTGTTTGAATAGCCTACTCTCGCTGCTACCTCTTGAAGTGATATCGATTGTTCAATTAAAATCTTTTTAGCGGCATCCACTCTTAGCTTGTTTACATAATTCAAAAAATTTTCTCCTACCTGTTCTTTGAAAAATCCAGATAAATAACTGGGGCTCAATTTAATAATACTGGCTACCTTTGTCAAGCTGATATCGGGATCCATATAATATTCCTGGATATAAGCGATGATACGATCCTCCAACTGATGGCTGTGCCTTTTTTTATCCTCATGGATATGTTCGCAGATTTGCTCGTATATCCACAAAAGCGTTCCCTGCATTTCCTGTATGGTACGGCTGGAAATAAGCAATTCGTAAGGCTGTGGGCCTTTGTCAAAAATATTTTCGTACTCCGTAACCGAAGAATTCAGCACCTTAATGGACGTCCCCATCATATCAAAGAACAGACAGCGGGCCATTTCCAGAGGCAATTGACTAGATACAAAATTCATTTCATATACATCATTCATGATTTCACGAACTTTTTTTATATCGCCATGTTTGATGCTGCTGATGAGGAGCTCCTCTGTCTGTATCGGATATATATAAGTTTGCGGTTTGTGCTTGGCTTTAATTTCATCAAAGGTTATGACACTGCTATACCCTCTAATGATTTGATACTCCATTGCACGGAATGCTTCCTGATAAGATCGATAGACCCCCTCCAGCTTTTCATGAACACCCCCGATACTAATCGTAATCGTATTGTTAAATTTAACTCCAATAAACTCTAAGGCTTTAGCAGCTGCATCTTGTAAATTTATTCGAACCGTAACGTTATCATGGGCTAAGTTGATCAACAACCCTACCCGATCGATATCCAAATCTACGACATACGATTGTCCCAATTCCCTGCCCAAATGCTCCAGCACATTACTAATTACAAATTTAGATAAGTTTCGTTCCTTAAGCTTACTTTCGTGATATTGATCGACATGAACTAAAAAGACGCAGAAATAGGGAGCATTAAATTCAATCCCGATGTCTTCAAGAGAATTTTCCTCGGCTGTGATGTTGCCTTTCATCAAGGTTAAGAGCATATTGGAACGTAAAACAGGCATCTGTCTCTGCATGGCTTGTAAGAAATACTCTTTCTCCTTAAAAGCCGTATCGGCAGCCCATTCTATTACTTTAAGCTCATTAGCTGCATCGGCTGGAGCCGCTTCCATCTTTGCCTGGAAACTATCAGCCAATTTTTTGATCGGATCGTACTTTCCTTTGGCAAGGATAAAGGCAAGGATAATCCCGACTGTGATTAAACCAAACGTTACAAGAATGACTAAATCCGTAATTCGTTTTAAATCATTTTTTATGAATTCAACGGATGTAATCGATACATATTGCCTTTCACGGTAGGAGGAACGAATACTGGAAACAAGAAACTGTTGATTCTTCACTTGTATACCCGAACTTTGCTGATGGATCAGTTGTTCCTTAGGCACGGAAGATAACAAGGTCTGGTCCCCTAACCCAAGCAATTTATTACCGGAATGATCCAATACATAAAGATTGCCAAACGCCGACGGTCCGTCTGAAAGAAGCTCTTCTACCTTCTTTGCATCAATGGTTACCACGATGGTTGCTACCGGTTGTTTGATCGACCCTTGATATACGGATTGGAGCAGACAAATGACGCTGCTTGGGGCTGAGGCATCGCTAAGTGTGAGTTGAGCCGCTCTATATTCAAAGTTGTGAACTTGATTGATCGAATATTTCCAGTCTTCCGACCCCCAGTCCACATACCGATATACATATTTATTAAAATCATCCACAGTCGATTTTGCAGATTCGGTTACAACTGAACCCGAATTCGGAAAATATATATAAACGCCGTCAATAAAGCTGTTGGTTTTCTTATATCTGGCTAAACTTTCAATCAGCTTGCTCATATTGTATTTATCCACAGCATCCATATTCTCCGTTACATTAATAAATCGTTGAACTTGAGTATCCAAAGAAAGGTTCATTGTCATTTCCTCAATACTTTGAAGCCGGTCATCTAAAACCCTTTGGGATTGTTTTAATAAAGAGAGATTATAGATTTCTGTTTCTTTATTTATCAGATTGGAATATTGCACGTAACTAAATGTTTCAATTAATAACGGGATAATGAGCATAAGCAAATAGGAAAACAAAATACTCGAATACATCGTACGGCGATAAAACCATTTACTTAATATGTCCATAACTATCTTCCTCGCTGTGCTGATTTACTTAACTAAACCTTAAAGACCAACCCCTGATTCTGGGATTGGTCTTACGTATAGCTTTGTAGGTTATAACGATCGTGAATACGACTTAATTAAATTAAGATACAACCCGAATTTCATAGCTTGCGTCTTTCACTGTCGCAAACTCGGTTTCTCCGGATGACCGCTTGCTTACTGCAACCGGCTGTCCGTCATGAGTAATCTCAATCGGCAGCGGTGTTTGGACGGTACAGATGCCTCCTGCAAGAGAACGGATATTTGCAAGCTCCAGATGATTATGCTGCCAACGGATCGAAACCTCGTATCCTCCCCGTGCGCAAAGTCCTTTTACATGCCCGTCAGTCCATGAGGTTGGCAGCGCTGGAAGAAGCCGAAGGACTCCTTCATGAGATTGAAGCAGCATTTCCGCAATACCGGCAGTTGCCCCCATGTTTCCGTCTATTTGGAAAATAAGCGGTGGATGAAGATCAAGCATATTATCAGCAGTACTTACTCGCAGCAGTTTCGTGATCATCTCGTTGGCCCGGTCACCTTCCCCAAACCGCGCCCACAAGCTTATAATCCAAGCCAGGCTCCAGCCAGTTCCGCCACCGCCGTATTCCAAACGGCGCTCTAATGCAACTCTTGCCGCGCTTGACCATCTTTCCTCGCGCAGAAGCTGGTGATCCGGGTAAATCCCGAAAAGATGGGAAAGGTGGCGATGGCCCGGATCGACCTCCTCATAATCCTCGTCCCATTCTTGCAGCTGTCCGTATTGCCCAATCTTCGGTTCGGGCAATAGACCGCAGGCATCCTTCCATTGACTTCGCAGGTCTTCATCTGTCTGTAAAATGCTGCTGGCTTCGATACACCGTTCAAAAAGCCCTTTGGCAATCTGGATATCCATGGCCGGGTCCATACAAATCCGCCCCATCTGCCCATTCGGAAGCCGGTATGAGTTTTCGGGAGATAAGGTAGGTCCGAGGTGGCGATTCCCTTGTTCATCCTCGATCATAAAGTCCAAAATAAAAATAGCCGCTTCCTTCATTAACGGATATGCACGTGCGGTCAAAAATTCCTTGTCCAGACTAAAGGCATAATGCTCCCATAAATGATAGCACAACCATGCGGCCCCCATCTGCCACAAGCCGGCCCGGGCGAAATCGGTTGGCGCCGTATCTCCCCAAAGGTCTGTATTGTGATGACACATAAAACCTCGTGCATTGTACTGTACCCGTGCCGTTTCACGGCCGTTAGGAAGCATCGCATCCAAATGATCGAACAACGGAAAATGCAGCTCCGACAGGTTACATATTTCAGCCGGCCAGTAATTCATCTGGATGTTAATGTTAATCGTATATTTAGAATCCCATGAAGGGACATAACTATCGTTCCAAATCCCTTGCAGATTAGCTGGAATTGTCCCCGGTCGGCTGCTGCTGATCAGCAGATAGCGACCATAATGAAAATACAGCGTCACTAACCCGAGATCTTCCTCACCGTTTTTGACCTGGGCGAGACGTTCATCTGTCGCAAGGCTATTCAGATTGTTACTCTCGTTGTTGGAAAGCGACAGCTCCATCCTGTCAAACCATTGACGATGCTCTGCGATATGCCGTTCCCGTAAACGACTGAATGATATGCCGCAGGCATTCTGCAGTTCCTCCACGCAGCGTTCCCGATATGCTTTATGCCGGAAATCAGTAGACACCGCCAGAACTAAAGTGACGGCATCGGCACCTTCCATATAAATGTGGTCTCCGAGTGTCCTGCTGCTTCCTCCCTCAAGAACCGCTTTCAACTTTACGTGAAATCGTGTTCCCCATACCCCGCACTGGCCGTCCAAACAGACGGTATCCGAACCTTCGGTTTCGGTAAGAGCATCAAATTTGCGGAATAAATTAACACCACACTGGATTTGATTCGGCTGATCCGCTGTCAAACGCACGACCAACACCTGATCCGCCGCGCTGGAAAACACCTCTCTGGTATAAACGACATCACGGATACGATAACTTACTTTGGCAATGCCAGTTTCCAAGTCCAGTTCCCGGTAATAGTCAGACACTTCACTCTCCTTATGTCCCGTGAAAAACAAATTGAGCTCACCCAACGTTTGATAAGGCGGCTGGCGTCGCGAAACGCCCATCATTCCCATATCCGCCAAATCATGTGCTTCCTCAATCTGCCCCTCTGTCAGAAGACGCCGAATTTCACCAGCTGTTTGATAAGAATCTGAATTGTTACGGTTTTTCGGTCCTCTCGTCCAAACGGTATCCTCATTAAGTTGAATCACTTCTCGATTGATTTCACCATGAACCATAGCCCCGATCCGCCCATTGCCAAGCGGTAGTGCTTGAAGCCAGCGTTTGGCTGGTTTGCGGTAATACAGCTTCGTTTCCTGCTTTTGTAGGTTTGACTGCATAATAGTTCTCCCTCAATATTCATATCAATTCGTATCGTTTTCATGCACTGATCCTTTAACTTAAATGGGAAATCATATCAGTACCATTACGATGACTCTTTCAACTACACATAAGTCTATTATAAGTAGAAGGAAATCGAAGATAAATGACCAATACTGCTCTGTATTTGCACAAAAATAAGATATTTTTATTCAACGAACCCACAAAAACTTTTATTGACACTTTCAATTCTTAATGATAGGATTTTACTTCTGTCACTCTAAATGAAGTCGAATTATATGCAAGGCTTAAGCAGCCGATTCGACATACTTGGTAACATTGTCGCCTACCGGCTCGCTGTTGCTGTTCAGTATGTTTGGGTAGTTTCTCGCCGGACTCATTATTCCCATCCCTCTGAAAAAGACGATTCTTATTCAATTTCTGAATGAAGAATCGTCTTTTGGGTCTATCTATAGGCTCTGTATACTAGGTATGATTTGTAATTCCCTTATACCTCATAATAAAATACTTTGGCACAATGAGGCTCCAAGCTGTTAAGTTTCATCGTATTGGCGAAGTACCCGACTTCCTCATCCGTCCAAAAATCGTAAAGCCGATAGCTTCCATCCAGGCTGATCTCGATATCTTTAGGCTGATCGCCAAAATTGAAGACACAAATGAGAGAACGATCCTCCAATTTTATTCGTCCAATCGTATAAGTATCATCGTCAAATTGGGCAGCTTTACCGGTTGGAGGCAATAGCTTCTTCAATACCTGAATATTTTTTTCAGACAGAGCTGGAATTAAGTCCCCGCTTAGGATCATCCCTCCGGATGCCAGGACAAAGGCTTTATGAAATTCGAACTCTTGATCTGAAATATCCGATTTCTTCTCAATGACTTCACCACTGATAGTCTGGTTATACAACGTTACTCTTTCGAGGACTATGACATCCGGGTCGTTATACCACAAGGTGTCGTTTTGCCAGTTACGGGGAAACAGCTCCTTCGCATTGCCACTGACATGTTTCCAGTCCCTTGCAATATCATTGGTCACCCGGTTCCCGTGGACTAATCCAAGTAGCGGCCAGAAAGGAGCATTGCACCCAAGAATAAAGCTGTCGTGGCCGACTTCATCGATAATCGCCTTCATGCCACTGCGAAATGCTTCGATTCTTGTTGCTTGTTTGTCGTAACGGCATCCTGGCAAGGCACCGTATTGCAGAAAATCCAGCTTAAAATACCGCCAGCCCCATTCATCATGCATAACCCTGACAGCTGATCTCAAATAGTTTTGGGCTTCAGGATGCGTTCCGTCCAGCATATACCATTGCTTTTCAGGCAGCTTCTTTTTCTGACCGATTCCATTGAACGGTTTGCCTTCCTGATCTTGAACCATCCAATCCGGATGCTCAAGCATCAGCTTCGATCCCGGTTCTACAATAAAAGGAGATATATAGCCGGCAGCTTCGATCCCGGTTGCCCGGATACCTTCACTAATCGTTTTGACGTCTGCTCCAAGCGTGACACTCGGAATTAAAAAGTCGCCGTCGGCTGCTGCATAGCCTCCATCAATTTGAATCCGTTTCAGTTCAGGTATTCGCCCAACCATACCTCGTGCATTCTCGTAAAGTCCCTCTGCAGTTATTGGACGAAGACAATAATAGGAACACCATCCCGTAGGGATCTCAGGATAAAGCATACGAGGGTGGTTCCGATTGAGGCATTCAGCCAATTCTTGAAAGAGCAGATCGCGATTCGCTCCAGAAGTAAACATGAATTGTTCCAATTCCCATGACTGGCCAGGCCCCAGCTCTAAATCTTCTGTATCCATAATCACTTCTATATAGGAATCTCTGAATCGAAACTCGCCGGAAAAGCGATTGCATGAAGTAAAGGCCATCAGCAGGTGCCCTTCATGTTGGGGAGACAATGCCAATAGATTGTATACCGTCCATAAGTTCTCATGAAACGGAGTTTCGGGAACTCGGAAGAAGTCCCGATCTTTTCCGTAAGCCCCGATCACATAGGGGGAAGAAAGCGTCCCTCCGTATTGAGTTAGCATTTGGAAGCCCTCACCGTAAAATGGAGTATCGGGGGCGAGCGGCATATCCCCAGAAAATAGTACAACCTCTCTAATCCGCAGTGAATGATCGGACTGATTGACAACTTTAGCGCTTAAAAGATTATTCACCCATGCTTTCTCTACAGTGACATCACGGTCAGCAGCTGTTGTGCAGTCGGAAAGTCGGACACTGGATTTGTTTTTTTTCATATCGTCCAAATTTAGCATATTGAGCCTCTTTCATTCCATTGATTTCACAACCTTCGAATATAGCCTTCAGTCTGATCTACAAAGTTAAGCATATACCTCTCCCAGTGCCTCTTCCACGGAAAGCATTTTGCCCATTCTCGACGATACGGCTGCAGCATGCACCAAACTTTGTGACTTCAAATAATCTCTTCCGTTTGGTCTTGGCTCACGCTTCTCTTTCAAAGCAGCGAGAAATTCATCGATCGACAACGTGTTTCCGACCCCGTCGAAGGTGTACACTTCATCGGCCTTTCCTTCCTTCATCAGCTGCACTCGGTTGCTCGTTATCACAATCGCGCCTTCCGCGCCTTCGAAACGCCAATCTCCATACCATTCGGTCAGTTTTCCTTTGGCCATCATGTTGCCGTGATAATCCACGACCGTCCCGCCGTCAAGCTCCATCCAAGCGCTAAGGTGGATCGTCGTCGTCTCCGTCCAGCTTCCGGGCGGATTGCTGTTCATGGCGAACACTTTCACTGCTTCCTGACCGGTAAAATAACGGATCATATCGAAATGATGAATCGTGACATCTTCCAGCAGTCCGTTGGCCAGCTGACCGAAATAAGGAACGGGTACGACATGATAGCGGTCGAATTCGATGTGTACCGATGACAAATGTCCGATGACGCCGCTGTCTAAAAGCTCCTTCGCCTTCAGCACCGGGGCGAAGAATCGGTAGTTCTCGGAAATCATGAACGGGATGTTTTTCAACTCGGCCTGGCCGACAATATATTGTGCATCCATAATATCGTTCGAAATCGGCTTCTCGCAGAGTACAGGCAGGCCATGCGCGAACGCGATCTCGTTAATAACTGTGTGAATGTGAGGAGGCGTAACATTAATGACGAAATCGGGGCGCTCGCTGATGATCGCATCCTCCAAAGACGAATAGAACGGGGTTTCCGGATCGATCGTTTCCCGCAGCTGAACGTTTGCTTCAACAACGCATACCGCCTGCACGCCCGCATGATGTCTTAATCTCTTGTACCAGCCTGAACCGAAATTTCCTAAACCGACCAGAACCGCCTTCATAGTGCTCATCCTCTCTTCGCTTCTTTATATTTGATTTTTGTTTCGGGACTGTCCGGCATGGCACCAAACGACGACAATAGGATCTTCCACGCTTGAAGTAAGATGATGATCCTCTCCTGGCTCAATAATGACGACATCTCCCGTCTTTACTGGGTAAAAGTGCTCTTTATTGATTTCAACCACGCCCTTGCCTTGCATAATCAGGAAAGCTTCGCAATCCTCATGCACATGATAGTCGATGCCTCCCGGACCGTCGTTTGTATGAGCGCGTGCGCCCGGCCTCTCGAAGGCAAGTCCGCCGTAAGAGATGTAATCCCCCGGCATAATATCTTTCAATATATGTCCTTCTGTAACGTCGGCTAGTTGGTTTAAACGAAATTGTTTCACCGAATATCACTCCTAATGGTTATTTAATGGATTTATTGAATCGATCACGCTGCTGCCGTTTCACATCTTCAGGGTGATATTGCAACGGTATAAGTAGTTCCTTTATCTGTATCAAATTCCAGCAACGAAGCCTTCGAGACCATCTGCACATGATCTCCTTGATGTACAACAAGTTCACGTTCGCCCCAAGGGTTTCTCAGCCGGCATTTGCCGCCTAGTGTGGACTCGATTTTCACGAACTCGATAACTCCTTTGCAGATTTCGGATGTTACCTTAAAGCCGCCATGGCACCAAAGGGAAAATTCAGCGTTCCAATCTTTCGGGCATGCCGGGAAAACGTTGATAACCGACTCTTTGCCGGGTCCAGCCGGCTGGCTCTGACAGAGCGCATATTGCAGACCATTAGCCGAATTGCCGATCCTCTGCGCACTGATGGCATTGACTCCTTCCCGAACGGTCAATCGGTTATCGTAAAATTTGACTCTGCCGGTATCTGCATAATAGCAGTATTCTCTGTCCGCATTGATGCATTCCAGCTGTGCCAAAACTGCTTGTTTAAACTCCTCTGCAAGCCCCATTCCCGCCAACATCGAGGCAACAGATGACATTTCTGTCGCAGCCTTACCCCAATCCTCTCCCAAGAGAGCCTCCTGGTATTTTAAAGTCGATTTGCCGGTCTCAAACCATTCCGGATTGTCATACGCCGTTTCCAAGGAACAAAGGTTCAAATACCGCATGGGATCCGTAGCAATGTCGCTTCTATTATCGAGTACGTCACCTATTGCACCCACCCATACAGCAGGCTCATCATCTTTCGTCTTGAAAACAGCCTCCGGGTGATCGCTCTTAGGAAGGGGGGCCAGATTACTATAAAACTCTTCCCATACCGGCCTCATCTCTGGATCCATATCTAACACTTCGGCAGCTTTCAGCATAACAGGCATAATGCCGTGCAATGCTGCTGTGCTCTGGATTGTATCCTTGCCGCCGATATATTTTTCTCCACTGATCGTGTTGTACATATGATATTTGCCGTCATCGTCTTTTCGTAGATGGGGATAATTCCGCATGAACTCGACGGCCCCTTTGATCATCGGATACGCTCTGTCTCTTAGCCAGGCCAAGTCCTTTGTATACTCGTAATAGTTCCAATAGTGATAAGCGATGCCGGCAATATTAGCGAACATATGAGATGTTGAGCCGAAGGGGCCCCAGCTTTTATCCGTATAAACCAAGTTGCCGTCGACCCATGATTCATGACCCTTCCAATTCCATCTGCTTTCATGCGGATGCTTATTATGCGCGTATTGTTTAAACCGTTCAGATCTTTCCTCCCAAGGCTTCCGTAGCAAATAGAGTTCTCTCATCTCTGTAGCGATATCTTCCGGTAGTTCATCCACACCGTTAAACCATACCGTTTCAGGGATGTAGATGCCCTTGCTCCCCCATTGCTGTTCGGCCGCTATTGCGCAGGAATCGTACATGCCGGTATACATGCTGAAATACGGCTGCATGAGCTCATAATGGCCCGTTGCGAGGACAGCGTTATAGTAAAGTCTCAGGTTGCTCCACCACTGCATCGCTCCCCAATGCCTGAAATCCCCGCGAGGACTGAGGAGCATGCCGCCAAAATTGGGAGGATACTGGCCACCCCTGGAATTCGAAGCCATAAGATACACATAATACGTATAATGCTTTTCGAGAAACTCCGCCGTCCCATCTTCGCTGCTTAAGCGAATGTACGACTTGTGCCAAAACTCGTTCCACCATTCCTTATGCTCAGTCAGCATACTCTCATAGCCCGCATTTCTGGCAGATTCAATTTGACTTATAGCCTGATCTGCAATATCTACATTCTCGTCAAAAGTCGCCGCGCTGGCGATAAATATGTCAAAGCTTCCCGATCCGGGTTTAACACATAGACGCATCTCCGTTTCATTGGGCTGCCCCAGCACTTTACTTACCCTGAAATCACCTACGGGTGACCTGCCGCCGAACTCATCGTTCATCCGGATGACTCCGTCACGACCTTTTATCCCAATGGCAACGGCCGAAGCGCAATAATAATCTCCCTCCCTGAATTCCTGCTTTAAGATCATCATATCCTTATGCATACTTAGCTTGGAGATGGCCGAATGGCTTTTTGTCACAACTTCCGCCGGCCTGAGCATCTTCAGTTTGATGTTGATCCCCTGCGGGTTTTCCCTTTCGTCGTGCACGCTTACGGCAAACACATCGCTATGGTCATAGGCAAATGCTTCAAGATTCACTTCACTTCCCCCGATAGCTGCCAATGCGTCATAAAGGCTTAGATGCTGCCGGATCGTACCGTCTTCAAAAACATCCTCACCGTAATCAACAAAATCAATATCTACAAATCCGCATGCATAACCATAATCCAAATGCCGTTGATTAAAACTGTTCGTGGAACGGTCATTAGCATAGACATCGACACGATTCACTTGGAATTTAACGGCGGATGGCGAAGTCCATACAAGAGTACCCATTCTTCCGTTCCCGATTGGCAGACCCCCTTCGCTTCTTTTAACGGTATGTTCGTAGTGCAGGTCCCCCCGCGAAACAAGCTCTCGATAATTCATTATGAAGTCACTCTCCCTATTAGAGGTAGTTCAAAAAGTCCCCATTTGATCACGAAGTCTTACAAGAAGCATATTCGGCATCGAATCTTGCATTCAGGCTTGAAGTCCGGTGCTCATTTAGAAACTACCTAAAGCATATGCTTCCGAAGCAGCTTTCCTACGGAAAGCTTGTAACTCCGCTCCTCCTTCTTCACCTTCTTGCAACCTTCTCGGTGCTGAAATGGCGACTTTTTGAACTTGCAATATTATTACTTTTTAAATTTCTTATACAATTCCGTATATTCCTTAATCACGTCGTTTCCTCCAGCTTGCTTCCATCTGTCAAGATCCTTATTGTAACCAGCCTCGTCGATCACTCCCATAATGAACTTGATTTTGGCGTCATCAATAATTTTTTTGTTCGTAGATAACTTTTTCTTGCTTTCGTCGCTGAGAATGATGCCATCCGTTACGTTTGGAACTCCGTACTGCTTGATTTCCTTCATTGCATCTTCCGCTTCTTTGGCCAATGGTGCGCCGTTATTAATGAATTGCAAGCGGGAAGCTAAATGAACGACCGGCACCACTTCTTTGTTGTATTTGGGATCGTCTAAAATCTTCGGAATACCGTTTTCCTCTTTGTAATGAACCCCTTCAACTCCCATCATGACGTTTTTGACCAGCTTATCATCAGCCATCTTATCGAAGAAGCTTAGGACTTGCTTCAGATCAGCTTCCGTCTTGACGCTTGATTTAGGAAACATATACATGCCTAAGAAGCCACTGCTTTTCTGAACCCGTTTTTGTCCTGTTGTCGATACGAGCGCCGGGATAATGTGTACGTCAGCACCAGGAAGGGTTTTACCGAGGTATGAGAAAGATTCGCCGCGATAATTTTCAGCGATATTCCCTCTTATGCCGATTTTCCCTTGATTCCAATCGTCCGATACTTTTTGTCCGGGTACCGTTGCGAAGTCCTGGTTCAAAATCTTTTCATCGTACAGCTTCTTCATGAATTTCAAATAATCCATATATTCTTTCGTGCTGAAATCGGGAACGACTTCGTTATTAATGTACCCCCAGTTATTCGGTGCACCGAACAAAAGAGGGAAGGTATAGGTTCCCAAATCTTTGTTTTCCGTAATTCCCCAGGTGTTCTGTTTCCCATCTTTGTCCGGATCGTTATACGTAAACGCTTTTAAAACCTTATAATAGTCATCGACAGTTTTCGGTGCTTCCTTGATTCCTACATTATTCAACCAATCCTGCCGGAAAAAAAGTACAATTCTTTCCGCGTACCGCCCTCTGTAAATCCCGTATATTTTTCCGTTGATTCTGGTATTGTTCAAAGTATCCTTGTCTAATTTGCTCAAATTGGGGTAGTCCTTCAGGTAGGGCTCGACATCCCAAAAGAATCCGTTTTGTGCGGCATTTACGATGACGGTATCCTGGGTGTTTACGACCAGGAGAGCCTGCGGCAAATCACCGGAAGCCATCGTTACATTCAATTTGTCCGTGTAATTGGAATTAAGAACCCAAGTTATATTCAATTTCGTATTCGTTACCTCTTCGATATGACGTACAACGGGATTATCTGCTGTTGGCGGTTCCGCGCTTTCGTATTGACTCATCATCGTCATTTTAAATGGCGCTGTTCCTGATGGTTCCGATTTCCCCACTGTAGTCTGATCGTTACTGCCGCTGCAACCGACCAGGGCGGAGGTGAACAACGTCGAAAGTGTAGCTGCAGTTACAAATTTTTTGAACATTTGACTTCTCATAAGTATCAAACCCTCCATTCTAAGTTTAATAGCGCTCTTTACAATATACAACTTACAGAGCTTACCCACTCATTCTTTGACTGACCCGAGGAGCACGCCTTTGGCAAAATGTCTTTGCAAGAAAGGATAAACGATTAAGATAGGAACGGTTGAAACAACGGTCACGCTCATCTGAATCGTTTTTCCAGGCGGAATCGCTCCCTCGAATGAATTGGCGGAATCGCCTATGCCCGTTTGCGACAAAATGACGATTTGACGCAGCCATACCTGTATCGGAAATTTAGCCGAATCATTGATGTACAGCAAGGCATTAAAAAATGCATTCCAATGACCGACCGCATAAAAAAGCGTTAATGTCGCGATAGCCGGCATGGACAACGGAATAACGATTCGAAAAAGAACGTGCAAATCATTGCAGCCGTCTATTCGGGCCGAATCCTCCAATTCATCGGGCAGCTGCGTAAAAAAGTTTTTCAAAATAATCAGATAAAATGCGCTAATGGCTCCCGGTATCATCAAAGATCCGTAAGTATTCAACAACCCCAGACTTTTGATAACCAAATAAGTAGGAATCATGCCTCCGCTAAATAACATGGAAAAGATAACCAACAATAAAACCGGTTGACGCACACGCAAGCGTTTATTTGCGAGCGGGAATGCCATCAATGAAGTAAAAATGATATTGATGGCCGTTCCTACAACGGTAATAAAAACCGTGATCAATAATGAATGGGGAATGACATTTGAACTGAAAACATAATGGTAAGCCTCTAATGAAAATCGCTCCGGTATGAGAATGAAGCTTTTCTTGAGTGCTTCTTCCGGCGAGGCGAACGAGCCGGTGACGTTGAGAAGAAATGGAATGACCGTCACGAAAGCCAGAACAAACAAAAGAATATAATTGATGCTGTCGAACAACCTGCTGCCCCATGACCGATATAAGTACATCGCACTCTCTCCTTTCCTAATGATAAAGCGTGTTCAAAAGTGGGAGCGGAGGCCCCTCTACTTAGCAGCGGTCTAACTTTTGAATACGCTCTAATAAATTCCTTCCTCGCCAAACTTCTTGGCCAAGCGATTCGTTATCAAAACCAGAACGAGTCCGACTACCGCCTTAAACATGCCGACTGCGGTGCTGAAACTGAATTGGCCACCTTGGATCCCGACCAAATACACATAGGTGTCGAACACTTCACCAACTTCACGGTTCAATGCGTTGAGCATCAAAAAGATTTGTTCAAAACCATTGTCCAAAAACGATCCCAACCGGAGAATCAGAAGGATGATAATCGTACTACGAATTGAAGGTAAAGTAATATGATATAGCTGTCTCCAACGATTAGCGCCATCCATTCTGGCCGCTTCGTAAAGCTGGGGATTCACTCCGGCAAGCGCCGCCATAAAAATGATCGTTCCCCAACCCGTTTCTTTCCAAATGACTTCCAGCGTCACCATAGACCGAAACCACTCAGCGCTATCGAGAAAATGAATTTTTTCGAATCCAAGCGACTGGATCATCTCATTGATAATGCCGTCTTTAATCGAAAAAAAACTATAAAAAAAGCTCACGACAATAACCCACGAAAGAAAATGCGGAACATAAATCAACGAGACAACCACTCTTTTGTAAAACTCATGCCTGATTTCGTTCAGCATTAACGCAACAATGATTGGCAATGGGAAGAAAAAGAAAATATTATAAACGGCCAAGATCACGGTGTTCCGCATCAGCATCCAAAAATCGGGGCTGGCAAATAAATACTGAAAGTGAGCAAAGCCTACCCATTCACTCTTCATAATTCCGAGGAAGGGCATATAATTTTGAAAGGCTATGACCAGCCCCCACATCGGAATATATTTGAAAACTAAAAAATAAAGCACTCCCGGGAGCAGCATGAGATACAACCAACGATCCCTCTTTAATTCTTTCAAAGCCATTTTCATGATTCCGTTTGTCCCGACACCGGTTCGAAGCTGCGATTTCCAAGTTGAGTTTGTTTGTGTTTTCAATTTTCAACCTCCTCTCTGCTTTCTGAATTCACAATAGCAAAGAGCTGCTCCACCCGTAAATAATCCATTCTGCATATCCCTGTTGATCATCAGATCCTCGTCCTTTTGCAATAATCCGTAGAGCACTACGCTAATGATTATCGCACGAAAAAGCACGCAGAACGTTGACTTTTCACGATAAGTAAACGTTTTTCGTGCTTTTTTACAATGCGTTAGCGCTTCAGAATTTGTCCCGATATTGCTTAGGTGTTATCCCCTCCATCTTTTTAAAATAGCGTATAAAATTTTGCGAATTGCTAAATTTCAGCTTCTCGGCGATTTCCTGCACTTGAGCATTGGTTTCAGACAACCATTTTTTAGATATGTTTAAACGGTATTGGGATAAATAATCACTAAAAGTGCTGCCCGTTTCTTTTTTGAAAATTTGTCCCAAATAATTAGGATTGTAATGAAGACGGGATGCACAAGCTTCAAGCGTCAAATCCAAATCGTATTCATCATGTATGAATTGAACCAGGGCCTTGGTTATATTTCTTTGCTGGGTTTCGCTCCGAGCCAACATTTCTTCTATAATCGGTTCAATGACGTTGTCATAAATCCAAAGCTCCATCTCATGCGCAGATTGTTGCAGCAATTGATCCAGTTGGTCGAAAAGCGGTTTTTCTTTAAATAATTTCAAAAACATCTCATCCGAGTGATGAGAAATCTTAATCAAATCAATCAGTAACAGAAAAACAAACATGGAACAATATCTGTATCCATAATGTCCCGAGTATATTTCCGCTACAAAAGAGTGAAGGGCACGCTTCGACTGATCGATGTCGCTAAATTTAATGGAATCAATGACCTCCTTTACGATAAAGGCGGGATATTTCGATGCTGCTGCTTTATCCTCTTCAAAATCAGACGTATACAAGATCGCTTCACGCCCATGAGTAATCCTTGACTTTAATGCATCGACCGCCTCATGGTAAGCAATGGAAGCATGCACCGACTTTGAAAAGGGATTGCTAATTCCAATACTGACTTGAAGCTTCAAATATTGCTTAACTGTTTGCTGAATGGAACGCGATAGTAAATAGACATCCTCCTTGAAAACATCTAAGTTCTTATGCGTAACCCCAACCAAAACCACTTGAATATTATTGATAATGACAGGATACAGCACCAATAATTGTGACGCGATTTCACCTAGCATATTTTTGACGGCAAAAAGCAATAAATCCCTATCCGCCTCTCTGTAGGCTGTGCCATCCAATGTATCGATTTGCACCGTCAGCACACAATATTGATCCCAACTCACAAGGTTTCCAAATTTACTCTCGACCTCATGCTGCTTTACTTCTCCTTGAAACAGTTTAAAGGCAAAAAAATCGTTTAGCTGGTTGGTTTGAATATCCAATTGGCCCTTCAATTTGTTGCTATCTTGAAAAAAGTTTTGGATGCTTGTATTTATAAAATCCATTTCATTGCTTTGCACATGGAGATTGGATTTATCATTGGAATTCGATGCGACCAATTGATATAATCGTTTGATAGGTGAATAGAGCTTTCTCGTGCCCAGAAATGAAAACACGAAAAACACACCAATCACTACAAAGCTGGTAATAAAAATAAATAATCCGATGAACCCGGAATTACGTTTTGCCTCTAATGTCGATACCATGGATAAATAAGTCCAGTTATATTTGGCGGACTGCAAGAAAATTAACGAATATTCGACACCTTTTATGTTGGTTAGAAAATCTCCTCGCGGGTTCTCTTTTTCTTTGGATTGAACCAAGCGAATGACATTATTGATATCTTCTTTATTGAGGTCATATTGCGATAAGTTTCTGATCACATTACCATTGGCTTCAATGAGGGTCATCTCACCCAAGTCTTTACTTGCCACAAGTTCTTTATTGATGCCGCTGCTGGAAATTCTGGCCCGAATGACTCCCTGGAATTTATTAAACGACGAAAAAGGAACCTTAAGCGTATATTGAAAATAGTCGGAGTTCACGTTGTTCCAGGAAGAGCTCGAAGGCGTTTGCTGGATCTGTCGAATTTCTTCAGAGCCGTAAACCTCTTGAAGCGGAAGCAATCCACCGTTGCGCAAAACCCACCCTTTTTCCAAATTAATAATTTCGATGCTGCTTATAATTGAACCATGCGAATATAAAGAACTGATATCCTGAATAATATTTCTAACCTTTACATAATTATCATAGCTAATTATTTTGAGGTCATCTTCCAATATGCTTGTAAAGCTCGGTGATAGAGAAAATTGTACGATTGCGCTTTCAATAGATTGAAGAGAATTTTCTACTTGCAGCTGCGTTTGAACGAGAAGTTGTGAATTGATCTTATTAATTTTCTCATTAATTAAGTTTGTTGTTTTCAAATAGGCTATGTAACCGAGAAAAGAAACTGAAATAATGACCATTATGATATTGAAAGAGAGCAATTTTAAAAAGTAACTTTTATTTCTCATTGTAATTCTCCTATTCCCTTCGAAGTATCGGCTGTAACCCCTCAATCATACCTGATTGTCAGCGTAAAATCCTCCTTCTTTAGTTATAGGAATTCATTTTTTGGTTACGACAACGATTAACATGGAAAAACGCGGTGAGCAGTAGCTAATCCACAACCGCGTTATCACTATTGACTATGAGAGAAAGAACTCATTTGCATTTAACATTTACCGTCCTGTACGGTTTGGAGCTTTTACTCTTCAAATAGATGCCTTCATGCCGTATCTGCCGCGGATATTACAATGCATCTGATTCAATAAAAACTGTCTGACAGCTTAACGGCCTCCGGTTCGTCATCCCAACATAGCTTTCTGGCCTTGTAAAGACTTAAGTGCTTTAACGTTCAAGAGTGTTTAAATAGGTAATTACAGATCTCTCACTAAGCGGTTTAACTACTAAGAACAAAGGTGATGTTTATGAATGATGATATAGGTGATTTGAAAAATATGATCCCGCATTTTATTCAAGTCGTACACAGAATCGTAACGCCCACGTGGGAAAATCAGAGACAGGTATGGCGCACACATTCTTTTATCCTGGTGTATGATGGTGAAGCTGTCATTGGCTGTAATGAAGAGCGGAGAGTTTCCAGAGGGGATTTGATTTATTTCAAACCTGGAATCATTTACCTAACTCGATGATTCCTATCTTCTATCAAGAGTCATCTACTTGTTTCAATGCCTGGCCAAGGAATGGGTTTCACCCAATACGTTCAGTAAAGTGTTCCGAGAAAGAGCATATTTCATGGAAATGCTGCATCTTCTATTCTTATGGAACTCGTCTAAACAAACGCTAAATTACGACAAAATAAGGAAAGTAGAGAAAGTGACTGCGTACATGTTACTGGAAGCTCGCCTATTGAGTATTTGATCAATGTTCGTATTAACAAGTCCAAAGAACTAATGAAGGAAGGTTATCAAAATATTAGTGAGATCTCGGAACAGGTAGGGTTCAACGACGCGTTTTACTTCAGCCGGTGTTTCAAGAAACTGGAGGGCATTGCGCCTTAAAATTACCAAAGATGGCATTTTCTCAAAACCGATTAATTTAACAAAGCGACCGCTAGGTGCACTCCATACTTGCCAGCCCTTGTTCAGCAGCGGTATTCAAACTACAGCTAATACTGTCTGTTACATCAATGGAAAAGAGGAGCTGCCAAATAGCGTTAATCATTTTGTCTGATAAAAAAAGCAGACAGCCTTATGCAACTTACGTTGCTTTAAGACTATCCGCTCACATCAGGTTTTTCTACGTTGAGACAACCTGCGATCCTAAAATGGTTTATAACAAGATTGGAGATGGATTAATCTGATCCATATAGCTGACCACAAGCTGCATTAATATCTGATCCAAATTGGGTTCTGATAGTGACCTTGATTCCCCTTGACTTTAATATCTGAACGAACATTGTGACACTGTTTCGTTCGGATTGCCCATAACTTCGGGGCGTCTCATCGGTCGAATTGTACGGTATCAGGTTAACATGATAGAGATGCTCCCATAATCCCCGTCCCCGCAATAAATGAGCAACAGCTTCCGCATGTTCTGTTGAATCATTTATCCCCCTAAGCAGTATATAAGCGATGTACACCTTTCTCCCCGTATGCTGTATGTGACTGTCCAACGCTTTCATTACTTCATGCAGTGGGAACCGATTATTAATGGGCATCAGTTCACTTCTCTGAGCGTCGAATGGTGAATGTAGCGAAAAGGTCAAGTTAACTTGTGGGAAGTCCTTAATCAGCCTGTATATTCCCGGCAGTATACCGATTGTAGAAACAGTAATTCGTCGATGGCCTAAGCCAAATATTTGCGGGTCAGTCAGTATCGTCAGCGCGTCAAAAATATGAGGATTTGCAAGCGCCTCCCCCATTCCCATAAAAGAGACACTGTCCAAGGCATGCCCATTCAAGTGAAAGTGCAGTAGTTGGTCGGTTATTTCATCGATTGTAAGATTTCTTTTCAAGCCGATTGTACCTGTAGCACAAAAGCTGCAACCAAACCCGCATCCACACTGGGAGGATATGCAATACGATTCCCACCCACGTTTATAACTTAACCTAACTGCCTCTATACGCTCACCACCTGCTATGGCAAACAGAATCTTGCTGACCTGATTTGATTTTTTTTCTAATACCGGTGTGACGCTGGATACATTATTACCAAGTTCATTGATCAATTCGTCACGCAATAACTTAGGTAACATGGTCATATGTTCAAATTCACCGATTTTTTGCTTGAAAATTGCGTCTGTGATTTGAAGATATCTGTAAGCTGGCTGTTTCAGGCTCGAAATTATATGCTGAATCTGTTCATATTTTGATTTTGGTTGCATTGTTTTCTCCTTTAAGCACGGAGAAAAACGCAAAAAAGCACCAGTCAACCGGAGCGTTTTTGCGTTTTACATTAACCAAACTATACTATAAAGAAATACTAAGCATTATAGAAGTTATCGCTTAGTATATCTTTGTATAAGAGGATAAAGTTCCGGTAGCTTCTTAGTTATTTTGTGAACCATGTCGACAATCGTTTTAAAAGACAGGTTCACATTAACATCTACAACTTCCAGCATCACTTTATCCCCCCTTATCATTGGAATTGCTAAAAATAAACAAATGAAAATGTAACATAAATTCTAATCACAGTCAAGATTATCATGCAGTATGTGTCAAACATGATGAAAAAAAGTCAGCTGATTGCACCCACTTGAATTTCAAATAAACATTGCGTCATATCAATTATGAAATAATATTACAGCCGAAGCCTGCAAGCCGTTTAGTGCTTCGGCAGCCTGATCCTCACAACCGTGCCTGACATGGATCGGCTGGAAATCCGCAGACCGTACGACTCGCCAAAATGAAGCTTTATTCTTTCCTGCACATTGGTCAATCCGATGGAATTAAACGATTGGGCATCGTGCTCATCAACCCTCCGCTCCAGCAGCAATCGCCGGTAATCAGGAGCGATGCCGACGCCATCGTCAATGATATACAGATTCATCGCCCCTCCCCGCTCCCGTGCGATCACATGAATCGTTCCCGCTTCGCTCTTCGGCGCAATCCCGTGATAAATCGCATTTTCAACCAAGGGCTGCAGCGTCAGCTTCAGCATCCGGCAGCCTAGGAGCGCGGAATCCACATCGAACACGCAATCAAACTGCTCCCCATAACGAATCTTCTGGATTTGCACGTACATTTTCAGGGCATCCAGCTCCTGCTGCAGCGTTACGAACTCGGAGGTTTTATTGAAGCTGTAATGCAGCAGACCACCCAGAGAACGGATCGTCTCCCGTACCTCCGCGATTTTTTGCTGTTTGGCAAGGCTGCTGATGCAGGTCAGGGTATTGTATAAAAAATGCGGCCCGATCTGATTTTGCAGCATCTTCAGCTCATAGTCCTTTTTACTCGATTCCGCAGCCTTGATTTCTTTAATCAGCACATGCACGCGGGATAGCAGCCGGTTGTAGCTGGAAGCCAGGCGTCCGATTTCGTCCTTGCCCTCGCGGTAAATCGGCTGAATCACATCAAAGTCCTGTACGCGATCCATCTTGAACGCAAGCTTACGGATCGGGCCCGTAATGAAGCGGGTGATGATCCACACGCTGATAAACAATATAAAAATCCAGAGCAGTGCGGCATGCCGGTAGTTGTCATTCAATTGATGAATATTTCTGTAAAAATAGTGCTCGTCAATCAGGGAAACGATACTCCAATTGAGCCGGTTGGACGCCGATTTGACGGCGATAAGCGGCCGGTCCGCACCCTCTACCACACTGGCCCCTGTCGACAATTCAGTAAGACGCCCGGCAAACGCAGGATCAAGCTGCCGCTGGTAAGATTCCGTTACATAAGGAACAAGCGGGCTCATCATGTCAATACTGACAAAGTTATTGCCCATCGTCATCACCGCAAAGGTCTGGTCAATATTGCCGATCATCTCGGTCAGCCGCGTTTTTAACAGGTTCAGATCGATTTCGACCGCTGCCGTTCCTACTTTTTTCATGTTGGCGCCGCGGATCGGCAGCACGAATGCAACCGTATTGCCGGAAACGGGAGAATAGTATGGCTCGCTCCAGTTCAGCGAAAACGTATCCTGGAGCATGGAACGGTGAATCTCCAGCAGGCGTGGATTGCCCATCGCCTCGGTTAATCCCTGCTTGCTCGAAAGCATCGTCCCATTGTCCTCCCTAATAAAATACAGCGTCTTGACGATGGTCGAGGTTTGGGAATATTCATATAAGGTCCGGCGAATTTCATAATCATTGCCGCTAAGCAGCAGATCCTGGCTGCTTCGCACCAGCAGCAGAATGCCCATAATCGTTTCAATATAAGCATCCAGTAAACGATTCGTTCGGTCCAGTATGATTTGCGAATCCCCGATAACCTGCTCACGCACGACTTTTTCGGCATCGCGAAGATTGCCCCAGGCCAGTGCGGAAAACAAGCCTGCAAATACGATGAACAAAAAGATGAATTGTTTGGTGGCGAGACCTGTATCCCGGTACATCTGCTGAAGTCGGTTCATGCCGCACTATCCTTTTTTATAATCAGTCGGGGTAGATCCCGTCCATTTGCGAAACAATACATAAAAGTAGCGGTAATTGGGAATGCCCACCTGCTCGGCGATCTCATACACCTTAAGGCTAGTAGTTGCGAGCAGCAGCAGCGCTTTATCCATACGCAGCCGCATCACGTACTCGTTGAACGATTCTCCGGTTTCCTGCCGGAATAGTCGGCTGAAGTAATGATCCCGCAGACCGACATATCCGGCGATTTGCGACAGCGTGATATCCTCTGCGAGCTTGTCGGCAATCAGCTGCTTTGCCTGTGCAACCTCATGCCGAACCTTATGGTCCTGCATCGAGCCCACCTCGTCAGCCAGTTCCTCTACAAGAGCGGCCAGTGAATCGGCCAGCCTGATCCGCTGCTGCACCGCATGCAGCTCGGCTTCCGTCCCGTGCGGGAACCATTCCTTGCGCCACACATGCACTAGCTCCTTCAGCTTATCGGGATCCGGCCTGTTAGCTGCTGCCCAGGCCGGCAAATCGCTGCGGATAAAACGAACAAGGCTTTGCGGATTTTTCATCGCCCTGCGCATCGCACTTTCCAGGTCTTTGGCAGCTGTGTCCATCTGCTGCCCTTCAATCCCTCCTGCTTCCGCCACCGTAAATACACGCTGCTGCGGCTCATAGAAGCAGATCATTTTTCCCTGCTCAAGCCATTTCAAGGCTTGGACGAGCTGCACATCATCGTTAACGGTGTCGGATATGGCGGCAAATAAACGCAGCTCATGGCGCAGAAAAGGAAACTTCGCGCTGATGCTGTTGTAAGCTCCGGATACGAGCAGGGAGGCCCACTGCAATTCATCAGACGGGTCCGCATTCGGCACATCCGATGGAGTTGCCAGGTCCGGGAGCTCGCACCTGACCGTCCAGGCCTTGCTTTCGTTTGTATCCCCCGGATTCGGAGCCGGACTTCTATCCGGGCTTGTAGCCCAATTCCGATTCCCTCTTGTGTCCTGCTCCCGCAGGATCAGGCATTTTCCTGGCCCATAGGGCAGCACCGCCGCACTCTGCGGATCGGCTTTAAGCGCATGGTTCGTATAACCGAGTATTTCCATATCGGTAAAAAGCAGATCCTGCTCATGCCCTATAGTATGCAGCATCGTCAGCTCGAGCGGATACCGCAGGCATAATCCTGTTTCAGCCATCTCTACGGTCATCGGACCGCGCTCCTGCGGACCTTTGCTCAACCAGCGGCGCAGCTGGCGGGCTTGCCCGTACTGGAAGCGATACTGCGTTTGCTCACGATGGGACTGCTCCTTTTCAATGGCAATCCGCGCCTTTTCGAGAGCCTGCTGCAAATGCCGGTCTGTCATCGTTACCTTGAGAATGTAATCCACGGCCCCCAGCTGCAAAGCCTGCTGCGCATATTGAAAATCGCTGTGGCAGGTCAGCACGATCACCTTGGTTTCCGGCAGCTCCTCTCTTAGCGCACGGAACAGCTGCAGGCCGTCCATGACTGGCATCGAAATATCCGTAACTACCACATCCGGTGCATAAAACCGGCAGAGCCGGAGTGCCTCTTCGCCGTTTTTCGCATCACCTACACACACTGCATGGCTCTCTTCCCAGCTGAAAGCCTTTAATTCCTCACGAATCGGCACCTCATCGTCCACAATCAGTACAGTCAGCGGATGATTCACCTATGTTCCTCCCATGATGCTTGGTAAGTACCTTCTTTCTGCATTTATTATACCATCAGCCTATCCCTCTGGCGTTACTATGTTTCACTCCGTCTCCAATCTTTTGGAGAAAGGAAACGCCTGCACTGTACTCCCGCCGCTGTCTGTTATGCTCACGCTGTTCAGGCTAATCATCGCCGAGCTTCTGATAAGCTTAGGAACAAACTTTAGCTCCAGCACCGGCTCATCGCTGCGAATGGCTGCTCCCGACGGCAGTGGATAGTCCAGCACAAGCGTGCCATTATGATTCTGAACGGATACCGTCTGGTCAGCGAGCAGCGGTACAGCACCCGCGAAATCAAATACCGTACTGTCAAACTGCAAACCGGCATGAATGCCGTATACGCTTCCGCCAACCGATCCATATACACTGCCATATACGCTTTGAGTCACCCCATAGAGATGGAGCTTCAGTGAAACCGAATCGCCTACTGTTGATTTGTTAGGCCCAGCCAACAGCGCCTCCGGCATAGGGTCCGCTTTCACCGTAACGTTTCCGGACTGTCCGGCAGACAGAATTCCGAAATACCCGTCCTGGACGATGGGATTGTCACGATCGATTACATCAAACACCTTTTGTGCGCCGGCATAACACAGCAGTCGTACGCCGCCCTCCACGTTGATCGCTCCCACATAAACCTGCGTTTTATTGCCGTCAAACTGTGTATTGGCAAACTCCCTGAACTGGGTCTGGCTGCCATTCACCCACTTTTGCAGCTCCCAAGTACCGGGCTTGAATACGATAAAATATGTCGTGTCCCCATTGTTGATCAGCTTGTTAGGCGTTTGCGCCCGAAGCGTAATTCCCGGCCATTCGCCGCCGTTGTTTAAGAAGGTGTACTTCAGGTCGAAGGCAAATACGCTGCTGCCGAACTTCTGGGCGCTGTATTTGGTCACATCCCTGGAAAATACGGAGCCATTGCTATTGTAAACATAGCTGTCCGACCAGCCTGAGGTGCTGCTCAGCATGCCGCCTACATCAGCCTTCGGCAGCAGAGGAACCGCGGTGGTTACAACTCGTTCTTCCATCAGGACAGCCGCAGCGATCAAGGCGGCCTTGGCTGCATCCAGCCCGCTTTTTCCGGTCAGCGGATCATCGAAGGCGATTTGCGATGCGGTCAGCACCGTCTGGAAAGCAGTCTTCGCTCCCGTCTCGTACTGGCCAGGCAGCGTGCCCTCCACCGCCGCACCCACAGCCTGCCGGACTCTAACAAGCTCGACCAGCATCCCGCTGCGCGCACTGAATATATCCAACTCAGCCTGCAAAGCCATGCGTGCATTCGTCATATCCGAACCACTCGAGGCCGGATTGGCTGCCACGCCAACCGCAGCGTCGACCGCCAACGCGAAATCCTCAAGCACGCCTTCCGCGTATTCGTCACTGGCGACCGCATTATCATAGATGCCGCGAGCCTGCAAAATAACGTCCCGCAGCACATCTCCCTCGCTGTGCCGGTCAAGCGGCAGTATGAGGCCGATATCATCAAAATAAACGATGCGTTCGAAGGCCTGCGGCTTATTGTTCCACGTTAATGCCGTTTCCGACCAGCTGTCGTCGGACAAGCCGTACAGCGTGCTTTTGGCACCCGCCGCTGCCGCTCCTGCGGCGGTCATTTTCAGCTTGGCGCTAATAATTTCCTTGCCCGCAAGCACTGTTAACGGAAACTTCAGGAAAATTTCTTCCTGGTAGCCGCTGTTCCAATTCGCAGCATTAAAGGAGGTCGGATTGGCGTAGTTCATATCGCCGTTGGTTGTACCGCTCCTCGTTCTGACCCCGGCGCTGCCGCTGGCCGTGATTTCAACAGGCACCGGCGAATCTGCTGTCGTTACGATCAGCCGGGGCTGCACGGTTCCGCTTCTGCGGATGCTGAATGTCGTACGGCTGTAGCTGCCCTTCATATTCAGGCTTGCGGTCTGGTCGCCTGCGGCTTCACTGCGGATAAATGCGCTGACGTCATATTCGAGCACGGAGGAGCCTGTTCCTGCTGACGTTTGCGTGTCCAGCTCGTACAAGCTGCCTCCTGCTCCCGTACCTCTGCCATCCGCTTTGCCGATGAAAACATCGGCTGTTGTTGCCGACGGTCCCGTCGTGAAATCGAATACGGTTTGGGTCCATCCCGTTTCATAAACATAACGCGTTACAGTGCTGCTGCCATAGCTGCGTACCCCGAATACGGCAGGCACGGCGGCATCTGTGGTTTTGGCCCACAAGGAGAGCGTGTAACGGGTATCCGGCTGCAGCCCGGAAACGGTTTGTTTAAGCTCCGCCTGCTGACCCTTCAGCAGCACGCTTCCGTTCTGGGTACGAACGGCTGCCGTTTGCGATGACCATGCGGCTCCGGGAGCGTACACGGCCTGCACGATGCCTGCTGTCGTATTCCACGACTGCAACTGCTCGCTGCTTTCAAAGCCGCCATTGATAATCAGATTCGCATACGGCGGAACGGTTCTCGTCAGATTGATAGCGGAAGGCGGATTCGCAAAATCATGCCCGCTCTTAAAGTCGCTCTGCCCGTACTCATATGCACCGATGTCGGGAGCGGCACCGGTATAACCATCGGTTATTCCAGCAATTACGGTGCCCATATCCACAGCTGGCGACTCTGCCTGAAGGCGGAAATCAAAATGCACCGGATCAGCAAACTTCAAATCGAGACCAGTCACGATATTATTGCCGGTCGCTACCCCCTTGGAGCCCGGGAAGCTGATACCGCCAGGCACGATGTTATTGTACACGCGGTCTCCGAACATATCGTCCCTGAATACGGCGGCCCATGTAAACATATCCGATGTGCCCGTGCCCGCCGTATTGTTGTAGACCAGGTTATAGTTGCTCGGCGAATTCAGACGGATCGGATCGGAATTAGGCACATTCCAGATCACGTTGTGATGAATCAGAAAATGGCTGCTCTGATTATCCGTATAGATGCCCATTCCGAGATGGGTATACATATCATGGAATTTGTTATAGCGAATTTCCGTGCCCATGCTGTGACTGCCGGCGGTATACAGCAAGCCGCTGTCCTTGGTCAGCATCCCGCCGTTCGATATGTCGTTATGCTCGACGATTAATCCGCGCGGCTGGGCAAGCTTGATTCCGTCGCGCCCGCCCCGGGCCAACGTATTGTAGCCGATATAATGCTGCTCGCCCAGCGTGGAAATCAGACCATTCCAGGTGCCGGCATAGTTGCCGTCGTGGAAGTAATTGTTCACAACCTGATGCTGATTGCCAGTCAGGTTGAGCAGGCTGCCGGAGCTGTAGGCAAACTCGCTGCCGCTGATTTCATTATAGCTTCCTCTGATCGTAATCCCGTTGTTGTCCTCATCAGGACGACCCTCGCCCTTGGCCGTTTTGTTGCGCGTATTGTGGGAAATATATTCGGCCTTCATCTGCCCAATCCGGACATGGTGGGTGCCGTCATCAGTCTTGAGGCTGGTCGCAAACAGCCGGATTCCTTCAATAGCTATATACGAGCGTCCCGAAAGATCGAAGCCGTAAAGCCGCTTCTTCATTTCAACCGCCGCTCCCGAAGGATCGTTGCCGCCAGGGGGCCACAGAAAAAGCTGCTGGCTCGCCTCGTCATACCACCACTCGTTCTGCGAATCCAAAGCGGCCTTAATACCGGACAGGTAAAAGGTGTTGCCGCTGCGGGCATCATAATTCGTACTGGCCGCTTTCACGGAATTGAACGTGATGATATGCGAAATTGGATCGAAAGCCGTTACCGTGCTATCCTGACCGGCCCATGCCGCCCCGCCAGCAAACCAGACTGTCGCGCCTGCCCAGTTCACTCCTGCCGGTATGTCGCTGTCCGTGATCGTTGTGTTGGTTCCGTTATCCGCAACAGCAAGCGTGGGCTCCATCAGCGTTCCCGTATTGTTGGGCCACCTCGCTTCAGGAATCATCGTACCATTCAGGAAAATCTGGTTGCCCGAGCCCAAGCTTCCAGCGATCGAAGCTTTGAATATGCCGGTGGGTCCTGCCGAATCCGCCGTCCACCCCGTGACCGGCTCCGACCCGCTGATCGTAACGATTTCGTTATTATAGCTTTTGAACGTCATCATAGTGGAGGAACTGCCCGAAGCAGCCGGAACTACCGTTTCCCTGTAGACGCCTCCACGGATAAAGCAGGTATCTCCAGCAGTCATCACATCCGCCGCTTTCTGAATCGTTCGCCACGGGTTTTCCAAGCTGCCGTCACCGGTAGTGTCGTTGCCCGAAACAGATACATAATAGTCATTAGGGGAAGCGCTTACAACATTCGTGCCGCCAGTCCATAAAATTCCTAACAGGACTGCCGCTAGCACCAGACCCAACCAGCCTACCCATCTTCTTTTTAACATAAGCCGCCTCCTTTTTGCTGCTCCAAGGTCATCATTATTTTCATTCTGAATCATCCTTCCCACTGTTGAATTGGTTTGATGGATATGGAAAGACCAGTTTCTCCGTGAAGAGAAGTCTGGTCTGCCCAACATGCTTTCAGGCATAATTCAAATAGGATAAGAGCGTACTCCGTCTACATGGAAGCCGTTACGCTTCGCTGTGAACACCGGACGCCAAGCGGGTTTTCACTGATTCCCAGGCAACCTCCTGCGGCAGTCTGCCCTCCCGTATCGAAACCGCTGCAAGCACACCTGCGGCCTCGCCCAATTGAACGGCATTGCCTGTTACGCGATAGCTGGAATGGGCGAGAAAATCTCCGCTGATGCAGCGTCCTGCCAGCAGCAGACCGTTCACATCCTTGGCGATCAGCGCGCGCAGCGGAATATCGTAAGGCAGCGCCTGCTCGAAATATTGATTGTTATAGCCTTCAAAGGCTTTGGTTTTGCTGGCGTCCAGCGCATGAACGTCGACCTTGAACGATACGCGGCATATTCCGTCCTCATGTCGCACGCCTTTAAGAATATCCTCGATGCAGACTGTGTAGCGGCCGTGAATACGCCGGCCTTCGCGAACCCCGATCTGCTCGCCGGTCGCCACCAGCCGCAAATTTTCCCAGACGCCGCCAAGCGAACGCAGCGTATTGACAATTTGATGCAGCTCCTGTCTGGCCGCAAGCGTAGCCGCTGTAATGTCCTCGGCTTTTAGGCCCGATACGCCGTACTGATGGTTGGCCATCATGATATACAGGTCATCCCGTATGTGCCATATTCCCGGTCGGTGATACGAAGGATTAAAGCCACCCCGCTGGATTTCGGCTAGCGTATTGAGCCGCGACTTCTGCTCCGGCTTGGTGAAATGGCGAATCGTTTCCGGATCAGGCCCCGCAAGAAGCGCGATCAGGCTCATCGGCTGTGTTTTGCCGGTTCCCGGCTCTCCCAGATCGAATCCGCAGCCGGAGTGGGCACCCAAGTCCCCGTCTCCGGTCGCATCGATAAAAACGGCTGCCTTCCATGCCTCTCTGCCCGATTTGGATTCGGTAATAATCCACGATAACGTGTTCTCCTCCTCCCGCAGTGCACCCGCTACACGCGTGTGCAGTCTGACGGTCACGCCCGATTCACGGCACATATCCTCCAGCACCAGCTTCGTCGACTCCACATCCCACACAAAACCCTGTCTCGCTTGCAGCTTATTCAGACGCTGCAACAGCTCGGCGAGGATGCCTCCCTTGTTCGCGCCATCGATAATATAGCTGAGCGCGCCTGCCGTCCATATGCCGCCCAGGCAGCCATGCACCTCGATCAGGCAGGTTCTGGCTCCATTCCGTGCTGCGGCAATCGCAGCAGCTACTCCGGCCGGACCGCCTCCGCACACAATCACATCATACTGCCCGGCAAGCGGGAGCTGTCTCGTTGGTTCTTCAATGAATGACATCGTATAATTCCTCCTGTACGATCTGATTTCAACACCTGTCTCCGATGTAAGCTACTTCAAAAACTTTTGCTCCTTCAGCTGCTTCTCGGCCTCCTGCATAATTGCCTTGTACTGGTAAGTCGTCTCCAGCGTTTTAAGGAAATCACCGTATTTGTCCAATGAAGCTTTGCCATAAATAAATTTGATTATTTCCTCATCCGCATAACGTGCGGCATCGGCTGTATTCAGGCTTGACGGGTACACGATAACCGAATTGTAGGATTTCAGCTTCGGCACCTTGATGGAGAAATTAATATAGTTCTCCAGCTTGGCGAACTTCGTTTTCAAGTACTCATTGTTGCTGCCTACAAACTGGTAAACGGAGAAATAACCGCCTTCCTTATCCATCAACTCCGTAGGCACCACCTTATCGTTGACAAGATTGTAATGCTTCCCTTCCTCACCGTACCAGACGAGCCGGGAGCCGTCTTTGGTCGCCGTATAGTTGACCATCTCCAGCACTTTCTTCAGCTTGTCAGGCTGCTTTTCCAGACTTTTGGGCAGTCCGAAGATGCCTCCGGCGCTGATCACATTCTCCGCATTATTATAGGCTCCGCCCGGTCCCTGTGGCGGATTCAGCTGTACCCATTCGGCCTTCGGATTGATCTTCTGCCACTGGCCGATCACATCATCCTTGACCATCGCCGGCCAATGAATAAAAGCGATCCCGTACTGCCCCTGGAACAGCTTCTGCTGCACATCCGGCACCTTGTTGGTCATAAATTCGGGATCTACCAGCTTAGCGTCCGTCAGCTTTTTGATATAGGCAAGCGCCTCCTTCATCGCAGGGTCATGGTAAGTACTGACCATCCTGTCGTCTTTAATCATCATCGTTCCCGGCTGCAGCACGCCATAAGCGCCGAATAACGGACTGAACGTGCCGATCCCGTTTCCGGTGAGTGCGTAGGTGTCATTTTTCCCGTTGCCATCGGGGTCCTTTTCTACAAAAGCCTTGGATACCTCATAAAATTCATTCAGGGTGGCGGGAGCCTTCATGCCCAGCTTATCCAGCCAATCCTTGCGGATCCAGAACGAGATCTGGTTGGCCGCCTGCGGCTTGACGATTCCATACTGCTTTCCGTTGACCTGGCCCGCATCGACGACATCCTTGCCTGCATATTGGACATAGTCCTTCAGTTGATCCAGGTAGGGAGTCAGGTCGAGCAAAATGCCTTTTTCGGCGTAATCCTTAAGCAGGGTACGGCTCGTAATATTGAACAGGTCCGGGAAATCGGAGGTAGCCATCCTGACGTTCAATTGGTTGTTGTACTCATCAGCGCTACCCATCAGCACGTTCAGCTTCAGGTCGAGGCCCAGCTTGCTGTTGAGCCCTTTTTTGATGATGTCCTGGTCGGGCTGCGGCATTTTCACCGACCCGGCATTTACGAAGGCTTCCACCTTAACCGGTCCTGCTGCCGGCTTCGCTGTCGTGCCAGCCGCTTCATCAGTCTGCGCCGCCTGTCCTGAATCACTTCCCGGACTGCAGCCCGTCAAACAAACGACTGACACGATCAGGGATGTGATACTAAAGTGAAACCCCTTTTTCCATTTCATACGAATACCTCTTTCTGTTGGTTGATATGGAATCTCTGTTGATTGATCCTACTGATGATATGAAAATGCCTTTCGGCGCTTGAAACCGGACTCAGCCTTTAATGGAGCCGACCAGCATGCCCTTCGTAAAATGCTTCTGGATAAACGGATATACTGCGATCATCGGCAAACTGACCATGACAACTGCAGCCATCTGCAGCGTCACTGTTGGGACCATCTGCTGCGAGCTGGTCAGCTGGTCCTGTGTTGTTTCCAGCAGCATACGCCTCACCACCACCTGAAGCGGCTGCAGCGTCCGGTCCGTCACATACAGCACCGCCGTAAAAAAGGTGTTCCAATGTGACACCATATTGAACAAAGCGATTGTCATGATGACCGGCAGCGACAGTGGAATGACGAGCTGGGCGAGAATGCGAAGCTCCTTCGCTCCATCAAGCCGAGCGGACTCGAACAGCTCGGCGGGAATATTTTCAAAAAAGGTTTTCATAATGAGCACATGAAAAGTGACGATAGCGCCGGGAATAATCATCGCCCATACCGTATTGACCAGCCCGAGGCTCTTGACTACCAGGTAAGTTGGGATCAGACCACCGCTGAACAGCATCGTGAAAAATATATAGAGCAGCCAGAAGCTGCGTCCCGGCAAATTACGGCGGCTGAGCGGATAGGCCATCGACATGATACCGGCCAGGTTGATGAAGCTGCCCACCGTCGCCAGAAAGATCGTGACGCCGAAGGCATTGGGCAGCTCCGACTCCACCAGCAAATGCTTGTAGGCCTCCAAGGTAATCGATTTCGGGATGATGACGTATCCGCCGTTTCTCAGTACCTCCGTATAAGGCGTGATCGATACCGCCACTACATACATCATCGGGAAGATTGCCGCAACGGCAACGGCCGCCAAAATCGCATACACGAGAGCATTAACTATTCGGTCTTCCAGCCCCCTTACCATATGCCTTCCCCCCATTTCTTGGACAATTGATTGGCGCCGACAATCAGCACGAAACCGATCAGCGATTTAAACAATCCTACCGCCGCAGCCAAACTGAAATTCATCCGCTCAAGGCCCGTTCTGAACACCCAGGTGTCGATAATATCGGCAACTGGATAAACATGGACATTGTAGAAAATATAAATCTGGTCAAAGCCGGCATCCATCATATGTCCAAGTCTGAGGATCAGCAGCAGCACGATCACATTCCTTATGCCCGGCAGCGTAATATGCCAAATCATCCGTATCCGAGTCGCTCCGTCCACACGAGCCGCTTCATATAACGACGGATCAATACCGGCGATGGCCGCCAAATAAATGATTGAGCCCCAACCGATATCCTTCCATATTTCCGTGACGACAAGGATACTGCGGAACCATTCCTGGGATTGCAAAAAAGCGATCGATTCCCCGCCCATATCGGTCAGCCAGCGGTTGAATAGCCCGGATGTAGGAGATAGGAAGGCGGTTACAATGCCGTAAATAATTACCCACGACAGAAAATGCGGCATATAGCTCAAGGTCTGTACCCAGCGCTTATACCAGCTGATCCGGCATTCATTCAGCAGTATTGCCACCAACATATCCGGGATCATGCCGAACACCAGCTTATACAAACTGATCAGGAACGTATTTACCAGCAGCTGGCTGAAATAAGGCGAATCGTAAAAATATTTAAAATGCTTGTACCAGGGGTCGGCCCATGGACTGTTGAAAATGCCTTCCATAATATTAAAATCCTTAAAAGCGATCAGAATACCATAAATCGGCACATAACGAAACAGAAAATACCATATAATGCCCGGCAGCATAATCAGATACAAGGATCGAAACCCCCACCACTTCAGCAGACGGGCTCTCCATTCCACTTTAGGTTTGGACGGCGCCGTCAAGCTGCCGGAATGAATCACTTTGGAAAAATGCTGCATACCCTGCTCTCCTTTGTGTACGCTTTCAATTTGTTAAGTTGATTATAGCAACCCTCCCCCCGCGTTTATATTCAAAAAAAGTACAAAAATGTATACAAAACCGGTTTCTTTTGTAGTGATATCACAAGCTTCGGGAAATAAGCGGGTCATCCCATTGAATTCGGTAGTCATTTTGTTCCGGTCCAACACTATCATGTTCTAATTCCTCCTCTTTTCGGACTTAAAAAATGGAGACGCAAAAAAAGGCGTACGTATACCGTATGCCTTGATGGTTTCCAATGTTTCCCTGCGCAAATTAAAACCAACAAAATTAATAACTCAATCTGAGAAATACGTAATCCCTAAATGCTCCCGTAAGGTCTCCCCCATATATTCGCTTCTGAACAAGCCTTTTTGAACAACTGCGGCACCAGCTTTTCAAAAAATAATTCCATAGATTTTTCTGAACCGCCTGGAAGGGCTATAAAGCCGTCAATAGCTCCAGCCACAAACCTCTCAATAATATCGTTTAGCACATCCTCGATCGTTCCAACGGATACCCAATGTGCAGAACCGACAACCTCCGGTCGTGCCAGCACCTCTTCCACTGTAGGCTGATACTTCGTAATATATCGGCGTAACAACTCGGCATGTGTCCGGCTGCGGACAGGCTGGTTCGGATCGGGAAGCACGTAGGCTTCGAGGATTCAACCTATTTTGCCAGCATCTTCAAAAAGTATTTTCTGGTCTCCCCCAGTGAATTTCGTCAAAACCATAGGTTCTAATGGGTTTAGTGATAATATCCCTTAATGGGATCATTTTATTCCTCACTACAAATACTTAATAGTATGAATTTAATCACCATTATGCTCATTTTATAGAGGTACAGATCTCATATATGTCCACTAAGTTTGTGACCGTGTAGGTGCTTTGAATTTCTGTAGAGCATTTTTGTGAATTTCTGTTAATCCAGCACGTATCAATTCCTGATAAAAGACCACCTTTTATATCAGTATTTAATGAATCTCCGATAATAAGTGCTTCTTTTATATTAAACTCTTTAATATGACTCATCACGTATTCGAAAAACTCTTTTGATGGCTTTTGAAATCCAATGCTTTGAGAATCAAAAATGTCTTCAAAAAATTCATATAAGCCTGACTGCTTCAATCGCTTTATCTGAGTTTGGGTTATACCATTTGTGATAACAAACAGTCTATGGGATACAGATAAGCTCTGACACACTTCTAAAGCTCCTTCCATATGCTGACATCCATTGCCCAAAAGTTCTCTATACAGATTTTCCCATTCAATGCCGTCGACAACTTTTCCCAGTCTTAACATCGTTTCTGAAAATCTTGAGTTTAGCACAACATCTAATGCAATATTTCCATTTTCATAATCAGCCCATAATTGTTTGTTGACGGAATTATATACTCGAAATAACTCATCCGAAAAAGTATATCCGTGTTGCTGAAACAATTTGTTTAACGAATCCGTTTCATTAGCGCCGAAATCTAACAATGTATCATCTAGATCAAATAGAAGTATTGTATATCTCATTTATCCTCCCCAAAAATATAAATAATCTTTACTTCGTCTCATCTTACAAAGGTGAACATTAGTCTATAGAGCAATAGGTACCAGAGCTATTGCAGGTCTTTGAGTAAAGTCAATCCCCGTACGTAGTCGATGTACGGGGATTTCGCCTTCAAAAATCTGTTATTTACGTGCAGCAGGCTGATATTCACCAGGTACCATACCCGTTGAAATCGCTATTCGATTCCAACAGTTGATCGCATTAATCGCCATAATTAATTTAACAAATTGGCCCTCGTCAAAATGTTTGCGGACTTGCTCATACAATTCCTGTGGCACGCCAGCATCCGAAATTTTGGTCACAGCTTCCGTTAATGCTATTGCGGCCCGCTCCGCTTCCGTATAGAACGGAGCTTCCCGCCATGCGTTAAGCATATACAAGCGCTGCTCCGTCTCCCCCATCGCACGCGCATCTTTCGTATGCATATCAAGGCAGTAGGCACAGCCATTAATTTGCGAGGCACGAATTTTAATCAGCTCCAACAGTTTGTGGTCAATACCACTCTTCTTCACATACCCTTCCAATTTTAAAAGTGTTTGTAAAGCTTCGGGTTCCACTTTGATATAATCCAGTCTCATTTCCATGTGTCGTTACACTCCTTAATTTTTTTGTTACATAGTAACCAAAAAGTATGAATTGAGATTATACGCTCCAATGGCATGACCATAAATATTCTACCAGCAATTTGATCGCAAATTTCAAGCTTTTCTAACAGAGTATCCCCTGTTATACTTTGCATGATTCGGAGAATCCCAACACTGGATGACAACGAAATCTTTACGATTTCGCGTCGACCTATGAGAAAATACCGATGATTACGAACTTACATTTGCGCCCGATTGACTCTTCTTGCGCTTGATAAGCTCAGGCAGGGCAATGCCGAACATCGTGATCCCCACACCAAGCCATTGTAGCCAGTTGACGGACTCATTCAGTACGACGTACGACATAATGACGGCCGTCGGCAGTTCAGCTGCGCTCAAGATTGTAGCTAGTCCGCCGCCAACACGCGGTACGCCAATGGCATAGAACAACGGTGGAATGACGATACCGAAGAGTGCTAGCAGCAGCGCCCAAGTCAAAAGCGCTTCGTGCAAAGAACCATTGATAAGAAAATGCGGTGGAAACACCAACATCACGAGAATAAAAGAGCCAGACAGCATAATCGCGCTTCGTGTGATCGGAGCGACTTGTTTGGCTGTTTTCCCACTAAACCAAATGAAGAGCGCATAGGTAACAGCAGCCATCAAGCCAAGAGTCGCACCTATCCAAGAAACTGCTTCCTGGCCCCCGCCCAAGTAGCCGCTTGCCATAATAATCCCAACAAACAAGATAATGAGCGATAAAATCTTATCTTTACCAGGACGTTTGCGTTCAACTACTGCTTCCAACAAGATGCCCATCCACGTAAATTGAAATAACAAGATAATCGCGAATGAAGCCGAAACATACTGGAGCGCTGTATAGTAAAGCATTCCCGTTAAGCCTGTCGTCGTTCCTACGGCCATGAGCAAGAGCGCTTGACGCCTTGTTACTTTAAATGTATGCGCCGCTGCGTGTTGCTTGGCGGATTTCGCGGTCACGAATACCAATATCCACAGCATAATCACACCGAATAGGTTTTGGCTGCCAACAACTTCGCCGACATTGAAACCAGACTCATAAGCTTTCTTTACAAAAGTAGATAATAAACCGAAGCTGCATGCCCCAGCTAAAACAAATAAAATGTATTTCATGATGCCTCTTTGTGTTCTAATGGTGCCGGGATGACGCTAGGAATATTTGAATCCTTGTCACACCCGATTCCGTTTTTTTACTACATATTAGAATTAATTTAAATGATTAGCGAAACTGATTACTAAGCTTCTTTTTACTCCTTCTCAGGGAACATTCCCGTGGAGATGGCGATTCGATTCCACGCATTAATAGTATTGATAGCCATAATGATTGCCACATATTCTGCCTCATCCACATGTGCCCGAACTCTCTCATACAAATCCTGCGGCACGCCTTGCTCGGAAATACGGGTTACAGCTTCCGTAAGCTCAAGCACCACTCTTTCTTTGTCGGAATAAAAAGGTGCTTCGCGCCACGCGTTAAGTAAATAAATCCGCTGCTCCGTCTCGCCCATTTTCCGCGAATCCCGTGTATGCATGTCTATACAATAAGCACACCCGTTAATTTGTGAGGCTCTGATCTTAATAAATTCATATAGCTTTGCATCTAACCCACTTGTCTTAATATACCCTTCCAGCTTCATCATCGCCTGCAGAGCACCTGGGCTTGCATTGATATGATTTAATCTAACCTTCATAGTAATCTCCTCCATGGAATAATAAATTTGATCTTGCCTCTATAAGTATAACGTCGACAATATTAATCGACGATTTACTGTGACCACAATATAACTCTTTAATTTATGGCTGTCAACCAAAAAATCATGAGTCCATTAGCTCAAAATACCCATACCCATATTTGACAAGGACTTTAAATCCACCTAAGATGATTTATAACAACTTTTATATCTAGAGAGCAGGTGTTTGGATGCAGTATAGTATTGGCGTAGAATATGGACTGCATTGCTTGATATATTTAATTGATACTCCTCCCGATTCTACCATTGGCATTAAAGAGCTTTCCGCTTTTCAAGGTGTTCCGGAGACCTATCTTTCAAAGATTTTTAGTAAATTAACAAAAGCTGGTATCGTTAGCTCTGTCCCTGGTGTTAAAGGAGGCTATAAATTAGCCAAGTCTCCTTCGGATATTTCTTTTTGGGATGTCGTTGAAGCTGTAGAAGGTACTACCCCCATTTTTCAATGTAAAAACATCAAAAATAATAGCTATCTATGCCGTGATGAAGACTATGCAGCATGCTCTCTAGCTTCTCCCTGTGTGATTAACTTAGCTATGCTTGAAGCTGAAGAGAGTATGCGCAATGTTCTGCGTAACAAGTCACTTACTTGGTTGAATGAAGAGCTTGATCGCGTATTAACCCCTCAATCGCGCAAAGATACTCGTGAGTATTTTGCTAATAGCAACCATGTTTAATGGTGAAACTATAGCTCTTCCAAAGAAGTCAAAAAAGCTTGAGCTATCTTAACCGATAGTCCAAGCTTTTTTCTAACGCAGGCACCATTCGAACGTGCTCTTGCTCAGGTAGGGATGATTTTTACCGGAACTGCTCTGCCAGCATCTCTGCCCACTTATAGTTGGCTTCCTTCGTTCTCCCCGCATTATGAGGCGTATGAACGACATTGTGCCTGCCGAGCAGCGGGTCATCCAAAGATAACGGCTCTACATCAAACACGTCGGCGGCAAGACTTATTTCGTCAGCAAGAACTCTTCTCCTTAGTTCCTGCATATCGCAAATTTCTGCACGCGTCGCCAATACAACGATACAGCCCTTGGGCAGCATGCCGATATGCTCTGCGGTAATCAATCCTTTCGTGCTTTCGGTTAATGGAACCATGGGAACAAAAATGTCCGCATCCTGTACAAGTTTCTCCAAATACCATTCTTTCCTGCTTCCTGCACGGTGAAAAGCAGGCTCTGGAGCGAAAGGATCCCAGGTAGCGACATCGGCGCCCAGCATACTGACAAAGCTGGCATAGCGGCTCGCGATATTGCCCGCTCCGACGATCCGGATCCGTTTGCCCGCCACTGTGCCGTTGACGAATCGCGGGTCGTCGCCAAACTGCTCGAGCGGATGACTCCAAGGCTGCTGGCTTGTAATCATCTCGTGATGGGTCTGCGGAATCCGCCTTAATGCACATAACGTTAAGGCCAAGCCAAACTCCGAAACAGACTGTCCCCAGTAACCCTCGGATGGTTGAATATAGACACGGACGCCTCTTTCCTTGAGCAAATCAATGACCTCCTGCGGCCTATCGCTCGCGTAAGGTCTGGTACTGATGAAGGTTTCCTGATGTTGCTCATTTTATTTTATCCTCCCGCAGAATAAATTCCATGATTCTTCAATTAATGCTGGTTGAGCTTCACCACCAAACACGACAATGCGATGCTTAAATGAGGTGCTCTCTCCCTTGGACAGCTTCCATTCACCTGCGATGCAGCAGCTCGGACTAATCCCCAACTCTCTATCCACTCGCCACGGAACCGGATGCTCGGGATTGGAGCTATGGTCCAGGATGGCAACACCAGCTGAATTATCCCGGCCTTCTATTGGCATGCTCACGGCGACCCAGCGAGCCCGCTTTGCCTCTGCTTCCAAATTGCGATTTCCCTCGCTGTTGCACACCTCCCCACCCCTCTCTTGACGGTAAGGCATACGAATAAACAAGCCTCCATAGGCATACTGCCCGAAGGTGAGATCTATATCTGCTATGAGCTGCCAGCTCAGATCCAGCTCGTACCGATCACCCAAATCTGTTAAGGACCAATTCTGCTGTTCTTGCAGCATCGGCACTCCTCGTGGGTCCCGCCACTCGGCATGAACGTTCCATGATGCCCGATTTTCCGTGACCTGCGCGGACTCCAGAGGACGAGGATGAAAGGTTCCGTCCAGCTCCTTGTTGCCTCCAAGCCCTTCGCTCCAAAATCCGATTCCGTTCACAGCATTGAGTCCAACATAAAGCCCATGCTGCCATGGATGATGAGTTGGCTCATTTTCTGTAAGTACACCTGCGCCATCCGGAGCCACTATAGGATGAATAAACGGCCTTGAATTACTTAGCGCATTTTGAACGAGAATTGGCTCTGGTTGACCCTTCCGGTAGATCAGCAAGCTATCAGGGTGGTTCTCCACATACAAAGATGGCTTAATAGCGGTTGACAATGTGCTCACCACTCCTGTTTCTCATATTAGATACCTGACTTTCTAAAATTCGGAAGCTTTATCTGAGACCCCTGTTTCATAGCCGATTCATGAGCGCATAGACCGGCACTGGTCCAATTCGCCGAAGTGAACACATCGGGAAAGGGTGCCCGGTTCTCAAGGATACTCCGTACAAATTCATGCGCCAAATGCGGATGGGAGCCTCCGTGTCCACTGCCCTGAATGAAGGAAAGATGCTGATTCCCGGTGTCGTCATAGATACCTTTGGTGGTAAAACTGCGAATCGCCTCTGGCAACCGACTCCCATAATCGGGTATCTTCACCCTTTGGCCCACCTCTCCGTTAAAGACAACCGGTATCTCGTGCTCCAACTGCTGCCATTCGAAGCTCATCCGGTCTCCATATACATCAAAGCTTTCGATATACTCTCTGGAAGTATTAAATAGCGATCGTGTTACTTCCATTGCCAGCTCCGAATCACGCAGCTGAAACAAGGCGGATTCAACAGCAAACGGCGAGCCGTATTTTGCCGCTAGTTGCTCATCGATCCTTCCCGATCCTAGGCAGCTGACCGCGTCCGCATCACGATTGGCAAGCGCCAGCAGCGGACTTACGGCATGGGTCGCATAATACATGGGAGGCAGTCCCTCCCAATATCCCGGCCACCCGGTCATATCCTGTTGGTGGGCTCCCCGCAGAAATTGTATCCTTCCAAGCTTACCCGTATCGAGCAGTTCTTTGGCATAAAAAAACTCTCTTGTATAAACCGCTGTTTCCATCATCATATAATACTTCCCCGACTGCTGCTGGGCTTCCACGATTCGATGGCAATCCTCGATGGAGGTTGCCATTGGAACTGTACAAGCCACATGTTTGCCTGCACGAAGGGCGGCTATGCTTTGCTCAGCATGATCAGGAATGGGTGTATTGATATGTACGGCATCGATATCAGGATCCTTCAGCATAGCTTCATAATTATTGTATCGCTTCGATATGCCAAAATGATCAGCAACCTGCTTCAGCTTCTCCTCCGATCTCTGGCACACGGCCACCAGCTGTGCATCAGGATGCTGCTGATAGATAGGAATAAATTCTGCACCGAACCCTAGACCCGCTATGGCGATTCTTACTTTTTTATCCATGGATATCCTCCCAACCTTCAATTACTAACCTTATATTAGTCTAATTCCGGTCAACGGGTCGATGAGTTTTTTTGTACACTTCCTTAGATTTTTTACATTTGACTTATTGAAATTAAAGGCTTATATATAAAGAAAAAGGTTGTGACCGGAGGTTGTATTATGAGTAATTTCACATCTGTACACATACGTAGGGAGGCAGCAATTGAGAAGCCGCAAAAGCATGTCGCTCTGCTCATCGAAACTTCAAATGAATACGCACGTGGGCTGCTTGCCGGCATCAAATCTTATATCCGTACACATCGACCTTGGTCCATATATTTAGGAGAACACAGCCGACTTGGAACAGATCTATCCTGGTTGAATAATTGGAGAGGTGACGGAATATTAGCCCGTATTGAAAATAAGGAGATTGCCGAATACGTTCGAATGTTAAATGTGCCTACTGTTGATTTGAGCGCTTCCCGACTGCTCGAATATTTGCCATGCGTTGAGACCCATAATGAGACCATTGCGATCTGGGCTGCCGAGCATCTATCAAGTCGGGGCTTGAAGCATTACGCTTATTGCGGAGACCCCGGATTTCGCTGGTCTGTTGAGCGTGGCAAGCATTTCGAGCATTATTTGCAGCAAAAAAAAGGATACACCGTACATACCTTTCAGCATGAGTCCAAATCGACGGTGATGGATGAACGGCTGTTGATGGCTGAGTGGCTCCAACAGCTGCCCAAGCCCATTGGCATTATGGCTTGTTATGATATCACAGCCCAGTCGCTTCTGGAGGCATGCCGACTCGCCGGCGTTACCGTTCCCGAGCAGGCTGCCATCATAGGCGTAGATAATGACGATTTGCTCTGTAACCTTTCATCTCCTCCTTTATCCAGCATACAGCCGGATACGGTCAAAAGCGGTTATTTGGCAGCTTCCTTGTTGGATAGAATGATGTCCGGAGAAACAATCGCCCCTCAGACCTATCTCATAGAACCTGTAAAGGTGATAACCCGTATGTCGACCGATGTTATTGCCGTTGAGGACCCTTACGTATCGAGTGCTATCCAGTTCATCCGTGAGCATGCGTATGAGGATTTGAAGGTCGAGGATGTACTGCGTCATATTCCGCTCTCCCGCCGGTCGCTCGACCACAGGTTTATGAATGCGCTTGATCGGACTCCTCATGAGGAAATCATCCAGGTAAGGATGAAGCTCCTGATGCGGCTTTTATCAGAAACCGACTGGACGCTGCCTGTCATAGCGGAGCGCCTCGGTTATAAGCATCCGGAGTACATGGGTGTTGCTTTTAAGAAATTCACCGGCATGTCCCCCGGGGCTTTCAGGGAGCATCATAAGGGCATAACCCTTTGAAGGCGCGTTAGGCTGTTCCTCTGCTTTCTATACCCTGTCGCTTAACCTAACAGCTTGATCGAATCCACATTTAAATCATTCCGCTTGCCTCTGAATTCGGTGGGTGTCATCCCCATTAGGGCGCGAAAAACCTTACCGAAATAACCGAGATTATCAAACCCGGTTCTTAAAGCAATCTCCTGGGCAGGCAACCCTGTGTCTCTTAACAGTTTAAGTGATTCCTGAATCCGCTTGCGACGCAGATAATGGATAGGGGTAAAGCCATAATATTTGGGAAACATCCGGCACAGATGGTGCTTGGACAATCCTGCGAAGGCCGCTACTTCACTGAGTTGAATCGATTCCGCGTAATATTGATCCATATAACCCACCGCTTTACGGAAGGTATCGGGGATATGGCCATTCTCATCCACGCCTTGAACTGAGACGCGAAGCAGTGACATCATCCACTCGTACATTCTCAGCGAGATTAAATATTTGTCCTCAGCCAACCGCTCTTGAAGCAAATCTTCGTAAAGCCTCTCTAACAGCATTATAGGACCTGCACTGCGCTGCAACGACAGAACCGGACCGGTTCTGTTCATGATACTGAAGCACAATTCCTCCACGCCTGGTCCGTCGAAGCGCAGCCATATGAATTCCCACGGAATAGCGGTTGCTGATTCGTAATAGTAGCAGTGATCGCTTGGCACCTTCACAAGGAAGGCCTGCCCGGCAGGTATGCTGAGCACCTGAGGACCTACGCGAAGCCGTCCTTCTCCGGATAATGTGAACTGAAAAATAAATCCGCCTCCCTCCCGTTTGCTTCCCTCCCATGAATAACCTTCATCGTGGGAACTTTCCATACCAATCGAGAGAATACGCATCAGATGTCGATCATCTTCTTTAACATATCGAAACCCTAAGGATTTAACCACAATATAATACCACTCCAACAATTATTTTCGATTGATTACTTATTCAAACCATTATACGCTAGTAATAGCTTACCACAACCAAATACTATAATACTAACATGGAGGTTATCTGTATGTCCCAATTTCAAGACTGCTTCTACCATTATGAAGGCTCGCTTTTCACTGTAGGCAATTCGCGTATTGAGCGATCGTGGGATTTGTCCAGTGGTGTCCCGATTTCACAATCTCTTCTGGACAAGAGCACGGACGACCAATGGATAGAGAACTCGCAGCCAATGCCCATGTTCCGATTTCCCTTTTTAACGGATACGAGACTCCTGATTTCCAACGTGGAAGCAGCCGTAGAAAATGATTATACAGTCGCCGAAGAGCATTTAAGGGTCACTTTGAAGCTGGAATATGCCCGTTTCAGCGTGCTGCTGGTTACCCGGTTATATCCAGAGCGTCCCTATCTGCGTCATGAAGTTTCAGTGAAGCTCACAGAGGCAAGCGATTCTGATCATTCCGCAGCAGCTAATGGAACTGCAGCAGGAATTGATCTGCAGCTAGATGACAACAACAAGGCCATATCCCATCTTCCTGTCGATTATGTGGACGCACTGCCTTTCCGGGAACGTCATGGACGCTGGTCCTCTGCCATTCTTCGCGATGTGACGGATCACCACAACAACCTGGTGAGTGAGGATAGCGGTTTATTCTATGTTAATGAAAAAAGCGATTTATCTGCCAGTATTCTATTTGTAAGCAATCCGTTCACTAAGAGCAAGCTTTTCTTTCTCAAGGAGTCTCCGACCTCACTTGGCCAGCTGCAATACCCGGGATATGATTATCGTTTTATCGGAAAACGCGTATTTATGACGGGTGCTGGGCTAACTGATGCCGATCTGAGTCCAGATCGGTATATGCCGGCTTATGGATCCGTCGTAGGTGTTGCCTCAGGCACAGACACAATTGCGCTTCAGGCACTACACGATTACCAAAGCTCGATCCGCCGCTTTAAGCCCGAACTGGACAGCTTTGTGATGAGCAACACATGGGGAGATCGCTCGAAGGATGGGCGAGTAAACGAGGATTTCCTGTTCACAGAGCTGGAAGCAGCGGCTCAGATGGGAATCGGTATATTTCAGATCGATGATGGCTGGCAGCAAGGGGCGACCTCAAATTCCGTCATCTCAGGGGGAGTCTGGAGTGGGTACTATGATTATCAGGATAACTTCTGGCAGGTGAACCAGGAACGCTTCCCAAGAGGGCTTGAACCGATTGTTAATCTCGCAGCTCAGCATAGCATCAAGCTTGGGCTATGGTTTTCACCGGATTCCTCCAACAATTTCAGTAATTGGCAGCGGGATGCAGCTACTTTGCTTCGTCTACACAAAAGCTATGGAATCTGTTATTTCAAGCTGGATGGGATTAATATTACTTCCAAAGCCGGTGAAGTCAACTTGAACAACATGATGGAGCAGACTATAAGGGAAAGCGGCTCAGCCGTGTGCTTCAATCTGGACACGACTGCCCAAATCAGAACTGGCTATTACGGCCGTAATCAATATGGATGCCTATTCCTGGAAAATCGATATACGGATTGGACCAATTATTATCCGCACTATACCCTGCGTAATCTATGGATGCTCAGTAAGTACGTACCCACTCGCAGGCTGCAAATGGAATTCCTCAATGTCGAGCGTAATCAGCAGCTGTACGAAAAAGATCCGCTGTCACCAGGCAAATGCGGTTTTGCTTATTCATTCGGTGTAACGATGGCTGCGAATCCTTTGGCGTGGATGGAGTTAACCGGGCTTAGTGATGAAAACCGCAACCTGCTCGGCACTATGCTTTCGGCCTATACTCCCCTTCAAGCCGAGCTCCTCGGCGGAACCGTTCTTCCCATCGGCAGCGAGCCCTCCGGCCTTGGCTGGACAGGTTTCCAGTCTTTGAGTGGGTCAAGTGGAACAGGCCTGTTAATCATTTATCGCGAACGTTGTGATACCCCTGCCCATTCATTCGACCTCTGGGAAGTATCTGACAGCGAGATTCAACTTCAATGCTTGATCAGGTGCGAGGGTGGCGCATGGTCAGGAGATGGCGTAACAGCCATGGAAACCGTGCTGCTTCAACCGGATGCGTCAAGTCGCTATAGGTTCAAGCTGAATCAGCCATTTTCTTTTGCTGTATATCGATATCAATCGGATATCGAGACTCCAGCTACTCACAGGCTTTGGACTGATTAACACTAGATTGACGCAAAAAGATAGGGAGACCGTTCCTTCCTTATCTTTTTGCTTACCAGAATAAAGTACAGCTATTCTATGTTTTCATTCATTCACATGAACCTTTTTATTTGTAATACTAGTAAGTGAATCGAGTAACCTACAGAGAGAGGAAGTCACCCATTATGGATAACAAAAAAAACAAAAAAATTCGGATCGCTGTTGTTGGATTGAGGTTCGGAGGTGCATTCGCACCCATTTATCATGCACATCCTGATGTCGAATATGTAGGCATTTGCGATACCAACGCGGAGCTGCTGAATCAGTATGGCGATAAATTTGGTTTTACAAGGAGACATACAGATCTGGAGGAAATTCTCCAATTGGACGAATACGATGCCGTTCATCTGGTGTCCCCTATTCCCCAGCATGCCCAGCAATCGATAGCTGTCCTGAACTCAGGCAAGCATTGCGCTTGTACCGTACCTATGGCGACAACAATTGAAGACATTCATGCGATCATCGCTGCACAAAAGCAAAGCCAAAAAAATTACATGATGATGGAAACCACCGTTTATACGTATCAGTACCTATTCGCCAAGGAAATGTTTCAAAAGGGAGAGTTCGGACGCATCCAGTTCTTAAGAGGAGCCCATTATCAGAACATGGATAACTGGCCTTCCTATTGGATGGGATTACCTCCTATGCACTATGCGACACATGCAGTAGCCCCCCTATTAGCTATAGCCAATGCTCGTGCGACAAAGGTTCATTGCTTTGGTTCGGGGGTTATGCAAGAGGAATTGAAAACACAATATGGTAACCCTTATCCAATTGAAACAGCCATATTCCAATTGAGCATGGGGGATTTGAGTGCAGAGGTAACTCGGTCATTATTCGAAACAGCCAGAGGATATATGGAAAGCTTCAATATTTATGGCGATAAAGCTGCGATGGAATGGCATATGGAAGATGAGGCTCAGGTTCTGTTCAGGATGGGTCCTAAGAAACCGGATCGCGGAAGAGATGTTTCAGTTGAAAGAGTCACGCCCCCAGCCAGAGCGGATTTGCTTCCACCTGAGCTTGCCTACTATATTACTCACCAGGATGAACTGGACCCGGACAATCCTCATCAATCCGTTCTGCAGGCAACGGCCACCATGGCTCGCACCCTCATCTCGTACATGAATTTGTCATCAGCATTGTCGAAGAGCGCAAGCCTGCTATTGATGCGATAACTGCTGCCAATTGGTCGGCAGCGGGTATATGCGCTCATGAATCCGCTATAAATGGCGGTATAGAAGTCGTGATTCCAAGCTTCGAGTAGCCATTGTTATTATAGTAAATACCGCCTGTTACGCAGGCGGATATTTGGCTTTGCCTCGCTTCAATTATTACATCCGGTATATATTTTTAATATACTCCGAGGGTGATTCCCCCATCACCTTTTTGAATACCCGGCTGAAATAATAGGGGCTGGCATAACCCATTTTGTCGCTAACCTCCGAAATATTCATGGAAGTGTTCTTCAGCATTTCCGCTGCATGGTGAATTCTTAATCTTTCATGGTATTTGAACATACTTGTACCCATTTTGGTTTTGAACAGCGTGCTCAGGTATTGGTAGTTTAATTGAAAATCGTTATGTATGCGATCGGTATCCAGCTCCATGTGACTGTGCTCATCCAAATATTTGACCAGCCTGCGTACAACCGTATCCGATCTACTAAGCATTTGATTCTCTTGGGATTGCCGGACAAGATCCAGAAAAATGTCCAAAGACCCCATACTTAAATAGAGATGGTGAAAATGTCGGGGAGCGTTGTACAAATCGTGCAGCTCTTTTAGCTTTCTATTCATAAAGGGAGCGTTCTTCACCTTAATCATCTTGGGAAGTGCAAAGCTGAAATCATACTGCTCAGGTGAATACAAGGTAGAGGCGGGCATCAGCATGGGCTGATGGTTCATAGGCTCCGTCTCTTCAGCCTGCCCGGGGTCACCCAGATTATCATAGAAATGAATCCAGAGTGTAGTGGTACCAGGACGGGTCCCGTTCTCTCCCCAATGATGAATTCCGCTTTTCAGAAAGAGAACCTCTCCTTCTCTTATCCTGTATTCCTTACCCGCTTCAAACACTTGCATCTCGCCCTCAATCACAAAGATGAGAACATGATAGTCCGCCACCCGATCCGGATGAATCCAGCCATTTCCTGTTAACGTAGATCCTACATCTCGGATTAGAGGCAATCGTGCGGCGTGCATATAAATTTCGTTCAATGAGGCAGCTCCTTTCACCCGTCGTTCCCCGTATCTGCAGGGTTCAACGAACGAAGTCTGGAAGGCGCGTAACCGAAATGGCGTTTAAAAAGCTTGCTGAAGGTATAAATGTCCGTGTAACCAAGCGCACTCGATATCTCGGTCACAGACATCGTCGTTTCGGTAAGCAGATGAACCGCGCGCTCCATTCGCAGCTTGGTAACCGTTTCTTTTAATGTAATTCCAGTGTACTCCTTCATCAGCTTGCTCACATAACGCGCTGTGAATCCGATCGATTTTGCCAGTGATTCATAATTAACCGTTTCAGAAAGAGAGAGCCGGATGGAATCTTGGATTTTTAATATAATCTGCTTATGATAATAGCTCTGATGCGGCATGCTCTGCCGTTCGGACTCCCGAATCCAACGGGTAAGAATCAGCTTGAGCAGAAGGTTAATTTCAATGGGGTCATCCTCTGCCTGACGATGCGCCAATTCAATTAATTGCTGAAGCAGCGGCTCAATCGCTGACATTTCACGAAAGTTCACACAGCGCTTATCGGGCAGGATCAAGGTTTCTGCTGCCTCTTTGGTGATATCATTCACAATAAAATGGCAGAATAGTACTGTAAGCATATGGTGCGGGTTCTGCTCCGCCGTAACTCGGTCGCCGGGTCGAATAACAAAGCAGGAGCCAGGCTGAATGTCGTAACTGACATCATTAATTTGCATTTGGCCTTGACCTGATACGGCATACCACACATCATAATCATGAAAAGAAGGTGGCTGCCATGACCAGGTCGGCTCACAGCGATATTTGCCAAAAGTCCCGCTAACTGTAAAATACACCTCGTTAAACCTGTTCAGCAATGGGCTATATTCAGACATGCAGCTATTCCTCCTTATTGCCAAATTGATGCGATAGCTATAGCATACCAAAACAAATAGCATTTGAGTACAAAAAATATGACACTGCTTCCATTCTGCCTTAGTCTCTCTTTATGGTATCTTTGAATTAAGGAAATCACCATAAAATCAATAGGAGGAATGAAAAATGAGTAAGGTAGAATTAACCCCTGAACAAATCAACAACGAATTATATCGATACGATAAGGTGCATGTAAGTCTAAAGGGAAAAGACGAGCTTCTAGATCAGCATATTCAGGAATATAGAAGAGATGGATTTCTTTCCATTGATCCTCTGCTCGACCAGGCTGTTGTGAATACTGCCATTGAGGGACTCATGGATCTTGCTTTTGTTGACCGCAAAGGGGCCAAGCTGCAATTTTCAAAACCGGAGAAGGAGCTTCATACCCTAGAAGAACGGGAGCTTGCCATTCGTAAGGTTTCTGAATTTGTGAATGAAGAGGAGCGGCTTAAAGCAGTTGCTTACCATCCGAAGATTATTAACGTAATTCGGCAGATTTTCGGAGAAGAGCCTGTGCTCATTCAGGATATGGCTCTTTTGAAGCCTCCTCACGGCGGCGGGGAGAAGCCCTGGCATCAGGATATGGCTTACGGGAATTTAACGTATACGAAGGCTGTTATCGGAGTGTGGATTGCTTTGGACGAGGCAACCGTCAACAATGGCTGCATGCATGTCATTCCAAGGTCTCATCAGGAAGGTGCTACACCTCATTATGCGATTCGCGACTGGCAGCTCTGTGACATTCAGGTACCTGTGGAAAGGGACGTCATTGTTCCGCTGAAGCCGGGTGGTGTTTTGTTTTTTCACGGCATGCTGTACCACGGAACACCGTATAATTTCTCAACGGATCGGCGCAGAGCGCTGCAATTCCATTATGCGCCGGCATCCTCGGTACGGGTCGGTCCGCATGAATACAAAAGAATGTTTACAAACGAATTATCCGGGGCGGAATGTTAAAAATTGCTGCTCCCGTTATCAGAATAAACAAACACCCCGAATTTCCAGGTTCGGGGCGTTTATTTATTTTTTTGCATACTTGCGGTAATCCGAAGGAGAAACACTCGTTGTACGCTTAAAAATATGATGTTAGCTAAGTTTTAGTACCGTTATTGTTTTCTGCCGATAAATGCGAACGATAGCAAACTGCCACCGAACAAAATAACAGCTGTTACGATAAGCGATATATGCATTCCGGCAATAAACGATTTGCTGCCACTCAGAATCGAGCCGAGGATGGCGACCCCCAGCGTCGCGCCAAGCTGGCGGCTTGAATTGAGAGCGCCTGAAATCGCACCGGTCTGTTCCTTCGGGACGGAAGAGATTACGGCCGCCATCAACGAGGGAATCGTAAAGGATGCTCCGAAACCAATCAGCAGCAAGCCAATCAGCGTAATTGCATAGGTCGTGTTCACTTCGGTCCATACTTGCAGAAGTGTACCCACTGCTCCAAGACTAAAGCCGACAGTCATCGGTATCCGCGCCCCGATTCTGGCCACAATTCGACCGGTCAGAATGGGATTGAAGGCCAGTGGAATCATCATTGGAAGGAGCGCGAGTCCGGCTATGTGAGCCGATAATCCGCGTATTTGTTGGAAAAATAATGGTAGTACAAATAGAATTCCCGACAGGCCGATGTTAATCGCCATCCCGGCAAGCATTCCGGCCGATACCGTCGCATTCCTAAATAGCCTTAACGGAAGTAACGGTGACTTACCTTTCGCTTCAACAATCAAAAACAGGATGGCTCCCAACAGAGCCAGACTAAATGCCGCCAAAATAATGGGGGAATCCCATCCGTACGTTTCCCCCTCCATCAGTCCGAACGAGACTGCAGCAATGGCTGCAATGGCCGTGATTTGCCCCCCCAAGTCAAAGCTTTGCCACGGCTTACGTTCCGTTTCCCTGACGAACAGGAAAGTCATGATCAAACTAATCCCTGCAAGCGGCACATTGAGAAGGAATATGCTGCGCCAACCGAACGAGTCCACCAATAGCCCTCCGACAACAGGTCCTGCCGCCATTGCTACACCGGTAACCGCCGCCCAAATGCCAAGCGCCCGGGCACGTTCAGCCGATCCAGGATAAGCATGGGCAAGCAGGGTAAGCGAGGCTGGCATTAGAGCTGCACCACCTATTCCGAGTATTGCACGTAAGCCGATAAGCGCACCGAGCGTCGAAACGGCTGCCGATATGGCCGAAGCTGCAAGAAATATCGCCAGACCACCCGCATAGACGCGTTTAGCCCCAAGCTTGTCTGCAAACACACCCATTGATAGAAGTAAACCGGCAAATACGATCGTATAGGCGTTGACCACCCATTGAAGGCCGGATATCCCTCCGCCCAACTCGTCTCGAATCGCCGGCAGCGCGACGCTCACCACCGTCATATCCAGGAGTACCATAAAATAACCGAGCGAAAGTCCGAGAAGCAACAGCGCTTTGGCCAGCTTGCCGGTACTGTTGGACTGTAATTGTAATGTTTTTTCCAAAGTAATTCCCCTTCCATTGCAATATTTAAGTATTCGCCATTTCGTCTTAAGGAAAGTGTATAATAGATTTTATCCTAGAATAAGATGAGGGTTTATCATAGGAGTAATTCTCCGACGATAGGAGTCGTATAAGGGGGCAGAGCGAGTTAATGGAACAATCAAACCATACGAGGCTTGATGAGCTGGCGCAGTTTTTGAAGACGCGCCGCGCCCGGATTTCACCCGAGCAAGCGGGTCTGCCTAATGGAGGCCGTCGCCGCACGCCGGGACTTAGACGCGGGGAAGTAGCGCAACTCTCGGGCGTCAGTGTGGACTGGTACACATGGCTAGAGCAAGCTCGAGACATTCATGTATCCACCCAAGTGCTAGACAGCATTGCACGGGCTCTCCAGCTCGATTCCAATGAACGGAAACATTTATTTATGTTAGCCCTACAGCAACTGCCTACCGATCTGACGCCAGTCGAAAACATCATTAGTCAGACACTTCAAAGCTTCCTCGACCTACAAGGGACGAGTCCGGCCTATATTACCGATCAGCGACTGAATATTGTTGCATGGAATAGGGCTGCTAGAATAATTTACGGGAACTATGAGAGTATGTCGACACGCGAGCGAAATACTGTATGGCGGACGTTCATTTCGCCGTATGTACGGCTATTGCTTCAGGAAAACTGGGAAACTCATGCCCAGCATCGTTTGGCTCAATTTCGAGCCAGCTACGGAAAATTCGCCGGTGATCCTTGGTGGATGGAGCTCATCGAGGAACTAAATCGAGCAAGCCCTGAATTTAGAGCATGGTGGCCGAAGCACGATGTTCTGAATGGTCCTGAAGGTAAGAAAATCAATCATCACCCGACAGCCGGTCTGCTCGTATTTGATCAGATTTCGTTTCTTGTAACAGATTCTTCCCACCTTACAGTCACGATCAATATACCCTCAAATGATGATACGATCTCCAAGCTGAGCAAGCTTCTATTAGAGTAATTATCGTTACAAAATCAGCCCGAGTTCGTGCTAATTGCGCAAGTATACGGTTTATACCCGTTAGCACAAAAGAGGGTGTCCCAAAAGCCATGAAAATGGCGAGGGGCACCCTCTTTGCAATTTCGTCAAACAAAAAGAAACCGTTCTTTGGTAAAATGGAAGTGCGACCCACCATTTACGAAAGGAACGGTTTCTTTGTACATTCAATATACCATGGATCAACTTATGC
>NZ_MRTH01000001.1 GCF_001956045.1 Paenibacillus sp. FSL H7-0331 | reverse complement strand
GCTGAAGGCAGATGTCATTAACAATGTGTTTTTTCATTCTGTTACTGAGATCCGTAAGAAAGTTACCGCATTTATGAAGAACATCGCTCTCGATGCCCAGACGATTATTGATCGTCTATGTCTTCGCTTGGAAACCAACCAACTTCCTGAACAATTTTAGTTCAACTTATATAGATTAACTAATTACAGATATTTCTATTCAGTTTCTGTCGGATATTGCAGTTCACAAGGGTTCAGTCGGATCAAGAATGGTAAATTTGTACATTGTCTGTATGGACAAAAATGATAACTTTAATTTGTTGGTTTGGATATATTACTTTACATTTATAAAATGTAAAATAAGTCTATACAAAAGGAACAGCTATTTATACAATGGTGTCCGTAAAATCGTAAATGTTAAGGGGTGTTATACGTGTCTACTACTGCAATTCACATCGAGGATGTAAACAAAATCTACAAGGCAAGCGATGGGCGAGAGGTACAGGCGTTAACACATATTAATCTGGACGTAAAAAAAAGTGAGTTTATTTCCATCATTGGTCCATCGGGGTGTGGAAAATCAACCTTATTGCGCATACTCGCGAATTTGGATACGCCTTCCACGGGTAAGATTACATGGGAGAACTCGGCAGACAATATCGGTTTTGTATTTCAGGATGCTACCTTGCTTCCTTGGAAGACCGTATACCAGAATGCCAAATTCCCGCTTGAGGTCAAAAAGCTCGATACCCCGGCCAATCTGGAAAATTTGGACAAGCTATTGGAGCTTGCAGGTTTGAAAGGGTTTGAAAAAGCATATCCCCGTGAATTATCCGGAGGGATGAGACAGCGGGTAGCGATAGTCAGAGCATTATCGTATAATCCGGATGTTTTGCTCATGGATGAACCGTTTGGCGCTTTGGATGCACTGACCCGCGACAAAATGGGACTGGAATTGCTTCGAATCTGGACCGAAACCCAAAAAACCATCCTGTTCGTGACTCACAGTATTTCGGAAGCTGCATTTCTATCGGATCGTGTTATTGTGATGTCACCCCGCCCAGGGAAAATTGATGAAATTATCGACATTCAATTGCCACATCCACGGACCGTAGAAGTGAAGGAAACGATCGAGTTCGTGAACTACGTTAAAAAGCTAAGGGAAGTGCTGGGCTAATGCTGAGATTAAGGCAAGTTGGAGAGTATTTCGTTGCCATCCTTATTCTTGTAGTCATCTGGTATGTGTATGTCGTCGCTTTCGATGTACCTGCGTTTATAGTGCCGCTTCCTTCGGATGTAGGAGTAGCACTTATCGAAATGTTTTCCGCACAGGATTTGCTGCACCATTTTTTCGTCACCTCGGGTGAAGTGCTCGCAGGTTTTGTATTGGGGATCGTTTTTGGTTATTTGGTCGGCTATCTGATCGGCCGTTTTAAATTTCTTGAAGAAGCATTGATGCCTTATATTCTTCTTGCCCAAACGGCTCCGAAGATTGCCCTTGCTCCTTTATTTGTCATTTGGTTTGGTCTGGGCTTCACCTCCAAGCTGATGTTAATTGTATCTATGGTGTTTTTTCCAGTTATGCTGGGTGCCATATTTGGCTTGAAAAGTGTCACGTATAATCTCAAATGCTTGATGCAAATAACGGGATTAAACTGGTGGCAAAAAATCATTCAAGTTGAGCTTCCGTATTCCTTGCCGCAAATTTTTGCAGGCTTGAAGGTCGGCATGGTTCAGGCGGTTATTGCTGCTATCGTTGCGGAATGGATATCAGGAGAGAGCGGGCTTGGTTATTTACTGGTGTTTAACAGCACGACGTACAATTCCCCTATGCTGTTTGCCAGTATTATATATACGATTGTTGTTGGGATTATTTTCTATGCACTTATTAGTTTTTTGGAAAACCGTTTTCTGTTCTGGCACGATTCCAAGCAAGTGAAATAATGTTAGGGGAGGTGAAAAGAGAAGATGAACAGCAGATTCATTCAAGCAGATTTTCCTCTATATGAAGGGACGAAAGTACCTCATTTACGCATCTCCGAAGGGGAAACAGCACCTTACGTACTGCTGCCAGGCGACCCGGCGCGAGTCGAGCTGATCCGTGAACTGTTCGATAGCTATGACATCATCAGCTCGAATCGTGAATTTAAAGTCGGTACAGGTGAGTACAAGGGGAATCCGATCTCTGTATGCTCAACCGGTATAGGCGGTCCTTCCACAGAAATTGCTGTTCTGGAGCTGCTTCGCTTAAAGGCTAAGTGTTTACTTCGCATTGGCGGGACGGGCGCGATTCAAGAAGGCATTGATTGCGGGGATATGATCATCAATACGGGAAGTGTCCGGTTAGGCGGTACAACTGGCCACTATGCACGTCCTGAATTTCCGGCGCTAGCCAATCATTATGTGACTCAGGCGTTAATTGAAGCCTGTGAGGAATTAGGTTACCGCTACCATATTGGAATTGGCGCAACGACCTCTTCCTTTTATCATGGTCAGGGGAGAGACGTAGCCCCTTACAATTATTCAACTGACATCATTAATGAGATGAAATCGCTTGGCGTGCTGAATCTGGAGATGGAATCAGAGACGCTGCTAACGATTGCTTCGGTTATGGGCGCTTACGCAGGCACCTTGCTTGTTGTGCATGCTAATCGAATCACGAATCAATGGCTGGTTGATTATGAGGAAAGTCAAATGAAATTATGTAGGGCCGCTTTGCTAGCTGTAGACAAATTGATAAGTAGGGGTGTTGTTTCGTGATGAAGAAAAAATCAATTAGCCTTTTAATTTGTATGTTGTTTGTTGCCTCGATTTTGGCCGCTTGTGGAGCTAAGACGGGGAATGAAGCTACACCTGCTGCTCCAGCGCCAGCCGCAACCGATAAGCCTAAAGAGCTCCAAAAGGTTACCGTTCAAATGGACGGAGCTGCTGTTCCTTATTATGCACCGATGTATGTGGCCAAAGAACAAGGCTTCTTCAAGGAGCAAGGTTTGGATGTTGATTTTGTCTATGCAGATGCTGCAAGTATCGTGAAGAATGTTGCTGCGGATAACGTACAATTCGGATTTCCTAATGCGGATGCAGTTATTACAGCCAAATCACAGGGCATTCCTGTAAAAGTTGTGCACACCACTTATCAGCGCGGTTTGGGAGCGACTATTTTCAAGAAAAATAAAGGGATCACAAGTCCTAAAGATTTGAAAGGCAAGACAGTTGCTGTAACCAGCTTCGGAAGCCCGAACTATATCCAGCTTCAAGTTATGCTAGAAAAGAACGGCATGAATATCAAGGATGTTAATACGAAAATCGTAGGTACGGGTGCTATTGTTAATGCACTGGTGTCTGATGAAGTGGATGCTATCACTTTCTCGATGTTGAGAACAGTTGAGCTCAAAAACAGCGGTGTGGATGTGGACGAAATTCGCTCTGACGATTTCTTGCCTTCATTCGGTAATGTTGTAATCGCATCGGATAAGTACTTGTCCAGCAATAAGAACACGGTTATTGCGTTCAATAAAGCATTGAACCAATCGTTGGATTATATTATTAAAGGAAATGCCAAAGCAGCTATCGACATGTCCATCAAGAAGTATGCGACATCGTCTGAAGGTAAACAGGAAATTACAGAAAAAATATTTAATGATGTGTTCATTCCTTACCTGTGGCAAAGTGATCTGACGAAGAAAGATGGCTATGGAGCTGCCGATATGGCAAGATGGCAAGCATCCATCGATACTCAAAAAACGTTTGATACGATCAAGACCAGCTTTAAAGCAGAAGATTTAGTTGTAACCAATCTAAAGTAACGCAGGTGATCGTAAATGAAGTATTACGGACGTAAAAGCTTGCTCGTTCTTGCTACGCTGATTGTGTTTATAGGGCTATGGCAAGCCTACGTATCTGTATTTCATATACCGGTACAAATTCTTCCGGGTCCATTATTGTTCTTGTCCAAGTTTTTGAATATTATGGCCATGGGTGATATGAGCACGCATATTGGGTTAACGTTGTATGAGATTTTTGTCGGATTTTTGATTGGTTGTGTGCTTGGCTTGCTCTTTGGATATTTACTTGCCAAGAGTGTACTGCTGGAGCGTATGTTCACGCCGTATATCGTTTTGGTTCAAATTGCACCCAAAATATCGATCGCTCCGCTGTTTCTATTATGGTTCGGGCTGGGCGCTACCTCGAAGATTGCTTTGGTGATGCTGGTTGTCTTTTTCCCTATCATGGTCAATACGATTGTCGGCATTCGTTCAGTGGAGAGCAATATGCAGGACTTGCTGCATATTCTCAAGGCTAATCGGTGGCAGCGTTTCTGGACAGTGGAGATCCCTTATTCATTGCCTTCGATCATGTCAGGTGTCAAAGTGTCTACGACCTATGCAATTACAGGTGCCGTTATTGGAGAAATGATCGGTGCCAAAGCAGGTCTCGGGTATCTCGTTATTCTGGGCAGTGAAACCTATGATATTAACCTTATACTAACAGCTGTATTGTTATTAAGCGTAATCGGTCTGGTTTTATACCTTTTGTCTAATGTATTGGAGAAAAGGCTGCTCCGTTGGCATGAATCTCAAGAAGTTATTATGTAAGCAAAGCTTTCCGTTTCAGCCGACCCCAACGTTTTGTAATCTGTCTGACAGACCTTAACGAAGGGGCGTTTTTTTTAGAGTAAGAGGTGAAGAATCGTGAATATCACTCGATTGGAGACTGCGTTAATAGAAGTCAATGAGATAGGTGCCGTCAAAGGGCAGGGAATCACCAGACTTGCCTACTCACGCGAGCATTGGGCTGCGAATGCTTACTTTATTCAAAAGTGCGAGGAAGCAGGGATGTCCGTAAGCATTGATGCCTGCGGCAATGTGATTGCACGGAGGGAAGGCAGCGATCCACAGCTACCCGCTGTAGCTTGCGGATCTCATCTGGATACGGTGCAGCACGGTGGTGGTTACGATGGAACACTTGGCGTTATAGCTGGGTTGGAAATGATACGCAGCTTAAATGATAGAGGCGTTGTCACCCGTTATCCGATTGAGCTTATTTCATTCGCTTGTGAAGAATCGGCGAGGTTTGGTGTCTCGACGATTGGAAGTAAAGCGATGGCAGGGAAGTTAAACCCGGAATCGCTTGCGCATCTGCTGGATAATGAAGGTATATCCTTTCCGCAAGCACTGGCTGCAGTTGGATTGGACTTTGCACAAATCGCAGATGCACGGAGAAAGAACAATGCACTGAAAGCTTTTTTTGAGCTTCATATCGAGCAAGGTCCGCTGCTTGAAAAGCGCGGAGTGGAGATCGGTATTGTCACAGGCATAGCTGCTCCCGTCCGCTTGGAAGTAACGATCCAGGGTCAAGCATCCCATTCGGGGACGACACCTATGAACATGCGTAAGGATGCGCTGATCGGAGCTGCCGAGATCATCACGGCTCTAGAGAAGGCGGCGTTAGAGCAAACTGAGCACGATACGGTCGCTACCGCAGGTGTGTGCGAGGTTCTTCCGGGAGCGATGAATGTAGTACCGGATTGGGTGAGCCTGAAGATTGATATTCGCGGCACAGATGCGACTTCCAGACAAATGATTATCGAACAGCTATACAGCTTGTTCCATGAATTGGAAAAAAAACGGGGACTGCAGATTGCAGCGCGAATCTTAAGTGAAGAAAAGCCGGTTTCCTTGGACAAAGAAACGATACGTTTATTGTCCTCTGAATGTGAGGCTCAAGGTGTCACTTATACGAATATGATGAGCGGTGCCGGGCATGATGCGATGAATATGGCAAGTATTTGTAAAACCGGTATGATTTTCATTCCATCCAGAGAGGGTATCAGCCATCATAAAGATGAATACAGCTCCATCTCCCAAATAGCAAAAGGCGCTGCCTTATTGGAAGAAGTTGTTCTCCGGTGTGCAGAAGAGATTCGGAATGGTTCAACCGGGATATTGAATAACATGGACAGGAGCATACAAGATGAAAGCGGAAAAAAGAAAAGTGCTATCTAATGAACAAGTTAGCGAACGTTATTGGCATATGATTGTTGATGCGTCAGACCTACAGATCACAGCAAAGCCCGGCCAGTTCTTTAATGTTCTCTGCGGGGAGTCCTATTATCCGCTGCTGCGTCGGCCTTTTAGCATATACAGAATCAATAAAGACAGCAATACGCTCGAATTTCTTTATTTGGTAAAAGGGATCGGCACCAAGCAGCTGGCAACTATTCAGACAGGAGATACTGTCGATATTTTTGGTCCGCTTGGCAATGGTTTTACCCTACGTGAAGAAGACGGGACGATTCTGATGCTCGCTCGTGGCGTTGGCATCGCCACATTGGCAGCGCTGGCGCAAGAAGCTGCTCAGCAGGGGGTCCGCAGTGTGGCTATCCTTAGCGCGAGAACAGCCAATGATTTACTTGCAGCGGATGCTTTGCAAGGGTTCGGTGCGGAAGTATACAAGGTGACGGACGAAGACGGCAGCAGCGATGTCGAGCAGGTACGGCTGTTGATTGAGCGTATTATGCAAGAGCATTCCATCAGCGCAGCCTATACTTGCGGTTCGAAACGGTTGTCTATGCTGCTGCAGGAGATTGCGGCTGGTCAGGATATTTTCGCCGAAATCGCATTGGAAGAAAATATGGGCTGTGCGATGGGTGTTTGTTTTGCTTGTGTCTGTGATATTCAGGACGAGAATGGAGCTACCCGGAGTGTCAGGGTTTGTAAAGAGGGCCCGGTATTTGCCCTGGAACAGGTGGTGCTATCATGATGAAAGCGGACCAAGAAACACGAAAGCAGGATTTCGCTTTAAATCTGCAAGTCCAAATCGGAAGTCTCACTTTGCAAAATCCGATCATGCCAGCCTCGGGAGCCTTCGGCGAAGAGATGGAACAGGTGATCGATTTTAATGAAATTGGGGCTATCGTTCCGAAAAGTATTACCAAGCATCCTCGTAAGGGGAATTTAACGCCAAGAGTTTGCGAGGTTCCTGCAGGAATGATCAATTCCATTGGCATTCAGAGCAAAGGGATTGCGTATTACTTGAAAGAAACGATTCCGAGTTATGATAAGTATGATGTACCGCTCATCTCCAGTATTTCGGCAGATTCGATCGATGAGTTTGCGGAGATGGCGGAGATTATCGGGAAGCTCGATAGAGTCGGAGCCTTGGAGCTGAATATCTCATGTCCCAATCTAAAAGGAAATGGACTTGCCTTCGGTATGGACCCGGAAAGCACACGCGCATTAGTCCGTAAGGTGAAGGAAGTTACCGACAAGCCGATTATCGCGAAGCTCTCGCCCAACGTGACCAGCATTCAGGAGATTGCCCTCGCAGCTGAGCAAGGTGGAGCGGATGGGTTGAATGTAGCCAATACAATACTTGCCATGGCTATTGATATCCATACACGCAAGCCCAAAATAGGCAATAATATGGGCGGATTATCCGGTCCGGCGGTCAAACCGATTATTGTCCGTATGATTTATCAGGTGCGTCAGGTCACTTCTTTACCCATTATCGGCTGTGGCGGGGTTTCTAGTGGCGAGGATGCCATTGAAATGATTTTGGCTGGAGCTACTGCGATACAAGTAGGAACGGCCAGCTTCATCCAACCAACGGCAATGATCGATATCTTGCAGGAAATCAAGGACTATATGGTACTTTATCAAATCCAGAATATTAATGATTTAATAGGGAAAGTTATGGTAAATAGTATTTATGCTGCTGATTAAGGGAGGTTTAATTTGAGTATAGTCATACTTCGCAATCTGAAATTCAGATCTAAAATGATCATTTTAAATGTGACAGCTCTTATCTCCATCATTCTTATTGCGTTTGTAGGCTATCATTATATGACGAGTATGGCTGCGAATTCCAAGGAAATGTACATGAGCCGATTGATGCCGGTCAAATGGATCAACAACATTCAAACCAGCACACGCACGAACGAAGCCAGTATGCTTGAGTTTCTGTTAACTAAGGATGAACTGTTAAAAATTAAGATCAGCAAGCAGGATCAATTTATCGATACTACGATTGAAGCATACAGCAAGATTGCCAATACTCCGACCGAAATGGAGCTGCTCGAGCAATATAAGAAGCTGCTTCCTACCTACCGTACAGCTGTCGACAAGGTAATCGAGCTTGCTATGGCTAATAATGAAGCAAAGGCTTACGATGCATTTGTGACAGAGACCAGCATCTTAGGCAAACAAATTAACCAAACCTTAATTGATTTGTCTGATTACAATGAACAAATCGCTGAACAATTGTATGTACAAACGGAGCGGGACGCGACCACAGCGCAGGTCATTACTTTCATTTCAACCTTGCTCGCTGTAGCGGTCTCTATCCTGGTAGGGGTTATGATCAATCATGTTATCACAACACCACTGCGCTCCCTGCAAGAGTTAATGAATCGGGCTGGCGCTGGCGATCTTTCGGTAAATGGAGATTATCCTTATCAGGATGAGGTGGGCAGTCTTACGGGCTCGTTTAATAAAATGCTGGAAGGCTTACGTGCTTTGGTCATTCAGGTGTCGGACAACGCTCTGATCATTTCCTCAAGCTCTCAACAGCTGCTGGCAAGTACAGAGCAAAGTGCGCTGGCCTCCGAGCAAATCGCTTCATCAAGCGAATATTTGGAGCAGGAGCTGGATAAGCAAGTGATCAGTTTAGAGGATGCGACGAATGCTATTGATCAAATGGCTGACAAGATTACAGCGATCCAAAGTAACAGCGATAATGTGTATGTATCTGCTGGCCAGGCCGCTACCTCTTCCAAAGAAGGGGCCTTGACCGTAACATCCGTATCGGAACAAATGGTATCGATCCATTCGTCGGTGAAAGATCTGGATGCTACTATTGAGCTGTTGACTACGCATATTCGTGATATTGGCAAATTCGTTGCCGTCATCCATGAGATTTCAGCTCAGACGAACCTGCTTTCCTTGAATGCGGCAATTGAATCGGCACGTGCGGGAGAAGCGGGAAAAGGCTTCGCTGTTGTAGCTGAAGAGGTCAAAAAGCTTGCTGACGAATCCGCAGTTTCCTCCCAACAAATTGAGAGGCTGATCGGTTTGATTCAATCGGAGATGAAACGGATTGGCAGTACCATGCGGAGCGGTTTATATGAAGTGGAATTAGGGATTGAAAAAACACAACAAGCCCAAGTCGTCTTTCAGCATATAGACGAGGCTGTTGACCATGTATACGCAGGAGTCAGCAGTGTCAAAGAAACGGTTGACCATTTGATATTAGGCAGTCGAAGAATCGTGACCGTTATGGATGTCGTCGATCACGTTGCCAAAGAGGGCAAGGTAGTGAGTCGGCAAAGTTCAGCTTCAAGTCAGGAACAGTTCTCCAGCATGGAAGAAATCAGAAGTGCAGCTGAATCACTTGCCAAACTTTCAGAGGATTTACAACTGGCTTTACAGCATTTTCGACTATAAACGACAATTTTTAACAAAAGTCGCTAGATTGTCATAGTGTTGATGATGATTTTAAGGTAAACTAATGGCAAGCGACACAGTTGGTTTATCCATTCGTCGATACCACATTTATGGAAGGAATGATTTTTATGAATAAAGTTGAAAAGGTAAAAGCATTTTCAGAGTTGTTTGAACTCATTAACATGTATTATGTTGAACGGGATCAACCGAGCGAGGAAGACAACTTTTTTGCAAAAGTGGAGAACTGCTGCGATCTATTGGAATTGGATTTTGAAGAGCTTAAAAAAGCGTTTGAACTTAACTCTTTGGCCTAAACACTATTTAATATCGTCTGAAACCCCATACCCACCACAAAAACACATACGTATGTAACAATGACCTGGCCTTTGGCCAGGTTTTTTGTTGATTTCATGAAAGTCTGAGGCGTCTGAAATGACCGTTATTGTTGCGATTGTGACCGTTTGAGCACAGTAGGGTGCCGATAAGTGTAAACAACGGTAAGCATTTCAACAATATCTTTACTTGTCTCTAATCCTTGCAAAACATTGCATAGGTAGAATCAGTATGTAAGCCAAACAAGGAAGCTATCAGGAAGGAGCATTCGGAGTGATATCTAAAGAGGCTGTAGCATTGGGAAGCAAACCTACTGTTAAACCTGCCGCAACCCTTCGTGAACGCAAGCAAGTCGAGCCGCGTTCCAAACGAAAAACAAGAGAAGCGTGGACTGGGTTTATGTACGCCCTACCTGCATTGGCACTATTATTGCTGTTTCGGTACTGGCCACTTGTGTTCGGGATGTGGATCAGTTTATGGAAGTGGGGGTACGTACCGGAGCGTTTTATTGGCTTGGATAATTACGTCCGTATATTTACTGAGGATCTAATTGTAAGTGATCCTGCTGCCGGCTTGCAGTTGGGTGCTGTCGCGCAGGCTTTCATGGTGACGATCTTTTATGCGATAGGAACTATTCCCTTGACGCTGCTGCTTGCGTTTTTTGTAGCTTATGTGTTGTTTCATATAACGAAAGGCAAGACGCTGCTGCGGGTTCTGTTTTTTCTTCCTTATATTACCTCTCATGTAGCAGCAGCGATCGTGTTTAAATGGATTTTTCATCCGAGTGTAGGTCTTGCCAATTGGGGGGTACGCTCCATGGGAGGAACTCCGCAGCAGTGGCTTACCGATCCTGATCCCATTCTGATCAAGCTGATCACGACGCTTGGAGGTCAGTGGCCGGCTGCAATTCCGACCGTGTTCGCAGGGCCGACCTGGGCACTAGCTGTCATCATATTATTCTCCATATGGAGCAGCCTTGGCTTTCAGATTATCGTGTTCCTGTCCGGAATGACACAAATTCCGCATGATCTGACGGAGGCCGCCCGTATGGATGGAGCGCGGACCTGGAATGTGATCCGTCATGTGACCCTTCCGCTGCTGTCTCCGACCTGGTTTCTGCTTACCATTGTATCGGTCATCGGGGCTTTTGAATCGTTTAATGCCTTTTATGTATTTTCCGGTGGTGAGGGTGGTCCACTTGGCTCGACAATGTCGTTGCCATTGTATATTTTCCGCAGTTTTTATGTGTATGGTCAGATCGGCTATGCTTCGGCAGTATCGATGGTATTGTTCGTGCTGCTGCTGGGATTGACCTGGTTGCAGCTGCGCTACGGTGAGAAAAAGGTTCATTATATGCATTAAACGGAGGAAAGCTTTGAGGAGGAATGTAGCATGTACCAAATGGTTGGGGCGCGTCGCTCCTCCAAAATCTTATGGACAGTTGTGCTGATCAGTGTGGCGTTGTTGGCTTGTTGTGTCGTGTTTCCTTTCTTTTGGATGATCATGACCTCGCTAAAAAGCGCTGTGGAAATCAACCGGATGCCGCCGACCGTGCTGCCTGAGCTGTGGCAGTTTCAAAACTATGCGGCAGCCTGGCTAAAGCCGGAGTCGACATTTGAACAGTATTTTATTAATACAGTCATTATCGCCGGGATTGGAACGGCTCTGCAGCTGCTGGTTTGTATACCGATAGCTTTTGCCATCACGCATTTTTCATTTCGCGGACGCAACCTGATTTTTATGCTGGTGGTCATCACGATGCTGATTCCTTACGATGTTACGCTGGTTCCGAATTTTGTAACGATGCGTCATATCCCTTTCGCTGGCGGCAATGATTGGCTAGGTGATGGAGGTCAAGGGTTTTATGATAGCTACATGGGGATGATGCTGCCATTTCTGGCTGAGGCGTTCACGATATTTTTGCTGAGACAGGCGTTTCTTTCCGTACAGAAGGAATACTGGGAGGCGGCTCAGGTCGATGGAATGTCAAATGGTCGCTATCTGTGGACGGTGCTGCTTCCACTCGTGCTGCCTTCGTTGATAACGACAGCATTGCTTGCATTTATCGGTAAATGGAACGGGGTGCTGTGGCCACTGCTGATCACGTCCAGTGAATCACTCAGACCGCTGCAGGTTGGACTGCTCTATTTTGTCAGCGAGGAAGGTCCGAATTACCATCTTCTGATGGCGGCGGCTACCTTCACAATCGCACCGATTGTGCTGCTGTATGTGTTCGCTCAGCGCTGGTTTCATCAAGGTATCACAGCAACAGGGCTTAAAGGATAAGCAAGTGTGCATACAAACATAGCAGTTACTTGACAGAGGAGGATTACAGATGAATTGGCTGCACAATGTGGAGGTCGTACTATTTGATCTGGACGGTACGCTTTATCAGGATGGAACCTTTTATAAACGTTACCTGGAGCTCTTGTTTGACAAAGGGGAGCATACTGAAAGGTTGGAAGAGTTTCTTGTCGAAATGGCTTCCTTATTGGAAGGAAGTCATCCGAGCAGCATTGGGGATTGGTACCATCCGGGTTCGGATACATGGACACGCGGTGGAGATCTGACCGTGCACCGGGATTGGCAGGGTCAGCAAGTAGAGGCTCTAATGGATACGGCAGAAATGGCTTCTATATATGCAGGGGATGCATGGAGTCTGGTCAGCATCTTTGCAGCCAAATACGGTGTTGAGGAAGGGCAACGACAACTGGCCTTCCAGCAGGTACGAAAGGAAATGTTGCAGGGCGCTTCAAGCTTTGAACGCCATCTGGGTCTATACGAGGCGATTGGAGGGCTGACCGGAGTACGTAAACGGATACTGCTCACCAACTCGCCGGAAAATACAGGCCGCGAATTTATTTCGGCACTTGCCTGCACGGAGCTGTTCGACGAAATCGTGTATGGGGCTGGAAAGCCTAGTGGTCTTGAACGATATATGTCTGAGCTGATCGAGCAGGAGGGTCTGCGTCCAGATCAAATCTTATCGATTGGCGATCACGCCTGGAACGATCTGTACCCAGTACGTAAGCTTGGTGGCCAAACCGTTTGGCTGTCTCCGTATCCATCTTCGGAAACGGTGCAATGGGATGTGCAGCTGTCCACTCTTGATGAGCTGGCAGACCTGTTGGTGATGCTGCAGCAAGCACAGGAGCAGAAGCTGGAACAACAGGCTGAGGTCAACACATAAAGCATTCAAAGGAGGAAACAAACATGAGTGATCGGTATGAGGAAAAGCTTACCTTCTACGGAGGGCTGACTACGATTGGCGGTGTACATATTATGTACAGCTGCGGGGATACGGGTATCGTATTCGATCTGGGTATGGCACGCGGTTTTTTCAACGGAGATACCCGGGTTCGGTCAGATTATGGTATTCGCAGTTTTTTACTGACACGCATGGCTCCGCCCGTGCTTGATCTGTACGACCCCGAATTGCTGGGTGATCTGGGCGAAGCAGAGCTGCAGCAGGTATGGGGCAGGGAGCAGTTGGAGCAGGTAACCAATCTGCATGGCTTTGTCAGCCACATTCATCAGGATCATATGGCACTCTTGCCCTCACTTCGGCCTAATCTCCCGGTATGGATGCATCGCGATGCCTATGTAGTATATGAAGCGATTGTGGCAGCGGGTGAGTACGAAGACACACGTGCTGATATTCGCATCATTGAGGACGGGCAGATCGTCGATTATGGTCCCTTCCGCATCGAATTTATTGAGGTCGATCATGATAGCCCCGGTGTGACAGGATTCATCATTCATGGACCGGAGCATCGGATAGCTTTTACCGCTGACTGGCGGCGACATGGACGAAATCATCATCGCCTGGACCGTTTTATCGAACGCTGTCAGACGGTAGGTGTGGATGTGCTGATTACAGAAGGCACAAGGATGCGCCCTGACACTTTATTCCGGAAGCCGAAGGATCGGCTTGAGGTGCAGGTAGCTGTTGAATGCCGCCTGGCGATGGAGCAAACGGACGGATTAGTGTATGTGAACATTCTTGCCCGTAATGTGGAGCGAGTAGCCGATCTGATTATGAAGACGCAGGAAGCAGGTCGTGAGCTGGTGATGGACGAAAGTACGGCTGTGCTCTGGTTTGAGGCTTCAGATAAGCTGCAGGTGCTGTCCGGACATCCCGCGCTGGAAGCTGGACGCCATGTAATCCGACTGCTTCGCACACCTGTTTGGTCACAAGGACCACGCCCTGCGAAGAATGTTAAGCTTCCTTATGCGCCTATTACAGTGAATGAGATTACAGCGAATAAATCACTGTATGCTGTTTACCTAATCTATCCACTCACTGCATTAATTGCAGAGCTTGAGACCAAAGGCTCGCAAGCTGCAGCGTCCATATACGTTCATGCTGATGGCAATCCGCTGACTTCGGCTGACGAAACGCTGTTAAAGTGGTTGAACGAATTTGGTGTTCAATATCGGTATTGTGCAACCGGAGGTCACGCAGCTCCGCAAGAAATTACGGAATTGACGACTGCCATTGCGCCGGGACTCGTGATTCCACTGCACAGCAACCATCCGACCTTGTTCAACAGCGGTGGCGTCCGCAAATATTATCCAGCTCCAGGAGAAAGCTTCAAGGTGTCCGAGCTTGTGACAATTCCCAACAATCGAAGGAGTGATAGTCGTGTATTCACGTAAATCGTTTGCTCATTGGAAAGCATCACTGGCGTCTTTGTTATTAATCACAACGGTAGGCTGTGGGGTGACAACTCCCGCAGCAACAACAGGCAGTGGGACGGATAAGAAAACGGAAAGCACAGCAGCCAAAGGCATTGAGCTCGGTAAAAACGGACCGATTACCATTGACTTCTGGCACATTCAGGCGACGATTTATGGCGATGCGATTAAAGAAATGGTAGCTGCCTTCAACAAGGAGTACGAAGGGAAGATCATCGTCAAGGAAGTATTCCAGGGTTCCTATGATGACCTGAACAAAAAGGTTCGTGCTGCGCTGCAGGGCGGAGGCCTTCCGGCTGTTGCGATGTCCTACGAGAGCGATACGCTTGAATATATGAAGGCTGATAAAATTGTACCGTTGGACGATTACATTAATGACCCGGTGAACGGGCTGAACAAGCAGGCGTTGGACGATATCATGCCAGGAGTGCTGGCGCGTCAGCGTATTCCGGAGTACAACGGCAAAACGATGAGCTGGCCACACGGTAATTCCTCCATGGGCGTATACTACAACATCGATGTACTCAAAAAAGCAGGTTATGAGAAACCGCCGGCTACGTGGCAGGACTTTGAGAAAATGGCGCTTGATATTACACAAAAAAGTGGTGAGCCGGCACTGGTGATGGGCAACGCCAACAACGGAGGTACGTTCCGTACTTGGCTGCGCACCTACGGCATTGATCCGATCAAGCTGGATCAAAGCGGCGTCAATTATGATAATCCGCAGGCGGTTGAGCTGGCAGCTATGATGAAAAATCTGCTGGATAAAAAAGCGATCATGCTGGCAGAAAATACGGAGCAGGAATTCACGAATGGCAGAGCAGCCATGGAAATCGGAACGACTGCCCGCACAAGCTCAAAGCTGGATTTGATCAAGGACAAGTTCAAATGGGGAATCACTCTGATTCCGCAGGGCAAGAGCGACAGCAAGGTGACTGAGCTTTATGGTGGCAATCAGGTGCTGTTCAAGACGACCCCCGAGAAGCAGCTGGCGGGATGGCTGTTCCTGAAATACTTTGCAGAATCCAAGGCACAGGCGATCTATGCAGCGAAAACCGGATATTTCCCGGCTACCAAATCTGCACAGGATACGGATTTACTGAAGAAAAACTATGCGGATAATCCGCAAAAGAAGCAGGCTTTTGTTGAAGTGTTCCCTTATGCACGTATCGATGTATCATCCGCTGCGCGCAACAAGATGGATACCGTTCTGGGCGAAGCGCTGCAGGCAATGAATGCGGGTAAGCTGACTCCAGCTGATGCGATGAAGAAAGCGCAGGCTGACGTTACCAAGACTTTAAAAGAATTCAAATAATATTTGAAAAAGTTAAACCGGAGCCTGAGAAAAGCAAGTTATTTACTTAGGCTCTCAGGGGGTAACAAAATTGAGCTCAGTTCAACGGAGAAATGAAATTATGATCGCAGTACGGCGTGTTGGCAGCGTCTCAGTTGAAGAGCTGGTCGATACGTATCAAGTCTCGGTGGAAACAATCCGCCGGGACCTTCGTATTTTGGATGAGAAGGGATTTTTGCGCAGAACGTATGGCGGAGCGGTGAAGCGAGAGCAGACCACCTGGGATATGCCTTATTACGAAAGAATGCAGCTCAATCTGGAGCGCAAAGAGGCGATTGCCCGTGAAGCTGTGAAGCTGCTGGAGGATGGCGATAGCGTTTTTATTGACGGAAATACCTCCGGTCTGGTGCTTTCCCGTTACGTCCCTGATGACAAGAACCTTACGATTGTTACGAATTCGGCTATGGTTACGCTGAATCTGATTCAGAAGAAGGGGAAGCTGAAGGTTTATCTGGTTGGCGGAGAGGTCGATGAGGACGGCAAGACGTTCGGCTACAAGCTGCACTGTGAGCTGCGTCAGTACCGATTCGATAAGGCGCTGTTTTCCTGCATGGGCTTTGGACCAGAGGGCATTTATTATTCGAAGTGGGAACCACTGCAAATTGCCCAGATGCTGGTCGAACAGAGCAATCATCTGATTCTGATGGCGGATTCGTCGAAGGTCAATCGCAGCGGCTTTCTGTTTGGCATGGGACTGAACCGTATTCATACACTTGTAACAGACGAAGGAACACCTGCCGATATGCGAGATAGTTTGCGGGATTCAGTCCGCAGCTTGGTCATCAGCGGCATTGAAGGTAAAGATGAATAGCTGCCTGATAGGAAATGGAGCATAGAAGTAAATTGAACTGCGGCATCTTTAGGGATGTCGCAGTTATTTGGCATGCCTCAGAGTGCTGATTACCGACAATCTGCCCTAATGATTATATACAATCATGACACCAACAGATAACTTAGAGAGCATAGGGGCTGGTTTGTAACCCCATTTTGTATTCTATATAATGTAGAAACCGGATACCATTGAAAAACAGCTGTGCTGAAATGATTTAAATGTATATATTTACCATTTCATCAAGTGCGATGACTATAAGCCTGAATCGTGAGGGAATGCCATGTATAAATCCAAATATTTACGGAGAATCATTCTCTTTAGTATGATCCTGGTTACGATCCCCGTCGTATCCTTAGGTATTTTATCTTATTTTAAAGCCAAGGGTATTGTTCAGGAAAAGGTTAATGAGGGTAACATGCAAGTGCTAACGCAGACGGAGTTGAAGGTAGAGCAGATTTTGCAAACGATTGATAACGCAATTGTCCAATTCAGTAACAGTAAACTTGTCAGCGAATCGATAACCCGCGGCTTTGAGGCCAGAGATTTTATGTTAGTGACGGACTTGGCGAATGGCCTTTACAAGCTGCAATCGTATGATTTAGGTATTTCCAATGTACAGCTTGCGAGCTTTGCGCATAGATGGACACTCGACAACAGCGGGTTCACGCAATCTATGACGGACATCGAACTGAAAACGCTGACAGAACGAACGCAGTTTGCAGAATCATCCAAGTGGGTTACCAACGAAGGTACCTCCCATATTCTGCTGGTCAAAAAACTGCCGATCAATATCTATAAGGGCACATCCGGTGTGATTGTAGCGAACGTTCCTAACTATAGGCTGCAAAAGCTGATTCCCGAATATAACGGCGAGTCGGATACGATCGTTTTTGATGCGGATTACCGCTTATTGACACAGGTGTCCAATCCCAATTTTTCGCAGGAAAAGATTGATCAGGTAGTTCAACTTTTAAAAGCATCCACAGTGGATAAAGGCAGCAATGAAATTCGTCTACAGGATGGGTCCATCGGCATCACTTACAAAAAATCTGCTTTTAACGGCTGGGTCTACGTTTCACTTGTTTCAATTGAACAGATTACGAAGGAGTCAGGGGCGATTGGTTGGTACACGTTTTATGTGTGCACAGGGGTATTTCTTATTTTGCTGGTGCTATCGTTAATCGGTTCCAATCGAATCTACACACCCATTCGTCTTGTATTCGAGTCCGCGGCTGGAGATAAAGCTAGCGAGAACAGAAATGAGGATGAGCTGCAATTCATTGGCAAACATATCGTTTCACTGCGAACCTCACAATCAAGACTGTTGGATCAAATACAGGGACATACGAAGCAGCTGAAGGAATTTTTTGTGAGAAAATTGCTGTTAGGTGAGCTGAATGGTCAAGAAATTAAGGAAAAGTCAGAGCAATTTCAGTATGAATGGGGCGGTGACTCCTATTGTGTGCTGACGGTACAAATTGACACATTAGCGGGAACGCGTTTTCAGGAAAATGATCATGACCTGCTGATGTTTGCGGTTAACAATATCGTCTCGGAGCTGACACTTCCGGAATCCCGTCTTGAACCTGTCGTTATAGGCGGCAATCAGGTGACACTGCTGAGGAACAGGACTTCTTCGTCCGAGCAAGGGAAAAACGATGTATATGCGCTCTCAGAGCTGATTCAGACAACGGTCAAAGAAATACTGGGGCTGCAGATCAGCATAGGCATCAGTGGCTTCTATACGAATTTGAATAGAGGGGCGCAGGCTTACAGGGAAAGTCTGGAGGCATTAAAGTATAGAATTCGCTTTGGTGAAGAGGCTATTCTGCATGTTGAGGATGTGCTGCCTGACCATCGGATTCAGACGATTTTCCCTGAATGGATCGAAAAGCAGCTTATCGATGCGCTCAAGATTCCCGATTTGGACAAGGCACAGCAGCTGCTGCACGAGTTTCTTACTGTGATGCTGCGCGACCCTATTCGGCATCAGGAATACCAGATGATTTTGTTCCGGCTGCTGGCCGATCTGATTCGCGAGATTCAGAATGCAGGCGAGAATCTTCAAGCCTCCTCCCAGGAGGACCGGCAGTTGTTTGAGCAGCTTTTTAATCTCAAAACGATTGCAGAAACCGAGAGCTGGTTTATGAAAACAGTGCTGGAGCCGATGGTCACCTTGTTGAACAAAAAGTGGGAAAGCCAGAATAAAAATATTTCCGAGCATATGATCGAAATTATCCATGAAGAGTTTGAGTCCGACCTGACCCTGGATTTATGTGCAACGCGGCTTAATTATCATCCGAATTATCTAAAAACCGTGTTCCGTAAGGAAACAGGTGTGAACTTCAGTGATTATGTTTCGCAATATCGACTCAATCAGGCGAAAAAATGGCTGCTGGAAACCGATATGAAGGTATCCCAAATTGCGGAGAGGCTCAGATATCAGAATTCGCAAAACTTCATTCGGTATTTCCGCAAGATGGAGGATATGACTCCAGGCGATTATCGCAAAAAATATTTGGATCACTAGACCAATGTCAGTTTAACTGACGTTGGTTTTTTATTTATTTAACGATGTTAAATATGTAACGCTTTCAAATTTGTTTATTATAATCTATGGGGTGAAGGCATAATTAGAACGATAAGATTAGGTGAATAATGGGATTTATATGTTAGATTAGTTGTCAATTTTAGATGATGTTTATGTATTTTAGGATTTAAATGTTGAGGGCTTCTGATAGAATTATCTTATATTCAAATAGGGGGCGAACATATTGAGAAAAGGTATAAGTTTAATAGTGGCGTTGGTATTAACGATAAGCCTGTTGGCTGCATGTGGGCAAGCGAGTTCTACAGACAAGGGTGCAGCGAGTGCTCCTAAGGGTTCAACCAAGCTGGTTGTCTATACACCTAACAGTGAAGATATTATTAATACGTTGATCCCGATGTTCGAGAAGCAAACCGGAATAACGGTTGAACTGGTGTCGGCTGGAACTGGGGAGCTGATCAAGCGATTACAATCCGAAAAAGCGAATCCATACGCTGACGTTATGTTTGGAGGCTCTCATGCATTGTTTATGGGCAATGGCGATTTGTTCGCCAATTATGTTTCTCCCAATGATAAGGATTTAATGGAGGGACATCGCAATGAAACAGGCTACATGACATCTTATGTTTCGGATGCTAGTGTCCTGCTGGTCAACAAGAACCTGGTTGGAGATATCAAAATCGAGAGTTATGAGGATTTGTTAAATCCCAAATTAAAGGGGAAAATCGCTACGGCCGATCCGGCAAGCTCCAGCTCGGCGTTTGCTCAATTAACGAATATATTGTTGGCCAAGGGCGGAGATTACACGTCCGATAAAGGCTGGAATTTCGTGGGTAGCTTAATTAAGAATCTGGACGGCAAGATCTCCAGTGGCTCCGGCGCTGCACATAAGAGCGTAGCGGACGGCGAATATATTGTGGCCTTGACCTATGAAGATCCATCGGCTAGCTACGTGAAAAGCGGTGGACCTGTCAAAATCGTATATCCAACTGAAGGTGCAGTATTTCTTGATGCGGTTGCAGGGATTGTAAAAGGTACAAAAAATGAAGACAATGCCAAGAAATTTATCGATTTCATTATATCCCAGCCTGCACAGGATGCATTCGGAACTCAACTGACTAACCGTCCATTGCGCACGAATGCCAAGCTTGGAAGCCATATGAAACCGATGAGTGAAATTAAAGTGATCAAGGAAGATGACAAATACGTACGTGAGCATAAGAAAGAAATCGTAAGCCGTTATACGGATACCTTTACCAAATTGCAAAAATAAACATAAAGAAATCGGGTGGAAACGATGAGCGTAACCATATCCTTCCAGGATGTTGTGAAGAAATATGGCGATACCAAAGTGATTCCTGAGCTGACACTTAATATCAAACAGGGTGAGTTCTTCACCCTGCTTGGTCCCTCAGGATGCGGAAAAACGACGCTCCTGCGTATGGTTGCCGGCTTTAACTCCGTAGAAGGCGGGGAGATTCGCTTTAATGAACGTGTTATTAACCAGGTAGCGCCGGGCAAAAGGAATATAGGCATGGTGTTCCAGAACTATGCGATTTTTCCTCACTTAACCGTTAAGGGCAATGTTGCCTTTGGCTTGGAGAATCGTAAAGTATCAAAGGCGGATATTGAAAAGAAAGTGGCCGAGGTACTGAAGGTCGTGCAAATTGATCAGTACAAGGACAGACTGCCGCAAAATTTATCTGGCGGACAGCAGCAGCGGGTAGCGTTAGCGAGAGCTATCGTGATACGTCCTGATGTGCTGCTGATGGATGAGCCCTTGTCCAATCTGGATGCCAAGCTTCGTATTGAAATGCGCAATGCAATCAAAGAAATTCAGAATAGCGTTGGCATTACAACGGTGTATGTCACACATGACCAAGAGGAAGCCATGGCGGTCTCCGATCGGATTGCTGTCATGAAATCCGGTATTATCCAACATGTAGGAACGCCTCAGGAGATTTATCAACGGCCTGCTAACATATTTGTTGCAACCTTCATAGGACATACCAATATTTTGGAGGGGACTTTGACCAAAGTGAACAATGAGTACCGTGTTCGTTTCAGTCCCGGCTATGAAGAGCGAGTGAACAATATCAAGGTGCCTACGTCCGCTGAAGTGCAGCCCGTCAAACTATCTGTTAGGCCGGAAGAATTTATCATTTCCGAGGATGGCACTGGAATTAAGACAACGATAGTAAGCAGTATTTTTCTCGGGCAGAATACCCATTACTTCGCAGACCTGGAAACGGGCTTGCGAGTTGAAATCACCATAGAGTCGACAACTGGTAATCTGTTAAAGCCGGGCTCGGTGATTTATCTGAAAGCCAATATGGACAAAATGAATGTGTATGATGAGCAGGGTGAGATGAATTATACGGGGGCCATCGGCCTATGAATCAACGAAGTCAGCGGCTTGATATCTGGATGCCCATTACGATATTGATCTTTGTGATCTATCTTGTGTTTCTGGCTTTTCCCTTGTTTACATTATTGACCAAAAGCTTTTTTGACGGTACGACCGGCGCCTTTTCCCTTGCTTATTTTGTGAAATTTTTTAGCAAGCAGTATTATATGAATGCCTTGTTTAACAGCATGAAGGTAACGGCCTGTGTGACGATTTTATCCGTTGTGATTGCAGCACCGCTGGCCTATATCATGTCGACGTTCAAGATCAAGGGCAGCGGCACCATTCAAATTCTGATCCTCATTTCCTCGATGTCTGCCCCGTTCATTGGTGCTTACTCATGGATTCTGCTGCTTGGCAGAAACGGAGTTATCACCAACTTTGTTAAGGGTGCATTGGGAATTCCGATGCCTGATGTGTATGGCTTTACAGGAATCGTGCTCGTGCTGACACTCCAGCTGTCCCCGCTCGTCTTCATGTATGTGTCCGGGGCGCTAAAGAATGTGGATAATTCTTTGATGGAGGCAGCCGAGAGCATGAACTGCACCGGAATCCGCAAAATGTGGAAGGTGCTGATTCCGCTCATTACACCAACATTGCTTGCAGGCGGAATGCTCGTGTTTATGCGTGCATTGGCTGATTTCGGGACACCGATGCTAATCGGTGAAGGATATAAAACGATCCCTGTACTTATTTTTACCGAATTTATTAGTGAGGTTGGCGGGGATGATGGTTTTGCAGCCGCTATTAGTGTGCTCGTAGTTATATTTGCTACATCGATATTTCTTTTGCAAAAATATATATCCAACCGCAAATCGTTCACGATGAGCGCGCTGAATCCAATACAGCCCAAAGAGAAGAAGGGCTTGGGTAATATTATCGTTCATGGTGTCGTCTATGTGTATACCGCAATCGCTTTGCTGCCGCAGGTGTATGTCATGTATACCTCCTTTCTCAACACGTCGGGACGCATATTTGTATCCGGGTACTCATTGAACAGCTATCGCGCTGCTTTTACGAAGATTGGTGATTCTATTGCGAATACCTTTATATTGGCGGCGATTTCAATCTCTATCATTGTTCTGTTGGCGATACTTATCGCTTATGTAACGGTCAAAAGAAGAGGTGTGACCTCCAATATCCTGGATGTGTTCACGATGTTCCCCTACATTGTTCCGGGCTCGATTCTCGGTATTGCCCTGCTCGTTACCTTCAATCACAAGCCGCTTGTACTGAGCGGCACGGCGATTATACTGATTGCAGCCTTCGTCATCAGGCGTCTGCCTTATACGATTCGATCCAGCGCGGCTGTACTGCATCAGGTAAACGATAGTATAGAGGAAGCGGCGATCAGCCTGGGTGCCTCGACCATGAAGACGTTTTTCAAAATAACGCTGCCCATGATGATTTCCGGGGTCATAGCGGGTGCGATTTTAAGCTGGATCAGCATTATTACGGAATTAAGCACCTCCATCATTTTGTACACAGGCTCCACAAAAACGATGACAGTGGCCATTTATACGGAGGTTATTCGCGGCAACTACGGTGTAGCAGCAGCCTTATCGACGATGCTTACTATCATTACGGTCCTGTCACTGCTCTTGTTTTTCAAATTGTCGGGCAAAAAGGACATCACCATGTAAGTGTGGGCTGTTCTTGTAAACTCTTGGTCTTACGGTTGGTTCCTGCATCAAGCGGGGCCAGCCTTTGTTGTACTTGTTTAAGATTAACCAAGTAAGGTATGATGAGGGCTCTGGTAATCAACTATATAGTGCGGGATGTGGTGGTATGGAGGCGAATAAGAACAACTTTAAGGAGTCCACTCGTCGTTTGTTTTTACTGTATACCTTTATGCCGATTATCGTGTTGTTTATCTTGTTTCTGATCTTTACTCTTATCAATAATAAAATCATATTGGCGAATGAAACTATGGAAGCCAACGAAACGATCAATCAGTCGATGTCCAAAATATACAATGAATATTATAAGGAAATCAACCGGATGGCCGCACTGCCGCTTGTTATTGATTATGCCGTTACGCGTGCGAACAGCCAGGACGTGTATGAACAATTTTATGAATTTAATAACCATCAAAAGGTGAAAAGTGTATTTCATATCATCGATGTGAAGGGCATATTCGTTGCATCCTCCGCACCTTCCAACGGCTTGATCGAGGATATGGTATTCAAGGATATTGTACCTCGGATTCCCCCTACAGCCACAGCAACTCTGACAGAAACGAATCACATTGCCTACTCTCACGATCGTTTCACCTTATATACCTTCGGGAAAGCGATCCTGCACAATAATACGGTGGTCGGTTATTTGGTGTATCAATTATATGAAGAAGATGTACAGAAGCTTATATTTGTGCAAAACAATGAAATATCGGTCATCACCGACCAGCACAACACGATTATAGCCACGACGAACAATATTGCCAAAGGGTTAATGAACAAATTTAATCCAATATACGATGCCCAGGGCTACATTCAATTAAATAATGGCAGATATTATGTGAGCCAATCCAATATTCCAACCGCTCAAATGAAGGTATATACACTGAATTCCCTGCGGATCGAGAAATATGCTTATATCTCGTTAACGGTGTTTATTATCGTAACTAGTATTTTGTTATGGGTGATGGTTCATTTTTTGTCACAAAAAATGTCATCGCGCAATACCGCATCCATAGACAAGCTGCTGTTTGCCGTGAACAAGCTGCAGGAGGGTCATCTGGATGCTTACGTTGAAATCAAAACCGGGGATGAATTCGAGACATTGGCCAATCAATTTAATATTATGCTTAACCGTCTAAATGAATTATTGCACAAGAACGAGGAGCTATCGAACCTTAGACGTCTGATAGAAGTTAAGCAGCTGCAATCACAGTTTCATCCGCATTTTATTTTTAATGTGCTGGAAATTCTGCGCTATGCCATTGTCGTAGACAGCCAACAGGCGCAGGAGATTGTCATGATCCTCTCCAGACTGCTTCGTTATAGTATCAGCAATGATGGACAAACGGTATTAATGAAGGGTGATTTGAACCATGTGATCGATTACTTGAAGCTCCAGCAAATACGCTTTAAGGACCGATTAACCTACACGATCGACGTATCCACCGAGGGACAGAACGCCTTGGTTCCGAAGCTTCTCCTGCAGGCAATTATCGAGAACTCAATTAAATACGGGTATCAGCATCAGGAGGCTTTGTTCATTTCGATTCGAGGGTATGTGGTAGGTCAGGATCTGGTGCTGGAAGTCGTGGATAATGGAGATGGCATGGACGATCGGAGGCTCGCGGAAATCAGGGATATTCTGAGCAGCCCGGATAATCAGAGCAAGCATATCGGACTCAATAATCTTCATCGCCGTCTGGTGCTTTTGTATGGTGAGCAATACGGCATTCAGCTTCAGAGCTCCCCTGACTCAGGAACGAGTGTCACAATCTTAATTCCCTACGAAAAAGGTGATGAAGGTGTTTAAGGTACTGCTTGTGGAAGATGAGGAAATGATACGTAAGGGCTTGCGTTATACATTCGACTGGCTTGGTTCGGATTGTATTGTCATCGATGAGGCCGTTAATGGCGCTGAGGGACTATCGAAGATTATTGAACTGCAGCCGGATATCGTCATAGCGGATGTGAATATGCCCTTAATGGACGGGATCACGATGATAGAGCGCAGTATGGATGCGGCAACCTGCAGTTTCATTATTGTTTCCGGATACGATGAATTCCATCTGGCCCAAAAAGCCGTGCATCTGGGTGTTAGCGAATATTTGCTGAAGCCGTTGGAGCAGCATCAATTAATTGAAGCCCTAGCACGGGCCAAAACACAGATTGAGCTTAAGAAGAAATACCAGCTCATTAAGAACAACCACAAGCAATTGGACGAGGTTCTTAGTGCTGCCTTGATGAACGATGCGCCAACGAAGGCTTCCAAATATGTAGCCCAGATGATTGCTTATATTCAGTTGAATTACGCAGAGCGGATCAGCATTCAAGATCTGGTCACACAGCTCGGGATCAGCTCTACCTACTTAAATCAGAAGTTTAAAACAGAAACGACCTATACGTTCAATGAATTCCTGAATCGATACCGGATTCAAAAGGCCATGGATCAGCTGAAGACCGGTGGAGGCAAGGTGTATACCATCGCCTCCGATGTCGGTTTCAAGGATTACAAATATTTTATCAGCATTTTCAAAAAGTATGTGAATATCACTCCGAGCCAATTCCAGGACCAATTTAAATCGTGAACGGTGAGCTCCTATTTGGAATCGAAGCCTGTTTTTACTATAATAGAGAGCAGGATAAGGATAGGAGTACGAATTCAATATGAATGTATATCATGAGGTTGAAGAAGCCGAGCATTTTATTCATACATGCTACAGCGAAACAGGCAAAACTATGGGTGAAATGGAACAACGAATTATAGAGATCCGGCAAGCGATAGCCGAACAGGGTTTTTATGAGCATACGCTTGAGGAACTGCAATATGGAGCCAAGCTGGCATGGCGAAACAGCAATAAATGCATCGGCAGGTTGTTCTGGGAGACCCTGCATGTTATCGATGCGCGCACTCTGGAAACGGAGGAAGAGATCGCTCAGGCGCTGTACCGTCATATCGAATACGCTACGAATGGTGGTCGGATTCGTCCGACCATCACTATTTTCAAGCCTGCTATTCAGCCGGAGCAGCAGATTCGCATTATGAATCATCAACTTATTCGTTACGCGGGTTATGAAACCGATGGTGGTGTGGTTGGAGATCCGGATTCCGTTGCCATCACAAAGCTTTGCCAGGAGCTGGGCTGGAGGGGAGCCGGGGGTTCCTTTGACGTGCTGCCGCTCTTGGTGAAAATAGGCAATCGAGTGCCGCGGCTATTTGAGATTCCGTCATCGCTTATCATGGAGGTGCCTTTGTGCCATCCGGAGCTCCCTGGCTTTGCCGATTTGGGGCTGCAATGGTACGCCGTGCCAATGGTCTCCAATATGCGGCTGGAGATTGGAGGCATTCATTATACAGCAGCTCCCTTCAACGGCTGGTATATGGGAACTGAGATTGGAGCGCGGAATCTTGCCGATACAGGACGTTATAATATGCTGCCCAAGGTAGCCGATATGATGGGACTGGATACGAGCAGGGATTCAACCTTATGGAAGGATCGCGCGCTGGTCGAATTAAATATAGCCGTATTGGATTCTTTCAGGCAGCATGGCGTAGCCATCGTCGACCACCATACAGCCGCCCAGCAATTTATGAGATTTGAGGCTAACGAGCAAAAGAAGGATCGTCAGGTGACCGGGAATTGGTCATGGTTGATTCCTCCCTTATCGCCTGCGACGACACATATTTTCCATCGGCAGTATGAGGATGCCATTGTAAAACCGAATTTTTTTTACGATGAAACGATATAGAGCTACCAGCGAAACCTCCCATCAAGGAGGTTTTTTGGCTTCTTAAGAGATTATCCGATCTGCCATAATGATTATTAATGATCAAATTGACATGTAAATCGGACTCTGAGGCTATCACAACCCCATGATCTGCTGCCGTGATTGTAGACGGTAACTGTCAAAGCCTATAAAGTATGAGCTACAGACAAACGACCATACAACGGGTGAATGGGGAGTGAACCAAGATGCAGGCTGTATCTGAAACGAAGTCATCCATTTCAGATTCCAAAATGAATGCTTTTAAACGAAGACTCAAACGGCAAAAATGGTTTTTTATTATGCTGCTTCCGGGACTGCTGTACTTCCTAATTTATAAGTATATGCCGATGTGGGGCATACTCATTGCGTTTCAGGATTACCAGCCGTTCCTGGGTTTTTTTGGGAGTAAATGGGTTGGGTTCAAGCATTTCGAAACGTTTTTTGGCAATGAGATGTTCTGGCAGCTGTTCAAGAATACATTCATTCTGGCTGTGTATAACATCGTGTTTTTCTTTCCATTACCGATTATCATTTCGCTGATGCTCAATGAGGTTCGCCGAGATATATTTAAACGATGGATTCAAACACTCATCTATGTACCGCATTTTGTATCGTGGGTAGTTGTAGTCGGAATCAGCTTCCTGTTCTTCTCGACAGAGGGCGGAATCGTCAACACGATGCTGAATAATATGGGAGCTGAGCCGGTCAAGTTTCTGCTAAGCAAGGATTGGTTCCGAACGATCGTTACCTCACAAGTGATATGGAAAGAAACGGGATGGGGCACGATTATTTTTCTGGCTGCGCTCGCTGGTGTCGATCCTGGATTGTATGAAGCAGCCCGCATCGACGGGGCTAATCGTTGGAGACAAATGTGGCATATTACGCTTCCTGCGATTCGCAGTACGATCATTATTTTACTTATTCTGCGGATTGGCACGTTCCTTGATTCCGGCTTCGAGCAAATTTTCCTGATGGTTAATCCATTGAACCGCGAGGTTGGAGAAGTGTTCGATACGTATGTATACACGACTGGGATTTCGCAAGGGAAGTTCAGTTACAGTACAGCGGTAGGTGTGTTTAAATCGATCATCGGGCTGCTGTTGGTAACCGGGGCAAATCGCTTAGCCAAAAAGTTCGGTGAAGAGGGTATTTATTAATAAGCGACGCTTGGCCATTGCACTCAAGGTTCCAGTCAAACTCGAAGGAGGATCAAACCCTTATGGTAGAAAAACAACTATCCAGCAGATTGCTTGACGGAATCAATTACTTACTTCTGCTCCTTATTGCCGCCGCTTGTATCCTGCCTTTTATCTTTATCATCGCTTCGTCACTGACAGCTCCTGAGGAATTGCTGAGGAAAGGATTTATCTTATTCCCTACCAAATTTTCTTTGGTTGGTTACAAGTATATTTTATCGACGGACATTATATTATCCAGCCTTGGCGTTTCGATATTTATCACGGTAGTTGGAACGCTGGCGAATCTGTTGTTCACCGCCTTAATGGCGTATCCGCTGGCGCAAAGAGATTTGATGGGCGTCAAGCTGTTCATGAAGCTGGTTGTGTTCTCAATGCTGTTCAGCGGTGGGATGATTCCTACGTATCTGGTCGTGAAGGAGACGGGGCTGCTCGATAATGTTGGCTCTCTTATCATTCCGGGCTTGATCAGCGCCTTTAACCTGATTATTATGCGCAGCTTTTTTCAAAACCTGCCTGATGGTCTGGAGGAAGCAGCAAGGATTGACGGCTGCAGCGATGTGGGGATTTTGTTCCGAATTGTGCTGCCATTGTCGGCACCCGTATTGGCTTCACTCGCTTTATTTTATGCGGTAGGGCATTGGAATGCTTACTTCAATGCTGTTCTATATATTAACGACAGCAAGCTATGGCCGATTCAGGTATGGCTCAGACAAATCGTTATTCTATCGCAGGGAGGGATTGGAGATTCTACGAATTTCGGTGAGGATTTTGTTGCTCCACCAGCGGAAACGGTCAAGATGGCAGTTATTGTGCTTTCGACGCTGCCAATTCTGATTGTATATCCGTTTCTGCAAAAGCATTTTGCCAAAGGCGCGTTATTGGGGTCAGTAAAGGGTTAAACTAAACTAGAGATGAAGAGGAGATTTAACTATGAAAACGAATGAAACTCGTAAATTTGCGAAAATGATTAGCGTTGTTTGTTTGACCTGCATGTCGGTGTCACTGCTGGCAGCCTGCACAGGCAAAACCGAAACACCGGCCGGACAAACGGCAGCAGGCACACCGTCCAAGCCGTTAGAGCTTCAGATTATGATGATTCAACAAGGTGCTGAGCCGCCAAAGAAGGACAGTCCCATTCAGAAAAAGATCGAAGAGTACACCAATACGAAGCTTGATATTATCTGGGTACCTGGAGCGGGTACAGCCTATGATGACAAGGTTAGTGCAACAAATGCTTCCGGTAAGCTGCCCGATGTGATGCTGATCCGTAAAACGAAGGAATCCGCCATGCTGAACGCGCAAATGTCAGGTATGTACTGGGATTTGACTCCATTTATTAAAGACACGAAAAACCTCAGCAAGATGAATCCGGTTGCAGTGAAAAACGCGAGCGTCAGCGGCAAGCTGTATGGAATCCCGCGGGAGCGCGTATTGGCCCGTTACGGTATGATATTCCGCAAGGATTGGTTGGATAATCTGGGATTGCAAACTCCTAAAACAGCTGATGATATTTACAATGTGGCGAAAGCCTTTACGTTAAATGACCCGGATAAGGATGGGAAGAACAATACGACCGGAATCCAGGAAGACGCTACGATGGAATTGCTGAAGCAGCTGACCATTTACAATGGAGGTCCGAATGGATGGGGACTGAAGGACGGCAAGATTACACCGGACTTCCTATATCCAGAGTTCAAGAAATCTTTGGACCTCTACAAAAAGATGGTTAGCGAAAAGCTGATCAGCCCGGATTTCCCAATTGCCAAGAAATACGATTACTTTAACCAGGGCAAAGCAGGCATGTATTTCTCCGTTATCGATGATGGCGCTACCCGTCATTTGGATATGATTAAAGCGAATCCGAAAGTGGTTGTTGATGTCGCTGAGAATTTCGATGGCCCGCAAGGACAAAAGGTAAGAGGCACTGTAGGTTATGATTCTCTGATCGTCATTCCAAAATCGAGTGTTACGACTGAAGCCAAGATGAAGCAGGTGCTGGCGTTCCTGGATAAGTTGGGTGATGAAGAGATGCTGACACTGCTCAATAACGGGATTGAAGGGACTGACTACAAGGCTGAAAATGGAGCAACGAAAAGAGTCGATGGCTCGCAGCTTTCTGGTGAGTTTGTTAACCTAAGATGGGGCGATCAGTACGGCGGCATCAAGATTACTAAAAATGCGATTGAAACCAAAATTGACAAAATGTTCGCTGACAATAAAGGTATCGCGGTTAATGATCTAAGCGCAGCATTATTATCGGATACCAACACAGAAAAAGGCGTAGACTTGAAAAAGGCGATTACCGATGCGCAAACCAAGTTTGCACTAGGCGAGCTCGATGACAAAGGCTGGAGCGATGCCGTAGACAAATGGGTTAAAGGTGGCGGCGACAAGATCATGGAAGAGTTCACAGCCGATTACAACAAAAACGGCAAATAAGGAGCTGAAAACATGATCCAATATCCCGAGCTGCCGCAGCATCTGGCACCCTTGTTTGACTACCCGCTTCGCGATACGTCCATTTGTCTCGGAGGCGATGGTGTGTATTACCTGACAGGTACGACGGGTGCCCCCGATTGGTGGGCGGTCACGGGAGACATCCAGCTGTGGAAATCATCAGATTTGGAGCACTGGGAGCCGCTCATTACCAAACCGCGCAAACGGACGTCAGTTTGGAACGTGGATCGGGACGGGACCTGGCAAAAGGAGATCCAGCAACGGGACGGTGCGCCGTTCCGCCCGCTCTGGGCACCCGAGATTCACTTTCTCAAAGGCACCTTCTGGCTTACCTACAGTATTCCGAGACTTGGCAATGGACTGCTGCGAAGCATTAGCGGCAAGGCGGAAGGGCCTTATGTGGATAACATCAAGGTGGATGCACCGCTCAGTCCGCATATTGATGCCTCACTCTTTCAGGATGATGACGGTCAGGTATACTTCTTATGTGATAACGGTAAGATGGCGAGAATGAATGAAGATATGACGGCATTGGCAGAGGAGCTGCGGCTTCTAAGCCCCGCCAATGCCGAGCATGTCGGTTTCGAAGGAACGTTTCTGTTCAAAGCTGGGGGACGTTACCATCTGGTTGGAGCGGATTTTGTGGATGGTGATTATCACTGCTTTGCAGCAAGCTCCGATAAGCTGTATGGTCCTTATGGCGACCGATATGTAGCTATTCCGCATGGTGGGCATAATATGATTTTTCAGGATAAATGGGGTCAGTGGTGGAGCACATTTTTTGGCAATAATGACAGTGCTCCGTTCAAGGAAAGGCCGGGTACGCTTCGAATTGAATTTGATCAGAACGGACAAATTCGCCCTATCAAGGAATCCCGTTCGGAGCTGTGACAAGCTTGAATTAGCTGCCCAATGTTCGAAACGATTAAGAAGTTAGCTGTTTTACGGAGGGATGAAATTTACTGTCTTGAGATTGGGCGATATTCCATCACCTGTACTGCTGCAAGGCAATAGCCGGATCGCTTATCGCGACCCGGCTGCTTTGTATCATGAGGGTGTATTTCGATTGTTTTTTACGCTGACGGAAACAGAGGCGGATGGACGTATATACATGTTTACAGCGACGAGTGAAAGCCGCGATTTGTTATCTTGGAGCGAGCCGAGAAAATTGACACCGAGAGACCGCAGCTTGAATTATTCCAGTCCTGGTAATGTGATTCGTTACGAAGATCGTTGGGTGATGTGTCTGCAAACTTATCCAAGGCCAAATGGCGAGAAATATGGCAACGATTCATCCAGAATATGGAAAATGGAAAGTAAGGATCTGGTGCAATGGACAGCTCCTGAACTTATGCTCTTGAAAGGCTCGGAGATTCCTGTGGAGCAAATGGGCCGGATGATCGATCCTTATTTGATTGAAGACAAGGATGAATCGGGCAAATGGTGGTGCTTTTACAAGCAAAATGGCGTTAGTCTCTCGTACTCCTGCGATTTAGAGAAATGGACTTATTATGGGCATGAGCGCGCGGGGGAAAACGTCTGTATTTTGAATGAACGCAATGAATATGTGATGTTTCACTCTCCGGAGAACGGTATCGGGATCATGCGGTCATGGGATTTGAAAAGCTGGACACACCAACAGCCAGTACTGACCTTGGGGCAGCAGGAATGGGAATGGGCGAAGGGCAGGATTACTGCGGGGTTCGTCCTGGATTGCCGAAACGTTGCAGGCATCGGTAAATTCCTGATGTTTTTCCATGGGAGTGGCCCGGAGGATGAGCAGGTTATCTTCGATACCCACGCTTGTATTGGAATCGCATGGAGTGATGATCTTGTGGAGTGGCATTGGCCGAAGTGAACCTGAAAAAGGATCACAGCATTATCATCTACGAGCAGTAGCCGCCTGAGCATCAGCTCCGGCGGCTTTTATATGATAACATTCGCAAATCGGTCTATTGTCTGTCGTAGACAGGCAACGGGTATACACTGGAGCTTAGCCAATAACAACTCCGACCTTACCTTCGTCTACTTGTGTTGTATAGCTTCGGGTACGCGTTTTGTCATTAAATAGCGACTTTCCGGTCTTGATATCAAATTCCCAGCCGTGCCACGGACAGCGGACGATCTCCTGATCTCTTCCATATATAAATTCATATACGCCGGAATCCAGTGTTGTTCCACAAACGTCACCCCTGCACAAAGGCGCACCCTCATGAGGACAATAATTGTGAATGGCGTAAAACTCCCCTTTAATATTGTAAACACCGATCGATCGACCGGATACCTCCACCACTTTGTGACTCCCTGGCGGAATGTCAACGGCTTCAGCAATATAATAAACGGCCATGTGGGAACCTCCTTAAAGTTTTCGCAGAAAACTCACATCGAAAGCATCTACTCCTATTTAAGCTGGTACAGCTGACGGGCATTTTCGTAAAAAATCTTGTGCTTCGCTTCAGCGGACAGACCTTTCATGATCATAAAAGGGTCGTCAAAATCCCAATGAGGGAAATCACTGGAAAATAATAGAATATTCTCTGCATCCATCATTTCAAATATTTGCTGCAAATGCTTGGGATTATCTGGCTCTTCAATCGGCTGTGTGGTCAAATAACAATGATCACGGATGTACTGGCTGGGCATCTTCTTCAACCATGGAGTGGTTGCGCGCAGCGCTTTGAAGTTTTTATCCATTCGCCACATCAAATGGGGAAGCCAGGCTACTCCGCCTTCTACGAGTACAAATTTTAAGCGTGGGAATTTCTCGAACACACCTTCCAGCACAATGCTAACAAGCTGAGCCATGAAATTTTGTGATAAGCAGGTGTGCCACTGGAAATAGTTGCTCACATAACCCGCCGCAGTAGGCGGATTGGAAATGCCGCTTCCTTCGGATCCCGGATGGATGGCCACAGGCAGCCCATGCCTCTCTGCCGCTTCATAAATCGGATGATAGTAACGGTTTCCATAGGGGATGTGTGTAGCGCTAATGAGTATGACCTGAACGATATCGGGATGTGGTCCAATCCGATCGATTTCCCGGGCTGCCTGCAGAGGGTCTTGTGTGGCGACGGTCATGGAGCCTTTAAGCTTTGGATGATTCGGGAGCCAATGATCAATCAAGTAGTCATTATAGGCCGCCACAATAGCCGTGGCATAATCGGCATCGGGATGAATGGACATGGCATAGGTGCTGCCGCTAAGTATTGCATAATCCATATGGTAAGCGTCGACCAGATGCTCCATAACGAGCTCGGGATAGGCTGCTGCGTCCCGGCCATCATCCGCATAAGCATCCTTACGCTGTACGCCAATAGGCGAAGTATACGTGCCACCGCCGCCCTGTATACCGAATTTGATAACTCTGCTTTTCCATGGCTCTTTCAAGTAAGGCACGAGATCCATATGGCTCTTCAGTGCATGATGAACGTCGCAATCAATGATTTGGGCTGGAAGCTTCATATCGTCATTCCTTTCACAACGGCTGATTGATTTCTAGTTCAGTATAAAAAAATAAGCTGCTGCTTGCGATAAACAAAACAATTATTATTTGGACAATTCGATGATTACTGACTATAATGGGGGGGACGAATGAGCAAAACGACATGTAAATGAGGTGAAGCCGCAATGATTGAATTAAAATCCGTTCTTCTGGAGGAAGTTGGTCCTGAATGGAGAAAGGCAGAGGAGATCACGGAAGCCCATATTTTCATCTATGTGGTCAGTGGTCAATTGACCTATCGCCTGAACCATCAGGATATACCGCTTACAAAAGGGGATGTTCTGTTTATTCCCAAAGGCACACTTCGTGCAGGTATCGGGGATGGTATTCAAATGCATCAAAAATTTGCATTTTTGTTCGTATCCTCGGATGCAGCTGATCCCACCACGATTCCGCTGCTTGCACACAAGCCGTATCTGCTGCTGCATACCCGGAATCATGAATATATGAAGCAGCGCTTCTCACTGCTGCTGCAGCAGTGGCTTGGCAAGCTGCCGCATTACGAGCTGATCTGTACGGGCATCGTGCTGGAACTGCTCGGTATCGCAGCAAGGGAAGCGGATCATGCAGACTTACCGTTGAAAAAGCTGTCCATGGTGGCGACGATTCAGCAGTATATTCTCGACAGCTACCGCGGACAAATTCGTCTTGAAGAGCTGTCACAGCTCGTTGACCGGACTCCTAATTATGTGACACGAATATTCCGCGAGGTGACCGGACAGACCCCAATCGATTATTTGCACCAGGTGCGTGTGTATGCCGCTCGCGATTTGCTGCTGAATTCGCCGATGACGATTGGGCAGGTTGCTGATCAGCTCGGCTATTGCGACCAATCCTATTTTAACCGGATGTATAAGAAAATCACCGGACATCCCCCCTCCAATCATACCGGACATCAAGCGATCGGACAGCGGAAAGAGGAGCGGGCATGAGAAGCTTTTCGAGATTGAATTCGATGCAGACGAAGCTGACGCTGACGTTCCTGTTGATCCTGCTGCCGCTCGTGAGCGTCAGTATATTTGCCAATTATTATTCGCAAAGCATTATGAATGAGCAAATTAGTGACCGAACCAAAGGGGCTCTGCTAACTACGCTGGAGTATATCGATCAGTTAACCCAAAACATGGATCAGCAAACACTGCTGATTGCGTCCAATCCCAACATCGTCGATATCTGGAAAGGAATCGAGAATCCTTTAAGCCCGGACCATTTGTATGGCATCCATACCGTTCAGCAGCAGCTGACTGCACTGACGAATGTGAATGGAGCGATCAAGGATGCTTTTATCATTCATGGTGAAAGCGGTAACGGAGTCTCCACACTGAAGGGGGGGATCAAATGGCCTGATGTGAAAAAGGATTATTGGTTTCAGCAAACGATTAAAGGGAGCGGTGGGCTGGTAGTGTACGTGCCGACCAGGGAAAGTCGCAATCCGTCGCTGTATATGAGTGAGGATATGATTTATTATATGCGTCTGCTGGATGTGCTCAGCAGCACGCAAGAACCGAATGTGATGGTGCTGGCTGTAGACAAGCGATCCTTTCAAAAAATCATCCAAAATCTGCAAACCTCCATCAATATGAACATTACGCTGCTCTACAACGACGGATTTGTACTCGAGACCAATCCAAATTCGGAAAACTTGCATAAGGAGGAGCCTTTTTCGATTACCGTAAAAAAGGGTGAATGGTCGATGCGTCTGGAGCAGCCGAGGAAGGAGGTATTCAAGTTATCTCATAATCTTCAACAATTTACTTATTTGATTACAGCTATCAGTATTATGCTAGCGATATGGATTGCATGGCTCGTGTACAGCAGCATTTCAAAACCTCTGCAGCAGCTATCAAGTGCCTTTAAACAATTCAGCAGCGGGAATCTGGCTTTCGAGGTCGTACATCAGAGGAAGGATGAGTTCGGCTTTGTGATGAATGGCTTCAATCGAATGGCGGCTGCACAGCGTAAAATGATTGAGGATGATTATGAAAAGGAGCTGCGGCTGGCCAAGGCCGAATTCAGCTTACTGCAGTCGCAGATTAATCCGCATTTTCTGTATAATACACTGGATTCGATCTATTCGGTTGCTTCAAGCAAACGTATTCCGGAAATAAGCGAAATGGTCATTAATCTGGCTCGTTTTTTTCGTGTAAGTCTGGGAAAAGGCAGAGACTCCTTCACATTGGCGGAGACGGTTCAGCATCTGATGTATTATATGCGTGTACAGCAAATCCGCAAGGATCATTTCACCGTGGAAATCGAGCTGGATGAGGCAACGAAGGAGCTTCAGATCCTGAAATTGCTTCTACAGCCCATTGTGGAGAACTCGATCATCCATGGGCTGGAACAAAGCCCCAATGAGGGTTACTTATGCATTCGCTCGCGAATTGTAGAAGACAGGTTATATGTCGAGGTGGAGGATACGGGAGTCGGAATCCCCGAAGACAGGCTGCAGGAAATTATCATGGAAATCGACAAAATCACGAGCAAATCGTATATGAGCTCTCCAGATAAACCAACAAGTCTCTATTATGGATTGAAAAATGTGAAGTCACGGGTCAAGCTGTATTATGGCGGTGACGCTGATTTGTTAATCGACAGCCAAGAAGGCAAAGGTACGAAAGTAACATTGATTTTGCCAATGGGAAAGGAAGGACACACATGAAACTGTTAATCGTTGAGGATGAGCATCATGTCAGGGAGCGGATTGCGGAAGGGATCGAATGGGCAGACAATCAAGTGGAGCTGGTCGCGGCCGTCGGCAGCAGCAGGGAAGCTTTAACCATTTTGCAAAAGGATCATATTGATATCGTGCTCACGGATATTCAGATGCCCTTGATGAGCGGACTTGAGCTGGCCAAATGGCTTAAACAGAAATTCCCGCTTATTAAGGTCATTATTTTAACCGGTTATGACGATTTTGAATACGCGCGGGAAAGCATCGAACATGGCGTGTTCCAGTATTTGGTCAAGCCGGCGGAGAACGAGCTCATTATGCGAACGGTACTGGATGCCAAGGCAGTCAGGGAGCGGGAAATTAACGAGAAGCACAACATAGCCACGCTTGAAGCCAAGTGGAATGAGCAGCTGCCGGATTTGCAAAAGATGTTTTATAAAAATTGGTTGAATGGGCGCTATTCCATATGGGAGATCGAGAAAAGAGGCCGGGATCTTCTGTTAGCCCTGGATGCCCGCAAATATTTGCCCATCATATTCGACATGGACCCCATCTCAGAGGACAACGGCCGCTTTCAGGTACAGGATCGATCACTGGTACAATTTTTGCTTGCTACAATTGCGAGCGATGTGCTGGCTGATCAGGAATGTGTGGTATTGCAGGATGATGACGGCATGACCGCTGTGGTCTTCATATGGCCGGATGAAGAGCGGGATGATACGTTGTACGGGCGGGTGAATCCGCTCATTAGCGGGCTGCTCGGGACGGTTAAGGACTGTCTCAAGCTGACGGCGAGTGCAGGTATAGGGCCTCTGGTGGCCGATAAACAGCTGCTCGCCAATGCCTATAAGCAGAGCCGAATGGCTCTGCAGGAGCGGATTATTCTGGGCAATGAAATCGCGATTCCGTATAGGGATGTGGTCTCGATTCAGGACTCGTGGATGATGATGAGCCATTTGGAGAAGGAATATGAGGTTGCTATTGAAACAGGAGACCGCACCAAGTGCGAAGCCTTTATTCAACAGATGATGGAGCTTGGTTTCTCTGCTCATACGCCTGTAACGGAGGCGAAGGAGATGCTGTGGCGAATTACGTGTCTGCTGGCAAGGATTATACATATCCACGGATGGACACTGCGTGAAGCGCTGCAGCAGGATTATGCGGATTTTGAAAACTTCAACCAGCTATTATCGAAAGAGCAGGTTGGTGAATGGCTGCGCCGAATGACTTCACGTATTAGCCAAACGATAACCGAACGGCGGCAAACCGGCACGCAGCTTGCAATGAGTCAGGTAATCGGGTTTATTCAGGAAAGGCTGCATGAAGAGGAATTAAATCTGTATCTGGTTGCCGAAAAAATGTTTATCAGCTATTCCTATTTAAGCCGGACTTTCAAGGAAGTGACAGGGGAATCCTTTTCCGATTATGTACTTCGACTGCGTATGGAAAGAGCCAAGGAATTACTGACCAAGGGCATTAAGGTGTACGACACGGCTGAGCAGGTGGGATATAAGCATGTGAATTATTTTTCCAAAAGCTTTCAGAAATATTGGGGAGTCAAGCCCAGCGAAATTTATAAATGAGCGTGTTCAAACAGGAAAGTCGGAAAGCGATCCGGCTTTTTTGTGCGTTAGTCAACTTGTTCGCAAAAAAGTTGCATGTAAAGGTTTAGAACTGGGGTACGAAAGATAGGTCAACCACGTTATAGTAGAAAAATAAAACAAGATCAGACAGCGAGGGGAGAAAGCGATGAAAGCAGTTTCGAAGAGATTCCTGTTCAAATACGTGGATCTTTATCTGATGGTACTGCCTGGTTTACTTTTTTTGATTATTTTCAAATATGTCCCGATGTACGGCGTTGTGATTGCATTTAAAGACTACAACCTCATTCAGGGAGTCATGAACAGCAAATGGGTTGGACTGCAATATTTTCGCGAGCTGTTTTTGTTTGATGAATTTCCAAGAGTGGTGCGCAACACGTTATACATCAGCCTGATGAAGCTGATTGTCGGATTCCCGGCCCCAATTCTGTTGGCATTGCTCTTAAATGAGCTTAGGCTGGTTCGGTTCAAGCGTGCTGTGCAAACGGTTACCTACCTGCCTCACTTCATTTCGTGGGTCGTTATTGGAGGGATTGCCGTAGATTTGCTGTCGCCCAACAGTGGTATCGTCAACAAGGCGTTGGAAGTACTTGGCCTGCAGCCTGTTTTTTTCTTATCTGATGAACGGCTGTTCCGTTGGATTCTCGTCTATTCCGATGTGTGGAAGGAAGCGGGTTGGGGCGCGATTATTTATTTGGCTGCCTTGATTGGGATTAATGAGGAGCTGTTTCAGGCGGCAACGGTCGATGGAGCCGGAAGACTAAGACAGATTTGGCATGTTTCCTTGCCGGGGATTCGATCGACGATCATCGTGCTGCTGTTATTGAGGCTTGGTCATGTGCTGGATGCCGGGTTCGAGCAGGTTCTGGTCATGTACAATCCGGTCGTATATGACGTCGCGGATATTATTGATACCTATGTATTTCGCGTTGGTTTAGGTACGATGCAGTTTGGCTTGACGACAGCTGCCGGACTTTTTAAATCCGTTATTGGCTGTGTGCTGCTGCTGCTGGCTAATTATTTGGCAAGAAAAATGGGTGAAGAGGGCGTATTTTAATGATAGAAGGACGGTGGTCTCCATGATACAAACAAAAGGCGAATCTGTATTCAGCTATGTGAATGTGCTGCTCTTGTCACTCGTTTCTCTATCGATGATATTGCCGTTCATTCATATTGCCGCCAAATCGTTAAGCAGTGAAGCACATGTATTAGCCAAGGACATCACCTTGTGGCCCCAAGGCTTTAATCTGATGTCGTATCAATATGTGCTTTCCAACAAGCAATTTTTTTACTCGTTTGGCAATTCGATATTCATTACGGTGGCAGGAACCTTGATTAGTATGGCTCTAACGGTCCTGGCAGCGTATGCTTTATCCAAAAAAACATTGCCCTACGGCAGATTTCTAATGATGCTGTTCGTGATCACGATGTTTTTTAGCGGGGGTCTGATTCCGACTTATCTGGTCGTTAAGCAGGTGGGGCTGATGAATTCGTTGTGGGGCCTCATTTTGCCGGTTGCGCTGGCTCCTTTTAACCTGATTCTCATACGCAATTTTTTCATGGGAGTCCCGGAATCTCTGGAGGAATCAGCTCGCATGGATGGTGCCAATAACTGGCGTATTCTTGGGTCCATTTACTTGCCCTTATCCAAGCCGGCGCTGGCGACGATTTCGATGTTTTACGCGGTTGGCTATTGGAACAGCTTTTTTCAGGCGATGATGTACATTACAGAGAGACGCTTGATGCCGCTGCAAATGTTCCTGCTCCAGCTTGTGACGGATGAGAAAACATCAGATACGGTCATCACGGATGTATTCAAGGAGGTCACCCCCGAGACGATTCGTGCGGCAGCCATTTTATGTGTGGTTATTCCGATTGTATGTGTGTATCCATTTATTCAAAAATATTTTGTCAAAGGAATTATGCTCGGTGCGGTAAAAGGATAAGTGCCGTTCCGTTCATTATACAAACAGCTTTTCATGATATGATTAAACAAACAGGAGGGGTTTCAATGAACTACAAGAAATCGGCATGTATAGGGATGTCAGCGATTCTGCTAACCAGCTTTATCGCGGGCTGTGGTAACGATTCGGGCACTAGCACAACTCCGGGCAGCAGTTCCAGCAAACCTGCAACCAAAAACAAAGAATTAAAGATCATGATGTCCTATCACCCATCGTTGGAGCAATTTCAAGGGTCTGACAATATGAACAGCAATAAATTGGTCAAGCAACTCAAAGAGAAATCAGGCTTTGATCTTAAATTCGAAGCACTGCCCAAGGATAATCCCTCGCAAAAGGTTTCGATCATTTTGGCATCCGGTGATGTGCCCGATCTGATTCGCATCAATAACAAATCGGATTATTTCAAGCTCGCCCAGCAGGGAGCGTTTGAGCCATTGGATGACCTGATCAAGAGTAGTATTCCGACACTGTCCGCTATGATTACACCGGAAATATTGGACGCCACCCGCTTCGAAGGCAAGGTGTACGGTATTCCACACCGCGTTGCGCAAAAGGTCGGCAACGGTCTGCTTGAACGTTCGGATGTGATGAAAGAGCTGAATCTGAAGGATCCGGAAACTCTGGATGATTTTTATGCGAAGCTCAAAACGATCAAGGAAAAGAAAAATATTGCACCACTGACTGCAATGGCCTCCAATCCGGGCGCATTTACGAATTCCTTCACGCCATTTGCACAAGCGTTTGGGGTAGGAATGACGGCGGTAACCAAAAATAACAAGCTGGAATTCAGCTGGCTGCAGCCGGAGTATAAAGAATTTTTAACAACGATGAAGAAATGGTATGGTGAAGGCTTGATTGATCAGGAGTTTTCGATCAACAAAGACGTGAAGGACAAATTGATTAACGGAACGGCTGTATTCACCACAACGGCGTGGTCTGATGCACAAACCATTGATCGATCTATGAAGGATAAAAACAATGGAGGTACGCTTAAATTCATCGCTCCTGTTGTGGGTAAGGGGGGCCAGTCCGGTTTTCCTGAGGAACGTCCGATAGGCACTTATTGGGTTATTCCGAAGCAAGCGAAGAATAAGCAGGGTGCTGCTGAATATATGAATTTTATTTTTGGTACGGAAGCGGATAAGCTGCTGACCTACGGAATTGAAGGGGAGGACTACAAGGAAGAGGGCGGTAAAGTCGTTCAAACAGCTGAGCAAAGCAACGCAATTCCGTGGCGTACGCTGTATTTCTTAGGCGATTCGGACCCGAGCTTCTTTGCACGGCTTGGAGCCAAAGGATTTTTGCCTTACTATGAGCCTTTGATTCCTTTCAAGCGCAACCGTGATGAGACTGCATACGCTCCTTCCGTGGAAGCGTATGATACGAAGTTTAATGAACTGCGAAATTACGCAGAGGAGAATGCTTTGAAATTCATCATGGGTAAACGAAGCCTGGATGAATTCGATAAGTTCGTGCAGGAGTTTAATGCAAAAGGTGGCAAGGCAGCGATCGATGCCATGAATGAATGGTATACGAAGAAAAAATAAACGGCTTGACGAGGTAGTAGAAAGAATGCATGAAGTGAAGATGGGGCTGTCCCGCAAGGTCCGAAGAGACCTGTGAGGCAGTCTTCTTTACGTTGACTGAACAAAAGTACAACTTTTACATCAGGTTTGGGGAAGTTTTGAACAGTTTTCCATGATACAACTAAAGTAGGACTGTATTCGCTTAAGAAGGGAGACTTATATGCAAACGTCCGTGTTCGCTCGTTCGGGTGAAACCATCAGCAGGCTTGGCTTTGGTGGTATGGGTTTAAATGGTATCTTTGGCCAACAAGACGATGCTGCGATGATCCGTTCCATTGTGTATGCGCTGGAGAACGGAGTTAATTTTATTGATACGGCAAGAGTGTACGGAAGATCGGAGGAGCTTATAGGCAAGGCTTTAAAGGAGTGGAACGGGGAAAAGCCGTTCATAGCAACAAAAGCTGCCGCCTCGGCACCGCCCCATTCCTTACCCGGCGCAGGCTTTCATTTCCCGCTGGATGTACAATCCACCTACCCGCCCGGATCCATACGGACGAGCGTGGAGCAATCGCTGCAGGCTATGGATATAGAGACACTGGATCTGCTCCAGCTTCATGTCTATTGGCCGCAGTGGGATGCTGTTGATTATTGGATGGAAGAGCTGCTCAGGCTGAAAGAGGAAGGCAAGGTTCGATATTTGGGTGTCTCTTTGCCGGACCACCGGCATGATCATGCGATTTCATTGGTTAGAGCGGGTGTTATTGATTCGGTGCAAACGATCGTCAACATCTTTGACTCGGTCGCGCTTGATTGTCTGGTTCCAATCTGCCAGGAGAATAAAGTGGCTGTCATCGCAAGAGTTATTCTGGATGAAGGCGGGCTGACTGGATTCTTGAAGGAGGATACCGTTATCCCGGATTCGGATTATCGCTACAATTATTTTGACTGTCAGCCACGAAGTGTTTATCTGGACAAGGTGGATCGCCTTCGCCAATATGTGCCTCAGTATGCGAGCTCATTAACGGAGCTGGCCATTAAATTCGTGCTGAAGGACCCAGGTGTGACCGTTGCGATTTCTTCGATGCAGGTACTCGAATATGCAGCGGAAAATATCGCAGCTTGTGACAAGGAAGCATTGCCTGATGAGCTGTTTGAGCTTATTAAAATACGTGAGCGTTGGATCAGACACTTCTATCATGCTAGGAGACATTTATGAGCAATGAATCTGAAACCGTATCCAAGGTGCTGTGGACAGAGCTGTTTCCGGCTGAATTGATTGCGCGCCAACAGCAATGTCCTATCGTGTATATGCCGCTTGGTTTGTGTGAGCCGCATGGTCAGATCAGTGCTTTTGGTCTGGACACCTTCAAAGCGGAATATTTATGCACACGTGTAGCCCGGCAAGTGGGTGGTATTGTCGCTCCCAGCATGAACTATCATGTGCACGAGTCAGGGCCTTCAGCCAAATTTCTGGAGGCAAACGTAGGGGAACATAATCCTTATATGTCATCCGTTCCTCCATACGTATTTTACCATTTCTTCCTGTATCAGCTGCGTTCCTTCTATAATGCAGGCTTTCAGTCGGCGGTCATCTTGTCCGGGCACGGTGGGGCTCATGTGCATGATCTGCGTAAAATTTCCCGGATGTTTCAGGAGCAGACAGGAATGAACATTTGGTATGGAACGGATTTTGATCTGGTTGAGGGCACGTATACGGGAGATCATGCCGGAAAATACGAGATTTCGATGCTGATGCACATTCGGCCTGATCTGATTGATCCTTCCAAGAAAGCTTTGGAGGAGCTGGATGGGGCTGGCGGACGGTTGGCGGCTGCATTGGATGCCGATGAGGCGACTCGTGCGTACGGTGAACTGATTTGCGATGCTTGTGAGCTTGCTTTAAGCCGTATTGTGACTGAACTTGGACTACAATCCGAACCTGCGACGAATCGGCTCCCCCTTTCCTATGGGGTAGTTGAGGGATTGTGGTCACAGATTGTAAGCTCAGCTGAATCAGGTACCGAGCATTGGGCAGCCTTACAGCCGAGGGAAGGGCAGGCGCCTGTCTCTGAGCAGTCACGTTGGAAGCCTTACGAGTATATCCGTATGCAAACTAATTGACGAAAGGCTGAACAAAAGTACAACTAATTGATTGAATTGAAGCAGTGAAGAACATATTTTTTCGATATATTTATAGCATACCAAACAAGGAGGGTTCACCCCATGCTAATGACCAACGCATCGAATTTTGTATTGACCGAGGATATGATTGAAGAATTTTACCGCGAGGGCTTCTTCTACGCACCTGGCTTTTTGACCCAGGAAGCCGTTGATAAAATTAATAAGGAGAATACAGAATTTGCCACCCAGCAATCCAATGATGGCAAGTGGAAGTCCAATCCTACTGTAAGCTTGGCCAAAAGTCAGGCGCAATTTCCCGAAACTGTCAATTTCCTGAGCAATACGCGGATTATTGAATCCTTTGAACGCATTTTGGGAGACGATGTCAAGCTGTGGATGGGGATGTATGCTGTTGTTCCTCCACGTGGCGAAGGCTTGGCCTGGCATCAGGATAATATGTACACGCATATTCTTGGGCATATGCTTAATGGTTTCGTCGCATTGGATCACATTACTCAAGAGAACGCCGGCTTGTGGTTGGCGCCAAGATCCCATCGTATGGGTCGTCAAAAGGATCTGAATGAGGCTGGAGAAACACATCGCCGTGCTGCTGATCCGGATAATGGGGCACCTTGCAAGCCGATGGCTCCCGGGGATGCTGTAATTTTCCATCGCGAAACGCTGCATCATAGTAAAACGAACCATACCGATCTGCCAAGAAGAGCGTATGCCTTCCAAGTGGCATCAGCCGTCTGCCGATATGCTGAGACGGGCAAGCTGCTGACAGACCGCGAAGATTTGTCGCCTTACAAGAAGTAATTGTGTTGTGATGTATGTATATAAAGCTGCTCATGGTTGTATAACGTGGGTAGCTTTATGTTTTTTCAGAGATATGGAGTAATTACACATTAAGTTAAATAATATTGAAAATGATTCTCATTGTCAATTATGAATTTAATAACAAATTTTAATATCCCATATCAAGAAAAGTTATGTCAATTTGGGGGTTGACAATTATTTACTCACTCATATACTATCGAAATTGTATGCATACGGCAATTCATTTATCCCGGTATAAGCAGGAAAGAAGATTGATTAGCAAATACTAAGTGAATAAGAAGACGTAACAATATTTTTTTTGCTTTATCATTGAGAATGATTATCGTTATTATTTGAAAGACTGGATAGCCCTACTGAGCATTATCGGTGCTATATCCAGGCTGCTTATTCGTAAAGGAGAGATACTGTGAACGCGCAATTTAAGAAAGTCTTGTCAAGCTTACTCATCCTGTTTGTCCTGCTTGCAGGCATCCCGCTTCCGGATGCAACGGCGGCGAGCAATGATCCTACCGTACAATTAAAATCTGCCACAACCTCGGTGTATGGTGGAAACAAGCTCTCTAGCATTTGGCAATCTGTCGGTAATGTGACCAATAGTGTATACCAGCAAGTGTATGGATATGAAGCGACGATATCCTTCAATCCGAATGAGATGGAATTATCGGGCGCTACTGCCCAAAATCAATTTAATACACCGGTAAAAACGGAAGTAGCTCCTGGAAAGTATCTCGTTACTTTTGATATCAAGGACAGAAGCAATCCTGTCAGTATTACATCCGAGACTTCTTTTCAATTGCTATCCTTATCCGTGCAGACTAAAGCAACCTCGCAAATTCGTAACGTAACGATTCAAGCATCCGATATCTCCATTATCAACAAGGATGGCAGCAAATTAAAAGTCGATGATTGCTCGTTCACCTTTACTGTGAACCCGGCCGGCAGTAAAGATCAGTTAAATACTCTAATTGCCCAGGTTGATTCAGCCCGGGAGGGAATTTACAACGGCCAATATACGGTGGGTTCGATGACATCGTTTACTACGATTCTTAATGCGTCCAAAACCATCAGCAACGGCAACCAATATTCACAAGAGAGGATAGACCAGCAGGTTGCACAGCTGCAAGCAGCTTATCAAGAGCTGCAGGCTCATTTGATTACGAATAATCCTGTACCTGCACTGCAAGATGGCGAATACAAGCTGGATTTTATGATCTATAGCTACAAGACCAATCAACAATCCGTTATGTATACTTACGTAGACAAGGACAGCGGCAAATTAACGGTTGCAGGAGGTAAAAAGTATGTCTCGTTTACCTTGAAGCAGAATGCCGAGATTCTGTCATTAAAGACCACGCAGAATGGTGCTTTGGTTGAGACCGATATAGTTAGCAGTGATCCGGTGGCAAATACGAGAGTAGTTAGGTTTCCTGTAGAAGATTTGTCCAAAAGATTGGAAGGCTGGACTAAAATTTATTGGGATTTAGGTCCACCCATTGGAATTTATAATAACGAGTACTACATTGAATTAGGTTTTTCAAATGTTATATCCGAGCAGAATGTAAACTTTACAGCGCTGCATGCTGCCAAGGATCAAGCTTCCTCCATGGATAGTTACTTTAACAAGCCAGCAAAATGGAAAGTACAAGAAGGTAAGAACAAAGTTTCGTTCACCATCAATAACAGCACGGTGGTACCGAGCTTCAAGGTAGAGCAGAACGGTACAATGGTGGAAGCAACTGTAGTCAGCACAGACACAGCAGCGAATACAAGAGTGGTTGAGTTTGAAGTGAGCGACATGACGGCATTGCTGAACGCTGTGGTGCATGTATCTACCTCACTGCCAAATGGATCGCCCTATGAAATGGATCATTCGATTCGCTTGAGATTCGAAATTTCGAATAAGACCTCCTTGAAAACGTTGATAACCGACGCACAAGCATTCCATGATGCAGCTGTGGAAGGAAGCGCAAATGGTCAATATCCGGCAGGTGCGAAAAGCACATTGCTTGTGGCTATTAATCAAGCCAAGACGACATCTGACAGTACATCCGCTACCCAGCAGCAGGTAGATGAAGCACAAGCAGCTCTGCAAGCGGCGCTGACTGTGTTCAAAGCAGCAGTTGTTGTTGTCACTAATCCTGGGACAGGGACGGGAGGATTAGCGGATGGCGAGTATGCAATCAGCTACAACATTTACAAAAAAGGTACGAATGAGAATTCGGTGATGTACGATTACGTAGATAAGAACAGCGGTAAATTAACGGTTGCTGGCGGTAAAAAGTATGTCTCGTTCAAATTGCTGCAAAGTGCTGAAATCACTTCGTTCAAGACTGAGCAGGCTGGAAGTTTGACAGAAACGGCAATCGTAAGCAGAGATGCCGCTAACAACACCCGAGTTATTAAATTCGAAGTCAATGATTTGAATGCACGATTGAACGGATGGGTGAAAATTTACTGGCAGGTAACGCCTACCTTCTTGTACGACAATGAGTACGATGTAGAGCTCGGTTTTTCCAATGTAACCTCGGAACGAGAAATAAACTTTACAGCGCTGCATGCTACCAGGGATCAAGCTTCCTCCATGGATAGTTACTTAAACAAGCCAGCAAAATGGAAAGTACAAGACGGTAAGAACAAAGTTTCGTTCACAATCAATAACAGCACGGTGGTACCGAGCTTCAAGGTAGATCAGAACGGTACAATGGTGGAAGCAACTGTAGTCAGCACAGATTCAGCAGCGAATACAAGAGTGGTTGAGTTTGAAGTGAGCGACATGACGGCATTGTTGAATGCTGTGGTGCATGTATCTACCTCACTGCCAAATGGATCGCCTTATGAAATGGATCATTCGATTCGTTTGAAATTCATTATCGTGAATACCAATTCCTTGCAAGCACTTATAGCTGAAGCTCAAGCCATTCATGATGCAGCTGTAGAAGGAACAAACCATGGTCAATATCCAACAGGTGTGAAAAGCACATTGCTAGTGGCTATTAATGAAGCCAAGACGACGGCTGGAAACACATCCGCTACCCAGCAGCAGGTGGATGGAGCATTATCATCTCTGCAAACAGCTCTAAATGCGTTCAAAGCAGTCGTAGTTGACAAGACTATTGATTTAACTCAACCTGTTAAAAACGGTGAATACAGTGTTACCTTCAAAGCAGCAGTATCGGAAGATGGCTCCGGAACTCCTATCAGTAACTATGTGGACAATGGAGGCACTCTGAAGGTAGTTAACGGTAAGAAAATGGCATTAATAAAATTGAAAAGTGGAGTAACGGTTTCGAAAATTCAGCTTATTAAAGCTGACGGTACAAAGTCCGAGTTATTACCGCAATATTCACTTAAACAATCAGGGGTCGTAAGAATATTGGCTGCTGAGGAAAGCTCCAGGCAGGTGGAGTTTGAAACTGAGGATTTGACAGCTACCTACGCAATTCAATTAAAGGGTTCAGGAGGGGAGGAACATACCTTTAAATTAGAATTTGACAAGGTCATCGCAGTTAATGTACCCGACGATTCGATAACACCAACCACTCCAACAACACCAGGCACTGGTTCAAGCGGATCCGGGAGTTCAGGTGGCGGCGGCTCTGGAGGCGGATCAGGAACGGTACCATCCACTTTGGTTGACGGCAAGTACAGCACGAACCTCACGATTTTTAAAAGTGGAACGGATGAGAAATCGATCATTCAGGATTATGTGCAAAGCCCAGGTATCGTAAGAGTAATTGAAGGAAAACAATATATTTCCTTTATTATTAAACAAAGTAAAGAAATAACAGAAATGAAGCTTGAGCAAAATGGAAGCTTGTCCGAAGTTAGTGTCCTTAGCAAGGATGAATTGAAAAATACTCGTGAGATCGAATATGAAGTAAAGGATTTATCAGCTAGATCAAAAGGCACGGTCAAATTGGCTCAGACAGCCGTCAATGATGTCCAGTCCTTCGATGTTGAAATTGCTTATGATAAGTCCAGCATGAAGGCTATTGATCAAAATGCAACACTGACATCAATCACCGAGAGTGGTCAACCAACGGTTAATCCAACAGCAGGACAGATTGCATTAAGCGATATTCAGAACCATTGGAGTAAAGCCGCAATTGAGCGTGCATTGGTACTTGGCATCGTTAATGGGTATGAGGACGGTACATTCCGACCTGACGGTGAAATCAATCGTGCCGAATTTACGGTAATGATCAGTCGAGCACTCAAATTAGAGGGCAAAGCAACAGAATTAACTTTTGCTGACCTCTCCAGCATACCAGCTTGGGTGAAACCACATTTGGCTCAGACGGTAGGTGCAGGTATTATAACGAGCTATGAGGATCAAACTTTCCGCGCAGACCGCAAAATTTCCAGATCGGAAATCGCGGTTATGATCGGGAGGGCGTTGAAGCTTCCGTCTGATGAAAAGGAAACACTTTCGTTTGCAGATGCCGAGCAAGTTCCATCTTGGGCACGTGCGTACGTTGCTGCTGCGGCTAAGCAAGGAATTATTAACGGAAGAGATAATAATTTGTTCGCTCCTCATGCGAGTGCAACCCGTGCAGAAGCAGTGACTCTGATTGGCAAGCTGTTGGACCAAGTTAAGTAATAATTGCTAAATCATATCCGTTTTGGATATACGAAGGGTGCCGGGCAACTGGTATCCTTCGTGTTTTTATATGTATCTATTAACATAATTTAATGTTTTATACCAAAATTTATGTGTTGAGAGAATAGCAAGGAAGAGGGTAAGATGGGAGAAACTTCATTGTGGGAAGGAAATTGACAAGATGAAACAGACATTATCCAAATTTCTACTATGCTCTGCACTATTGTTATCCGCCTCCACTCTCCCTTATCTTACTTTATCCGCTTCTGCGGAGTCGACCTCCTCAACAGTTCTGTCACAGGGATCTACAGGCACCCAGGTATCCTTGCTGCAAACCAATTTGAAAGTACTTGGGTATTTTAAATACTATGTCGCAACAGGTTACTATGGAAGCATGACTTCACAGGCTATCGTGGACTTTCAACAAGCATACAGTTTGCCGACAACTGGAATCACCGACCTGAAGACCCAGACAGCCATTATAAATGCGTTGATCAAAAAGAAAATCGTCGCTGATAGCTTCGATTACCTAAAAACCCCCTACGTATGGGGTGGCACGAATCCGGGCATTGGCTTTGATTGCTCCGGCTTCATTTATTATATGTTTTCGACACATGGTGTTTCCATGAATCGGACGTCTTCCGCCGAATTGTTTCAAATGGGCACAACGGTAAGTCGAAGCAAGCTGCAACCGGGTGATCTTGTTTTCTTCAGTATCAATACACCAGGCGTCGTTGACCATGTCGGCATCTATGTAGGTGGGGGTCAGTTTATTTCGGCGACCCGCTCGGCAGGCATTGCTGTCCAGACTTTAGACAACAACAGCTACTGGACACCGAGATATTTGGGAGCCAAGCGGGTTTATTAAGATAAGCAACAAGAACCGGAAGCCAAGCGCTTTCGGTTTTTTTGCCTAGTACTTGCACATGGTTGGATCCGCTTTCATAATAAAAGGATGTCTGCTATACTTAAAGGCTGACAAGTATTCCAGATTCAACCTGAAATGACGGAGGAAGCAGCTATGTTTTACGATGATATTCGTTTGGATGATGAACTTAATTTTGTGAAAAAAGTGGGTACTTTAACCGAGCATGAGATGCATGTTCATGATGCGCTGGAAATTAGCATTGTGTTAAAAAATAATGTTAAATACCACCTGTGCGACCGTGATTATCATGGCAAGCCTGGTGATGTTTATGTGTTTCGTCCTTTTGAGCCTCATTGGAATCTGGCTGAGGAAAGTGATAAGCCGGTAGAGTGGACGATGGTGTTGTTTGCCCCTTCTATTGCGAGGTCAATCCCGGAAGGACATAAGCTGCTAACGCCGTTCTATGCGGCCGACAAGTTCTCGCCATTAATTCCTGCACATACGACGTACGCTCAAGCGATACAATACGCTTCCAAGCTGGCGATAGCCGAAGGGGAACAGCAGCTTCCCGGATGGAGGGCCAAGCAATATCTGTATTTTATCGATATTCTGGTGATGATATTCCGCTACTATGAGGCTGTACAGCTAGATGATCCTTCCAATTCAAAAGCAGATCAGGGGATTATTAATGTCATTCAGTATATGCTGTCCCATTTCTCTGAGGATATCGATATCAACGAAATGATCGTCATGTCGAATCTGCGGAAAACACTGTTTTTCAAAAAATTCAAAGGCACTACGAGTCTGTCCCCCAATGAATTTATTAGCCGCTTACGATTGCAATCTGCAGTCTACCTGCTGGACCACACAGCCAAATCGATCACCGATATCGCTTTTGAGTGCGGCTTCCATTCCTTAAGTTATTTTAACAAGCAATTCAAGCAGTACAGAGGAATTTCACCCAGAGATCAGCGCAACCAGTTGAACATTAGAAGAGAGCTATAAGTCCAAATACTGCTTTCGGTATTGATAGGGCGTGATGCTCATCCTTTTTTTGAAAAACTGGCAAAAGTAAGACAGATTCGCGAAACCGCTTTCCAAACAAATCTCGCTAATGGTTTTGGAGGAGGTTTTTAATAATAAACACGCCTGATTCAGACGTTTGGCCATCAGGTAGTCGGTGATGGTTCCCCCGGTTTTTTGCTTGAATAGCGCAGAGATATGCTTGTGGGACAGATGAACCTCCTTGGCCAGCTCGTGAATGGAGAAAGGCTCCTGATAATGCGCCTCGATCCAATCCATAATCCGTTCGGCGTGGTTGAGCGATCGGATTGAAGCGCCATCCGTGCTATCATATTCCGTCCATATCGTGCGAAGCAGGCATAAAAAACGGACGAAGAACAAACCATATTCCTCAGCCAGCGTGTTGGAGGGAACCTTGGCACATCGTTCATGGAGTTCCTTGTAGAGCAGGACCAGCGGGTGCTCCTCACTCAGCTCGAATATTTGCTTGCTCAGCTGATCCTTCCATAGATGCTGGAAAAAACTGCGCAATACCGGAAATGGTGCCAAATAAGTATCAAACAGTGACGGCTCGAATACGACATAGGAGCGTATATAATCCGAGGTGTTATCCTGTTGGATACGGTGCAGTTGGAAGGGCTGGAACACAATCAATTGTCCGCTTTTGAACTCATACATTCGGCTATCCAGCATCAAATGACCTTTCCCCTCGTAAATATACATAAACTCCATCCCTTTATGGGCATGAAAATGGTTAACCATTTTTTGGTCTGCCTGATACTTCAGAACAAAATGGTTATCCGTCAAATCCAAATGCTCAATAACGGCCATACAGTACCTCCTAACACCGTACTTTAACTACATTATAACCGTTATTAATGAAAGTTTAACGTGTTTTTTTATGATAAGCTTTTTAGGAAGAGTCGGTATGGCTAAAGGGGGGTCAAAGATGAGAATCACTATAATTGCCGACACGATCAGCAGGGATTCTGGAGCAGCTGTAGATATAGACAGTCATTCCCGGCAAGTATGCAAGCGCGTACATGAGGATGCCAGAGAACTCATTGACAGGGTCCTTGGATTAAGGGCGAATAAAGGAGCTTAGCAGAATGACAATATTGACGGCCGCATTAATCGGAATCGGAGGCATTGCCCAGGCGCTTCACCTTCCCGCACACCAAGCGTTGAATGGCTCCAGACTCAAATGGCTGTGTGATCCTGATATCAATAAGGCAAAAGCCGCCGCTGAGCAATTTGGTATTCCTCACTGGACGAATGATTCCAACGCGATATGGTCAGATCAGGAAGTCGAATGGGTGGATATAGCTGTGCCTAATCGTTTCCACGAGTCCGTAACCATAGCCTGTCTCGAATCCGGCAAGCATGCTTTATGTCAAAAGCCATTGGCAGGCACCTTCGATGCTGCTAATCGGATGGTGGATGCAGCCGTTCGTTGTGAACGTCAGCTTGGCGTCTATATGTGCTTTCGAGGGGACCCGGCACTTCAGTTGCTCAGACGGTTGATCCAGCAAGACCATTTTGGTGAGATCATTTCGCTGCGGGGCAGGATGATTTCTTCCAACGGCTTCCGTATACAGGAGGGGCAATGGCGAATGGAGGAGGCCTCGGGTGCTCTGGATTTGCTTGGTGTCCATATGATCGATTTGTTTGCCTGGCTGCATAGCGATATTGAATGGGTGCAGGCCTATTCCAATACGCTATATGCTCCGATGAAGGGCGATGATGTGACATCGGCAATATACGGTTTGGCGAGAGGCGTAACAGCGGTCCTCGAAACAACGTACAGCTCGTTCGTTCAAGCCGACACCCCCTTGTATGTGCTGGAGGTTAACGGAACGTCAGGCTGGGCTAGATATGTGCTGGATCGTGGACAGTTGACGATACAACTCAAGGACAGCTTTATTGATGAACAGCTGGCTTATGAGGGCGGCACCATGATGGAGGCTGCATTTCCGCATACACTATCTGGTGGCGGGGCATTGCCCAATGTTCATCAATCCTTCGTAAATGCGCTGCGTGAAGATCGTCCTTTTGAGGTCGACGGTCCATGCGGAGCGCAGGCCATTCGCGTCATGTCATGTACTAGGCAAGCGGCAATTACACATGCAAGGGTCATGATTTAATCTGTAAGGTTGATCTCGGTTGTTTCACTTCATTATGTACATAGGAAAAGGGAGGGCTCAATATGAAGCGAAGTTTGGTAGCAATGATGTCCATGGTGATATTGGCAGGAGGAGTGGCAGGCTGTTCGACGGGAGCCAATAGCGGTAACAGTACAATGGCTCCCAAAACCGATACTCCCAAGCAGGAAGCACCTAAGGCGGACACGGCCAAGACGGACCCGGCAGCGAAGGTGAAAATTCGTGTAGCCTGGTGGGGCTCTCAGGACCGGAATGATAAAACGCTGAAAGCCATCGATTTGTTCATGAAAAAAAATCCGAACATTGAGGTACAATCTGAATTTATCGGGTTTGATGATTACTGGAATAAAGTGAACACCCAGGCTGCCGGGGGCAATTTGCCAGATTTGATGCAAATTCATGAAGGTGTTATCAATGAGTACGTTTCACGGAAATTACTCGTCGATTTGAATCCTTATGTAGATAAGGGGACGATTAATCTTAAAAATGTCGATGCCAACTATTTACCGGATAAGGTGGACGGCAAGCTGTGGGGTGTCAACCTGGGTACCAACACGATGACGATGATCTACGATCCGGCTCTATTTGAGAAAGCAGGCGTTGAAGAGTTAAAGCCGGGTTATACGTATGAGGATATGGCCAATACGTTGCGTGCCATGAAAGCCAAGCTCGGTAAAGATTTCTATGGGATTACTCTGGATAACGGCTATGACGGATTCAAGCATTTTGTCAGACAGAACGGCACGATGTTTTATTCGGCAGATGGGAAAAAGCTCGCTTATCCCGATGATAAGGTGTTCGTTGACTATTATACCTACTGGCAGAAGCTGATGAAGGAAGGTTTGGCACCGGGACCTGAGGTTCAATCCGAATTTAAACAGCTGGAAAATTCACTGCTTGTTCATGGCAAAGCAGCGATTCAGCCGGTTCAAAGCAATCAGATTGTCGCCTTGGTAGCGGCTTCCAAACGTCCGTTGAAAATGACGGTTTACCCGACGCTGCCCGGCGGAAAGGAAGGACATTTCCTGAAAGCGGCGATGTCATTCGCTGTTACCAGCCACTCGAAAAATCCGGAAGCAGCAGCCAAGCTGATCGATTTCTTCACCAATGATGCTGAAGGCAACGATATCTTGGCGGCAGAGCGGGGAATTCCGATCTCCTCTGAAATCCGTAAATCGGTTTCGGCGAAGCTTCCAGACACGTCCAAGCAGATGTTCTCCTATGTCGAAGTTGCCCAAAAGTATGCTCGGGAGAGTGAAGCACCATCCCCTCCAGGGGATAATGAAATCAGAACGCTGCTCGGTAAGCTGCAGGAGCAGATCAATTTTGGCAAGCTGACGCCGGAGGAAGGTGCCAAGCAATTCCGTAAGGATGCTGAGCAAATTTTAGCCAAAAGCGCAAAGTAAGTTTATTAACACGTTAACTAAGAGTTCTACAAATTAAGTAAACAGCCGTTCGGCATCGGACGGCTTATCTTCATATAGGGGGCGATTCACGATGCGCCAGACAGTAGCAACAGACCGCCAATCTATCGGGGTGAATAAGCTTGCCGCATTACGGGAATGGAAAAAAACGATCATTGCGTATGCTTTTATATCACCGTGGCTTATAGGTTTTGTCGTATTCATTATCGGCCCGATGCTGGCCTCTTTGTATTTTTCCTTTACGCAATATGACATGCTGTCCAACCCCAAATGGATTGGACTCGATAATTATATCGAGATGTTCACCAGCGATAAACGTTTTCTCACTGCACTTAAGGTAACTCTGCTGTTCGTGCTCGTTTCGGTTCCGCTTAAATTGATGTTTGCCTTGCTGGTTGCGATGATTTTCAATGTGGATCGAAAAGGGGTTACCGTTTACCGTACCCTATATTACATTCCGTCCATTCTTGGCGGAAGTGTCGCGGTTGCTGTGATGTGGAAGCAATTATTCGGCTCCAAGGGAGCTGTCAATTCACTTCTGGGCTTGATTGGAATTAAAGGCATGAGCTGGATTGCAAGTCCTGACTTTGCCTTATGGACATTGATTCTGCTCGTGGTTTGGCAGTTTGGCTCACCGATGCTTATTTTCCTGGCTGGGCTCAAGCAAATTCCGACTGAATTGTACGAGGCCGCCAAAATGGATGGGGCCGGAGCGGTCATGCGCTTTTTCCGTGTTACGCTGCCCATGCTGACGCCTATCATATTTTTCAATCTGGTGATGCAGACGATAGGAGGCTTTATGACTTTCACACAAAGCTTCTTGATTACAAGTGGCGGCCCTATGGATTCCACCTTATTTTATGCAGTGTATTTGTACGAAACGGCATTTACACATTTCCATATGGGCTATGCATCGGCGATGGCCTGGGTGCTGCTGCTTATCGTGGGTCTGTTCACAGCATTGATTTTCAAATCTTCGTCCTCATGGGTTCATTATGAAACCGAAGGAGGGAAATAGGATGAGCAGTTCGATACGCACGATTTTATTTCATACAGGTGTGATACTGCTGGGGTTGTTCATGGTGTATCCGATCCTGTGGGCCATTTCGAGCTCGGTGAAGCCGGAAGCGGAGATTTTTCAGAATGCGTCTTCCTTAATACCTTCAAGCCTGCGATGGGATAATTATGTGAAGGGCTGGGCAGGGTTCGGTAATTTTCATTTTGGGCTGTTTTTTCAAAATTCCTTAATCATTACGACAGCGATTGTGATTGGTACGCTGATTTCGTCCAGTCTGGTAGCGTTCGGTTTTGCACGTTTGCAGTTTAAGCTGCGGAAGCTATTGTTTGCTTTACTGCTGATGGCGATCATGTTGCCGGCGCAGGTCACATTGATTCCTCAATATATTTTGTTTCACAAGCTGGATTGGGTGAATACCTTTCTGCCATTGATCGTTCCCGCATTTTTAGGCGGAACCCCGTTTTTCATTTTCCTGCTGATTCAATTCATCAGAGGAATTCCCAAGGAGCTGGATGAGTCAGCGGTTATCGACGGCTGTTCTACCTTTGGCGTGTTTTGGCATATGATGCTTCCGCTGATGGCTCCAGCCCTGGCGACGGTCGCTATCTTTTCGTTCTATTGGTCGTGGGATGATTTCCTCGGGCCGCTTATCTACTTGAATCAAACGAAGCTGTTCACCGTGTCGCTCGGCCTGCGGATGTTTGCAGATCCGTCCTCAATGTCACAATGGGGTCCATTATTCGCGATGTCCGTGCTGTCGATTGTTCCGCAAATGCTCGTATTTTTATTTTTCCAAAAATATCTGGTGCAGGGACTCGCTACTACGGGCTTGAAAGGGTAAGGGAAGAACTACTGGCAAACTACTAGCAGCCACAGCGATAGTGTGTTATGGCTCTGGGCTGTAGGCTTAGATCGTATTGGATGGATAGAAACCCGCATAGAGCGGGTTTTTTGTTGTATAAACGTACATTCGGTTTGTAAATAAAAGGTATCAAATTGTGTGCGAAGGGAGACATTAATTTCAGCGGATTTAAAATAGGCCATCTGTAATTAGATAGGTTGCAAACCTATCTAAATGTGTGATTTAATATATGCAGGTCCAGAACAATGTAAAACTGCTGAAGAGGAGAAGCTAGGTATGGAATTGTTTATTACGATTTTGGTTTTGCTTGCGCTTATTGGGGTGTCTAATGTTATAAATCGGGAGATCCCATTCGTTCCCGTTCCCCTCATTCAAATTGCTCTGGGCGTTGTTGTAACTTTTATTCCACTCAACATTCATATGCACCTGGAGCCTGAGCTTTTTTTTCTTTTGTTTATCGCACCTCTGCTCTATAACGATGGCAAACACACACCCCGCGGTGAGCTGTGGCGACTTCGCGCACCTATTTTAATACTGGCCGTCGGCCTTGTGTTCGCAACTGTTTTTCTGATCGGGTATGCCATTCATTGGATGATTCCATCCATTCCGCTGCCTGTGGCGTTCGGTCTTGCTGCCATACTGTCGCCGACAGACGCCGTAGCTGTCAGTGCATTAGCAGGGAGAATCCGCCTGCCCAAAAGCTTGATGCATCTGCTTGAAGGCGAGGCGTTGATGAACGATGCTTCAGGGCTTGTCGCTTTCAAATTCGCGGTAGCTGCTGCTGTAACCGGCGTATTTTCTTTACCGAAGGCTGGTGCCAGCTTCTTGATTATTGCTATTGGCGGCCTTGTCGTTGGTGCGGTGTTGGCATCGCTCATTACCGGTTTACGTATATTATTGCGCAGATCCGGGCTCGAAGACGAGACCATGCATATGCTCATACATATTCTGACTCCGTTTGCACTTTTTTTGGCAGCAGAGGAATTAGGCTTATCCGGCATATTAGCCGCAGTGGCCGGTGGTGTTATGCACGCTGTCGAACGAGATAAGTCGCAAAAGGCAAAACCACGAACGAATGAGGTTTCAGATAATACCTGGTCCGTGATTCTTTACCTGTTAAACGGGCTTGTATTTGTTATTCTGGGTTTACAAATTCCGAGTGTTTTCAGTACGGTATTGGGGAGTCCTGATTTCAATAATGGGGAAGTCCTGGGTTATGCGCTGGCCATTTTCATTATGCTTATCGTACTCCGATTTTTATGGACCTTCGCTTTTTCGCGGGTGGGCACTGTATTTGGTCGTAGTAAAAGCAATGAGAAAATATCGTTTAAAATTCTTGCGATGACTTCTTTATCGGGTGTTCGCGGTGCTGTGACGCTTGCGGGCGCCTTCTCCATTCCGCTGATTATCGATAATGGCGACCCATTTCCAGAACGAACCCTGGTTATTTTCCTAGCAACGGTTGTCATCCTGCTATCTCTGCTTACTGCGAGCATTTTACTTCCCTTGTTAGCCAGCAACGATGGAAAGAAGAATGAAGAGGAGCGGCTGGAAAAAGAGCGACTGGGTCAGATCAAGATGATGAGCGCTGCGATTGAGGCGGTTCATCACGCTACGAATGAAGACAACGAGGTTGAATCCGCGGCTGTCCTTGCCGATTATAATCGTTGGATGAAGCACATTCAGCCGAATGAAAACAGATATGGCAGCCTGCGCATGAGTAAAAATGAACCCAAATTTCGAATCGAAGCGGTTGAAATAGAGCGTGAAGAAACGCGCCGTTTGTTGGCAAACAAGGAAATAAGCAAGGAACATGCTGTTTTATTTCTTGACAGCTTGGAACAGCTTGAGATGATTTTATCAAGTCGGACACATCTCTTGCTTATTATCCTGAAGTCTTTAGCTAAAAGGTTTAAGGGAGTCTTTTTCAAGGATATATCGAGGCTTTCAGACGCTCAATCCAGATCGGATCGGGAGGCTATGAGACAAATTAAGCTTCGAACCAGCAGTGTCGTTATCGAAACTATGGGAAGGCTCCATTCCGGATCCAAAGAGAAAGAGGTTATGGAGGTTATTAACCATTACCATTTCATTAACGATAAACTGTCAGAGTCATATCTTTCACTGCAAGGAAATAAAGAAGGCGATGATGAAGTCAAAAGAGATTTGCATTGGGTAGCGATCCAAGCGGAACGAGATGAGGTACAAGCTTTGTACGAGCGTGGTATGATTACTCGTGACATTGCCAACGAGCTCAGACGGATCATCCGTGATCGCGAGGCATCGATACTTGAGCAAGAGTAGTACTTTAAATGAAAATATCAAACGGAGGTGATAGTTGCCGTGGATGAGGCAATGTCTTCTATTATGAAGGAAATGTCAGAAACCTTCGAACGGTTTGGTAAAGCCGCATGGCGAAAGCAAACCGTCTACGGTATTAAGTCGAGCGAAATCCGGGTACTGCTATGTTTAAATCAACTTACGAATGAAAGCGATCATGGAGTCAATATTTCTGACATCAGCAAACGGTTATCGGTGACCTCGCCAACTGTCACACAAATGATCAAAAATGTAATTGCTGCTGGTCTGGTAGAGCGTTTTAATGATTCTACCGATAAACGGATTACTTTACTTCGGTTGACAAGCAAAGGAGAAGTTGTCGTTCAGAAAGCTACAGAAAGATACCAGTTCCTTTTCTCCGGTCTCATCGAGAAGTTGGGAGAGGAGCAAAGCAGAACGCTCATCCTGCTGCTTAACGAAGTTTATAATCATTTTTACGAGGTCAGCTCCAATGAGTGGGCACATGAGGATGAATAGGAAGGCTGCCGCTCGTATGGAAATCTCTATTCAGCAGCACCATGATTGGATTGTGTAAGTGGATATGTCAATGATCGGATATCAAGCCCGCTGGCCTAGTGAATGACCGGCGGGCTTTGCCATGTTCATGTCTCGGGATAGTGTTAAAACAGGTACTTGCTTTTAGTTTTTATTAGTTGCTTTTAATTGTTTTTAATTGACAGTTTTAAAGCGGCGGAGTATGATGAAGCCATAAGCATTCATCTTTGAGAAAGGAGGAGAAGTGGTCATCGTTATCGCTTTTATACTCGTGATTGGCTCTGGGCTGATGCACGCAGTCTGGAACTTATTTACCAAAACCAGCACTAATAAAATTGTATTCCTATGGTCAATTCACATTACATCGTTTGTGTTGTTGCTGCCCCAATTTGTTAGTGAATTGTGGCAGGCGCAGCTTACCCCGGCCGTGTTGGCGCTTATTCTGCTGTCCATGGCATTTCAAATGGCATACTGCTTTTTGCTTCCGATTGTATATCGGCTTGGAGATATGTCACAAACGTATCCCATTATGCGTGGAACGGGTGCGCTGCTTGTGCCGATTTTAAGTGTGCTGTACATGGGTGAAACGATGACACCTGTGGGATGGGCAGGCGTGTGCGGTATCGTTCTCGGTCTGTTCGCACTCGGTGGATTTACCCGAAAACAAGAAAAGGAAGCGCCTGCCATTCGCAATATGTTACCTGTGTTTGCGGTAGGGTTATGCATCACCGGTTATGTCATGACTGACAAAATAGTACTACAGACGCTCTCGCCAGTAGCTTTAATCGAGCTTGCGAATATCGCGTACCTGCTTGTGCTAAGTCCGATTGCGCTTCGTTCCGGTTTGATCAAACAGGAATGGAAGCTGAACTTCAAGACGATTCTACTGGGAACGGTATGCTCACCAGGCTCGTACCTGCTGTTTTTATTTGCTATGCAGCTTGCGCCTTTATCGTATTTAGCGCCTATGCGCGAGATTGGAACCGTTTTCGGTGCCTTATTTGGCATCATTTTATTAAAAGAATCGGATGGACTGCGCCGTATCATTTTATCGGGTGTGATAACGGCAGGGGTCATTTCGGTTGGTATTTGGGGAAGCCCATAATCATATTCCAGGAGCGTGATGGGTATTGAAGAACATTAATCGTGTCATTATTATTGGATGGGACGGGGCAGGAACGTTTGTGCAAGGGGCACATACTCCCCATTTGGATCGATTCATTCAGACAGGCGCTTTTACCCTGGATGCTCAGACGGTAGTACCCTCGATCAGTGCCCAATGCTGGGGGGCTCTGTTGCATGGAGTTGTCCCGGAGAAGCATGGACTTACCAATGACTTGGCAGCTTCGGCAAGCTTTCCCGAGGATTCCGAGTTCCCATCGATCTTTAGATTGGCAAGGGAAGCCTATCCACATAAAAAGCTGGCCTCCTTCAGCGCCTGGCAGCCGATTAATGACGGCATTATTGAACGTTCACTTGAGGTACATAAAGTAAATATTGCTGTGGATGGTGAGCTGGCTCTTGCGGCTGCGAGCTATATTCGCGACAATCCGGATTTGCTGTTGATGTATATTGATTTGGATTGGCCAGACGCAATGGGGCACCGACATGGCTTCAATACGCCGGAACAGATTTACGGAATTGAGATGACGGATGCCCACACGGGGATCATTCTCGATGCGATTGAGGCAGCGGGAATCTGGGATGACAGCCTGATCATCATCGTAACCGATCACGGAGGCGGAGGGATTCAACCACAGGACCATGGCAGTGATCATCCACTCGACACAACGATTTTTTGGGGATGTATCGGTCCCGGCATCCAGACAGAGGCAGCGCTTTCAGGAATTACAATTACGGATACGGCTGCTGTCGTTGCACATGCTCTCAGGCTTCAAGCACCTGCTGCTTGGGATGCCAAGCTGCCGATTGGATTATTTGCCAATGAAAAGCATACAGCACCATCGGCAGCCGATTAAACGGCTTTGTTTAAAGCTCAGCTGCCGTCAGCCATTCGATAGTATGCTGCTTCAATACCGTTTCCCATTCTTCGGGAGGCTCCAGATCACACACAATTCGTGATATATGCTCTGAATCGCTAATTTTATAAGGAAAGCGTTGACCCAGCTTGGAGGAATCGGTGATAACGATTACGTCATTCGTCTGCTCGATAGCTTTTCGGGAAATGAGGGCTTTGCCTTCGTCCATACTTGTAATGCCTGCTTCAGGATGAAGACCATCAACAGAAATGAATGCTTTATCCACGTAGTAGTGGCTCAGCATGGTTTCCGTGATGGACCCGGAACAGCGTGCCTGCTTGACACTGATTTCGCCACCAAGAAACAGCACGCGTCCTTTAAATGTATGACGATTGCTTCTTTCGATCAATAGGGTCGATATGGGAAATGAATGTGTTATGATCGTAAGATCATGTTGGTTCAAATAAGGAACGATGGAAATTGAAGTCGTGCCTTCATCCAAAAAAAGGACATCTCCGTCCTTCACAAGGCCAGCCGATAGGCGGCCTATTTGTGTTTTTTGCTTCTGATACAGGGTGACTCGATCCAGGTAAGGGGGCTCCTCCTGAGCATAGCTCCGTTTAACAGCTCCACCGTAAATCTTTCTTAGCTTCCCTTGAGCTTCAAGATCGTCCAGATATCTGCGTATCGTTTCCTTGGATACCTGTAATAAGCTGACGAGCTCAGCTGTGGTGACCTCGCCGTTATTGTCCAGAAGCTCAATAATGGTGCGTTTGCGTTCTTCACCGATGAGTGACAATGTGATCCTCCTGGCTTTGGTGGAATGAGTAATGGTAATTCTCAACTGATGTGTTAATCGCCGCCTCCCCCACCTCCACAACTTGAGGAAGAGGAGCAGCTTGACGATGAGCAGTTGGAAGAGGAACCGCCGCTATCGCCCCCGCTATCATTGCTGCAATTGCTTTCATTTCCATTGCCGTGGAATAATGAACTTGAATCACTGCCGCAAGATGATCCGCCGCCTGAGGCTGCAGCGTCTTGTTCGCGCTTCAAGGCGTCCTCCTCGGTGTAATGCTGTCCCATGAAGGAATCGAAGCTGCCGAACTGGGTGGCGGAGTAGAATAATAAGGCTCCAGCCAAATAAGGCATATAGCCCGCAGATTGGGAATCGGGACGCTCTGTGTAGTAGGTGGTGCCGGGAATGGCCTTGGTTACTTGTTCTTTGGCCTGACGTATGAGCTCGTTGATCGTTTCATTGATCTCGGAATAACGTTCCGCGGCGCGTTGATTGAATCTGCGGGCCCGTATTGCCGTCTCATCAGCCTGCTTAAGCTCCTCAAGCCTTTCGGAATTTAACGGAAACCGGAAAAAGGGCCCCCAGATCCGGTTGGAATAAGCCGTATCGATGAACATGTGGGCGTATACCCAATCGAACCAAGCCCGGCCATCAGGGTCCGGTACTCCATCTGTATGTGGGGCGTGATGGATGGGGGAACCGAGAAAAGCTTCTCCCAGCTGGCCGTACTCACGTGTAAACATCAGCATTTCATGCCAGATCTCGTCAACAGCATCGCTGAACATCGGAACATCCTTCAACACCGCAGTCATCAAAAAATAACGTTTCAGCTCAAGAAATTTCCATTCAAATTCTGCTGGCGACATTTGCGGCTGCTTGTTCAGCATGCGGGTTTTGAGCTTGGCTGTAAATTCTCCGGCTAATGCTTGTTCCAGACGAAGCACGGCTTGCTTAATGGGCAGTGTTGGCTGGATACCAAGCAGGGAAGGTATCGGAGTATCCGCATACAAGGCTTGCGGTGGCTGAACCTTTCTTCTTGGCGCCGTGGGCTTATGACGTTTGTGACGATTACGACTGGAGAAATTGTCTTGATTGGATTTGCGTATAGTGGCATTGCTAATGACGACGACGACAATAACGAGAAGCACAATAATAACAATAGATGCAATAGTCATAAGTTGACCTCCTTTAAATTGTCGAAGTAATGATCTTCAAAACGATTTACCAGGAACTGCCTACAGTATACCATAACACCCCTAAGGCGAATCAACCGTTGATTAATAGCTGGAGGAATGGGGTAAAATGACATAGGCTTTAACAACAATCCCATCACTGAAAGGAGACGTTGATTATGGCAAGAGTAGCATTTTTGTTGGGACCCCAATTTGAGGATAGTGAGATGCAGGAGCCATATGAGGCTGTGCGCAAAGCTGGACATGACACGGTTATTATCGGATTAAAAGCGGGTGAGAAATTGGAGGGCAAGCAGAAGAAGGCCACCTATGTGAGCGAGAAGGCTGCCAAGGATGCGGATCCGGCAAGTTTTGACGCTGTTGTGATTCCCGGAGGCTCTTCCCCAGAGCAGCTCAGGCTCGATCCCGACATCCAGTCATTCGTTCGAGAGATCGATAAGCAGGGCAAGCCGATATCCGCCATATGTCATGGACCGCAAATTCTGATCAGTGCCAAGCTGACCCAAGGACGTACGATGACGAGCTACCCGCCTCTACAGGATGATCTGACCAACGCAGGAGCGAGCTTTAAGGATGCCGAGGTTGTAGTTGATCGCAATTTTATAACGTCGCGTACACCTAAGGATGAGCCTGCATTTATAAGGGAAACACTGAAAGCCCTTGAAGCTGTCAAAACTGTTCGAGTCTAATGAAGCATATCAAAAGCCGATCCTCCTGTAAGCTGGGTAGGGTCGGTTTTTGATTGGGACCGCTATAATTCAGAATAAATTAAGAAATTTCCCAACTTTATCCGCAGATTTATAAGCTAAGCTAATGAACATTACGGTTCAGTTGCGAATTGCTGGTAGCGGAGGAGTCGAGAGGATGTATAAGTTAACCCATTTTTCTATGAAAAATATAGCGGCTGTTGTCATAATTATGCTGCTGCTCCTGCTGGGAGGCAGTTATTCAGCAACAACCTTGAGGGTAGAGCTGATGCCGGATATTTCATCGTCTGTCGTTTACGTCACGGTCCAGTATACGGCCCCACCTCAGGATATTATGGAAAAGGTCACCAAGCCTATTGAAAAAGCCGTCTCTGGCATAGCCGGCTTGAAGAGCCTGATGTCCACCTCACAGGATAATTACGCTCAAATCGTATTGGAATTTGAGCAGGGCAAAAAGCTGGATGATCTAAGGAAGGAGGTAGAGAGCTCAGTCGCTAATGTCCGAATTCCGCAAGGTGCAGAGAAACCCCAGGTGCTTACCGAAGGCTTCACCTCAAGCGTCATTTATTACATGGCTGTATACGGAAATGAGGGTATGAACCAAAACGAGCTGGACAAAGTGTATAAGGAAACCATTCTGCCCGGCTTTGAATCGATTCGGGGGGTCGACCACGTTGATTCTGTTGGTAACCAGGAAAGTGTGTTAACGATCAGGCTCGATGCCGCAGCAATCAATAATTACGGGCTTACGCCTTCTCAGGTTAGCGATCTGCTGCAGGCCTCGCTGGTTTCCAGTCCGGCGGGCTTGCTTGATTTTAGTGGAAATACACACATGGTTCGTGTCAAGGGACAGCTCAACTCCTTGTACAGCCTGAATCATCTTCCCATAACTACGCCTCGCGGCGATACGTTGTTACTTAATCAGCTTGCCACAATCGAAGCGATCAACGAGTCTGCGTTCATAGCCAGGTTGGATGATAAGCCGGCAATTGGCGTGCAGCTGTATAAAGCCAAAGGGGCCAATGAAGTACAAATCGCCAGTACGGCGGAACAAATGATGGCCGATTGGGAGCGAACCTTGCCCGGCGTGAAATTTCATATTGTGTTGAATACAGCGGTTACGATTAATCAATCTGTTCATGGAATGGTTCAGGAGGGGTCACTCGGAGCACTATTGGCATCGATGATGATTTTATTGTTTCTAAGAAATGTACGTATGACCTTCATTGTACTGGTTTCCATTCCATTGTCTATTCTGATCACTCTCCTGTTCATGAACCCACTTGGTATTTCCCTGAACATCATGACGCTAGGCGGTTTGGCCATAGCTGTTGGCCGCGTTGTCGATGATAGTATTGTCGTTATAGAAAACATCTACAGCCAATTGCAAAAAGCACAAAAGCGCAACGAATCGGTGATCAAGCTGGCGACCCGGCAGGTGTCATCAGCTATTACGTCCTCAACCATTACAACAGTTGGCGTATTCGCTCCGATTGCTTTCGTGAGTGGGGAAATCGGCGAGGTATTCCGTCCATTTGCATTAACATTGGCTTGTGCGCTGCTGTCTTCACTATTGGTCGCATTGACCGTGATTCCGATGCTGGCCAAGCTTATGGTCATGAACAGCAGCATTCCCCGGCATGATGAGAACCGAGTTAGCTGGACAACAGAACGCTATAAAAGGGCGCTGCTATGGTCGCTCCATCATCGGATCAAGACGCTGATCATGGCTGCACTCTTGTTTATTTTATCAATAGGGCTGATTGTTCCACAGCTGGCGATAAGCTTTATGCCGGAGGAGGAGTCGGATGGACAAATGCTTTATCAAATCAAGCTGCCGCGGGAAACGTCGCTGGAATCGATGAATGCCAAATCCAGAGAAATAGAAGCCATGCTCAGAGAGGCTGTGGATACCGAGGGCAAGCCGATCTTTATGTACAACGAATCACTTGTCGGCTACAGCTTCGGCAGAGAGCGAACTGCCTATATAACCTCAATGTTTACGGAAGTGTTTAACAAGAAAGCAGCCAATGAAATCGTGAAAAAGTATGAAAGTGAAATTCTTAATTTGCTACCCAAAGGCGCTACTGTTAGAGGTGTACTGTTAAGCGGCGGAAACAGCAGTGGAGCCATCGATTTCTCTTATTCCTTGCTGGGAAGCGATCAGCGAAATCTGGAGCAGGCAGCGATTCTGGTCAAAGAGAGGATGTCCACCTTTCCCGAACTTTCTGATATTAAGGACAGTCTAAGCGAATCCAAAAGCGAGATTGAAGTAACCGTTGATGAAAACAAGGCAAGAGTATATGGATTGACTGCCGCAGAGGTGCTGGATCATGTGCATAAGTGGATTTCAGAGGAGAAGCTGGGAGACCTGAATTTTGATAATGTCATCTTTACGACAAAGGTTATGCTGGACCCCCAATTCAAAAACTCGATTGACAAGCTGGGAACCTTGCTCATGAAAACACAGACCGGTCTGAAGGTCCAACTGAATGAAATCGCCAGGATACGTCTTGTCGACGCACCGATTGTTATCAGTCGCGAAGGGCAAAAGCAGGTGCTGAAGCTAACAGCCAAAATCGATAGCAAGGATAAAGGCGGCGTCAGCAATCTGGTTTCTGCAGAGCTGAGCAAGCTGGAGCTGCCGGCGGGTGTTACCCGTGAGGTGAAGGGTGTAGCCCAGGAAATCGACAATAGCTTCCTGCAAATGTACGCAGCAATGGCCGTGTCGATCTTTATCGTATTTCTGGTCATGGTGCTTGCCTTCGGCAATCTCAGTGCGCCAATCGCTATACTATTTTCCCTGCCGCTGGCGGCTATTGGGGGCTTGCTGGGTCTCCTGGTCACGGGAGAATCGCTCAATGTGACCTCGATGATCGGATTCCTGATGCTGATCGGTATCGTCGTAACGAATGCGATCGTGCTGGTTGACCGGGTTCAGCAGCTGAGCAAGGAAGGACATTCTGTGCGCGATTCGCTTGTGGAAGCGGGATTGACCCGATTAAGACCGATAATCATGACGGCAGGTGCGACCATACTGGCTTTGATGCCTTTGGCGTTAGGTCTGTCCAAAGGAACCTTAATCTCTAAAGGATTGGCAGTCGTGGTCATTGGAGGTCTTACAACCTCCACAATTTTGACCCTCGTCATCGTACCGATTATTTACGAGCTGATTTACACGTTTAAAGCAAGATTGGCCCGCTTAAAGAAGCCAGGCAGTGATGTGCGAGCTTAACCCACACTTGGCTCAATCTCGAAAATAAAATTGGTGTGGTCAATTCGGCAATGGGCCGTGACTGTGAATTGGGACGTAGTGTAGATATCGTCCCAAGAAGCTTGCATTTTTTTCCAATACTTAGGATAGCTGCGATGAATCTTTTCCCCGATACCGAGCAAATCGACCTTATGCTTTTGGGAATAGCGGATATATTGCTGTACGTCACTGGCGATTGCCTTATTTAGCTTTTTTTCCAACTCAAGGATGATCTCGGGATTGATTTCGGCACCCTTACACTCATACCCGGTAATATTCAAGGTCGCATAAATATCAATGTGAGTTTTTGGTTTCAGGGTGGCATCGACAATTGGCTTTATAACGCTTTTGTTGCTGACGTTTTCAAATGTGATGGTTTGATTCGGTCCGCAGGAAAGGGTTTCTACAGTGCTCTCCATCTTGTTCAAGGCACGCATGTAGCCCTTGATTTCCGTTGTGTTCATAAGACCGATGAGCCGCTCGCCCTGAAACGCATATAGACCCGTAGCTTGCAGCTGCTGCTTATTGCTTTGTAAGGGGTCCTTCTCAACCTGGAGTGCAGGTATAGTCAAATCACGGGTACGGTTAACTAGCTCTTTATAAACATCAATCAAACTCGTTTGCTGCGTGAACGCGGTGCTCTTCTCACCCTGCGACAAGCCTCTCAGAACTTGTGAAAAAATCGGACCCTTCGGCTTGGACACCTGCAAGACTTCAAAGGCTTGTCCTTCCGTCACATAGAGCAGCGTGGAATTGCGGAACTGCTTTAAACGGCGTAAGGCTTCTATATGCTTGTTAATTCCATTTTTCGCGGCTGCCTTGCTGAACAGGATAACTGCCGTATGTCCCCATAGCAGCGTTCGATCCGATTTGGTCCTCATCAGTCGGGCCGCCTCGAACAAGCTATTCCCTTCAGAAGAAAGGAAAAAAGTACCGTTATGCATTCCTTTTGGCTGTTGTCCACTTGGCGATAGCTCAGCTATTTCGGCTGTAAGCTTGATTAATCCCTTACTACCTTCATCAATGGCAATCGAATGGACAATATGCAAATCGTTCAGCTCCATATTGCCTCGGCAGCCCGAACTGATCAGGCATATGCCAAGCATGACCGCTATCCTCCATGTCCAATGCTTCATCTTTTTTTACCATTGAAACGGGTTCTGCTAATGGGTCTGAACATACTCGGACGCTTATAGTTGACGGAATGGGGTCTCCGAACAATGACATCGGTCAATTGATCCATATCAAATGGCGCAGCAGGTCCCAAATAAGGAATGCCAAAGGAACGAAGAGAAGCCAAGTAGGTTAGCAGCATAATAATCCCCACCATAATCCCAACGTAGCCTAACAGGAAAGCAAGCAGCGTCATGGCAAACTGAAGAATACGAATCGTGTAATTCATAGCCGTAGGTGGAAGTGTAAAGGTGCATATCCCTGTTAATGCCGCGATAATTACCATGATCGGAGAAACAATACCGGCCTGAACAGCGGCTTGTCCCAAGATAAGGGCACCGACAATACTGACAGCCTGCCCGACCTGCTTGGGCATACGAACTCCGGCCTCACGCATAATCTCAAAAGCAAACATCATCATGAAGCTTTCTAGCACCGCGGGAAAAGGTACGGGTTCTTTTGCCGCTGCTATGCTTTGCAATAAAGGAGTTGGCACGAGTTCATGGTGATAGGTAACCGTAGCCACATAAAAAGCGGGAAGGATCAAGCCGAGAAAGCCGCAAAATAAGCGAAGCAAGCGAACACAGGAGCCGATATAAAAATTCCAGTTATAGTCTTCGCTTACTTGAAACGCCTGCAGGAATACAAACGGCAGCAGAATGACAAAAGGCGTCCCTTGAGCCACAACGGCGATCCTTCCATCGAGCAAAGCGCCAATGACCCGATCTGGTCTTTCTGTTGTCTCCACTAAAGGAAATAAGGTATACGGGTTATCAATGATCCACTCCTCGACATAATTACTGCCCAAAATAGTATCGATCGGGATTTCACCAATTCTGAGGTGCAGCTCATTCAGAATGTCGGGATTTGTGATTTGACTGACTGAGAGGATAGCCAGGGTCATTTTGCTTAAATAACCGACTTTCCGATATTCGACCTTCAGACTCGTAGATGGAAAATGAAATCGAACCAATGCAAGATTATTGTGCAACGATTCAGTAAACCCGCTTCGTGGTCCTTTCACAACAGATTCACTATCGGGTTCATCCACATTTCGCAGCTGAACACCAAATGTAGCGATAGCGATTCCATATGCCTCAGCTGGAATCAACAGTACCGTTAACCCCGATACGAGTTGTTCGGCAGTATCCTCAATGGTGTATACCTTGGTCTCTTTTTGAAATGCGGTCAACATTTCCTTATTTTCTTTAAACAGTGTCAACATCTGCTCCAGCTTTTTGGAATCCGTCATTCCTTCGAGATAACATACCGTTATGGCTTGCCCGGCATCCATAGATAAGTCAGCCATAATCAGATCTTCGGTACGCTGAAGCTGATCCAACAGCAATTGCTTATTATCCGACATATTGTCCGTCAATGCGGTTTTGTTCGTTTGTATGAGGCTCACCCACTTTTAAAGACTTTTAGTTTCAACAGGGCTACTGCTAACAGCAGGGTAGGAATGAATAATTGAAAGGATACAAAATACCAGGCCTGTTTATCATAGATGGCCGCTAATTCGATAAGGCCCCACACTTTGTATTTGGAGCATATGACAAATCCGATAGCCAGAGGTACGATGAACATGCGAGGGTGTTGAATTCGCAGCAAATCCGTGATCCCCTGCAGGGCTGACCAGAAATAAACCGTAATCTTGACGAAGGAGCTCATCACCCAAACAGCAATAAGTACAGCATCGAATCGTTCAATATTGGTAAAGATTCGTATGTTTTGTATGAGGCTGATGCTGGGGTATGTAAAAGTTGATGTCGTTCTCCAACCAAATATCAACGTGCAGGCCAAGACCGAGAACAGTAGTATACAGGCAATGAGTCCAACCGCACCTACTGCGTAATAAGAGGTTTGTTCGGTCTTGCGAACATGTTTGAGAATCATGGAAATAAACATCAAATCACCATACCAGGAAACAGCAACCATCAGACCCTTCAAAGGCTGAATGAATCCGTTCTCCAAGATGGGAAGCAAGTATTCGGGATGATACTGATTAACCAATAACAGGTAAATGCCTAGAAATGTGAAAAGAATCACAATGAAAATAATTTCAGATACACGGGCAAACACCTCAAGGCCATGATAAACCGCATAAGAGCACATAATTGCACAGGCGATCATGTACCATACTTGTGGGGTTGTAGGATCAAGGGCAATAATAAAAAATTGAGAAAACTCACGAAGTGTCCATGTCGATACGTCAATAAAATAAAAAATGATAAGAGCAGCGACCAAACTGCCGATCCAACGTCCTAACAGGGAAACACTGATTGTTATCATATTTTTACCGGGAAATAAACGGTCCAGCCATACAAATACAAACATGTTGAACAATCCAATGGCGCCACCCACCAATAATAAATACCAGGCGTTGCGTTCCGCATAATGGGCAAGTGCCGCTGGAGCGTATAAGCTTGAGGCTCCAATGGTCGAGATCACAACTAATGCTAGCATCTGATGATTGGTAATCATAACTCGGCGTTCCATATCGGACCTTCCTTTCCATTGATTATAAGTATGCTCACTCATCAATGAAATCATCCAGCTCCAGGACTCGATCCAGATTGTGACGACTTACTGCCCAGCTGCCAAACCCAATGACGATGGCAGACCCGAATAACAGGCTGATTTTGGGAAAAGCTAACTTTGATATATATGGATTCTGAGAAGAAAGAGGGAGGCTTGTCTATGAGTTCTGTACCTATTGTGTTTCGATTCCAAGACAACGAGGCGGCTGCCTTGGCTTATGATACGTTATTGGAAATCGGCTATCATGCTCATCAGGATGAACAAGAAGGTCAATGGATCGTTCAAGTGTTTGTGGATCACAGTGAGCTGACTTCTGCTTTGGAAATTGCGCAAGCTCATGGTGGGGAATTGCTGTTATCGGACGAAGGAACTACAGGGGATGAAGACGATGACAGTGGCGTATTCACTGGCGGTGATTTAACCGATGCAGCCGGCGGACAGCTGTTCAATACGGCCTATGGACTGGATATGATTCCGATTCCGGCTCATCTCGTCAATGAGAACGAGGTTGCAGATACTACAACATCTGACTGATGAAACCTTATATTTACGCGTACATCCTGTCAGCTATTTGGTTTCTGCTTGTGATCCTATACTTGCCTCACAGTAAAGGCTATGAAATGATCGCAAGCAAGAACTGGAGCTTCGTGGTTGTGGATATCTTACTGATAGCTCCTGTGCTCATTTTCCTTGCTATTGCAGATCGCTTCTGTCGGACTGCGAAGGAATCCGATCCGCAGCAGAAATCATCAGGTCCATAAAAAAACGGTAGTGACCGTTCCTGTGTTCAAGCCCGATACGTCCCCCATGCAGCTCAACAATATGCTTCGCAATGGACAATCCGAGGCCGGACCCGGAAGGCATTTGGTTATCATAACGGGACGGCTCAATTTTGTAAAATCGTTCAAATAGCTGTTCTTCCTGTTCAGGAGTGATGGGGATCCCGTTGTTCTCAATGCTTAGGGTAACAAAGGCTAAGCCCACGTCAAGTGAAACCTGTATGGTTCCGGGTCTGTCCGAAAATTTCATGGCATTCATGAGTAAATTATCAATAGCTCTGACGATCTTTTCGATATCCAGATCCATCATCACGGGTGCGGGCAATAAATCTGTATGTATGGTGATTCCCTGCTCCTTGGCAACGGGCTCAAATTCAGTGATCATTTGCTCCAGTAAACTGTTCATATCAACCTGCTGAACCGCTAATTGAATATGACCGTCGGTAAGTCTCGTATACTCAAACAGATCATCAATCAGTTTTTTGAGCTGCTGGGTTTTATTAAATGCGTTGTCAATATAACGCTCCTGTTCAGTCACATCCTGATAGGTATGCGATTTAAGCAAATCGAGATAGCCAATGATACTGGTGAGCGGAGTGCGTAAATCGTGGGATACATACGTAATCAGCTCCATTTTCGACTTCTCCAGCTGTCGTTCCCGTTCCTGCTGGATCTGCAAGCGTTCTGCCATCTGATTAATATTGTGAGCCACAATCCCCAGCTCATCATGCCGGGACAAGGGGAGCCGATAACTTAAGTCTCCGCTTGCGATCGATTGTAATCCATCGGTCAATGCTTTGAAGTAACGCACGATAGGGTGGGTAAATACAAAAAAGAACACAATAAAGCAGGCTATCAGCATGATCAAGTTAAAAAGTTTTGATAGGGATTCAGCCCAGGGAGGCAGGAGGAGGGCTAAATTATCAGATACTATCGTCATGAACATTGCGAGAATCCAGCTCAGGATGACCACCCAAAGGATATGGCCTCGAATGTTTTTTTTACCGCTTAAGAGAGACCATAGCTTATTTGTCAATTTTATATCCCACTCCCCAAACGGTTTTAATATATTGCGGCTCTCTTGCATTGATTTCTATTTTCTCGCGAATATTTCGGATATGGACCATAACTGTATTTTCGGAATAAAATTCATTTTGTTCCTTCCACACGCTCTGATAAATTTTATCGATACTGAACACTTGGCCTTGGTGAGTGGCAAGCAGCTCAAGGATGGAAAATTCAATGGGTGTTAATGAGATCACTTGACCGCGTACGGTTGTCCTGTGATGATCTTTGCTTATAACCAATTCATCAATAACAATTTCGGAGCTGCTCTGGGCTTGTGGATGAACGGTGAAGTTCTGTCTTCTCAGCTGGGCTTTCACCCTTGCGATTAATTCCAGAGAGTTGAACGGTTTGGTCACATAATCATCGGCCCCGGTAGAGAGACCGGTGATTTTATCCAGATACTCCTCCTTGGCGGAAAGCATAATAATGGGAACATGGGATACCTCACGGATTTTGAGACAAGCTGTAATTCCATCGAGAAGCGGCATCATGACATCCAATATGATCAAATCGATCTTATGCTGCTGAACCATCGTCAAAGCTTGACTCCCATTCTCCGCTTCCAGAACCTGGTACCCCTCATTGCGCAGATAAATGTGGATGACATCGCGAATATCCCGATCATCATCAGCAACTAATATAGTGACACTCATCGAGCCGGATCTCTCCTTCGAACTAACCGTATGATAATGATAATAACGATACACAACCCCAGCAGTCCTAACAGCCGGATACCGTAATTATAAACCAGAACCCCGACATCCTGCACATGATTTCCAACAAAGCGCCCCACGGTAAAAAAAATCAATGTCCATACAAGACCGGACGAATAGGACAGCAGCGCATAACGTCTAAAACTCATTTTATTGATCCCGACCAGATACGGCATGATGTGCCGGACTACGGGAAGCAAATAGCTGATACATAGTGCGAAGTTTCCATACTTGACGATTAATCGCTCCGAAAAGCCGATCCATTTATTCATCCTTGGTTTGCGCCGCAGTTTATCCAGAACCGGTGTGCCCACATATCGACCCAGTATATAACCTAAGGATAACCCGGATATGACGCCTAAATACGTAAGCACAAAAGCGGGAATCACTTGCAGAATTCCACTTCCCGTAACCGCCCCGCCAGTCATCACAACCACCTCGTCAGGAATCGGCATACCGACAATCCCGAGCCATAAAGAAAAAAACAAGGCTGCATAACCATAATGTTCAATCATGGATACGAGTGTGTCATAGTTCATGACTGTCGAGCTCCTTTTTTGCGGCACACATAAACGAAGGCCGGAGGCAGGTTCAAGGGAACCCAATGGACAGCTTCGATATCAAAATACTCACTTAGCTGTGATTTCATCTGCAAGGAGTATTGAAAAGCGATAAACAGTCCCCCTGTCTTCAGTGACGCGACAATCTGGTTCATCAGCTGATCCCTGATAGCTTGAGGAAAGTTGAAAAAAGGCAGGCCGGATATGATTGCATCCAGCTGCTCGATGGACTCCTGACGCATCGCAAACGACAAGTCACGGCCATCGGAATAACAAGCAAATTGCGGATAATGGCGTTCCAGTGCTTGCTGCAGATACGGATCTTTTTCGAATAGCAGTACCTTTGTATTTGCTTGTCTGACAGCCTGAATGTGCTTCGTAATGGCCCCTGTACCCGCACCAAGCTCAGCGATGCTGCTTATCTGATCCCACGGAACGGAGCAGACCATTTTATTGGCCAAATAACGGGAGCTTGGCGTTACACTTCCGATTTGTCCGGGTGAGCATACAAATTTATATAAGAACAATAGCTTTTCATGTACCTGTGACTTGGTTTCTACTAACATACGAATTCCCTCCTGTAAAAGAACTACTTATAGCATAACTAAAAGTTCTTCAGATAAAGTAGGGGGAATTCTGAAGATTTTCTTAAGAATTTACAAAACTATCAAGCTTGTATGATCTTGCGTTAATAGTGGAGCTGTACAATAAGGTGAAATATAGCACAAAAGAGGAGAGATACCGATAATGCATAAAAGTAAATGGATCACAATGAGTCTCGCCTGCATCATGGTTTGGACCATCAGTGGCTGCGGCACATCGCCCACCAATATAGACAAGTCCGCCTCTCAGGCAGCGTCTTCCGGAGTAGCGGAGACGAAAGCGGCTGTAGCCGGCAAGCTGAATTTTTACACCTCCCAGCCAGAAGAAGATGTGACGAAGCTGGTCACTGCTTTCAATAAGAAATTTCCTGAGGTGAAGGTGGAAACGTACCGTTCCGGGACGGAAGAGGTTATCGCCAAGCTGCAGGCTGAGAATCAGGCAGGTAAAGTCCAGGCGGATGTGTTACTGGTTGCAGATTCCGTAACCTTCGAGGCACTTAAACAGCAGAAGCTGTTAAAATCGTATAAATCGCCTGAGCTGGCCAAAATCCCAAAAGGATTTGCCGATCCGGATGGGATGTATCAAGGTACGAAAATTTTAGCGACGGTACTTGCTGTTAATACACAAAAAGTAAAAACATTACCTACTTCATGGAAAACGTTGACGGAAGCGGCAAACAAAGGTGCAGCTATTATGCCAAGTCCCTTGTATTCGGGAGCGGCTGCTTACAATGTAGGCGTGATGACAAGGACGAATGAATTTGGCTGGGACTTTTTCAAGCAGCTTAAAGCAAGCGAAATCTCTGTAGTCAAGGGGAATGGTGCTGTTCTCAAGGAAGTAGCGACAGGCGCCAAGTCCTATGCTATGGTGGTTGATTATTTAGTGCCGCGTGAGAAAAAGAAGGGCTCCCCTGTTGAGCTTATTTATCCAACGGAGGGAGTGCCGGTTATTACGGAACCGATTGGTATTCTGAACAACACGGCTAATGAAAAAGCAGCACAGGCACTGGTTGATTTTGTACTGTCTGAAGAAGGTCAGAAGATATCCGCAGAAATCGGGTACACACCGCTGCGTGAAGGTATCAAAGCGCCGGACGGCTTAAAGTCGTTCTCCGAGATGAAGGTATTATCCGGTGATCTGGCTAAATTGGTAGAAGCGCGCGATCAGGATAAAAAAGCATTCACGGACATATTCGGACAATAAAGCTAACGAAGGACGCGAGTACACAAATATGAATACGAATCTTGAGCAGACAGGGCTTCGTAAGAACGGGTCAGGAGCCGATAAGGCTCCGAACCGATTGGCTTCCCGTGTCTGGCTGCAACGGATCGCTCTTGGATTAGGTTTCGTTTCTGTCATTCTGATGTTTGTTTTCCCTATCATGAAGCTGATGGCGCTGAGCTTTGTACACAAAACAGGGACGGGGCTAGGCGTTTATATCGATCTGTTGAGTGAAGCAAGAACATGGAAAACGATGGAATCAACCTTGATCATCATTAGCGGTTCGACCCTGGTTGCTTTAATTTTAGGAGTAGGCATGGCATGGTTAATAGCCTATAGTAACTTGTCACATAAGGCATGGCTTCATATGATTGTCATGCTTTCATTTATCATTCCTTCTTACGTTGTCACATTGGCCTGGACTTCTTTCACAGGTGTACAGGGGCCAATAGCTGAATTTCTGCATCTGTTTTCCGAGGATATGAAGCCGTGGAGCATGTACAGCTACGGGGGGATTATATTCGTCATGGGTATTCATCATTATCCGCTTGTGTATTTGCTAACGGTTGGTGTGCTCAGGCGAATTCCGCGAGAGCTGGAATGGGCAAGTCGCTCAGGTGGAGCGGGCAGATGGACGACATTTCGCACCATCACGCTGCCGCTGGCGATTCCGGGTATTGCAAGCGGCGGTTTGCTCGCTTTTCTGGCCAGCCTTGACAACTTTGGTATTCCTGCTTTCTTGGGAATTCCGGCTAATATTACGGTATTAAGTACGTTGATTTATGAGCAGGTAGTCGGATTTGGTCCCAGTGCGTTTGCAAGAAGCTCTGCATTAGCTGTCCTTTTGGGAGTCGTCGCCTTAGTCGGGACTTCGATACAATGGCTTGTTCAGCGCTCCTACAAGACATCGGAAACAGCATATGAGGACATGCTGCCGCGGTTTCAATTAGGCAAAAGGAAATGGATGTGGACGGGGCTCGTATGGTTGTTTCTGGCTGTGATTACCTTTTTGCCGTTGGTCTCGATGCTGATGTATTCCTTAAAGAAAGCTTATGGACTTCCGTTTGGCTGGGATAATACGACAATGGATCATTACCGCTTCGTCTTGTGGGAGAACTCCAAGGCGCACCATGCGATAGGCAACAGCTTTACATTATCGTTGGTCACCTTAATCGTGTGTATGATATTGGGAACAGCCTTTGCTTACTATCGGTTAAAACGTCCTACACTGCTGGTGAAAGGTATGGACCTGGTGATCAGTCTGCCATATGCGCTTCCGGGCATTGTGTTCGGTTTAGCGATGATCCTTACCTGGATGGAGCCTATCCCAGGCTGGAATCCAGGAATCTACGGCAGTATGGCAATTCTGTTCATAGCTTATATGATCCGTTTCATGACGCTGCAGGTGCGCAGCAGTATGACGGCATTTCAACAGATCGATGCTTCAGCGGAGGAAGCTGCCCGGATATCAGGAGCAGGGTGGAGCAGCGTTTGGCGTAAAATTCTAATTCCTCTGACGCTTCCGGGGATATTAGCCGGGTCAATGCTGGTGTTCTTGTCCGCTTTGACGGAGCTGACGGTATCCTCTTTGCTATGGTCGTCAGGATCGGAAACGATTGGTGTCGTTATTTTTAATTTTGAACAGGCAGGCAGCACGAATTATTCCACCGCATTGTCGTGCGTCATTGTGGCCCTGATTATGATATTGTTGATTCTGCTGCAGGCTGTAAAGTGGACAGCCCAAAGAAAGGGAGGCGCATTGTGAATACGGAAATCATTCGTGTAACGAAGCATTTCGGATCGCAGGAGGTATTAAAGGGGATTGATCTGCAGATTCAATCGGGAGAATTTGTCGCTATTCTGGGGCCGTCAGGCTGTGGCAAAACGACATTGCTGCGGCTTATGGCAGGCTTCGATCATACAACCGCCGGGGAGATACGGATTGCAGGGAGAACAGTGGATGGCAACGGGCATAATGTTCCGCCTGAGCATCGGAATATCGGCATGGTTTTTCAATCCTTTGCGCTGTGGCCGCACCTGAGTGTCAAGGAGCATGTCCGTTTTCCATTGCGTCATCAAAGTAACAAAGCTGCTTTACCACGTGCGAATGAGCTATCACGCATATCCGAGGTATTGGAAATGGTCGGTCTGACACAGCTGGCAGATCGGATGCCGCATGAGCTGTCCGGCGGACAAAAGCAGCGGGTTGCCTTTGCCCGCGCTGTTGCAGCCAAACCGAGCTTGCTGCTGATGGATGAGCCGTTATCGAGCCTGGACGCTATGCTGCGTCTGGAGATGCGCCGGGAAATTCAAAGCCTTCATCGCCGGAGTCAAGCCTCGATTGTTTATGTGACGCATGATCAGGGGGAAGCCTTGGCGATGGCAGATCGGATTGTAGTCATGAATGAGGGGCGGATTGAGCAGATCGGAACTCCTCAGGACGTATACCTGCGGCCGCAAAGCAGCTTTGTGGCCCGGTTCGTAAGCAAAGCCAATCTGGTTGAAGGCAGCTGGGACGGGGCCGTTTTTCATCCGAGAAGCGAGAATCTGGCTGCACCAGCATGGGTAGGAAATGAAGTTTCAGGTGAGATCAAAGCCAGCGGCTTGTATCCGGTCAGACCTGATCAGTTTTTGATGCATAGAGATGGCAGGGAGCGATCAGATCGACATGGATTGCCCGGACAAATCGTCAATGTGCAATATCAAGGCAAAGAAATTCATTATGCGGTTAACGTGAACGGGCATACCTGGGATGTGCACACAGGATTTACAGAGCCCTTCGAGGTAGGCGAGCGGGTACAGGTTGCCTTGAAACAGCAGGCTGTATAAATTTGCTCAACAGTAGCATAAGTAGTCCAAAAGCAAGAGCCGTTTCCTGGAAAGAACAGGGAACGGCTTTTTGTGTGCGTTATTCAAATGAATGCCTATTTTTTATCGGCCAGCCAGGTCGCAATCGCACCGATTTCAGTATCCGTAAGCTTGCCTTTAAAGCTGGGCATAGCCCCTTTTCCGTTATTCAATATCGTGGCAAGCTGGTCCTTGGAGTATTTGGCGCCGACCTTTTGCAAGCTGGGTCCAACGGCCCCCTCCAGAGCATTACCGTGACAGCTTACACAGTTTTGCTTATAAATGGCACTAGCATCAACCGTGGTGGAGGTGCCGCCGCCAGTAGTTGATCCAGCTCCCTGATTGGCTGCTGGTGGAGTTGGAGTACTTGGTGGTGCAGAGCTCTTGGATCCACAGGCAGATAGCGAAATGGAAAGCAGCAGGGTAACACAGACAAGTGATTTGTTCATGGGTATTCCTCCTTATTGTTGGTTCTTACTTCAGCTATTTTGTGAAAAACAGTTTGTTTGCATAAAATGTCCGTCCGGAGATCAAAATATACGCAACGTCCATTTATTACAAAATGAAGCTCAATAATCCAAATCAAAAGGAGATTGGTATCATGGAAGAAAAGGATATAGAACGTCCATCAAACGATTCACGACGTCGTTTTTTGAAATATTCCGGTGCCGCTATCGGTGGGGTGGTTGTGGGTGGAGTGCTTACCAAAGCGCTCACCGGCGGATTTACCAAACCTTCAGAGACTCCTGCCCCAGCACCCGCACCTGGCACTGAAGCCTCAACGATTGATTACAATCAGGCTCCGATGTTTTTTGATCAGACTCAGCTTCAGCTGACGGAAGCAGCAGCAGAATGTATTTTTCCAAAGGATGAGCTAGGTCCGGGAGCTACAGAACTGGGTGTTGCCTTCTACATAGATCATCAGATGTCCAGCCGCTGGGGCGTGAACGCCCGCGAATATCGGACGGGCCCTTTTGTTAAGGGGGAAGTGACTCAGGGCGATTATCAAAGCATTCGACGTAATGAGCTGTTTACGATGGGGCTGCAATCCTTGGAGGATGCCAGCCAGAAAAAATATTCAAAAGGTTTTGTTGATCTGGCCGAGGAGGAGAAGATCGCCATTCTCACGATGATGGAAAAGGGCGAAATCATGGTTGTAAATGGGGTCACGGGCAAAACCTTTTTCAACATGCTGCGCACTTTAACGATAGAAGGAGCTTATTCGGATCCGCTATACGGCGGCAACAAAAATATGCTTGGTTGGAAAATGCGCAAATATCCAGGCAATCAAATGAGCTACACCCAAATTATGGACAAGGAACAATTTGTCTTGATGGAGCCGAGAAGTCTACGTAATCATTTTGTTACCCATTAAATCAATAGCAGAGCAGACAACCATACAAGAAAGCGAGGAAAATAAATGGCTACAGTATTGCCAAAGGTTCCGGTAGTGATCGTGGGCATGGGATTTCTGGGCGGAATCATTGCTGCCGAGTTGACCAAGGAGGGCATAAAGGTTGTCGGATTGGAGCGCGGGAAGCCTCGGAGCACCAAAGATTATTATATGGTGCATGATGAGCTGCGTTATTCACAGCGGTATGAGCTGATGCAGGATTTATCCAAGGAAACGATTACGTTTCGCAACACCGAAAAGATTGCAGCCGTACCGATGAGGGAATATGGCTCCTTCCTGCTCAGTGAAGGGCTTGGCGGCGCAGGGGTTCACTGGAATGGACAAACGTATCGGTTCCTACCCTATGATTTTGAAATCTACAGTAAAACCGTCGAAAAATATGGAAAAAACAAAATTCCAGCAGGGATGACGATCCAGGATTGGGGTGTTACCTATGATCAAATGGAACCATACTTTGATAAATTTGAGAAGATGGCGGGCATATCCGGTGACCCCGAACAAAATCCGCTTGTAGGGAAAAGAACCAATCCTTTTCCAACCAAGCCGATGATTCGGACTCCAGTGCTCAAATTATTCGAAGAGGCATCAAAGAAGCTCGGTTACCACCCGTACATGATGCCATCCGCGAATCTTTCCGAGCAGTACACGAATCCTGACGGTATCACTCGGGCTGCCTGTCAATACTGCGGCTACTGTGAACGATACGGCTGTGAATATGGAGCCAAAGCGGATCCGGTGGTGACAGTCCTACCTGTTGCTCAGAAAACGGGCAATCTGGATCTTCGTTCCTACTCGAATGTAATTCAAATTTTGAATGACGGCAAGAAGGCAACTGGAGTTGTCTATGTGAATACTGTTACCGGGGAGCAATTTGAACAGCCGGCAGACGTGGTGATCATGGCAAGCTACGTGTTTAACAATGTTCGTCTGCTGCTGACTTCCAAACTGGGCAAGCCTTATGATCCTGTCTCGGGTACAGGGGTGATCGGCAAGAACTACGCTTATCAAACAAACGGGGGAGCAGCTACGGGATTCTTTGATGATCGAGAATTCAATTTGTATGCAGGGGCCGGATCACTCGGAATCGAAGTTCCTGATTTCAATGGAGACAACTTTGATCATACGAATCTCAATTTTATTCATGGAGCAGGAATCCGGATTTCCCAGACAGGGCTTCGACCGATAGCAACCAATTCCGTGCCCAAGGGAACTCCATCGTGGGGAAAAGAATTCAAGAAACAATCGATCAAATATGCCAATAGTGTGCTGGCGGTATCTCCGCAGGGCAGCAGCATGCCTTGGAAGCATCATTATCTCGATCTGGACCCTACGTATAAAGATGCGTACGGACTGCCCTTGATTCGAGTTACCTTTGACTTTGAGGATCAGGATCGTGAAATGATCAAATTCGTCGCAGGTAAAGCGGCCGAAATTATGAAAGAAATGAAACCGACGACGATGGGATCGGCCGATCAGCTGGGGCCTTACAACATTGTTCCTTATCAATCGACTCACAATACTGGAGGAGCGATTATGGGAGCTGACCCATCCACTTCTGCTGTTAACTCTTACTTGCAAATGTGGGATCACGAAAATATATTTGTTGTCGGGGCATGCGCATTTCCGCATAACAGCGGCTATAATCCTACAGGAACCGTTGGCGCACTCGCATATCGGGCGGCAGAAGGGGTCTCTCAGTATATAAAAAAAGGCGGATCTCTGGTGTGAATACACGGATTCTGCAATCTAGCTTCTAATGGGGTGGGGATCGGATGGAACTGGAGGACTGGGTACTGCATTTGGCGGAGATCAGGAAGCGGTTAATTATCGTGGGTTCATGGTTTATTGCCGCACTCTGTGTAGGACTATACTTGTCACCGAGTATTTTACGTTACATCAAATCGCAGCCAACAGCGAGCGGGATTGAATGGAACGTATTTTCATTTACGGATGGGCTGCTCATCTATATGAAGTGTGCTTTGCTGTTTGCTCTGCTGTTCGCGGTGCCTGTCATTCTCCATCAGTTGTGGGGGTTCGTGAGACCAGGGCTTACAGAGGCTGAGGCCAGAAGCACCTTACCCTACATTCCTGCGGCGTTTGTGCTGTTTTTAGCTGGGGCTGCCTTTGGTTACATGGTTGTGTTCCCGATGATGCTGCATTTCATGAAGACCATGAACCTGACGATTGGCGCTGTGGAAACGTATGGAATCGACCGCTACTTTTCGTTTTTATACGAAATTGTGTTTCCGATGGCGGTAGCCTTTGAAATGCCAGTGGTTCTGATGTTTCTAACCAAATTGGGGCTGCTGACACCAGAGCGGTTAAAAATGACACGAAAGTATGCCTATATCATCCTGGCCATTGTAGGCTCGTGCATTTCGCCACCGGATATGATTTCTCATCTATCGGTAACCGTTCCTTTGTTCCTGCTGTTTGAAATCAGTGTATTCGTTTCAGGCAGGCAGTGGCGGGCCATGCAGCATACCCCGACGAACAGCTAATGAAGTCTGTACCACAGGCATACATAGGAGCCGTCTTCATTTGATTTGACTGGCTCCTGATCATCAAGGTAAGAAAGGAGAATCCATATGTTCAACAATATTGGTGTTTCAGGTTTAGTGTTAATTCTGGCTATCGCTCTGATCGTGTTTGGACCCTCCAAGCTGCCGCAGCTCGGCAGAGCCTTCGGGGACACACTCCGCGAATTCAGGAATTCTACGCGCAGCATCGTAGAGGATGAGGAGCCTGCTGACAAAGCTTCCATCAAGAACGAAACGACCAAACTGTTGTAAAGCTGGCTCGTGATTGAGTAGCGTGGAATAAATAAATACACCTCTCAAATCCCACTTGAATTGTGGTTTGGAGGTGTATTCGTTGTTATTGGGAAGTGCGATGAATAAGTCTCGCTGCGCGGTCAAATATCCTTACGAAATTATTTACCTTGGTAGAAAGTAATCGTTCCAGCTACTTCATCAGCGCTGACGAACAGGTTGCGTCCGCCAACCTTGTGAATACCCTCGGGTGAAGTGCCTGAAGGAAGCAAGCCCAGGTAATTTGGTTTCTTGGGGTCGGTTACCTCGAAGAACAGAATCACGCTTGCACGTTCAGCAGCTACCGCCATGATTTGCTTACCGTTCACTTCGGCGATTGTCAGGTTCTCAACCTCGCTGCCACGATTACCGCTGCGGCTTTCTGGGTAAAGATCTACTAGAGCGGCAGATTGATCGATGAGTTCCATGCTGTCATAGATCACATTTCCATCTAAATCCCAGCCCATCACATTGCGTCCGCCCGAACGAACACCATCCTTGAATTCGTCTTTGCCCAGATCGCCTTCATTGGCGGTAAACAGGTATTTGCCGTCAGCTGTAAAGGCGATACCATCCGGCTCAGGACGAGCGGTCAGCTCTTCAGTGATCGACACTTTGTCATCTGTTTTTAAATCGGCCTTATGCTTGGTAACACTAAGTGAGAAAATTTTGGTAATCGCTTTTTTGTTCAGATCCACGATGGCAATTGCATTGTTTTCCTGCAAAGTGATTGCGGCTGTAGAGCTGTCAGGACTGATTGCTACATATTCAGGCTGAGGATCGTGAGGGTAGATAGCTCCCTTAACATTGGATAAATCTATTTTAAGATCGGTAAGCTCGCCTTTTGCAACGTCTCCACCTGCAAAGCTGATGATTGCGATCGAGCCTGGACGTTTGGCATTTTTATAATCGATTTCGTCCTTCGCTACATCAATTTCTTCATCTTCAATCGCAATGACCGCATATTTGCCGTCTTTGGATATTACTATACTGTCAGGTCCGATACCAACCTCATAGGACTTGACGATACTATACGTATTTAAATCGACTGCGGCAACTATACCTTTGTTGGCATTCGTTACATCATCACCTGTGCGGATAGCAGCCAATGCATATTTGCCATCAGGAGTTACGGCCACACTTGTAACGGTCGCTTTATCAGAAAGGCTTTTGAAGCTGACTTGCTTCAAGATACTAACCTTAGTCACATCTTCAATATTCAAAATGCTGATACTGCCCAGATCATCCTCGGTAACGACCAAACGTTTACCATCCGGTGTGGATGACGCGATCTCGGCTTTGCCACCCGGCATTTTGAAGGTGCTAGCCACCTCGTAGCCGGTTTTGTTTTGTTCTGCAATTGCAACCTGTTGAATAGACTGGAAGGTTTCAGGTGAGATTTGCATCAAGGAATCCGCCAGATAAGGCTTTTTATTTAATTTGAACAGCTTGCCCTGGAGTGTTGCTTCATCGGAATCGAGCTTGAGCACAGCTTGTACGCTGCCGACCACGATTTGCACACTGCGATCCTTTTCGTTCCAGGTCAGCTTGCCTTGCATATTTTCAAACGTTTTTCTTACAGGTACATCCTTTGTTTCCGCGCCATAAGCTGTAGCGGCAGTCAGGCTCGTAATCAATAAGGCGCCTGCGGTCATGCTGGTCAATAGTTTACTGCTGCGTTTCATGGATACACCTCTTCATTGGAATAATGACAATATGCATAGTATAAGAGGCCATTGTAAAGAGAACGTTATGAAAATATAAATAAATTGTAAAAAAGGACATCTCTGTTCTAAAAAGCTGATTGTTTACATTACGTTTACACACACTAAATATTCAGATAGTACTTCCTATATATAATGAATAAAGACCATATTGAAAGAGTGGAGAGTCTATATGACCAAAGGTGATATTTCGCAATTTGAAAAAAAGATCATTATCCGTAATATTGTGCGTGCCGACTTTGAAAATATTATCGAGCTGCAAAATGTCTGTTTTCCGAATATGCTCCCTTGGAAAATCGAGCAGTTGGAAAGCCATATCCGTATATTCCCGGAGGGGCAAATCTGTGTCGAATATGATGGGATTATTATCGGTTCGTGCTCCAGTCTGATCGTCAACTTCGATGAATACTTGGAGCAGCATACCTATGCGGAAATTACGGATAAAGGATACATACGTACGCACAATCCATTGGGCGGAAATTTGTACGGCATGGAGGTTATGGTCCATCCGGATTACCGCCGTATGAAGATTGGCAGACGTTTGTATGAAGCGCGGAAGCGGTTGGCCGAGGAGCTGAATCTGAAAAGCATTATTGTAGGTGGACGTATTCCGCTCTATCATAAATATAGCGATAAAATGTCGCCGAGAGCATATGCCGAAGAGGTATTACAGCAAAACATTTATGATCCCGTGCTGACCTTCCAGATGATGAACGGCTTCACGCTGAAACGGATCATAACGAACTATCTACCCGATGATCAGGAATCGATGACCTATGCGACGCTGCTGGAATGGAACAACATTGAGTATAAACCGAAAATCTCCAAGATCCATTACAAAATGTCATTTCCCGTGCGGGTATGTGTCGTTCAATATATGATGAAGAAAATTGAATCGTTTGAGGAGTTTGCTACCCAATGCGAGCATTATGTGGATGTGGCCTCAGATTATAAATCGGACTTTGCCGTATTTCCGGAAAATGTGACCATGCAGCTATTATCCTTCCTGGAGGAGCGCTCGCCCAGCTTGGCTGTCCGCAAATTGACCGAATTCACACCGAATTATGTGGAGCTCTTTTCCGATCTGGCTGTGAAATATAACGTCAATGTCATCGGGGGCTCACATTTTTTAGAGAAAAATAATCGTATTTATAATGTAGCTCATTTATTTCGCCGCGACGGGACGATAGCCCAGCAGTATAAGCTGCATATTTCCCCTAACGAACGCAAGTGGTGGGGAATCAACGGTGGCAATCGGTTGGAAGTATTCGATACGGATTGCGGTAAAATTTCGATCCAGCTCAGCAGTGATATTGAGTACCCTGAGATTTCACGCATTGTTGCTGAAGAAGGGGCGCAAATTATTTTTGTACCGTATTGTACGGAGGACCGCCAAACCTTTTTACGTGTCAAATATTGTGCCCAGGCGAGAGCGATTGAAAATCAAATGTTCGTCGTGACCGCAGGCACAGTAGGCAATCTGACGCATGTTGAAAATATCGATATCCAATACGCCCAATCCGGTATTTATACACCATCCGACTTCTCATTCCCCCGTGACGGTGTGGCCGCAGAATGCAGTGAAAATACAGAAACGGTTATTATGGCCGAGATCGATCTGGAGGTACTGCAGCGTTACAGAAAAACGAAGGAAGTTTTGACGATAGGGGATCGACGAACCGATATTTATTCGCTGCAAATTCGTTCCTAATTCGTTTTTCTATTGTGAAGGAGTCACGCCATTATGACAACACTGAAGATTGCTACGATTCAATACGGATTGACCGACATTCATTCTGCCGAGCATTACTGGGAGCTGTTGGCCGAGAAGCTGCAGGAGGCAGCCATGCAGGAGGCGGAGTTGGTTGTTTTTCCAGAATATGTAACAGCGCACTTGCTGTCGCTCGTTCCAGCTATGGATAATGAGGAAGCGTGCCGGTATTTGGACAGCTTTACGACCGTTTACCGGGATTTCTTTCAGCATCATAGTAAAGAAACCGGTATGGTGATTGCGGCTGGCAGCCATATTTGTCAGGAAGCAGACGGGTACGTGAACACGGCATTTATGTTCTTTCCTGATGGCCGGATGGAGACGCAAAATAAATTCCATCTTACCCCTGAGGAAAAGCACCGCTGGCTGCTGAAAGGCGGCGATTCACTTAATATCATTCATACCCGTTGGGGCAAAGCAGCCATCTTAACCTGTTACGATATCGAATTTCCCGAGATTGCACGAATTGCTGCAGCCAGAGGCGTAGAGCTGATCTTGTGTCCCTCTTATACGGATTCTGCGGCGGGATATCATCGCGTCCGGCATTGCTGCCAGGCACGTGCCGTTGAAAATCAATTGTTCGTGGCATTAAGCGGGATCGTCGGCTCCTTGCCCGTGGGTCGTCCCCAAATCGATGAGGGCCATTGTCAGGCGGGAGTATTTGCACCATGCGATGTTCCTTTTCCCAATGATGGAATCTTGATGTCTGGGCGGTTGAACGAAAATATGGCCGTATATACGACAGTCGATTTCTCCGAGCTCCACAAAAACCGCAAGCATGGCGTCGTCGCTCCCTTCTATGACCGCAGGCCGGATTTATATGAGCGGGAAGAGAAGGCGAGAGTATAATTTAGAAAAAACTTGATAATAAGGTCCTCCCCAACTATGATGGAATCAATAACGCTTTGAACCTTTATAGGCTTACAGGAGGACCCGCATGCGTAAGGAAAAAATGGATTTGGACCACGCGTTTCCCATCGATATGGCCAGAAGAACGATCCGAGCCAACACGGTCACCAAGCACTGGCATCCGTTTGTGGAGCTTGGATATTGCATCGAGGGGGAAGGCTGGTTCCATATTAACGATGAAACTTACCCCGTGCGTCCTGGTGATGTATTTGTAGTAAATCAGACGCAGCCTCATATCGCCAACTGCGATCCGGACAAAATGTGCCGGTTTCTTTTTATATATTTCCGACCCTCCATATTGGAAACAAGTGAACCTGAGCTGCTGCTGCCCTTTAACTCCAAGTCTTTTGTCATTCGCAACCAGATTATAGGCCATCTGCCGATAGCGCAGGAGATCGGTCGGTTGATGCTGGGTATGGGGGAGGAATTGGAGCAGAAGCAAATCGGCTATAAAAGCTATGTGGTTGGGGCGCTGCAGCAGACATGTGCTCTGCTTGCCCGCTATTATCGGTCACTGCTGAGCGAGCAGGAATGGAATGTGACCTTAACTTCATTTAACAGGATATTCCCGGCGCTGCAATTTATTAAGGAGCATTATACCGAAACGATTCATCTGGAGGATGTAGCCGCACATATTTCGCTAAGCCCGTCCCGCACCTATCATTTATTCAAAGAGATTATTGGAGACGGTTTCAAGGAGTATTTAATTAAAATGCGCGTGAAGGAAGCACAGCGGCTGCTGATTGGCAGCGATATTCCGGTTACCGATGTATTTCTGCAAAGCGGATTCCCGAATCACGCTTCTTTTTATCGTTCGTTCCAGCAGCTTGTGAAGATGACACCAAGGCAGTACAGGTCAAGTGTAGGTGCCACAGCGGATTTTATGAATTTTCCATAGGTTATATTGATGCTTCGACCCCTTTTTGATTATACACTGTTATTAGGAAAAGGAGTCGATTCAGATATGGATACTAAGCTCAAAATAGGAATTGTCGGCTGTGGCCGGCACATGTTCGAATTTATGTACAATACGTTAAGATGGGCAAAGCCGGTATCGGTTGTAGCGGCATGTGACATCGATGAGGGACGATTGGACAAGTTCACAGGTCATTATAATATCCCCAAGCGCTATACGGATTTTCGTAAAATGTTCGAAAAGGAGCCGTTGGATGCCATCATTTGCGTCATTAATCCACAGATGCATTATGAGGTGGCGAAGGCTGCTATGCTGTCGGGCATTGATGTACTGGTCGAGAAAACACCTTGCCTGAATACAGCTCAGGCCGAAGAGCTCCTGCACATACAGGAGCAGACGGGACGTACCACGATGGTAGGCTTCAACCGCAGATTTACCTCCTCGTATGTGATGGCGAAGCAAATTGCTCACCGTCCGGAGTTTGGCGGGATTCATATGTTCCAGTCACAATTTAATGCATCACCCTATAAATCCGATGCGGAATTCAAGCTGAGTCACATTATCCATCATTTTGATCTGGCCCGTTTTATATTGGGAGAGATTGTATTGACGCATGCGCAACGAATCAGCTTGGATGAAACGATTGGGCATACCCAGGTGGGGTATACGATTTCGTTCCGTACAGAAGGGGGCGCAATCGGTTCGATCCAATCTGCTTCCATTCTCGATGAAATGTATCCGATGGAGCGGCTGGAGCTTCTGGGCAACAAACAAAATATTGTCGTGGATAATATTCGTAATTTGGTTTATAACCGTCCCCAGGGATATCGCCGGGATCATTATAAGCCCTATGACCTGGTGGACGGTGGAGACGCACTTGTTTGGAATTCCAGTCTGGGCCTGTATCCGCGGTTTTCGTATTATGGTTATGAGGATCAAATGGTGTATTTCATCGACTGCCTCATGAACGGTAAGAAGCCGGAGCCTAACTTTGCTGATACAGTTCGTACGATGCGGCTGCTTGATGATCTTGACAGACTGCTCGGCTAGCTTCAGGAAGAATAGGTTTCACGAACAAGAGGAATGCGCAGCGTAACCTCTGTCCCGCCTTGTGCGGGCGAGGTGTATAGTAGACTGCAGCTGTCACCGTAAAATAATTGCAGCCGTTCCTTGGTATTGCTAATGCCAAAGCCTCCGCTGCCAGTAGAGACGAAAGTCTGATTGTTTAATTGCTGCATCATGCTTGGAGAAATACCGTATCCGTTATCCTTGACGAGGAATTCCATGAATTCCTCGTTTTTGTGTACGTAAATAAGGATGAAGCCTTTATGCTCCACGTGACGGATGCCATGGGCGATCGCATTTTCCACAATGGGCTGCAGCAGCAGCTTGAGCATATGGACCGAGTGGAGCGATGGCTCCATCTCAATATGATAATCGAATCTATCGTTATATTTCATTTTTTCAATGAGTAAATAGCTGTTAACATGCTCTAACTCCTCACGGACGGTGATGATGGCGGCCCCTTTGCTTAATGAAATCCGATAAAAAAGTCCCAGTGATTTGGCCAGCTTGTAAATGTCATCCGTACGTTTCAGCTTCGCCAGCCCGCAAAATGATTCCAGTGTATTATACAAAAAATGTGGCTTGATCTGGGACAGAAGCAGCTCCAGCTCCAGATTGCGCTGTCTGGCCGAGGCTTGCTCGATTTCCACGGTATACGCTTCGAGCCGGTCCATCATTTTACCGAACGTACGGCTAAAGAGTCCGATCTCATGTGAAGCTCCCATTAAGGGAGTCATATCATTACGGAAGGTCCATTCAATTTTTTTATCAAAATTAATCGATTGCAGGAGTCGTGTCAATGTCGTTACCGGCTTTAGCATTCGTGAAGAAATAAATATGGACAAAGAAAGGATGAGCGTCCCGGCTATAATCATGAAGATCACCATAAACTCCAGCACACTGCGGCTGCTGTAGTTAATTTCCGCTGTCGGTACAGCATTGATGATCACCCAATCTCCATATTGGGACGGATATTGGGTAACCAGATAAGACTTACTGTCCAGCTCCATCTCCAGATCTTCCCTACTATGGTTCGGAACGGTCCGGAGTTGTCCCATAATCCTGTCCATGTTGTTCGAATCGGTACCAAATAACAATTGGCCATCCCGGGTGATGACATAGAACTTGCGGTCGCCCGTTACATTGTTCGTCAAGATACGAAATACAGGGGTCAGCTCCATATTGATTTGCAGCAGACCCGATTTAAGCAAGGACGAATTGTCATAATAATTCATAAATACGGATATAAAATGCGGTTTCTCCGGAGGGTCGTCCGGTGCACGCACCGGCAGCCAGTATTGGGTTAACGAAGGAAGCTGATCAATCGTCGGGTAGGCTGCGAGGCTGGATATCCGCTCCTCCGGCTTTTTCACTTGAGCACCGAACTGAAGCACGGCTTGGTTGCCACGATATACATAAACGGAATCTACATAGGGACGTGTAGAAAGCATGTTTTTCATATATAAATAGCTGCTGATTTGATTATTGACGTATTGCGGATGCGAGAAGTCGGGAAAGGTATGGACCAGCATACCCAGCTCATTGTTGGTGTACATGCCTTTGGCCAGCCGATCGATATCCTCCTGCATTTGGTGGATATCTCTGTCGAGGACCTCGGTCGTATAGTTGATGGATTGCTTGGTTTCCTTGAGCAGCAGGCCTGACACCCTGTTATACATCCCAATGCCAAGTGTGACAAAGGAAAGCAAAATAATCAGTACCAGTATGGCATTCATACGTGCGCGTATTGAACCCAAGGAAAGCTTCATCTGGCCCTCTTGTACTCGGAGAAAGAGATTTGAAACATTTTTTTGAAGCATTTACTGAAATAAACGGGATCACGATATCCGACTTTTTCTGCTAATACATGGAGCTTGTAATCCTGCTCACTGAGAAGCTCGACAGCCTTGTGCATACGTAGTGTGTTGATATATTCACTTAGTCCAACACCTTGAAGCTTCTTGAAGCGGTGGCTCAAATAAGAGGCCGAGACGAACAGCTTTTGTGATAGCAGCTCGACACTCAAATCCGGGTCATCCAGTGCTTCCATAATCAAATACTTGGACTGCTGTACAAGCTCATCCTTCTTCGTAAGCTGTTCCTGGTAATAGGAAACCGACAGCTCTGTAAGAATACGAATCGTGGTTTCAGCAAGCTCTGCAAGTGTTTCCACTTGATGGATCACGTCGGATGTTACTTGCTTTTGCACTAATCGATGGGCTTCGAGATTGAGCAGCTCACTGGAAAACAAAAATGCGGCTTCCCGGGTGTAGGTTTGTTCGTTGGCCAATGCCACATAATAATCCTTCAGGATCGCACGCAAATTAGCAGTTTGGCCTGAGCGGATAAGAAATGATAGTTTTTCTCTTGGAAAAGCAAGATACGATTGTCTGGCTTCCTGCGACCGAATACTTGTGGGTCGAATCATGCTGCCATGCCCAAGATAGAACTTACGGGCCAGCTGCTGTCGGGAGGACATGTAAAGCTGTCGCAGACTATCGTATCCACTGTTGGTTTCGCTTATTCCTATTGTTAAGGATAAGGAGTATTTGGCATGTATCATTTCCATCCATTCAGCAAGAGCAGCCGGCAGGAAATGCTCGAACCCATACGTGGAGCCTATGACCAGAGTCACAGTTCTGAAATCCACTCTATGTAACACATGCCAGGGAAGGCCCGCATTTCTCAAGCAGCTGGTGCCTAATTCGAGCACCTGGCTGACAACATTATCAGCGGCATCGCTGTAACCGGAATCCGGTGGAGAAAGCTCGGTTACGGATGGTCCTAGCTCCACTATTGCACATTGGATATAATCAGATGGCAACGTCACTTGGAAATCCTGGAGATTGGCGGCGACCTGCTCGTTAGACAAGGAATTTTCTACCCATAATTTGATAAAATGGGCAAATCGCACGCTCTGCAGCGCACTTTCCGATGCGTCCCAATGCTGCAGCTTCTGAATTGTTAATGCACGGCTGTCTAGCTCATGCTTCACACGCTGCACAGCAGTTAGCAGGGCATGATCGTCAATCGGCTTGAGTAAATAATCCGTTACTTTATAAGTAATCGCCTGTCTGGCATATTCGAAGTCACTATAGCCGGATACTATAATCATGTGCATGAGCGGGTAATGGGTATAAATTTCTTTGGCAACCTCAATCCCGTTCACAATGGGCATATTGATATCGATAATAACCAAATCAGGTACCGTATGTGGAAGCTGGGATAACACTTGTTTCCCATTGTCCGCTTCACCGACGATTTCAAAGCCTTGATCCTGCCAGTCTATGGCGTTTTTAAGCATTTCCCTGACGAGATATTCGTCGTCTGCAATTAGAACCTTTAGCATTACGGGTACTCCTTCCATCTCAAAAAGCACTAATAAATCTACAAGTAGAGTGAAGATTATTGCATGTAGTTCGACTGGCTTTGATTATACAATATAAATGTGCTTAAGAAATATGAGCAATTATCCATATACAGGAGGGGTTTTCTTGAAAAAGATAGTATCAGTCGTACTTATGCTCACCATGGTATTCGCGCTTTTGGCCGCTTGTTCCGGTAACGAGGGAGTCGAGCCGTCCAAAGCATCCGTACCGACAAAAAACACCCAGGCAGCATCCGAGCCCCAAAAGGACGGTCCCAAAGTAACATTGCGCTTTGCAACCAACTATGTGGCCAATCAGCCGATGGGACCCATGCAGCAGCAGATTTTGGATCAATTCAAGAGAGATTTCCCGAACGTGACGATTGCTATGGAAGAATCGGCAGGTAACGACCTTCAAACCAAGATCAAAATGGATGCGGTCAGCGACAGGATTCCTGATGTGTTCAACTACTGGCGGATGGATCCGGTTTTTGGATTGGATGGTATTGCGAAGGCTGGACAGCTGGCGGACTTAAGCGATTGGGTCAAGTCGGACCCCGCTTTTAAGGATCTGTTTGATGATGATTTCTGGAAAACAGCCACACTCGAAGGAAAAACGTATGGTGTACCTATCGTCATGTATTTCATGCAAATGTTCGTCAATAAAGAAATACTGGATAAAGCGGGAATCGCTGTTCCACAAACCTTTGAGGAGCTGTTGGCGGCCACCAAGGCGCTGAAGGCCAAGGGCTATGTGCCTTGGGGTATTAATACACAGGCTGATAGCCTGGCCAATCGTTTGTACAATTATGTGATGAATGGGATGTTGACGAACGAGAGAGCGTTGAAGATGCACTCAGGGCAGGAATCGATGAACGTACCCGAGGTGGTTAAAGCATTAACGCTGCTGAAGGAACTGGTTGTCGGCAACATACCGGAAGATGCGGTAGCGCTGAATACGGATGCGGTCATTTCCAAATACATCAATACCGAAAAATCGGCTTTGTTTGAGAGTGGTTCGTTCTCAACCCCGTTAATCAAGCCTGAAATTCAGGCGAAAATGGTAGCCATCGATTTTCCGCTTATACCGGATGGAGCCCAAAAAACAAAAACCATTGAAAAGGATCTGACCAATCTGTATTATGTCAGTGCCAAATCGTGGGCAGATACCGATAAGCGTCCCTACATCCAGGAGCTGTTACGCAGATTAACGTCCCGAGAAGCCGGGAAATCATACGCAGAGAAAGCTGGACAAAACATTCCGATGAAGGGTGTCGAAGTTGATCCGGTGAAAATTGGCCGATTGGCATTCGATGCGCAGAAGCTGGCAGCCAAGCTGCCTGCGAACAAATGGCTGAATGCCGTGATGAAACCGGATCAGCGTACCAAATTCGAATCGAAGATGGGGGCATTCTACGGCGGACAGATTACACCGGAGAAGCTGGCTGAGGATTTGAACGCGATATTTTATAGCAAATAATCAAGCTTGATGTGTTCATGCTATTCAGACTACGGGGCCAATCCGCTCTCGCGCCGAGAGCAGGTTGGCCTCATTAATCCTGTAAAGGTAGGAGGCAAATCCAATATGGGGTTGCTTGCATTTCGTAAGACGGTTATTTTGTTTATGCTACCCAGTCTGTTGATATATGGCTTGTTCTTTGTAGTTCCATTTGCACAAACCTTTTATTTCAGTTTTTTTGAATGGAGCGGCATCGGGAAGAAGACATTTCTTGGTTTTAAAAATTATATCGATCTTATGCATGATCCGCTTTTTTTGAATGGCTTCTGGAGAGTGCTAATCTGGGCATTGCTGGCAATTGTGATTAAGGACGGACTGGCGTTGGTTCTGGCGAGCGTACTGAGAAAGCCGATTCGCGGCTCAAACTGGTTTACGACTGTATTCTTTTTACCTGTGGTGATCTCTACGGCAGCGATCGGACTGATGTTTTCATTAATGTATGACAAGGATATCGGGCTGCTGAACTTGTTTCTGCAAACGATTGGTCTTGGAGATTGGTCGAGAAGCTGGCTGGCTGATGAAAATACGGCTTTCTATGCGGTGATTGCTGCTCCTCTCTGGCATACGATCGGTTATTTTTTCATTATTCTGTTGGCGGGTATGCAAAATATACCTGAAGAGGTATACGAGGCAGCCACACTGGATGGGGCAGGAGCATGGACGCAGTTTACACGGATTACGATTCCGTTAATTTGGCCTATTTTGCAAATATGCATGATTTTATCGATAACGGGAGCCTTCAAAAGCTTCGATTACGTCTTTATTATGACCAAGGGCGGTCCGGGCGAATCCACACAGGTCCCGGCAACCTATATGTATGAAACTGTATTTGTTGGAATGAAATATGGATATGGAACAGCGATAGCCATCCTGATTTTTGTATTCAGTCTGGTCGTGACTTTGCTATTTCGCAAGCTGACGACTTCAAAGGAACAGTAATGACAACCGATGGGGGGACCAGAGAATGAACAGGATGCAAGGTGGTCGCATGGTCGGCAAGCTGTCGACAGCCGTCAAGTATGGCGGATTGATCGCTTACTCTTTAATGACATTATTTCCGCTGCTGTGGATATTAAGTATTTCGTTTCGCGATAACGACCAAATATTTACGAGTATCCGATTGATTCCGGAGTCCTTTAAATGGACCAACTATGAGCAGGTGCTTCTGGGTGGCAACATTCCCCGCGCCTTTTGGAATTCTGTCAGCATTACGACACTTTCCATTGTGCTGCTGCTGTTTTGTGTGCTTACGCTGTCGTTTGCGATTTCCAGGTTTCGATTTAAAGGCGCCTCAGCAGTCTATTTAATTTTTTCCGCTGCTGTGATGGTTCCTACGGTGACCATTCTGCCGATGACATTCAAGCTTTTTAACGATCTACACATATTTGGATTCAAGTATTCGATTGTGTTTGCCTATGTAATTTATGAACTGCCGGTTTCTATTTTTTTGATGGTGATGTTTATGCGGGCCATCCCGCAGGAGCTTGATGAAGCGTCTGTAATCGACGGCTGCAATATTTGGCAGTTATTTACGAGAGTGATTCTGCCACTCAGCCGCAATGGAATCGTCACGATCACGATTTTAGCATTTGTTGCGTACTGGAATGAATATTTAACGGCTTTGATTATGCTCCCGGATCGGGCTAACCGTACGCTGTCCGTTGCATTATCGTTCACCAAGGATGAGAACAGTGTGAAATACGGGTTAATGGCGGCCTCCGTGATGATAGCGGTCATTCCGATGATTATTTTTTATTCGATCGTAAAAAACCAGCTCGTCAAGGGGATGTCTTTGGGGGCAGTGAAAGGTTGACTTAAGAGTCTACAACGGATTTTATGAATTATTCGTGCTTTATGTTGAAGCTTCACTGATGTGTTCCTACTATAATATAGAAGAAACAAACGAATCGGGAGGAAATGACATGGAAAAGAAATTGCGCGTGGGTATTGTAGGCTGTGGAAAACATATGTTTGAATTTATTTACACATGTCTCAGATGGACACAGCAGGTTCAGGTAGTTGCTGTTTGTGATATTGACGAAGCCAAGCTCAATCGGTTCTCGAACTACTACAACATTCCGCAGACGTATATGGATTATAACGAGATGATTGCCAAGGAATCGTTGGATGCGATCGTATGCGTCATTAATGAGCAGATGCATTACGAGGTGGCAAAGGCGGCTTTGCTCGCTGGAATCGATATTTTTGTAGAGAAAACGCCAAGCTCCACCAGCCAGCAGGCTGAGGAACTGATCGAGCTGCAGAAACAATCGGGTAAGACTGCGATGGTTGGTTTTAACCGTAGATTTATGACTTCGTATGTGATGGCCAAGGAAATTGCGTCACGCCCGGAATTTGGTGGTATTCATATGTATCAATCGCAATTCAACACGACCCCGTATAAATCGGAGGCATACTTTAAGCTGAACCACGTGATTCATCATTTGGATTTGGCTCGCTTCATGATGGGTGAGATTAAGCTGACTCAGGTGCAGCGTGTGTTTATTGATGACAAAAGAGTTGGCTATACGATTTCGTTCCGGTCGGAGTCGGGTGGAATCGGTACGATTCAGTCCGGTTCGCTGTTGGATGAGCTGTATCCGATGGAGCGACTGGAGCTGATTGGCGACCGTCAAAATGTCGTGGTCGATAATGTGAAGAACCTCGTTTATAACCGTCCTCCCAGCCAAAAGAAGGATCAATTCAAGCCTTACGCGCTGCTTGAAGGTGGCGATACGCTAAGCTGGAATACGAGCCATGGTTTGTATCCGAAGCATTCCTATCATGGCTATGAGGATGAGTTGGTTTATTTTATCGATTGTCTGATGAACGGCCGCAAGCCAGAGCCGAACTACGAAGATGCCGTACAAACGATGCGTCTGCTGGAGGATATGGAAGTACTGCTGGCTGAGCAGGTGAAATAACGGCGGCTACCCACGAAAGCTGAGTGAACAAGGATTATGGCCGTGCAAGGTCATCCTGAGTGACTCTGCTATCGAGGAAGCTGGATAACAGCAGATAGGCTGGAAAATAAGATACCTGTGGAGGTGTGTTATTTTCCGGCCTTTTCAACAACACCAATGTATCGCTGTGTGCGTGTACTTCGTACCCAGAGACGATGCACCGCATCAGGTTTCCCTGCTGCGGTATTCGTCGGGAGTCATGTTGAAATATTTTTTGAATACACGTGAAAAGTGAGAGGGGTTTACATAGCCGGATTTTCGGGAAATTTCATGAATTTTCTCATTGGTTTCGCTTAGTAAATGAGAGGCTTTTTCCATTCTTAATCTATAGATGTAGTCACTCATGCCTTCGCCAGTTTCCAGCTTGAAGATTTTCGATAAATAGGCAGGGTGAAGGTACACATGATCGGCCAACGATTGCAGGGACACATCTTGATCAAGATGGGCATGAACGAATTCCTGCACCTTTTGAATAATCGTATGGTGGCTGCCTTTGGTCTCTTTGACGGCATGCTCCCGCAGGGAATCGATCATCGTGGTTCCCCATTTTTCCAAACTGTCTATGGAGGCGAGCGTTTCATGGTCGGTCGCTTTCAGAATACCGATGTCAGCGAATTGTTCCAGCAAAAGGCCTTGCTTGTGCAAGGTTTGCAGTACAGCGGAGCCGAGCATTAGTGCGGTTTCCTGCATATATTCGTAGGTGTAGCCCTTTTTCGTGCGGAGCTCATCAATAATGGACATGAACTTGTCTTCGACTGCACTGAAGCGGCCTGCCTCTAGCAGATGAATCAGCATCGGTGGTTCATACAAATTACGCAGAGGTTGAAATTCAGCAGGTGGCACTACATGCTTGGAGCTAATAAAAAAACCATGCAAATTTTCCGGATGTCGACGAATAATGGATATGGAGTTTTGGTAAAATGGATAAATTTGATCGGGATAGCTGCCCCAATCACTGATGAGTACCGATACACTGCCCTTTAGAAACTGAGTCACACTGTCCTGCAGCTGCAATGACAGCTTTTCGAGAATTTTACGAGCTTTTTGTTCATTCATTTCGCTGCCTGACAGGAAGCCAGAGTCCTTGGGTGTAATAACAAACACCAAATAATCGTAGATGTCTTTGCACTGCCATAGCTGAAATTTCTCAGCAAAAATTTCTTCGCTAATATTGACGATGCCAAACTCCAGCAAGGAGCGGCTGTAATCATCATAATTACTGAACCCTTGCTCCATTCGCACGAACATCATGGCAAAAAGCTGGTCGCGTTGATCAGGCAGATTGAACATGGTGAGCTTTTTGTTCAACATCAGAGGCGGTATGTATTTGCCCTGCAGCAGATCGTTCAGTAGCGCACTCCGCAGCTGCGGCAGATGCTCGCTTAAGGTATACAACGTACGCTGATGAGAGGTGACCTCCTTCCATTCGGTCTCAATCTGATCGATGGCAGTCTGTACGGTCTGGATTAATTCTTCCTCCTTAACGGGCTTTAAGAGATAAGCGACAGCACGAGAAGAGACGGCATGCTGGGCATAGCTGAAATCGGAATGCCCGGAAAGCAATATACACTTGGTTTTACTGGAGAGCTTATGGATCTGGTCAATCAGTTCCAGTCCGGAAATACCCGGCATGCGGATATCGGTAATCACAATATGAATATTTTCAAATTGTATGATCTGCAAGGCCTCATGGGCCGAGTGGGCCGTATGTATGGCTGTAATACCCAGATCCTCCCATGGATAAGTTGAAGCCAGATTATCAACAACAAACTTTTCATCATCAACAATTAACAGTTCAAACATGGACAGCTACATCCCTTCTCATTGAAAGTACAGCCTTCACACCGCCAAGCTCTGAATGATCGAGCAATAGACCGGATTCATCACCGTACATATAGATTAGTCTTTGGTGCACATTCCATACGCCACAACCCATTTCTTCTGTTAGCGGCTGTGAGCAGGTACGGCGCAGCTCCTTAAGCTGGATATCAGTCATACCGACTCCGTTATCCTCAACGACGATATTAATGCTGCTCACGCTCATTTCCATATAGATCGTAATTCGCCCCTCCCCCACGAGCGGCTCCAGTCCATGGATAATCGCATTTTCGACCAAGGGCTGCAGCAGGAGTCGGGGGATCGGCAGGTCGAGCATTTCTGGTGGAATCTGAATATCATAATTAATTTGCTGTCGAAGCTGCTGGATGGTCAGGTAGTTGTTCACGAGTCCGAGCTCTTCTTTTAAAGTAGAGTTTTGCCTTTCCACACGTGTTGTATAGCGATAATAATCGCCAAGATTGGTAGCCATAGCTTCGACGGCCTGGTTCTCCCCTAATCTCGACATACTGACAATGAAGAACAGACAGTTATAAAAAAAATGCGGATTTATTTGCGATTGCAGCTGCTTGAGTGTCGCCTCTCGTGAGCGCAGCTTCTCGGCATAAACCTTTTCGATGAGCTCCTGAATTTCGGCAGCCATCTCGTTAAACCGACTGAATAAAAAATGAAACTCGTTTCTCGGCTGATTGGACAGTCGGGCTGAATAATCGCCTCGCTTCAGCTTTTGGACGTTATTGATTAACTCACGAATCGGCATCTGCACATTTCGGTAGAGCACAAAAGATATCGCAGTGCCCAGAATGATCAGCACGATGATAACGGAAAAGAACAAATTGCGGCTTTTATACATCGGTGATAATACTTCATCCAAAGGAACAAAATCGATCAGGGTCCACCCTAAAGCATTTGACGGAACCGAGCTGACCATATAAGGCTTGCCGGATATCATAACCTGATCGTGGCTTCCTGAGCTGCCGGGCTGATGATCCTGGAAATAACGGATTAGTTCGGTGATATGCTCGGGATTTCCTTTACGGTTCATAATAGGTTCGAATCCATTTCTATAGAAGAAAGGGTTTCCCTTACGATTGGTCATAAAATCGTCAAGCATATTGCGTAAGTTATCAGTGGAAAAGCTGGTCTCCACGACCAAATTGGCAGTAGACAGGTCGTTTCGGGCACTTGGCGGATCGGTCGTGTACCAGGAAAAGCGATCCTCTGTACTCCGGTTATCCTTGGGTTCGAATATCCATTTGGTAATCAGCTGTTCCTGAAGCTCAGGCAGCTTATATTCGATGACCGGATAGGTCGATAACGCAATATTGGAAATCGGCGAATAGACCGAGATATTGTTGCGCCAGCTGCTGGAGCTGCTGAACAGGAGAAGTTTTTCTTCAATTGTTTTTCTCGTTTTGATACGTGCGACATAACTGCTGATCTGATCCAGCTGACTAATTTCACGAACTCCGTATTCACCGCTTTCATTGCTTAATGTGATCGAGTGCAGAGCCAGCTGCGCAGCTGTATTTTCCACCTGGCTCAGAAAAAAGTTGAGCTGACGAATGCTGGAATCCTCGATCTCGTTCTGAATGACCTGTACGCTGGTTTGATAAGAATAGCTGTACAGGAAAATAACCGGTAGTAACAGGACAAACATCAATACCATAATTTTTTTGAAAAAGCTCATTTTGAAAGGCATGGAGCGCTTTCACTCCCTTTGAGTGGATTGCTTTCAGTTTATCACGATCCCTTTCGGGAATATAGACGTAGGCGAAGCAGATCTTCAAATGCTTAAAATTAGTACACGTTTCCTAAGAGGAGAATATATGCGTGTTTCCTAAAACCATCTATGATTGACGTAGGGGAACAAACAGTTTACGAAATGCTTACGAAGTCAGCTTCCTAAAGGAAGCAAGCTAATGCTTACGAAGCCAGTTTTGCTACGCAAAACTCTAAGGAGGAGAATACTTTGATATCTGGAGCGAGAGCAATTGTCTCCACGATAAGTGCTGATGCAGGTTCTGGCAGGCGGGAAATAGAATCCGATTGGTTTGAATCCAGTCTCGCGGATTCACTCCTGATGATTCAACTGCTGGAAACCAACGACTGGACTGAAGCAGAGCGCAAGCTGCGAGAGTTATTTGCCAAGTGGAATGCGGCAGCAGAGGTTACGGGTGAGCATAGTCTGGAGATGTATTATATGCTTTGTATGACCTACAGCCATGTGGCACATCGTCAAGGCAAACAGCCGGAGCTGATAATGGGCAGTAAAACGGTCCAGATGAATGCGAGTCCCGAGTCCATATCAATAAAGGAACTGGAGGCATGGGCAATCGGGATATTATTCAAACTAAAAGCAGAGTATGGAGAGGTGGGGCCGTCCAATGTTCCCCATCGTAATGAGACCATCCACCATATTCAACAAATTGTGCAGCAAAACCTGCATGAGGATGTATCGCTGCAGCTTCTCTCGGACAAAGTGAATTTGCATCCCAAATATGTATCGTGGCTGTATAAGAATGAAACAGGAGAAGGCTTCAATGATTACGTACATCGGTTAAAAATGGAGCGAGCTGTCCACTTCTTGCGCAATAGCAGCAAAAAGGTATATGAAATCGCCGAGCATCTTGGCTACCATCATACGTCTTATTTCATACGGGTATTCAAGGAGCGGTTTCACATGACGCCGCAGCAGTTCAGAGATCAATAATGGATGTTATCACACCAGAGACAGAGGAGAGCGCTGGATATGGAAAACGCGCAGCAAATCACGCGAGAAGCGGCAATTAAAAAAACGGACAAGAAAGCAAGGATTAAATGGAATTTTGCACGAAATTGGCCTTTGCATCTGATGGTGCTGCCAGCATTTCTGGTCGTGCTGCTTTTCCAATATGGCCCGCTACCAGGGTTAATTATGGCCTTCCAGCAATATAAGCCATGGCTTGGCTTCACGGATTCACCCTTCGTGGGTTTGGATCAGTTCGCCAAGATGTGGGAATTTCCTCAATCTCGTCAGGTTATTCTGAATACGTTAATTATTGCCAGCTTGAAGGTGTTGTTTCAATTAATAGTGCCGTTCGTCTTCGCACTGCTGCTGAATGAAATTCGTGCTATCGGCTACAAACGGACGATTCAGACCATGGTATATTTGCCCCATTTTTTGTCATGGGTCATTCTCGGAGGCATTCTGATCGATATGCTCTCGACGGACGGTGGTATGGTCAATCGGATTCTGGGTGCCGTATTCGGTATTGAACCGATTTTTTTCCTGGGTAATGGAGATTGGTTCCGGTTTACGATTGTGGTCAGTGATGTGTGGAAGGATTTTGGATTTGCTACGATCATATTCCTGGCTGCACTTGCTGGTATTGACCCCAGCTTGTATGAGGCAGCAGTCATTGATGGCTGTAATCGATTCAAGCAGGTGCTTTATATCACCATTCCCGGGCTGATTCCGATTGCGATTGTGGTCGGTACGCTCTCATTGGGCAGCATTCTGAATGCGGGATTTGACCAGATCTTCAATCTGTACAATCCGCTCGTTTATGGAAAAGGCGACATCATCGATACCTATGTATACAGGGTCGGACTTTTGAGTGGTGATTACAGCTTCGCTACGGCTGTAGGTATGTTCAAGTCGGTAGTCAGCTTCATTCTGATCATGATTGCTTACAGAATGGCGTACGTATTCGCCAATTACCGGATTTTCTAGAAAGCTCAGATTATGATTACGATGCAAGCTTCCTACGGAAGCTCAGCAGATGCTCACGAAGTCAGTTTTCTTCGAAAACTTTTAGGAGGGACCCCCATTGAATCACCTATCCATGCCTTACAAAATATTTTCAGTCTTCAACTATGTATTTATGGGGCTGCTTGCAGTGATTTGTCTGCTGCCGCTTATCCACATTTTGGCGGTGTCCTTTAGTGCACCAGCTGCGGCCAGTGCCAACCTGGTCGGTATATGGCCGATGGGATTTACTGTTGACGCGTATACGAAAACCTTGGCCAATGAAAATTTTTTGAGAGCATTAATCAACGGCGTCACCCGTACTGTAGCGGGAACCGTGCTGTCCATGCTGCTCATTACATTGACGGCGTATGCATTATCCAAGGATAATCGCGATTTTAAAGGCAGAACCTTTTACATGTGGGTTTTTGTTTTTACGATGCTGATGCATGCCGGCCTGGTGCCGACTTACATTTTGATTCAAAAGCTCGGAATGATTAACACACTGTGGGCGTTGATTCTACCCCATGCTGTGAATGTATTTAATATGATTTTGCTGCTTAATTTCTTTCGCTCCAGCGTCCCCAAGGCTTTGGAGGAGGCTGCATATATGGATGGAGCCGGTCATTTCCGAACCGTGTTTAACATCTATTTACCTCTTGCCTTGCCTGCGATCGCTACGGTATCGTTATTTACGATGGTCGGTCAATGGAATTCATGGTTTGACGGTCTTATTTATATCACCAAGGCCCAGAATTACCCGCTGGCCACCTTTTTGCAGACGATTATTGTACAGCGTGATTTAACGAGTATGAACGTGAGTGCGGATGATCTGGAGCAGATGAGCGAGCAGACTGTCAGAGCTTCCCAAATGTTTATTGGCGTGGTACCGATTCTGCTCGTCTATCCTTTTTTGCAAAAATATTTTGTTAAAGGCATTGTGATGGGGTCCGTTAAGGAATAGGTAGAAGTAAGATATTTTCAATAGAAGTATAAATTATTGCCTGACAATGATATAGATAATTTGATATATCTATATCATATATCTTCGGATATACTCGGTTTGAAAACAAATGAATGGGGGATTCACATGACACAAATGTTCATCAAGAAAGCTTTTGTACCGTTGCTGCTAACGTCTGCACTGTTAACCGTAACCGCTTGCACCAAAGAGCCAGTCGCAGCGCCCAAGGTTCCATCTACTGATACAACAGCACCTACGACAGGCATCAAATATACGGCACCGTTCAAGGATGGCAGATATGACCCACCGATCACGTTGACCACAATTAATCAAATTAGTGCGAGCACAACTTTTAAAAATGGCGAAACGATGGAGAACAATGTTCATACCAAATGGGCGAAAGAGCGTCTTGGCATTAATCTTAAATATAACTGGACAGCACCTGCGGCTAATAAGGCGTTTGAAACGAGGTTGCGCTTAGCGCTTTCCGCGAATGAAGATATGCCGGATGTGGTAGCCATTGCTGGCAACACGGCGCTTGCCAATGACCTGATTGATTCGGGTAAATTTATGGAAGTCGGCAAGATGTGGGAGCAGTACGCTTCACCGCTGTACAAGAAAGCAGTTAACGAAGATCCTTCGATGTGGTATCCGTTTATGCGTAAGGATGGAGCCTACGGGATTCCCATTCCTGAATACTCCATGAATGATGACACGGTCTTTTACATTCGCGAGGATTGGCTGGAAAAACTCAATATTAAAGCACCAACCACTATTGATGAGATGGAAAAAGTGATGGATGCGTTCGTGAACCAGGACCCGGATGGCAATGGCAAAAAAGACACCTATGGTATGGCAGCTGCTTTCCGTGATTCACTCGTAAGTACACAAGCAACTGCTGGCTGGCTGTTTGGAGCCTATGGAACGATGGCTGAGATTTGGAATGAAAAGCCGGATGGCACCTTGGCTTACGGCTCGGTACAACCAGGTGTCAAGCCTGCGCTCGGGAAGCTGAGAGATTGGGTGGATAAAGGCTACATCCATAAAGAAGCGGCTCTAATGGACGAAACCAAGGCAGCAGCACTGTTCACATCCGGTCGCGCCGGAATTATTGCCGGACCTCACTGGATGACCTTATTTCCATTAGCTGATCTTATGAAGAACGTGCCAGGAGCCAAATTCAAAGCCTATACACTTCCCAAAGGACCTGATGGCAAGCAGGGCCGTAAAGGTAACTTGAACTTTAGCGGATCTGTGCTCATTAACAAAAATGCGAAAAATCCGGAGGCCTTTTTCGTTTACCAAAACTACCTATTCGAGAACTTTGCTTTCCCCGGCAAGGATAGTGAATTCAAATACCAGTTTGCCGAAGGCTATGATTACGCAATTGTAGACGGCAAGCCAACCGCAGATACAACCAAGATTCCAGGTGGTCGTGTGATTCCGCAGAAATATACCATTGCGTTTGAAGGCGCGCGGATCCCTTCTACACAAATGGAGGCTTATGCCAATCTGGCCAAAGGCAATGGACCAACCAATCAATTCGAGGTCAGATCCAGCTTGATTGCTGATGCACCAAGACTTCAGGCAGCGACCATCAACCTTGCATTGAAGGATATATCTTATCGTGAGAAATATACGGCGCCTCCAACCAAAACGATGAAATCGAGATGGGATAATTTGAAGCAGCAAGAAAAGGATACGTTCGCCAAAATTATTTACGGTGAGGTTCCATTGGATGAATTCGATAACTTCGTAAAAACCTGGGAATCCTCCGGCGGAAATACCATTACGGGAGAAGTGAACGAATGGTACCAAAGCGTGAAGAAGAAATAAGGTAATTTAATGATCATAACTATACGGGAGGTTTTTATTTTGAAAAGAACGTTGGCTTTACTGACTTCACTCCTGATGGTTCTTGTTATGGCTGCCGGCTGCTCAACTTCTGAGCCTGCAGCCGGGGCTGGCAACGAAATGAAGCCCAAGGAAGGAGCTCCCTCTTCGACAGGTCCCGATAAGAACAAAAAAGTGACCCTGCGCTTTGCAACGAACTGGGTGGGCACAAGCCCGATGACGAAAATCGTCAAAGATACTCTTGACCAATTCAAGAAGGATTATCCGAATGTCACGATAGAGGTAGAAGAATCTCCCGGTAATGATCATATTACGAAAATCAAACTGGATGCTGTCAGTGACCGTGTCCCCGATTTTTTCAACTATTGGCGCCTGGACCCGGGCTTTGGACTCGATGAGGTGGCCAGAGCGGGCAAGGTTGCCGACCTGAGCGAATGGGTGAAATCCGATCCGTTCTTCAAAGATCTGTTCGACGAAAGTGCCTGGAAAACCGCTTCGCTAGACGGTAAAACCTATGGTATTCCAGGTACGATGTTCTACACGGCTGTTTATGCCAACAAGGAAGTGTTTGATAAAGCCGGTGTCCCGATTCCTGCAACGTGGGATGAGTGGTTATCTGCTGTGAAATCACTGAAAGCCAAGGGTGTATTGCCTTTTGGCATCAGTGTTAAGGGCGACAGTCAGGGCGTGCGAGCGTTTGACTATGTATTCAGTAATTACTTGGGCAATGACAAGGTCCGCGATATGATTCTGGGTAAAGAGCCGTTTAACACACCGGAAACATTGAAGGCCGCACAAATGGTCAAAGAGCTGCTGATCGGCAATCTCCCGGAGGACGCAATTGCGATTGCGAATGATGTAGCTGTATCCAAATATTTGAACACAGGTAAAGCTGCGTTGTTTATCGACAATTCTTCAGCAATTAATAGCATAAAACCGGAAATTCAGGAAAAGCTCGTTGCTTTGAAATTCCCATTGATTCCGGGCGGCGCGCAAAAAACGCAAAATTTTGAAAAGGATTTAACCCAGCTGTTCTATATGGGCTCCAAAGCCTGGAACGATAAAGACAAACGTCCATACCTGGAAGAGCTGCTGAAGCGCTTTGCTTCTCGTGAACAAGCCAAAATTTATGCGGAAGTCGGTCAACAAACCGTTCCTCAGCTGAGTATGAATATCGACCCTGCCAAATATGGGCGTTTGGCGACAGACGGACTTAAAAACGCACAATCAGCACCAGGTAACAAATGGCTTCCTTCCTACATGAGTCCGGATCAAAGAGCCAAATTCGAACCGTTGATCAGCGCTTATCTGGGAGGCGAAGGGACACCGGAGCAATTTGTTCAGGAGATGGATAAAATTTTCAAGAAATAAGTACGGCCTGTTAGCTTGAATGGAAGCCGCAAGTCAGGAGGGACACCGCTCAATGGGACAGCTCAGGTTTCGTAACACGATTATTTATTACATGCTGCCAGCGCTCATTTTGTACTTTATTTTCTTCATCATCCCATTCTCCAGAACGTTTTATTACAGCTTTTTTGAATGGAACGGGTTTGGCAAAACCACCTTCGTCGGTCTACAAAATTATGTCAAGCTGACGAAGGATGAGCTGTTCCTGACCGGGATCGGCAGGGTGCTGCTGTGGGCAGGTTTGGCTATACTCTTGAAGGTTGGCTCGGGACTTGTACTTGCCAGTATGCTGCGCCGCCCGATCAGGGGCTCGAAATTTTTCTCGGCGGCTTTCTTCATGCCAGTGGTCATTTCTACTGCTGCGATTGCGCTGATGTTCACGCTGATTTATGACCTGGATGCGGGATTATTGAACACCATGCTGCGTGCGATCGGACTGGAAAGCTGGGCACGAATATGGCTGGGGGATAAGCATACTGCCTTTTATGCGGTCATTGCCGCACCGATTTGGCATACGATTGGTTATTTCTTCATTATTTTGTTAGCGGGCATGCAAAATATATCCGAAGAAATCTACGAATCAGCCACCATTGACGGCGCGAACGCATGGGTACTTTTTTCAAGGATCACGGTTCCGTTGGTATGGCCGATTTTGCAGATTTGTATGATTCTTGCGATAACCGGAGCGATCAAAAACTTCGACTATGTTTTTATCATGACCAAGGGAGGGCCAGGCACCTCTACACAGGTACCGGCCACCTACATGTACGATACGATTTTCGTCGGATTGAAATATGGTTATGGAACCGCGATCGCTTTTACAATCTTCCTGTTTTCATTAATTGTCACCTTGGTGTTCCGCAAATTAACGACCTTTAAGGATTAAGTCATTAGGTTCACATGTGAGGAGGTGGTGTGGAAATGGAAATAACAGCTGCCAAGGTGAAAAGTATGCAGGCAAGCCGCTCTATAACTAGCAGGTTAGCCACGTGGATCAAGTACGCAGTGCTGATTGTACACTCCCTGTTTACTTTAGTACCTCTGATCTGGATATTAAGCAATTCGTTTCGTGATACGGATCAGATCTTGACCAGTATTCGTTTTATTCCGGAAAGGTTCGATTTCAGCAATTATATGAGTGTGATTACGGCATCCAACATTCCCAAAGCGTTCTATAATTCGGTCAGCATCACATTGGTCAGCTTATTACTGCTCTTGGCAGTTGTGCTTCCGGCTTCGTTTGCAATTTCGAGGTTTCGCTTTAAGGCCAGTGGATATATCTATATGTTTTTCTCGGCGGCGATCTTTGTACCTGGTATTACGATTCTGCCCATGGTGTATACGTTGTTTAATGATTTGCATCTTCTTGGGTACAAATATTCGATTGTTCTAATGTATGTGGTGGGCGAGTTGCCGATTGCGATGTTTCTGATGGTCATGTTTATGCGGGCGATTCCCCACGAGCTGGACGAATCCGCGATTATCGATGGAGCTACCACCTGGACGCTGTTCTCCAGAATTGCGGTGCCCTTAAGCCAAAATGGGATTGTTACCGTGTTAATTTTGACCTTCGTGGCGATCTGGAATGATTATTTGTTAGCCTTGATTATGCTGACGAACAAAGCGTACCGTACCTTGTCTGTCACGCTGGCCTTTACGAAGGATGAAAATGGAATTAACTACGGGATGATGTCGGCGGCTATTATATTTGCGATCGTTCCGATGATCGTATTTTATCTGGTCATCAAGGACCGTTTAATTAGCGGGATGACCTTAGGCGCAGTTAAAGGTTGACTGTGACTTTTTCTTAAAATGGGGGTGTGGTTTCACAATGCAGTCGAAGATTACAGATGCCTATGCTCACTTTGGGCAGCCACGCTTTGGTTCTCTGGACCAGCTTATCAGTTATATGGATAATCATCAGATTGAGCAAGCAGTAGCGGTGTTGGGACCACGAGTCCCTGATTTCTCTATCATCAGTGAAGCGGCAATCCGGTACCCGGATCGTATTCGAGCGGTCGGCATTCCTTTTGGAGAAACGAAAGACGAGCGGATTGAGGCGGTGAAGCTGCAGCTGGACATTGGAGCGATGGGCATTCGTCTTGAAACACGTGAGGCTGTGGAATACCCGGAAATACTGGAGCTGATTGGGAAGAGCGGTCGCTGGGCGTATGGAATCGGAGCCTGCCTGAATCAAAGGATGGCCGAGCTGTATTTGACTTGGTTGAGCCAATATCCTAAGGCCAAGCTGGCTGCTCCGCATTTTATGTACCCCGATTTCTCACCTGAAGATCCCGATAAATCGGGTGGCAGTATCCAGAAGCTGATGCAGCACGAACGATTTTATGGCATTTTTGTTCGTAATGCCGGTATGGCGGCTTCGGTTCATCCCCATACGGCTTATAAAGCTTGGATGGAATATGTGTATGAACAGTGTGGTCCCAACCATTTGATGTGGGGAAGCGAATATCCGGTACTCTATTGGCGCAATGAAAATGCGAACGCAGCGATGGATATGTTCAGAGGGTTTCTTAATTGCAATGAGGAAGAGTGGAAACGGATTGTCAGCACGAATGCTATCGAGCAGTTCTTTACAGGTGCGGCTCCCATTAGCACCAAGGGCTTTATAATGGAATCGTTGGAAAATCAGGATTCATCAGTACAGAAGCTGGTTATACCGGAATGGGTAGAACAGCAGTTTGAGCGTAACCGTACAATCCCGTATTTTCCCAAAGGGATCGATCTTCCGGTTGAGGTTTGCGTTGCCATATTGGAAGGATACTTGCATTCACCTGAGTTTGCATCAGGTAGTAGCATGTCTGAATATATATTTAAACAATGGACCCGACAAGCATCATCCTAGCAGTGGTTCTAAACAGAGAGTAGGAGGAGTTGGAAGCAATGGAATATACAACTTTAGGTAAAACAGGGGCGACCGTGAGCAGAATTGGTTATGGAGGTGCGGCTGCCGGACTTAAAAATTATTTGCACACCTTTGACCCGACTGACGGAGATGACCGTAAACATGTGTTCGAATCCATAGAAGCTGCCCTGCAGGGCGGGATCAATTATTTTGACACAGCGCCGGGATACGGCAATGGTGAAAGCGAAGAGATTCTGGGATCAGCGCTCCAAGGCGTCACCGAAAGCGGTTCGCATCCGCTGTTTATTGCCACCAAGGCCAATTATAAAACCCGTGGCAAACTGCGCGAATCCGTCGAACTCAGCTTGAAAAGACTTCGCAGGGATCGAATTCAGCTGCTGCAAATCCATGGAGATTCCTATACTGCTGAGCAGGCTGACAACATCCTGATGGATGGGGGGATGGCCGAGGAGATGCTGCAACTGAAGCAAGAGGGTCTGGTTGAGCATATCGGCTTCAGCAGTGAGGATAACAATGATTCCGTGTACCGTTTCATTCGCAGCGGCATGTTCGATATGATGCAGATTTGCTATAACTTTATTTTTCAGCATGGCTACGAGCCGAGCCGTCCTTTTGGCAGTCTATTGGAAGCGGATAAGGCAGAGATGGGCATCGTGACGATGAGAACACCGACCTCTGGCACATTTCAACGCTGGATTCAAACCGTGAATCCGAAAAACACGTTCGATTACACACCCGCATTGATTCAATTCGTATTATCAAATCCATATGTCGATGTAGCTCTGATGGGGATGCGTGACAAATCTATTGTCCAGAAAAATATCGCTATTTGTGAAGATAAAGCTGGCCGTATCAGTCTGGAAGCACTCCATGAACGGTATGTCTAAGAGTGCGTGTGTAAAAAGTATGTCGCTATAGAAGTTCGGTGAATATAGAGCGGAGCGACCGTGGTGTTCTGGAGATAGCGGAGCGGTGCCTTTGTTTTCGGATTTTTACTGCTAAATGTCTTATACAATCATAAAATCCGGAAACAACAGCAATTGGAAGAATACTTCGGTCGCGCAGCGGAACTTATTCACGGCACTTCTAAAATAAATGAAATATTGGAGGAACAACAGCATGACTGAAAATAAACAATGGTATCAAAAGCAGCTGCGGATATTGCAAACAGTACTGCGTGAGCCGGATGTAGTTGATTATGACGCTGGCTCCGTCGTTAATTATATGGAACAAATACGTGCGAACTGCATCATTATTAATGGCGGCGGAATCGTCGACTTTTTCAGACATAATCTCGTTACGGCGAATCCGAATCCCTTTATGACCAAGGAGGATTTGCTCAAGGATCTGGTAGAAGCGGCTCATGCCAAAGGAATTAAAGTCGTGGTTCGTGTCGATTTCCGTGGTGTGGACAAGAAAATCTATGAGCTGCGTCCCGATTGGTTCGCTGTCAATGAAATCGGTGAGCCGAAGACACGCGATAATCCGCTTCACTCCGCAATTTTTCAGCCTTGCTACCAGAGCACCTACCGAAATGAGCATGCGTATCGGTTCATCGATGTGCTGTTTGAAAAATATGATATTGATGGGATTTGGGAAAATTCCTACAGTCAAGGTGGGATCTGTTATTGCAAGAGCTGCTCGGACCGATTCCGTAAGGAAACCGGTCATGAATTGCCTCGTGGCGGTCAATTCACGGATAACCATTACGATGAGTACCGCGATTGGAAAGCAGCCTGCGTGATGGAGCATCTTCGTGATTGCCGTGCAGTTGTTAAGAAATATGGCGAAGAAAAAGCCTATGCGGCTGAAATATTCGGTTTATATCATGATCGCTTTAAGTCGGATGGACATGATCTGTATACGATCAAGGACCACTTTGATTTCCTGGTCACCCCTTTGTTTACAGCCAACCATGAGCCTATGAACGGTCCTTCGACGCTGATTAAATTTTTGAAAAGCTTGTCGCCAGATAAGGTTCCGGTTATGCTGTTTGGCCATCTGGGCACGAATAATGATTTGCGTTATATTTCCTCCGCCAAGCAGGAAACAAGGTTATGGATGTGGGAGGCTATCAGTGCAGGGGGTTCATTCTGGAACTGCGTATTTAACGGACAGCATCCGGGCGCAACCTATGACCGCAGAAATGCGTTACTGAGCGCCGATATTTACGATTATATGGAACGTAATGAGGACTTGCTGAACGAGCAAACAACTGTTGCTGAAGTCAATGTCTTATATTCACGCGCAACGAATGCAGCATTCGGTAACCCGAATCGGAGCAAGGATGCCTATTTGACACATTTAATGGGTCTGGAGCAAGTATTAAATGATCAGCATATTCAATATCGGCTGCTGACGGATGATAAGCTCAGTCTGGAGACACTCCAAGCGGCCAAAGTGCTTATCTTGGCAAATGCTGCATGCCTGTCTGATGAGGAAGTCGAAATCATCCGCAGCTATGTACGCGGTGGCGGCAAGCTGATTGCGACCAACCTGACCTCGTTCAGTACGCCAGAGGGTAAAAACCGTCCTGATTTTGCATTAAGTGATGTATTTGGCTGCTCGTTTACAGGCAGTGTCAAGGACAACTCCCAATATGGCTATCAGTATGTAAAAGAAGCTCACGCTTTGACTAAAGGCTTTGAGGATACTCAACTGCTTGCGAGCTGGAGTGATCAGTATCTGGTTAGAACGAATACGGATACAGCACAAGCTTTGCTAACGTATGTGCCGCAGATTTTCCCGCAGCCACCGGAGCGCTCGTGGCTCAGAAGCTATGAGACGGATTATCCGACCCTGATATTAAACCCATTTGGTGAAGGAGAATCGATATTCTTCCCTTACGGTGTGGATCGTAATGTGTGGCTCCATGGACATAATGATTTTAGCGAGCTTCTAAAAAACGCTGTGGATTATATGCTGGGTGAGCAACATTTGATCCGCTCGAATGCGCCGCTCAGTGTTCATTTTAGTCTTAATCATAGCGGTACCACAGAGGGAGAATATGTGCTTCATATCGTCAATACGACAGCAGCTCCACGCCGTCCGGTTCTACAGACGATTCCAGTTACAGATATCGAGGTTGAGGTTGTGCTGCCTGTTCAGCAGGTAGCTGAATTCAGAATCCTCCAAGGAGATGCCGGAATTGAACTGGTTCGTACTGAACCTGCTGGCGATGGGCAAATCCGGTTGTTTGTCCGCATTCCGCGTATTGAAGAATATACAGGCATTTATATAGATGCCCGGTAGGTGAAGGACACGCACAAGTAGGAACATATAGGAGTCGGAAAAAAGAGTTGGAAATGCCGATACTGTCTCGCTGCGAGATAGCTCGGCTTTTTCTTTCTGTCTGTTGTATAATCAATATGATGAAATATGCATCAATGATCTGACGGTTTGTAGGCGTAATGTTTATGGACTGTCGTTATTTGAATCATGGAGGGCTTATCATGTTGAAGTTTTTACTAATTGCTCCTTATCGCGGGATGAAGGATCTTTTGGAAGATATACCGGCAGCGCCCGACTACGAGGTTCATGCAGAGGTTGGTGATCTGAAGCAGGGGCTGAACATTGCCAGGACAGCCGAGCTGCAGGGTTATGACGTTATTATAAGCAGAGGCGGAACCGCACAACTAATCCGCAGCCATGTGCAAATTCCGGTGATCGAAATAACGGTCAACGGCTATGATATATTACGTTCGCTTACTTTGGTTAAAGGATATCGGGGGACGATTGGCATCATTGGATTTCCCAACATTGTGGAGGGAGTGGACACGATTGCCGAGCTGCTGGACATTCAGGTCATGACCTTCATTATCCATCATGAGCATGAGGCGGAGGCAGCGGTTAATAAAGCCAAGGAGCTGGGCGTCGATCTCGTGATTGGCGATGTAGTTACGGTGGCCGTCGCCGAGCACTCGGGTGTTCGGGCGATTCTGATAACGTCTGGGCGAGAAGCGCTGCAGGAATCGCTGCTGCAAGCCGAGCAAATGGCTAGAAAGAGGCAAGCAGAAGCTCATCATAGAGTGTTAATGAAATCGATACTGGATGCTTTGCAGCATGGAGTTGTTTATGTCGATGCCAAACAGAACGTGAAATTTTGCAATGAACAGGCTGGGCGTCAATTAGGGGTAATAGCGACGACAGCGGTAAATATGAAATGGGCTGAGCTCATTGCCAACACCTCCACTTCCCTGATTTATACAGATGTAGGTCGTTCTGCAGACAGAACCAAAGGAGCAGACAGAACAGATAGAACAGCTGTACGCAGCAGAACAGATTCGTTTAAAATCCAGCGGGCTAACCCGACAGAGGACCTTATTCTTGTGATAGAGCATTCTTTGGCGGAGCAAGGAACGATCTTTGAGCTGCATGAAAGCCAGGCGATTGAAGGTCTGGAGCGGCGGGCCCGCAAGGTAAGGGAAGACAGGCTTTCACCGCCCAAGAGCAGGTTCCAGCAATTCGTGCAGACGGATCATATCAATGACGCCTATATGGATAAGGCCAAACGTTGGAGTAAACAACTGTATCCGATATTGATTACTGGAGAGCCAGGGACAGGAAAGAAGACATTAGCCGAAGCGTTGCATAATGACAGCCCTTATCAGTCAGGACCCTTTGTTCTGCTCGATGCGGGTAGCTGTACAACCGAGCAGCAGGACGAACAGTTGTTCGGCCGTTTGGACCAGGATAGCTCCTTGCTGCGTCGTGCAGAATCAGGAACGCTGCATATCCAGCGAATTGAGCAGCTTAGTCTTCCTGTTCAGCGTAAGCTTGCAGCGGCATTACAAGCTTCCCATGCAGCTCTGATTCATGATGATCGGCCGCCGTTTCGGTTTATTGCTTCCACAGCTGCAGATTTGGCGCATCAAGTGAATCTGGGTGAATTCGACCAGCAGCTGCATGTACAGCTGCAGATTTATTCGCTTCATCTCCCACCACTCCGCAGCGTAACAACAGAGCTGGATCATATTGTATTTTGGTATTTGGCAGAGATGAACCGAACCTTGGGCAGTCAGGTGCTGGGAATTAAACCAGATGCATTGAATCGGATGACAACATATGAATGGCCAGGGAATTTTGCCGAGCTGCAGCAGGTACTCAAGCTGATTATCGAGACGTGTGAAGGTTCTTTTATTACGCTGCAGCACTTACAGCCGATATTGGACAGCTTAATGAGTAAACAGGACAAGACAACGAATAGCAGTCTGGAGCAGTTGATCGGAGCAACGCGGACCCTGGAGGAAATTGAGGCTGACATTATACGTTTAGTTCTTGAGCAGGAGGGCTTTAATCAATCTGCTACTGCCAAAAGATTGGGGATGAACCGTACCACGCTCTGGCGTAAGCTAAGCCCATGAGTCGTGCCCTGTACGATTATAGCTATTACAAATGTCACAAATTAAAAAAATGTTTAAAAATGAAACACAATTCGTATTTCTTGCCGTTGTATTATGAAACGCTGATTTGATAAGATGAGATCAGACAGCAAGTGGAAAAGGAAAGTAGGCGGGTACGATCATGGATAACGTCATTATTCTTTCTGATGATTTAACAGGGGCAAACGACTCCGGCGTTCAGTTCGCCAAGCACGGAATGCCTACAGTTGTTTGCATCGATGACAGGCAAGTTCTTACGCCGGCTAATTCCGGTACAACGTGTGTTATGAATGTGGAAAGCCGGTCACTTACACCGGAAGCCGCATTCCGTAAGTGGAGCGAGCTGCTTGAAACTCAGGATTTGAGTCAGTTTCAGGTCATTATGAAAAAAATAGATTCTACATTGCGTGGAAATATTGGCAAAGAAATTGAAGCTCTGATGAGCACAGGGCAGTTTGACCTGGCCATCGTAGCCCCTGCCTATCCGCAGAAGGGGAGGCTGACCATAGGCGGTTATCAGCTGCTTAACCAGCAATTGCTTGAAGATAGCGAAATTTCACGGGACCCGAAGTTTCCGATTACGAATTCCAAGATTTCTGATATCATCGGTGCTCAATCTTCGATTTCGGTGGGTGAAGTTGAAATTCGTTCAATCCGCAGCGGCAGATTGGCTATGGAAGTACGCACGCTTCAGCAGCAGGGAACACGTGTCATTGTAGCGGACAGCGCCACGCCTAATGATTTGCAAATCATTGCTGAGCAATTCGCGGGCGAGCGTGTGCTATGGGTAGGCTCTGCAGGGCTGGCGGAAGCACTGGCTAATCGTTATCCCAAGCTTGGATTTCATAGGTTGGAGTCTTACGTTGAGAGGTTTAATGTCGAGAGAACCCAAGACCAGGAGCAGCTTGCCGATCCTACAGCTCCTGTACTCGTTGTGGCAGGAAGTGTCAGTCAGGTTACGAGACAGCAGGTAGAGACACTCAAGCTTAATGGCTTCCGGTCATTGGTGATTGATCCGCTCCTGCTTCTCGGTATTAGCGATCAGGAAATGGCTGAACTCGTACAGGAAGCGCGGCATCTCATTGCCTCAGGCGAGGATCTGGTTGTAACTACGGACATTTCCAATGAGGCCAAAGTTCAAGTGGTTGATTATTTGCAGCAGGCTGGTTTAAGTGCACTGGCTGGCGGGGATCTCATCGCAGACGGTATCGGAAGACTGGCAGCAGCGGTCATTACCCAGGAAAAGCTTGCCGGTGCAGTACTAACGGGTGGCGATATTGCCTACCGTGCCTGCACACATTTGAACATTGCCAGCTTGGTTATTATCGGTGAGGTGGAGGAAGGCTTGCCGCTCTGCAAAGCTGAAGGCAGGGTCTCGATTCCTCTGGTCACAAAGGCGGGGGCTTTCGGAAATCCTAATTCTTTACTGCAGGCAGCACAAGTTATCAGGGATAGAAAGTAGTCATTGCCCAAGCAACAGTCATGGAAAATAATCAGCCAAGCATAAGGAGATATATAGGATGCATAGACCGATAATAGGAATTACGATGGGTGACGCGGCAGGTGTCGGCCCGGAAATTATTATGAAAGCATTGAAGGACCCACAAGTATTTGAAACTTGCAAGGCGATTGTAATCGGTGATGCCAAATTTTTATCAAGAGCCGAATTATTTTTGCAAACCGGTTTGCGCGTTCATTCGATCAAGTCCCCTGAACAGGCATTGGATCAAGCTGGAATCGTCAATTGTCTTGATATGGATCTATTGCCAGAGAGTCTACCCTACGGTAAAGTTTCACCACAGTCCGGCGATGCCGCGTTCCGCTTTTTGGAGAAATCCATTGAGCTTGCAAAGAAAGAGAAGATCGACGCCATCTGTACGGCACCCTTGAACAAGGAGGCGCTGCAGAAGGGTGGACATCATTATCCGGGACACACGGAAATTTTGGCGGATTTAACTGCAACGAGTGATTACGCAATGATGCTGAGCTCCCCCAAGCTCAAGGTCATTCATGTGACAACCCATATGGGTCTGATCGATGCGGTCAAGTCGATAACGGCTGAACGTGTATATTCGGTTATTAAAATGGCACATGACACCCTGAAGAAAGCAGGCTATGAGCAGCCGCGGATTTGTGTATGCGGGATTAACCCTCATGCTGGAGAAAACGGGCTGTTTGGCTATGGTGAAGAGGATGCGGTTATTGTGCCTGCTGTAGAGCGTGCCAAGCAGCAAGGAATTAACGTGGTTGGGCCGTTGCCTGCTGATACGTTATTTTTTCTGGCAGTTCGCGGCGATTACGATATTGTAGTTGCGATGTATCACGATCAGGGGCATGGTCCTATCAAGGTGCTGGGTCTGGATGCAGGCGTCAATATTACGGTAGGCTTGCCGATTATACGTACCAGTGTGGATCATGGAACCGCATTTGATATTGCAGGCAAGGGCATTGCTGATGAAAAAAGTCTTTTGGAAGCGATCCGTCAAGGTATCGAATTAGCGCCCAAGCGGTAGAAGTGATGCCATTGCACACATGCAAGACAATCGAAACCATATCCTAACAAGGAGGAATAAATCCAATGTTGCTGCCAAAGTTTGTGAAGGTCAAACAGCATTTTAATGGGCCCAAGATCGACGATATTGAGGCGGAAATCAGCAAGCAAATGGAAGCTATCCGTTTGTCCGACAAGGTCAAGCCGGGGATGAAGGTAGCAATAACAGCAGGCAGTCGAGGCATCGCTAATATTGCCTTGATCATCAAAAATGTGGTCAATGAGCTCAAGAAGCTTGGGGTCGAGCCGCGAATCATTCCGACAATGGGCAGCCATGGTGGAGCGACCGCTGAAGGACAGATCGAGGTGCTGGAAGGTCTGGGAGTGACTGAGGACTACTGTGGGGCCCCGATTCTTTCGTCCATGGAAGTTACACAAATTGGAGAAACGCCGGCAGGACTAGCGGTTTACGCGGACAATCACATACTAGCCAGTGATGCGGTTATCGTAATTGCCAGAATCAAAGTTCATACCGATTTCAAATCGTCGCAATGGATTGAAAGTGGAATTGTGAAAATGGCCGCTATTGGTATAGGCAAGCACAAGCAGGCGCTGCTGCTTCACTCGTATGGGATTCATGGCATCCGTGATTTGATGCCTGCTGTGGGTCAAGTCACTCTCGATAAATTGAATGTGTTATTCGGATTGGGCATTGTGGAAAATGCTTTCGACCAAACGGCTATTATCGAAGCTATCGAAGCAAAGCAAATTGTTGAGCGGGAGCAGGCGCTTTTGAAAATATCGAAAAGCATGATGCCCAAGCTTCCCGTGGACGATATAGACGTGCTGTTCGTTGACGAGATCGGCAAAAACTACAGTGGAACCGGGATGGATACCAATATAATAGGTAGAATGCGGATTTTGGGCGAGGAAGAGCTGGACAGCCCGAGGATCAAATATATAGTGGCCAGTGATTTAAGTGAGCCTTCCCATGGAAATGCACTCGGAATGGGGCTTGCTGATCTGACAACCAAACGTTTTTTCGATAAAATCGATATGAAAATAACAAATGAGAACGTCATTACAAGCTCATTCATTATGCGGGGAATGATTCCGATGGTCATTGATAATGACAGAGAGGCGCTTCATGTGGCTTTACGCTGTAACTGGGGTATTGAATCGTCACAAGCGAGAATTGTTCGTGTTCCCAATACACTTCATTTGAAGTATGTCTATGTATCAGAAGCGCTTGTACCCGAAATTCAAAAGCTGTCTCATATCGAAATTTTGGGTCAGCCGGAGCCGTTGCAATTTGACGAGAATGGCTATCTTCCGAAAATGGCTGAGCACGACTAGACTCACTTTATTTCAGGTAACTATAGGAATCCAAGTATATTAAATGAGAAAAATGTCAGTTCTTTCTATTCTCTCAATTATTGGTTATGATTTAAGAGGTAGATTACATATACCAAAGGAGCTGAGTATTAATGGAATACACGTTCTTAGGAAGAACCGGACTTAAAGTGAGTCGTCTTTGTTTAGGTACAATGAACTTTGGTCCGTCGACTGATGAGAAGGAAGCTTTCAGTATTATGGATGCCGCACTGGATGCCGGAGTGAATTTCTTTGATACCGCCAACGTTTATGGAGGGGAAAATCGCCGTGGCTGGACCGAGGAAATCATTGGGCGTTGGTTCGCTCAGGGTGGGAATCGTCGGGAGAGAGTCGTGCTGGCTACCAAAGTGTATGGTCCTATGGAGGATGAAAATGATGGTCCTAATATGGAAAGAGGATTATCCACGTACAAAATCCGCCGTCACTTGGCAGCTTCATTAAAGCGGTTGCAAACCGATCATATTGAATTATATCAAATGCACCATATTGCCCGAAGCGCGACTTGGGATGAATTATGGGAGGCATTTCAGGCACTGGTACAGCAGGGAACCGTTGACTATGTCGGCTCCAGTAATTTTGCTGGCTGGCATATCACTTTGGCACAAGCCAAGGCGAAGGAGCGTCATTTCCTCGGGCTTGTATCTGAGCAGCACAAATACAGCCTGTTTTGCCGTGAGCCTGAATTGGAAGTACTTCCGGCTTCGGAGCATCATGGAATCGGTGTGATCGCATGGAGTCCATTGGCAGGAGGCCTTCTGGGTGGCAATGCATTGAATCCGGATGCAGGCTCAAGAACAGCGAATCAGGCCAAGGCTATCGAGAAGCATCGCTCGCAGCTGGAGCAATTCTCCGCGCTGTGCAAAGAGCTGGGGGAAAGTGAAGCGAATGTTGCATTGGCATGGGTATTATCTCATCCGGCACTCACCGCACCGATCATCGGACCACGGACTCTGAAGCAATTTGAGGATACGTTAAGAGCCGTAGAAATCAAGCTCGACTCGGAAACGCTGACCAAGCTGGACGAGATATTCCCGGGTCCAGGCAAGCCTGCTCCGGAAGCGTACGCCTGGTAGCAGCTTGACACATCCATACTTACATCTATACTAAACAGACAACCCTCCAATTTCGCTGTAAAAACGCGATTGGAGGGTTATTTTAATCTCATACAGGCTGGATATGAAGCAAGGCGCTACACTTTAAACTTACCGATAACGTCCTGAAGTTCGTCCGCCATGCCGGAGAGAACTGTTGCAGATGCCGTGATCTCCTCCATGGTAGCGAGCTGCTCTTCGGCCGCTGCCGATACATTTTGCGTACCTGATGCCGTCATATCGGATACCTCCATAATAGTCTCAAACGACTGAACGACCTGCAAAGCATTCGCACACATTTGCTGGGATGAGTCGGACACCTCTTGAATTTGTGTAGATACTTGCCGGATTGATTGCTGAATTTGTGTAAAAGCGTCACCTGCGGTATGGACGGCGTGCAGGCCTTGGTTGACCTCGGTAATTCCGATATCCATAGATTCAACTGCGTTTGCGGTTTTGTCCTGTATGACGGTAATAAGCTCGGCAATGGTTTGCGCTGAACGGGAGGACTGCTCGGCAAGCTTCCTGACTTCGCCAGCAACAACAGCAAAGCCGCGGCCCTGCTCGCCGGCGCGAGCTGCCTCAATGTTGGCGTTCAGAGCCAGCAGATTGGTTTGTTGGGCAATGCTTGTAATAGCGCCGACGATTTGTCCGATTTCCTGTGATCGGTCGCCAAGCTCCTTGATCACCAAGGCAAGCCCGTTAACGGTTTGCTGCATGGACTCCATTTGGGTGATAGCCGAATGAATGGCCACGTTACCTTGTTCAGTCTTCTGGGAGGCGTCCAAAGCCAGAGAAGAGACATTGGTAGCATTAGCAGCAATCATTTGAATACCATCTGAAATATCCTGAACTGACTGGGAGCTGTCTTTTAAAGTCTGGACCTGCTTCTCCGTTCCCAATGCTACTTCCTCAGTGATCTTAGCTACTTGCTCTGTGGCTTGACTGGTCTGTGACGCGCTGGCTGTCAGCTGCTCAGCAGATGCTGCCAGGCTTTCGGAGTTGGAGCCGACCTGCTGAATCATATGCCTCAAATTTTGAAGCATCAAGTTGAAACTGTCGGCAAGCTGTCCGATTTCATTGTTATCCTTGACTGTCACTTGTACAGTAAGATCACCGCTCGACGCTTGTTTAGTAAAGGCGGTCAACTGAATGAGCGGTCTGGCAATTTTATTAGATAAAAAGAAGCCGGCGGCACAAGAAACTAACAATACAATGACAAGTAAAACGATGCTTTGAGAGATGATTTTTGTGTTTTGAGACATTACGGAATCGTAGGATTGAGCATTACCTATAAGCCAGCCAGTCAGTTCATTATAGGTGTAAGAAACCATCATTTTTTGACCATTTTCAACAAAAATTGATGTTCCGTCATTACCTTTCAGGCCCTGTTGGACAAAATCGATTGCACTGATGTCCTTATCTATGTAGTTTTTATCCACGTGAGCCAAAATTTTACCGCTGCGGTCGATGATAAAAGGAATATTACCGTTCTGAGAAAGTTTGGTCACATAATCGCTAAGAAAAGAAAGCTCAATATTGTTAGTCAGGATTCCGGTGACCTGTTTACTTTCATTCAGAACCGGCACGGCTAGGACGATAATTTTATTTCCGGTAGCTTTGGCTATTAATACTTCAGATACAACAGGCTTACCGGTTTGCAGAGATTGTTTGAAATAGTCCCGGTCTGCTACGTTGGTCATAGCCAGATTATCACTGCGGACTTTTTGCTGCCCTGTAACATCAGTGTAATTAAGGACGGCTTCCGGATGCACCTTTACCGAGGCGTTAAGCAGTGTTTTAGCGGTTTCAACTTTGGGTGCCCCGCTCTGAAAGATTTCATTCTGGGCAAGTACCTTTAATAAGTCAAAGTTTTGGTCGATGACAACGTTAATTTCGCTCTTAATCGATTGGGCATTGTCAAGGCTAAATTCGCTGGCATTGTGCTGCAACTCCTGGCTATTCGAGTAAATACTGAAACTGGAAAATACTAACATTGGTAATGAAGCGAATAGCATAAGAACAATGATAAGTTTCTTTTTCACATGATGCCCCCCTGAGATGTACTTGTAAAAAATTAGTCATCTTTCGTACATTATATTGCATAATTCGACAAAAAATCTATTAAATAATAGTCAAGTTCCTGATAAATCTCATAAAATAAGACTAATGGAATAGAACATTCATGATTACAAAAGTAAGTTCTTCCTGTCAATTGCTAATTGTCAATGTATTGGAATTTCAGCTTGATTCTGTTAGAGTATTTATATGGAAAATTAAGCCAATCAAACAAAGGATGGGGAGACATTTAATTGAATTATTTACAAAAAACAGGCAAACGTTTTGTACTGTCAGTCCTTGCAGTGATACTCTTTGTATCCGTTGCAAGCTCGTCAGTTTATGCGGATGCCGCAGCCGACAAGGGAGCTGTTCCCGCGGTTATCGAAAAAACAACCCGATCTGTCGTAGCGATCATCGGTAAGCCTATCGATAATAAAAAGACAGTGGAAAAAAATCGGTATGATCTCGCTCACGGCACTGGAGTTATTGTGAAAAGCGATGGGTACATCCTGACCAATGCCCATGTGGTGAAAAATATGCGTAATATCGTGGTTGTAACTTCTGATGGACAGACGCATCCGGGGAAAACGACGCATTTTGATGAAGAAAGTGATCTGGCACTGGTGAAGATCGAAGCGACGGGCTTGACTCCGGCCGTGCTGGCAGATCCAACGGATCTTAAAGTCGGTGAATCGGTCATGGCGATTGGGACACCGTTATCCTTTGCGCTGCGCAACTCGGTTACCTACGGTATCGTCAGTGGAATGGACCGCTCGGTATTGTCCAAGTATCAGCTGATACAGACGGATGCGGCGATTAATCCCGGCAATAGCGGGGGTGCGTTGGTCAATATGAAAGGACAGGTTATCGGGATCAATACACTCAAGTATGTCCAGTATGGCGTGGATGGTCTTGGCTTTGCGATTCCGGTGGCGACTGTACAGCATGTATTGGACCACTTTTTCAAATATGGCAAGGTGAAGCGTTCTTCCCTGGGATTGGAGCTTGGAGAGAGCTGGGAGGCTGTTGTTGGCTTACCGTCAAGCAATGGTCTGGAGGTAACTTACGTGGAACCGGATTCTCCGGGAGCGAAGGCAGGCATTGTCCAAGGTGATGTGCTGCTGGCTATCGACTCTTACCCAACACGTAATCAGGTAGAATTCAACGAGGCTTTAAAGAACTATTTACCGGAGCAAAAGGTCAGATTGACGCTGCAGTCAAGCGGAAGTTCCAAAATCATCGAGGTTGTTCTGGGGGAAGAGCACTCCAGCTCCGAAACTGTTATTCAGGATGCCGATGGCTCCTATATTGATGCGGACCAAGGCAAAACGTGGATTGGCGATAGCCATTACGGCTGGTCGATGAAATATCCGGCAGGACTTGTTAAGGCCAATGAAGATTCGGGGCAGGGCAAAAGTGTGCTTCTTGTTGATGCCAAAGGCGAGTTTGCCATCAGTATTATCGTTGAAGAAAAGCAAAGCGAGGATATTTCTCCGGTTGGACTCATGAAAAAAATGGCCGATGATGGCAAAGGTACGCTTTTGGAAAAAAGGTTTATCGAGCAAAAGCCGCAATCTTATTTATTACTTGTAAAGAAAAACGAACGTGGGGAATATTACCAAACACGAGCCTTTTCCAAAGGAGATAAAGTTTATTACCTGACACTGATCGTCGAGAAGGAAGAATCCTACAACAACGCGATCAAACGCAACAGCTACAGCGATCTGCTGGATTCGTTCGTGCTTTCTTTTGACGGGAGTAATGCCTCCTTGAAGGATATATCCGCCTATCAAACCGGGAATACGGTGACGACGGAATATGGGCTGGTTTTTGAAACACCTCTGGAATGGAGCAAGCGGGATTGGGGAAACGGTCTGAATTATGCAAGCAAGGACGGTGAGCAAACTTTATCTGTACAGGTGAGTTCGGCCGCATCCGGTGATACATTGAAGGACTGGGTAGCAAGGCAATCAGCGAAATTTAATGATTCCTACACAGAAGGCTATAAGGAAATCGGGGAATCGCATGAAACGGTCATTGGCGGTACTGCTGCTATTGAAAAGCGTTATGCATCCACTATGGGTGATAAGTGGCGTCAGTCCCATGTTATTTATATGATTAAGGATAAATACAAGTACGAAATAAAATTCATGTTTCCAAAAGCCGCAGGTGGCGAAGATATGGATACGCTGATCAGCAGCTTCGAGAAGTCTGCTTCCTTTACCAAGGAAGGCGTCAATCGTTCACTCGGATTTATTCAGGATGAAGAAGATTTGACCGATGTTAATAAAACGTTAACGTATACCAACAAAAAATATATGTACACACTCCATATTCCTGAGGCCTGGCAGGGAGTTTACCAGAGAGAGCTTGATAGTCCATCCGCGCAGTTCAGCTTTAATGGAGGCAGCCTGAGCATATCGGCCGATGACCGTTCGAGTCTTGAGGAAACCATAAAGCGCATTGAGCAGGATCATAAGAAAAGTACCGAAGCCGATGCAAATTACAAAAACTCCGCCGCTGACGAGGAAATGTTGGGTATGACTGTCAGAAAATTCACAACTACGTACAAAAGCAGAAATGTACCCTATACTCTGGTTGAATTTGTATTTGAAAAGAACGGGTATGTGTATTCCGTTCGTGAGCGGATTAATGATGCGGTCAAGACCGAAGGGCAATGGCAGCGGATGGAAAATGCTGTGCATTCGATCCAACTGCTCGATAAGTAAGGATTGGATGAGTAATGGTGACGAACTATCGATGTAATTTCTTGAATCCGTAGTATCAGGAAGGGGACTATGATCATGCGAGGTTTGGATCAGCAGGTAGCCGTTATTGCAGGCGGAGGCAGAGGGATTGGCAAAGAGATTGCCAAGGCCCTGGCCAGCTATGGCAGCAAGGTCATCATCGGAAGCCGTACGGAGGAGCAGTTTAAGGGGACAGCCGAGGAAATTCGCGGGTTGGGCGTAGAGGCGGACGGACTCCCACTCGATGTTCAGGATCAGGCCAGTATTCAGCAGTTTGTTGAGCAGGCGAACCGTATTCATGGGCGAATCGATATCCTGGTTTATTGTGCCGGGACGAACAAGCGAATGCCTGCCGAGCAGTACACAACGGAAGCATGGGATGAGATTATCGGGATTAATTTGAGAGGTGCCTTTTTAACCTGTCAGGAGGTCGGGAAGCGGATGATCGAACAAGGCAGCGGCTCGATCGTGACGATCACCTCGATGCTGTCCCATATCGCTACCCCGAATCAGAGCGCTTATTCAGCCTCCAAGGGCGGTCTGCTGCAATACAGTAAAGTATTGGCGGTGGAATGGGCCAAATATGGAATTCGTGTTAACTCGGTAAGTCCGGGCTATATCGAAACCGATCTCAATTCGACGAACTTTAAACGACAAGCGTTCCGAGACGGTGTATTGGGCAAAACCCCGATGGAACGGTTTGGTCTGTCACACGAAGTGGCGGAGGCGGTATGCTTTCTGGCATCTCCTCAAGCCTCATATATAACGGGCATCAGTATCCCTGTGGATGGCGGCTTCTTGGCAGGACATCAAAATATTGTTATGCTATAGATTCAGTCAGTTAAGGATAGAAGGGAGGCTAATCTCCAGATGGCCAAAAAACAAAGACCCGCAGCGGCACCCAAACCAGCTGCTCAGGATAAGCCGGCTACTTTGAAGGATTTGATTAATCCTGATGTTCTAAGCAAGCTGCAGGCACAGGCCGATGCCATGAAAGCGGCCGAGGCAAAGCAGAAGGAAGATGCCAGACAGCAGATCGTGGATGCCCGCAAGGCCGAACAGAAGCGGCTTGAAAATGACTTCGAATATTTACTGAACAACAGCGGTACGAAGGGAACGAAGTATTGATCGAAGGGTAAACCTAAGTACTGATTGCAAGTCTATTAAAGTAGGGTCAGGCAAAAGGAACAAAGATGACGACGGTAAGCTGTCGTTGCTTTGTTCCTTTTTTGTACACGAATTGACCAGAGCTTGTCACTTGATTCCGATCATTTTCACATAGTATTCCCGAAAATAATAACTAGTGCTATGATGAGAATTGAAAAGCTGATCCCACATAAGAAATGCTAATCATACTGGTTTTCTGCACAAACTCGGTTTATAATAGTGAAATAAGTTTTCTTGCAAAAACCAAATGAATGCCTATGGAGGGCTACAAAGACATGCGCATTGACGCACATCAGCACTATTGGCTAACCTCACGTACTGACTACGGATGGCTCAAGCCTTCCCTGGGACGTATCTATGCGGACTATATGCCTGAGCAATTAAAGCCTTTGCTGGAGCTATACGATATCCAAAAAACCATCGTTGTTCAGGCTGCTCCAACCTCTGAAGAGGCGGAATTTCTGTTAAGCATAGCGGAGAAGGAACCTACGATTGCCGGCGTAGTCGGGTGGCTGGATCTGGAATCGAACACATTTGAGCAGGAATGGGACCGCTTTCGTTGCAACCCCAAGTTTGTCGGTCTGAGACCCATGATTCAGGATTTGCCTTCTGACTGGATATTGGGTGAAACCGTTATCCGCCATCTCAAGTTATTGGCCGATGCGCAATTCCCGGTTGATTTGCAGGCTAATCCTCGTCATTTGCCGTATATTGTGGAACTGCTCGAGCAGGTACCGGATTTACGTGCTGTTGTCGACCATCTGGCAAAGCCACCGATATTGGAAGGCACAATGGAGCCGTGGGCTTCGCAGATCCGACAAATTGCCGCGTATCCGAATGTTATGTGCAAGCTTTCAGGCATGGTGCCCGAGCAGTTAGACGCCGATTGGACGCAGGCGGCTATTCAGCCTTTTGTGGATGTAGTGGTTGAAGCCTTTGGCAAGCAACGTGTGATGTTCGGCAGCGATTGGCCGGTATGCCTGTTCTCGGCGACATACGCGCAAGTGCTGGAGTTGATTAAATCAAGTCTGGATGCAAGCTGGACGGAAGAGGAATTGGCTGCTGTCTATGGAGGCAATGCAAGTCGATTTTACCGATTAAATGGATAATTCATTCGATAATCTTCATTCGATAACTAAGTAAAGCATATTACAGGAGGCATAATGATGACTACTATTCAACAATCAGGCAGCACACGTAGCTTATCCGATATTCCACAAACGATGAAGGCAGCGCTAATGACGGAGCCGCATCACATCTCGATCGTCGAGCTGCCCGTACCGACAATCAAGCCCGATGAGGTACTCGTCAAGGTAATGGCAGTGGGCATCTGCGGATCGGATCTCCATTATTATGAACACGGTCGAATCGGTACTTATGTTGTAGAAAAGCCGATTATTCTTGGTCACGAGTGCGCAGGAATCGTCGCAGCTTGCGGTGAAAATGTAACCCGCTTTAAACCGGGTGACCGTGTGGCAATCGAGCCTGGAATTACGTGCGGTCGTTGTGATGCCTGCAAGTCAGGCTGTTACAACTTGTGTCCAGACGTTCAATTCCTGGCTACACCTCCTGTAGATGGAGCATTCTGCCAATATATTGCCCACCGTGAAGACTTTTTGTTCCCGATTCCTGATTCCTTGACCTTCGAGGAAGCCGCTTTGAATGAGCCTTTTTCCGTCGGGATTCATGCGTTGAATCGGGCTGGCTTTAAACCTGGATGGGATGTGGCTATTATCGGAATGGGTCCTGTGGGCTTAACAGCCGTGGCTGCCGCCAAAGCCTTTGGAGCCAACCGGATTTTTGTTAGTGATCTCGAAATCAACCGGTTGGAAGCAGCCAGAAAGTTGGGTGCAACCGACCTGATCTATCCTGATGTGGCTGATGCTGCAGCCGAGATCAAACGACTGACTGGTGGGGGTGTTCATTTGGCTATTGAAACCGCAGGGCATCCACGTGCACTCAAAACAGCGATGCATTCGATCCGACGTGGAGGCAAGCTGTCGATAGTAGGGCTGCCACCGGTAGATGAGGTTGGCGTTAATGTTCCTTTCATCTGTGATAATGAAATCGACATCTATGGAATTTTCCGTTATGTGAATACGTACCCGCAGGGAATTACCTTCTTGTCTTCTGGTAATACGGAGATGATGAGCTTAATTACAGACCGATACCCACTCGAGCAAACGCATGAAGCGATGGAGCGGGCCAGAACGAATAAAGCGGGCAGTCTCAAGGTTATGGTGTATCCGAATTCACTTACGTAACAAGATTCGGATCAATAAGGATTATATTTAGAAAAATGCCGACCAAAGCTGTTCATAGATTAGTCACACCTGAATCATAACAAATGAACGGGCTGTCCCGAAAAAGTAGCTTTAGCTACCAAAGGGACAGCCCGTTTTATTTTGCTATTAAGGAAGTAGGATTTCCTGACCTGGATAAATTCGATCCGGGTTTGTCAGACTATTTAGCTTTTGTAGGGTTTGCCAGGTTGTTGCGTACAGCCTTGCGATTTTCCAAAGTGTATCGTCGGTCTTAACAATGTACACTTTGGACGTATTCGTTAACGCAGGAGCAGTAACTGACGGAGCCGATGGAGTAGCGGCAGTATCAGTGATATTGGACGCATTTGCGCCTTTTACGGTGATACGACCCTCGATCTTCGGTACAGCACTTCCTATAGTTTGCATATAAGTGATCACGGACTCTTCCAGTGAAGAGAAGTCGTTGGCGATCGGATAATCCTTGAACATCGTATATTGATCACCGCCTGCAGCCATAAAATCGTTAGTGGCAAGCAGATACATTTGGTTAGGGTCTAGCTGCTTGCCCTTGATTAATATGGAGAGCACACGGTTGCCGACTGGCTGTGCGGGATCGAATTCGAAGAAAATACCGCCTACATGCGGAAAACCGCCTAATTCACCCGGATAACCGGATACACCAAGCTCTAACGCTGCTTTAATATCAGAGCCTTTGACTTTCTTGGTTTGAATATAGTTGCCAAATGGCAGTACTGTAATAATGTCACCCTTTGTTATCTGACCAGCTTCGATAGAGGCACGAATGCCGCCGCCATTCGTAATGGCCACATCAGCACCAGTCTCGCTGAGCATCGCATTGGTTATAAGATTGCCGAGGTTGGATTCACCTTTGCGAACGATTGTCCGGTCACCGATCAATTTATCAGAGGTGGTTCCGACTACTTGTGAAAGCACTGTCTCTTGTTCCTTTTTAACGTTGTTGATGACATCCAACACAGCAGGATCTGCCTGAAATTGATCAGCTTCCTTGCGAGTGATTAAACTTGCGTTTTTACTGCTCAACTTACCATCTTCGATATTGAGCTGGATTTTCCCAATATTTTTACCGTACTCACCAGTTTGTGCGATCAGCACGCTGCCGACCATCATTCCTTTTTCCATTACTGTATGGCTATGCCCATCAATGATGACATCGATGCCAGGCACCTGTTCAGCGACCTTTTTGCTGGTGTCGATGCTGGTGGCATCTACACCAAGATGCGAGATGGCAACAATGATATCCACCTTGCTCCTTAGTTCAGCAACCTGGGCTTTTGCTTCCTGTACCGGATCGGCAAAGATGATGCCTTCGACATTGATGGGATGAGTCTTATAGGCCGTTTCTGGTGTCGTCAGGCCGAAGATCCCGATTTTCACACCATTCACTTCTTTGATTAGGTTAGTCCCCAGCAGCCTGGAACCGTCCGTTTTCTTCACGTTGGCGCCAAGTATCGGAAAATTTGCCTGCTTGGCAAGCTCTACCAAACGTGCGCTCCCATAATTGAAGTCGTGATTACCGGCGGTCATGACATCATATCCGATCAAATTCATGATCTTTACTATGCTTTCCCCGCGTACCAAATTTGCGATCGTCTGACCATGAAACGTATCTCCCGCATCTATCATGAGTGTGTTTGGGTTGACGGCCTTAGTTTGCTTAAGTAAAGTGGAAAGTTTGGCGTAGCCGATGCTATCAGTGCTTTCCTCAACCCGGCTGTGTATGTCATTGGTGTGGAGGATGGTGATCATTTGGCTTGAACGGCCTCCAGTAACTTTGTTGGTGTCGGTAGTCATCCCATTGTCTGCGGAAATAACGGATTCAGTTGAAGTCAGAACCAGTAATGACACCAGCGCTGTGTAAGCCCACTTCTTCAATTTTCTCATACAAACCTCCATTAGTCGTAGTTTAAATGATCGCCCCCCTAAAATATAACTATTATTTGTTAATTGAGCCGTCAATTTATATAAAGGATTTGTGAAGTATTTGAATTGGATAAGCATAGACATCGTAATAAGATATCTGGAAGCTGACATAACGAAAGCAAACTGGAGAATTGAAATAGGGACTGCTCCGATTGCGGCAGTCCCTACATTATAAATAAACAGGTACTTACTTATGGATTAAGCACTCGGCTGTTTAGTGCCGCTGATTGTGATTATTATTTAGCCTGCACGCTGATACGAATCACATTCCATGAAGCCTTTGTCAATTGAGCTGTCAAGCCGGAACCATTCGCCACGGCATTGCCGCGGTTATGTGGTGCAACTGCAGTAGAATCGTCAGCAGTGTTGCGCGCCTTGAGATCAGGATTCTCCAGAACGATATGCTCGATCAGACGGCTGTTGGCTCCAAAGCTGCGAAGATCAAGCTCAAGCGGCAGTGGATGCTCCAAATCACGGTTGACAGCAAATACCGTAACCTCCTGCGCTTCCTCATTATGCACAGCTACAGCTTCGAGGTAAGGGACATCGGTGATCTCGCTTGTATCGTATTTCGGCGAATGAATTAACGGAACCAACGCATTGCCTCTGCCATATACCGAAGCATGCATATAAGGGAAGAAAATCGTTTGCATCCACGCTTTACCGCCTGTTTCCGTCATAATCGGTGCAATGACGTTGACCAGCTGCGCAAGGCAGGCCATTTTGACACGGTCGGCATGTTTCAATAAACTGATAAGCATACATCCAACAACCAATGCGTCCTCCATCGTATAAATATCCTCAAGCTGTGGAGGAGCGATTTGCCATGGATCGCGCTTCTTGTCAGCGTCATTGGAGTGGTACCAGACATTCCATTCATCAAACGAGAGATACATCGTTTTTTTGCTGCGTTTTTTGGCTTTGATGTAGTCGCTTGTAGCTATAATTGTTTTAATGAAGTCATCCATTTCCAACGAACGTGCAAGGAATGTTGGTGTATCGTTCTTTTTATTGCCATAATAGGTATGCATCGATAAGTATTCAACATGATCATACGTATGATCAAGCACGGTAGCTTCCCATTCCGGGAAGGTAGGCATCGTCCGGCTTGAGCTGCCGCACGCTACGAGCTCAATCGTTGGATCGACCCATTTCATGACCTTGGCGGATTCGGCAGCGACACGGCCATACTCGGTTGCCGTCTTGTGACCGATTTGCCAAGGACCATCCATTTCATTGCCCAGGCACCAGGTTTTAATTTGATGGGGCTGCTCATAGCCGTGGCTTCTTCTCAAATCACTCCAATACGTACCGGAGGCATGGTTCGAATATTCCACGATATTGCGAGCTTCATCGACACCATGAGTGCCCAGATTAATTGCCCACATGACATCGGTTTGAGCTTTTTGAGCCCATTCCACAAAATCATTCAAACCAAATTGATTCGGTTCAATCGTTTTCCAGGCCAGCTCCAGCCTGCTTTTGCGCAATTCCTTGGGTCCGATTCCGTCCTTCCAGTCATAACCGGATACGAAATTGCCTCCGGGATAACGAACAATCGGTACCTGAAGCTGCTGAATCAAAGAAAGCACGTCTTGACGAAAGCCTTTTTCATCCGCTTCGGGATGCCCTGGCTCATAAATGCCTCCATAGACGGCACGTCCAAGATGCTCGATGAATGAACCGTAGATGCGATTGTCAATTGCGCCAATAATAAAATCCTTGTCAATAATCATGGTAGCTTTGTGTTGGGACATGATCTGTAACACTTCCTTTGGATTAATATAATTATTAATTTAATTAAGCTATCTTCTTCCTGATATCAATTTAACACGTATATAAAAGGAATATCAATGTTTATTTTTAATATCTTCTTGATTTTATTGAAATAATATATATATTAATTATAGTCATTGTTTATACGAAAGGGGCTCCTATGTTAAAAATAAATACGGATACCAAATGGCTTGCGCTCTATGAGGCGTTGGCAAGTGGCGTACGGCTGCGTATTCTGGAACTGTTGGGGGAACAGCCGATGAACGTAAAGGAACTTGCTGCAAGCTTGAATCTAAGCAGCGCTATTGTCACCATGCATGTCAAGAAGCTCGAAAAAGGTGGGTTGATAACGACCCGAATGGTTCGCAAGCAGGGAGGTACGCACAAAATATGCTCGCTTGCCGTACGAGGCATTGAGATTATACTTCCGGGTGAGGCGCCAGCAGAAGAAAGAAGCTACCATGAAACGAACATACCGATAGGCCATTATACAGCTTTTGATGTATATCCCACATGTGGATTGGCTACGCAAAAGCAAAATATAGGACAATATGATGATCCGCGTTATTTTCTCGACCCTGATCGGATGCATGCCCGGATTTTGTGGTTTAGTAAAGGGTTTGTGGAGTATACGGTTCCTAATTACTCGCTGCAAACTCAGAAGTTGGAGGAGATTGAAATCTCCATGGAAATTTCCTCGGAAGCACCTGGTATCAATGAGCATTGGCCTTCCGATATTCGTTTTTACTTAAATGGAATATGCCTGGGAGAATGGACGAGCCCTGGAGATTACGGGCATACCCGTGGTCGGTTCACACCATCCTGGTGGCAGAGAAATGTCAATCAGTATGGATTACTCAAAGTCATTCGAATTGACAACAATGGGACTTATATCGATGGTAAGCAAATATCAGACGTCACAGTCGATTCCTTAAGCCTGCACAAAAAGTTCTGGACGCTGCGATTTGCCGTGGAGGAAGATTCCGAGCACGTAGGTGGATTGACCCTGTTCGGGGAAGGCTTTGGCAATTACGATCAGGATATTGAGCTGCGTGCCTACTACAGTGAAAGCTAGATGTGCGATGAAAGAAGAAGTAAAGGGAAGGCTATTGAAGATCTTTAAGGTCAAAGAAGGTCAGATAAACAGAAAGTCCATGATTTGGCAATCATTTTGCCGGAAAACCGATGTATTTTGAGCTATACAGCCAATAATCGCTTTTGATTCTTTAGGCAAGTAAGCTTATAATAAACATATACCAGAAAGTTAGATGAACCGTGAGTGGCGGCTGCAGGGTTACGGGTAACCACAGAGAAATTGTAAATACAGCGATTTGGGGCACATTAATGGTTACTGTAACCGTTCAATCGTGCCCTTTTTAATAGATATGGTTTGACCTTTATTGACCAATTTGATATGGGGAGTGAAGGCTATGAGCCCTACCAAGGATTTCTATAAGATACTCGGTGTTGACCGTAAGGCGACAAAGGAACAAATTAAAAAAGCCCATAAAAAAATGGCCAAAACTTACCATCCCGATGTGAATAAAAGCCCTGAGGCGGAAAAGAAATTCAAGGAAATACAGGAAGCTTACGAGGTCCTGAGCAATGAAGAATCCAGAGCCAACTACGATCAATACGGTGATAGCTGGCAGGATCGAGGCCGTGCCCAGCAAGGTGGCTATGAAGACTTTGGACAAGCGGGCGGCTTTAATTTCAATGGACAGAACTGGGGAGGCACCTCTGGAGGTGCAACCTACCAGACTGGAGAGAGCGATTACGGTGATCTGTTCAGCCAATTTTTTGGCGGAGCTGCTGGTCGTGGAGGACCGGCGGGTGGTGGTTTTTTTACGAACGAGGACAGATTTGGTACAGAGCAAGTGGATGAAGAGGCATCGCTGCTTCTTACGTTAGAGGAAATTACAAAAGGCGGCAAAGTCAGGGTACAGGTTCAAGGTAAGGAGATTGGCGTTACGCTGCCTGCTTCCATTAGTGATGGACAACGTATTCGTCTCAAGGGCATGGGTGGAACCTATAGGAATGGCAGCAAAGGCGACCTGTACATTACGCTCAAATTCAAGCCTGATCCTGTATTCGTCGTAGACGGCTTCAATTTGACTGCCCGTCTTGAGACTGCTCCTTGGCATGTGGCGCTCGGTACTGAAGCGAAGGTCAAGCTGCCGGATGGCGGCATGCTTAACGTTAAGGTGCCTGCCGGAATCAGCACAGGGCAAAAGCTGCGGGTTACCGGTAAGGGCTTGCGCAAGCCGGATGGCAGCTTCGGAGATCTGTATGTCGCTGTGCAGGTGACGGTACCTAAGGCAAGCTCGGAGAAGGTACAGCAGCTGTATCGCGAGCTTGCACAAGAGCAATCCTTCGAACCTAAATTTATGACTTTATGAATGGGGGAAACAACATGGATTTTAATCGTTTTACACAAAAAGCTCAGGAAGCGATTATCGCAGCCCAGCAGACGGCAATATCGCGCAAGCATCAGGAAATTGGTTTGACGCATCTGTTATGGGCACTGCTGGATCAGCAGGAGGGCCTTGCGCCGCGGCTGCTGCAAAAGCTGAATGTGCCTATTGAAGCCTTCCGCTCCCGTTTGGAAGAACAGCTTGGCCGTAAGCCGAGAGTAAGTGGACCCGGCGCGGATACGATACGGAATTATTTATCTCCGGCTTTCGACCGAATTATACAGGACGCAGAAAAGGAAGCCAAATTACTGAATGATGACTATTTGTCGATCGAGCATTTATTGCTCGCACTTCTTGAAGATAAGCAAGAAGCCGGGGGGCTGTTTCGTTCCTTCGGTGTGACACGCGAGACGCTGCTGAAAGCATTGTCCGAGGTTCGTGGGCATCAGCGTGTAACGAGTCAGGAACCGGAAGCTACCTACGAAGCGCTGAGCAAATATGGCCGTGATCTTGTTGCCGAGGTGCGGACAGGCAAGGTTGACCCTGTAATCGGCCGGGACGCCGAAATACGTCGTGTCATTCGCATTCTCTCACGTAAAACCAAAAATAATCCGGTCCTGATCGGTGAACCCGGAGTCGGGAAAACAGCCATCGTTGAGGGACTTGCCCAGCGTATTGTCAAACGTGATGTCCCTGACGGCCTGCTCGACAAAACGATTTTTTCACTGGATATGAGCTCACTCGTTGCCGGTGCCAAATACCGTGGGGAATTCGAGGAACGGCTGAAGGCTGTACTTCACGAAGTAAAGGAAAGTCAGGGGCGCATTTTGCTCTTTATCGACGAACTGCATACGATAGTGGGAGCGGGCAAAACCGAAGGCGCTATGGATGCGGGCAATATGCTGAAGCCGATGCTGGCGCGTGGTGAGCTTCACTGTATAGGTGCAACCACATTGGATGAATATCGTCAATACATCGAGAAGGACCCGGCGCTTGAGCGTCGTTTTCAACAGGTGCTTGTCAGCGAACCGGATGTGGAGGACACGATTTCGATATTGCGTGGATTGAAGGATCGCTTTGAGCTGTATCACGGTGTGAAAATCCATGATAATGCGCTCGTGGCTGCAGGTGTTCTATCGAATCGCTATATATCTGACCGCTTTCTGCCGGATAAAGCCATCGATCTGATTGATGAAGCCTGTGCGATGATACGTACAGAGATTGACTCGATGCCGACAGAGCTGGATGAGGTAACGCGGCGGATGATGCAGCTCGAGATCGAGGAGGCTGCTTTGCGCAAGGAAACCGATGCAGCGAGTCAGGACAGACTGAAGGTGCTTCAGAAGGAGCTTGCGGATTTAAAAGATCGGCATAACACATTGAAAGCCAAATGGGAAAATGAAAAAGAAACCATTCAAGGCATCCAAAGGCTTCGTAAGGAATTGGAGCAGCTCCGGATGCAGCTGCAGGAAGCTGAGGATCGCTATGATCTTGAAAAATCCGCAGAGCTGAGCTACGGGCGTATACCCGAGCTGGAAAAGCGTGTGAAGCAGGCGGAGGAAGAAGCGCGGGCGAACACGGACCATCGATTGCTGCTCGAAGAAGTTACGGAGGAGGAAATTGCTGGAATCGTTGCGCTCTGGACCGGCATACCGGTTAGCCGTCTCGTTGAAGGCGAGAGGGAAAAGCTGCTCCGTCTGGAGGAGCTGCTGCATAAGAGGGTTGTCGGTCAGGATGAGGCGGTTAATCTGGTTTCCGATGCTGTGCTGCGCGCGCGGGCTGGATTAAAGGACCCGAATCGACCCATCGGCTCGTTTCTGTTTCTGGGACCTACTGGTGTTGGTAAAACGGAATTGGCCAAAGCATTGGCTGAAGCTTTGTTTGACAATGAGGACCGAATTATTCGGATTGATATGTCGGAGTATATGGAGAAGCATTCGGTATCCCGACTGATTGGAGCTCCTCCCGGTTACATCGGCTACGAGGAGGGCGGACAGCTCACAGAAGCGGTGCGCAGACAGCCTTATTCTGTGCTGCTGTTCGATGAGATCGAGAAGGCACATCCTGAAGTATTCAACTCGCTACTGCAGCTGCTCGATGATGGCCGGTTGACCGACTCTCAGGGCAGAGTCGTTGATTTCAAAAATACGATTGTGATTCTGACCTCCAATATCGGGTCTGCTTATTTACTTGATGGTGCGGATGACAATGGAAATATTGCGAAGCAAGCGGAGGAAGCCGTCTTCCGTGAGCTGCGGCAGCATTTCCGTCCCGAATTTTTGAACCGGATTGATGATGTTGTCCTGTTCAAGCCGTTATCGCTTCATGATGTGGAGCAAATCGTCAGCAAGCTTGTACATGGCTTGGAGCAGCGCCTTAGTGAACGGCGGATTGAACTGCGCTTGACGGACGAAGCCCGTTTTCATATTGCGGTTGAAGGTTATGATCCTATGTATGGTGCAAGGCCATTGAAACGCTATATTCAGCGATTTTTGGAAACCAAATTGGCTCGTGAAATTGTGGCTGGCAGCATCTTGGACGGCTCGCGGATTGCAATAGGTGTCAGTGAGGGCCAGCTTGCCATTATTCACGAAGAAAAGGTCGCTTATCCTAACGATAGCGAGGCGGCGGCTGCAAACAAGGATGACCCGACAGCCAGCGTAAAATAATTGATAGATGGAGCTCCTCACTAATTGTAGGTGCTCTGGTAATACAGCTGCAGCTTCAAGCAAAAAGTCCCTGTCAGATGTTCTGATGCAGGGACTTTTTGCGCATTTGTGCCTGTTATTTTTCTACGCTGATGAAATCTGGCTTCCTATCCTTTGATATTTCCGTACTTGCTTCGGTACTGCCCCGGAGTCATTTCCTCCTGCTTGCGGAAGGAACGAATGAAATTCTGAGGGTTATTGTACTGCAGTTTTTGCGCGATGTCCTTGATCGGCATATCGGTTTCGATCAACCATTTGCGTGCCATCTGAAACCGATACATTAACAGATAGTCGCTGAACGTCATATCGGTTTCTTTTTTGAACACGCTGCTTAAATAAAAAGCATTATAATGCAGCCGCAGGGCGCATTCGTCTAATGTCAGCTCGGTATCATATTCACTGTGAATCATGCTAATAATTTGCTCGGATAAATTATGGTATTGCGAGTCGCCGCGGTCACGGAACACTTGCAGCATCGGCTGCAAAATGCGGGTGCGGAACCAGGATTCGATTTCTCCGCTAATATACAGCTGCAGCAGCTCCTCGTGCATCGAACGTCCTTCATGATGAATTTGCACCAAAGCAATACCGGATTCCTGTGAGACGATCATCAAATCGTTCAGCAGCCTGATCAACGAAATTTGGTATAATTGCGGTGTTTGATCCTTGCCCAGCACTTGAACAAGCCATTGCTTCAGCAGAGCATACGATTTGTCCTCATCGGCCAACTTAATAGATTCGATCAGCTCATTTTCCAACTGCTTGGGATACGTGTAAATTAAGGTGTGCTTGCCCGAATTGAGATTTTCATACGGAACGACGATACCTTGTCCCAGCTTGAGCCGCTGCATCAATGCCTCCAAGCCTTCGCGGTAAGCGCGGGCACTTTTGCTCGCACTGTCAAAAGGCAGACTTAAGCCAATACTGATCGATAAACCGAGATAAGTACGAATATTTTGCTGAATGGATTCGGTAAATTGGTAAACACGGTCCTTGAAAGAACCCGTCTGTGAACCCTTGAAGCCGATCAGGGTGACCTGAGTCTGGTCAAAAATCACGGGCGTCAATCGGTTTTCCGCAGGTACGATTTCCTCAACGATATTATTGATGGCAAACATCAAGAGATCCAGATCATTAGCGGTAAAACGGGTTTCCTCCAGTGAATCGATCTGAAGCGTCAATACAATCATCTGATCCCAGCCATCAATCAGCTCCGCATAACCATAAGCTCTGAGCCGATCTTCGATTTCAGTTTTGACGACATTGTCCTGATACATATTAATGAGAAAAAAACTGCGGACCTGCTGGGAGTGCCGGTTGATTTCGACTTTCAGATTCGAGTTGGAAGCAAACAGCTGCTGAATATGCTCCTGGATAACCTGAAACTCATTACGTTTGACAGCATCCCACTCCGGTAGGCCCTCCGAAATCGCTTGAAGAATACGCCGCATCGGATTATACATGTTTCGGCTTCCGTACCAGACGAAGATCACGCATACGGCGAGAATGAGCAGGCAAGCATACAAGGTAAACCAGCCAATGGCTCGTGATTCCTTGGTAAACTGACTCATTTCCGTGAACGATACATAGATCCAATTGTTCAAATCCGATTTGACATAAGTGACTGAATAAGAACCGGTGGTTGTGTTTGTTTCAAATTGTTCACTATTATTGGCGAAATGGGTAAGCTCGTTCTCATTGATATACCCGGTTTCCATAATGGATTTACCAATCAGGGTTTCGTCGGGATGAACCATGATTGTATGGTTTTGGTCCATAATCATAAAGTGGCGTGCTGTCGAATCCGATTCCATCATGCTGGCAAGGCTGCAGACCGGAATCGGCGCAAAAAGAATGCCTCTTTTGTCGGACAGCAGCAGGGGCAGCTTTTTGACCAAAATCACGGTATGGCTGCATTTGTTGCTTTGCGTGTCCGGCGAACCCAGATTGCTGTTCTCGTGCAGGATCCAGCTTGAATTATTCGGTAAATTCATAAAGCTCAGCAGGTGTTCCGTTTCTTTAAATTTATTAAGCTCGTATAAGCCGTTGTTGTTAATCAACCATTTATCAGCCGCATTAAGCAGGAGGACATCCGTTACTTTCATATCGAACGATTGAATATGCCCAAATTCACGACGGAGGCTATTATAGAGTTGAAAGTCGTTATAATCCATTTGACGGAATAGCGCGTCCTGCATCAAGGTCGAATCCGCCATATGATTGAGTGTATAATCAAGCGTTTTCAAAACTTGTTCGATATTCCCTTTCATTTGCTTCATAATAAGCGTATTACTTTGATTAACCTGATGCTGAATTGAGCTTGAGGACTCCATATAGGAAAGCATACCGAGCAAGAGCACGGGTACAATGCAGAGGACACATCCAAAAAGGATCAGCTTCGTCAGCAGGCTTTGTTTGTTCATAGATCGGCGACTCCTTTATGAGAAGTTGTATAAGTGATATAGAGATTATTTGTGCAGGTTCGGTGAATCGGGAATGCTGTGTGATCGAAATAGGCACCCCGATCGTAGCTGTATGTAATAGTAACAAATACAAGCCGTATCTCCAATAATCATTTTGCCGGAAGTAATCATTATATCAGATTCAGTATGTAGATAACAGGTTTTACCGCGTCATACCAGCATTATGCAAGCCTGCAAAGCCAATGATTATAGACGTAACGGATCAAAGATTATAGTCTGAGATTGTCATAAACAGCTTGAAATGTTCAGCGACAACCACACTTACAAATGATAATGGGGGACCGAACAAATGATGAATAAACGAGTATCGATGGTTATGGCAGCTGCATTATCACTTACCGTAGCGGCTGGATGTGCATCCAGTTCAACGCAGCCCGCAGCTAATGATGGTAAGAATGCAGCAGCAACTCCAGCAGGACCTACGAAAATTTCGATCATGGCTTCACTTAAAATACCAGAGGTACCAACGGATACAATCCAAAAGCTGGTCGAAGAAAAAACCAATACAAAACTTGAGATTCAATGGGTTCCAGATGGCAGCTACGATGAGAAGATGAACGCTTCGATGGCGACAGGCACACTGCCACAGGTATTGTACTTGAAAAACCCAGCCTCGCTGATCTTGTTGAAGGATGCCATCCGCAACAATCAGTTCTGGGAGGTGGGTCCACTACTTAAGGACTATCCGAATTTGAAAAAATTGCTTCCGACCATTCTGAATAATACATCGGTTGACGGAAAAATTTATGCGTTGTATCAAGAAACTCCATTGTCACGCCAAGGTGTTATTTATCGGAAGGACTGGGCTGATAATCTCGGTCTGGCTGCTCCCAAATCTACGGATGATCTTTACAAAATGCTAAAGGCATTCACGGAAAATGATCCTGACAAAAACGGCAAAAAAGATACGATCGGTCTGACTGACCGTAATGATCTGATCTACGGAGCCTTCAAAACGGTATCCTCCTACTTCGGTACACCTAACAACTGGGGCGAGAAAGATGGCAAGCTCGTACCGGAATTTATGTATCCTGCCTATATGGACACGCTGAAATACTTTTTAAAGCTTCATAAAGAAGGCTTGATTAATCAGGACTTCCCGGTTACAAGTAAAACTGATCAACAAAATCTGTTCCAGACCGGTAAAGCGGGCGTTTATATTGGATCGATGGCTGATGTTATTTCCCTGAACCAAAAAATGGCAAATAAGGATTCTAAGCTTGATGTGGCCAATCGTCTGGCAGGTCCTGACGGCAAAACCGGCATTTGGTCCATCCCTGGCTACGGCTCAGCCGTATTCTTCCCGAAATCCGCTGTAAAAACAGAAGCCGAGCTCAAAGGCATCCTGACGTTCTATGACAAAATGATGAGTCCGGAATTGACGAACCTGATTTACTACGGTATTGAAGGCAAGCATTACACGTTGAAGGATGGTAAAGCACAGGTCTCGGAAGACTCCAAAATGACAGACCGCGATGTGAAGCCTTATCAGGCAACAATGATTGGTGGACAAAGCACGAATGGCATGCTGACGGGTTACTTTACTTATGATGCCAAAGCAAAAGCTGAGGATTTGATTGTCGACAATAACAAAATTCTTGTTAACGATCCAACCGCACCTCTGGATTCCAAAACCTACACCGAGAAGGGTGTTCGTCTGCAAGATATTATCAAGGATGCAACCTATAACTTTATTATTGGCAAGATTGACGAAGCCGGCTTCCAAAAGGAAGTAGACCGATGGAAAAAAGAAGGCGGAGACAAAATTATCGAGGAATACACAGCTGCTTATCAGAAAGCCAAGAAATAATTTAAACTTTAATTCTCTATGAAGCTGGGGGCCTTCCGGTCTGAGGATGGCTCCCGTGCTTGTTGTACTTAAGGAAAGGAGGAACCTGCGATGAATGACACAATTGTCTCCAATCAAGTCCAAATCAAACCGAAATCAAGCTCGAGCCTTTTGCAGCGAGTTATCAAAAATAGAGCAATCTACCTGATGATCTTACCGGGGTTCCTGTTTTTTATCATTTTCAAGTACGTCCCGATGTGGGGACTCATTATTGCTTTTCAGGATTATAAGCCATATTTGGGGATTACGGGAAGCAAGTGGGTAGGACTTGACAACTTCCAGAGACTGTTTGAGGAACCGGCATTTTTTAGGATATTAGCCAATACTTTAATCTTGTTCGGGATGAATTTATTGTTCTTTTTCCCGGTGCCGATTTTACTTGCCTTAATGCTTAACGAAGTGCGGCACAGCGGATTTAAACGGACCGTGCAAACGTTGGTTTATATACCGCATTTTATGTCCTGGGTCATTATCGTGTCGATTACATTCGTTATGCTTTCGATGGATCGGGGGATCATTAATGAAATGCTGGCTGCGGCCGGATACGATAAAATTAACTTTTTGCTTAACGCCTCATGGTTCCGGCCTACTTATATTTTACAGGTAATCTGGCGCGAAGCGGGCTGGGGAACGATTATTTATTTGGCGGCGATGGCGGCGATCGATCCTGGATTGTACGAAGCAGCCAAAATGGATGGTGCCGGACGTCTGCGTCAAATATGGCATATTACGATTCCTTCAGTACGCGGAGTTATTATCGTGCTGCTCATTTTGAAAATCGGTGATGTGCTGGAGCTAGGATTTGAACAGGTCTACTTGCTGTTAAACTCAGCTAACCGTGAAGTGGCGGAAATTTTTGATACGTATGTATACACCGCAGGCTTGAAGCAAGGACAGTACAGCTTCAGTACCGCTGTCGGATTCTTCAAATCGATTATCGGCCTGATTCTCGTTATGAGCGCTAACAAATTAGCCAAAAAAGCTGGCGAGGATGGCATTTATTAAGTCAACATGGAAAGGAGACAGAGCCTTATGCAGCAAGATAAATCGATGAGCAGTCGCTTGTTTGATGTGATGAATTACGGACTTTTGGCTATTATAGCTCTGGTGATGATTCTACCGTTCATTCACGTGGTAGCGGGATCATTCACGACTGCCGAGGAGATGGCGGCCAGACAATTTGTTATTTTTCCGACCGTCTTTTCGTTGAATGCTTACAAATACATTTTCTCGACGAATACGATTCTGCGTTCGTTGGGGGTTTCAATCGGAGTTACATCGGTCGGCACCGTGATCAGTATGTTTTTAACGGCCTTGATGGCGTATGGCTTGACTCGACGTGATCTGGATGGACGAAAAGTGATCATGTTCATGGTCGTGTTTACTATGCTGTTCCATGGCGGGTTAATTCCAACCTTTATTACCGTAAAAAACATGGGTTTAATTGATTCCTACTTTGCTTTGATTATTCCTACGGCTATTAATGCGTTTAACTTGATCATTATGCGTAATTTTTTCCAAAATATTCCTGATGGTCTGGAAGAGTCAGCCAAAATGGATGGCTGCAGCGATTGGGGGATTTTGTTCCGAATTGTACTTCCGCTGTCGATGCCTGCCATTGCGACGATTTCGCTATTTTATGCGGTAACCTATTGGAATACGTATTTATCGGCGATTCTCTATTTGAATGATAATGCGAAGTGGCCGGTACAAATTATATTGCGGCAAATTGTTATTTTGGCAAGCGGGCTCAGTGCAGATTCTTCGGGCTTCGATGACGGTTATGCAGCACCACCGGAACAGACAATCAAGATGGCCGTTATCGTGGTAGCAACCATTCCTGTGCTGATCGTGTATCCGTTCCTGCAAAAGCATTTTGCCAAAGGTGCATTACTCGGTTCGATTAAAGGCTGATCTTATAATTCTATTTACTATTCACTTACTACCCGAAGGGAGCTCATTATGAACACTACCGACACTACATTTAACCGTACAGAAGCAACACCGATTGATTGGGCCAAAGCGGCTTGCGATTCGCTCGTGTCCAGCGTTGTGCCGGGAGAGCTTCCTCCAGCTAATCGCTGGCATTATCACCAAGGCGTGTTTTTGCAAGGTATGCTCGCTCTGTGGGAGCAAACGAAGGACGCGAAGTATTTGTTGTATCCCAAGGCGTATGTGGATCATCTGATCGACGAGCAGGGCAACTTCTATTTCAGCCGCGATGAGTTGGATGCAATCCAACCGGGCCTGCTGCTGTTCACGCTGGATAAGCATTTCAAGGAGCCCCGTTATCGGATTGCGATGGAAAAGCTGCGACAGCTGTTCCGTACCTTGAATCGTACCGCTGAGGGAGGATTCTGGCATAAGGACAAGTATCCCTACCAAATGTGGCTGGATGGCTTATATATGGGCGGCGTATTTGCGATCAAATATGAGGTCGAGTACGGTGAAGCCGGATTAATTGAACAAACTCTGCATCAAGAAAAGCTGATGCGTACGTATATGAGTGATCCCGCAACGGGGCTGCTGTATCACGCATGGGACGAAAAACGGCAGACGCCTTGGGCGAATCCGGAAACAGGCTGCTCACCGGAATTCTGGGGCAGATCGCTTGGCTGGTACGGACTGGCTTTGGCTGATTTCCTTGACGCTTTGCCTGCCGATCATGAGGCGCGCGAGCAATTGACGACATCGTTGGGTAATTTCGCTGCAGCACTTGCCCGCTATCAGGATGAGGCCAGCGGATTATGGTATCAGGTTGTAGATAAAGGTGATCGTCCTGAGAATTGGTTGGAAACATCAGGATCAGCCTTGTTCGTATATGCGATTGTCAAAGCAATCAAACATGGCTATGCAGATGCAGATGGAAGCTTGACCAAGGCAGCTAAGCATGGTTATCAGGGCTTGGTTAACCGGATGAAGTTCGATGAGCAGGGACGTTTTGTCATGCCGGATATTTGCATCGGAACCTCAGCAGGAGACTATACGAATTACATGACAAGACCTGTTTGTGAAAATGATCTGCATGGCGTAGGTGCATTTGTGCTGACATGTGTTGAAATGGACGGAATTCTTTAGCATACTGAATAGGTGAAGGAAAATCATACACTATGAGTACGGAGCCAGAATAGCTGCTTCTATCCGTTAGGAGTGAATGTTGGGCTCGCTGAAAGTAGTGTGTCATGGAAGGAGTTGTCTTTCATCTGGAAGCCTGATTTGTATTTGGAAAAGCTGTATGCGGAGACGGAAGTCATACGCAAGAGGAATGGAAGTGATTCTCAGGATCAGGAGCAGCTTCGCAATAAGCTGAAAACAGCTCTTGGCTCCTTCGAAGCGTTGGATGGCACACAGCCTGCGCTTGATCCTGTACTTCTGGAGAGCACCGATCTGGGTGATGTTATCCGGGAACGCGTTGAGTACTCGTCTGCTGATGGACTTCGGGTTCCGGCTTATGTCCTGATCCCGAAGCATGGCAATGGGCCTTTCCCTGCGGTTCTGGCCTGGCATGGACATGGCTATGGCAGCCGGGAGGTTGTCGGACTTCTGCCTGATGGCTCAGAGGATACCGGTGCCTTGGGGATTCATCGTCATTTTGCTCTGGAGTTGTGCCGAAGAGGAATGATCGTCATCGCACCGGAAATTGTCGGATTCGGTGACCGTAAGCTGACCTGGGATACCGAGCAGAACCCGGACACGCCGAACTCATGCTTTCCGATTGCTGCTGCACTGCTGCTGGCAGGCAAAACGATTGCCGGACTGAGAGGATATGAAGCCATCCGTTCGGCGGATTATTTGACAACACGGACAGATGTTGATGCCTCCAGAATCGGATGTATGGGCTTATCGGGTGGTGGTATGGTTGCCTCGTTGTCTGCGGCATTGGATCAACGGATTCAGGCTGCTGTTATTTGCGGATACAGCAACACGTATAAGCGCAGTATTTTATCAAGACGGCATTGCCTGGATAATTACATTCCTGGTATTTTATTGCATGCGGAAATGCCGGAATTGATCGGATTGATCGCGCCGCGAGCCTTATTTATTGAGTCCGGTATTAGCGATCCGTTATTCCCGATCGATGCGACTGAAGTGACGATTGAGCGAGTGAGCGGCATTTATGCTTCGATGGGTGTACAGGAGCGCTTTACTTCTGATTTATTCGAAGGCAGACATGAGATTAGTGGACGACGTTCATTCGATTGGCTGGCCGAGAGATTAAGCGCTGGCGGGAGAGCAATCAGCAGTTGATGTATAATGTGGACGGCCGTGCAGGTCGTCTTTTTTTTGTTCATATTTGTGATTACGCGGATTTTGTCGATAGGACTTTAACGATTAATCGATATGGAGTTAGACACATTTTGATACTTGGCGTTGGATTTAGCTCGAAGTACCCATAACAACAAGACATTTTTTGATATCCTGTAGCACTTTTGGCAAAAACAATAAATGTCGCTACCATCTGCTGCCAACTTCTATTAAAATAGAGAAGAAGGTTACAAAGGAGGAATTTGGATATGGGTTCAATTAAACAAGGTGCTGCAATCGGCTTCATCGGTACGGGTGTCATGGGTCAAAGTATGGTCAAAAATTTAATGAATGCAGGATATAAGCTGCATGTATACAGCAGAACCAAATCGAAAACTGATGAATTGGTGGAAGCTGGTGCTGTATGGCAGGAAACACCGGGAGCTTTGGCCCGTGAGGTTGACGTTGTGATCACGATGGTTGGTTTTCCAAGCGATGTTGAAGAAGTATATTTGGGTGAGCAGGGTATTCTCCGTCATGCACAATCAGGCACTTACCTAATCGATATGACGACCTCCAGTCCTTCACTTGCCAAAAAGATCGAACAGGAAGCGAAAAAAGTACAATGCTATTCCCTGGATGCTCCAGTTTCCGGTGGTGATGTGGGTGCTCGTGAAGCTAGATTGTCGATCATGGTTGGCGGTGAGCAGGATGTATTTGACGCAGTTTTGCCTGTATTTGAAGTGATGGGCAAAAATATTGTCTATCAAGGACAAGCAGGCGCAGGTCAGCATACAAAAATGTCCAATCAAATTGCGATCGCTTCGAATATGATGGGTGTTTGTGAAGCGTTGATCTATTCGAAAAAGGCTGGTCTTGATCCGTCCACTGTGCTTAAGAGCATTGAATCAGGTGCTGCGGGCAGCTGGTCACTGAGCAATCTGGGACCGAGAATTATTAAAGGTGACTTTGAACCTGGATTTTTCGTAAAGCACTTTATTAAAGATATGGGAATCGCTATTGATTCAGCTGAAGAGATGGGGCTGCAAACACACGGTCTCAAGCTGGCTAAATCGTTGTATGAACAGCTGCAAAAGCTTGGAGAAGAAAACAGCGGTACACAGGCTTTGTACAAAATATACGAATAAGCGAGCATAAGCTGAATGGTCGAGGCTGGATTGTGTTCACGGCTCTATTTGGCCTATACGAGTGTAAAGGCGTGATGAAGGATGGAAACCTTTTTACAATATGGAAAAGATGCTTTGCGGATTAATGTACCTGATCATTCCAAAGTCATTGAACCTTCGCACCTGGAGGGCTTGCAGGACGATAAGGCTGCCGTCATGGAAGCATTACAACATCCGATCGGCGTTCCTCCCCTGCGTGAGATGGTGAAAGCGACGGATAAAGTGGCTATCGTAATCAGCGATATTACAAGACCTACACCGAATCATAAGCTGGTTCCTTGGCTGATCGAGGAACTGGCCCATGTACCGGCAGAGCAATTCGTCATTATTAATGGGACGGGCACGCATCGGGATCAAACGCGGGAAGAATTCGTGCAGATGCTGGGCGAGGAAGTCGTCGATAAGGTTAGAGTTATCAACCATCATTGTCACAACAAGGATGAGTTAGTCAACCTGGGGCGAATCTCGTTCGGCTGTGACGCATATTTGAACAAGGAGTACGTGGAAGCGGATTTCCGAATTGTCACCGGATTTATCGAGCCGCACTTTTTTGCCGGGTTTTCCGGTGGACCCAAAGGGATTATGCCTGGAATAGCAGGAATCGAGACGATTCTGACCTTCCATAATGCGCGGATGATCGGGGACCCGCTCGCAACCTGGGGGAATATGGAGCACAATCCTTTACAGGAGATGGCTGGCGAGGTTAATCGCTTGTGCAAGCCTGAATTCATGCTGAATGTAGCGCTGAACAAAGACAAGGAAATTACGCAGGTATTTGCCGGGGAGCTGTTCGAAGCCCATAAGCAGGGCTGTGCTTTTGCCAAGGAGCATGCGATGGTTCCGGTTGAGCAGCGTTTTGATGTAGTCATTACCTCCAATTCGGGCTATCCACTGGATCAGAATCTGTATCAGGCAGTCAAAGGGATGAGTGCGGCACACAAAATTGTCAAGCAGGGCGGGACGATTATTGTTGCTTCCGAATGCTCGGATGGGATACCGGATCATGGCAATTATGCAGGCATATTACAGCTGCGTAAAACGCCGCAGGAGATTTTGGAGCTGATCAACGATCCTTCGTTTTCCCAATTTGATCAATGGCAGGTACAAAAGCAGGCTGTTGTGCAGGTGTGGGCGGATGTGTATGTGCGCTCATCACTGCCGGACGGGCTAATAGAACAAGCGATGCTGAAGCCTTCCGCTAATATCGATGATACGCTGCAGCAGCTTGCGCACAAATATGGTGAATCTATGAGTGTTGCTGTGCTGCCTCTGGGTCCCTTGACAATTCCTTACGTTAAGGGCGAGTAAGAAGGTATGTTCAAAAGGCTTTCAAGATAAGCATTAGGGAGGCTATGCCGACCGATTGTTGAATCTTGAGGGCTTTTTGCGTTGGCAGACATGGAACTGTACTTGAGAAAGCACTCATGACAAGTATTGACGGTTCAACGCCGCCTTCCTTCTGGTTATAATCATGTAGTACAATAAAAGCAGGGCTCATTAAACAGTCAGAAATGGATATTAGACATTGCGTGGAATCCTCCCGCAGTAGATGGAGGCAGAGGCAGCTATGACCAACTGGATTAACCACTTGTATCGTGCATTATTTCCCGGGAAAGTGGAGCGAAGTGGTAAATATTTACATCGTTTAATTTGGGTAGGTTGTCTTTCGGTATGTATTCCCATCCTTGTAGCCGGATTATTATATTATCAGTTTGCTATGGAACGGACCAAGGAGCTTATTATAGATGAAAGCAAATCGTCACTGGCACTGACAAGAGACCGGGCGGAGCGTATTTTGCAAGGCATTGAAAAGGAGTCCCTTCAACTGGCAGCCGAACCGGTAATCAATGATGTATTTTCGAATCGGATCACAGACAAGCCATTGGTATGGCATTTGGAGCTGATGAATAAAATTACATTGGCCAAAAATGCAAACGATTTTATTAATGAAATCTACTTTTTCAGTACGCAGGAAGATGTGGTTCTGACGAATCAATATGGAGCCGTCGACCTTCATGAATTTAAATATAAAAACGATGTTGTGCAGTTGATGGCGGATAAAAATCCATTGAGATGGGTGTATTTGCCGGACAGTCAACAAAGTGGAATCATCACATTTTTCCGAAGATTGCCGGTAGCCGCTGCAGCTTCTTCACAAGGTATTCTGGCTTTTCAGATCGATGCCAAAGGGATTATGCGATTTTTCCCCGATGATACGAATTTGTTAATGAATGGAAAAGAATTGATTTTTGTTAGCTATCCGCACCAATTGGCTCAGTCCGGGAAGACAACAGCGGCTAACGCTATGAGTCTGGAGGATATGCCGGTCCTGAAAAAAATTAGCGAAGCGAGCAGCAGTATCGACAGCTTTTATTATACGGGTGCCGATGGCAAGGAAGCCCATTATTCCTACGTCAAAAGCTTGTTTGGACGCACCTATGTATCGGTAATTCCTCAGGAGCTGATTACGGAGCGATTAGTCTGGATACGTGTGATTACGTTATTGGCCTTGACCTTTTTTATTATATTGGCCGTCATTTTCACCTATTTCAGCACCAAACGTGCTTATAGTCCGATTGATCAGCTTATTAAGCACAGTAAGTCGCTTGGAGCCGGACGTGTGCAGACGAATGAAAATGAATTTGACTACATTCGCGCCTGTCTGGATTATTTGAGCAAGGAGACGCAGCAGCTTGGCAGTTATATGGATAAGATCCAGCCGACATTGCGTGAACGGTGTCTGCAGCAGCTCATTAATGGCGATTACGTGCTTAGCAATTCCCTGATTCAGGACTGTGAAACGTACGGTCTGACAGTTAAATCCAACTATATGATCATGGTCGTCGAGGTGGAAAATGTGCTGAGGGAAACGCGGTTTTTGCCGGGCGATCAGCCGATTATTGCTTTCGCCGTGGCCAATGTGATTCAGGAGCTCATGGATAAAAACTCGGATTTAAAGGGTTATGTATTTCCGTATCAGGGTAAGGGGATTGCTTTGCTGCAATGGGATCATGATGTGGAGCAATCGAAGCTGCCAGAGAGGACGATTGAATTTGCCCAGACGGTTTGCGACTCTTTGAAAAACTTCCTGTCCTTCGAAGCATCTGTAGGGATTGGCCGCTGCTACTCGCATATTGCCGACGTTCCGGTTTCATACAAAGAAGCTGAGGTGGCCCTGCAGTATCGTATTTATCAGGACACGGCTTCGGTCCTCTATATTGAAGATCTGGAAAATTCGAAAACCCGCGCCATCTTCCGTTACCCGCGTGATTTGGAGGGAGCGATTGTTGATTCGTTATCCAAAGGCGAGTTGAAGCAGGCAGAGCAATCGCTGGAACGGTTCACCAAGGCGCTGCAAACATCACAATCGGTTAATTTTATTCACCAAAGCTACTCGGTACTGCTATCTGCGATTATTACTTCTCTGGAAAAACAGGGAGGGAGCATTCTCGATATTCTGGAGCATAATCTGTTCGGCCAACTGGAAAGCAAGCAAACCTCCCGCGACATCATCGACTGGTTCAAGGAGGTATTGTTCCCGCTGCACAAGAAGCTGACCGAGGATTCGCTTAATGATACAGGACAGACTGCGATTTGGCAGGTGTGCCAATATATTCGCGAGCACTGCACGGAGGATCTGTCTTTGGTGTACTGCGCCGAGCTGGTGGGGATGAGCCCTTCTTATGTAAGCCGATTGTTCAAAAAGGAAATGGGGATCAACTTCCTGGAATTTGTCGTGGAGTGCAAGGTCGAGGAGGCGAAGCGGCTGCTGCTGGAAACAGACCAAAGTATCAGCGAAATTGCCGCGATCATTGGCTACTCCGAACGTAACCTGACCCGCGTGTTTCAACGCAATATTCAGATGACTCCAGGGATGTTCAGGACGGCGTATCGGTAGTTGAATTCGTAAATCTGTGTGATGCTTTAAAATTGAAGGTGAAACTATAGATCATTGTAAGGGATTCGTGATAATAGTATCGCGAATCCCTTACGCATCTTAACGAATGTTATACATGAACAAACCGCCGATTCTTACAATCGTTAGGATTTTACTCCTTTGACCGTGAGGTCGAATTGATTGTTATTGATTGTCAAGGCTGCTTCATAATAACCTCTACCACAACCAGAGGAATTACATTTACATTGGTACGCACCCGAACATCCGCACACATAAAATTTGGTCTTGGTAAATCCAGGGTAAATATTTGTCAGCTTTTCATAAAATGTATGTGCATGATGAGTGAAAATAGCTATAACGTTATTTCTCACATTGGAAGGAATCGCATTGAAAAAATGGTCTGTTTCATTCTGACTCAAAACATGCGTAGGATCTACTGTAATTCCTTTTACCTTTAAAGGCCAATGACAATCGATAATATAGTAAAAATTAGGATCTAATTTTTTAAGCAAATTTATGCTTGCAAAGCTGAATTTTCCAGGTGCATTATCCAACCAGACATACTTCACTTTACCATTCGTCCCAGGGAAATTCATCTGTCCGAGAACATTTCCTAAATACCTTTTGAATAAAACTCTAGTATTATCTTCCCAATTTCCTATAGACGCCTTAAAGGGGATATTCTTGGGACCCAAAATCCCTCTGGCGACATCTTTGAATGCTTTATAATCCACATCAGCGGCTGTTCCCGTCGAACCGTGTTTATTATCCCCTCCAAAAATAACAAACTTTTTATTCCCCGTTTTCACTGCTTTAGATAACAGGCTTTTATAAATGCTTAGTCCATTACCATAGCCGACATGACTATCACCAATAATCGTAAAATTGATTACTTGAGCAGCTGCTTTACGTACCGGTTTGGATTTGAAAAAAAGTTTAACTTTACTAAGTTTTTGATTGTTCCTTATCAATCTCAATTGCATTCATCCTTTCCATTAGTCGGATTTGTGTATGAATACTTTTATTCTTAATGGAACTTCTATGTGTGGGTAAAATGGTTGTATGAAATAAATGGGTTCTGTGAGCGCCCAATCAACCCATCCACAATAAATCAAGCGTGTCCCGCAGGGACGATAAGCGTCCCGAGAACACCAAAACCCCGCGCCAAATCAATCCATCCACAAGAAATCAAGCGTGTCCCGCAGGGACGATAAGCGCCCCGAGAACACTACAGCCGCGCATCCGACTAGGGAGTCCAGAGGGCTAGGCCCTTTGGGGCCCTCCCTATAGGGAGGGTTTGGGAGGGTGCGTCCCTCAGGGTTCCGGGTGAATATCAAAAGACAATTTCTGTCCATCCCTCCGGACCTTAATTGCATTTCAAGAATTGTCTGTATACTGCCCTCCTCCAGCAGTCTAGTATTAGGTTCACAGGGAAGCAATCCACAACAAATGAGGAGAGAGGGCGTACACAATGATAGAATCCAACAAGGCCGTGTTGATCACCAGAGCAACCGGAAACGCAGGCTACTGGTCCAGGCTATGGAATCGGATGGTGCAGCACAAATATATGTATTTGCTGGCTTTACCGGGAATTTTGTTTTTCATGATATTTAAGTTTGCACCGATGTGGGGGCTGCTGCTTGCTTTTAAGGAGTATAACCCGTACAGCGGATTTGCCGGCAGTGAGTGGGTGGGGTTCAAGCATTTCACCGAACTATTTACGGACAAAAATTTCTACATCATGCTTCGCAATACGTTTGCCATTAACATATTCGGCTTGGTGTTTATGTTCCCGCTGCCGATTATACTCGGCTTGATGTTGAACGAAGTTCGTCATGAGGTGTTCAAGCGGATTAATCAGTCGATCGTATATTTACCGCATTTTTTATCATGGGTTGTTGTAGCAAGTATGACTTTTTTTGTACTGTCTACAGATGTCGGGATTATCAATAAATTAATAACGGACTCGGGTGGGGAAAGCATCGCTTTTCTATCGAATCCTAATTATTTCTGGGGAATGATCACGCTGCAAAGCATGTGGAAAGAGGTAGGCTGGGGTACGATCATCTTCCTCGCAGCGATGGCGGGCGTCGATCCGCAAAGATATGAAGCGGCTGTTGTTGACGGTGCAAGCCGTTGGCGGCAAATCTGGCATATTACCTTGCCTGCGATTCGACCTACTATTTTCATTTTGTTAATTCTTCGTTTGGGACATATGGCCGATGTAGGCTTTGAGCAAATTTTGTTAATGATGAACCCGCTGGTTTCGTCCTTGGCCGAAGTATTTGATACCTATTCCTACACACAAGGTATTCTTAAAGGCCAGATCAGCACCGGGGTTACGGTCGGTATGTTTAAAGGTGTGGTAGGCTTTATCTTGGTCATGGTTTCCAATTATGTGGTTAAAAAATTAGGACACGAAGGAATCTATTAATTAAAGGAGGAGAAAACGGATGAGCTTTGTATCGAAAAAAAAATTGGAGCCCTTCGACTGGGTCAATTATTCATTGCTGGCCCTCATATCATTCGTCTGTGTGTTCCCGTTTCTGTATGTGTTTAGTGTTTCTTTTACCGATCCACAGGTGTATGTGCCGCTGAAATTTTATGTGTTTCCGGAAAAGTGGTCGCTCTCCGCTTATAAATATATTTTATCGACCAACAGCTTTGCGAATGCTTTGAAAAGTACCGTATTTATTACAACCATCGGTACGGTGATGAATGTGATTGTTTCGTTCTCGTTGGCCTATGCTTTAACAAAAAAGACAATGCCAGGCCGCGGTATTATGATGGGTGCTGTTATTTTTACGCTCGTGTTCAGTGCGGGGATCGTGCCGAATTACCTGCTGATTAAAGAGCTGGGCTTGCTAAATTCATACTGGGCTCTGATCTGGCCGGCGCTGACCAATGCGTGGAGCTTGATTGTCATCAAAAGCTTTCTGGAATCGCTGCCCTCGGAGCTGGAGGATTCAGCCAAAATTGACGGCTGCTCCGATCTTGGCGTGTTCCTGCGTATCGTGATTCCATTATCGATGCCTGCGATTGCGGCGTTTACCTTATTTTTTGCAGTAGCGCACTGGAATACGTATTTTAATGCATTGATCTATATTTCGGATTCGAAGAAATGGACGCTGCAGGTGCTGGTCAAAACACTCGTTATCGATTCCGATTCGAACGGTGTAGGTCAAGCGGGTTCCGGCGGAGATGATCGGATGGTTCCTCAGGAAACGATTCGAATGGCTTCGATCATGCTGTCGATGGCGCCAATTCTTGTCATCTACCCGTTTTTGCAAAAACACTTCGCCAAAGGTGTTATGCTGGGTTCAGTAAAAGGTTAGTCGATCCGCTGGACGGACAATTTTTATCCTGAGCCAATCAGCACATCAATTGTCTGTATCACTCGGTCCAATCCAGGTTTAGATTGAATAGGAGTAGAGAGCTTTCCAATAAGAGAGCATTTTTATGAAACCATACGATTCAGGAGGATTTATTAAATGAAATCATCAAAAACATGGACAGCCAGCGTATCTGGCGTGGTAGCTCTATCTTTACTAGCAGGTTGCGGAGGCAACGAAGGTCAATCTCAGACACCGGGTGCAGCAGCAGGCACTGGCAGTACAAGCAAGCCGCTCGAAATTAAAATGTTTGCCGGGCTTTACAATGAAGTTCCCGATATGAAAAACGCGTTTTGGACCGAATGGCAAAAAAGAACGAACACCAAGCTTGACATCGAATGGGTTCCGGACGGTGATTTGAATACGAAGCTGGATCTATTGCTGGCCTCCGCGGATCTTCCCGAGGTTCTGGCAGCGCCGTCTGCGGTGCGTCCTACACTATTGAATGCTGTCCGCAGCGGCGCATTTTGGGATTTGACGCCTTTCCTTGGCGATCTGAGCGAATATCCGAACCTGAAAAACAATCTGGCCAAGGACGCGCTCAAATATTTGACGGTTGATGGTAAAATCTATGCGGTTCCGCGTTCCCGTTCCCGAATTGATCCTGGAATCAAAATCCGTAAGGACTGGCTGGACAAGCTGAGTATTCCCGTGCCGAAAACCTTGGATGAATATGCGGCAGCCTTGAAAAAAATCGTAGAAAGCGATCCTGACGGTAACGGCAAGAAGGATACGCTTGGCTTGATCGGTAACGAAATTATTGTAAAGGATGCTGATCCTTCGTTTGCCGCAGGTTTCGGTGCTTTGGATCCTACTTATAATGCCGAAGGCGGTATGATTGAGAGCCGTTTGACTCCGCAGTATAGCGACGCGGTTGCTTTTTACAAAAAGCTTTTTGATGATGGCATTCTTTCCAAGGAATTTGCGGTAATGAAGAAAACGCAAGCCGAGGAATTGTATAAAACCGGCCGTGCCGCTTCCTATGGACGCAGTGTGTGGTGGGACAATGAGTGGGAAACCGCCATCAAGAAAGTACAGCCAGACGCTCAAATTTTGAACCTGCATTTAAAAGGACCTAAGGGAGACGCTATTGAGCTGCAAACCGGTGTATCCGGCGGCTACTACATTTCCAAAAAGGTTCCAGAGGCCAAGGTGAAAGAGCTGCTGAAATATTTTGACCAAACCGCTTCCAATGAATTAACGGATTTGGCTTACTACGGTATCGAGGGTGTACACTACAAGCTTGTCGACGGGCAGAAGGTGCTGAATGATCAAGGCATCAAGGAAGTCAACACCACAAGCAAAGGCGCAGGTGTGCTTGCCTATTCCAAGTGGGGTAAGGTAGAGAGTGCTTCAGGCAGCAAAGCTTATAATGATGCGAAGAAAAAAGAAGTGGAAATTTTCGATGAGGTCGGTAAAGTCAATCCGTTTAACTACACGGTGTCGAATACCTGGAACAGCACATGGCCTAAATACGAGAATGAATGGAAAGCCAATGTGACTAAAGCGATCGTTGGTCAAATTACGCTGGATGAATACAAGGCCTACGTCGACAAGATTAACAATACACCGGAAATGAAAAAAGCTTACAAGGAATTTACCGAGTCGTACAAATCTTTTACCGGTAAGTAAGAAAGAGCAAGTAAGCAAATACAACAACCATTCAACGGTTACCAAGCCGTGTGGAGCCTCCAGACCATTGGCACACACACGTAGCTGGTAGCCGTTTCCAGGAGGAAACTATGGATACAACGAACAAATCTTGGTGGCAAAAGCCGCTGCGTGTTATTCAACCGAATCTTCAGGTCCGCGACACGGATCAAATCGATCCGCAGGAGCTGGCTGCTCAAATGAAAGATATGGGAGCCAATACAATTGTCTTTAATGTCGGCGGCATTTATGGATGGTATCCGTCCAAGGTCAAATTTCATACGGTGAATGAATTTTTGCCAACAAGCTTTGATCTCTTAAAGGAAGTCATCGAAGCGTGTCATCAGCAGGATATCCGGTTTATTGCACGTGTCGATTTCAGTAAGGCTGAGGATTCCATCTACTTGCAGCGGCCGGATTGGTTTGCAAGAGATCTTCAAGGTGAGCCGATTACGATTGGTGCCAAACGGCCGGGCAACTGGTCACTGCTGATGTCTACTTGCATTAACAGCGCTTACCGGAATGAGGCAGTGGCGATTCCCGTCCTTCAGGAAATTATCGATAACTATGACATTGACGGGATTTTCTTCAATGCACCTAATTACACCCTCTGCTACTGTGAAGCCTGCCGCCGCAAATATGCGAATCTGTACGGAACGGAAATGCCGACGGAACGAAAAGCTTTCGAACCGGCCTGGGAATCGACCTGCCTGCGCGATAATATGGATAACCTGTACACAATGATCAAACAAACCGGCAAAGATATTCCGATGATCCTTTACTACAATCTGTACCATGATAATTTATTTGATCGTGCGGAAACGACTGACATGTTATGCACGGAGCCGCAGGATATTTTGTCGCTCGGACATCATCATATTCCGGAATTTTGGAAGCCTGCTTTAAGTATGAAAATGGGCCGCAGCCTGCCGGATCGTCCGACTCCTTTTGGCATCGTGCATTCAAGTCCGGGTATGGATTGGCGGCATACGGGGCTTCCTCCGGCTGAGTACAGCTTCTGGCTGTCGCAAATTCCGGCTCATGGCGGGAGCATCTGGCATTCCTTAACAGGGATACCGAATACGATTGGTGACAAAAGAATTCTGGATGTCGTGAAAAATTTCAACGTCAGCGTCGAGAAGGTCGAGAACTATATGGATGGGGCTGCTCCCGTAGCGCAGATTGCCATGATGTGGACAGCAGATGCTTCGGCAGAGGGCTGGGCTGATGGTTTGATCAATATGCAAATTCCTTTTGATGTGCTGCTGGAGGCACAGGCGACAGCTGATAAGCTTTCACAATATCGTGGTCTTGTTATCCCGGAAGGCATGCAATATTCGGATTCGTTTATTGCAATTATTAGCGACTATGTCCAGGCTGGCGGTCATATTTTTGCCGAGGGAGCGATTCCGAATCACCCGGCTCTGCTGAAGCTGCTTGGTATTTCAGAGGATATGTACACAAGCGAGTCATTGCTGGCCTCGTATCTGCGTTTTGAGGGTGCTAACAATCCATTGCAAAAGGGACTGGAGCATACCGAGCTGATCGCTCATCGCGGCAAGGTCAATTATGTCAAACCAACGGGAGCAGACACACAGGTGCTGGCGACATTGGTGCCGCCATTCTCACCACTTGAAAGTGTGGGAGCACCTCCGGAACGTGCTTCACTGCCGGTTAGCCATACGGATTTACCACTCGCCGTTTGGAATCCATCAGGAAAAGGCCACGCGCTGTACCTACCGTTCTCCTTAAGCCAATTGATCAATGAATATAAATTGGGTGAGCACTACCAGTTCTTATCCAATGTGATTGATATGGCACTCGCTGAACATAAATTTATTGAAGTCAGCAACTTCCAGGGATTGCAAATGACTGTTTTTGAAAAAGATAAGACATTGCTTGTCCACCTTGTTAACGGAGTTGGCAGACGTCCACTATCTACCAATATTCCGCTGCATCAGATCGAGGTGTCGATCAGGTTGAATGGTAAAAGCGTGAAGGCTGTGAAGCAGCTCATCTCCGGGCAGCCATTAGAATTTGAGAGCAAGCAGGACAAATTAGCGGTTTCCGTTCCGAAGTTGGATATATGGGAGTGTCTGCTGATCGAATTTGAGTAAAACGAAGGCAGACCAATCTTGCTGCCCGGACAGTTTTTGACTTAAGCAGCGTTTAGCATGAATTGTCTGTATGATTCCGGTTGTTTGGCATTTAATATCGGGTTATCGGGGTTCACGTTCGGACAACGAACGGAGTCCCGGCCCAATGCCATAACAAACTGAAGTTTGGCTTGGAAGTTAGTTTTGACTTCATAAAAAACTTTTAAGGGGGACAATTTAATGAAAGCGTTTCAAAAATGGTCTGCAGGCATTTCATGTGTAGTTGCTTTATCTTTAGCTGCTGGATGCTCAGGAGGTACTACAGAGAAAGCTGCACCTGCGGCAGCTGGAACAGGAACTGCGACTGATACCAAGGCTCCGGCGAAGCCGCTGGAAATTAAAATTTTTGCCGGATTGTACAACGAAGTGCCTGATATGAAAAATGCGTATTGGACTGAATGGCAAAAGAGAACCAATAGCAAGCTGGATATCGAATGGGTACCCGATGGCGATTTGAAAACGAAAGCAGATTTGTTGTTCGCATCAGCTGATCTTCCAGAAGTCGTGGCATCCCCTGATTCTACCTGGCCGACACTGCGCAGTGCGATCAAGAATGGTGCCTTCTGGGATTTAACTCCATTTCTTGGCGATCTGAGCCAGTATCCGAACCTGAAAAAGAACATGGCCCCGGATTGGCAAAAGTATTTGTCGGTTGACGGCAAAATCTATGCGGTTCCACGTTCCCGTTCACGAATTGATAACGGTATCAAAATCCGTAAGGACTGGCTCGACAAGATGAATATTGCTGTGCCGACTACTTTGGATGAATATGCAGCTGCCCTGAAGAAGATTGTCGATAGCGATCCCGATGGCAATGGCAAGAAGGATACGCTTGGTCTTATCGGACACGGTGTCATTATTAATGATGGAGACGACGCGTTTGCGGCCGGCTTCGGTGCGCTGGACCCTACTTATAATGCAGAAGGCGGCATGATCGACAAGAGAATGACTCCGCAGTGGACCGAGATGGTGAATTGGTTCAGAGGTTTGTATACCGATGGTGTGCTGTCCAAGGAATTCGCGGTTATGAAGAAAACGCAAGCTGAAGAGCTGTACAAGACTGGCAGAGCCGCTTCCTATGCCCGCAGTGTATGGTGGGACAAAGAGTGGGAGGATTCCATCAACAAAACACAGCCAAATTCCAAAATTATAAACCTCAATCTGAAAGGACCTAAGGGCGACGCCATTGTGTTATCCACAGGTGTATCCGGCGGCTATTACATTTCCAAGAAGGTTCCTGAAGCCAAGGTTAAGGAACTGCTGAAATACTTCGACTACACAGCTTCCGATGAAATGACCGATTTTGGTTATTATGGACTGGAGGGCGTGCATCATAAAGTAGTCGGTGGTCAAAAAGTATTGACTGAGCAGGGCGTGAAAGAGGTTAATACCACAAGTAAAGGCGCGGGCGTTCTGGCTTATGCCAAATGGGGTAAGGTGGAAAGCGCATCAGGAGACAAAGCTTATAACGATGCGAAGAAAAAAGAAGTCGAAGCCTATGACACGATTGGCAAGGTAGATCCTTTCCGCTATGTGTACTCTGCGACCTTCAACAGCACTTGGCCGAAATATGAAAGCGAATGGAAATCGATGATGACCAAAGCGATCGTAGGACAAATCTCGATGGATGAGTACAAAGCCTATATTGAAAAATTAAACAACCTGCCTGAAATGAAAAAAGCTTATATGGAAAACACCGAGGCCTACAAGGAATTTAACAAGAAATAAGCACAGAGCGCGTTGAATGTGAAAATGAAATGAACGGAGTGCGGTTACCGGGGGCTTCCTCTGGTAACCGTTTCTATGGTAGATGCTTACGAAGAAAGCTTCCTACGGAAGCTCACAGGAGGGTCAATCATGCAGAACCATACCAAAGCGTGGTGGCAAAAGCCGCTGCGTGTAGTTCAAACCAATTTGCAGATTAAAGACACCTCGCTGATCGAACCGGATCGGTTTGCTGCCCAAATGAAGCAGATGGGGGCCAATACCATCGTCTTTAACGTGGCGGGAATTTATGCCTGGTATCCATCCAAGGTGCCTTTCCATACAATTAATGAATATTTACCGCACAACTTCGATTTATTGAAGGAAGTGATCAGAGCTTGTCATGAGCAGGGTATTCGCTTCATCGCACGGTTTGACTTCAGCAAGACGGAAGACAAGTTTTATTTGCAAAAGCCGCAATGGTTCATCCGACAGCCATCAGGCGAACCCGAGATCATAGGTGCAGGACGACCGGGAAATTGGTCTTTGTTGATGTCGACCTGCCTGAATGGTGGTTATCGCAATGAGGATGTAGCTATTCCGGTGCTGGATGAGGTCATTAGCAATTATGACATCGACGGGATTTTTTTTAATGCGCCTCGTTTCGTACCCTGCTGGTGTGAAGCTTGCAAGAAGAAATACTTTAAGCTGTTTCAAAAGCCGCTTCCAGCCGATAAAAGCCAATTTGATCCGAGCTGGGCACCCACCTGCTTCCGTAACAATGCGAGCCATTGGTACAATTTTATCAAAAAGAAAAATCCTGAACTTCCGATGATTTTATACCTGTACCCAGCTAATATGCTGGATAGTGAGCAAACCTCAGATCTGCACTGCACGGAGCCGCAGGATATTTTGTCGCTTGGGCATCATCATATTCCTGAGTTTTGGAAGCCTGCCCTCAGTATGAAGCTGGGCAAATCATTGCCGGGTCGGCCTACACCATGCGGGATCGTTCATTCCAGTCCAGGTATGGACTGGCGGCATACAGGACTTCCGCCAGCGGAATACCGTTTTTGGCTGTCACAAATTCCGGCTCAAGGCGGGAATATCTGGCATTCGTTAACAGGCATACCGGAGACGATCGAAGACAAACGGATTCTGGACGTAGTGAGTGATTTCAATCGCAGCGTAGAAAAAGTAGAGAGCTATATGGAGGATGCGGTCGGTGTCGCGCAAATCGCGATGATGTGGACAGGTGACCCATCGGCAGAGGGTTGGGCTGATGGCTTGATCAACATGCAAATACCATTTGATGTCATCCTCAGTGTACATGCAACCTCTGAGAAATTGTCACGCTACAAGGGTCTCATTATCCCTGAGGGAATGAAAGTTAGTGACGCGTTTATTGCGACCCTTCATCAATATGTGAAAGGTGGCGGAACTATTGTCGTCGAAGGTGCAGTTCCTGAAAATGAGCAACTGCTTGAATTACTGGGCATCTCTAACCAGCTATACACGAGTGAGGCGCTGACAGCATCTTACCTGCGCTTTGAGGGAGATAACAATCCACTGCAAAAGGGTATGGAGCATACCGGCTTGATCGCACAACGAGGCAAGGTGATGTATGTGAAGCCGATTGGCAGCGATACGCAGGTGCTTGCTACCTTGGTACCGCCGTTCTCACCACTTGAGAGTGTGGGAGCGCCCCCGGAGCGGGCGTCGCTTCCGATCAGCCATACGGATCTGCCGCTCGTGATCCGGAATCGAACCGGCACAGGCCATGCTGTGTACATGCCTTTTTCACTCAGTCACTTGATTAATGAATTCAAGCTGGGTGAGCATTATCAGCTGCTGTCCAATGTTATCGATATGGCTCTTGGTGACGATAAGCTAATTGAGATCAGCAACATTCATGGTCTGCAGATGACCGTTTTTGAAAAAAGCAATACCATGCTCATTCATCTGGTTAATGGTGTCGGAAAGCGCCCGCTGGCAACGAACATCCCGCTGCACGACATCGAAGTCAGGCTGAAGCTGGTTGACCGCAAGGTCACACAGATCCGTCAGCTGATCTCCGGTCAAGCGATGACATCTACCGTAACGGATGGTAAACTAGCCATCACCATACCACGGCTGGACATCTGGGAATGCTTGTTCATAGAATTTGAAAAATAAATCTTTAAGTTGGGTGAATAAGGAGTGGAGCGACCGTGGTGTTCTGGAGATAGCAGAGCGGTGCCTTTGTTCATGTAAACTTACCGCTAAATGTCTGATTCAATCAGAGTTTCCATGAACAACAGCAATCGTAAGAACACTTCGGTCGCGCAGCGATTCTTATTCCCCCAACTTTCATCTTGCTAGGAGGCAAAGTTATGAGCTGGTGGAAATCAAACAATTTACGATTAATTCAAAATAACCTGCGTGAAACGGATGCTAATCTGAATGTGGATCGTCTGATTGAAGATTTGCAGCGATTATCCACGAATGTACTGATGATGAACGCAGGTGGGATCGTTGCCTTTTATCCGACAAAGCTTGAGTATCAATACCGGGCTGCTAACCAGCAGAAGGATTTGCTGAAGGAAGCTATCGAAAAAGCGCATGCTCATGGCATGAAATTTATCGCCCGTTTTGATTTCAGTAAAGCGCATGAATCGATTTTTGACAAACGGCCTGAATGGTTTTACAGAACCCGTGAGGGCAAAGAGGTCAATTATCATGGGATCGTGCATACGTGCATTAACGGCTACTATCAAAGAGAATATTCACTGCAAATGATTGACGAAGTGATATCAAATTACGGTGTGGATGGCATTTTCTTCAACATGTTCGGTTATCAGACGCGTGATTATAGCGGCACTCATTACGGAATCTGCTTTTGCGATAGCTGCAAGGCCAAATTTCATGAATTTAGCGGTTTGCATCTACCGTTAACCGAAAGCTTGGATGATCCGGTATACCGCCAGTATAAATTGTTCCAGGATGCGACCACCAAGGAAATGCTGGATCTTATCCATGCACTGGTGAAAAGCAAAAACAAGGATATCGCGATTTCGACGTATAACGAGCATAAGGTCGATATTGTCCGCAAGGAATCGAATACGGATAACAAGCGTCCCCATCCGGTTTGGTTGTATTCAGCCTCGGAAAATGTGCAGTCGCTGGAGGATTCCTGGGAGGATAAGCTGGTCAGCAACTGCTGCATCAATGCGATTGATCTGGTCCATCGGTTTACCGGCGTATCCAAGCATGAGGTTAATATTCGCTTGAAGGAAGGCTTGGCGAGTGGATCGGGACTCGATTTTTGCATTATCGGCGTGTTCGAGGATTATCCAGATCGTGAGAATTTGCCGACGGTTGCGGCCATCTATGAGTATCACAAAAACAATGAACAATATTATGGGAATTTTATTTCAATGTCCGATGTCGCCCTGATCAAGCCAGGCAAGCCCGTTCAGAAAAATATGAAGGAATATTTGGGGCTTTACAAAATGCTGAAGGAGGAGCATGTGCTGTTCGACGTTCTGGATCAAAATGTTCTCGCGACGAAAGCAGGATCGCCCAAGCGCTATAAAGTGATTATGATCCCGGATATTACGAGCTTTTCCGAGGATGAGCTGCAGGCGCTGGAAGCTCTTTATCTACAAGGTGTTTGTTTGTTCAGTACAGGTGGGTCCTTCACCGAAGGCGTTGAGAATGCGTCTTTTCTCCAGCACAGGTTTGATGTCAAGTTGGAAAGTGTGCACGTACACACGCAAGAGGCCGCTTACCTGCTAACTGACAATAAGGAGCTTTTTGCTAGCTTTCCTGATCGTGATTGGATCTTCCTGACCGACAGCTTTTACCGCGTTGAATTTGGACCGAATACGGATAAGCAGCTTCCTTACGTTATTCCATCCACATTTGGTCCGCCAGAGCGTGCTTCCGGTCATCGAATCTCCGAGCAGCATTGGGGAGCGGGCATCCATATGAATGGGAACGACAAGGCTGTGTATATCCCATGGCAGGCTGGTGAGCTCTATTACAAGCATGGCTATGCCGATCATAAAAACGCGGTTATGGACTTGCTCCATCATACTCTGGATCAACCGTTGACTCTGGCGACAAATGCGCCGACGAATGTGGAGGTGTTTTTTCACAAGTTGCCTGATGGCAATTATATCCTGCATGTGCTGAACCTTTCCGGCTTTAACGGTGTATCGTATACAACTCCACTTCCTGTCTATGACTTGAAGGTAACGCTTCATGGATTAGAAGCATGCAGTGAGGCTATTCATCTATCCGAACCATCCCAACCCCAAGCTGTGTTTGTCCAAACCGAACAGGAGATGTCGATTGAAATACCGGAATTGAATGATTTTGCTGCAATTGTGATTCGTACCCGTTAAGAAATTTTGTACAGCCCCATTATAGAAACAATGAAGCCTCCGCTCCACGGTTAAAGTGGAAACGGGAGGCTTCATTGTTTGAAAATGAATAATCTTATTACTATTTTGAATCCTGGTCGGATGCAGGCATCATTGTAGTCATTTCATATATATCGTGTATTTCTTGTTCAAGTCCATGGTACAAATCCATCTTAGGCTCGTAGCCCAGTAAGGATTGGGCCTTAGTAATATCTGCCCAAGTATTCCTGGGTTCCCCATACGTAGGTCGGATAAACTGAATGTCCACTTTTTTGCCAACCAATCGTTCCAATATAGAAATACATTCCAGAACCGAAGCGCGTTCCTTACCACCGATATTGATGGTTTCACCGATGACATGATCCGCATAGGCAACCTGGGCAACCGCTCGAACACAATCTTCTACAAATGTGAAGTCTCGGGTTTGCTGACCATCACCATATATGGGTATCGGTTTATTGTGCATAATGTGATTAATAAAACGGTGAAATGCCATATCCGGTCGCTGTCTCGGACCATACACGGTGAAGAAACGAAGGATCACGATAGGAACCTCATCATTATGAGCGTATACGTGACACAGCTGTTCCCCGGTAAGCTTGCTGACTCCATACGGAGATAAGGGATCTGTTGGAGTAAGCTCGTTGACTTGCCCCGTCTTTTCTCCATATACGGAAGAGGTTGAAGCGTAAATCAATTTCTGGACCGGATACTGTCGGCAGCCCTCCAGCAAGCATTGCGTAGCCAAAATATTGTTCGTCACATAAGTCTCAAAGTCGGGGCCAAAGCTCGAGCGAACACCAGGTATTGCCGCCAGATGATAGACAATATCCACCTGTGGGAGCAGGTTCTCCCATGAAACCTTCAAAATATGCTGCTGAATAAAAGAAAACCGCGGGTGATGAAGCAGCTTTCGAAGATTGCGCTCCCTCATCCAATTGGGAGTAGCCGATTGGACAAAGGCATCCAGTCCGATGACCTGATTGTTTTCATCCTGAAGCAATCGCTCGCATAGATGTGAACCTATAAATCCGGCAGCGCCAGTGACTAATATCTGCATAACAACCATCCTTTAGCTGATTTAGGTACGTCGACTTTATTTTATAATATCAGAATTTATAAGTTTTCAGCAGAGCTGAATATTCTGATATTGCAAGAAAAGCAACCTATTGGACACGAATGTATCTTCACCGAATAGGCTTCGATCAGAAGCTTTTCTTATTTGTGCATCTGAGTCCAGTTCATGCCAATACCAGAATAATGATAGCCCTGTGAAGTTAATTGCGCGCCATCCAGCATATTTCTGCCATCCAACAGGAAAGGCTGCTTCAAGAGGCTTTTTAATTGTCCCCAGTCCGCCGTGATATACGGCTTCCATTCCGAGCATAGGATGACAGCATCACAATCCTGAATAGTTTCCTCCAAGGAATCGAACTGCTGCAGCTGTTCGGAGTACATGCTGCCCGGAAGCTTGGCTATCGGATCGTGGACTCTGATCACAGCAGAGCTTTTCAGTAATTTTGCAATAATGCCGATTGCGGGTGCTTCTCTGATATCATCGGTATCCGGTTTAAAGGAAATGCCTAATACCGCGATTGTTTTCCCGTTGAACGAGCCCAGCAGCTGCTCCCAAATGTCCAAATAATAGACAGCTTGCGACTGATTGACCTGCACAACTTTTTCTAGAATCGTTAAGCTCAGGTCATGCTCCTGAGCTGTAAACAGCAGCGCATGGATATCCTTGGGAAAGCAGGAGCCTCCATATCCGATACCTGCTCTTAAAAAGTGCGCTCCAATCCTATGATCCATCCCGATCCCGACTGCAACATCGGCAATATTCACTCCTAATTTCGTGCACAGTCTGGCCAATTCATTGATATAGGAGATTTTCGTAGCCAAAAAGGCATTTGCAGCATATTTGATCAGCTCAGCTGTTTTGGGCTTGGTAACCACAACAGGACAGCTTAATTTCTCATATAAAGATCGAAGCCATTCTGTGGCTTGGTCATTTTCACTGCCAATAATAATCCGATCAGGCTCAAGAGCATCTCGTAATGCGCTGCCTTCTCTCAGAAATTCAGGATTAGATATCACGTCAAAAGAAATCGCTGTAAGCTGGGCTTGGGTAATCCATTGAACTACTTGTTCGTTGGTTCCAACAGGAACCGTGCTTTTGATAACAACTAGTCTGTATCCAGGCATGTTTTTACCGATACTCTCCGCTGCTTCTTTAACAAACCTCAGATCCGCACTGCCATCACTTCCTGAGGGTGTCCCGACACAGAGGAAGATGACTTCATTATCGCAGACAGCCATGTCCACCTCTGAGGTAAACGTGATCCTGCCGGAAGCCAAATGCTTTCTTAATGCATCGTCCAAGCCAGGCTCATAAAAGGGGAGTACGCCTTGACTCAACATTCGAATCCTTGACTCATTCGGGTCCAATCCTGTTACATTCCACCCAAGCTCTGTAAGCAGCAAAGCTGTAGTCACGCCGACATAGCCCATTCCCATAATTAGAATATTCATTTGTTGGTTCCTCCGTAGGTCAGCACGTACATTAATTGCGGACCGAGAATGGCATGACTTAGGGCAGTTCCAGTATCAAACAGCTCAAGTCCTTCCAGCAAGATGCAGTTCTCCATATGGCAACCGTCCAGCTTAACTTGCGGACCAATGGTTACATAAGGACCGATGATGCAGTTCCTTAATAAGGCGGTAGGGTCAATGAGCACAGGGGGAATGATTATGCATTCGTCCAAACGTTTGCGATTATTCAGCAATCCATCGGTATCCATCTGTTCCAGCATCCAGTGATTCGCTTCAAGCCATCGTTCCATCGTCCCCACATCTGAATAGTTTTGTTCTGTCTTGTGGAAGACTGCTGAATAGCCATGATCGATCATCCACGAAATGGCATCCGTGATTTCATATTCTCCTCTTGGAGAGGGTCTTATTGCATGTATGGCCTTGAATATGTCTGCACTAAAAGCATAAGCTCCCAGAACGGCGAGGTTAGACTTGGGTGATACAGGTTTTTCTTCAAGTCCTACTATTCGATTCCCGGCGATTTCCGCAATGCCAAAATCCTGTGGGTTTGCAACGCTTCCCAGCATAATCGCGACCTCATGGTGATCATAAAGAATGGCTTGAGCCAAAGGCTCCAAGGACTCTGTAATCAGGTTATCCCCTAATAATAAGATGAAGGGTTCATCCAGAATAAAGGATTCGGCCTGAAGAACTGCATTTGAAATCCCAAGGGGCTGCAATTGATGAATATAGGTAATATCCAAATTCCACTGCTCACCTGTGCCAATTTCTTTCATGAAAAGCGCGAGGTGCTCGGGACGTATGACAATTCCAATCTCACGTATTTGTAATTTAATCAACTGTTCAATGCAGTAATAGAGAATAGGTTTGTTCGCTACCGGGAGTAATACTTTTGGTGTTGCTTCGGAAAAGGGGTAGAGCCGGGTGCCTTTGCCTGCACAGAGAATTAATCCCTTCATAAGGTTTGAGCTCCTTGCTAATATGAATTTATTATTAATTTATGAATATCATTTTCTATATGTTAGGGCGATTAGCAGTTCATAGAAAAATATGCGCTTTGATCAATAAGTGTAGTGGGGTCAACTGAATTCCGCCTTTCTACTCTATCAAAAGCCTACACAATTAGATTAGGAAATCATAGAATACAGGGAAACCTGAGAAGTTTCAAAATTAGAAGCGAAGGGAATGATCGTGGTGTCATTGGCAGATCAAGTGAAGCTAATGCTTGACAACCATCCTGAGGTTGTAGAAATTCAAGTGGAATATTTGAACGGGGAGACACGGGATTATTCTCTGGAAGAAGAGGGAGAGGACGGAGCGCCTTCCTTATCCAGAGAATCTGTAATTAGCAGTTTGTTGAGTGAAGTGGATTGGGCTCAAGTGGATCAAATTGAAGTAGAAATGGAAAATGGTGACAAAGTCGAGATGGATGTAGAGACTGGAGAATTGGAAGCCCCTGAAGCAGATGATGAAGAAGATGAAGACGAAGAAAGCGAAGACGAAGAAAGCGAAGACGAAGAAAGTGAAGACGAGGACAGCGAAGACGAAGAAGAAGAAGAAGAAGAAGAAGAAGAAGAAGAAGAAGAAGAAGAAGAAGAAGACAGCGACGAAGAGGTTTAAGGAAGGACATGTAAATTTAATAGCTTTAGCGGTGATCAACCCGGGCACTTGCCGGGTTGATCAATCGTTCATGGAAGATATTGTTATTAAATCTATGTAAGTGTACAAGCTGCTTACATGGAGATAGAAAATGCTGCTGCATCAGCCCTAACGCTGGACTCCTGTCGTCAGGAAGTCCAGCTTAGGAACTGAGTCTGAAGGGTTCGTTATCTGCGTTCCCAGACGGACAAGATGTCGTCAGCAACTCGCTGCCAAGTGAAATGCTGCTCAACCATACGACGGCCATTCAGACCCATTTGACGAGAACTATGAAGATCAGATAACAACAAATTAAGATGATGCGCATATTCCATGGGATCTTCCGGATCCGTTATTAGAATGCCATTATTACCCCTTACAATTTCCGGGTTTCCTCCCCGATTGGTGGTGAGAAAAGGGAGTCCTGCAGCCATTGCCTCGTAGTGGACTCTTGCCAACGGCTCCTGCCAGATGGAGGTACAAACAAAAATATCACTCGCACAGAACCAACGATGAACATCGTGAGCTTGAACGTATCCGGTTGTGATTACGGGTATAGGGGAACGCACAGCTAGAGCGCGGACATAAGCGACATAGTCACTAATCGTATTATCGCTGTACCAAGCACCACCTACAATGACAAGCGCGGCATCGGAATGCCGCAGATGAGACATGGCGCGGACAAGGACGTGTGGACCTTTGTTACGCGACAATCTCCCTACAAACAGGATTATCTTTTTGGATGCAAGATTGTGCTCCGTTCTAATACTTTCTCTGGCCTGCAACGAATACTGGGATTCGGTCCAAGGGGCAAACTTGCTTAAATCAACCCCGGAGTAAATCGTTTTGAGCTTCGGCTCTGCTTGAGGGAAGTATTCACTTATCGCACTGCCAATATAATTACTAATGGTAATGATCCGTTCAGTTTGCTCAATGGCAGCGCTGCCCTCGGCTTTGCTGATTTTCAAAGGATTAAACATGTCGTTATGCATACTTAATATAATTCTGGAGTCCGGTGCGGCCTCGTGAACGGCAGCAACGAGCTTCGGACGATTAAAAATATGAATGATATCATAGTGCTCCTGACTCTGCGAGAGGAAGCTGATCACCCCTTGAACATAAAGATCTAAAACTCCATCTGAATCTACACGGACATAGCGGATACCATCAGTGACTTCTTCGTTTAATAAATCAGGATCTGTTCTTCCAAGGATCGTAATTCTATGATGCTTGCTTAATAGCGAAGCAACTCCACAGATATAAGTTTGTATGGCACCGCCCCTAATGTTGGGAACAGGTAGTTTTTCAGTACAAATCATTAAAATATTCATTAGGCCGTATCCTCCTAAATTTAATAGAAAACTTACATCGTAAGCATCTATTTCATAATCAGGCTGTCTTCTGCGTCTTTGGTTTATAAATTGGTTTATTGGAAGATTTAAGCGAAGTCGTTTGTTTTTTCTTGCCTACCATTTTCTTTTTGGTTACAGAGGATGGTTGCCCAGCTTTTTTCACCGTCGTTTTCTTAAGCTTTTTAACGATTTTCAGTTTGGATACAGGCCGCGATTGTAACTGTTTTTTGCGTGTTTTACGTTTGGTCTTAACAACCACTTTTTTGACTTTTTTCTTCAATCTAGAAGATTTAGGAATTTGAATGACGATCCGTTCCGGCTCATTAGCAGGAGGCTGTGCAGCTGCGCTGTTGTCAGCTTGTGCGACTGTATTTGCAGCTAACTCTTGAATCCCAACGGCTGCTGGCGGATGCATGATAGGCACTCCTGCTGGCTCATAAATAAGTGGGGCATGTGTAAACAGACCAAAATGATCAGATTGAGCAGGTGTAGTCGAAGTATCAGAGTCTGATACGTAGATCGGATTGGACAATGGCGTATACGGCTGGTAATCCAAATCAGTGTCGAAAACAGGAATGGCTTCATGCTGGTAATCCAAATCAGTATCAAAAACAGGAATGGCATCTTGCTGCTGGTAATCCAAATCAGTATCAAAAGCAGGAATGGTTTCTTGCTGCTGGTAATCCAAATCAGTGTCAAAAACAGGAATGGCTTCTTGCTGCTGGTAATCCAAATCAGTGTCAAAAACAGGAATGGCATCTTGCTGCTGGTAATCCAAATCAGTATCAAAAAAAGGAATGGCTTTTTGCTGCTGATGAGCGAAATCAGTGTCGAAAACAGGAATGGCATCTTGCTGCTGGTGAACGACATCAGCATCGAAAACAGGAATGGCATCTTGCTGCTGGTGAGCGACATCAGTATCGAAAGCAGGAATGGCATCTTGCTGCTGGTGAGCGAAATCAGCATCGAATACGGGAGTAAGCTCTTGCTCCTGTTTCTCGGAAGCTGCCCAAGGCATTTGTGGAATATCGATGCCCACCGGAAGTTTGATACCTTGTCGAACAGGATCCGTGCGGACAACTTCCCATTTGGATTCGATTTCCTCGGTCGAGTATTGTGCAGGTAGATAAAGGGCTTTGTCCTGTTCTAGCTCGGTTAAGGCCTGCCATTTACTGCTTTCTGTTGCCAACACCCTTGTCAGAATAGGCTCAAGCTCATGCTGCAAAAATAAATTCGGATCAAATACGATCTCCTTGATATGCTTGTAAAATTCGTTAGGAAACGCCATATCGATCCATAAGAGCTCAAACATATCCTGATCAATCGGATTAGCCGCGTGATAAGCACCGATCATACCGCGAATCCAGTTCAAGTCCCAGTTACCCATATCATCCATCGTACTCGTTATCAATTTACGTAAATCACGGAAGGGTAGGTCGTAAGCGACACCATCCAGATCAATGACCCATATCCCACCGGGTCCCATCTGACCGTTGGACCAACCGTAGTCCTGATGAGCAAGCCCCCAGTGCTGCTCACCTTTGCCTATCATTTTGAAATAGGGCGATGTCTGGAAACGAGCGAATATATCTTGGGCCTGTTTTTTAAACTCATCGATAACAGAAAGCAAACGCTCACTTGATGGTGTTTCCCGATAGACGGTAGCAATATCCTCGAACCATCCAATCTTGGCCATAATTTTCTCATAATAGTTGGTCCAGCCGTACAACCGGGACGATTTGGCCGCACCGAATGGAGGGGCATATCCTTGGGAATGCTTATGAAATTCTCCAAGTCCGTAGCAAAGCGCGGCGGCACCTTCCAGATCGATTTTTGAGACTTGCTGCAGCGGTTCAATCCAATCCGTCACGATCCATAGCTTGCCTCCGGCTTCAACATACAGCGTGTTTTCTTTATTGGGAATGAAGGCAGGTACCTTGGCACCTTGCTCAACCATATATTGCTGGGCACCGATACTGAACAAGCTTCTCTTGGGATCTCTATGCAGTACTTTAAGGCTGCGTGGGCCGTGATCCGTATTAATTCTCCAGATAGCTCCGCCTTTATCGGGTTTGGAAGTAATCAGCAGCATGTCGAACACAAGCATTTCGTACTGCTCCATCACCTGATATGCAACTTTTTCGAGCTCGGGGGGAACGTATTGCTCCAGAACGGTCCCAGGCGGCAGCGTATTCGTGAGATGGTCCCATGGCCCAATTAGATAGTTCTCCAAAACTATCACTCCTTCATAAAAGATTAGTGTTCCGTGCAGATTTTGACTGGATGGCCTGATGGTATAAGTTCAGCTGTTTTTCAGTCGTTTGTGAAATATGAAAGCGATCCATCACGAATTTTCTCCCGGCTTTGACAATATCCGATTTTTGTTGTTGTTCCAGAAGCAGCATACTCTTTATTTGATTGGCGAGCAGGGCACCGGATAGTATTTGTGGGCAAGCATGGTCGCCAAACCATGATTCCCATGCTTTCTCGTATAGATCCGGCTTCACCAAACCCAATATTCCGAGTGTACCTACCGCTAACAAGGGCCGTTGGCAAGCCATAGCTTCAAGGGCTATTCGTCCTGTGCCGATCGTATAATCGCTGATACAGTAGTAAGCACACATGTCGGTAACTTCGCCAACGTAATGAAGATAGGGATGATCTGTGAGCTTGCGATGGTTGTTGACCAGTTTGATGATGTTCTCTTGCTTGTTGCCTCCGCCAGCAATAATCAGATGCAAATTCGGATCATCCGTGTATCTTAAGGCCGTGGTAACATGAATCATGTACTCACCAATATCCGCTTTCTCCCACGACAGGCGGCCTGCGTACAGAATTACGTTTGCATGCTGGGGAATAGCCAGTTTTTGACGCAGATACCTCCGATAGAAGGGGGCATAAGGCTGATATTCCATGACATCGAGTCCATTGGGAACCAGGATGGACTCAAAACCTTTCGCTGCCAGTGAACGTTGTATAGAAGGACTAACACAAGTAACAGTCGAGGATTGTTGCAGCAATTGGAGGAATTCCGGGTCATAATAGTTGCCATGTACGGTGAACACAAAAGGAATGTTCATCCGATCCGCAGCGGTGATAGCGATTCTTCCCGAGGGTATTTGGTGACCATGAACCAGATCAATTCGTTCTGCAGCTATGATGGATTGAATGAATTTTATATACAGTTCCCTGTTTTGCGAATCAGGCTCATAGGTGTCCAGAACAAAATCGATTTCATAATAAAGGCATCCCAGCCCGAGAAAGTGGTCCAGCAGCTTTCCTTTTTTACCAGCCATGATGACAGCCGCCCCTTTTTTTAAAAGCTCGCGGGTTAAGGAGAGGATGTAAGTTTCCGTTCCGCCAATATTGAATTGATCAATAACCATCAGAATCCGCAAAGGGGTAGCAAGGTTTGGGGAAAGAGCGGATTCCGTATGGTTAGGGCTCAGTTGGCTGATCGGATTTTTACTTATTTGAATGGAGCTGCCCGCAGATTGTTGGGTTGGGATGGAAAGGATTTGATTCTTAGACACTCCTCGCTTGTTAGCCTGCATGCATTCACCTCCCAAACAAGTTACTTGTATCTATTTCTAAGCATATGTCATCTAGCGATTCGTTGATATGTACATTCGTGGATTTTGCTGAAATACGCGGGATACGGAGCATTGTCCTAAGTTTTATTAGCACAAGCTGAATATATTAAAATACGATTCATAACCAAAGGAGTGAAACGCTTGGATATCCAGGAGTTACTTAAAGGGGCCGTATTGATCGGGAAAGGAAAACAGGGGAGGGTCTATAAGCTTGCTTCCGATCGGTGTATCAAAATATATAGCGACGAACAGCATGCTCAAATGGAATACAAGTCGTATTGTCGTGCAGAGGGTTCACCGGTCATTCCTAAGCTGTATGAAACAGGTCCGAATTACTTGATCATGGAGCTTGTACAGGGAGCATCGCTGGATCGTTATTTGAAAAAAAAGGGTGCGATGACTCGAAGCGATACGGAGCGTATTTTATTCATTATTCATGAAATGATAAGGCTTGGGTTCACGCGAATTGATGCCGCGGTATTTCATATTTTTATTGATCAGGACCAACCAACTGGCAAAGTGATCGATCTAGTCAATAGCTATACAAAGCAATACCACATTCCGTTGGTTATGTTCAAAGGGTTGTCCAAACTTAACGTTTTAAATTCTTTTCTCACGCATGTTAAAGCCTTGGACCCTGAGCTGTATCAGATGTGGGCGAATTACTTGATGGCAAGGAGCGAACGGTATGGGAAACTCCAAGTTTTCGATGAATGAGGATTATTTTAAGCCGAACCTCATATGCGAGCAATTTCAAATAGGCAGTTTTCATAAGGTTCTTGGAAAGCTGGGTGGAGCATTTAATACAAATGTAAAAATGGAGACCAGCGAAGGTGAATTTGTTGTTCGAATATTGAACGAAAATAATACGATCAAGCATCTGCGATATGTGGGAAAAATGCTTGCGGAGCTGAGTGCGAAGGGGCTGCCGGTATTGGCACCTCTTTTGGCGAAGAATGGCGACTCTTTTATAAGATGTAAGGATAAATTGCTTCAGGTGTCCGCGTTTGTGGCGGTTGAGCCTTTCCAATGTCGGGAAAGCCAGGTATATGCCAGCGCGCGGAGCTTAAGGGCTTACCATCAGGCGCTGGAGCATGTACATCCGGGTCCTAAACCGGGCTGGTCCTTTTATCGAAGCTCTGTTTATTACAAACACGCAAACGACCGTCTAAAGAGTCTTGATATGGTTCCTCAAGCCGAGCTTTCCAGTATGGAGCTCATCCTTGAAGACTTGTCGAACAAATGGGGACGGATTGAAGCTTCACTTCCGAAAGCGGTTCTTCATGGGGATTGGCACTTTTGGAATCTGGGTTATGCGGGGGATGAAGTCAGCTGTGTGATGGACTTTGATTTTATGCAGCAAGGAACAAGGATTCACGATGTCGCCTACGCGTTATGGGTTATCTATGTGCTGCTGCCGGAGTATGCCTACAGCTTTGACAGAACTTTTATAGAGGGATATGGACCACTGACGGATGAAGAGAAGCATATACTCCCAGTCGCTGTGGCCCGAATCGCTATGTTTTTCCTGTTTCAATCGGCCTATGCTTCGAACCCTTTGGTGAAGTGGCAAAAGCACTATCCAAAGCAGGAGCCTCTGATTCAATGGTTATCCTCTGAGGGCGCCATCCGACTTGAGGAAATAACAAAAGCGGCTTCAAATCAAACTTCGTCTTATAGGACAGAGGGATTGCCAATGGAAAAGGATGATCCATCATAAGCTTCAGAATGGATCGCGGTCGCCTGGAGGCGGCCGTTTTTAGGTTCTGACCCATACAGGAGGTGGATAATTGTTTAATTCAGATACAAGTCTTGGAACGCATCCTTTCTATTGCGTAATTTTACCAAAAGTGCCATTCTATACGTATAGATGGATAAGAGGATGTGCACAGCGGTATGTTGACAATGAAGCGTTGGCGTTCTTTTTTATATGATTACTTAACCTTGAAACGTAGAATTATGATCATTTTTTCATTCACGGCCCTGATTCCTTTTATCAGTATCGGACTTATTTCTTATTATACGATCTACTCGCTGCTCACCAATAAAATTCAAACCGGTATCCAGAGCAATCTGAAGCAGGTTGAGCTTTCACTGGAAAATACGATCACCAACCTGAATCATGTTTCTCAGCAGCTAGCTTTTCAAGGGGCCGTAGGCAAGAAGCTGGATCAGCTGCTCTCGGCCAGCCAGCCCTACGAAAGGGCACAAATGACCGATGAAATCAAACAAGAGCTGAGTCTGATTTCGTTTACCAATCCGTCGGTCGGGCTTACGCTGTATTATTTCAAACAGGACGATACATACAATTTTGAGAACCTGGGGGTTAAAGAGAACTTTTCCTTGAACTCACTGCCACTGCTTGCTGAATATTATGGGATTTCCTACTATGGACCGCATATTAGCAACAATCGCTTTGACAACCAATACGTATTGTCGGCACTGAGAAAGGTGGATCTCCCGGATCGTGATGATGTCTATGTGTATATTGAAAGCGGGTTTCGGCTGACACAGACGATTTTGAATAATGATCCTTTTGGAGGCAGGCCATCCCATCTGATTGTGGACAACAACAACAGAGTCGCTTACAGCGAGGTGGCCGATATATTTCCGCGTGATTCTTACTTCTCGGTGATTACCGACGGTCGCAAATTGGGTGAGTACAATGGCTATTATGGTTTCGTGGAGACAAGTAATCAGGGCTGGAGCGTGATCTCGCTGATTCCGAAAGCTGATTATAACAAAGAAATGAACCGCTGGTTTGTGCAAATATTACTGATTACCTTGCTGTTTATAGGTGTAAGCCTGCTGCTCGGTTGGATTTTATGGAGAATGGTCTATCGCCCTTTAAATCATTTTAATAAAGAAATCAAGCTGCTGGCGCAAAACCAGAGGCAGTATGAACCCGCCTCGACCCAAATTCCCGAGTTTGATTACTTACTCAATCAATTTCGCCAAATGAAGCGGCAAATCTGGGAGCTGTTCAGTGAGGTAGAGCAGAAGGAGAAGCGGAGGGTTGATCTGGAGGTGGAGAAGCTGCTGTATCAGATTAATCCGCATTTTTTGATGAACACATTGGATACGGTGCATTGGTTGGCTGTCATGAATGGTCAAAGCGAAATTGACCGTCTGGTCTCGTCCTTGAACAAGCTGTTGTATTATAACTTGGGCAAGCTGGGTGAGGCGGCAACGATGCAGGAGGAAATTGACGCACTCCAGCAGTATTTGATCTTGCAGCAAATACGATACGATTTTAAATTTGATGTTCAGCTTCATGTGGATGAGAGTGTACTGAAAATGCCGATTCCTCGATTTATTTTGCAGCCGCTTGTTGAAAACGCACTTTATCATGGATTAAACGACGACGGATACATACAGGTTAATGTCCGATTAAATGAATGTATTGAGATTTCGATTCACGATAACGGCTCCGGCATGTCGGAGGAAACGATTCGTCATTTATTAAACAATCAGGAAGTGGAAACGCGAAAGGTTGGCATGGGGATTGGTATGAATTATGTAAAACGTGTGATCGAGTCCCAGTATGGTAAGCGGGCGGAGCTTAGAATTGACAGTGTGATTGGGGAAGGAACGACAATATTTTTAAGTCTGCCTGTTCAGGAGGTAAGTATCCATGATTAGAGTACTCGTAGTGGATGACGATAAATTAGTTCGCAAAGGCTTAATATCGGCAATGCCTTGGCACGAATTTGATATGCAGGTTGTGGGTGAGGCCAATAATGGAGAGCGTGCGCTTGAATTTTTGCAAACCAACGTTGTCGATCTGCTGCTAACCGATCTGGCCATGCCGGTAATGTCAGGAATTGAGCTTATGCGGTTGGTTCGTCAGCAGTTGCCGCAGATTCATATTGTTGTACTAACGCTTCATCAGGATTTTGAATATGTGCAGGAGGCACTGCGTCTCGGTGCTATTGACTATATTGCCAAGGTACAGCTGGAGAAGGAACGCTTTGAAGAAGTTCTGGCGCGAATTCACAAGCGGATTATGCAGGCAGGATTATTGGCGGAAGGAAACAAGCCAGTAATTCAGGATGAGGCTGGCTTCAGCTCGGATCGTGCCTATGTATGGATCGCCTTGAACAAGGAATTAAGATTTAAAGGGATGAGGCCTTGGAGTGAACAGGAGGGCTTGGGTTCTCATGAACTTCAATGGATTGAGGTCGAGCCCAATCTATGGCTGTCGAATCCAGTACAACCGGAAGACCCGATTGCGCAGCTACGCATGGAGCAGCTAATCAGCAGTCTTGCTGGCCAGCATGGCTGGATGCTGTTCGGCTTGAATGGTTTAAAGGGTCACAAGCAGCAGGAGATACATCGATGGTTACGGGAGTACAGGGAGAAGGAATTTTTTTATGATTATGATCCTGATCAACCTGCAATTGTCTACTTGACGATGAACAATTCCACAGCTCACCAACGGAATTCTTCTGAAGATAACTCTTATGTATTAAAGAGTCAGTGGTCTTCCCATGAATGGATTCATACCGATCTGGTGTTCAGCAAGCTTGTATATGAGCTTAAGCTGCTGCGGCTGTCGCAGGTGAAGCTAATCGGGCTTTTATATGGGCTGACAGACGAGTGGAATCGGTTATTCGTGCCTCTTGGCCTGGTGAAGCTAGAGCTTAATCCTACCTTTGACAGCTGGCATGAGGTTGAAAAATGGCTCGTACAGGTGCGTGATTTGATTCGCAAAGCGCTTGCGAAGCCGGCATTTTCCCCCGAGGTGATCGAATGTGTAATGAAGGCGATTCAGATGCTGCATCAAGAACTGCACCAGCAGGTTACCGCAGCGGACATTTCCAGGAGAGTCAATATGAGCCGCAGTTATTTTAGCCAATGCTTTAAGGAAATCGCAGGTAAAACATTTAATGATTATTTGCGTCAGCTGCGCGTGGAGAAGGCGAAGGAATACTTGCTGTACACGAATAAGACGATTGTCTGGATTGCAGAAAATACCGGATATATGGACGAGAAATACTTCAGTCGCTCCTTTCGCGAGCAAATCGGCATTTTGCCAAGTGAATTTAGGCTAACCATGCGCGAGGGTAGGGAAATGTCCGATAAATAGGAAGAAGGAGGTCGGTCAACGAGAGGGCTTGTTTGGAAGAAGAGAAATTGTCGAGCATATACCTACCTGAACCCGTAACCGCTTTCTATCCGGGGAAGCGGTATTTATATGTTACTTTTATACAGCAAGATCATTCGTACAGGAAAGAAGGGGGCGTTAACATGCGTAAGACCCAAAAATCCATCCAGATCTCAATCGCAGCTATGTTAATTGTGATAACCGCATGCAGCAATACGAATTCGACCAAGGAGGAATCGAAAGCCGCAGCGAATACACCGAACGCAGGTGCAGTAGCAGCTGTAGCAGCAGATCCATTCGGCAAATATGACAAACCGATCACGATTAACATTGGAAAAAGCATCGATCCCTCTGATAAATCACTGCCACCAGGAGATACGCCGGAAAGCAACCAGTACACCAAATATGTCAAAGAGCAGCTGAATATTGAATCCAAAATGATTTGGCAGGCAGCTCAAGGTAAAGATTATGACCAGAAGGTCAATTTATCCATAGCCAGTAACGACCTGCCGGACACGATGATTGTCAACGATACACAGCTTAGACAGATGGTCAAGGCAGGACAGCTCGCCGATTTAACTGAAGTTTACAATAAATTTGCTTCACCTGCGATTAAAAGCATTATTGAAACGACCAAGGGATTGGCCACTAAAAATGTAACATTCAACGGAAAGCTGATGGCGCTGCCAAATGTCACGACGGAGTCTGACATGGTTCATATGATGTGGATTCGTAAGGATTGGCTGGATAAGCTCGGTTTGCAGGTTCCCAAGACGATCGATGAGCTGGAAAAGGTGGCCAAAGCGTTCGTCGAGCAAGACCCTGACGGCAACGGAAAGGCCGATACGATAGGAATCACCGGGCCTCAATCCGGTGGCTTTACGAATGCGACCTTCATTGTACCGAATAACAATAATTATGGCTTTGACCCGATCTTCTCGGCGTATCATGCTTACCCTGGATTCTGGATCAAGGGATCTGACGGCAAGTCTGTTTACGGCTCAATCACGCGTGAGACCAAGGAAGCGCTTGCCAAGCTGCGTGACCTGTATGCCAAAGGCTTAATTGATCGAGAGATGAGCGTACGTAAGGATGCTACTGAATTGATCAAGGCGGGAAAATCAGGTATTTGGTTTGGTATGTGGTGGGGTGGCTATGGCCCTCTGGGAGATGCAATCAAAAACGATCCGAAAGCCAACTGGCAGGCTTATGCGGTTCCACTTGACGCCAAGGGTGAATTTACCCCGCATATGGGTACACCATCGAACCAATTTGTTGTCGTTCGCAAAGGCTATGAGCATCCGGAGGCCGCGATCAAGATGGTCAACCTGCTGCTGCGTGATGAGTCGAAATTCGACCTGAAAGTCGCTATTAACAATTATCCATTAAGACTGGTATTCGCTCCGATGGACGAAATGGACGTAACCTTGAAGATGCTCAAGGAAGTACTAGCAGGCACCAAGAAACCGGAAGAGCTGGACATCCCGGGTTATAAATTGCTCAAGGCTGATGCCGAAAACGTGAAAAAGGTGAAGCTGGAGCCCTACGATAAGGTAGATATCGAATATTGGAATCCGAATGCTGACTTGGGTGTATGGAAGCGGATGTATTCTACATTCGTAGGTGTGGCTGCACTTCAACAGCCGTACAAGAAAACCTACAGTGTGACGTATTCCCAAACCAAAACGATGGAAGGCAAATGGGCAAGCCTCGACAAGCTGGAAAAGGAAACATTCCTGAAAATTATTATGGGCGCCGCACCGCTTGAGACGTTCGACCAATTCGTTCAGGATTGGAAAAAACAAGGCGGGGACCAAATCACTGCCGAGGTGGATGAGGCTGCCAAGCAGTAATCGATAAGCGGTTATATGGGAAAATGGCGCAAAGCCATGAACCATCTTTATATTGTGCGAGTTTAGGAAGTGCGGTGAATAAGAGGTGGAACCACATGGCAGCCGGAACTGCTCTCTTCTCTTCTTCACCGCACTTCACTTAAGGAGTGAAAAGCATTGGTAACAAAAGGTTTTGCCAAGCACTACTATATCATGCTCCTGCCGGGTTTTATTTGGCTGACCCTGTTCAGTATTGTTCCGATGTTCGGCTTCGTCATCGCATTTCAGGATTACAATCCGGGTTTGGGCATGCTGCATTCGGAATGGGTAGGTCTGGACAATTTCAGCTATATGTTTTCGCTCGGAGATAGCAAAACGATTTTCGTGAATACGATTTTTATTGCGGTCATGAAAATTATCGCCAATCTGATGGTTCCGTTGGTTTTTGCTTTAATGCTCAATGAATTAAGAATTATGATATTGAAAAGATGGATTCAGACCATCGTCTATTTACCGCACTTTCTGTCGTGGGTCATTCTTTCGGGGATACTTCTTGATATTTTTGCCTACAAAGGCCCGATTAATGATATGCTGTCGGCGCTCGGGGGAGAGCGGATTTTATTTTTTGCGAGGGCGGACCTGTTTCCTTTTATTATTGTAGGAAGCGACGTTTGGAAGGAATTTGGATTTAATACGATTATTTTTCTGGCAGCTTTAACCGGAATCAATCCTTCCTTGTATGAAGCAGCGGCGATGGATGGTGCAACCCGTTTGCAGCGCCTATTCCATGTCACGGTTCCGGGAATAGCGACAACAGTGATTCTGCTCACTGTATTAAGTCTGGGCAATGTCTTGAATGCCGGTTTTGATCAAATTTTCAATCTGTATAATCCACTCGTATATTCCACGGGCGATATTATCGATACCTGGGTTTACCGGACAGGATTAGTGAATTTGCAGTATGGACTGGCGACAGCAGCGGGGCTATTGAAGTCGGTTGTCAGCTTTATTCTTATCACTTGCTCTTATTTCATGGCTTCCAAATATGCAAATTATCGTATTTTTTAATAGATGAACGGGTTGAAACAGTTGGTGAAAGGAGGATGGTTATGGTTAAGGAAGCAACACTGGGGTCCAAAGTGTTTGATATTGTATTGATAGTGCTGCTGGTCGGTGTATCGCTCCTGTGTATTTTGCCGATCTGGTATACGCTGGCGGTTTCGCTCAGTGAGAATTCGGCAGCGGCAGCCGGGCAGGTAAGATTGTGGCCAGTTGGATTTAATTTGAACTCGTACCGTGAGATTATGGATGACAGCAAATTTTTCAACTCGTTCTGGATTTCGATTCAGCGTGTGGTGTTGGGCGCGGTTGTCAGCTTTGTCGTAACGGTTCTCATGGCTTATCCATTATCCAAAACAACAAAAGATTTTCGGCTCAGAAATATACTGATGTGGATATTGGTGTTCACCATGTTGTTTAACGGCGGTCTGATTCCATGGTATCAAACGGTCAAGGCGCTTGGCCTGATCAATAATATTTGGGGACTTGTGCTTGGACACAGCGTTCCGGTATTTAATGTCATTCTGGTCGTTAATTATTTCCGTAATTTACCCAAAGAGCTGGAGGAAGCGGCGTTGGTTGATGGTGCGGGTCCTTGGTACATGCTGGTTAAGCTGTATATTCCTCTTGCGGTTCCGGTTCTTGCTACAGTAACCTTGTTCAGTATTGTGTATCATTGGAATGAATTTTTTAACGGATTGGTGCTGATGTCGAGAGCCGACCATTATCCGCTGCAAACGTACATTCAGCAGCTGGTTGTGATTATTGATGCTTCAACCTTGAATACCGAGCAGTTAAAAAGAATGAGTGAGTTATCCAATCAGACTCTGAATGCGGCCAAAATTTTTATCGCGATGATCCCTGTACTGATCGTTTACCCACTGTTGCAGCGCTTTTTCATTCATGGCATAACGTTGGGATCAGTTAAAGAATAAGAAACAAACAAAGACACCGATAAGGGTGTCTTTGTTCGATGTCTATTTGTTGCTTTGTTGCTTCTCATCATCTGATTTACCGTCGAATGTGTCTTCAACCCTATCCATGATTTCTTCGACAGCCTCGCTCACCATATCTGTCGGGGCAGCATCCTGCTGATCGACAGGTGTAATGATAAAGTCAGGTGTGGGAGTAGGGCGCGTATCCTGCTCTATGTTTTTTTTGCTCATGTAGGTTTCCTTCTCTCGTTTGGATTTATGACGTACACAATATTACCCATCTCACACGATTTTATTCACCTTTGATTCAACGTCTTCAATGAGTCGTGCATACAAGAGAGTAAAGCTGTACAATAGATATAAGAAGACAATTCGAAGGCTAAGGAGTGAGTGATTTGAGCGAAACTTCTACGACTCAGGAAGCATTTACCTTGGAAGCAGGATACTTGGACTCAGGAGAGAAACTGTTTATCCGCGGAGAAGTTAGAGTTGTACCGGACCGACCTGGCCCATGTCCCGTGCTGCTGATCTGTCATGGTTTTAAAAGCTTTAAGGAGTGGGGGTTTTTCCCATATATCGCCACACGTTTTGCAGAGCAGGGCTATTATGTAATCACTTTTAATTTTTCCTGCAACGGGGTGAATGAAACCGATTTTGATGAGCTGGAGCGTTTCGCCGTGAATACGTTTTCCAGAGAGCAGCAGGATCTGGAGGTCATTCTTCAGGCGCTGCTTGCTAATAAGCTTCCACTTGCTGATGCTGCGGACAAGGAAAGTATTCATTTGTGGGGGCACAGTAAAGGTGGAGGAACCGCCATTATATTTGCTGCTGAGCATCCGCAGGTTAAATCTGTATTAACATGGAACGGAATCGGATTCACGGATCTGTTTGACGACACTTTCAAAAAGCAGCTGGAGGAGTACGGGATCGCCTACGTGGCCAATGTACGCACCAAGCAGGAAATGCCGATCAAGGCTGTATTTTATGAGGACCTGATGGACAACAAGGAACGGTTTGACATTGTGAAACAATTAGCGGGTCTCACTATCCCTGTACAGCAGATTCAGGGGGATCAGGATTCACCCCGTCTGATGGAAGGCTTTCAACAGATGCGTGCGGGGGATGCCAAGCATTCCGTAGTCACTATTGCTGGTGGAAACCATACATTCGGAGCTGTTCATCCATTTAAGGGAACGACGCCCCAGCTGGAGCAGGCTATACAGGCTTCTCTGCAGTTTTTACCTTTGGGTTGACAGTGAAAAGACACTTTGCTAGCATGATATCATAGTAAACCAATGTGGATAAATAATTAATTTAGGTTCTGCCGGACAGCCGGAGGCCAACATGCCATGGTGTGTCTCTTTTTCATATCCTATTATAGAAAGCGAGTGTTCAAGCAAATGAAGCATAGAAAATTGGGAAGAACCGGTTTGAAAGTTTCCGAGGTAAGTCTGGGTACGATGGCATTTGGGCGTTGGATTGATGAAGCGCAGTCCCAGCAGGTTCTGGATGCCGCGTTGGATGCAGGAATTACATTGATTGACACAGCTGACGTATATGGAAAAGGTATGGATCGTGATAATCCTCTGGAGTCCGGAGAGTCGGAGTATATACTGGGCAGAGTGCTGAAGGGCAGACGAAATCAGATCATTCTGGCGACCAAGGTACATGGCAAAGTAGGGATAGGCCCTAATGATTCAGGACAAAGCCGCTATCATATATTCCGTGCGGTGGATGCAAGCCTGAAGCGGCTTCAAACCGACTATATTGATTTGTATCAGGTACATCGCTTTGATCCGGAGACGCCGCTTGAGGAAACGCTGAGCGCTCTCGATGATTTGGTCAAATCGGGCAAGGTAAGATATATTGGCTGCTCCAACTTTGCTGCATGGCAAATTGCCAAGGCTCATGGGATCAGTGCCCTGAACCATCTCCACCGTTTTGAAAGTGTGCAGCCTGAGTACAGTATTATTACGCGAGGCATTGAGGAAGAGCTGATTCCTTTCGTTGCCTCCGAGCAGGTCGGTGTTGTAGTGTACAGCCCTTTGGGTCGTGGACTGCTGTCAGGGAAATACAAGCAGGGGGAAGCGCCACCTGAGGGTTCGAGAGCCGCAGCTGGAGAAAGAAGAATACATACCCTGCTCGGTGTGGAACGCAATTACCACATTATCGAATCGCTCAAGCCTCTGGCGTCCAACCGCGGCTGGACACTGGCGCAATTCGCTTTGGCATGGGTGCTGAGCAACCCACATGTTTCCTCCGCTATTCTTGGAGTATCGAGGCCGGAGCAAATCAAGGATGCGTTGCAGTTTATCGGTGACCCACTTACGGCTGAGGAGTTGGCCGAGGTTGACCGGATTTCGAAGTTGAATTAATGGTAGCGGCTAAGTGGGACAATCGTGCAATCAGCTGGATTTTCTTTGATGTAGGCGAAACGTTGGTGGACGAATCGAAGCCGATTCGTGAGAGCATCAGGCAATTTGTCAATAACGCCGCGAGACTCGGTTATGAGATTGAGCCGCATATCGTGGAGCAGTCGCTCATACATTATCATGGGTTGTTCAGTACGTTTCCGATGCGGCAGGTCATGGAGCAGTTCGTTCCGTCCGAGACGGATCGTCTGGAGATACGCAAGGGTATGGCTTATCGCAAGGATTGGGATGAGCCTTTCCCGGACGCTGTCGGGATTCTGGAGCAGCTGAGCCGACATTACAAGCTTGGAATTATCGCCAATCAGAGTGCAGGCACGGCCGCGAGACTGGAGCAGTATGGAATGCTGAAATATCTCTCGGTTGTCTGCTCCTCGGCAGAGGAAGGGTTATCGAAGCCGGATGTACGCTTATATGAACGAGCCCTTACAGAAGCGCAGTGCAAGGCTGAGCATGCAGTAATGATTGGTGATCGGATCGATAACGATGTCATTCCTGCAAAGCGTGTGGGCATGCAGGCGATATGGGTACGGCAGGGACTGGCCCGGCATCAGCCGATTCCGCTGGATCATACCGCACCGGATATCGTAGTGGATCGATTAGGGGAGATCATCAAGTATTTGGCAAGAATATAGTGGTATCGAAGAAATGATGCTGACAATGTGCCCTTTTGGTTGCCTTCCTTTAATGGAGGCAGGTGAAAGGGCTTTTTGAATTGTTGGCGGATTGTCCGTTTGTGATATGATTTAACAGGACAGGAGGACTATGATCGTGGAAAACAAATGTATTAGATGGTATGAGTTCGGATATCCGCAGCATGTTTTAAAGATTGAGAATAAAGAAGTGGAGAGACCTGATCGTGGAGAAGTTCTTGTGCGAATGAGGGTTCGACCCATCAACCCATCCGATCTGATCCCGATTACGGGAGCCTATTCCCATCGTATTTCACTTCCGTGTATTCCTGGATATGAAGGTATCGGCATTGTGGAGGATGTAGGTCCTTCGGTTTCTCAAGAGCTGATAGGTAAACGTGTACTGCCTTTACGTGGGGAGGGCACCTGGCAGCAATTTGTTAAAGCGCCAGCACAATGGGTAGTTCCATTACCTGATGGTATAGAAGATTACATAGCAGCTCAATTATATATAAATCCGATAACAGCCTGGCTTGCTTGTACGGAAATCTTGAATTTGCAGCCAGACGATGTTGTACTGGTCAATGCTTGCGGCTCTTCGGTGGGGCGCATCTTTGCCCAATTATCTAATATTTTAGGTTTTCGATTGATTGCAGTGACGAGAAATCATAGCTATACCCAAGAATTACTTCGACTGGGTGCCTCCCATGTTATCCCTACATCAGAAATGCCACTGCATCCAACAGTGATGGAATTGACGAATGGTCGGGGGGCCGATGCTGCAATTGATTCGGTAGGGGGATTACCTGGTACAGAATTAGTTTATTGCGTACGTCCTCATGGCTCATTATTAACCATAGGTCTTTTATCAGGAACATCTGTAAATTGGGCGGAGATCACAAACAAGGCTCAAGTCCATATTAAAATGCTTCATTTGCGTCATTGGAATCAGCGCGTATCTGTTCAAGCCTGGCATGAAACCTTTAACCAGTTGATATCGCTCATTCAGGATAAGAGATTAAGTCTGATGCAACCACAATTGTTTTACGATCTGACAGCGATACATGAAGCAGTTAGAGCTGCAGAGAGTGGTGGAGGCAATCAGGGGAAAATATTTCTGACGAGCTAGGGAGTTAGCGAACAGGGATTGACGTTACCCGCGAAAATAAGTATGATAACTTATAAACGAAGCAAAACGTAAATATAAATAACAAAACGAAACAATAACACACTTTAAACCGAAAGAGGGCTTTATGATGAGTCGAAGGTTGGTTTCATCTACACCGCTATTAGTGGAAGCAAGAGCACAAGGATACGGAATCGTCGCCTTTAACGTACATACACTGGAAATGCTGCAGGCAGTTGTGGAAGCGGCCGAGAGCTGCAGGGCACCGGTTATTATTCAAACCACGGTCGGTACCGTAAAGCATTTGGGGATGGATTATATTGTAGCAGCAGCTCAAGTAGCGGCACGCCGGTCATCGGTACCGATTGCACTTCATCTTGATCATTGTCAGGATTTGACGCTGATTCAACAGTGTATAGAAGCTGGATATACCTCCGTCATGATCGATGCCTCCAAGCTGCAATTCGAGGACAATGTCGAGCGGACGAAGGAAGTCGTCGCCTATGCAAGCCGACGGGGTGTAAATGTGGAAGCGGAATTGGGCAATATCGGCGGTGTTGAGGACGATATTGTTGTGAGTGATGCCGATGCAATGCTGGCGGTTCCCGAGGAGTGTGAGCAATTCCTTGCGCTGACCGGTGTTCCTACACTGGCTCCTGCCATCGGTACGGCACATGGCATTTACAAGGGAGAGCCGAATATAGATTTCAAGCGTATTGAACAAATCGCGAGTCGAGTCGCTGTGCCTCTTGTTCTGCATGGCGGCTCAGGTATTCCTGCTGATCAGGTCAAGCGATGTGTGGCATTGGGGATGGCCAAGATGAATGTGGCTACCGAATTAAAAAATGCATTTTCATTGGCCATTCAGCACTTTTTTGCTGAGCATCCGGAGGAGCTGGACCCACGTCAATATATGGTACCTGCCAAGGAAGCGGTCAAGCGTATGGCAATAGATAAAATCAATCTTTGCGGCAGTGCAGGCCGCGCATAATGCTATAGAAAGAAGGAAGGGATACTGCCTTATGCATAACGAGTATCTGCTTGGTATCGATATTGGAACCTCCGGCTGTAAAATAGCTGCGTTTACACCGGATGGCGAGGTTGCCTTTCAATGCACCGAAAAATATGAAACGTTGTATCCGGCGAAGGATTGTGTGGAGCAGAATCCGCTCGATTGGTGGGCGGCGGTATGCCGCGGGACGCAGCGAATGTTTGCCCAAACCGCTATCCACCCGCATGAAGTTAAAGGTATCGGCGTGGACGGACAAAGCTGGTCGATGATTCCGGTGGATGTGACTGGACAGGTGCTGCGTAACAGTATGATCTGGATGGACCGGCGTGCAGTCAGTCAGTGTGAGCAGATGAAGCATTCCGTAGGGGAGGAACGAATTTTTGCAGTTTCCGGCAATCCGCTGTCACCCTCTTATACGACTGGCAAAATCCTCTGGATGAAGGAGCATGAGCCTGAGCTGTACGCAAGGACACATAAGGTGCTGCAGTGCAACAGCTTTATCGTGTTCAAGCTGACCGGGATTGTTTCGCACGATCTTTCACAGGGTTATGGTATTCATGCATTTGATATGCAAACGGGAACCTGGGACATAGAGCTGTGTCGTGAGCTGGGAATCGATCCGGACTTGCTGCCTGAGCTGTACGGATGCAGTGATATCGTTGGGACGGTTAATGAGGAGGCTGCCGCGAGCAGCGGGCTGCTCATCGGGACTCCGGTTGTTGCTGGAGGCTTGGATGCGGCCTGCGGCACTTTGGGAGTTGGCGCGATTCATGATGGTGAAACTCAGGAGCAGGGAGGTCAGGCCGGTGGAATGAGCATCGTAATGAGCCAGCCTATCATGAATGACAAGCTGATCCTGGGCTTCCATGTCGTTTCAGGTAAATGGCTGCTGCAGGGCGGTACGGTCGGTGGCGGGAGCCTGAACTGGTTTCAACGCGAGCTGTTCGGGAAGGGTGTTACAGCAGATAAGCTGGAAGACGCTGCAGAAGCGGAGCAGAATGGTAGCGCTGTACCCCAGCCTGTGTTCGAACCCTTCAGAGAGATCAATGAGGAAGCGGCACAAATTAGCGAGGGCAGTGATGGCCTTATTTTCTTGCCCTATATGGCAGGTGAGCGCTCCCCGATCTGGGATATCGATGCCAAGGGTGTTTTTCTGGGACTTTCCTATGCAACAACGCGTGGTCATATGGCTCGTGCCATTATGGAGGGCTGTGCATATTCGCTGCAGCACAATTTGGTAACGGCAGCCGATGGCGGGGTAGGTGTCGGTGAGCTGTATAGTATGGGCGGTGCGGCGAATAGTCAGCTATGGTCACAAATTAAAGCAGATATTACAGGCAAAACCCTGCGGATCGCAGCATCCGATACGGCAACCACCCTCGGAGCCGCAATGCTGGCAGGGGTTGGAACAGGTATGTATAAGGACTTTGCCGAGGCTGTTCGAAGGACGGTCCGTTTCCAAAGAGCTTATGCTCCTGATCCTGCACACGCGGAGCTGTATACAAAGGGTTACGAGCTGTACCTATCGGCTTATGCAAGCTTGAGGGATTGGTTTCCACAAATGAAAGCGAGGTCTTGACGCATGAAAGCAGCAGTATTATATGGACAAGATGATATTCGTGTTGAAGATATAGCCATTCCCCAGCCGCAGGCGCATGAAATTCTGGTTAAAGTAATGGCCACAGGGATTTGCGGCTCCGACGTGCCCCGGGTCCTGGGAACCAAAGCGCATCATTATCCCATTGTACTCGGGCATGAATTCGCCGGGATCGTTGCCAAGGTCGGCACAGGTGTAACACGGATCGGTGTCGGGGATCGGATTGCCGGAGCGCCGTTGGTCCCTTGTCATCAATGTGTGGATTGCTTCAAAGGGGACTTTGCCCAATGCCAATATTATTCCTTCGTGGGTTCACGGGTGAACGGCAGCTGGGCCGAGTACGTCATTATTCCTGAGATCAATGCGGTTCGGATTGATGATACGGTCAGCTATGCGGAAGCGGCTTTCTTTGAGCCATCGGCTGTTGCCCTCCATGCGCTGCGTCATATCAGCTTTCAAGGCGGCGAGGACGTGGCCATTCTGGGCGGAGGCACGATTGGCTTATTAACCCTGCAGTGGGCCAAGGTGCTTGGAGCGCGAACGGTTACGGTATTCGATATCAACCATGATCGTCTGGAGCTTGCCCGCAAGCTGGGTGCGGATTATGTGATCGATACACGCAGCGAAGACTTCAAGGAACAGGCGACTTCTATAGTAGGTGCCAAAGGTTTCGGTATCGTGATGGAGACAGCGGGATCGGATGTGACGATGCGTCTTAGCTTTGAGCTGGCGGCGAATAAGGCAAAGGTCTGCTTCGTAGGTACCCCAACCAAGGAGCTTACCTTTGATTACAAGCTGTTTGAGCTGATGAACCGAAAAGAATTTACTTTAACCGGTTCCTGGATGTCCTACAGTGCGCCGTTTCCCGGGAATGAGTGGGAGCTTACAGCACATTTTTTGAGTAAGCAAAGATTCAATTTCCTGGACATGATCGATAAAATATTGCCTCTGGAGCAAATCAACGATGCCTTTGAGCTGTACAAGCAGCCAGGTGCCGTTAAAGGAAAAATACTGCTGACCTTGGGAAGTGAGCCTGTGTGAGTGAGGACCCTACTAACGCTTCCCATGCAGATTCACGTAAATTGTTAAGCCTGGAGCGGCATCAACGGATCATGGATTATTTAAAAGCTAACAAGAGCGCCGAGGTCTCCCAGCTAAGCGCGCTTCTTAAGGTATCGGAGGTCACCGTGAGAAAGGATCTGGAGCGGCTGGAGCGGGCTGGCTTGTTATCCAGAAGCCATGGCGGCGCGATTCTTCTAGAGCGGCTGCTGTACGAGCCTTCTTTTGCCGAGAAGGAGGATCAATGGATTGATGAAAAACAAGCCATAGCTCAAGCTGCAGCTTCTCTCATTACAGATGGAATGACCGTAGCGATCATGACAGGAACGACATTAAGCCATACGGCACGGCTGCTTATGGAGCGTCAACGATTGAATATCGTCACGAATGCGGTCAATATAGCGACAGAGCTGATGCATGCGGCAGGGGTGAGTGTATTTTTGACAGGGGGCAATATTCGCCCGAATACGTTGGCCTTGGTTGGAGAAATGGCGGAAAGGTCGTTGGAGGGCATTTATGTCGAGACGGCCTTTATCGGAGTGAATGGCTTCAGCCTGGAACAGGGTTTGACAACTCCCAGTATTGAAGAAGCCCGAGTTGTCAAAAAAGTAATGGAGAATGCACAAAAGGTAGTGGTTGCGGTCGATCATACGAAATTCAATCAAGTTGCTTTTTTTCGGATTTGTACTGTGGAGCAGATCCATACCGTTATTACGGACGGGAAAACACCAGCCGCCGAAATCGATAAGCTTCGCGACAAAGGCATTACGGTTATTGTCACTTAAAGTGTGCTTGCGCAAGTAGGTCACACTTGTGGAATAGCGGTCCCGTGATCCCGCCGACCTGATGTTGTTAAAGGTAACTTGCGGAGACAGGCGGGTTCACGAGGACGCATAGCAGCTCATAGACGGTTCCGATGGGTATTGATACGGACCGTGATGGTCCCAGTCGATTACTGCTTGATACCAACTAAACGTTTAGCAAATGCGGCACCGAATTCCTGGCATTGTTTAAGCTCGCTCTGCGAGGGGGACATTTCGATTTTCAAGCCTTCCTCTACAACCTCAGCACCAATTTCCTTTAGCTTGTCAACGAGCTGATCGACCGCCCCGCCAAATACAGGATAAGAAGAATCGCAGGAGCCAAACACAATCGCTTTTTGTCCATCCAGCTGCACCTCCGACATTTCATCAAAGAAATCGAGAAACTCATCCGGCAAATCTCCGTCTCCCCAAGTGTAGGCGCCCAGCGCGATACCATCATATTTTAACAGGTCATCGCCTGATGCATACATGACTTCCTTTATATCCAGCTCTACATGCTCGGATTTAATACCCTCGGCAATGGCGTCTGCCATATCCCGTGTATTTCCGGTAAGGCTTGTGAAGACCATCAAAATTTTACTCATTCCTATACCCAGCTCCCTTTATGTGTAATTGCGTACTGATGTTAAGCGAATACCAACAATGATAAACGTTATCAGATAATCAATAATGATAATCATTATCATTTATGTTGTCAATAATAAAATATTTTTGAACCCCTCTATGGACATCCGATGGTTTCGTCCGTGTTGCTGATGGTGTAAGATGTGTATAGATGCATAGAGAGGGTGTTTCCTGATGGACAATTTCTATTACATAACGGTTAAGCTGGTTACGGCCATGGTTGGGCTGTGGCTAATTACAAAACTGCTCGGCAAGAAAGAAATTTCACAACTGACCGCCTTCGATTTTGTCTCCTCTCTGATGTTAAGCGAGATTGTTGGCAACACGCTTTATGACAAGGACGTTACTCTAAGTGAGCTGCTCTATGCGCTGATACTGTGGGCAGCGATGTCATTGTTTCTGGAAAAGCTGGTGCAGTTTATACCAGGATTGTCTAAATATTTGAATGGCCGCGCCGATATTATTATTAACCAGGGAAAAATCGATTTTCGGGCGATGAAGCGCAACAATCTTGATTTTGACCAATTACATACGCTGCTGCGGGAGCAAAATATATTTACAGTACGTGAGGTCGCTTTTGCTGTATTTGAAACGAACGGGAATATCTCGGTTTTGAAAAAAACAGATGTGGACAGTATCACGAGGACTGATCAGGAGCTTCCAGAGAAGTCCATGTCGCTTCCAATGGTGCTTGTCGAGAATGGACGGATTCAAACGGATCGATTAGCAAGATTGGGTCGAACGAAACCGTGGCTGCTGGACGAGCTGAAGAAAAACGGGATTGGACGATTGCAGGATGCTCTGTATGTAGAATGGTCGGAGCATCAAGGCATGTATGTTCAGAAAAAGGAGTGAACGCAGATGTGAGTACATGCTTGCATTATGAAATTAGACCATGGGGGAACTAGTATGAAGCCAAGTAAAAAAGGGTTTAAAATCTCATTTGTCATATCCAGTGTGGTCCTGTTATCCGTGCTCATGACGCTGCTGATTAATTCGTTCGTAGGCTACCAGGCTGAGAAAACATCTTTATACAGCACGACGCAGGAATTAAATCGAATACGGTCCGACGAGCTGAGCCGAACAGCCCAAACGATTATTTTATCGATGAAACAAACCGTGAGGGCTTCCGCACAATACTTTACTAAAGAACACAGCTCGGATGAAGAAGTCCAGGAGCAGCTGGATTTTTTAATGAGCACCGATACTTTGTTTAATTCTGTAGCGTTGGTAGATAAATCCGGGTCGTTACGTGCGATATCACCAAGAAATTCGGACATTATTGGACAGAAGCTGACATCACAGGCTTCCAGACAAGCGCTGGAATTGCAAAAACCTTTAATGTCAGAGCCGTACAAGGCAGTAACGAACCGGCTGATCCTATTGGTCAGTCATCCCGTTTTTGATGGAAACGGAAGCTACAACGGATTTATCTCAGGTACCATTTACCTGCAAGAGCCTAATTCGCTTAAAAAAATACTGGGTGAGCAATCGGCGGCCACTAACGGCTCCTATTATTATGTCGTCGATGCAGCAGGCAATCTCATCTATCATCCAGACCCTGAACGTATTGGGGAAAATGTGAATACGAATCCTATCGTACAAAAAATTGTAGCCGGAAGCAGCGGTCAAGACGAGGTAACCAATACGAAGGGTGTTAGTTATTTAGCCGGTTATTCCACCGTCCCAGAAACCGGCTGGGGCATTGTGGCTCAGACGCCTAAGCAATATGTGGATCAAAGCACAAAAAAACTGATAACATCGATGGCTTTGTATTCGTTACCCTTTTTAATTATCGTACTTGCCTTGGTGCTGTGGCTGTCACATAAATTATCTCAACCTCTGAGCAGGCTCGCGGACATCGCCTCCAGTCTGAATAACGTTGACAGCAGGGGCAAGGAAATTCCTGAAATCGATCACTGGAATTATGAAGCTAATGAACTGTATACAGCCATTGCCAAGGCTTTTCATATCATGAACAAAAGAACCGAGGAGCTTTCTTTTGAAGCGCAAACCGATCCGCTGACAGGACTGACCAATAGAAGGACTATGGATGCCATTCTTGGGCTGTGGCAGGCGCAGTCGAGAAGCTTCAGTATAATCATGCTGGATCTGGATCATTTCAAATTGGTCAATGATACATACGGTCATCAGGTGGGGGACCAGGTACTCCAGTTCACAGCGGACATCATGTTGTCCGAGAAGCGGGAGCAAGATTATTGCTGCCGGTATGGCGGAGAGGAGTTCACCATGCTGCTGCCTGATGCCACGGAAGAACAGGCTTATTTGCTGGCTGAGCGTATTCGAACCTGTATCGAAGGTATGGACTGTCCGACAGGGAAAAGAATTACATTGTCGCTTGGCATCGCGTCCTATCCGAACGAAGTATTGAGCATACAAAGATTATTTAAAAACGCCGATGATGCGCTGTACCAAGCCAAGCATAACGGACGTAATCAAACGGTAGTGTATACGAATGCATCTGAGCTGACCATCACCTCATCTTAAAAACAGATTGTCTGTAGCCAGGCCATGCTCGTTACGGTATTTACCTGGTGACATGCCTACCCAATGCCGAAATACCTTGGAGAAATAGTTACCCCCTGCAAACCCGACGGAACTTGCAACCTCGTCCAGGGTTTGTTCGGTCGTTCGCAGCAGCTCGGCCGCCTTTTCGATGCGCAGCTTGTTTAAATATTCCAGTGGCGTCAGTCCGATAAAGCGCGTGAATTGTCTGAGAAAATGATACTTGGAGAGTCCCGCATTTTCGGCCATCTCGTCCAGATTGAGGGGCTGCTCGTAGTGCAGCTCAATGAAATGTACGGTTTTTTGTATCGCTTCGGGGATCTCGGATATGGATTTTTCAAAGGTCGTGCTGCGGTGAAGCTCAGTAATAAATTGATACGCAAATAGCGCGTTTAGGTAACCATCTGTAATTTGCCGCTGTCTGGCTTTCTCGAATATCATTTTCAATGCCCGGATTGGAGGGCTATCTATGGAAAAGTCGGACACATGTCCGAGCTTGGAAATCAGCTCATCGACGATGGGACGAAGCCGCTCACCCCGCATCATAATAAACATATACTCCCAGTGATCACTTTCCGGGGGGAAATAGTAACGATGTTGGCTTGGAATCCATACCAGAAATGCTTTTTCGGGAGTGAGCAGGCAGGATTGCCCCTCTATATGCATCATGCCATAGCCAGACAATGTATATTGGAATAAAAAAGCCCCTTCTTCGCCGCGATTGAGCCCATCCCAGTTGTAGTCCGTGCTGACTGTTCGTTCCCATCCGACCCCGTGCAGCTGGGCGATCTCATAAACTGGTGTTTCCCGAAATCGAAAGCCATAGCTGTGCCGAAACGGTTCATTGGATTTATTAGACAAGTCAGAAGTCTCCTCTTTTCATCGATCTGAAATCATAACTCAATACAGCAATATATTACCTATGGAAAGCAGTTTATTACCATTGTCATTGTTTCTATAATACTTTATTTTAGATAAAGGAAGCAATTTATTAGATTCATGAGGAATCAGGAGGATGTAACCATGTTGAAGGTAGCAATGATTGGTGCCGGAAGTGTTGGCTTTACACGTAGATTAATGATGGATATTTTATCTGTAGAGAAGTTCAGGGACACCGAGTTTCGGCTGATGGATATTAACGCAGACAATCTGCGGATGGTCTCAGACCTGTGCCGTAACTTAATTGGAAAGAACAGCCTCGCTGCAACGATTGTGGAAACGACGAATCAAAGGGAAGCCATAGCCGGTGCAGATTACGTCATTTGTATGGCTCGTGTCGGTGGTTTGGAAGCGTTCCATCATGATGTAGAGATTCCACTCAAATATGGCGTCGATCAATGTGTCGGTGATACGCTTGGACCGGGCGGTGTGTTCTTTGCCCTACGGACGATACCGGTGCTGCTCGGGATTGCCAAGGATATGCGTGAAACCGCGCCAAATGCGCTGCTGCTGAACTACTCGAATCCGATGGCGATGAACACATGGGCGCTGCGGCGTGCAGGCGGCATTAACGTTGTTGGCTTGTGTCATGGTGTGCAGGGTGGTCATAAGCAAATCGCCAGAGCGCTTGGACTGCCGCGTGAGGAGGTTGATTTTATATGTGCGGGCATCAACCATCAAACCTGGTACATTCAGGTTACGCATGAAGGAAGAGATATGACGCCTTATTTGCTGGAGGCATTTGAGAAGCATCCCGAGCTGTCCGAGCGTGAGCCTTGTCGGATTGATGTACTGAAGCGCTTCGGTTATTATTCAACGGAATCCAATGGACATCTAAGCGAATATTTGCCATGGTACCGCAAGAACAAGGAAGAGATCGACAAATGGATTTATAAAGGCGAATGGATCGGCGGCAGAACTGCAGGTTATTTAAACCACTGTATTTCCAAGCGTGACGAATATCTTGAGATGTATCCCAAATGGATGAGCGGTGAAGCTGAATATATCAAGCTTGGGGAGCGTTCCGACGAGCATGGCTCCTATATTATCGAGGCACTGGAAACAGGCAATACCTACCGCGGCCATTTCAATATTGAGAACAGAGGATTTATCACCAACCTGCCCGATGGTTCTACAATTGAAATTCCTTGTTATGTAGATCGCAATGGCATTAACGTTGCCTGGGTAGGTGATCTGCCCTTGCAGTGTGCGGCAACGTGCCGTACGAGCATTAGTGTTCAGGAGATGGCAGTCGAAGCCGCGCTTACCGGAAACCGTGAGCTGGTCAAGCTGGCCATTTTGCATGATCCTCTAACTGCTGCACAATGTACGACACAGCAGGTATGGGATATGTGCGATGAGATGTTTGACGCGCTGGCTCCATGGCTGCCGCAATTTAACGGTGATGGCGCGACCTGGCCGGATATTCCGCAGCCGGAATCGTTCTACAAGATCAGCAAGTCTGCTGACGGCTGGCTGCCGCCTGCTCTGCGTGGTGAGCAGGTAATTGTGAATACGGAAGAGCGTTTGTCTGTCGGATATAAGGATTCTTAAGGAAATTGCTATCAATAATTCGGGTAGAAAGCCTTCTCTGGAATAGAAGTGTTCGTTCATGAACGCTCATCCAGAGAGGTTTTTTTGCTTTTTATGAACTCTGCAGGCTTTGAGTTTAATTGCGCTGTCTTTGTTCTGGTAGCGTTATATTTTTGGCGGCATTGGTATATGATTTGACGGATTGTATGCATAGTTCATGGCAGGGGAGCTTGTTAAAATAGAAATAGCTGTTGAGACAAAGGAGGCTTGCTTCATTGATTAATCTAGATGCTCATTATCCGTCCTATACACAATTTAATCCAGAGGTTCCAGTCTGGTGCGTGACACCCCATGAAGGAAGGGTCATCCATCGTTTTTTTGATACTTCGCCTTTCAGCCCATCGGGCCGGTATATGGCGCTTTTCCGCATGCCATTTGAGAATCGGTATCCGGTACCCGGAGAACGGGGGCAGATTGTATGGGTGGATCTTCAGGAAGGAACCGAAGCCGTGATTGCCGAAACCTGCGGTTGGGAAAGCCAGATTGGCGCTAATGTGCAATGGGGAACGAGCGACACGGAAATTTACTATAACGATGTGGATACGACCACCTGGAAGCCGATCGGGGTCAGACTCAATCCGTTTACCGGTAACAAGCACATCTTTGAGCAGGGGCTGTTCGTCATTTCTCCGGATGGGAAAAGCGCAGCGACCACCTGCCCGCTTCGTGCGCGCCGAACGCAGGACGGTTATGGCGTTATTGTTCCTGACGACTGCTTGCCTAAGAACAACGGGCTGCCATACGATGACGGTATATATATCACGGATATTGAAAGCGGGCAAAGAAAGCAGCTGATATCGATTGGGAGCATGCTGGAATCGCTTGGGTCGCAAGTAAATCTCGACACCTACCGTACAGGTGAAAGCTACGGCTTTCAATGCAGGTACAATCCGCAGGGTACCCGATTGATGATGATTCTCAGATGGCTTAAGCCCGGTGGCGGTGAAATCAAACAAGCGATTACCGTCAAAAGCGATGGAAGCGACGTGCGGCTTGCCGTATCCCCTGAGGAATATTCGAAGGGTGGCCATCATATTAACTGGCATCCCGATGGCGAGCATTTGACGATGAATCTGAATATCGACGGTGATGGGATTCGATTCGTCCAATTCCGATACGATGGCACGGGATTGCATAAGCTGGTAGACAATCCGGGCTCCGGGCATCCTACCGTCCATTCGAACGGAACGCATCTGCTGACCGATGCCTATTTAAAGGACACACCTGCCTATGGCGATGGAACCGTTCCGCTTCGCTGGGTAGATTTGCGTAATGGCCATGAGACGGCAATCGTCCGCATCCATACGCAGCAGGCTTATGACAACACGCTTAGAGTGGACCCGCACCCCGCATGGGATTCTGGATTCAAATGGATCGCCTTTAACGGGTTCGCAGACGGAACACGCAGAGTGTATGTAGCCGATGTATCCTCCCTGTTATAAATAATCTTTCGGAAAGGCAGATGAAGATGGTGAATCAACATGAATATATACCTACTCTGATCATAGGTGCCTCTATGCTGGGGCTTGGAGTGGCATTCAGCAAAGGGAAAGACGCGGTTACACTTGAATACAGCAGCGCAGTCGGCAATGAATTTATTCGCAGCTTTAAATTGGCCGATCAGCCTTATCAGGCAACTTCCTCCAAGGGTTTGGATATTGGACAGGAGTGCCTGGCGAGAAATGCAATGTCTGCAGACGGAAAGCTGCATTTGCCTGGGCTGATGCATGTTCTTGTCAATCAATTAAGTGAAGCCAAGCTTGATGTTCGGCTGTTAACCTCCGTAGTGGAAGTCAATAAACACAAGGATCAATTTGAAGTGCTGGTATATGATGCCTCTGGGCTCAGAACGATCATTACGGATCAATTAATTGATACGACCCCTTATTGCGTCACCAGGCCCGGGCAGTGGGGTCCGGCTTCCAAGAGCCTGAATATGATGATTCACGGCTGGTCTCAGTCTGCACAGCTATCGGAGACAGCGCACAGCCCGGAGCTGAAGTTGGAGCCCGCCGGGAATTCGAAGACAGCATACAGCCCGAATCGGCAGCCGGAGTCAAGTCCACTCTTGCAGCCAAACGATGCCGCCGCCGGTTATGCGATTAAATATGGACGGTTCGTACCAGAGGCTATTCTTGAATATCCGCTTGACATAGAGGACAACTGGGCAATAGCCCGAAATAAGCTGTTTACATTTTGGCTGAATCGTCCTGAAGCTTTACGCACATGTTCATTTGTCACACACGCCGATGAATTCAATATGAAATACGACCAACCACACCATCATCTGGAACCGGGCTGGGACTGGTTCCCGTCTGCTTTTTACGACAATCCGTTAGAAGCTTTCGATCATGGTTACCAGCATCGATTGGGGGTTCAGCAATGATGAAGCTATGGGAGAAAAAGTCGGGCCGTATAGGCTCCAGTGAGATCCATACGCAGTTCGGGGAGCATTATGATGTAATTGTCGTAGGTCTTGGTACTGCTGGCTCCTTTGCAGCTATGCAGGCTGCACGCAAGGGGTTAAGGGTGCTGGCTATTGAACGTTTGAATGGCATGGGTGGTACAGGTACGCTGGGTGGGGTGGCAGGGTATTATTACGGTACGCGGGGCGGCATTTATGAGCAAATCGACGAGCAGGTCACGAAGTATCAGAAGCAGGATGATTTCCTGCCGTTTAAAGGGATGCATTCGGAGCTGAAAAGCTGGGTGCTGGATACAGAAGTAGCAAGTGCCGGTGCGGAAGTTCATTATCTATCCTATGTAATCGGCGTATATATGCAGGATAGAACGGTTACGGGACTACGCTGGGTATCTCCGGCCGGGATTCACCAGTCTTCTGCCCGGATCGTTATCGATTGCTCCGGAAATGCCGAAGTATGTGAGATGGCCGGTTGTGCCTTCCAATTGGGCAGGTCTATCGATGGCCAGCCGCAGCCATTCTCGAACGTGGTATTCAAACTATATGAGAACCAACGTGTGGGCAATTTTTATACGGATTCCGGTTATATCGATATTACGAATCCGGAGGATGTCACCAGAACGATCCTCGAATCCAACAGGCTGCCTACACATTTAAAGGAGCAGTATACCGAACAATCCATGCTGCTAAAAACGAATCAGCTGCTGGGAGTCCGTGAGACGAGAACTATTGTCGGGGAGGCTCAGGTCACCCTCAAGGACTACCTTGATGACCGACTGACGACAGAGCCGGCTTTCTATGCATATTCGAATTTGGATAACCACGGCAAAGACATTGCCTTCGAAAGTGATACCCAACAGCAATGGCTCGTTGCCGCTAGCTTATGGGGATTGAATTTCAGCGTCCCCATTCCGGCGGGCACGTTGATTCCCAAGGGCTACGACGGACTTTTGGCTGCCGGTCGAAGTTTATCGGTGGATCATGATATCGCGGCTTGTGTACGCCAGAAGCGCGATATGCAGAAGAGCGGGGAGACAGCGGCAAATCTAGCGTATTTAGCGATTTCCGATACCGCACGTTTAAGCGAAATTCCCTATAAGAAGCTTCTAGCTCTGCAATTGGAAACGGGCTACCTGAGCCTTGACAGCAGCCTTGAGCTGCGTGATACAACCCCACAGGATCATACCAGTCAGGCGTCGAACAGCCCATTGAAGTGGCTGACGGATATCGAAGCGATCCGAACGGCATTAAGTACAGACAAGCCGGGAATTGCCATATGGTCCGTGAGGCGTCTGGGAGCTGCATACGATTCATTGCTCCCCTCGTTAATCGAGTGGATTCAGACGGGGCAGGAAGAGCTTTTACGTAAAAATAGCGCTATTGCTCTTGGCATGCTCGGTCATGCGGCCTCCCTGCCTATATTAAGAGAAATGGTAGTTAATCGCGACCTCTATGTACCGAGGTCGAGTAGGAAATATAACCAGCCCCATGTGTTTACTGCGATCTATCTGCTTGGTACAATGAAGGATCAGGAAGTTATGCCGGAGCTTCTCACGATCCTGGATGATGCCTCTTTTATCGATACAACAACCGTGGATAATAAAAATCTGGAATTTATTTTTGATACAGACGAGCTGTATTTTCAATTTTTCAGTTTTTCCTTTATAGCCGCGCTGCGCATTGCAGATGCTTATGAAGTCTGGAAAATCCCGGTCACGAGCACGATAGAGAGACGTCTGAAGGATCCGCATATGAAGCTATCGGTCACGTTAAAGAACAGCTCGCAGGATGTAACGGCAACCGTCAGAAAAGAGATGAAAGGGAAAATCGAACAGATTTTCAAGGAGCATATCAAGCAATGGGATTCGGTCAGTTCGAACTGAAGCCCGGGATCAAGAGGCGGAGCCAATCCGCCTTTTTCTCGTTAGGACATGGTATACTGGTTTTTAGCCGTTCATGAGAACGCTATCAATTACTGTAAGCCGTACAGATTAAGGGGGATCATGGGCATGAATGACAAAAGGCTGCGGATCATTATTGTGGACGACGAGGTCCCCATCAGGCAAAGGCTGCAATTGTTTGACTGGTCTGCTTGTGGAGCGGAAATTGTAGGTGAAGCCGAGAATGGCGAGGAAGCTCTGGATTTATGTGCCAGCTTGCTGCCGGACCTGGTGTTTACGGATATCAAGATGCCCGTGATGACAGGTCTTGATTTATTAAAGCAAATTTCACAGGAATATCCGGAGATTCCTGTTGTGCTGATAACGAGCTTCGACGACTTTAATTACGTCCATCAGGCATTAAGGATGGGTGCCGTTGACTATTTAATGAAGGTGACCCTGCGGCAGGAGGAGCTGGCGCAAACGATTCAGAAAGCGAGAGACTGGCTTCAAAGCCGCTATTCGCAAAAAGAATACGAACGGGCCGAGGAACGGAAGCATAAATCACAGCTGTTTCGCCGTATGCTGGGACAGCCGCAGCTGCGGGAACAATCGCAGCAGGATATGTTGCAGAACCTGCTGCTGCCTGAGAAGCTGCCGGAGCTTCCCTTCCGCTTTATACGCATACTAGCTCAAGTCAAACGTGAGGACGAAATGATCGTGGACCAGCAGCTTCAGGAGCTGCTGATCCTGCAGCAGAAGCAAAGCAGATTGGCAGACATGAAGTATTGGTATTGGTTCTCGATTAATTTAGGTGATTATCTGGTTTGGTTTCCGCAGACCCATCCTCTTGAGGAGCTTACGGTTACCGCAAACGGGATTATTGATCATATTCGTCATTCCCTGGCAGCGAGCATGCCGTATTTGGTTCACGATGCTACCGTGTATGCGATTATCAGCAGCGAAGTAACCAGCTATGACGAATACCGCAATGTGTTTCGTGAAACTTTTTTTTGGATCGATTATTGTTTTTTTAATGAAGGCAATTCTGTATGCGTCGGTAAACCGGTGCCGATGCAGGTAATGGACGGCAAGCTGGAGTTTGAGCTGCGTACGAGCTTTCGCCGCAGCCTGACAGATTTATCGAGCTTTAACGAATATGTGAGGACCGATTTTAAAGCATGGATGCTAAAGCATCGGGTCCATCCGGCAGGTATCCGCATGTTTCTCAAATCCGAGCTTCAGGAATGGGACTCAGGCTCAAAAGATATCGTTCATGACCGTACCCAGCTTGTTCAGCGTATCGATCAGTCTGCCACGCTGGATGAGTTGATCTCCAATATGATTTACTGGATGGAGGATAAACGCGGGGATTTTGTAAGAAAGGAGATACGCAGAGCCAAGGAGATTATTCAGGAGCGGCTTGGTGAGCCTGTTACCTTGTCGGCTGTTGCCGGGGAGGTAGAGCTTAGCGGCGACTATTTTGGCAGGCTGTTTCACGAAGAGCTGGGGATGACATTCAAGGAATATTTAACCCGCTGCCGGATCGAGAAAGCCATCGAGCTGCTGCAAACGACAAACCTGAAGGTGTATACGGTATCCGAGATGGTAGGTTTTCCGAGCTATCGCTATTTTGCTCCATTATTTCGCAAGTTCACCGGTCTCTCACCATCTGATTATAAGCGGGGGTAACATCATGTTAAGACGCATGCATCGTATGAGGCTGGCAACCAAACATTTTATTTTTTTGTTCCTTGGCGGTCTGCTTGTATTCGGTATTCTGGCCTGGAGTACGCTGGTGCAATCGGAGCAGTTGTTTCGCGCCCAAACCATCCGGGACTCGGAGATCATTATAAACCGGACAAATGATTATTTGAATGCTTACCTGGAAAATGTGCAGCATGTTATTTTGCAGCTGGTATCCCGGTCTGATATCTTCGACAGCTACGACCCGATGTATACCGAGAAAGCCCTGCAGGAGTATGCCGATACCAATAACTCTATTATAAGCACCATACTGTTCGTTAAGGATGACGGGACGATCTTAAGCAATACCCAGCTTTATTATGACATCCTTGGCTCAGGCGAGCTTCCCGATGTATTTGAGCTGGCGAAAGGGAACTATGGTGGCATTAATTGGAGTGAGCCCTACTGGTCGTCGCTATCCCAGTATACCGTTGCTTTTGTTCGTCCTGTGGGCGGGTCGCAAAAAGGGATTGTCGTGATCGAAATCAATCTGAAGGAATTTTCTTCGCGATTGGCGACTTTAAGCGGCGGCGAGTTTCAGACCTTTATGATAATGTCTGCAGGCGGTCGCCTGGTTGCAGGCAATGCATACAGCAAATTGCTGCCATATCCGTCATACCCTCCCGAGCTACCAGCGGCTTTGAATGAACAGCTGTTTGAGCTCCCCACAGGGACCAGTGAGATGGAGACCGGGAATAACCACCTGATCGCCGTGAAATCGAATATGAACCGGTTGGGATGGAGCCTGATCTCAGTATTTGACAAGGGATATTTTTATGGGAATATCGGTGAATTGTATGCCACGTATGGCAGAGCTGCGCTGCTTCTGGTCATTATTCTGCTTGCAGGCGCATTGATGATCAGCAGAACCTTTTCACAGCCGATTATTACCTTGGCCAAAAAAATGGACCGGGTGCAGGATATCGACGTTCCCTCTTACCTGAGTGTGTCGCGGGGCGATGAGATTGGTGATCTGGCAAGAAGCTATAATTCCCTTATGTCGAGGATCAGTATGCTCAGCAAAGATATTGTGGAGATGGAAGTGAAAAAAAGAAGCTATGAAATCCGAATGCTGCAGAATCAAATCGGACCGCATTTTCTATACAACACTCTTGCCTGCATCGCCAGTCTGGCTTATCAGAATAAAAACGATCAGGTGCAGGAAACGATTCATTCCCTGGTCGGTTTGTTAAGTATTTCAATGGGCAAAGAGTCCTCACTCACGACGCTTGCCGAGGAGATCCAAGGAATCGAAATGTTCACGCAAATCCAGAATGTGAGATATGGAAACCGCTTTACTTTGAAATTGGAAATTGATCCGGCTGTGCTCAAGGTTCTGATGCCTCGATTAACCCTGCAGCCGCTTGTTGAAAATGCAATCTTTCACGGCATTGTACCCACACGTCAGCACGGCATGATTACAATCCGTGCATTTCGCAATAAGAAGGGTGTGCGTATTTACATAAGAAATAACGGAATCGGGATCAGCAAGCCATTTTTTCAAAAGCTGCTGGAGGGTCAGCCCCACGATGACGACATGAACAGGAAGGACGGACTTGGCGTGTACAATGTCAACCATCGGTTGTTTTTATACTTTGGCAGGCCGTATGGGCTGAAGGCTAACGGTGTGCATACAGGCACGATAGTATGTGTGCGCATTCCTTATACAACAGAGCGGAGCCAGGTGTAGACCTTTGCTTCGTTTTTTTGTTTTGGTACAAATTTTCCGGTCTTTTCCGGTGCAGCCGTCTGTTCTCGCGGAAATAGTGGAGTAAATCACGGTAATGATGTATAGAGTTGAATCCTGCTACTTGATAAACTGAAGTAGTCATCGATGATCACGATACTAACGAAGCGAAGCAACTTTTTCCACGAAAACGATAAGGAGGACCCAGAACTTAATGCTGCTCTCTAGACGCAATTGGGCCAAGTATTTTGCCTATTACACCATGCTGCTGCCCGGAATTATTTATTACATCGTTTACAAATACTTTCCGATGTACGGATTGATTATCGCATTTAAAAACTTCAGTATTGTGGACGGGATTATGGCCAGTCCCTGGAACGATCCCTGGTATGGCCACTTTCAGGAGTTCTATCAATCGCCTTATTTTTGGCAGCTGCTGGAGAACACCTTTTTGCTGAGTGTGTACAAAATGATAGCAGGTATCGTACCGCATATTGTACTGGCAATTTTTTTATTCGAATGTAAGGTTGTCTGGTTTCGCAATGTGGTCCAGACGCTGAGCTATATGCCTCACTTTTTGTCGTGGGTTATTATTTACGGGATTTTGATTGCTTTCTTATCGCCCAGCTCCGGCCTGGTCAACAGCTGGATTGTAGGCTCGGGCCTGCAGCCGATTGCGTTTATGTCGTCGACAGAATGGTTCCGGAGCGTACTGGTCGGCTCGGATCTATGGAAGGATCTGGGTTGGGGGGCAATCATTTATCTGGCTTCGATGGCAGGCATTAATCCTGCGCTGTACGAAGCCGCCAAGGTGGATGGGGCTAATAAGTTTCGAATGATTTGGCATATTACGCTGCCGGGCATCCGCAACGTCATTGTGATGATGGTCATTCTGAAGCTGGGTCATATCCTCGATGCCGGCTTCGAGCAAATCTATTTATTGTACAATATCAGCGTATATGAGGTGTCGGATATATTGGATACCTGGGTATTCCGAACAGGGCTGGAGCAGTTGAATTTCAGTCTCGCCGCTGCAGTCGGATTGTTCAAATCGATGATTGGGCTGGTGCTGGTTCTATTATCCAATCAATTGGCGAAGAAGTGGGGGGAGGGCATTTGGTAAACAGGACATCCGACCGATTATTTAATGCTCTCATGTATGTCACTCTGCTGCTGGTTTCAATCGCCGCTATTTTTCCGATGCTTTATGTGGTATCCGTATCCATTACACCTTATACCGAGCTGCTGCGCAATGGCGGATTTATCGTAATCCCGAGATCCGTAACGTTTGCGGCTTATAGAGAGCTGTTCCATCAGCCTTATATTCTTAGCGCTTTCAATATTACGGTGTTTATTACTGTGGTCGGGACGGCGATCAATCTCATTCTAACTACGCTGATGGCTTTTCCGTTAAGCCGCAAAGATCTGCCCGGCCGCAATATCGTTCTGATGATGGTCGTGCTGACCCTTCTATTCAGTGGGGGGATCATTCCTACCTATCTGATTGTCAAAGACACCGGGCTGCTGGATTCCGTCTGGTCGATGATCATACCCAACGCCATATGGAGCTTTAATGTGCTGATTATGAAAAGCTTTTTTGAAAACCTGCCGGAAGAAATTATGGAATCTGCGCGAATGGACGGTTCGTCCGAATACGGTCTTCTTATCAAAATCGTCGTTCCGCTGTCGGTACCTGTGATGTTTACACTTGGATTGTTTTATCTGGTGGGACACTGGAACGAATTTTATCATGCAATTATGTATGTGACCAAGCCGGATATCCAACCTTTGCAGGTGGTGATCCGCAATATGCTGATGCAGGCGCACAGTCAGGTTGAAAGCGTCGATGAGACGATCCCGACGATGACCCTGCAGATGGCAGCAGTTGTGTATGCCTCATTGCCGATTATTGTTTTTTATCCGTTTATTCAAAAGCACTTTTCCAAAGGAATCATTATCGGGGCGATCAAGGGATAAATATAAACAGAAAGAGGGAGTTCGAATGAATCGGAAATGGATGATTATGGTGTCCGTGCTCGTAACAGGGGGGATGTTGGCAGGCTGCTCCGGAGGAGCACCCACAGGCGGAACAAGCACAGCGAAGGAGCCGGCGGCAGGTGCAGATAAAACACCGGCAAAGGCAATCAAAATTGAAGTGGCGCGTCCGGGAGGCAATCTGCCAAAGCCTGAGGAAGACCCATTGAAACAGGCAATTGATAAAAAGCTGAACGTCGATTTCAATATGGTGATGATTGGCGGGAGCGACTACAAGAACCAGATCAATGTTCGTTTGGCTGCCGGTAATTATCCCGACGTTTTTGAGCTGGAGCCGGGTGAAATTAAAAGCTTTGCCGACAAGGGTCTGCTGCTCGATTTGACACCCTATGTGCCTAAGCTTAAGCCTGTGCTTGATTTTCAAGGAAAAGAGGATTTCGAGAGAGGTTTTATTGGCGGCAAGCAGTATGCGATCGGACGGGATGCCAATCTTCCGTTTAATACGTTCCTGATTCGCAAGGATTGGCTGGATAAGCTCGGCTTGAAGGCGCCAGGGACACTTGAAGAGTTCAAAGCAGTAGCAAAGGCGTTCACGGAGCAGGACCCGGATGGAAACGGCAAGAAAGATACCATCGGCCTGACGGGATTCGAGCTGGACACGTTTGCCCCGCTGTTCGGATCGTTCGGAGTTGGTAGCCCCGGCAACCATTATTTGAAAAACGACAAGCTGACGGATGCGATGTTCGATCCTCTGATGAAGGATGCGCTTACCTACATTAAAGATCTCATGGATTCCGGCGGCGTAGATATGGAATATATAACGAACAAGAACGGGCTTGCCATCGAGAAAGCCTATCAAGGCAAAGCCGGTATTATTTATACAGGCTGGCAGAGCTTTCTTAGAAAAGATAGCGAGGTGAAGTGGAAGGGTGTGAATCCGAATGCACAGTGGGTTCAGTTGGCTTCCCCAAAAGGTCCGGGAGGACAATTTGATGCTTCCTACGATTACGGCAAGGCTCCACAATATTTTGTGATTTCCAAGGCTGTTGAGAAAGATCCGGCGAAGCTGCAAAAAATATTAGATGTTTTTAACTACATGGCAAGCCCGGAAGGCTTGAATCTGGTTTCCTACGGGATTGAAGGCAGACATTACAAGCTGAACGGCGGCAAGGTTGAACCGACAGAGCTGATGGATACGGAAGGAGGTTACTTTTCCATTTACCAAATGGCCGGACGTAAGGAGCTGGAGTACTTGTCAACACGGTTTCCTTATGTAGAAAAAGAGCTCAAGTTTACGAATGAGCAGCCTCGAATCAAGATTTTGAACAGCTACATTTATAATTATCCGGCGGGCTTCAACAAAAACGATATGGATCGGTTTACGAAGGACGAAATCATTAAGTTCATTCATGGAAAACGTCCTTTGACGGAGTACGACCAATTCCTGGGGACCTTGAATTCAACCTTTAAAAATGATGCTTATCTGGAGCATGCTGCCAAGTTGTTGAAGGAGAAGGGGATTTTGAAATAGTTTAATTATTACACACTTGCAAGGGCTGTAGGGGGATTAAACCTCATGCAGCCTTTTGTTTGTTATAGGTGTCGAATTGTGTTCTCGAATCGTGCATTAGGCATAGACAAACGTCCTATATTATGGATAATAGGTAATGAGCCCCATTAGGGCTGAATAGGGGGCTGGATGGAAGTCAATGAGTGTGAAGCGATTCTTGGGCGGTAGCGCCTTGGTCATCTTTGGAATCATAGAAATATTTGTTTACAGGAATACGTATGAGTATAATATGGCCACTTCCCCTAAGGTGACGATTCTGGCTTTTTTTCTCGTGGTAGTGGCTCCTTTGTACTCGGGGATTATGATACTCACCGATTTCAAACTTTTTGCCTATATCAAATCCAAGACTGACTTTTATCATTCAAATAGGAAACCTTCCAAGAAAGATCCATCTGCTGTCCGGAGGGAATTGGAAAAAAATCTGCTGAAGCTGGCCTATACAAATAAGGGTGTTCTTACGGTTGTTGATGTTAGTTTACATACGGATTTGACTTTGGAGGCAGCTCAGGAAGCGTTGGAATATATGGTTAAACATAGCCATGCGAATATTAAAATTGCACAGAACGGAACGGTGCTGTATCACTTCAGGGGCATATTGACCGATCAGGAAAAGAAAGCTGACAAAACGCTGGATGAATTGCTGGAAGACAAGCATTAAGCGATCCAGGTTGTTATCCAAACTGTCAGCAAAATGAGTGGGGGCTATACAATGTCAGTTCAACCATTAAAGGCGGCAACCGTAGAGGTTATATCTTCGGAAACGATGGTAAATCTTGCATTGATCAGTGGGTTAATACTGAATTTGTTGCTGGTCATAGCTATAATTTATTTGATATCCAAGACAGCCAAGTTAAAAAAAAGCAATGGATACATCCAAGAGCCTACTGCAAGACCAAGCACGAAAAAGCTTGCCGAACAACCGGTAGGACAAGTGATCGAAAAAAAGATTCTGGCTCTGGCAGCTGCCCGCGGGGGCACGTTAAGCGTTGTTGAAACCGCCTACCATACAAAGCTCTCTTTAGAATTATCCGAAAGAGCATTGGAGTCTTTTACATCTAGAGGATTTGCTGAAATCAAAGAGAATAAAGGTGCACGAATTTACCATTTCCAAGGTATTCTTACTGAATACGAGAAGGTAACAGCCAAATCTCTCGATGATTTATTGGATGATAGATTTAGTTAATGGGTATATAAGAGAAAGGAGCCTACACATGTCTGTATTGTATTTGTCCAGCACTATACATTCGGCTGGGGATGAAATTGCTGTATCAATATTCACCTTTCTATTCAGGATAGCTATAATGTGCGTGCCTCTTGGTGTTATATCTGTCTTTTTGTATGAAAGGTTTAGAAAAGTTAAATCGAAACAAAAAACTTTGGGAGCTGCTTTGGCGACTCAGCTGTTAGAGCTGGCTCACGCAAAGGGAGGCACACTGACGATTCCCGAGGTATCCATGAATACGGATCTTTCTCTGGAGGAATCCGAGCAGGTGCTCGATTCATTGGTTAAGCGTAACTTTGTTAATCTGCGTGTTTCCAAAAGCGGCGCTGTACTTTATGATTTCCCAAGAATTGCATAATCTTCGAGTAGTTCTAATAACCCGGAGCAGCTAGCATCCCTTTGATGGGACTAAGCGGCTTCGGTTTTTTTATGGCCTCAACCCTTCGCAATAACATACCCCTGTTAAATATTAACTCAACCCTATCCTTTAATTCTTTTCTATTCGGTAAGATAAATGAAGAGCGGAATGATGCTTACGAAGTCAGTTTTCTGGCGAAAACTAAGCAAATGCTTACGAAGTCAGTTTTGCTTCGCAAAACTTTTAGGAGGGAATCCATGTCCAAACAGCAGGCGGCCTTGCCCTGGCAGAGGCAATCAGCCGCAAAACACACGAAGTGGCACAGAATCAAAGCATACAAATGGCTGTATGTACTGCTGCTGCCGTCGATTGCTTATTTTTTTCTGTTCAGTATTGTGCCCTACTACGGGTTGACAATCGCTTTCAAAAACTTCTCGCCGTTTGTCGGAATTGCTGATAGCCCTTGGGTGGGGCTGAGGCATTTTGAACGGTTGATGGAGAACCCGGATTTTTATCGGCTACTGAGAAACACGCTGTTGATCAGCCTGTACAAGCTCGGTTTTGGCTTTCCGGTTCCGATCCTGTTTGCTTTGTTATTAAATGAGGTGCGTTCGGTTGTATTCAAACGCTCGGTACAGACGATTACGTACTTTCCGCATTTTTTATCCTGGGTGGTATTCGGTGGGATTGTCGTTACCTTTTTGACACCATCGGGGGTCATTAATGCCATGTTGAAGGCTTTCGGCATGGCTCCGGTCAATTTTTTGGTGGATCAGCAGTTTTTTAGGCCGATTTTGGTCGTTACCGGTATTTTAAAGGATTTTGGCTGGAGTGCGATTATTTACCTGGCGGCACTGGCGGGTGTCAATCCCGAGCTGTACCATTCGGCCAAGGTCGATGGAGCGGGCAAGTTCCAGCAGATGCTGCATGTCACGCTGCCCGGCATACTGCCGACGATATCGCTGATGCTGATTATTAATTTAAGCCATTTGCTGGATGCCGGCTTTGAGCAAATCTTCGTGCTGATGAATCCGACCGTATACGAGGTAGGCGATATTATCGATACGTATGTGTATCGGATGGGTCTGGAAAAAGGCCAGTTCAGTGTTGCAACAGCAGTCGGTTTATTTAAGGGTGTCATTGGCTTTGTTCTAATTGTAAGCGCAAATTGGCTGCTGCGGAGATTCGATCAACGTTCGATCTGGTAACAATAAGACACTACAAGAAGACTTAATAAAAAGGAGGTTTCCCATGGTCAAAAGTGAGCGCAATGTACTCACGGACGTTTTGATTCATGCTGTACTTGTTCTGTTCTGTATCGTCACACTGCTGCCGGTAGTGCATGTGTTCTCGGTTTCATTCAGTGACCCCATAGCTATTCATCAATCGAGCATTATGCTGTATCCGAAAGACATTACGCTCAGCGCGTATCAATATATTTTTTCAACGCCGGCGCTGGTCAGAGCGTTCCTGATAACGGTTACGATTACGGTAGTAGGGACGTTTTTGAATCTGGTATTTACGATTACCGCGGCATTTGCCCTTTCCAAACGGAATTTGCCGGGGTTGAAGATCTTTATGATTCTGATTATTGTTGTCATGAATTTTAATGCCGGGATTATCCCGGGTTATCTCAATATCAAAAACCTGGGGCTGCTGAACAGCATATGGGCGATGATCATTCCGGGTCTTGTCAGTGCGTTCAATCTGATCCTGATGCGTAATTTTTTTATGGATTTACCTGAGGAGATCGAAGAATCCTCCAAGATGGATGGCTGCAATGAGTTCACTTTCATTTGGAAAATATTAATCCCTCTGTCGCTCCCAGCGATCGCTACGATTGGCTTATTTTATGGAGTTGCGCATTGGAATGAGTTTTTTAAAGGCGTCTTTTATATTACGGATTCACGTAAATGGCCCTTGCAGGTACTGTTGAAGGTCATTGTGTTCGACGGCAACTTTACGAATTTGGCTGGAGCGGATACGGAGCAAATGAAGGTCGAGCCTGCCAATGTGCAAGCGGCCGCGATTATTTTTGCTACCTTGCCGATCGTGCTGGTGTATCCATTTTTACAAAGGCATTTTGTGAAAGGTATCGTGATGGGTGCTGTGAAAGGCTGAAACTTAACAGAGCAGGGTGAAACATTAAAGCAGTCTTATTATCAAAAACCATTTAGGAAGCTACCATTAATCGTGTAATCGTCAGTAAACGCAAGCAAATGAAAAGGGAGGTCCTACCATTGATTCGTAAATCATTACCTGTAATTATGACCGGAGTGGTCGCATCCTCATTACTGTACGGCTGTACGGCACAAGAAACGAAGGCCCCTGCTGGCTCAGCGGCTAATACACCTGCCGGGTCACCGACTGCTGCACCAGCAAGTACAGCACCAGCCAAAATTTCAGTTATCAAGCCCTTGTATCCGGGACACATTTATTACCCCGATTCCGAGCTGGAGAAGCTGGTTGAGAAGGGAGCCAATGTCGAGGTTACTTATGAGACTCCACCGAGCATGGAGTACAAGACCGCGATTAACGTCAAGCTCGCTGGAGGGGATATCCCGGATATCGTCAACACGTTTTCTCCAGGTGATACCGAGCACAATGCGCTGATCGCTCAGGGTGCGTTCAGATCCCTCGATGATTTACTGCCCAAATTTCCGAAGCTGAAGGCATCCTTCAGCGATTCCATATGGAACATGCTCAAAAATCCCGCAGATGGCAAAATCTATGGAGTACCTTGGCTGCGGGACCGTGGGGGTACAGGGATTGTCATCCGTAAAGATTGGCTGGACAAATTGGGCTTGAAGGAACCCAAAACTTTAACAGAGCTTGTAGACGTACTTAAAGCGTTCCGCGATAAGGATCCTGACGGCAATGGCAAGCAGGACACGATTCCACTCGCATTTAAAGACAATCAGCTGTTGAACGTGTATGCGCTGCTGCCGTTGTTCGGTGTCAATCCAGGCTGGTCTCCTGATCCGAAGGATAACAATAAATTAGTCAATGGCATTACCCAGCCGGGCGTGCTGGATACATTGAAGTTTATTCGAGATTTAAGACAGGAGGGGCTGCTGGATCAGGATTTTCTGGTCGGCAAAACGATCGGCTTTGACAAATTTAAATCCGGGCAGGTGGGTGTGCTCTTAACAGGTCTCGGTGACTATAGGCAGCTTGCTGTGCTGCCCAACATGAAAGCGGAAATACTTGATCCAATCGAGCATAACGGAAAGAAATGGGGGCTGGCGATGCCGGCCATACCGATTTCACGAACGAACCAAATCTCAGCCAAGTCCAAAAACCCGGAGGCGGCACTGCGTTACCTTGAGTACCAGATTACAGATGGTTTTGACTATATTCAATATGGGGCTGAGGGTAAAACCTATAGTATCGTCAATGGCATTAAAACTCCTTTTGCAGATGACAAGAAGGATAAGCAGTACAATACCAATGTAGGCTTGGAGCTGCTGCAGCCGGAATGGCTGTTCGTCGATACCGAAAAATACACGAAATTTGTTTCCAAGGATATTGCCCAGTACATCATCAAGAAGCTAGATGAATACGAGAAAAACAGTGTATATGACTATCTTCGTCCGAATGTGGATTTCCCTTACCGTACGGAAACCTCCGTGCAGCAGACGCAAATTCTTACCGAGGGCTACAGTAAAGTTTTATTGGATACCGCTGTGGACGCGAACAAAACCTTCGAGGATACTATAGCCAAATGGAAAGCGGCTGGTGGCGATAAGGTTACTGAAGAAGTCAACAAGCTGCAAAAGGATAAGTCCGCACCAAGCTATACCTTTAAAAAGAAGTAGGTCGATTTGTCAAACTTTAAAGAATTCATAGCCACTTTTACAAAATCATAATATAATAGACTCCTAAGCCAATCACAGCTGTTAAGGAGCTGCATATGAAAAATTTTGTAACCGTCATAGGTACCGTATTCGTGGATTGTAAAGGTTTTGCCAAACAAAATTATATTCCGCAAGGAAGAAACTTGGGTAATATCGAGTTTGTGCATGGTGGCGTAGGCCGCAATGTAGCCGAGAATCTTGCGAATCTGGAGTTAAATACAGCATTTGTATCCACTATGGATCATTCCGGATTAGGTCTCGAAATTAAACAACGTCTTCAGGATGTTCAAGTGAATACCGACTTTTTGAAGCCGGCGAATCAAGGTATGGGCATGTGGCTCGCTGTGCTGGATGAGAACGGGGATTTGGCCGGATCTATTTCGCAGATGCCTGATCTGAAAGCGCTAGAAAGCGTATTTGCCGAATCCATACAGGAAATTGTGGAACGCTCATCCCATATCGCTTTGGAGCTTGACCTGAATGAACAGATTAGCAGCTCAGTCATTTCGATGGCTGTACAACAAAACAAGCCTGTTTATGGAATTCCTGGAAACTTGGATGTTGTACTTAAAAACAGAGGTTTGCTCAAGCAGCTGGAATGCTTTATCTGCAATGAAGTGGAAGCTGAGCGGCTTTTTGATAAGAGTATAGGTACGACGAACCCGGACGAAATGCTGCAGGAATTGGTTCCTTTTGTAGATGCTGTTGGACTGCGCTCGATGGTTATCACTTTGGGGGAGCATGGCTCCGTGTATTATGACTCCGTTACCAAGGAGCAAGGTCATCAGCCAGTTTTCCCGGTTAAGGTTGTCGATTCCAGCGGTGCTGGAGATGCTTTCTTTTCCGGAACTATTATGGGATTAGTGCGGGGCATGAGTCTCAAGGAATCGGTCGTGTGCGGTACCAAGGTTGCGGGCTGGACAATAGAATCGCAAGAAAACAACTGCCCCGATTTAAAAGTTAGAACGGGTAAAGACGAATATTTCCAGAGACTGCTTGTAAAATAAGCAGTCTTTTTTTTGTTCATCGCAATCTAGCATCCATCAACGGACATAGTCTACCATTTGCATCCCGCAAAATATGAAGTAAAATGAAGATAGATGTCGATCTGGTGGAGGTGGAGAAGCGATGAAGAGAAATGTGGGAAGGGTGCTGCTCGCTGCAGCTGTGATCATGATGCTCGTACAACCGCTATCTGCTGTACATGCCGGATTTTTTGATCGGGTGAAGGATATTTACAAGCTGCCGGAGCAGGTGGAGATCATTGAGAAAGAATACGAATCCACGAAGCAGCAGCTTCAGGAGCAAGTCAAAAAGTTCGACGAACAGAAGGATAAACTGACTGAAACGATAGCACGCTCGAAAGAAATGGAAGAGAGGCTGCTGGCCCAGAACAAACAGCTGCTAGAGCAAAATGAAGCTTTGCAAAGAGCTATTCAGTCAGCGGAACAGGACAAGCTGGACAAGGAAGCGCGCAACCGTAAGCTGTTCTGGATGGGAGCGACAGCTGTAGCTTTGATCGCAGGTTATTTTGTATCCGGTCGGTTAATACGTGTAGCGGTCTGGAAGCGGCAAAAGCGCAGCTTACGTAAATAGAAAATGGTAATTTGTAGGAGGTACAATGGACATTTCTTTTGAGCAGGCTGAACAAAGGACCCGGCTAGCAGTGCTTACGATGGATAAGGGAGAAGCCGTCCATGTGATGCATCCCAATCAAATTGTTGCTTTTCAAGGCCAGCCTTCCTTGCGTGAGGATTCCTTTATGAAGCTGTCCAATATGTACCGCAAAAAAAGATTCATTCAATCGCGGATCAGTGGTCCGTCACGTTGTATGCTGGGTCTGCCCGAGGGCTATAGCCTGGGAATGGTTGCTATTAAAGAGGATGACGATCTGCTGTTTGAATTCAAGCATGTGTTGTTTTATATGGAGGGGATGACCTTTCGCACACATATTCAAACCATTCGTAATGCGATCATGACACGTGATTTGGTGAAAATGAGGTTTCAAGGACCGGGAAACCTGGGATTGCTAACGTCAGGACCGCTTTATCAGGTGGAGCTTCACCCGGATAACCCGTTGTTTGTCGATGTGAACTGTCTGGTTGCCTACCCACAGCATATTGAGCTTAAGCCCTGTGTATATGGAAATACGTTAGCAAGCCAGCATATGAATTATCATTGGGAGCTAAAGGGCACCGGTTCCGTACTGCTGCAGCCCTGCAAGCCTGACGAGCAGCTGGATGACCATATGCAAGGTGACAGCCTGATTCGTCGGGTACTTAGAGAAGTGATTCCGTTCGGAGGGATCTTTATCAAATGAAATAAGCCACCGAAGTGGCTTCAAAGCTTAAACAAAACCTCGTACAGTCGCATGGGGTTTTTCTTCTGTCTGGAGAGATACCGTTTTAATTGAAGTGATCGGAATAATATTGATGCTATGGGGAGATTGATACTTCACAAAGCGTTCATCCATCTCAATAAGCGTCCCATTGGCAATACTTCCACCATCAATGAAAAGTATCGTGACCTTTTGATTGAGAAATTCTTTTAACATGGACCTCACATCCTTCCTAGTTCAGTGTACCCTAAAGTCGGAAAGAAGGCAAAGCAGACATTTCACCCAACAAGTTAAATCAGGCAGGTTAAACCTTAAGTTAGACCTATCTTAACCTGGAGCGATATCCGCTATGATATAACGGAACCAATAGTAAAGGTTGTTCAAAGAGCTGTTTTTTGAGCACGCAAAATGACTGAAAAGGGTGGTTGAGATGTCTGCAAATGTTAACAATCCAATGAAAGATGTGCGGAATATTAAATGGGGTCTTGAGATTCCCCGCGAGCATTATTGTGATCAGCCCTATATCGTGATCACGGCAAGCGGAGATTGGGTATGCGTGATGACGACTGGAGCCGGTGTTGAGGGAGAGCGGGGACAGCATGTGGTCTCTGCTATCAGTAAGGACCAGGGTCAGACTTGGTCAGAGCTTACCGATATCGAACCGGCCGATGGTCCCGAGGCTTCCTGGGTCATGCCGCTTATTGTACCGAGTGGACGGATTTACGCGTTCTATACGTATAATAGCAGCAACAGGAGCGAGGTTATTTCGGATAGTGGTTCCCACATATCCCGCGTAGACACATTAGGTGACTTGATGTTTAAATATTCCGATGACGGCGGACGTTCGTGGTCGAAGGATCGGTATCAGGTGCCGATTCGGAATATGCAGATCGACCGTGATAACCCTTATGAGGGCAAGGTGCAGTTTTTCTGGGGAGTAGGCAAGCCGATCATTCATGAGGATTCGGTATATATGGGGTTGGCCAAGGTGGGCAGCTTTGGTGATGGATTTATGGCATCTTCAGAGGGGATTTTTGTGAAAAGCAGCAATATTTTAACGGAGTCGTCTCCCGAACGAATTGAATGGGGAACGCTTCCTGACGGAGATCAGGGAATTAAGGCACCTTTGGGTAAAGTAGCGGATGAGCATAATCTGGTCGGGCTGAGTGATGGCAGCTTGTACTGCACGTATCGTACGGTTGAGGGTCATAATGGTCAGGCCTACAGCCGTGATGGAGGTCATACGTGGACAAGTCCTGATTATGCCGAATATAATCCGGGTGGCCGGAAGATCAAGCATCCGCGAGCTGCTAATTTTGTGCGCAGGTACAGCAATGGCAAGTACACGCTCTGGTTTCACAATCATGGTACGGACAATCGGGCAACCCCGTCGCTTGCTTATCAGGATCGCAATCCTGTCTGGATGTGCGGTGGAATCGAAAAGGATGGGTACATTCATTGGTCGCAGCCGGAAATCGTGTTATATGATGATGAACCGCGGACACGTATCAGTTATCCCGACTTTATTGAGCAAGAAGGCAAATATTTCATCTCCGAAACGCAAAAAACGATTGCACGTATCCATGAAGTCGATGCCGCATTATTAGAGGCAATGTGGAACCAGCATGACAATGACGAGCGGTCCGAGCGGGGCTTGGTTTTCGAGATCGTGAAGCCGGCAACGACAGGAACAGACGCGCTTGTGGAGCTTCCAGAGCTGCCAAACCTTGCAGCCGGAGGTGGATTTGCGCTTGATCTATGGATTTATCACGGAAGCCGTGGAGCAGCAGGAAGCCTGTTGGATACGAGGGGACGGGGTGGCAAAGGAATAGCCGTAGCTATGACTGAGCAGGGAACGATTCGTTTGACGTTGAATGACGGCAGAAGTGAATCTTCTTGGGAGTCCGATGAAGGACTGCTGCAATCCAACGCCTGGCAGCATATTGTGGTGAACGTAGACGGAGGTCCCAAAATCATTACGTTTGTGATCAACGGTGAGCTGGCGGACGGCGGCAAGCAGCGGCAGTTTGGCTGGGGGCGGTTTTCACCACATATTCAGGATATCAACGGAAGTCGTCAGGCTCTGCTAGGAGCGGGTTGGGAGGGTCTGATCGGATCGTTTCGTATCTATGACCGCTATTTGCTGACCTCTGAGGCAGTTGGAAATTACCGTTTCGGCTTGACGTCACAATAATCCAAGGAAGAAAGGAAGGCAGATCCCGCATGAACGAGGAGCCCTGGAAAAAATATATAAAACTTGGTTTAAATCATCATTTGTTGTTTCCGGTAACCTTTGAGTCGGCAGCCGAGCATCGACGCACGATCAGGGAGGTGTTGGCTTATCCCGAGTTCGAGGTCATTGATATGTTCATTCCCGATTCTGATGAAGCCGCCGAAGAAGAAATTCCGTTGGTGTATGCCAGCGGCAAAGAGCCTGTGTATAACTGCCCACTGATGAACGGACCCAGGCTGAACCCGAACAGCCCTGACGGGGCCATCCGGGTGGAGACCGTGGAGGCGGTAATCAAGCATTTGCGAAGAGGGCTAGATATCGGAGCACGCAAGGCCGTTATTGCGAGTGGACCGAATCCGGGAGAAGCGTTAATTGCCGAGCAAACCGCTTATTTCGTCGAATACGTAGCCGCACTGTGTGCGCGTGTTCCCGAGATCGATCTGCTTATTGAGCCGTTTGATCGCTCCATCGGGAAAAATCTGCTGATCGGATCAACTCGTGAAGCGGCTGAGGTTGTAAGACAGGTTCGAGCTCAGGGCTATGGGAACATCGGACTGCTTATCGACATGGGACATATCCCCTTGTTGAATGAAACCTTCGCTCAGGCTGTGAAGGATTCACAATCCTATATCAGGCACGTACATCTCGGCAGCTGTGTGATGAGCAATCCTGCCAATCCGTTATATGGGGACATGCACCCGCCATGGGGCTACGAGGATGGCGAGCATGATGTAGTGGAACTGGTCGAATTTCTAAAAGCCTTATTTGCATCCGGCTATCTGGATGGAGAGGACCGGCCTTCAGTGACTTTTGAAATGAGGCCTTACCCTGGGAAAAGTGAACGGGAAAGCGTGGATATTTTTCTTGCCAAGCTGCGCGAGGCCTGGAAGACGCTTTGATGTGCACCAAGGCTGAATGAACAAGGGGAGGATTAAGCAGATGAAATGGATGATTCGTGTAGATATGGAAGGCTTGACAGGTGTTGTCAATATGAAGCAGGTCGTGCCTGGCGCCGAAGACTATGGGTTTGGCCTGCAAATGCTGAAGCATGATTTGGCAGCTGTACTGGAGGGACTCTTGCAAGCCGAAGAGGATGAGGTATGGTTGTATGACATTCATTTTTACGGTACGAATGTCGATCTGTTCCAACTGGACCCAAGGGTTACCGCAATATGCGGCAAGCCGCATTACGGGCCCGAGAACCTAGCCTATCTGGATGGCAGCTTCGATGGGATGATTCTTCTCGGTCTTCATGCGAAGGCTTCGATGCCGGGGGCGCTGCTCAATCATAACTATGAGCATGATATCATCAGAATGAGCGTAAATGGTGTTGTTGTAGGCGAGATCGGACTGGAAGCATTAATGGCAGGCGAGGCAGGCGTGTCTCTCGTTATGGTTACGGCGGATTCAGAGGGTGTGAAGGAAACGGAGGCACTGCTGCCAGGAACGATTACGGTTAGTGTCAAGCAGTCGCTAGGCGACACCGCTGCCGCCTGCTATCCACCTTCGCGGACAGCAGCTCTGCTGAAAGCTGGTGCGCTGGAATGCGCCACGGCAGCGAAGAGGCTGACACCCTATACAATCGCCGGACCGATTGAGCTGGATATGCAGTTCAAGCCGGGAGCTTTACTGGATAAGCTTAGAGTCAGATTGGCTGCTGCTTTCATCGAAGCAGACCGAATGGTTCTCACCGGTGACACCGTACTTCAGGCCTGGAATCAATATTTGATTGCCAAATCCGACTGATGGCTTCGGCAGTTTAAGTAACCCCCCTCAAAAATATATGCAGCCGTGTATTGTTTGTACCTGAGCCTTGGTACAATGACATACACGGCTGTATGAGGTTATCAAGCCGTTCACTGAAAGATCGATTTTTGAACATGATCGTATGTGTATCGATTATAATAGAACTAAAACACTCGTTGTAAAACCGAAGGGAGGCGACCGTATTGAATCCATCGATAGATATTTTGATCATCGAAGACGAGGGTGAGGTACTGGAAGGTATTCGCACTTCCCTTCAACAGCTTGACCCCTCAATCGGTCATATCTACGCTATCGGTAACGCGGAGGATGCCAGAGAGATGATCCGTACGCTGTTTCCGCGGATTATTGTAACGGATATTGTACTTCCGCGGTTGTCAGGGCTGGAGCTGCTGGATGAAGTGATGCAAATCTCCGATTACGAGCCCAAGGTTGTCGTAATCAGCAGTTATAATGAATTTTCCTATGCGCAGCGGAGCTTGCAGTTAGGTGCGCTTGATTATGTGCTCAAGCCTTTCGATAAAGCTGAATTCAAGCAAAAGCTGCTCAAAATTGTGGCAATGATCCATGAGGAGGAGCGGCAGCGGTTCGAAATGCAGCATCGGATCGAGCATGCGCAGATGGGCACCCGGATGCTGATGGACCAATACATACTGAGCTTTTGTACCAAAAAAACACAGCTGCAGGAGCACATTTACCACCGGCTGCAGCTGTGGAATTTAACCTGGCTGACGACTTCCTCCTATCATCTGATGGCCTTTGGCGTTAGCGGTGAGGTACCGGAAAGCGATAAGGACATGGAACTGCAGCTGTTTTCCGTCGGCAACATAGCCGGAGAGACGATGGAGCAGTTCCACTCCTCCTATCTGCTGAAAAACGTCCATAACCGTTGGATCGTAATAACCGCATACCCCGATCTGGAGGAAATGATGGAGGCCATTCGCCACAATGTCCGCAAGTACCAGCGTCACGAGCTGCATTTTGGCGTCAGCGGCACGATGTTTTCGTTTCAGGCTTTATTTGACGCCTACGAACAGTCCAATCAAGCACTCCGTTGGGCGGCTGCCAACCGTAAGCCGGAGCTTTACTACCAGGAGATGGAGGATGGCTTGCCGGAACGTACAACGGCGGATGTCAATGAACGGTGCGCTGCTGCGCTGATCTCCGGTGACCGTGACGGCATGGTCAGAGCGGTTCGGGACAAAGTGGAAAGCATCGTCCGGTTAACGCAGCTCATTCATCGCAAGCAGCTGGCCCAAAACTGCCTGGACTGGATTATGGATATTCAAACGCTAGTCAACGAAAAGTCAGGCATTTATCTGGATCAAATCTCTTTATCGCTGTGGGAACGTCTTGAATGCTACGAATCGATAGATTCAGTCAAGCACGAGCTGTGTGCCTATTTTCAAGACTTGTCTGACAAAGTAACCTCTCAGATATCCGGAACAGGCAATGCGATTATTGAGCAGGCCAAGGTCATGATAGGCGAGGAATTTGATAAAGATATTACGCTCCAGGGCATTGCCGATAAGCTTGCGATTCATCCGGTATGGCTGAGTCATTTGTTCAAGAAGGAAACAGGCCAAACCTTTTCCGATTACGTGATTGAGCTGCGTATTGAGAAGGCGAGAAGACTGCTTCGTGAATCCAATCTGAAAATATATGAAATCGCTTCAAAAATCGGATATTTGGACCTGCAGCATTTCGGGAAAATATTTAAAAAACGGACGGGGATGTCACCCAAAGAATACCGGTATGGCAAATGAACGGAGTGTGCCAACAGCCATGATCAACCTGAATTTATATGCCAAAATCAGCCTGCTGCTGCTATCCGTTGTGACAATCCCAACCATACTGCTGGGATATTTGTCGTTCAGCAATTCAAGCGAGCAAATCCGTAACGTGACGAATGCGTTCCTACTTGATAATTTGCAGCACAATGCCCAACGTGTGGATACCCTGATGACGAGAATTGAACAACGCTCGGAGAAGGTACTGGAATCAGATAAAGTAAAGGCGCTGCTCAGAGAGCCTGCTCCGGACAGCCTACTCAATGAATTTGATTTTATAAGATTGATGAATCCGGTGCTGGATGAGCTTAAGGGTGAGTACGAGCTGAACATTTATCCCAAGCAGCCTGCCAAATACCCGAATTATGCGGGCGGTATTACGGGAGAGGAGCCGTGGTTCAAGCAGGCACTGCAAATGGAGGGGCGCGGATACTGGCATGTCTATTCCGTGAATGGGGAGCGTACTACGGATTTGCTGTATGTCCGGGCGATTCGCGACTTCCCTCAGCTGCAGCCGCTTGGTGTGCTTACGATACGGGTTCCGAGCTTTCTGCTGGCTAACCAGCTGATCATTCCCGAGCGTCTGGAGCAGCTAAGCTTTTATATGGTCAATGATGCAGGGAGAATCGTAGCTACCAGATCGAATCAAAAGGAAGGCGCAGATCTGGCTATAACACCGAGCACAGTGAAGACGAATACCTCGGTGCTCCAGACCAGAATCCAGGGTACCGATTATTACGAGGCCGCCAAGACGCTTGGAACGGCAGGCTGGAGCATTACCGCATTAATTCCGGTCTCTGAGCTGATGGGTCCTATTGAGAACATTAAGCAGTTTACCTGGATACTGGTCGTGTCAGGCATTTCAGTTATGAGCATTCTTCTATTAATTATCGTGCGTAAAATAACGATTCCGATCAAATCGCTGGTCCGCCATATGCGCCGCATTTTGCTGGGGGAGCTCGTGTATTTTGACAGCTACAGGAAACGAACAGATGAGATCGGACAGTTGATTCGTGGCTATAATTCGATGATTACGGGGATGATCGAGCTGATTGGCAAAACCAAGCAGTTTGAAGAGGAAAAAAGACGTTTGGAAATCCGGACGCTGATTCATCAAATGAACCCGCACTTTTTGTACAATACGATGGATACGATCAAATGGAAAGCCGAGAAGGCCCAAGAGCCGGCAATCGTAAATATGGTTACGGCACTATCCAATTTGCTCCGTTTCAGTATTAACAATGGAGAAGAACTGACGACGGTGGAGCGAGAGATCCAGCATGTGCGCAATTATTTGAGCATCGAGCTGCAGCGGAATCACGATGCATTCGCTGTCTTTTTTCAGGTGCAGCCGAATATTCTTCATTTTCCATTTATGAAGCTTACCGTACAGCCGCTTGTGGAGAATGCCATCAAGCATGCGGTCAAGAAGATGAAGGAAGGTACTGGAAAAATTATCTTATCGGTGTACCAATCCGGCGACCGCCTTATTTGCTGTGTGGAGGATAACGGAGCAGGTAGCGAGCAGGATTTATCGGCGCATTTTGCATTCATCGAGCAGTCCGGAGGCAATCAGGAATCAGGTGTCGGTCTATACAACGCGGACAGAAGATTGAAGCTGCGGTTTGGAGCAGACGAGGGCTATGGTATCTATATGGAAAATCGGGCTGGGGGCGGCTGCAAGGTCACACTGGTCCATCCCGTAATCGGGCATGAGGAACAGGAAAACCAGCATGAACTGTATAAAGCACGGTGAAACATTAAATAAACCATCTTTCGGTATGTGGTGGGAAGGACTAGAATCAGGGTGAGTTGGGCCCTGTACCTTATAAGGGGGTTACCGGTTTGAGCAATAACATCGCATTCAGAGCTATGGTGGCACTGCTGGTTTGGATAGCCCTGACCGGATGCAGTGACGGCAGTAATCAAGCGGACAGTAAGGATAATCAGATGGAGCCGATTCCTAAGCTTACCGTGATCAAACCGCTGTTTCCGGGACATATCTATCATCCGGACTCGGAGCTTGAGAAGCTGCTGGAGAAGGAGACGCATGTGGAGGTTACCTATGAAACACCCCCTTATAGTGAATACAAGACAAGGCTTTCCGTTAAAATGGCGGGTGGTGATATTCCAGACATTGTGAATACGTACAGTCCGAATGATCCCGAGCATAATGCATTGATCGATCAGGGTGTGTTTTTGCCGCTGGATGATTTACTTCCCAAATTTCCTAAGCTGAAGCAAGCGTTCAGCGCACAGACCTGGGAGTATATGCGCAATCCGACGGACGGTCATATTTATGGAGTTCCCTGGATGCGGGATCGTGGAGGGCAAGGCATCGTAATTCGCAAGGACTGGCTCGACAAGCTTGGTTTGACAACACCAACAACGCTCGATGGGCTGGTCGAGGTATTGATCGCCTTTCGTGACCAGGATCCTGATGGCAACAGGGTGAATGATACGATACCCCTTACCTTTAAGGACAATCAGATTTCCAATCTGAACGGGTTATTTTCATTATTCGGGGTCAATCCCGGATGGTCACCAGCAAGTACGGATGCCAATCAGCTTCAATATGGTTTGGTCCAGCCTGGAGTCAAGGAGGCTCTGAAATTTCTGCGTACATTGCGTCAGCAGGGTCTGATGGACCCCGACTTTCTGGTTGGCAAAACAATCGGAATCGACAAGTTCAAGTCAGGCAAGGTGGGTGTGCTTATTCTGAATATTGGCGATTATCGGCAGCTTGCCGTGATGCCGTCATTGAAGACAGAGATTTTGGACCCGATCCATCATAAGGGGAATGTCCTGAGTATTAATCTTCCGGCCACGCCGATTAACCGGACAAATCAAATTTCCAGTCGTTCCAAGAACCCGGAGGCTGCGCTTCGTTATCTGGAGTATCAGATTACAGGTGGATATGACCTTATTCAATACGGCGTGGAGGGCAAAACGTATCGGATTGATAACGGGGTCAAACTTCCTTTTGACAATGAAAAAAAAGATCCCCAATACAGCACGAACGTCGGACTTGAGCTGCTGCAGCCCGAATGGCTGTTTACCGATCCGGAGAAATATACCAAATTCGTACCCAGGGATATGGCTGATTACATGATGCACAAGCTCGACACGTACGAGAAGAACATTATGTATGATTACCTTCGTCCTAATGTGGTGATCCCGTCACTTCAGGAGAAATCAGCGCTTCTTCGTCAAATTATTGAAGAAGGGTATACACGAATGCTTTTGGAATCGAAGCTGGACGTGGATACAACATTTGATGAAATGGTCGGCAAATGGAAAAAGTCCGGAGGCGATCAGGTCACCGAGGAAGTCAATCGTTTGCAGAAGGATAAGTCGGAACCCAGCTTCACCTATATGCGAAAACCCTAGAGGTTTTCTGTGGAAAGGAAGGAACACAAGAAGATGACGATGAAACCTGCGATACAAGTGGATGAATGGAAAAGAAGCAATCCCGATATAACGGTTTTTGTGCCCAAGGAGGATGCGTATACCGGAGATAATGAGCATTTTCTCGTATTTGAAAGTCCCAAGGGCGAATGGCTGGCATTATGGACACAAAGCTCTGTGGAGGGACACGGTGACAACCATCTGGTTCTGTCACGGAGTAAGGATCAGCTTGAATGGTCGGAGCCAGTTTATGTAGCCGGAGCGCGTCGGGGCGAGAGAGGCGGACAGGCAAGCTGGGGTTTTCCTGTTGTATCGGAGCAGGGGCGTATGTATATCTTTTATACGAAAGATATCGGCATTCATGACTTGGATTCACAGACGACCGGTACGATGGGCTGCGTGTATTCAGATGATGATGGATATACATGGATACCGGGCACTGATATTCCGATGGATCGGAACCGGTATGATCACCCTGATCCTAAGGTGCCACGTAACTGGATCGGTTGGCAGAAGCCGATTCGCGACAGTCAGGGCCGCTGGATGACAGGTTATACACAGTGGAGCAGCCGTGAAGTCTACGATGTCCCCAAGGTTGGCTGGTACAGCAAGGATTCTCGATCCCTGTTCATGCGATTCGACAATATCGACGAAGGACCGGACCCCGAACGGTTGAAGATCACCTGGCTTCCCCAAGGCAGCGAGGGACTTGCAGTGCCTTTTCCCGGGAATCCCGAGCTGTCCGTCGCACAGGAGCCAAGCCTTGTACTGCTTCCCGATGGTCGTTTATTTTGCGTGATGCGAACGTTTACAGGATTTATCTGGTATTCGGTTTCGAGTGATGATGGAGAGAACTGGACCCCTCCACAAATGCTTCGTTATCGTGATGATGGGGAGCCCATTCGCCAACCTATTGCTTCATGTCCCGTATATCCGCTCCAGGATGGCCGGTTCGTGCTTGTATTTCACAATAATGATGGAAATCTGGGGGAATACGGGCCGCATCATGCGCTTCATAACCGCCGTCCCGCTTACCTAAGCTGCGGACGTTATGTTGAAGGAGCCCGTCAGCCGCTCTGGTTCGGGAAACCTAAACTGTTTGTGGATACAGACGGTTTAACGATAGGACCCAAGGGTACAAGCGAGATTGCCACTTACCCCAGCTTGACGCAATTTAATGGGAAAACGGTGCTCTGGTACCCCGACCGCAAATACTATTTGTTAGGGAAATATGTGACAGAAGCCTGGCTGGAGAATGGGCTCGATTAGGTTTCTCTAAACGGCAAATGCGGCCCGCACAGAGTCATTACTCTGAGCCAAGCCGCATTTGTCTTGTAGCCAACTATAGGTTCGGATCGTAGTCGAATTGTATCAGATAGAATTGCAGCATGAATAGGCTACTGAGCTCTTGTCGATTTCCCCGGTGCAAAGCCGAGCTCCCGTTGCACATTTTCCATTGAAAAAATAGGCTTGTATGCATGGCCCGGCTGTTCATAATAGGATAGATCGAATTGCTCCGCACGTTCTCCCAATATGGCGCTCAGCATAGCTATTGTAGGAATGCTGCAGCTGCTTTCAGGACCAACCATGTTCCATGTATAGGCTCCTGCTTGAAGGGGGGCATGGATGGCATGAACGATGGCTTCGACAACATCGCTGGCATAAATATGGCTTAAGCGGACAAACGGTATGGTTAATTTCGTAGCTGCTGTCACGACGGGAGGTGTCCAGCTGTCATCGGACACGACACTACCCAATCGCAGGTTAATAAAGGTAGCATCTGTGTGGTTTCGCTGAAAGTAATACGTTAGCTGCTCCAGCATGAATTTGCTTAAACCATAGGCATCTTTGGCCAGACAGATGTGATCATCAGGAATAGGGAGCTGCTGTGGAAGAAATTCGTTATCCAGGCAGCCCACTGCTGCGATCGAGCTGGCTCCAACAAAACGGGTCGCTCCCCGATCGAGCAAATAACGGTATAGTCTTCTTGTGCCAAGTAGGTTGATCGATAGTCCGTCTTCTTCGCTGCAGCCCCCGGTAACCGCGGCGAGATGTACAACGGTGTCGATGCTGAATTCGTCCAGAAGCCGCAAATCTTCAAATCGGTCATAGTTCCCGCGGATAACAGCGACGGAAGGATTGACAGGACTTCGCGACAGGCAGACGACATCCTCATGAGCATCTGTCGATAGTCGTTCGAGCAGCCTTTGTCCGATAAATCCGCTTGCTCCAGTTAGTAATATCGTCATATAGATCTCCTATTCCCATCGAATAACGATGCCATTATAAGAATTGCGCTTGCTGGTAAACAGCTGGTTGTACACATCGGCTGAAGCATCCCAGTTCAGCTCGTGGGATATGAGCTTTGCCATATTCAGAGTACCGGATTCGATAAGGCGTATAACCCCTTCACGAACCGGATAATCCCCGATGAAGCAAGGAAACACGGCATCCAGTTGTTTGCTGTGAGGGATATTAAAATGGAAGCTGACCCGATCGGGGTACCAGCCGAGGAAAACGAAGGTTCCTTTGTTTTTGCATGTATCCAAGGCATCGTCGAGCAAAGCTTCAAAGCCTGTCGATTCCGCAACGATGTCAACACCCCCGAGGAATCGTTCTTTGATCGCTGCCACTGCCCGCTGCTCGTTGGAATCGATCACCCAATCCGCACATAGCTCACGGGAGCGCTGAAGACGATCTGTCGCAATATCCGAGGTGATGACATAAGCGCCACGGAGCTTAGCAAGCATGGCTGCACATTGCCCGATCAACCCTTGCCCGACGATATAAACAACATCTCCTGTACGGATCCCGGCCTTGTTCCAGGCGTTAGCCGCAACACTCGGTTGAACGAACATGGCGCATGCTTTTAGCGATTCTGGCGAGGTCAGTTTGTGGGCAAGATGCCTGCTAGCCTTCACATATTGTGCATGCGCTCCGCTGCAAAACACCGTCACCCAATCTCCCGGTTGGAACATCCCGACTGCGTGTTGTCCCACTTCCACAACTTGCCCGCTGGCCTGATAGCCATTTACAAACGGAGGTGGACCGTAATCCGCTCTTTTTCCTTCTGCAATCCACATTTCAGTACCTATGCTTATGCCCGAATAAGCTGTTTTAATAATAATCGAATCATCGTCAAGCTGAGGATACGCGATTTCGATAATTTCCGCTTTTTTGCCAAGCTCCGTTACGGCTAACGCTTTGATCATGGATTTTGCCACCTTTTTCGTTGTATGGTTAGAGGAAAGTTCTAACAGTTCTATCGTAAAGGGATTGTGGATGGATGAGGATGGTGTAAAGTCAGACTTCGTATGGTACATATTCCGATTATCGGAGGGAGACAAGTACATGGGTGAATCGAAAGCAAGTGTTGTGTTTCAGGGCAACCGATTTTTCAGAGAAGGCGAGAGCTTCAGTATTGTCAAGCATTCGGAATCGATGATGGAGGACAGAAGTTTCCATTCTCACGATTTCGTGGAAATTTGTTATGTCTATTCGGGTTCTGGTTACCATGTTGTCGGAGAACAGATATATGAGGTGGCAAAAGGGGATTTGTTTCTCATTAATTATGAGGTGACACATACGTTTTACCGTACAGCTGAGCAGCAGGAGCTGGTAACCTACAACATTTTGTTCAAACCGGGATTTTTGGATGACAGCCTGCGTTTGTTTCACGATTTTACAAGCTTGACGCTTTCCTATTTATTCAAAGATAGCTGGGCGGACGAACCGTTCCGCGAGGACCTGAGATTAAGCCTCGACGAGCAGCGTGAGTTTGATCAGCTTATTCATAAAATGGACATGGAATACAATCAACGTATGCCCGGACATAGTGCGATTCTAAGAGCTTATACGATTGAGCTGATTGTTATGATGATGAGGGGCTTTCAGAAGCGCAGCACAGGCAATGAGCGTCAGCACAAAAAGGCTTCGGAAATCGAAGCGGCACTGCTTTATCTGGACACCCATTTTCACGAACCAATTCAGCTTGCCGAGCTAGCCAAAAAAACCTTTTTCAGCAAAAATTATTTTTCACACCTCTTTAAAGAGGCAACAGGCCTGACGGTTTCCCAGTATACTCAGCTTGTCCGGATTGATAGAGCCTGCGAAATGATGCGGGACCCGGACAAAAAAATTGCGCAGATTGCATTGGAGGTCGGGTATGCGGACTATAAGGCGTTTTATCTGGCTTTTAAGAAACAAAAGACCTTGTCCCCGCATGCTTACAGGAGCGGCCTGCCCCTCACAAACCAATAACTTAAATGAAGCGGGTTAAACCTTAAGTGAGACCTATCTTATCCTGGGCCTATATCCGTTATATTGGAAATAAAACCGGAGTGGGGTGAGTGTCGAGATGAACCAAAGACAATGGTTGCAGAATGTAAAATGGGAAGAAATACTTCCTTATGCAAGGACGCTGGCAGGGGATGATCTGCAGTTGGGGCTATGAGACGACCGTTCAGCTTTCAGACGAAGCTGTTTATTACGTTTTCGTTGCTCGTTACGATGATCATCGCGATTGCATTCAGCGTCTTTTATTGGTATTACCAGAAGGTAAATGTAGAGACGATTATTCGTACTTATCGGGGAGAAGCGGCAAGTATTACCCAGCAGCTCGATAATTCGCTGTATACGATGGACAGGCTGGTTATGCAAATCAAATACAATCCCACGATTGCCAACACGTTTTTTTATATGCCTTATCAGGAGAATGCCGAAAGCTACTTCGAGAATAACCTGGAGGCAGCCTACAAAATGAGAGAGCTGATTACCTCCATTGTCGGCCTGGACCCGCAAATTTTTAATCGGGTATCGATTTTGAGCCGCTCCGGCGCTTTCTTCGGAACGGGTGCCTATTATGACAAGGCACGGGCGTCGAAGCAAGCAAGAGAATCGCCCTGGTTCAATCAACTGAGCAGCAAATCGGAATACCGCCTGCTGCTTCCGCCGCACAGGGACGATTGGGATCGCGAATCGAACCGTGAGGTGATTTCGGTTATTCGCAAGCTGGGAGAGGATTTGACCCCCAATACGTTAGTCGAGATCCAGCTGCCGGCCGAATACCTGGATAAGATCAGCTCTTCCGGACAAACCGGCAGCAAGCAGGTGATGATGATCAGCCGCACCGGAGAATGGATATTTCCCCGTAATCCCATACTTACAGAACGTTTTGAGCCGCATCGTCAGGCTTTTTTACAGAATTCCGCTGCATCTCCATCCTTGCCATCCGGGAATGAATTTGCCTGGATTGATATGCCGGACGGCTCCCGGGATTTGCTTATTTATCAGCATGCCCCTTATTCGGACTGGACCGTTATGATCGCAGAGCCGGAGCAGGAACTGCTGGCACCAACCCGCCAAGCCGGATATATATTCAGCATCACGGCTTTTCTGATTATTTTATTAACACTGTTAACCTTGTATTTCTCCACAAAGCGTCTCCTGAAGCCGCTTCGGCAGCTGCGTGACACGATGAATCAAGTGCATCTGGATGCAATTCCGGATATGCGTGAATCGAAATTGTTCAGGGGCGTGGAGCTGCAAAATACGCACAATGAGCTGCATCACTTGTACCAATCCTTTCGTAAAATGCTGGAGCGACTGGAGGAATCGAAGGAGCAGTCCATCGAGGCTCGCTCACGTGAGCTCAGGTCTCATTTTGCAGCTCTCCAGGCACAAATCAATCCACACTTTTTGTACAATACGCTTTCCTTGATCGGCGCTTTGGGCTATGAAACGGGCAATAGCAGCATCAATCAGCTATCAACGATGCTGGTCGGGATGTTTCGCTATATCACTTATGCGGGTGGGCAGCCGGTCACGCTGCGGGAGGAAATCAGGCATACGCTGAACTACCTGAATATTATGAAAATCCGTTACGAGGACCATCTCGACTTTGTAATTGATGTTGATGAGCGGCTGCTGGAACAATCCCTTCCCAAGATTACGCTCCAGCCGTTTGTGGAAAACTGCTTCAAGCACGGCTTTGCCAATACCAATTATCCCTGGAAAATCACGATTACAGGGTATGAAAGGGATCAAAGGCAGTTTATTGAAATTCGGGATGACGGTTGTGGATTTTCGGAGTCCTATTTAGTTGATTTTGCCGAACAGGCTGCCGAGGTTGCGGCAGGTACATTCAGTGTTTATTCACCAACATCTCGCGCACAGAAGGATAGCGGGACTCCTGATGAATGGAAGGAGGAGAGCGGAGCGGGTACGATCAACACGTATGCACGGCTGTACTACCATTTTGGCAGTCGGGTTTGCTTAGAGCTGCTGAATGGGGAGGACCAGGGAGCCATCGTGCGCATCGGCTGGTGGAAGGGGACACAGCTACATGCGGCGCAGTGAACGATCTTTTATGTACATGCTGCAATAGCGTACAGCATTCAAAGCTGATTAAGAGGGAGCTGGGGCCAATGCCGACAGTTGTCGTCGTGGACGATGAAGCGCCGTATTGCCGGGCATTAAGAAAAATGATAGAGGAGGCTGGTCCGCGTTTTCAGGTGCTGGGGGAAGCCTTTAACGGGGAGCAGGCACTCGACATGCTCGCACAATTACGGCCTGATGTACTGTTTACCGATATTCGTATGCCGGTGATGGATGGACTTCAGCTTATCGCTGAAGCCAAGCGGCAGCGGCCGGATATCGCTACTGTCATTGTAAGCTCGTATGACGATTTCCATTATACGCGCAAGGCGATCCAACTGCAGGCCGAGGATTATCTGCTGAAGCCGGTGACGATTCCGGATTTGCAGGAACTGCTTAAGCGGGTCGAGGCGGGCGTCAACGAGCAAGTGAGAAGACGGGAGAAGGGGCTGTGGGCAGCTGTTGTGGAGCAGGGAGCCGTTGATCGGCTGCCCAATTCGATGAGATATGCTCATTACGTTGTCTACATGCTGTGCGCAGGCTCTATGGGCCAAGCTTATGAGGATCATATGCATCCGGGCAAGTTATTTTGGCAGTCGGATTACGCGGAGGCCATTATACGGAAGATGATAGCTGAACCCTATGGCTGCTGGATACTGGATACAGAGAAAGAAAATGAACGCTTTCTGCTGGTAGGAAGCAAGGAATCCATAGAATCAGTACTTCAGGCTGCGCAGGGATTGATTCAGGAACTGCTGCACAGGGCGGACCGGTTAGCCATCCCCCTGACCATTGTGCAGCAACCCGTGACCGAATTGTCAGGACTCAGGCAGGTGCTGCAAACTACAGGCAAAAGGATGCGGCTTGGTCTGCTGTTCGGCCGATCCAGCGTAATGGATGAATGTGCTGACCGCAAGCCTGCGCCTATGCAGCCCTATTATCGTACGCTCCTTCAGGCGATGGAGCTGCGGCAGAAGCAGCCGATCCTCGATGCGATCTTTGACATCGTACACGGCTGGGAGCGACAGGAAGCCAGCCAAATCACTATCGAAAATGGCTTGAAGCAAATTCTTTTTATGTTTCCAGAGCATTTTAAATTGATTTCGGATGAGCAGTTCATCCTTGCAGGGATGGAGCTGGATTCGCTTCTGCTCCATTCCTTGACCTATCCGGAGCTGCTGGCCGGAGCTGAATATACATATAGCACCTTGATGGACAGTGCAGCTTCCGGTACCCGAATCAGTGATCATCAAGAGGAAATCATTGTACAAATCGAGCAGTATTTGCAGGCCAACTACTCGCTGCCTATTACCCTTCAGGATTTGTCCAGGCGGTTTAATCTGGTACCCAATTATTTAAGCGCCATGTTCAAAAAATTCCGTGGGGTTACGCCCGGTGAATATTTAACCCAATGGCGAGTTCATCAGGCTAAGAAGCTGATGAGCGATTCATCTGGCTTACTGTTGAAGGATATAGCGGATCGAGTAGGTTATTCCGATCCTTTGTATTTCAGCCGCGTCTTCAAAAAGGTTACGGGCTTGGCACCCTCGGACTATATGAAGTAAGTCTAATCCCTGATGTCGGGCGGAAGTCGCAACAAATGAGATATGTCCATAAGCGGCTCTGATTCGTCCATTCCTTTGGCGCAAGGCTTAAGCGTATACTTTTTCATGAAAGCGATCTCATTTGCTGTAATGCTTTGACGATTATCCTAGTTTCATAAAAAATCAGTTCAAGGAGTGAAGACATTGAAGGTTCATTCATCGGGTTTACAGCGTTGGGGACGGGAAAGGCGGCGGTACTTATGTATGTTATTAAGTTTAGCTTTATTGTTCACGGCATTATTACCAATTAGCGGTTTCGGCGCTGCAGTTGTCAATGCCGATCCGCTGCCGGAAAGCGATCTGATCAATGAGTCATTTGACGGGATGGCAACGGGATCGACACCAGCTAACTGGGGAGTGTCGGTGACCGGAAGCTCTTATGTTAAAGTGGCTGAACGGCCTGAGGGCGGACGTTTTCTGCAAATTTACGATGCAAGCAAGCAGGCGACACAGGGAATCACCAAAACCTTCACCTCACAGACGGGCAAGCTGACCGTTCAAGCGGATGTGCAGCTGCCCGCAGGGGCTACAGCCGGCAAGGAAAACATGCTGTTCTATATCCTCGATTCAGCTAACAAACCGGCAATTGCGCTCAATCTGCAGCCGGACAAAATTATTACCTATCGCACAGTCAGCGGTGTCACGACGAGCACGACACTGGCCACGGGTCTGCCCCTGAACGGCTGGAGAAGCCTGATTGTTGCAGCGGATTATAGCAGCAAAACGTATGATTTCTACCTGGACGGCTCACTCATTCAAAGCGGTGTACCTTTCCGTTACGATGATGCCGTGAACCTGAGCAAGCTCCAGGTAGCTGGAGCCTACTATGCGGATAATGCGAACTATATCCGTATCGTTAATCTGGATCAGGTAGCCGTGTACAGCGGGGCGGTCAGATTGCTGCAGCCTCCTGTGCTTGCTCCTGACGTGACGAATGCCACAGTGGGTCAGCCGGTTGATCTTGCTTTTACGGATAGCGCTTCATGGCGTGCGGCGATCAGCGGCGTTGCGATTGACGGAGCGACAGTCAGCGGTTCAACGTATACAGTGGGTTCCGGCAATCTACATATCGGGGCAGCCGCTTTTCCAACCGCCAAATCGTATCAGATCGTTGTGAAAGCCGCCGGATACGTGAATGCAGCCGTTACACAGCAGGTCTATGCAGCGACGGTAACCGATCTCGTGTATGAAAGCTTTAATTCGATCACGGTGGGAACGACCCCTTCCCAATGGGGAGCCCAGACGACAGGCAGCTCATATGTGCAGGTGAAAGAGAAGCCTGATGGAGACCGATATTTACAAATTTACGATGCCAGTAAAATGACTACGGAAGGCATTAACAAGAGCTTTGCCTCACAGACAGGCAAGCTGACGATACAGGCTGATGTCCAGCTGCCGACGGGGGCAACTGCTGGCAAGGAAAATGCGCTGTTCTATATGCTGGATTCAGCGGGTAAGGCTGCAATTGCATTGAGCGTCACACCTGATAAAATAACTTCGTTTCGAACCGTGGGAACAACAACAACGACAACGAATCTGGTCACAGGACTTCCGCTTCATGGCTGGAGAAGCATCACGGTGGCTGCTGATTTCGCAGCCAAAACCTTCGACTTCTATCTCGACGGCGAATTGAAGTCAACGGCTGTTCCGTTCCGGTACGATGATGCCGCCAATATAGCAAAGCTGAAGGTCAGCGGAGCTTCCTATGCAGATGATGCCAATTACATCCGCATCGTGAACCTGGACAATGTCCATATTTACGTGGGCGAGCCAAAGTTTCCTGCACCAGACCTTGTTACGCCGCCGGCACCCGGTGTTGAGAAAAATTCCTTCGACAGCTACTCCAGCGTATTCCTTTCCTCCAGGTGGTGGCGTACCGACGGCATGGATGGACAGTTGGGAACACTGGATGTGTTGAAACGTTTTATGGCTACCGATGACAAGTGGTCTTATATAACCGACAAAAACCAGATTTCCAATATCGTACGGCAGGGAGTCGGCTTTCAGGGCACCTTGAATATGAATATGGGATCGGTTGGCAGAGCCAAATACTTCGACGGAACTCCGATTGTAGCGCCATGGATGACCTGGGGAGCGACCTGGGGCAGCATGAGCGATCCGTTATACTACCAGGCTGTGCTGAATGTCGGCAAGCAGAGCATCGACGCGGGAGCGGCTTCCTTCCAGTTTGACGATTGGCGTGGCAGCGTGGATGCCTACAAGTTCGGCGGAGATTTCTGCGATCCGTGCATGGAGCAGTTCCGCCAGTATCTGGATGACAACTATTCGGATACACAGCTGAGTGGCTGGGGAGTTTCCGATATATCAGCCTTCAACTATAAGACGTATTTGCAGACGACACTTAATGTTCAGACCAACGGCGATTATATCAATAAAAAAATACTATCACCCTTGGACGGTGCTTTTAGTGATTTCAACTACAAGGCTGCCATTGGTTTTCATACCCGGATGAAACATGATCTGGAGGCTTATGCGGGTACAACGATAGAGTATTCCAATAATGCTCCCTTCATTAAGGATTCCGTGGCAAGCAAGCATTTTCTGCATGATGCGTTCAATTATGGCATGGGTGAGAATGATGAGGACTCCATGACCATCGATAATATGGTAACGAACGGCTCCTTGTCCTCAGGCCTCGGCAAGCCGCATATCATATCGCCGCTGCCTTATCACGAGGCCAAAATTCGTGAAGGCATCGCCGCATCCTATGCGCTCGGGCAGTATATGCTCGTACCGTGGGATGCCTGGCTGCAGGGCTCGACGCGCTACTTCGGAACCGTCGAGCAGTACGGTGATTTATTCCATTTTATCAGGCAATATCCGTTCCTGTTCGATGGGCAGGAGCCTCCCGCCAAGGTAGGCATACTTGTCAAATGGAGCGATATGAATTTTGCGACGCTCAGCAGCTTGTCGATGAAATTGTTTAAAGCCGGTGTACCTTTCAGAATACTTGCTGCCAATGACAGTCTGCCGGCTTATGCGCTGCGCGAGCAATCATTTGAAGGTCTAGACACGCTGATCGAATATGCTCCGACAGCTTCCTTCAGCGCGGCCGACCAACTGCTGATCAGCAATAGCGGCGCCACTGTTCTCGGTGCCACCTATGTCGATTCATCCTGGCTCGCTGCCAGAAGCCAGGTGTCTGTCAGCGGCGGAGAACAGTTGTATGCCACCGTTCGCTCGCCTGAGAACACTCACGCTCCGAAAGTCATCCACCTGCTGAACCGTACCGGGCTAACGGCAGAGGATATCGAGCTTACGTTGGCGGATTCGGCATTTTTTGGAGGCTCCAACCTTCAGGCCGTGCTTTACCGGCCGGGCCATAATCCGCTTGAGCTTACTGTAACAAATGCAGCAAGCGGCAAGCATAAGGTTACGGTTCCTTCCCTGGAGGAATGGGGAATCGTTCGTGTCGGCAGCGGCAGCTCGATAACGTCCGGAGATGTGTTCAACGTATCGGCGCCATGGTCGGGTATCGCGATTGGCAATCCCGCTCCCACAGGTTCGGCATCTTCCAGCGGAAGCACCGTTACCGTCACGAGCTCCGGTGCAGGCCTGCATGTGCCGTCCAAGGGGGATATGGGGTCCTCGGATCAATTCTCATATGTATATGAGCAAATCCATGCGACACCGCTTCAGGATTACAGCGTAAGCACGAGGCTTGCGGACTCCACAGGGGCTCCGAACGGTGCATTGACGGGTCTTATGCTGCGCGAGACTCCGGCCTCCAACGCCAAGTTTGTTGCTATTGCTAACGTTGCAGGGAACGGGCTGAGGCTGTTCTGGCGTGATGCAGACAATAGCGAAGTCGGCTCCTTGTCACTCGGTCAGCCGGCGCTTCCAGGGTATGTAAAGCTGGTAAGGCATTCCGGGACATATTCGGCTTATTATTCCTCGGACGGCATTCAATGGGGAGCTGCTATCGGTACGCATGATATTTCACTGCGCACTACGCTGGGAGGCGTCTTCACTGCAGCCGGCAAAGGAAATGCATCCCATACGGCTTCGTTTGATTCTACCGCCATTACGTATGGTGAGGTGGTTCTTCCGTCCGGTCAGCTGGATCACCTGACTATAGGCGGCCTGCCACAGCAGCTGTCGGTAAGCAAGACAGCGCAGGCAACGGTGACCGCCAGCATCTACAATTCAGGAGTGGAAACGAAGCTGGATATTACAGGCGAGCAGATTCAATATACATCATCCGACCCGTCTGTAGCGATAATCAGCTCCAGCGGGATCGTAAGCGGGATCGCACCAGGAACGGCAACCCTAACGGCGTCATTCACCGCTAACGGCGTGACCGCAACGGGAACGGCAGCGATCACGGTCGTGCCTCCGAATTCCGTACTGCTTGACGAAACGTTTGATTCCTATGACGTATCAGAGCTGCCGGCAAGCTGGGTATACAGTCCCACTACAGTGGGAGGCTCTTACATCCAAATTTCGGAGACTCCGTCCGTATCGGATAAAAGCCTGAATATTTATGATAACTCGCCGGGTGGATTCCCATCGGCAACAGCCAGCTTTGAACAGCAAGCCGGTCCGTTCTCCGTCCAATTCGATTTCAAGGTAAGTTTCGGTACGGTGAAAAGCAACGGCGGTGCGATCGTCGCTTATATGCAGTCGCCAAGTGGAACTAATGGTATCTCGCTGCTGGTTGAAGACGACGGCTTCTGGTATCTGGATGGATCGACGACGGTTGTAGTGGCTCCAGTTGTGGAAAATCAATGGTATGCGATTCGTATTGATCTGAATCCAGCAACAAGAAAAATGGATCTGTATATTGATGGAGTGAAGGTTGTGGATCAGGGGAACTTCCGCAACGCAGTCGATACGATTTCCAAAATACAGGTGGGCGGAAGCTCCAACGGAGTGGAAACGTCGGCCTTCTGGAACAATGTGCACATTTCTTCCTGATAAGCAGTCTGTCAGCTCATGCAGCTATATGATGTAACTAAGAATCAAGCCCGGAGAATGTAAGGCTCCGGGCTTTCCCATGTAACAACTACTGTTTATCCATATACAACATAGATCCGTCTATGTAAGCCGTCTGGCGAGGCTGTTACACTTATCCTGTAAGCGCAAACAAAGCAGGGAGCGCGCTATTCAGCAAGAAAACTAGAAGTAGCATGGAGGTGAGAATGAAAATGAATATCGAACATAATGAGAGCGTTATCGCCAGTGCTACCGTCAAACGGTCGGGCACACAGAATAAATCCGGCTGGCTTTACGATCTCCGTAGAAACACTAACCTGTATCTGATGGTGCTGCCGGGACTTATCGGGTTTATCGTGTTCCATTACATACCGATGTACGGCATCATCATTGCTTTTAAACAGTATGATCTGGTCCTCGGATTTATGGAAAGTCCATGGGTCGGCTTCAAGCACTTTCAAAGCTTTTTTAACGATCCTTATGCGGTCCGGGTCATTAAAAATACGCTGCTGTTAGGCTTTTACAGCCTGCTGATCGGCTTTTGGCCACCGATTATTTTGGCGCTGCTGCTGAATGAGCTTACCTGGAAAAGGTGGAAAAAATTTTTCCAGTCGATCAGCTACCTGCCGCATTTTATCGCGATGGTTGTCGTGGTTGGGATGATGATGGACTTTCTGAGCATTAATGGTGTGGTGAACTCGATCCTGCTTTCAATGGGTTTTGACAAAATAGCCTTTTTTAATGAATCGGGCTACTTTCGCAGCCTGTACATCGGCAGCGGTATTTGGCAGGGTATCGGGTGGGGATCAATTCTGTATTTGGCGGCTCTGACCGGCATCGACCCGGAGCAATACGAGGCCAGCTATATCGATGGCGCCAGCCGCCTGCAGCGCATTTGGCATATCAGCCTTCCGGGCATGCTGCCGACGATTACGATTCTACTGATCCTGCATGCCAGCGATATTATCAATATCGGCTTCGAGAAAGTATACCTGATGACCAATCCCGCGATTTATGAGGTGGGCGATGTGATCCAGACGTATGTGTACCGAAGAGGTATTGTAGACCGCAATTTCAGCTATGCGACTGCAGTTGGTTTGCTCAACAGCGCTGCCGCCTTCCTGATTCTGTATACGGCCAACAAAGCGAGCAGGGCGCTGAAGCAAAATTCGTTGTGGTAGGAGGAACCCCATTTGAAAAATACAGGCTTGGCCAATCGGCTGTTTGATATATCCAATTTCACCGTACTCATGCTCTTATCGCTCTCCATCGTACTGCCATTTGTGTATATGCTATCGATTTCCTTAAGCAATCCGGTACAAGTGGGGCTTTATCAGGTGGGACTGATACCACACGGGTTCAACTGGAAGTCGTACGAAACAGTTTTTCAGGATAATCAGATTCTGCTGTCGTACTGGAACAGCGTGCGTTATACGATGCTGGGCACTGTGCTGGTGCTGCTGATCGGCTGCATGACGGCATATCCGCTGTCTGTTAATCGGTTCAAGGCGCGCAGACCCTTATCGATACTGTTTACGTTTACGATGTTTTTCAGCGGCGGCTTGATTCCGTCCTTTATGCTGCTCAAAAATTTGAGCCTGCTTGACACGATTTGGGCAATAACGCTGCCCGCTGCATTCAGCTTCTGGAATATCGTCATTCTGCGTACCAATTTTCAGGCAATGCCGCAGGAGCTGTATGAATCGGCCTTTATCGACGGTGCCAATGACTGGCAGATTTTGTTCCGCATCGTGCTGCCCTTGTCGAAAGCGATTCTGGCGACGATTGCGCTGTTTGCCTCTGTCGGGCTGTGGAATGCCTATTTCGGCCCATTAATGTATCTGACCTCGCCTGAAATGCAGCCTCTGACGATTATTCTTCGACGCATTTTGCTGGCCAATGAGGTGTTGTCACAGGGCGCGCTGGATCAGGCCAACAGCATGGAGATCGACCCGGTCGCCTCAGCAGGACGGATGATGAGTATTCGGATGGCGACGATCTTTGTCACGATTGGCCCGATCGTGCTGATTTATCCGTTTGTACAAAAATATTTCGTGCAGGGTGTTCTCGTTGGTTCGGTTAAAGGCTGAGCGGGTTGCGGAGTGGAAGGATTAGCTGCTGCGTGTTTATGGATCTATCAGTCTGCATTCTGGTGGTGTAAGGTGAAGCCATTTGCAAAATACAAACAATGGAGGGGTTTATGTGAACAAAGCTACAACAAGAACGGCTGCTGCCGTCATGGCGATCTGTATGACGATTTTGGCCGGGTGTCAGAGCGGGGAGAAAGCCGCTTCGACCGCGCCTGCCGCAGCAGGGGATGGGAAATCTGCGAAGGAAATCCCGACAGTCGAAATTATGACGGCCTGGGACCCGGGGCTGCCAATCAGCAGCGATCTGCCCGTGTTCGTAGAATGGGGTAAGCGGACAGGGATCAAATTCAACGTCAACAGCCCGCCAAGGGATGCATTCAAGGAAAAAATAAACATTGTGCTCACCTCGGGCCAACTACCGGATATGATGAAATTTTTTCAGGACGAAACGACGCAAAAGGAATACGGTCCGCAGCTGTTTGTAGCATTGGATGATTACATGAAAGCCGGCAAGCTGCCCAATCTGGAACGCTGGCTGAAGAAATACCCGGAAATTGAAAAGGCGATGCGCCGTCCCGAGGATGGCAAGCTGTACGGCTTCCCGCTTGTCCAGGATTTTGATTTTGCAACGACGCTGTGGCAGGTGCGCAACGATCTCCTGAAGAAGGAAGGACTGGACGCGAGCCAGATCCAGAGCGTCGACGATTTGAAAAAGGCTATGCTGGCGCTGAAAAAGCAGACCGGAGACTATATCACCTCCTCGCGGCTCGGCTTTGATTATTTTGCCGAACGGTCGCAGGTGTATTTTGGAGTTAATGTCAACAACGGTCCGAATAACGGAATGATGTTCGATCCGGAGCAGAAAAAATTCATGTTTGCCCCGGTTGATTACAAGGATCGTTACAAGCAGTGGGTTGAGCTTATGCGCTGGATGTACGCCGAGAAGCTACTGCACCCGAACTTTCTGACGATGAAGGACCAGGAGTTGTTCGCAGGCTACGCGAGTGACGATTTCCCGCTGATGCTGGAGCAAACGGCGATGAAAAACCTCAATATGACGGATGATCCAGCCAAGGAAGTACAGCCGATCTATCCTTTCAAGATCGATGGGAAGATCCAGTCGCAAAATCTCGATCCGCATTACAATATCCATTACCGCTCACCGCTTGTCATTAACAAGAAATCCAAACACATAGATGAAATCATCAAAGCGATGGATTATACGTACAGCGATGCAGGTATTGAGCTTTTGATGCTGGGCGTTGAGGGGGAGACCTTTTCAAAGGACCCTAAGACTCCGTCAGGCTACAAATTCGACAAAACGCAAAGCGCTTGGACGGTTGGCACAGACGGAAAGTTCCCGGACGGATTGAAAAAGGGTACGGATTACGGTTACGGCACCTGGTGGCTGACTGGAGTGATTCCTGCCGCTGCTCGTTACAGCACATGGAGCTACAAGGAAGGGCAGGAAAAGGAAGCGCAGCTGGTTCCTGATCGGATGAAAAAGCTGAAGGAACTGGGGGCGCTGCGTGATCCTGAACCGGCATTAAATTGGAACAAGGAAGAATCCTCCAAAATATCCGAAATCAGCACAGCGATGAAAACCTATATCAGTGAGAACGTGACCAAGTTTATTCTCGGTCAAAAGCCAATGACGGAATGGGATGCTTTCACTGACGGCTTCAAGAAGTTGAGATATGAGGAGCTCACCAAAATGTATAACGAGAAATACAAAACCTTGAAATAGCCGATATCGAATCGAGAAAGGAGGGATATTTCGATGACACGGTTAAAGGTGGGTCTGATCGGACTCGGAGAGGTTGCGCAAATTATTCACCTGCCTGTGCTGGAAGCGCTGGTGGAGCGGTTTGAAATTGCGGCGCTCTGTGATGTTTCTCCCGGCGTGCTGCAGGCCATAGGTGCGAGATACAGGGTAACACGACTTTACGAGGATTATCTCCAGCTCGTCAGGGAGCCGGACCTCGATGTCATTTTCGTGCTGAACAGCAATGAATACCATACAGATTGCACGCTTGCCGCCCTGCAGCATGGAAAGCATGTACTGATCGAAAAGCCGATGTGTATGACACTACCGGAAGCGGATGCGATCATTCAAGCGCGGGATGAAGCGGGGAAGCATGTTATGGTCGGATATATGCGGAGATACGCTCCCGCATTTCTGCAGGCGGTGGAGGAAGTGAAGGCGATGGATGTCATCCATTACGCCAAAATTCGGGATATCATCGGCCAAAACCGGTTGTTTATCCAGCAGTCGAGTGTTGTGAGTAAATACGATGATATTCCTCCTGCGGCTATCGCCGATCGTACGGAACGCAGAAACAGCCTTCTGAGGGATGCGATCGGATGTGTCCCGGTAGATTTAACGAGAGCTTATGGATTGCTGAACGGGCTAAGCAGCCACAGCTTGTCCGCCATGAGGGAAATGCTCGGATTTCCGCAGCATGTCGCTTCGGCTGTCACCTGGAAAGGCGGCAGCTTTATTCAAGCCGTATTCGCCTATGACGGATATTACGCCACTTTTGAAACGGGTACGGACGGATTGAGAAGGTTTGACGGCCATCTCGAAGTGTTTGGAGCCTCCAAGCAGGTGAAGGTTCAGTATGATACCCCTTATATCCGCCATCTGCCGACTCTTCTGCATATCCAGGAGACCCAGGGGGAAGCACTGGAAACGCGTGAGATCAGACCTACCTATAAAGATCCCTATACCCTGGAGCTTGAGCATCTGCATGAGGTCATAACGGGATCGGTTCCACTCAAAACGACACCGGAGGATGCCAGGCAGGATTTGGTGCTGTTTGGATGGATCATGGAACGCTTAAAGGTGAACTAAATAAATTTGCTAATAACCGTGTCCTCCGTTAACACTGGAAGGCATGGTTTTTTGTCGTTCAATCACCGGAGATTGGCTAAAGATTATCGAGTTTGTCAAATGATTATCCCGGTGTCTCAACGCTTTAGACAGCTGTCCGGTTCAACTGGTTGGCTGTTGATTATATCCTGAACCATTCTTAACCTGCTACATTCGGAATGCGGATTAGAGCTTCCGTGTTCGAACCATACAGATCATACAGCTCGGGGAGGTGAAAAGAATCATACACAAGCACAAACAAATGCGGCAATTCTCCATTCGTTCAAGGGATGGATGGCTTTACCTGATGCTGCTGCCCGGACTATTGTTCTTTATTTTGTTCAAATATTTACCGATGTGGGGCGTATTGATTTCACTCCAAAACTATCAGCCGGCTCTCGGACTGTGGGGAAGCGAATGGGTAGGACTGGCTCATTATAAACGTTTTTTTTCTGACCCTTCCTTTTGGATGCTGTTTCGCAATACGACGTTGCTGGCCGTGTACAGCATCGTGATCTTTTTCCCCATGCCAATTATCGTTGCGCTGCTGTTGAACGAGCTTCGGGTGCAGTGGTTCAAGCGTTCGATACAAACGTTAATCTACATCCCGCATTTTTTCTCAATTGTTGTCGTTGTGGCGATTTCCTACGTGCTGTTCACAACAGAGGGTGGGATTATCAATGAAATGATAGTGGGGATCGGCGGCGAGAAGGTTAACTTTTTGACAGAGCCCGAGTGGTTCAGGCCGATGGTAACCTTACAGGTGGTCTGGAAGGAAACCGGGTTTGGGACGATCATTTTTCTGGCCGCACTGGCGGGCGTTGATCCGCAATTGTACGAAGCGGCCAAAATAGACGGAGCCAATCGTTGGCACCAGCTCTGCCATATAACGCTGCCAGCGATTCGGAGTACGATTGTCATTTTGCTGATCCTTCGGCTGGGACACTTTCTGGATACTGGCTTCGAACAGATGCTGTTGATGATCAACGCATTGAACCGTGACGTAGGCGAGGTATTTGATACGTATGTGTATACCAGCGGTATTCTGGAAGGCCAGTTCAGCTATTCAACCACGGTGGGTTTGTTCAAATCCATTGTTGGCCTTGTTCTTGTAGTAATTGCCAATCGGATTGCCAGAAAATTAGGTGAAGAGGGGGTGTATTGAAACGTATGCTGCACAAACGCTCACCGGCAGGAGTTCTATTCGACACAGCCAATTACATTTTTCTGATTGGAATTGCGTTGATTACATTGCTTCCGTTTCTGCATATTGTGGCCGGTTCGCTTGCTTCCGCCCGCGAGGTGTTGAACAGCCGCTTCATTTTGTTCCCTAGGGAGTTCTCACTGGAGGCGTACCGATTCATATTTTCGGAAAGCACTCTCTCCCGCAGTCTGGCGACGACCGTATATATTACTGTTGTGGGTACTTTTGTGAATATGGCGATGACTTCGTTGATGGCGTATCCATTATCCCGTAACATTAAGGGGAAGCGGCCGATTATGCTGCTGATTGTGTTCACCTTGCTGTTCAGCGGAGGGATGATTCCTTCCTTTCTTGTGGTGAAATCACTCGGCTTGTTGAATTCCTATGGGGCGTTGTGGCTTCCCGGTGCGATCAGCCCGTTTTATTTGATCATTATTATTAATTTCTTCAAGCAGCTGCCTGTTGAATTCGAGGAATCGGCCAAAATCGACGGCTGTAGTGACCCGCGAATTTTGTGGAGTATTATATTGCCTTTATCGATGCCGGTGATGGCAACGTTTTCGCTTTTTTATGCGATTGCGCATTGGAATACATTTTTCCAGGCATTGATCTATATCAATGACGCTTCCAGATGGCCGATTCAGGTGCTGCTGCGGCAAATTGTGATCATGTCCTCCGGCGGGATCGGGGATGCCAGCTTCAGCAGCGAAACGACGATTCAGGTACCGCCCCAGACAGTGAAAATGGCCGTTATTGTCGTGTCCACACTGCCGATTATTGTTGTTTATCCATTTTTGCAAAAGCATTTTACGAAAGGCGTGCTGGTCGGATCGATCAAAGGTTAATTCATCACATAATTGAGCGTCCACGCAGCAATTTATGCTATATAATAATGATGAGGGGTAGGGGAAATATGAAGTCTATAACAAGCAATAAACGAACTATTTCTTTAATATGTGTTCTATCTACGGTAGTGACTATGGCAGCGGGGTGCGCGAATCAGGAAAAGGGGAATGCGGCTACAACGCCTGCAGCGGGATCCGAGCCTCTGAAGCTTAGTATTATGGCTACCTATTACACGCCACAGCCGCCGAATGCTCAGAATGAAGCATGGAAAAAGCTGCAGGAGCTGACCGGTACTTCTATTGATATGACCTGGGTACCCCGCTCGGCTTTTGATGATAAGGTGAGTGTGTCGATTGCCTCCAATGACCTCCCGAAGGTGATGCTGGCCTTGAAATATAATGCGGCACCTTTGGTTAACGCAATTAAATCGGGTGTGTTCTGGGAAATCGGACCGTATCTAAAGGATTATAAAAACCTGAACGCGATGAATCCCATACCATTCAACAATACCAAGATTGACGGCAAAATCTATGGTTTGTACAGGCCGCGACCCATATCCCGCCATGGTATCATTTTCCGCAAGGATTGGCTGGATAATCTGGGCTTGAAGGAGCCGAAAACACCCGAGGAATTATATACTGTGTTGAAAGCCTTTACACATGACGATCCTGACCGCAATGGCAAGAACGATACATTAGGCATGGCGGAATACAAGGATATTGAATCGTATTTAATGCCGCATATGGCAGCCATTTTCGGAGCGCCGAACAAATGGAATGAGGACAAGGGAGCGTTTACGGCCGAGTTCATGACAAAAGAATATTTGGATGCGCTCAAATTCATAAAACGGCTGTATGACGAAAAGCTGATGAACCAGGATTTTGTCGTGACCGAAGAGCTGCAGCGCAGCACGATGTTTTATCAGGGAAAAACAGGGATTGTGCTTGGCAACGCCGATGGTGCAGGCTCGATGCAGAATGAGCTGCGCAAAAACCTTCCTGATGCCAAGGTGGAGCTGATGGGCGGCATTGCCGGTCCGAAGGGAGAACGGAATATGGCGCAGCAAGGCTATACCGGTGTCTATCTATTCCCCAAATCCTCGGTAAAAACGGAAGCCGAGCTTAAAAAGATTTTGTCCTTTTTCGATAAGCTGCTCGAGCCGGATGCCGTTAACTTGTTAGCATGGGGTATGGAAGGCAAGCAATACAAGCTGGTTGATGGGCAAGTGGAGAAGCTGCTGGATAACGAGAAGTTTACGAGCGACTTACTTGGTCTTGATGAGCTGCGCATCGATGACAAGGCGAAGGAGCTGCCGCTCAAGGGCGAGGACGCCATCACCAAAAAAGCGAAAAAAGCAATGCAGGACAACGAGAAGAAAGCCGTTCTCAACCCGTCGCTGGGGCTGGAATCGGAAACTCTGGTTCAGAAAGGCACTGAATTAAATAAAATCATCAATGATGCCAAAATTAAGTTTATTACAGGCAAGCTGGACGAAGCAGGCTGGAATAAGGCGGTCGAGGATTGGATCAAGGCCGGCGGCGATAAGGTCATGACGGAACTGGCTGAAAGCCTAAAGAAGTCACAAACCAAATAACCGGTGGTCCAAGGGAGAAGCATGTCTTTTCCCTTTCCAATGTTTCATACAAGTCCGGTGCTGCACGAAATCGCTGCTGGGGAGGGACCGGATGAATAATCATCATCGCATCAACTTTTTCAAAAAATTATTTTTATTTTGCTTCTGCATAGGGATTGTGCCTGTGATTACATTGGGCTATTTCTCTTATGCCAAGTCCTCTGCGCTTTTGCTCGACAAAGCGAACAGAAGCAGTGCGGAGTCGGTAGAGCAGACGCGGCTGCGATTCGAGCAAAAAATGAAAATGGTTGATAATACACAAACTCAATTCATTGGTGCATCTGCAGTCATCTCGGCGATGGAACAGCGGCTGGATAGCAGTAATTATTTGTTGTATGAGGACTTGATTCAATCGATTCATCGTCTGCAAACGTATGAGTTCGGTTTGGCGGAGGTGTATCTGGTTAACCTTTATCAGGATTGGATTTTGGATAGCCGAGGTCAAAGCTCGTTTGAGCAGCATTATCTGGCAAAGTCGATTGACGCGTATGTGGGCATTCCGAAAGCTTCCTTCTGGGCTTCCATGAAGCTGCCCTGGTATGAGGACGGCAACCCGCTCCAATGGAATATGGCTCTTGTCAAAAAGATTCCTAACAATTCGATCAAACCGATGGGGTTGCTTGTAGCCATCCTTCCCTGCATAGAATTGAACAAGATGCTGCCTCAGGGCGGTGAGCCCGGCGAGTTTTATGTGCTGGACGATAAGCTGAGGGTAATTGCTTCCGCCCATCCTGAGCAGGTCGGCATCGATCTTTCGAAGGATCCCGTGATCGGTCAAATTCAAGGCGAGCAGCTGGAGGCTAACCAATTTCAGACGGATATTGGAAATGAGGCCTATGGGATCACTTATCGAAAATCCAGTTACAATAGCTGGACGTATGTGAATAAAATTCATATTAGGGATATCAAGCAAGAATCAAGAGCTATTGGCTGGCTGACCATCGCGATCTGTTTAAGCCTGCTGCTTTTTCTGCTCCTGTTATCCTTTCAAGGGTCTCGACAGCTGTACCGACCTATTCGCAGGCTGTATGACATCGTCTTAAAGGCACCGGATACGCCCAAATTATCGCCCAGAAAAGATGAGCTGTCCTGGATTGAATCCAAGCTGCACATGCTGCTTAGCAATCAGGCTCAAATGAGCCATCAGCTAAAGGAGTTTTTTGTGCATAAGCTGCTGCAGGGCGCGGTCGGTGCGAATGAGATTATGGAAAGATCCGATTCACTGGGGCTGTCTTCCTGGAAGTCCATGAGAGTCCTGTGCGTGAGGATCGATACGATGGAAAGCACGAATTACAATGAATGGGATCGGGATTTGCTGTTGTTCGCTATACACAATATTACAAGCGAGCTCATTGCAGCAGAGCTGCGCCTGCCACCTGTCGTGATCAATGAATTTCAGGTTACGGTTATAGGAAGCCATGCCGAGCATCCGGGGGAATCCAAGGCAGAGGCCTATGAACAGGGGAAAGCGATTCAAACGGCGATTCAAGACTATTTGAAGCTGTCCGTCAGCATGGGCATCAGCTCTGCAATTACGCATCCGGCCGATATGCCTGGCGCATTTCTGGAGGCCAAGGAAGCGTTGGCGTATGGGGTTCGACTTGGATACGAATCGATCCTGTTTCTTGAGGATATGCACTCTCCCTTGATGACTGTACCGGTTACGTTTCCACAGCATATCGTCAGCGAGCTAACGGAACAGATCAGGCTGCTGGACGAAGGAAAGGCTAATCTGCTGATTGAGGAGTTTATGGCGGTGGTGGCCGATAAATCCATCAGTCATCAGGAGTTTCAGCTTTATCTGATGCGGCTTCTGGTCGAGCTGCTGCGTTTGTATCAAGACAATGGCGGGCAGATGCAGGACCTCGTGCTCAATGAAAAAGCAGTTGTAAGCGAAATGTTTCTGTTGAAGTCCAATAAAGAAATCGTGGTCTGGTTTCAAATGTCCGTCATCAGACCGTTAATCGCCCACATCGAGCAGCGCAGGGATTCGCTGTATACCAGCATATCTGATCAAATTCTAACCATCATTCACAGCGAGTATGATACCCCGTTAACACTGGAGTTGTGCGGTGCGAGGCTGAGCTACCACCCGGAATATGTGGGTCGTGTCTTCCGCAAGGAGACGGGCTTTGCCTTCGGTGAATATTTGTCTGGATATCGTCTGCAAATAGCGAAGAAGTGGTTGGTTGAGACGGATATGACCGTAACGGAGATATCTGAGAGATTGATGTACAACAAGCCACAAAATTTTATCAGGTATTTCCGTAAAATGGAGCAGATTACACCCGGTCAATATCGGGAGTTGTTTCACAGCAAATCCAAACGGGCAGCGGAGCAGCAGGAGACATCAAGCGCTGAAACCTTTGCCGCTAAAAAGGAGTGAATGCTAATGCTTACCATGAACACGTATAAAGATTCGATGACAGGCTGCCGGATTCAGACAATCGGACAGTCAGGTACCGATACGAGTCATTATTATTTTACGGCTATGACCTGGCTGGCAGACAGTCGAAGATTGATTGCCAGCACCCAAATCGACGCTGACAAGAAATGCAGCTACGTGCTGATTGACACAGAAACCGGTCATTCAACGGTTATTGCGAATGGGGAGCAGTGGGCGGGCGGCGTTGTTTCCTCGGATGACAAGCTGTACTTTCCACGTGACAATTCGGTCCAAGGCATCGATTTAAACACGTTGAAATCCTGGACCGTGTGCGAGCTGCCATCTGGAGATTATTTCGGGGAGCCGCTTTCCGTGTCTGATGATGCCACAGTTCTCGGCGTGTATGGAATGCTCGGCGGACAATCGTTTATCGGAACTGTGGATGTGGCTGCCGGAAAGCTGACTCATCAGATAGCGCCCGGGTTCGCCCAACCCTATGAGATCGCTAACCATGCGATGGTTAATCCCGTTTACGATCATTTGGTCTTGTTCGCCCATGAGGGAAAGACGGAGCACATCCCTGACCGCTTGTGGCTCTACGATACCGTGGCCTCTAAACTGAGCAATATATATGAACAGCAGCAGCAGGACGGTAGCCTCGGTGAATATATAGGGCATGAGATGTGGGCGGCTGATGGGGAGGGCGCTTATTTTGTCAGGTATACATCCAGTCCGATCACGCCAACCGGCATTTATTATGTGGATAGGCACCGGAGCCAGGGGGTATTTATAAACGGGGATTATGGCTATTGGCACGCTGCTGCTAGTCCTGACGGCAATTGGATCGTTGCGGATACACATGAGCAGCCGTCCAAACTCGTGCTGATTGACCTTCGCGATCATTCGTCCAGAGTGCTAACCGAAGTACGGTTATGGTGGAACCATCCAGGGCATCCCCATCCTTCGTTCAGTCCGGACAGCCGTAAGGTAACCTATACATTTGCCGATGATGAGAATCATTTATGGATCGGCATTATCGATATTTATGAAGAGCTTGAAACAAAGACCTAAAAGTTGACCAGCAGTCAAGGAAGGGAGCAACGATTGTGAAAAAGCCCGAAGGTAAGCAGGAAACCGCAACCCTTAATAACATGGAACACTATGCATCCGATGCAGCGGCTTCCGACAATGCACTGAAGCCGGTCGTGCATATGATTGGCAACGCGCATCTGGACCCGGTATGGCTCTGGCGCTGGCAGGAGGGCTTTGCCGAGATCAAGGCGACGTTCCGCTCTGCACTCGACCGGATGGTGGAATTTCCCGAATTTGTGTTTACGTGCGCGGGAGCCTCCTGCTACAAATGGATAGAAGAAAATGAACCCCGTATGTTTGCAGAAATTGTGAAGCGGGTAGCCGAAGGGCGGTGGGTCATTGTCGGCGGCTGGTGGGTTCAGCCGGATTGCAATATTCCGGCAGGAGAGTCGTTTGCAAGGCATTCACTCTATGGTCAGCGCTACTTTCTGGAGCGTTTTGGCATGTCGGCGAAGGTCGGCTACAATGTCGATTCCTTTGGCCATCATGCCATGCTGCCGCAGATTCTCAAGCTGAGCGGTATGGACAGCTATGTATATATGCGGCCCGAGGAGCATGAGCAGCACATTCCGGCCAATCTGTATTGGTGGGAAAGCATGGATGGCAGCAGAGTCATGACGTACCGGATTCCATGCGGTTACAATACGCATCAATTTGAAACCTCGGAGCCCAAAATCATGAAGGTGCGGGAAATCGCCGAGCAGCAGCAGACCGACCAAATGTGCTTCTACGGGGTTGGCAATCATGGAGGCGGACCGACTATTGCCAATTTGCATGAAATCCGCGCCGTCAAGGAAAGGCCTGGTGGCGAAGCGATCCTGCTCAGCTCACCGGACGCTTATTTTGAGCGCATGCAAGCGCATGGTCCGATCTTGCCGGTCGTCACGGGTGAACTGCAGCATCATGCCAGCGGCTGCTACTCTACCCATTCGGAGACCAAGGCTAGCAATCGTAAGACAGAGCACAGGCTGATGACGGCGGAGAAGCTGTCTGCCTTGGCGTACCGTCTGCTCGGACACGATTATGACTCCGCACAATTTCAAAAAGCCTGGGAATGTGTGATGTTTAATCAGTTCCATGACATTATGGGCGGCTGCAGCATCAAGGAAGCTTATGACGATGCGCGAGAAGCTTACGGTTATGCGCAGCATATCGCTTCCATTTCGTCCAATGCGGCCCTGCAAAGGATATCGTGGTCGATCAATACGATGCGCCCGGGCATTACCTTTCTGGATAAAAATAAAGACCGCACCTTGTGGGAACAAAACGACAGCGGGATTCCGGTTGTCGTGTTCAATCCCTTGTCCTGGGACGTGGAGGCACCGGTGGTCGTTACCCAACAGATGAAGGGCATCACCGACGAAGAGGGGAATCCCGTTGTCATTCAGCATGTACGCGCCTCGCGAACGAACGGGGGAGATAAATACGACACGCTCTTCAGGGGAGTGATTCCGGCCTTCGGCTACCGGGTGTACTGGATTTTCCGCAATCAAACGTTTACTGTCACCGATCCGGAAGCCGGTGTGGGTACAGATCCGAATAGCGGAAACGCTGCATCTCAGACCCCGTACGAGCAAACGCCAAAGGATGCACTACTAGTCTCTTCGCAGGGGGCGGAAGCTTTTCTCGAAAATGCATGGGTGCGTCTTGAATTCGATCCGCATACCGGTTACGTGAAAAGCTTGTTTGATAAAAGAGCCAGAATCGAAATCGTAGATGGCCGCTTGGCTGTGCCTCTTGTCATGGATGAGCATGACTGCGATACGTGGGGGCACGGCAAGCTGGAGTTCCGCAATGAAATCGGGCGTTTTACCGATGCCACGGTGAAGGTCGTTGAATCGGGACCGCTGCGGGCTACATTAAGAGTAACAAGCCGGTACGGGAATTCCACGCTTAGACAGGACTTCATGTTATATAAGGATAGCCCGGATATCCAGGTAAAAGCCAAGCTCGACTGGCAGGAGAAGCACAAGCTGTTGAAGCTGTCTTTCCCGACCCGTATTCACGAACCGAAAGCAACGTATGAAATTCCTTATGGCTATCTGGAGCGCCCGGTAAATGGCGAGGAAGAGCCGGGTCAGCAGTGGGTCGATGTGAGCGGATGGCTTGTATCCAGCAGAGCGGCTTCAACGAATTCGCCTATGGAAACTGCGGCAGCAGGCTGCAGCTACGGGTTAACGCTGCTGAATGATAGTAAATACAGCTTTGATGTAAAGAATGCCGACCTGCGTATGACGATTGTGCGCGGAGCAATTTTTGCCGACCATTATGGTAAGCGGGATGATCTATGCGAATATATGGATCAGGGTGTTCAGGAGTTCGCCTATGCCCTGGTGCTGCATGCCGGAACTTGGCAGGAGGCGAGTATTATCCGCAAAGCCTATGAGTGGAATGTCCCTCCGGTTCACATTGTAGAAACATATCATGAAGGGTCTTTGCCACAAAAGTGGAGTGGCATACATTTGTCTACAGACCAGATTGCAGCCACTGTTTTTAAAAGGGCAGAGGAAGGTAATGGATACATATTGCGCTGCTATGAAGCGCATGGTTTGGAGACGGATGTGACAATCGAGCTGCCGATGCTTGGACGCTCATGGCAGTCTAGGTTCGGACGCTGCGAGATTAAAACCTTTTACATTCCGGATGCTTCCGACTTGCCTGTAGTCGAGACGAATTTTATTGAACTGCCCTGGACATGAGGGCATAACGAATTCGGCCAATTATGTGGTGGGAGACTTGGTTATCCCAATTAATAAATTAAGCGGCAAGGTCGGGAAATTCGGCCTTGCTTTTATTTGTATATCCCCGAATGGTCAGACGGGACTGCTTCTGAAAAAAAGATAACTAAGGCGTATAAAAGCTTAACTGACACCTATCTTTTTTTAGGGTGCACTTCGTTATGATAAATGTGATCGCAGGGATGGGTTTGCTGTGATCTGAATTTAAATTCGGAGAGGATGATGGATATGCCGCAAAAGCTTATTGCCCAAGAACCGAGAATATGCACGTGTGAAACTTATGAAGACCGTCCGCTGCTTGTCAATGAAGTGAGGGTACTTACTGAATACGCATCGCCGAAGATGGGCGTTAGCTTCGTACAGGAAAGCGGTCATGAAGCATGAGTCTGGAGCCTGTGAATTCAAGCATAACGAATAGTGGCACCCATACAACGATTTTGTTCCTGGACGATTGGCAGCTAAGCAGTATTACGAATATGGATCGCAAGGTTGGCAAACCCAAATGGATTCGGGAAGGGACGCTGGTCGATGGATTGACGGAAGGCACATGGAACTTTCCACTTGTCGTCTATGAGCCGGATTTGCAGCTGTGGAAGGCAGTTTACTGCGGTGCAGTTGATTTTGAACCCGTAAGAGCTAACAAAAACCGTTTTCTGCGCAATCAGATCCTGCTGTATGCCGAGAGTTCGGACGGGGTGCACTGGGTGAAAAAGGACGTAAGCGACCAAGCATCATTTCCGGGTAAGCGGTATGCAGCTAATCAGGTATTTGGTCTTGATGAACACTGTGATGGTGCACCAGTATTTTATGATCTTCATGAGCGTGATCCTGAGCGCCGGTGGAAATACTTTTTTGCCAGCCATCGCAAGCAGTTTCTGGCTGTTTCGCCTGATGCTATCCATTGGAAGGTGGAGGCTATTCCTCTTGACGAGGTAACGCTTGATTCACCGATCACGTGCTTCTATAATGATGTTAAAGGTACTTATGTGCTTTCCCGCCGTGTTCATAACGGAGACAGACGTATTGCGCTGTTTGAAACCATGGATTTTCGCACTTTTACTCAACCGGAAATTGTGATTCATCCCGAGCCGCATGATCCTCCATTGGTCCAGTTCTATGGAATGCCCGTTTATAAATACGAGCATTTGTTTATGGGGCTACTCTGGATGTTTCATACGAATCCGGGAGAAATCGAGTACCACAAGGATTTTGGTCCGATTGATTGCTCGCTGGCGTACAGCATGGACGGCCGGCATTTTTTTCGTGCGCTACATGAACCCTTTATCCCACGAAATGAGCGCGGTGAGCACGGCGGCGGCAGTATATATACGAGTACGATGCTGCAAGCTCCAGATGGTCATCTGCGTTTTTATTCGGGTGGGTCAAAGGCGGAGCATTTTCAGGATCAAAATCTCGACGATGCGGCCCTGCTGCTGCATGAGCTGCGCAAGGACGGTTTTTTTTATATGGAAAGCCATGCCATGATAGGCAGGGTCATGACACGCTGCGTTGATTTTGGCGGGAATGGTCTGAATCTTAATGTCCGTGCACCGTATGGAAGGATCAGGGTGCAGTTGTCCGAAGCGCAGGGCAAGCCGCATGATGGCTTCGCCTTTGACGATTGTGTACCGTTCTGTGGTGACACTACTGCGTATAGTCCAGTATGGAAATCAGGCAGGCTCCCATCGGCGCTGCATGGAATTCGGACGCATATTGAAGTGGAGGTAACTTCGGGAGAGCTGTATGCCATTCGCGGCGACTTTGAGATTCAAATCGGATCGAAATAAAAGCTTGCGCAAGTAACCTTGAAACCTTTATGCGAAAACGAGAAAAGGCTTACAAAATCAGGAGGTACACAATGATCTACTCGCCATCAATTGATGCTGTGTTCAGGAACAGCGGTTATGATCTGGACAAGATTTTGCGAACAGTCAAGGAGCTTGGTTTTACGGCTTTTGAATTTTGGGGCTGGGGAAATCGGGATATCGATTTGATGGAGAAGTTGGTTCAGGAGCTGGACCTGCATGTAGGTTCCTTTTGTACCAAGTCAATTTCACTGCTTGATCCAGCGCTTCGCGATTCATTTGTAATAGGGCTGGAGGAAACATTGGTGATTGCCAAGCGGTTGAACTGCAAGTATTTGATTGCAGTAACGGGGAATACGCTTGATGGGGTTTCACGAGCAGAACAGCACCAAAGTATCATCGACGGATTAAAGGCTTGTGTTCCCTTGCTGGAAGCGGCAGGCGTTATTCTGGTTCTGGAGCCGCTGAATACGAAGGTCAATCATCCGGGATATTTTCTTGAAACCTCTGCAGAAGCGTTGGCTATCATTGCCGAGGTTGGCAGCCCTAACGTAAAGCTGCTTTACGATGTGTATCACCAGCAAATTACCGAGGGTGATCTGACGCCAACAATTAGCGCCAATATCGGGCAGATCGGATATATTCACGTCGCTGATCATCCCGGGAGGCATGAGCTGGGAACAGGAGAAATTGCCTATCCTTTTGTTATGAACAAGCTGCGAGAGCTTGGATATACCGGCTATGTGGGACTGGAGTTTATTCCTACAGGGACACCGGAGGATGGTTTGAGAGCTTGTCTTGCGCAGTTAGATAAGCGTTTATAATTAGAAAGAAGCAATCATAGTATGTAAGTGACTAGACAAGAAGGCCTCGTTTCCGTTAGCGGTCAAGAGGCTTTTTGATCTGAACCGTTAATCGATATGTGAATTTCACGCCAAATAAAGGGGATGAACAGATTGATTCAGCTACCCGAGAAATTTATTCATACCATAATGGGCGTACATCAGGAAAAAGGCACTTTGTGGCTGGAGCATTTTGAAGAGCTTATCCAATACTGCGAGAACCGATGGTCTTTTCAAGTACAGGCGGCTTATCCGCTTTCTTTCAACTTTGTTGCGCCTGTGCTTTTTCACAATGGTACGGAAGCTGTACTCAAGCTGGGAGTTCCCAACAAGGAATTAATCACGGAAGCGGAAGCACTGCGCATGTACAAGGGGAATGGTTGTGCCAGACTCTGGGATGCGGATACCGATAAAGGTATTTTGATTCTGGAAAAAGCCACCCCAGGGCACACCCTGAAAACAGTCGTAGATGATGATGAGGCGGTACGACTGGCCTCAGCCGTAATGAGGAAGCTGCAAGTACCCCCGCCGCTGCGCCCTTTGTTTCCATCGACAGCAGATTGGGCCAAAGGCTTCGACAAGCTCCGTACCCGTTACCATGGCTCCACAGGACCCTTGCCGGAACGCATGGTGCGTAAAGCGGAGGAATGGTTTGCGAAGCTTCACAAGACTTGGAGAAATCCACAGCTGCTGCATGGTGATCTTCACCATGAGAATCTGCTGTCAGCCGAACGTGAGCCTTATATCGCTATCGACCCTAAGGGTCTGATTGGCGAGCTTGAATATGGCGTCATTTCTTTTTTAATGAACAACTTGCCAGAGAAGCACCCAATCGACATCATGAGACGAAGAATTGAGCTGTTTAGTACAGAGTTGACATTAGATCCAGTAAGAGTAATGACTTGGGGCTACTGCCATACGGTACTTTCTGCCTGGTGGTGTGTGGAGGATCAGGTTGGCGACCCCCTGAAATCACTGGAGCTGGCCGCTGTTTTTGAGAAGTTATTGGAAGAAAAAGCATAAGATGCGCGTACTAGTCCAGTCTATTAAGGGCATGCTCTGCTGATTGAATAATAAAGGATGCGGGACAGATTGACATCACTAAGGTTTAAAAACAAGCTGTACAGGAGTTTGGCAATCTTTATTTTTACAGGATATGGTCTATTTATGTGTTATTTATTGTTTTTCGGATTCTCCAGAGCTGCCAGAACGGAAAGAATGATGAACCTGGTTCCTTTTAAAACGATTTCCAATTATATTACAGGATTTCATCATTACAATTTGGATACGTGGGTTATTAACCTGTTTGGAAATGTGGCAGCTTTTGTTCCGTTTGGTTTTTTGGTGCCACTGGTTTTCCCGGGCGTTCGGAGCTACCTACAAATCATTACCCGGTTTTTTCTGGCGCTGCTGGCTGTCGAATCGATCCAGTGGTTATTCCATGTTGGCAGCTTTGATGTTGATGATATTTTGTTGAATATAATCGGCGGATTGATCGGATTTGCCATGCTGCAAAGAGTTCGTCGTTTGAATAAGAGATGAAGCATAAGCTGTATAATGCCTGATGACGGAAAATGAAAGAAGGAACACGTTTGCCGCAGCAAATCGATAATGAGAGCGTTTCAGCGACGCCGCCTGAGCCACGCAAGTACAAACGTTTGCTCGATCCACAAGTGCTGTTAAAGCTGGAGACAGGCGGGAAGAAGGAAATCCGTAAAGTGATTTTGCAGCTGGCGGGACCTTCACTCGTTGAAAACATGATGATGAATCTGCTTCAAATGATTGTGATGATCATGGTCGGGCATGTGGGTGCGGAGGCAGTCACGGCGGTTGGCTTGACGAATCAACCTGTGTTTTTTGCATTGGCGATCTTTATGGCATTGAACATAGGTACGACTGCGATTATTGCAAGAGCTATGGGAGCAGGTAATGTGGAAGAGGCTACACTAACGGCTCAGCAGACGTTTATGCTCAGCTTACTGCTGAGTGTTGTGGTCATCTCGCTTAGCTACATATACGCCGAAAATATTCTCGTGCTGCTCGGTGCGACCAGCGATGTTCTTGCCGAGGGACTGAGCTATGCGAAAATGATGTTTGTGTCGCTCAGCTTTACGGTCATTTCGACAAGCCTGTCAGCCATTTTACGCGGAGCCGGGGACACCAGAACCCCAATGAAAATCAATGTATTGTCGAATATTCTCGTTGTCATTCTTGGATATCCGCTTATCTATGGAATTGGCTCCATTCCGGGCATGGGACTGATCGGTGCTGCTGTGGCTACGGTGGTAGCGCGGGCTATTTCTACCTTGTGGGTAGTCTTCGTGTTATTTGGAAAAGGGTCAATTATTAAGCTTTCCTGGAGGAAGCTGATGGTTGTCGATTACCCGATGATCCGTAGAATTGTCAAAATCGGCCTGCCATCAGCGGGGGAGCAGCTTGCTCTCCGAGCAGGGCAGCTTGTATTTACTTTGGTACTGAGCGGTTTGGGTACGGCAGTGTTCGCGGCGCATACGATTTGCTTCAACATAATGGGGCTTACCTTTATGCCGGGGATGGCTTTTTCGCTTGCGGCCAGCACGTTGGTGGGTCAAGGGTTGGGAGCGGGAAAGCCCGAGCTTGCGGAAAAATTCGGCTGGGAGACCAGCAGGTTCGGACGCATTTTTGCCGGTATTATGGGCGTCGTGTTTATTGTGTTCGCACCTTACATTATGATGCTGTACACCCATGATGCGGCTGTTATTAGCGCGGGGGCGAGTGCACTACGTATTATTGGGCTGATCCAAACCTTTCAGGCGTCGCAGTTCATCCTGGCAGGCGCGCTCCGCGGGGCTGGCGATACCCGGTTTCCCTTGATTTCGACTTTTGTTGGTGTGTTTATATTTCGGGGTATGCTCAGCCTGTTGTTTGTGCTCGTTTTTCACTGGGGGATTATCGGTGCCTATTTATCGATTGCGGTCGATCAGGTTGTCCGAACTGCCATTATTTACTTCCGTTACAAGAGCGGTAAGTGGAAAATGGCGGCTGTTTAGAAGTGCGGTGAATAAAGAGCGGAGCGGCCAAATGATCCTGGAGAAGCGTTAGCGTTCGCCTTTGTTTCCGTACTTTTACCGCAAAATAACTTATAAAATGAATAAAAATACGGAAACAACAGCGATCGGAGGGATATTTGGCCGCACAGCGGGACTTATTCACGGCACTTCCAGACTTGCCCAAGTTACAGTCATACAACTACATGTCGATGATGTTGAATTGAATGGCTGCAGAACCTTCCTTGAGAGGAGGTTTTTTTGTCATTCGTAGCGATTCTGCAGCATAGGGACCTGGGTATATAGTAAATAGCTGGATGCATGCAAAAAGATTGGAGCCTAAGCATCAAGATTCCGTCGAATCATGGATATGAGGCAGGCTGAGCCTGCATAAAATAAGATAACAACCAGAGAGGGTGATCCCGGATGGAGATCGTTTTTGTATGTCATGGTCAAGGCGAGCACACACAGCAAATACCAGAAAGCTACAAAATGGAGAATCCCGGACTAACAGATTACGGTAAGCATCAGGCTGAGCGCCTGAGAACGATCATGCCTCTGACAGAACGCCATGCCGTCATAGCGAGCCCAACAAGACGCACGCTGCAAACCGCGCAGCTTTGGTGTAAAGGTTCGCACGCGCTTCGTTATGTTCATCCGGCTGCGGGTCCTCGACAATTTCCGCAGCGCTTTGATTTCCAAACCTTGCCTTGCGATGAAATGCTGGAGCCTTCCTGCTTATCCAATTGCTATAGTGACTTTTCGCTGCCTCAGGATGTACCGCCCTATATGTGGCTGCAAGGCATCAATACACTGCCTAATCTGCTGTTTGAGAAATGGGCCGAGCAATTTATAAACTGGTGTAGAAAACTGGAGAAGGATACACTTTACATCGTTTCTCACGATGGAACGATAGCCTCGTATATGCAGCTGATAACCGGAACAAAGCTGACTCGCAGAGATCTGCTGCCTGATGCAGGATGGATTCCGGTGTCCTCTTACCAAAAAGTTTGATGGGCGATTTCCCGCTTTCAGGTAGGAAAGTGTGGAAGCGGCCCAAGACAGCTCCGTCATCGCTGCATGTTCAAATATACACCGCAGGGAGAGGAGCATTTTTGTGCTTCATCCTTTACTGCTGATATGCTATAATAATACATTGTGATGTAAAAGTTTCGGTTAGGGAGTGAACAGTTTGTCTCTTATAGTAATGAAATTCGGTGGAAGTTCGGTTGGTGACGCAGAACGGATGAAGCGCGTAGCGGGTCGTATCGTAGAGAGACAGCGCGAAGGTCATCAATGTGTGGTCGTTGTTTCAGCAATGGGAGATACGACAGATGATTTGATTGACTTGACGAAGCAAATCAGCTCGTCGACACCTCCGGCCAGAGAAATGGATATGCTGCTGAGCACGGGTGAGCAGGTATCGGTAGCATTATTGTCGATTACGATTCAGAGCATGGGTCAACCGGCAATATCATATACGGGCTGGCAGGCTGGGATGTACACAGAGCCTGTTCATGGAAAAGCGAGAATTTCGGATATTCAACCGGAACGTATATTTAAAGCACTGGAGCAGGGGAATGTAGTCATTGTTGCGGGCTTCCAAGGTATGACGCAGGAAGGCGAGATTACAACTTTGGGACGTGGTGGCTCCGATACGACAGCTGTAGCGTTGGCTGCTGCGATTAAAGCTGACGTATGTGAGATTTTCACCGATGTGGATGGAATTTATTCCACTGATCCACGTGTGGTCAAATGTGCTCGCAAGCTTCCGGAAATTACGTATGATGAAATGCTGGAGCTCGCCAATCTGGGTGCTGCTGTACTGCATCCGCGTGCTGTGGAATACGCCAAAAATTACAATGTGCCGCTGGTCGTCAGATCCAGCTTTAACCATAATGAAGGTACCCAAGTCAAGGAGGAAGCAGCAATGGAGCAAGGTATCGTAGTACGCGGAATCGCAAGCGATAAGAATGTAGCAAGAATCAGTATTCTTGGTGTGGAAGATAAACCGGGTCAATTGGCCAAAGTATTTACTGCACTGGCTAAAGAGCAGATTGACGTGGATATTATTGTACAAAGTGGTGTTCTGAATGGTGTTGCTGACTTCTCATTTACCGTAGCGCTTTCCGATAAGGACAAAGCTGTCAAAGTCATTGAAGACATTCGCAGCACTGTGAACTTCCATGAAGTCTCATCCCAGGAAAATCTGGTGAAGGTATCCATCGTTGGTGCCGGCATGGTCAGTACGCCAGGTGTAGCTGCCAAAATGTTCGAGGTCATTTCGGATCTGGGTCTAAGCATCAATATGGTCAGTACGTCTGAAATTAAAACCTCATGCGTGATTGACAACAGTCGTTTGCCGGAAGTGATTCAGGCGCTGCATACTGCTTATGGCTTGGACACTGAGCAGCAGGCATTTGTCGGAGGACCTTCCGACAGACGTTAATTATGATCTTCCTCTTATCTTAGCTTATCGAATAAAAAGGTGAATACCTTTAACAAAAAAGCTGTAATTCCAGCAGCCATTAAGGGCCCGACAGGAATGCCGCGCAAAAAAATAATACCGAAAATCGAACCGATGACAAGACCCACAATTAATTGTGGGTCTATTTTTAATAAGCTTAATCCTTTTCCGTTCATATAGGTAGCGATGGCCCCGCCCAGCAGCGCCAGTATACCTGGCCATGTCGTAAACATACTGGCTACGTCTTTGAGTGATATTTTCTCACTGGCAAACGGAACCAGCACGCCCATGGTTAAAAATAACAGCCCCAGCTCCAATCCTCTGCGTTCAATGGTCGGTAAATAACGATCCAGGCTGACCAGCTTGATAATCAATAGCACGCAGGCTGCTGTAGTGATGATGTTCGAGCGTCCAATTAGGCCGATTATAATAAGCGCAACCAGTAATATATCCCCATTCATAGCAAGAACTCCTTGTCTCATGGATTTCACTTTTACTGTATGAGACAGGCAGCTATTTCATGTTCATTTCATTAAAGGTTTAATGCAGCTGTTTAACCGGCAATAAGGTCAAACGCCCACCCTGCATGATAGGGACGAGAGGGATGAGATTCATTCGTGAGCAGTAGATGACATCCTCGCGGAAACCAAGCTTATCCAGCCGTTTACCGTTACTGCTTTTTAACAAAGCTTCTGTCATGGCGGATTGTACTTGCCGGAATGCGTGCAGCTGACATAAGCCCAGATCATCAACATTCACAGGCTTGCCTTGCCCTGACAGTCCTTGTAATTCCTCGATAAGTTGACCCGCACAGATGCCGTCCTCGAATGCAAATATGTCTTGCGTACCCGAGCACAAGATGACGATATCTTTATTTAAGGCTGCCGCTTCTATGGCGCAGGCTCTGCCGTTAAGCAGTGAAGCGATAAGTACGGTACCGGATCTGTTAGCTTTCTGGATAGCACGTGTACCGTTGGCGGTCGTAAGAATAATCGTTTTACCAGCAACTTTGTCATCCATATACTCAAATGGGGAGTTGCCAAGATCAAAACCCGGGATTTTTTTACAGTAGCGTTCCCCACCGGTTAGCCAGTCCTGTTGTTCTAATAGAAGGTGCTTGGCTTGCAGAACCGTTTCGACCGGATAAATTGCATCGCACCCATGAGCCAAGGCTGTCAGCATGGTACTGGTAGCTCGCAGCACATCAATGACAATAACGGTTTTGTTCACTAGGTCATCCGAACGCGCCTCGTTGACACTGGGAATGACGGTAATATCCATTGATGCTATCCTCCTAAAGTTTTGCTTAAGCAAAACTGGCTTCGTAAGCGATACTACGGTTTTGCCTAAGCAAAACTGACCTCGTAAGCTTCCTTATATAACCCAATCTCCGACGTAGGCACAAGGTGCCTCCAGACCAAAATGCATCGTATCCGAACGCAATCCTCTACGCAGCGCCTCCAGAGAAATCAAATCCTGTGGGGCTACATTGCCCAAATGAATATCGCTTCCAAGAAGATTTAATAGATGGACCTGCTGCTCCTTCTGAGGAGCTTCCCACAGCAGCAGATGCTTGGAAGGCACACGTTCCAGCACCTTGACGATGTCCTGCTCCTTACACTCACCATGCTCATCATAAATGCCGACGCCTTTACCTGACTCCCGACCCTCGATCGTAATCAGGCTGGCACCCAGCTCAGCATCTATAGTAACCGTTTCAATCAATGCATCAATTTCGATAGAGGAGCCCCACAGTTTTTTGCCGTATTCGGTAATCACTGTGAACCCTTCCTCTGCAGCGCGAGTAATAAGCTGACTGCGCAGATTCCTGTCCAGCTCAATCGTGCCATCGGAAATTTCAACACCGTTAAAGCCCATAATCGAGATCATATCGAAAAACTCATCTACCGCGTCCTGCTGAATAGCAACCTCCAAAAACGTACCACCAGGGTACACGATAATATTGTGCTTTTTGGCCATCTCGATTTTGCGCTTCAATATGTCCGTTTCATACAGCGGTGATGTGCCAAATCCGATTTTGAGCATATCGACATAAGAACCCGCCGTTTGCAGCAAATCGTCAAGCGCATGAATTCCCAGGCCTTTATCGATCACCATGGTTTTACCGAGCATTCTTGGTTTGTCAGTCCGTTTACCTGACGGATCGCTGAGCAGTGGATGCCATTTTACCTGTGTCGTTGCTTCCATGTTTTATCGCCTCGCTGTTACTTGGATTGATTACTTCGTCATCATATGCATCAGGAGGTAGTGATGTGCCCATTATGCCTAAAAGCAGACATGTCCGCATAGAGTTGAATGAGAGGCTGAAATAGAAGAGTTCCCTTACAGCAAGATGCAATTGTTCCAAATGTCCCCTTATGATCTGAACACACTAAGAAAGGAGAGGGGAAAGCTGATTAATAAAATTGTATTAAGTATGGCCGCACTTCGTTTGATGTCAGGTAGTATCGAGATCATTGCCGCACTTCTGATGCTCCGTTATAACCAGATTGAAAAAGCTTTGATGGTTAACACCGGACTGGCTATGGTAGGACCCTTCGTGCTGCTGACGACTACCACTCTAGGGCTAGTAGGGCTTGCGGATAAGCTGTCAGTAGGCAAAATGCTCTGGGTGCTTGTTGGTGTCAGCTGCATCTTTATCGGGATTTTGAGAAAATAACTGGTCATATTTGAGTGGGCCAAGCATACACATAATTTAGTGAACGGAAGAATAATCTGACCGAACAGCAGTGTGGGTTCACTGCATTTTAAATGAAGGGGATGGGTGGATGCAGTCACTACTTCAGCTATTTTCAGTTTCATTACGTCAAAGACTAGCAGCGCTACCCTCTCAAATTGTACAGGATTTGCAAGAAATTCGGGTTCGCGAGCAGCGCCCTCTTGAGATTGGCTGGGGAAGGCAATACAGCTTTGTTTCACAGACAGGCGGACTAACTAACGATCCAGCTGAGGCTTATAGGCCGAATCGAGAGGATTGCGCCGCGCTGCTGGAGATGTTGACGCAGCATTCGCTGTATACCTTTGAGGAGGAGCTGCGAAGAGGCTTTATTACGGTTGCGGGTGGGCACCGCATCGGGTTGGCTGGGCGGACAGTGCTGGAGCAGGGCAAGGTCAGGCTGCTGAAGGACATCAGCTCTTTCAATATCCGGGTTGCCAAGGAGCATAAGGGCTGCGGCGATCAAATTTTACCTTATGTGACCGATTCAACAGGACAAGGCTCTATTCTTCATACCTTGATCGTATCCCCGCCTCAGCAGGGGAAAACGACCCTGATTCGTGATTTGGCAAGGATTATCAGCAGGGGTCCCGTTACTGGCAGCGGCTCGGCACTTCGACGGGGATACAAGGTAGGAATCGTGGACGAGCGATCTGAGATCGCCGCATGCGTCCGTGGAGTGCCGCGCTTTGAACTGGGTCCGCGTACGGATGTGCTGGATGGCTGCCCAAAGGCAGAAGGGATGATGATGATGATTCGATCCATGTCTCCAGAACTGCTGATAGTGGACGAGATTGGCAGACCTGAAGATGCAGCAGCTATCCATGAAGCGATTCATGCCGGTATCGCCGTGATGGCCACCGCACATGGTTTGAATTATGACGATATTTCAAGAAGGCCCGTATTAAAGGAATTGCTCCATGATCAGGTTTTTAAGAGGATCGTTGTGCTGAGCAATCAATCGAGTGTAGGAGCACTGGAAGGTATCTACGATGGTCAAGGGCGAAGATTGAATACTTCCACCAAAGGCAGTCATGCTCTCACAGTCGCTGTTGATCAGGAACGAACAATGACCACACGCTCAGGTCAACCGTCAGGGATCACCTTATGCTGAAGCTGCTGGGAGCCATGATGATTATGCTGTCGGCAACGTTATTCGGTTTTTATCAGGCACAACGATTTTCGCGAAGACCCAGGCAAATTTCCGATCTGATCCGATCCTTGCAGCGGTTGGAAACAGAAATGACCTATGGCTTGACCCCGCTACCTCAAGCACTGCTGCAGGTCGCAAACGCCTGCCCGCAACCAGTCAGTCATCTGTTCCGCTATACCGCAGAACAATTGAAAGTAGCTGCAGGTCGGACAGTACAGCACATATGGCAGCAAGCGATAGCTGAACATTGGCAATATACGGTGTTAAAAACGGGTGAACAGGAAATTCTCAGTCAGCTGGGGAGCACACTAGGACTATCGGACAGCGCCGATCAGGTCAAGCATATCCGACTGGCGGTTCAACAGCTGCAGGGTGAACTCGAAACGGCAGTGGAGGAACGCAAAAGGTATGAAGGAATGTGGCGCAGCCTTGGGCTGCTGATGGGAGCGCTGGTCGTCATATTGATGTATTAGAGGGATGGGATCAAGGGTTTACAGGTTAGAGGTGAGGTGCCGTGAATGAACGTTGACGTGAGTGCGATATTTCAGATAGCCGGAATCGGAATTATTATCGCGATGATTCACACCGTACTGAAGCAAATGGGCAAAGAAGATATGGCGCATTGGGTAACATTAATCGGATTTGTTGTCGTGCTGTTTATGGTTGTCAGAATGCTGGACAGCCTGTTCAAGGAAATCAAAACTATTTTCTTATTCCAGTAGGTGAATCGTCTTGGAGATCATACAAATAGTGGGCCTGAGCCTGTTCGCCACCGTTCTCGTTCTGATCATCAAGGAGCAAAAGCCGATGTTTGCTTTTCTGATCGTCGCGTTTACGGGCATCACCATCTTTTTGTTTCTTATCGGCAAAATATCAACGGTCATTCAGGTACTGGAGGATTTAGCGACTAAAGCCAGCATAGATATGATTTTCCTTAAAACTATTCTCAAAATTGTAGGAATTGCCTACATTGCCGAATTTGGTGCCCAGATTGTTAGAGACGCGGGTCAGGAATCGATTGCCTCCAAGATCGAGCTATCCGGCAAAGTATTAATTATGGTGATGGCGATTCCCATCGTATCCGTCATTATAGAAACGGTCGTGAAGCTGCTTCCAGCCTAACTTAAAGTCGCATGGTTCCAGGAGATGAAGCTAATGATGCCCTACAAGACTTGGAAACGATATACCTCCACACCGCTTACAGCTACCCTTTATGGAGACAGAAACAAATTGGGGATCAAACGGGGTTGGCTGCTGCTGGTATGCTTCCTGTACCTGTTCATAGGGGGGCTGGGTGGCATTGGATTTACGAATGTGACAGCAGGTACAGATCAAGTTGAAGCTGCTGGTCCGGTCGAGCAAATCATCAAGGAAGAGGCCGAACGGCTGCAAACCGATCCCGTTGAGCAGTATTGGACCAAGCTGATGCAAACGTATGGAGGTTACTTTCCGGAAAGCAAGACACCGACCTTTAACGAGCTGTTGACCGGGGCCAAGGATTTTCAGATGAGTACGATCTTATCCGGTATTTTTCGTTATTTCTTCCATGAGCTCGTATATAATGGCAAGCTGCTGGCGTCCATCGTCGTGTTATCCATATTCAGTATGCTGCTCGAGACACTGCAGAGCTCCTTTGAAAAAAACAACGTCAGTAAAGTGGCGTACGCGATCGTTTTTATGGTGTTGATGATCATGGCTGTTAACAGCTTCACGGTTGCCATCGGTTATGCGAATGCGGCAATCAGCGAGATGATCCATTTTATGATCGCGATAGTCCCGCTTCTGCTAACACTGCTGGCTTCGATGGGCAATATGGTTTCCGTTTCTGTCCTGCACCCGTTAATCGTATTTATGATCCACGCAGTTGGGACGGGCATTTATCTGATTGTATTCCCGCTGCTGTTCTTTTCAGCCGTGCTGCATATTGTTAGCTCCTTGTCTGACAAATACAAGGTAACCCAGCTGGCTAACCTGCTCAGAATGATAAGTGTGGGGTGTCTTGGAGTCTTTATTACCGTATTTCTCGGAGTCATTTCAGTTCGTGGGGCAGGCAGCGCCATCGTGGACGGAGTCACAATCCGCACAGCCAAATATATTGCCGGGAACTTCGTACCTGTCGTAGGTAAAATGTTCTCGGACGCCTCGGAGACGGTAATAGGCGCTTCACTACTGGTTAAGAATGCTGTGGGACTTGTCGGACTGGTTATCCTGCTCATTTTGTGTGCTTTTCCTGCATTGAAAATAATGGCGTTAGCCTTGATATACAACCTGTCAGCAGCCGTCATGCAGCCGCTTGGGGATAGTCCTATCATTGCTTGTCTGGATACGATAGGAAAAAGCCTGATTTATGTTTTTGCCGCCTTGGCCGTGGTTGGATTGATGTTTTTTCTGGCAATTACGATGCTTATAGCAGCAGGCAATCTTTCTGTGATGATGCGATGATCGTCGCACGCAGATAGGGATGACAGAGGAGGGAATAGGATGGGCTGGCTTTCCGATTGGTTGAAATCGATCATTATGGTGATCCTGCTCGCGACTTTTGTGGACATCCTGCTGCCGAATCAGACGATGCAGCGTTATGTGAAAACAGTCATCAGCCTTTTTATTTTGCTCACCCTGCTTCAACCGCTTTTTTCCTTGTTTCAAAAGTCGACCTCCGTTGATCTCATGCTGAGCCATGCACAATCGCTTTTTCAAGACAATTCGGCATCGGGAGCGGCCTTGCCAGTTTTCCAGGCTTCATCGCCAGCGTCGCAAGCAGGAGGTCCGGGACAAACATTGCAGCAGTTACAGACACAAGGGTCGGCCGGCAGCATGCAGACACTCGGAAGTATTCAACAGCAGGCGGAAACACTGAAAATGCAGCAGGAGGAGCGCTCCCAGAAGCTGATGCAGCAGCAAATCATTACTTTAATGAAACAAAATATTGAACAAACGCCGGATTTTAAGGTAGGGGATTTGAAGCTGGAAACCGGTAAGGATGCAAACGGACAGATGCAAATCCGCAGCATCCGTTTACAAGTCGCTTATCGACCGGCTTCGGTCCCATCCAAGATGCAGACGCAGACGGTTAACACCTTTCAGGTAGAACCTGTTAAGCCCGTAGATATTTCGATAGAAGCGAGCAGTGGTCAGATCGATAGTATCTCATTGGGAGGAGGAGACAACAGGCAGACAGATAGTAAAGCAGTAAAAGCTAACGGCTCTACAGGGAATAAACAGAAGCCGAAGCCAAGTACCGGCTTTGAGCAGCAGCAATCACAAATCCGCATGCTGCTCAGCAAGACGTGGCAGGTTCAGGAGGACCGTATAGATGTAGAGGTTACAGGGGAAAAGCTTTAGCTGATCAGGTTAATCAGAACGGCGGGCATTCATTCAATCAGGGAAGGGTGCAGGAGGAGGTGGAACCGATGGGAAGTCTGATGAAATGGATCGAGAAATGGCTCGGTGGTGGGCCGAATGGAACCAAACGAATACAGACATTTCGCTGGCTGCTGCTGCTTGGGCTGGTGGGAGCGGCGTGTATGGTGCTTAATTCTTTTATTCATGTCAAGGATGTGGATCCTATCGGGGAAGGCCGAGCTTCTCCTACAGAGACAGCCAAGCCTGTATTTGGTTCCTCAAGCAAGGAACGGAGCACCTTTCGTGAATATGAGGAAGCCTACCAATCACAGCTGAAGGAGTTGTTGAGCAAAATTGTCGGTGTGGGTGAGGTGGAGGTATTGGTAACGATTGATTCTACCGAGGAAATTGCTGTCGAGCGCAATACGAAGGATACCCAGCAGGTAACAAATGAGAAGGATCAGCATGGTGCAACCCGCCATATCAGTGATGTCACACGAAGTGGGGAAGTGGTCATCTACGAGGTTTCAGGGGGGAAACAGCCGCTTGTGACCAAAACGATCAAGCCCAAAATCAGAGGCGTTGTCGTTGTGGCCAAGGGAGCCGAAAATCTGACCGTCAAAAAAATGATGACCGAGGCTGTGGAGAGAGGGCTGGACGTTCCTGCCAACCGTATTTCCATACTCCCCCGTAAACAATAGACGTCAGGTTTTCTACGAAAACTCAGTAAAGCTTACGAAGCCAGTTTTTGCTGGCGCAAAAACTTTTAGGAGGCAAAACAATGAACTCAAAAAGACAAACAATTTGGTTGGTATCCATGCTCAGTCTGATGGTCGTGTTATCTGCTTATTATTTGTTTACAGAAGACGTCAGCAAGCTTGAGTTTACATCAACAGGTGCAGCAACAACGGGTACTCCAACAAATGGTACAGCCAAAGGAACTGACAGCACAACTGGACTTTCCGCCAAGGAAATCGTCATCAACACCAATGATCTGAACGTCAAGCCGGTTGAATCCAAAACTACGCCTCAGGCAGCTGCCAAAACGGATACAGCTCCAAGTGCTGGGACGAACGCTACGGTCAATCCAGCAACCCCAGCCGCACCTACAGCGAATTCAGCAACTCCAGCTGCGCCAACAACCAAAGCAACGACGCCAGCTGCTGCCGATCCTAAAGCAAGCAGCGGAGCAGCAGCCAAAGATCCAAAAAGTACAACCCAAGCCAGTGCAGCTACTGCACAGCCTACTGTCAAAGCAAACGAAGCGGTGAGTGCAGAGGATGCTAAAGTGCTGCAGCAGGTCATGACACAGGTCAAGTCAGGCAGCGACTATTTTGCAGGTCTTGGGCTGAAACGTAATGAGGAGCTTGCCAAGCTGACCGAGAAATGGATGACGATTCTGGCTGATCCGAAGCAGACCGCCACAGCCGCAGCGAATGCAGAAGCAGAGCTGAGAAAGCTCCAAGATCAAGAGGCCAAGGTGACCAACCTGGAAGATACATTAATGAAGGAATTCCCGCAAGCCGTGATTACGGAGGAAGCCAGTAAATGGAGGGTCACTGTTCAAAGCAATAAGTTGGAAAAAAGCCAGGCAGTCAGCATTATTGATAAGGTTATGCAGGAAATGAACGTTGCGGCTGATAAAATAGTTGTGCAATTTGTACCTTAAGGGGATCCTGACAACTACAAACTCGATTTAGATCAATGAGAAACCACAAAGAAGCGGAAAAGGATTGTCGTATCCTTCGCTTCTTTGTTGGTTTTTTGTCGATTGAAAAGTGCTGAGCATAAAATAATCAGGCTCATATAGAAGCTGACTCAGCGCATATCTTAGCCAGCCAATTCAATTGTAGGAAGCGGTTGCAAAAAAAGAGTCCGACGGGTCGGACTCTTCGCGTAAAAATAATACATAAGTGCTACTCCACAGGCTCGGTGACGATATCGTCAGCTTCTTCCGCTGAATCGGAAATTTCCCCATCCGCTTCCTCAGACTCCTCGTCGTCTGATTCTTCCTCCTCAACGGCCTCTTCCTCTTCAGCTTCAGCCTGGACGTCCTCTGCCTCAACCTCGGCTTCGCCTACTGCTTCCTCCGATGCCTCTGCAGCTGTTGCCTCTTCGTCAACCACAATCGCTTCGTTTTCAACTTCACTCATATGTATCCCTCCAATTGTGCTTAGCTGAGCTAAGCCTACTACTACTATAGCAGGGAGGTTCTGCAGTAGCTGTCGATATATGGGTATGATTGTTAAATTTGGATTACATTCTGATTACAGCTTGTTCCAAATCTACAAGTGCGATTATTCCTGCTTTACAGCTAATATTTGTAAAAGCTCTGAACGTGTGTTGATGCTTAGCTTACGGTACATGCGCGATACATAATTTTTGACAGTGCCTTCGGTAATATACAGATCCTCAGCGATCATCCGGTTACTCCAGCCTTGCCAAATCAGCCTGACTATTTCCAGCTCTTTGTCATCGAGTGAAGAGCTATGCTTGGATAACAACTTGCTCAGATCGTTGATGGTTGTGTTTTTTTCAAGTTCTCTAAGCTGGGTGAGTCTGCTGGATATGTTGTTGATCAGCTTGAGCGGTGCCACAAACTGGCCCTCCATGACCATGTCAACCGATCGATAAAAGGACTCGACATTCATATCCTTGAGCAGATACCCATTGATCCTGGCAATGGCACCCTCCTCCATATAAGTATCGTGATCAAAAGCAGTCAGCAAAATAATTTTCATTTGAGGATATAGTTCTCTGATCGCTTTGGTGCATTCAATTCCATCCATATCAGGCATTTGAATATCCAGAATACAAAGCTCCGGCACAATAATGCTGTTCTGGAGAGCACTCAGAGCCTCTTCACTGCTCGCAACAGAGGCTATAATCTCATACTTCGAATTCGATTGCAGGATTTCCTGCAGGCTGCTGCGAACCAGTGAATGATCCTCGGCAAGCAGGACTTTAATAGTGTGATTTATCATGGCTCATTTGCGCTTGATCCTTCTGGATGCAGCTCTCCTTTTTAATCTATGCAAAGTTATTGTATCATGTAATATAGTAAACAGCTGTAAATTTTCAACCATGCTTGTTAATTGAAGGAGGACATTGTTGAGGACATTGTTGAGAACCTTGGTCGTGATCATGTTTGTATGGGTTATTATGCTCACGGGATGTTCCCAGGAGGAGTCAATTCCGCGCGTGAACAAGGGAGAGGTGGACTTCAGTGGATTTTCATTGTCAGGTGCGAACCGTTCTTATGTGTTGTCTGGGGATTGGAGCTTCGCTCCCGATAGGCTGGTCGACCCGAAGCAAAGCTGGCCGGAGGCAAACACCGGATATATGGATGTTCCTGCAAGCTGGGAATTTGCGCCATACATAGGTGACAAGGCATGGGATCGTCAATTCGGAACGTATCGATTACAAATCCGACTGCATCCTGACGATGTGGGGCAGACAATTGGCTTAAATATGAGACAGATTTCCTCAGCATACCGGATGTGGATCAACGGTCAATTGTTAATGGAACTGGGCACGGTAGGTACAACGGCCTTAACATCAGTACCCTACGAATCCCCTGAATACGTTTACTTTGTCCCTGAGAGCAGCAACTTGCAAATGGATATACAGGTATCGAATTACGCCCAGCGCAAAGGTGGAATTTGGAGCGGAATTCATATTGGGAGCCAACGGGCGATTCAATCGGATTCACTTCCTCCTTTGGTTAGAGACTGCATGAGTGCGGGCGCTTTATTGATGATGGGTTTGTTTTATTTAGTATTTGCGTCGTTATACATATCTGATCGTTCAACCTTATTTCTGGGGCTTCTATCGATTTTATTAGGACTGCGGACATTCTTATTTGGTGAAGTTTTGGTCATTTCCTTTCTTCCGGACCTACTCTGGGAATGGCAGGTAAAGCTGGAATATTTGGTTGAGATTGCAGCCATTCTTGCTCTCAATCAATACTTGAGTTCGATCTTCCCTGAGCATTTTTCCAGATATGTACTGAAGTTCCTTTATTTAATCTTTGGGTTGTTCGCTGTATTTGTTTTGTTAACACCACCTGTTATTTTCACTCAATGGCTTACCGTATTTACGGTGTTGATTACCTGCACGCTTTTGTATTCTTCATGTATTGTTTATCCAAGGGCAGTCAGGCAGCGTCGCCTTGGGGCACGTTCTGGTGCGATAGCAGGTATCATTGCATTTTTCGCTGTATTGAGTGATTCTTTTTATTACCTGTGTATTCCACTTACATCGGAAGGTCTTATCAATACCGGTTTCTTTATCTATTTACTTACGCAGATGGCAGTTACCGTCCGGCGTTATATCCATCTTAAGCAGGAGTCTGCGGCACTCACTCTACGCTTGGCTGAGTCCAATGAGCAGTTGGAACAAAAGGTTATGCAGCGCACGCGGCAGCTCACAGAATCGCATCGGTCCAATTCTCGTTTATTACATAATATCGCACATGACTTGAATGCACCGATTGCATTGATTCGTCAACAATCGAAGCTTCTGCAGGTCCATGTTCAGGAAGATGGACTTCACCATTTAAAGCTTATCGGGCAACAATCCGAATGGGCTGTACGGTTGGCACAGAACCTGAATGATTTGGCACGACTGCAGGAAAACGAAATGAATTTTCAACCTGCGCTGATGAGCTCAGAGGGTTTGCTGAGGTTTCTTTATAAAAGGACCGAGCCTATCATACGCGGAGGCGGATTCATGTGGTCGCACAAATCGCTGGACGATTTGTTTGAAGCGGACGCGCTGCTTGTAAAGGTGGATTTGTTTTTAATGGAGCGAGTGTTCGATAATATCGCCTCTAACATGCTTAAATATGCGCTTCCTGCTGGCCATGTAAGTTTGTCTTATGAGAACAAGGAAGAATCGATGGAAATTATTTTTGAAAATGAAGTTGCTGCACTGACGGATGAAACACTTGACCGCATGTTTGATCGCTTCTATCAACAGGTTCCTGAAGAGGGTGGAAGAGGTATCGGGTTAGCGGTTTGCAGTGAAATTGTCCGTTTGCATGGGGGACAGATTCGTGTCGTTCAGCCCGATAAAGGGACAATTCAATTTGTGATATCGCTTCCACTTATGCTGTAGTCAGAGGAAACTCTTTCTTTGTTAAGGGATTGTGGTATAATAGCAACGTTATTGTTTCACCATCGTTGAAGGAGTGAATCTAGTGTTTAAACTTAGCGAAATTAAAGAATTAATTAAATTAATCGATCAAAGTTCCCTGCAGGAATTGGAAATTGAAAATGAAGGCTCTCGTTTGCTGATTCGCAAACCTACCAAAACAGAATCTGTTGTATTTGCATCATCACCAACGCAGCACTCATTTCAACATTTAGCACCTCAACAATCCTTACCACAAACGGTAATCCATGCCCCGGCGGAAAGTCATAACCCAGTGGTGGAGGGTGTGATAGCACCTGCGGCGAACGCGAACTTACATAAAATTGTTTCACCTATGGTCGGCACGTTCTATGCGGCATCATCACCAGGTGCTGCTGATTTTGTGAATAAAGGCAGCCAGGTTAAAGAGAAGTCCGTTGTCTGCATCATTGAAGCGATGAAGCTGATGAATGAGATCGAAGCAGAAATCAAAGGTGAAATTGTGGAGATACTGGTAGAGAACGGCCAATTGGTAGAATACGGCCAACCCTTGTTCCTTGTAAAACCCGAGTAACGAAGTGCGAAGTCAGTTTTCTTCGGAAAACTTAAGGTTACGCATATGAAGTCAGTTTTCCTTCGGAAAACTTGTAGGAGGAGATCGGAATGAAGTTTCAAAAAATTTTAATTGCCAACCGCGGCGAAATTGCCGTACGGATTATTCGCGCTTGTCATGAGTTGGGTATATCCACAGTTGCCGTATATTCGGAAGCGGATCGTGAATCGCTGCATGTCCGGCTCGCAGACGAGGCTTATTGCATCGGCCCCACTTTATCCAAGGACAGTTATCTGAATCTGACCAATATTATGAGTGTAGCAACCTTGACTGAAACCGATGCGATTCATCCGGGTTATGGATTTTTGGCTGAAAACGCCGATTTTGCCGAGATTTGTGAGAGCTGTAACATTACCTTTATCGGTCCCTCGCCAGATGCGATCAATCGAATGGGTGATAAAGCAGTAGCCAAGCTTACGATGAAGCAGGCGGATGTTCCGATTATTCCTGGCTCTGACGGTCTTGTTGAGGATTTGGATGATGCAGTCAGGATCGCCAAGGAAATTGGATATCCGGTCATCATTAAAGCAACAGCAGGCGGTGGAGGCAAGGGAATTCGTATTGCCGACGATGAAGAGATGCTGATTAGTCAGATTACCAATGCCCAGCAGGAAGCTCAAAAAGCTTTCGGAAACGCTGGCGTTTATCTGGAAAAGTATTTGACAGGAATGAAGCACGTCGAAATTCAAATACTGGCAGACAAGCATGGCAATGTCGTCCATTTGGGTGAACGGGATTGCTCGGTTCAGCGCAGACGCCAAAAGCTCGTTGAGGAAGCGCCTTGTCCAATTTTGACTGAAGAAGTGCGTGTACGGATGGGTGAAGCTGCCGTTCGTGCTGCCAAGGCTGTTAATTATTCAGGAGCCGGGACACTAGAATTTCTTTTGGGAGCCGATGGCCAGTTTTATTTTATGGAAATGAATACGCGTATTCAGGTAGAGCATCCGGTAACAGAGATGATCACCCGTATAGATATTATTAAAGAGATGATCCGGATTGCTGAAGGGGACCCGTTATCCTTCACACAAGATGAGGTTAGAATCGAAGGCTGGGCGATTGAATGCCGTATTAATGCTGAGGATTCCACTCGTAATTTCATGCCTTCCGCTGGACAAATTCAATTTTATTTGCCACCTGGAGGGTTTGGAGTCAGGGTAGACAGCGCTGCATATCCGGGATATACGATTTCACCGCACTATGATTCGATGATTGCCAAGCTGATTGTGTGGGGGAGAGACCGTGATGAAGCGATTCAGCGCATGAAGCGTGCGTTGTCCGAATTTGCGGTTGAAGGCATTCACTCGACGATCCCTTTTCATTTGAAGCTGCTGGAGCACCACAAATTTATTTCCGGGGATTTTGACATCAAATTTCTTGAAGATCATGACGTGAATGACCCTGAATCGTAAAGCTTTTATTTGTCATGGCTATATGATGATGATATAGTATGGGTTAAGACAAGTTTGCTAACTTCGCGCATACATATAGAGAGATCGAAGAAATAGACGCTTAGGAATCGGATTATAAAATTAGGAGGCCCCCAAATCATGACAATGATTGCTGCGGATTACGAAAAAACAGAAATGGGTACGATCCAGATAGCTCCGGAAGTTATCGAGATCATAGCTGGTATGGCTACGATTGAAGTTCCGGGTGTTGCAGGAATGAGTGGTGGCTTTGCAGGCGGGATTGCCGAACTGCTAGGTCGCAAAAATTTATCTAAAGGCGTTAAGGTTGAGGTCGGACAGCGTGAAGCAGCGGTTGATGTATCCATCGTTATCGAATTCGGTACACGTATCCCAGAAGTAGCCTCAGGTGTTCAGCTCAATGTCAAGAACGCTATCGAATCCATGACAGGTCTGAGTGTTAAGGAAGTTAATGTACACATTCATGATGTTATTTTTAAAACTGTTGAGAAAGTGGAAGAGACAGAAGTTGTTCCACATCGAGTCAAGTAATGTAGTTTTGAAATGGTGAAAAAAACGATTTTGAAAACCCCCTTCAAGCTGTAAGGGGGTTTGCTCTCATTCGGAAGGAGTCCGGTTTTGTGGTAAAAGTGATAGATAGACTGCTTCTCTTCGTTCTCAGCGTCGTTGTTCTGATCGTAGGCTGCTCGGTGTTATTGTGTGCTTTGGGTTGGATTCCTTTCGATAAAGCTGTTAATTTTGCCCGTGACGTGTACTTTGATTTGCATACGGCATTAACCTTTATATCCTTGACAGTCGTGATTATGCTGATCAGTATTCGTTTACTGATAGTATCTCTGCCGCGAAGCAGTGCGGTAGTGCCGTCCATAGATCAACGGACCGAGTTTGGAGATATTCGAATCTCAATGGAAACGGTCGAAAATCTATCTTTGAAGGCAGCACAGCGTACACGCGGTGTGAAGGATTTAAAGGCTCGGGTGAAGGTAAGTCCCGCGGGTCTGGAAATTATCATCAGGGCGATCGTAGACGGGGAAACCTCAATTCCGCAGTTAACCGAAGAGATGCAAGCAGGGGTTAAAAAGCATATCGAGGAAATAACGGGAATTCCGGTTGCAGTTGTTACCGTATTTATCGCCAATATTCAACAATCAACACCTACATTTAAAAGTCGGGTAGAGTAGAGGTGGGTTCTTCCATGTGGAATGGGCTGTGGGAACTGCTGTGGGAACGTCATCGCGGGAAAACCCTGGGGTCAGTCGGTGGCGTACTATTGGGACTCATCTATTTAATTTGCGGATTGTGGGATATGTTAATTTTCGCCCTAATCGTATATACTTGTTATCATATAGGGAATCGTGTAGAGCGGGGTGAGCCCGCCATTCCCGTTGAAACGACGTGGCGCTGGATCATGGACAAATGGAGATTGTTTAGATGAAATCCCTGGTTCTTGCCAAGGATTTTTTTGTTTGATGTTACGAAGTTGCTGTTTATGAAGCGAGCTTCCCTCAGGAAGCCTTTAGAAAGGAATTAAACCGGATGAGAAGAAGATTGGCAAGAGAGCTAGCGCTCCAAAGCCTGTATCAGGTTGAAATGAACACGGTGAGCGTGATAGAGGCGATCACTCATGTTGTAGAAGAAGCACAAAACGATGATGAGTCTGAATTGATCAAAACGAAGGATATCATTGCTGAAGAGGAAATCAAGGAGCTTGTGGATGGGACGCTTGCCCACAAGGAGAGCATTGATGAGCTGCTTAAAGACTATTTAAAGGGCTGGAAGATGGACAGGCTTTCCCGTGTAGACCGCGAAATCTTACGATTGGCTTCTTATGAGATGCTATACCGTGATGATGTTCCGCCCAAGGTTGTTGTCAATGAAGCGATTGAATTGTCCAAGCATTTTGGTACGGAGGAGTCCGGCAAGTTCGTAAATGGCGTGCTCGGCAAAATGATCAAGGAACTGGATGAAATCAAAAGCAAACGTTAATAAACATTCAGGAAAGGGGACAAATCATGTCCGCACAAGTCATTAACGGAAAAGAAATCGTCAGCACTTACCGTGCGCAAATTAAAGAGGAAGTCGCCAATTTGACAGCCAAGGGTGTACAGCCCGGACTGGCTGTTATTATCGTGGGCGAAGACCCCGCTTCTCAGGTTTATGTACGTAATAAAGCCAAAGCTTGTGAAGAAGCAGGGATCTACTCCGAGGTTCATAAGCTTGCGGGCAGCACGTCGGAGGCTGATGTGTTGGCACTAATCGAGCAGTTGAATCACAATCCGCGTATTCATGGCATTCTGGTGCAATCTCCCCTTCCTAAACATATTTCCGAGGATAAAATCGTTGAAGCGATAGCGGTTGAAAAGGATGCAGATTGTTTCCACCCAGTCAATGTCGGTAACTTAATGATTGGCAAGGAAGGTCCGGCTCCTTGTACGCCTGCGGGTGTTATTGCCATATTGAAGCATATTGGCGTTGATATCGCGGGTAAACATGCAGTGGTTATTGGAAGAAGCAATATTGTAGGCAAGCCGATGGCTATATTAATGCTCAGAGAGCATGCAACGGTAACTATATGCCATTCCAAAACAGCCAATATGGAAGAAATCACACGCCAGGCGGATATCTTAATTGCAGCAGTAGGCAAACCAAAGATGGTCAAAAAGCATCATGTGAAGCCGGGCGCTATCGTTATTGATGTAGGTATCAATCGTCTCGATACAGGCAAGCTGGCAGGAGATGTTGATTTCGATGATGTATTGGATACAGCGAGCTATATTACTCCGGTTCCGGGTTGTGTAGGACCGATGACCATTACGATTTTACTTAGAAATACGCTTGATGCGGCTGCGCGTACCTTACAGTCCCAAGTGAACGGATAAGCATATGAAAGAAAAAAAAGTTCTTTCGATCAAAGACCTGAACCGATATATTAAAATGCGTCTCGAAAGTGACAATACCCTGCAGGACGTATGGGTCCGCGGGGAAATTTCCAATTTTACCCATCACTCCAGCGGTCATATGTACTTTACATTGAAAGATGCGGACAGCAGGTTGAAAAGTATCATGTTTGCCTCCAGCAACCAGAGACTCGGATTCATCCCGCGTGAAGGCACGAAGGTGTTAGCCTGCGGGAATATTTCCGTGTATGAGCGTGATGGTCAATACCAATTCTATGTATCTCAAATGCAGCCTGATGGCATCGGAAGTCTATATCTGGCTTTTGAACAGCTGAAGAAAAAGCTGGCGGATGAAGGACTGTTCGCAGTTGAACGGAAACAATCGATTCCACGTTTTCCAAAGGCGATCGGGGTGATTACTTCGCCAACGGGGGCAGCAGTCCGTGATATTATGATTACGCTTCAACGGCGCTATCCGAATGTGCCTATACTGCTGTATCCTGTGCTGGTGCAAGGAACGCAGGCAGCACCTTCTATTGTGAAAGCGATCGAGACGATGAATGCAAGAAATGAAGTCGATGTCATGATCGTCGGTAGAGGCGGAGGCTCCCTGGAGGAGCTTTGGGCATTTAACGAAGAGGCAGTAGCCCGATCGATTTATGCATCACAGATACCGATTATATCCGCAGTAGGTCATGAGACGGATTTCACAATTGCCGACTTTGTTGCTGATCTCAGAGCGGCAACACCAACAGCGGCAGCAGAACTGGCGGTTCCTCATCATTTGGAGCTTAGGCAGCAGCTCAGCTATTATAATCAAAGGCTTAACGGTGGGTTGTCCAATCAGTTGGAGCGTGGGCGAGAACGTTTGCGCAGAGCGCGGCGGTCACCGGTATTTCTGAATCCCCGTAGACAGCTGCTTGTTCAGCCGATGGAACGGTTGGACCGGACGAAGGAACAGCTGGCATACAAAATGCGCAGACGTCTGACCAAGCTGCAGGAGCGTCAGCTTAAGCTGGACAAGCTGTTGTCTTCGTACAATCCGAAGGAACAGGTTCTGTTTGCCAAGCGTCGTCTGGGTTCAACCGTGCGTCAATTACAGCAAGCGATTCAGACAGCCAAAAGCCAAAAGCGCCAAGAACTGGTCAGTGCTATCCGTCAGCTGGATGCGCTTAGTCCATTAAAAGTCATGCAGCGAGGCTACAGTCTTGTGTATGATGAAAATCAAAAGCAGCTTATCAAATCCATCCAGCAGGTGCAGATCGGTGATGTACTGAAGCTTAGATTGACGGATGGGCAAGTAGATTGCCATGTGTGGTCAATGGAGGGAAAAGAAAATGTCAAAACAGGAAACGACGCCTAGCTTTGAGGAGGCGATGGATAAATTGGAGCAGATCGTAGCACTTCTCGAGAGTGGAGATGTACCCTTGGAGCAGGCGATTGAATTGTTTCAAGAAGGTATGAAGCTGTCCCAATTGTGTGGGAGCAAGCTGGAGCAGGTAGAGCACAAGATCGAAATTTTGATGGAGCAAGAGGGCGGATTGGTCAAAAAACCATTCAATCCGGGAGCAGACGAAAAGGGTGGGGCTTAACATGAGCACCGAAACGACGATAAAGCAATACCTTGACCAAAAAGTCGAGCTGATCGAAGCGGAACTGCTTGAATCGATTCCGGGTATCTGGAATATTCCTGAAACCTTAAGGGAATCAATGATGTATTCACTAATGGCCGGGGGCAAACGTCTCCGTCCAATTTTGATGCTTGCAGCAGTAGAGGCACTAAATGGAAGCACGGAATCGGCAATCCCGGTTGCGTGTGCAGTTGAAATGATTCACACCTATTCATTGATTCATGATGATTTGCCTGCGATGGATGATGATGATTACCGCCGCGGCAAGCTGACGAACCATAAAGTATATGGTGAAGCGATGGCTATTTTGTCCGGTGATGCACTGCTTACCCATGCATTTTATTCAGTTGTTCAGGCGTATCGGATTTATGAGGTTCCGGCTGAACGGGTGCTGGACATCGTTGAGGATTTATCCAGACTGGCGGGTGCTCCAGGGATGGTTGGCGGCCAGGCAGCGGATATGCAGGGAGAACAGGGCTTAACTCGCTTGGAGGAACTCGAATATATTCATACACACAAGACAAGCGATTTAATCGTGTTTTCTTTGAAGGCTGGGGGTCATTTGGCGGGTGCTAATCCGAAACAGCTCCAAGCGTTGGAGAAGTTCGGTTATAATATCGGTCTGGCCTTTCAAATTCAGGATGATATTCTCGATCTGGTCGGGGATGAGAAGAAACTTGGAAAGCCGGTTAAAAGTGATGAGAAGCAGCAAAAGGTTACCTATCCTTATTTTGTAGGTATTGAAGCCTCACAGGCCAAAATGAATGAGCTCGTTGAACAAGGCAAGCAGGCGATCATCAATGCTGGATTCCCGTATTCAGCAAGACTTTTGGAGCTTGCTGATTTTATTGTACAAAGAGACAGGTGATCTTTGTAGAGGCTATTCAAAAAGCCAGCTATTCGAACACGCACAATAGCTGCATTTTTCCGTATCATCTTACAATTGAGCACCTATCATCAACTATGCTATAATAAATCATACGTTTAGTGGGATAGATTGCTTATTCACTCCTGCGATTGGGGTGTTTGTTATACGCAACAGTCCAAACAGGAAAGCGGGGAACACGCGTGCTGCTAGAACATATCAATCAACCACAAGACTTGAAGCACCTGACGATAGAACAATTAGAACTGCTTGCAGAGGAAACGAGGCAGTTTTTAGTTGAAAAGCTTTCGTTAACCGGTGGACATCTTTCATCCAATCTGGGAGTTGTCGAGCTCACCATAGCCCTTCATTATCTTTATAATAGCCCTGTAGACAAATTTATTTTTGACGTGGGACATCAATCCTATGTGCATAAAATGTTTACCGGACGTATGAATCAGTTCGATACCCTGCGGAAGTACCAGGGTCTATGTGGCTTTGTCAAGCGCTCGGAGAGCGAGCATGATGTCTGGGAGGCCGGGCACAGCAGTACCTCGTTATCGGCAGCCATGGGCATGGCAGTAGCTCGTGATCTCAAAGGTGAGGACAACAAGATCATTGCTGTTATCGGAGATGGCGCCTTGACCGGCGGAATGGCCTTTGAAGCTATGAACCACATCGGGCATGAGAAAAAGAACATGATGGTCATTCTGAACGATAATGAAATGTCAATTGCTCCTAATGTTGGTGCGATGCATAATTATTTGGGGAAAATCCGTTCGGATAAGCATTATGTGAAGGCCAAAGAAGAAGTCGAGTATTTGTTGAAGAAAATCCCGGCAATTGGCGGGACGCTGGCCAAGACAATGGAAAAGCTGAAAGACAGCTTGAAATATATGCTGGTATCTGGAGTTATATTTGAGGAACTGGGCTTTACTTATTTGGGACCGGTTGACGGACACAATCTTCCTTTGCTGCTTGAGACGCTTAAGCAGGCCGAGAAGGTAGAAGGACCGGTTATGGTTCATGTGCTGACATTAAAAGGAAAAGGCTACTTGCCAGCTGAAGCGGATTCCTTTGCTTGGCATGGAGCACGTCCGTACAAGGTAGAGTCTGGTAAAATGCTCAAGGCTGTTGGTCATCCTATGTATACGGATGTTTTTGGCAATACGTTAATCGAGTTGGCTGAGCAGGACTCAAGAATTATAGCAGTTACTCCTGCGATGCCAGGTGGTTCTGGTTTGCTGAAATTTGCAGCTCAATTTCCGAAAAGGATGGTTGATGTTGGAATCGCCGAGCAGCATGCAGCTACCTTCTGTGCGGGGCTTGCGAGTGAGGGTATGAAGCCTGTGTTTGCTGTGTACTCCACATTTTTACAGAGAGCTTATGACCAGATTGTTCATGATATTTGTCGTGCGAATCTGAATGTGATCTTTGCTATCGACCGTGCAGGCTTTGTCGGAGAAGATGGTGAAACCCATCATGGTGTGTATGATATTGCCTATCTGCGGAGTATTCCTAACATGGTGCTGATGATGCCAAAGGATGAAAATGAACTGCGGCATATGCTTAAGACTTCAGTCGATTATGATGAAGGCCCAATCGCTGTTCGTTACCCGCGTACCAATGGACTCGGTGTACCTATGGATGAACCATTAAAATCGATTCCTATTGGTACATGGGAAGTGCTGAGACCGGGTGATAGTGCCGTAGTGCTGGCTGTCGGACCTATGATCGGTATCGCCTTAGAGGCTGCTGAGCAGTTAAATAAGGATGGATTACAGCTTAGGGTCGTTAACGCACGATTTATTAAGCCGATGGATGAAGCTATGCTGCTTCAGATCTCCAAGGAAAACCTGCCTATCATTACTTTGGAGGAAGGCACAACATTGGGCGGCTTCGGCAGCGGAGTGCTTGAGTTTTATGCGAATCAGAATCGTCATGGTCTGCAAATCAAAATCCTCGGTGTCCCCGATTATTTTGTCGAGCATGGATCGGTAAAAGAGCAGCGTCAGGAAGTAGGACTTACTGCAGAACGGCTTGTATCCGAGGTAAAAGCGTTGATGCCGCGCAAACGGCAGCATGCTTGAATCATCTCGGCAGAAAGTGGGAATAACTTCAGCATGGCAGCAGATAAAGAACGATTAGATATATTACTCGTGGAGCAGGGCTTTTTCCTGACACGGGAAAAAGCGAAGGCATCCATCATGGCCGGACTTGTTCAGGTGGATGAAGAACCCATCGACAAGGCCGGTACTAAGGTGCTCAGAAGCTCCAGAATCCTTGTTAAAGGTGCAATCCATCCTTATGTGAGTAGAGGTGGATTGAAGCTGGAGAAGGCTTTAAAGCTGTTCAATATTGATCTGAACGGCATCACCATGCTGGATATTGGAGCCTCCACCGGAGGTTTTACGGATTGTGCTCTACAGCATGGGGCGGCTTACGTATACGCAGTGGATGTGGGTTATAATCAATTGGATTGGTCGATGCGTAGCCATCCTCAGGTTAAGGTAATGGAACGAACCAACTTTCGTTTTATGAAGCTGGAGGATTTGGAAGGACAGCAGCCTGCTTTTGCATCGATTGATGTGTCCTTTATTTCCCTAAAGCTGATCCTGCCTCCGTTAAAAAGCATTTTGGCTGAGCAAGGATCGGTCGTTGCATTGATCAAGCCGCAATTTGAGGCAGGTCGCGACAAGGTTCCCAAGACGGGGGTTGTACGTGATCCGTCTGTTCACACAGAAGTACTTCAAACTGTACTGGGGTTCGCGGAGGAAGCAGGATTTTATTTGCAGGGACTTACCTTTTCTCCGATACGCGGCGGCGAAGGCAACGTTGAGTTTCTAGCTTATTTTCAATCAGCAAGTCCTCAATCAATTGTATCATCACAACTCAAAGACGAGTGGATTCAGCAAGTAGTCATCGATGCTCAAAAGCTTCAAAACTCATCTGGAGGATGAGTTTTTTGTTTTTTTGGAGGATATTGGTCGAGCTTCTCGAATACTTACCATTGAGGTGAACGGGATGCAAAGTGGCGATGGCTTTGTTATAATTTTGATTATTTTGATCGTGGGATTCTGGTTATACCTGTATATTCGCAATCGAATGAAGGGCACTATGGAAAGTGAAGGGGAAGGACTTCCACTTCCGGAGGGTACCCCGGTATCGTCGGATGAAGTTACTCGGTTACTGGAGGAAAATGGATTCAAGGTCATTAGCGGCAAACAGCGTATTCCCATTCACATTACGATTAATGAGGGGGAGCCCTTGCACAGCCGTTTGTTTATTGATTACTTCGTGGAGCAGGACGGTCTGTATTATACAGTAAAGGTTGCCAGAGAGCGTAAGCCTATGGAAGCCACAGGAAGTTCGATACGTGATCATCTGCTTGTCTTCCATTTACTGTATCCGCAAACTTCAGGCATTCTTTATGTAGATCCGCAGCAGCAGAGGATACAGTGTATCCGATTTCAAATAGACAACGAGGATGAGGTATAAAATGAAAGGCCAACGACATATCAAAATACGCGAAATTATTACGAATAATGAAATTGAAACTCAGGATGAGCTGGTTGATCGATTGAAATCTGCGGGTTATACGGTTACTCAGGCAACCATTTCACGGGATATCAAGGAATTACATTTAATCAAGGTTCCATTGGATGATGGCCGCTACAAATATTCGGTTCCTGCCGATCAGCGCTACAATCCTCTGCACCGTTTGAAGAGAGCCTTGAATGATCATTTTGTACATATCGATTATACCGATAACCTGGTCGTATTAAAGAGCCTTCCAGGAACGGCCAATGCCATAGGTTCGTTGATTGACAGTCTGGAATGGCCGGAAATTATGGGAACGATCTGTGGCGATGATACTATACTGATGATTTGCCGCGGCAAAGAACAAAGCAGCAAGGTGGTAAATCAGATTTTATCCATGCTTAGCTAACAGGGAGAGTTGACGATGCTGCTTGAAATGACAATACGCAATTTAGCTGTTATAGAATTCGTACACCTTCACTTTCGTAAAGGGTTTCATGTCCTTACCGGAGAAACAGGTGCAGGTAAATCCATAATTATTGACGCTTTAACCCTTGTAGCTGGAGGAAGAAGCTCAGCCGATTTGGTTCGATACGGCAGCGATAAATCTTCCATTGAAGCTTTATTTCATATCGAGTCGGGGCATCCGGTTTGGACAACCTTGGAGGAGCTTGGTATTGAAGCCGATTCGGAAGAGCATTTAATCATACGTCGTGAAATCACAGCACAAGGTAAAAGCACAAGCCGTATTAATGGGCAAATGGTTAACCTGGCAGGACTGAAATCCGTAGGTGCCTGGCTTGTGAACATTCATGGTCAGCATGAGCATCAATCGCTGTTCCATGTGGATGAGCATATCAATTGGCTCGATTTGTTTGGGGAAGCGGAGATAGGCCCATTAAAAAGCGAATACGGGAAGGCTTATTTAACGTATAGCGGGATTCGTAAAAGCTTGAAGGAGCTTGAGGCAACCAGTAAAAAGTCTCTGCAAATGTTGGATCTATATCGTTTTCAGGTTGAGGAAATCAGCTCGGCTCAATTAAAGGTGGGCGAGGATGAATCATTACTCGAAGAAAAACGCATACTAGCGAATGCGGAAAAGTTATATCAGAACGCTGCGGATTCTTACGATTCTTTAAGTGGAGCCGGAACGGGTCTTACAACGATTAGTAAAGTGATGCAAAAAATCGAAGATATTGCTGCTTTGGACCCAATAAAGCTTCAATCTGTTCTGGAGCAGGTTCAAAATGCTTATTATCAGCTTGAAGATGCTGCTTATCAGCTCCGTGATTATCGTGATGACATCGAATTCAATCCGACAAGGCTTGAATTTATCGAACAACGCTTACATACCATGGCTGGGCTTCGACGAAAATATGGAGAAAGTATCGCTGACATTCTTGAATATTTAAAGAAAGTACAGCATGAGCTCGATATGATTGAGAATAAGGATGAAAAGCTGCAGGAACTGCAGAAGCAGGAAAATCAAGCTGTTCAAAATTTACGCAAGCACGCCAAAAGTTTATCTGAGAAAAGACAGCAGGTAGCGGGCAAGCTGGCTGGTGAAATCGTGGCCGAGCTGCGTGATCTACATATGGAAAAAACGCAATTTAAGGTTCAAATTAAATTTAATGAAGAAGCTTGCGGTGCAAGTGGTGCGGACGAAGTGGAGTTTCTGATTTCAGCCAATCCTGGTGAACCGTTACGATCCTTAAGTAAAATCGCCTCAGGTGGGGAGATTTCCAGAGTGATGCTTGCCTTAAAATCGATTTTTGCCCGAGTCGATCGTATTCCGGTACTCGTATTTGATGAAGTCGATACTGGAGTTAGCGGACGTGCAGCTCAGGCAATTGCCGAGAAAATGTCCAGGCTGTCCCGTGATTGTCAGGTGTTTTCAATTACACACCTTCCCCAGGTAGCATGTATGGCTGATGCTCATTACCTGATTCATAAAACCAACGACGGTAAGCGGACCTTTACCCATGTAGACGATTTATCTGCTGAAGGACGTACTCACGAGTTAGCACGCATGCTCGGAGGGGTAGAGGTCACCGGCACGACCTTACAGCATGCTCAGGAAATGCTGGATCTGGCAGATGTCAAGAAAGGAAGTTTGTAGCCCCAAGTGTGGGATCATTTTCACTTATAAAACGAATGGTGTGGGGATACCTTAAGGGTACGCATTAAGCGGTGAGTCATTGCCGCTCGTGCACAGGAAGCAAGGGAGCGTGACACCATGAGTTCCAACCGGAGAAAAAGATTGATCGGATTGATGCTTATCTTCTTCGTTTGTCTGGGTAGCCTATCCACACCCTTCCAAAGCTTTGCCTCATTTCCAGAAGAACTAAGACTGTTCACTGGTCAGCAGACCAGTCTTCAGTTGGCGATGCCTGTTAGCGCCCAGGTGAGCGTGAATGATCCGGAAATTGTGAAAGTTAATGGATCGAACAAGCACTCATTTCAAGTGGATCTTCATCATCCCATTTCTTTGGAATCTTACAAAGCAGGACAAGCGGAGCTTACGCTAAAACTTTTTGGCAAGATTCCACTCAAAACCGTCAAGGTCAATGTGGTCCCTGACCTCAAGGTTATTCCAGGTGGGCATACCATCGGAGTGAAGTTAAAGTCAGCTGGTGTTCTGGTTGTCGGTCATCATTTGGTGACGATAGCAGATGAGAAGAAGATTTCACCAGGCGAAGATGCCCGAATTCAATTGGGCGATTTGATTGTCAAGCTGAATGGTAAGCCGATTACTGACGTGTCCAAGGTTTCTGAGCTGGTATCCGAGGCTGGTGAAAGCAAGAAACCCATTATTTTGACGGTAAAGCGAAATAATGAAGAGCTTGAGCTGAGTATGCAGCCAGCCTACGATATTGTGGATAAAACATATCGACTTGGGCTGTATATTCGAGACTCAGCGGCAGGTGTAGGGACACTGACCTTCTACGCACCTGATCAAGGTGTTTATGGAGCATTGGGCCATGTTATCACGGATATGGACACACAAACACCGATTGCTGTAGGAACCGGGGAAATTGTTCATTCCAATGTGACCTCAATCTCCAAGAGTCAAAATGGGGAGCCAGGAGAAAAAAGAGCACAGTTTTCCAAGGAAAGTAAAGTGCTCGGCAACATCGAGAAAAACACGTCATTCGGAATTTTTGGTCAAATGAATGAGCTGCCTGATCACAGCTTTTCCAAGGAAGCTTTACCAGTCGCCTTTTCAGAAGAAGTAAAAGAAGGACCAGCCCAGATTTATACGGTTGTGAGTGGGCAAAAGGTTGAGAAGTTCGATATCGAAGTTATGCACGTGACCAAGCAGGACTTTCCGGCAACCAAAGGTATGGTTATTAAAGTCACAGACCCGCGCTTACTGGAAAAGACCGGTGGTATCGTACAAGGAATGAGCGGGAGTCCTATTATTCAGAATGGTAAAGTGATTGGTGCTGTCACTCATGTATTTGTTAATGATCCGACTAGTGGTTACGGATGTTTTATTGAGTGGATGCTGCAGGATGCAGGCATTATGCTTCGCCAGACTTTGAATGAAACGATGAAAGCATCTTAAAAGTTCTCCCTCATGGGGGAACTTGTTTTTTTGACTAAACCTGTCGAATGTTCAGCTATCTTGAAACAAAATATTAATTATATGATAAATACAAAAAAAAATCCAGAAAAATAAATTTCGACAGAAGGAATTTTATTTATCATGTCGAAAGTATACTAAAGAAAACAATTAAACATCCATCTTTACCCATTTTGAAGGAGGAAGCTAATTTTGCAAACGATTGAAGTATTGCTGGCTGACGACAACCGAGAATTTACTAACTTACTGTCTGAATATATTGATGAGCAGGATGACATGCGTGTTTCGGGAATAGCCTATAATGGCAATGATGTTCTTCGTTTGATCGAAGAAGGCAATCGGCTTCCAGATGTACTTATCCTCGATATTATCATGCCGCATCTGGACGGTCTGGGCGTACTGGAAAAGCTGCGTGATATGAATTTGAATCCGCAACCCAAGATCATCATGTTGACGGCCTTCGGTCAAGAAAACATTACACAAAAGGCGGTTCAATTGGGTGCTTCTTATTACATACTAAAGCCGTTCGATATGGAAATATTGACGAGCCGAATCCGGCAGCTGGTCTCCAATAACCAAAGTAATTCAGTCACTTCCAACACAACAAGCACAAGAGCCAACATTGTGCAGCTTCCCAAAGGTAAAAATCTTGATGCCAACATTACAACCATTATTCATGAAATTGGTGTCCCTGCTCATATTAAAGGCTATCAGTACCTTCGGGAGGCCATTACGATCATCTATAACAATATAGAAATTTTGGGTGCTATCACCAAAACCTTGTACCCACAAATTGCCGAAAAATACAAAACTACCCCAAGCCGCGTAGAACGTGCTATCCGTCACGCGATTGAAGTCGCTTGGACGCGTGGCAACATCGACAGCATCTCGCACCTTTTCGGTTACACGATTAATATCTCGAAATCGAAGCCAACCAATTCGGAATTTATCGCCATGGTTGCGGATAAGCTCAGAATTGAGCATAAGGTATCTTGAAAGCGCGACTGACGCGGAGTTTGCTCGTTGTTTAGAACGTTTGTTCGTGAGAGTTTATCGCCCATTAGCGGTGGGGTTCCGATAAACTTTTACGAATCATTGCGATAAACTTCGTACGTTTTGCACCTCCCCGGTCAGTCTAATTTATCGGAATACCAGCTTGTTCCATTGTAACCGAAATTTGACAATACGCAGTGAATTTGTAGCGCTGTTTCCGCGGATAGTATCCGTATGCGGCGCTATTTGCCTTATGCATCCGTTGGGTGGTGTTTCCTCTGTCCGTTTGGCAGGGAAAGACGCTTATTTTTCGTTTGGGTTGTGTATTTTTGGTTTTTGTAACGTCCCTATCCGTATCCGTATCTGAATCTACATTTTTATCGCTACTACAAAAGTAAAACATGACAGTGAGAGCAAGTGACGCGAGAGCCCATATTCCGTTCAACTGCGTAAGCTGCGACAAGAAACTCGAAGTCTGTCCGGATCGGTTCAAGCCGTGACTACGGATATTCATTGTCATGTTAATGACAAATAAAAAAGCACTCTCGGCTAAGAGAATGCTTCGACATGAGCGTCTTAAGTTAGGCAGTTCCTAAAGAATTACGGGGTTCCGTTAGGATCATTATTGACCAAAAACTGGCCCGGATAGATTGTATCTGTTCTTACCGCACCACCTGCAACTCCCGGTGTAAACACCAACTCGGCAAAAGGCGCCATATGCTCGTCTGACACGCGGATTTCTACTTCAAACAGTGTTGCTGCCGTCAAAGTAGCATTACCCACAGCAACTGAAAATCGTGCTGTATTATTTCCTGCAACAGTCTGTTGATTTGAATCACTGATAGGTGTTTTGACACCTACTGAAGTATCCCAGACAATTACACGATATAACTGAGTCGATGTAGTTCGGTTATTGATAGTGACCTGCACCTCTGCTGGTGTAGCTGCAGTTTTTAATACAGAACCGGTTGAATAAGCGAAAACTGCCATTTTTTTATTCCCCTCTCATCATGGTAATTCTTTTTTGCTGTAACTCGTCTTACATCACATAGTATTTAAATAATCGCTGGTTGTCCTGAGTGAATGACTCCGTTAACCAGCGGATTTAATTACGAAATAAGGCGTTTATATACCAGAAATAAACATCAAAATAGTGTAAGAGGTGATCCACAATGCTTTTTACACAAATCAAGCCAATGATTGTCAGCATAGGCAGTGAACCGTTCAACGATGAAAGGTTCATATTCGAGCCCAAATGGGACGGATGGAGATTACTTATACATAAGCAAGGCAATCGCATTGAAGCCTACACACCGAACGGAAACATCGTAACCAATAAGTTTCCAGAGTTATTGGAAGCTTCTGATGCCATAACAGTACACTCCGCAATTCTGGACTGCGAAGGTATTGTACTGCGTGAGGGTAGACCTGTATTTGATGATTTCTCTTATCGAGGGCGACTAAGCCTTTCATCAAGAATCACTAATGCGGTAAAAACACATCCAGCGACATTTGTAGTATTTGATGTTCTATATACGGATCGTGAGCATTTGAATGAGCCACTAATGATTCGGAAGCAGCGGCTGACTGACATTGTCTCTGCAACGCCTGTTATATCACCCACCATGTATATTGAGGCGCAAGGGCAAGCTTTGTTTAAATTGACCAAAGATCGTGATATGGAAGGAATTGTGGCAAAGCGCAAGGAATCTAAATACTATCTGGACACTAAAAGTCCTGATTGGTTAAAGATCAAGCACTTCAAGACGATTGACGTTATGATACTGGGATATAAAGACAACCCGTTTGAGCTTATTATTGGATTGAACTTTAGAACTGTTCAAAATAAGCCTGTAGGTGTTGTAGAGTTAGAATGTAAACCAGAAGAAAAAGAACACTTCCTTGGACTTGCAAAGCAGCTCCATACGGTTAAGGATCAGAAAACACAATGGATTGAGCCGTGTTTATGTTGTCGTATAGAATATCTTGAAAGAACCGATACACATCAATTAAGAACAACGGTGTTTCGGGAATTTTTGTTCGATAAGAAACCAGAGGAATGTAGATGGACATAAACAACAATAATAGGAGATGGCGATATATGATGAATAGAGAACTTGCGATTGACCGCTCAAAACAGCTTTCCAGAGAAACTAATAGATCGTATTTTGTTATTCATTCACCTGAAACTTTAAACGATTCTTTAAACAATAAGGGTTACCAAGTTCTTGATAAAGAAGAATTAGATAAACAATTAGCTTTAGGAAATTTAAGCAAAGATAAGATTATATTTAGCATTGAGGTTTAGCTTGTTTTTAAAGTAATAAACACACGATCTTGTTGATCGATTTGAGCCAATAAAATATGCTCAAGCTGAATATTTTTATCTTTCAAAAATTTCTTCATCCATTTTGAGTCTTTCTGGATATTTTGTAAATTCTCTTCAATAATTTTACCGTCAATAATACATGCCTGTGGAATTCCACGTGATTGACTCTTAATATTCATATCTGTGCGGGTTATCGACATGTTATTAGTTTTTTTCATGATGGATAAGGTTCCATCTGTTTCCATAAAGGCAAATTCGATTTCATCAATATAAAAAGCATCTTTCTTTCTTAAGAGCATGAGCAGTTCATCGATAGTTAGGCGGACTCTTTTCATGTTCTCCAGCAAAATTTGACCTTCTTTGATAATGACCTGCGGCTCACTGTCTAATATTTTTCTTCCAATAAAACTTTTTAGAGAAATATAGTCTGAAACAAGAACAAGTATAGAAAACATGGTTAAACCGATCACACCAACAAATAGTGATACATTGGGATTGAAAATGAGGTTACCACCAATAGAACCGAACGTGACTCCAGCAACAAAATCAAAAAAAGTTAAATGAGATATTAGTTTTTTTCCTATAATACGTGCCCAAAATACTAAACCAACAAATGAAATAACGGAACGAAGAAGAATTTCAGCAATTGACATTATTTTGACCTCCAATACATGTGATATGATAACCAGAGATAAGGCGTAATTTAGATATTGTATTATCCCCTAAAACAGTATTTTATTATCGACATTATGAGAACGCTCAATATGCAAGTGATGTAGAAGTTTGTCAAATATTAGTATATAAAAACCATTTGTGTGGGAGGAAATAATGAAATTCGATTATTGTGAATTCGAAAATGAGTCTGAGCAGTCTGTTGAAATTGACATTGGCTGCCGATTCGATGATGAGCCTGATGAGCTCTATGTCATTCAGCTTATTCTCGGTAAAGATGGGACCTCTTTGGGGATCAAGCTGCTTTTTAATGGACTGGACTGTAAGTACCAGTTTAAACCGGAGGAAAAAACCTCGATAGTCAGCTATATTCAGCATAGTTTGCCAGCTACGGCCTATAAGGATTGGTTTGAAGGTAGTTTATTTCTATAGTTTGTTCTTTGAGATGGTATAAGCAACAACATAAGATAGCAAGCAAAAGTCTAGGTGAAGATATGTCTACTGAGAAGAGATCATATCCATACCTGGACTTTTTTATTATAAAATATCGGATTCATGCATGATATGGCACGTTCTGACCCAAAATAGAGGGAACAAGAGCTATAGAAGCGGAGTGCGTGCCAATGGCAATTAGAAAAGAGGAATCTTTAACAGGCCATATTAAGGGGATTGCCCAAGTTGATAGACGGACGAAACAGCTTATGCGGAATATTGAACCCGGCATGATTGCTGTGATTCATCATATGGATATGGATGAACTGGCTGCAGAAGGTTTGATTCGAGCCGATGTGAGACTAGTTGTGAACGCAGGTCCCGTCATGTCAGGAACAGTTCCCGTGCGAGGGCCCCTGCTATTGTTGGACAAAGGGATACCTATTGTTCAAATAGAACCCATGTGGCTTCCGTTTATCCCTGATCGCAGTGAGCTTCAATTGACTGAGGCTGGTATTGTCATTGATAACCATGTGCTTCCATGTGAGAGATTTACACGAGAGAAATGGTTTTTACATTATCACAAGGCATTAAGCACTATGCAGGAGCAGCTGAGTATTTTTATGGATAATACGCTTGCCTTTGCTTCCTTGGAAAAGGAACGAATTCTGAAACCACTGCGCTGTAAAGCCATGAAAACGAGACTTGAAGGTCGGCCAGTGCTTATCGTGATTCGCGGCGATCATTATATTAGTGATCTGAAGGCGCTTCACGGCTATATTCATAAGCAGCAGCCTGTCCTTATCGGTGTGGATGGTGGAGCAGATGCTATACTTGAACAAGGCTTTAGGCCTGATCTTATTGTTGGAGATATGGACAGCGTATCGGATGCAGCACTGCTATGCGGGGCTGAGCTCGTAGTGCAAGCTTATTCAGATGGGACAGCACCAGGTATGCGCAGGCTGCTGGCTATGGGGCTTCAGGCCATCACGCTTCCAGCCTGTGGCACGAGTGAGGATATGGCGCTTCTATTGGCGTATGATCACGATTGCGAATCCATCATTGCGATCGGTACGCACAATCATATGTTTGATTTTATGAAAAAGGGAAGGCTCGGTATGGGCAGCTCAATGCTCGTCCGAATTAAGGTCGGAAGTAAGCTGACTGATGCTAAAGGCTTCCATAGCTTGTTTCCTGATGAGCAAGAACACCTCTGGAAGCGCTTGTTGAGGAGGCTGTTGGGATGGTTGATGTGACGAATCAGCTCTTTTGCAAGGGGATTTCGATTATAGTGCCTGCTTATAACGAAGAGAGACTCATCGGGGATACGCTTCGAGCCATTCGAGCCGGAATTCAACAATGGGCAAGCCATCGCGGAAGCTCGGCAAGTATTGACAATGGGGCAGAAGCTGTGGAAATTATTGTTGTTAATGATGGGAGCAGCGACGACACCTACGATATAGCAGTGTCCTGGGCGGATATCATTGTCACGCATCCACGTTCATTCGGTAAAGGAGCAGCCTTGAACACAGGTTGCCGTATGGCAAGAGGTAGCATTCTTGTATTTCTGGATGCGGATCTCGGTTCATCAGCGGCTAGCTTTCCTTTGATTGTAGAGCCTGTATGGGCAGGTCAGGCAGATATGGTCATTGCCAAGCTGCCTAAAGCTGTCAAACCGGGCGGCTTCGGGATGGTAAGGAGACTGGCGCAGTTCGGTGTGTACCGGTTGTCTGGATTCGATCCCGCAGCACCATTGTCAGGTCAAAGAGCTATCCGCAGCGATGTGATGAAGCAGATAGGACGCTTTGGTGAAGGCTTTGGAGTGGAGGTAGGCCTGACGATTGATGCTGTGAGGCTCGGGTACCATGTTCAAGAATGTGAAGTATCCTTCTCTCATCGAGAAAGTGGGCGGGACTTGCGGAGCTGGCTTCATCGTGGAAAGCAATTTTCTGCGGTAGGTCGAACTCTCTGGGAACGTTACAGGTATCCCATATGTTGATAATGGTCGGGTTGTTATTGTGTGCTTGGTTGCTCTGGCTGGGGCGCTCCTTACTTCCAATGATCAGGATGTTTATGACGAATCATGGAATGCTGCAGCCCAACTATAAAGGACAGCAAATAGCTACAGGTTGCGGAATACTCATATGGCTGCTTGTAACAGTTAATGCCGTAGTGATGAATGGACTGGCAGTGCTGTTTCGAGGGCATGAGAGGCTGCCTGGCTTTGATCAGGTGCCCTTTGTAAGCTATGTCGCCGCGTTGTCCGCGGTTGCCTTAGCGGGATTTGCAGACGATGCAATAGGCGATAAGGCAGTAAAGGGCCTGAAGGGGCATTGGCGGCTCTGGAAGGAGGAACAGATTTGCAGTACAGGTCTGATAAAAGCAATTGTAACCGGGATTGCGTCTCTTTTGTTTGTCGGTGTCATAGCACACGACTCTTGGTGGCATGTTGGTGCTGACTTGCTGCTGCTGGGGCTGATGACCAATGGTGTCAATTTACTGGACGTGCGTCCAGGCCGCGCACTTAAAGGCTTCCTAATGATCACTGTAGCAGGAACGATAGGCCAGTTAATTGTAAACGCTGTAAGTGGACAATTTCATATAGACGAGCTACTACAGATGGCAATAAAGCTAGCTCCCTATGTAATGCCTGTGTACATCGGTGCTTATGTTTTATTAGGGCCGGATCTTCGGGCCGAACTGATGATTGGGGATACGGGAGCCAATATGCTCGGATTTGCAATAGGCTGCTGGGTGATCCTTGGATCGGCCTGGCAGCTGCAGGCTGTTCTGATTGTATTCATGCTGGTACTGCATATCATGGCTTGGCGTTCCTCAGTATCGCAGTCGATTGAAGCCAATCGGCTGCTGCTGTGGTTCGATTTACTGGGTCGCAATAAAAATAAAACCAGTAGATAGATGGAACCGTCAAAGAGTGCTGTTAACGACTTAAGTGATATTTTTATAAATTAAGGGCGCTTGCGCTTGACCTTAAAGCGTGGAGCCACATAATTGCGTTTGCGATCGCGAAAAAAAGTCCACCCCCCGAGAAAAGCAACCCCGGCCAGAAACATGATCAAACCAATTGTGAACTTCCCCCATAACACATGAGGGTTCGCCTCTGCCGCTCCAAATTGTGCAAAAAAAGCATCCTTCATGGCTAAGAAGCCATAGGTAGCTATAAGTCCAGGAATGACTAACATTAATACAGCTATAAAACGGGAAAGTGTAGTTTTCATATGTGCTCCTTTGCTATATCCGAATTTGCGGATTGTGGAATTCCATTCCTTAAGGTAACATACTATCGTCAACAATTCATGTATGTTTCGTAAATTGTACTATATTTTCCACACTTATTAGAGTTACAATAGGATAAACATCAGAGGTCAGAGACTGCTCACGCAGTCGTCTCTTTCGGAAACCAATCAGATGCTTACATAAGAAGTGGAAGATCACGAATGAGCTTTGATTTGCAACTAAAGCGGTGCAGTGCACAACAAGTTGTTGCTCCGCAAAACTATTTAGGAGGTTTTTACATGACGCAAGCTTTTGATATCGTTATCCTTGGGGGAGGTATGGGTGGATATATCGCGGCCATTCGGGCTGCTCAATTAGGAAAAACGGTCGCCGTCGTGGAACGGGATAAGCTCGGAGGGACATGTCTTCATCGAGGGTGCATTCCAAGCAAGGCACTTCTGCGCAGTGCGGAAGTTTATGCAACGATGCAAGAGAGTGAGAGGTTCGGAATCGAAGCGGCCTCTGTACAGCTCAATTTTCCTAAAGTACAATCCCGGAAAACAGGCATTGTCGAGCAAATGCATAAAGGCGTTCAGTACTTAATGAAAAAACATAACATACAAGTTGTCTATGGAAACGGTCGAATTATTGGGCCCTCTATATTCTCACCCCGCAGCGGTTCGATTTCGGTTGAACAGGCGGATGGGGAAATTATTACGCTTGTCCCGGACAAGCTGATTATTGCAACAGGTTCCCGACCACGTACACTTCCAGGTCTGACTATAGACGGCAATCATATATTAAATAGTGATGACGCTTTGCAGATGGAGCAGCTACCCGAATCGATGATCATTATCGGAGGCGGGGTTATTGGTATGGAATGGGCTTCGATGCTGAATGATTTTGGTGTTAAGGTGACAGTTGTGGAATATGCTCCAAGACTGCTGCCTACTGAGGATGCCGATGTGTCGAAGGAAATGGAGCGACTGCTCAAAAAGAGAGGCGTTCAAATATTCACGGACGCTGCAGTACTCGCAGAAACGGTTAAGATTGAGTCAGGACAAGCGAGTCTTGAAGTCGAACGTAAGGGCGAGCGTAGAGCACTTCAGGCTGATAAAGTATTGGTGTGTGTAGGCCGTCAGGCGAACATCGAGGGGATTGGCTTGGAAAATACGGATGTTAAGCTTGCCGGAGGCGTTATCCGTGTTAATGAGAATTTTCAGACGGCAGAAGCTCACATTTATGCGATAGGGGATTGCATTGGCGGTCTTCAGCTTGCCCATGTAGCTGGCCATGAAGGAATTCAGGCTGTAGAGCATGCAAGCGGACAGAAACCCCATCACCAAAAGGCGCATCAAGTGCCTCGTTGTATTTATACAAGACCTGAGGCAGCCTCTATCGGTTGGACGGAAGCCCAAGCAGTTGAGCAAGGGCACGAGATCAAGGTTGGTAAATTCCCTTATTCCGTATTGGGAAAAGCTTTGGTGCAGGGTGAGCAGGACGGTTTTGTGAAAGTAATCGCAGATAAGACGACGAACGATATACTGGGTGTACATATGATTGGCGCTCATGTTACTGACTACATATCAGAGGCGGCTTTGGCTCAATTGTTGAATGCTACGGCCTGGGAGGTAGGGCAAACCATTCATCCTCATCCAACTCTTTCCGAGGCTCTGGGCGAAGCTATGCTTGCAGTTGATGGACGAGCTATTAACATGTAACAATTGTTTTCATCATTGAAACGGTTTATAATATATATAGTGCCAAGTATTAGTACCTGGTATTAAGTTTATTGTGGAGAGGGGTTACGTCCATGTCCATCGGACAATTGATGAAGCACCGCAAGCTGGGATTATCAGATGAACGCGCAGTTGAGATGTACACATATATGCAAAGAGCAAGAAAGTTTGACGAACGCGGCTTTTTATTGCAGCGCTCTGGCAAGATCGGATTTCACGTATCAGGTATCGGACAAGAGGTTGCACAGGTTGCCGCCGCTTTTGCTTTGGAGAAGGGCAAGGACTATTTTCTTCCTTACTACCGTGATTATGGATTTGTGCTTTCGGTTGGAATGAGCTTAAGAGAATTGATGTTATCCGTTTTTGCCAAGGCTGAGGACCCCAACAGTGGGGGGCGCCAAATGCCGGGTCATTTTGGACACAAGAAGCTGAACATTGTGACGGGCTCAAGTCCTGTAACGACGCAGGTTCCTCATGCGGTTGGTTTTGCGTTGGCTGCCAAGATGAAGAAGCAGGATTTCGTCGCTTTTGCTACCTTTGGTGAAGGTTCCAGCAATCAAGGTGACTTTCATGAAGGCTGCAATTTTGCCGGTGTTCATAAGCTGCCAGCGATCTTCATGTGCGAAAACAATCAGTATGCGATTTCCGTACCGCTGCATAAGCAAATTTCCGGCAGCATTGCCGAGCGGGCACTGGGATATGGCTTTCCAGGTGTTAAGGTTGATGGAAATGATGCGCTTGAGGTATATCGAGTCATGAAGGAAGCGCGTGAACGGGCTGTTCGCGGGGAAGGTCCAACTTTGATCGAGGCAGTTATGTATCGTATATCGCCACACTCTACATCCGATGATGACATGCTGTATCGTTCGAAGGAAGAGGTCGATGAGAACCGGGCAAAGGATGGCATTCCTTTATATCGTAAATATCTTGTCGATTGCGGGCTGTGGAGTGATGAGCAGGAGGAAGAACTGCTGGAGCAGCTGAAGCTGGAAATAAACGATGCTACGCATTATGCTGATCAGGCACCATTTCCTTTGCCTGAGGATACGCTGCGCCATGTGTATGCAGAAGAAGGGGAGGTGCGGTAATGGCGGTTATTACTTATTTGGAGGCCATCCGTTCCGCCATGCAGGAAGAGATGGAACGCGACGAGAATGTGTTCGTATTGGGCGAGGACGTTGGCAAGGGCGGCGTACTGAATGCTACCAAAGGGCTGCGTGACAAATTTGGTGAAGAGCGGGTTATGGATACGCCCTTGGCAGAATCTGCGATAACAGGTGTAGCTATTGGTGCTGCCATGTACGGGATGAAGCCCATTGCTGAAATGCAATTTGCTGACTTTATATTTCCGGCAACCAACCAAATTATTAGCGAAGCGGCACGCATACGTTACCGATCCAACAATGACTGGAATTGTCCTATTGTTATTCGTGCCCCGTATGGTGCTACAGGAGGCGGTGCTCTGTATCACTCGCAGTGTCCGGAATCGGTTTTTTTCGGAACTCCTGGATTAAAAATGGTTGCACCTTCTAATCCCTACGATGCAAAGGGACTGCTGAAAGCAGCCATTCGTGATGCGGACCCTGTTCTTTATTTTGAGCATAAAAAATGCTACCTGGGCATTACGGGAGAGGTTCCGGAAGGCGATTATGTAGTGGAAATCGGTAAAGCGGATGTAAAGCGGCAGGGAACTGATATTACGGTGATCTCCTATGGCATCACGGTGAATTATGCACTGCAAGCGGCAGAAGAGCTTAGTAAGGAAGAAGGCATTAGTGCTCATATTCTGGATCTGCGGACGCTTCAGCCACTGGATAAAGAGGCAGTTCTTGAAGCAGCTGCCAAAACCGGTAAGGTCCTGATTATCCATGAGGATAACAAAACGGGTGGCGTTGGTGCTGAAGTATCGGCAATTATTGCCGAAGAAATGCTGTTTGAGCTGGATGCTCCCATCAGAAGATTATGTGCACCTGATGTCCCGGCTGTTGGGATGAATCCGCCAATGGAGAAGTTTTACTTGCTCAGCTCCGACAAAATCAAGGAAGCTATGCGGGAGCTTGCCTTATATTAGGTTATGCTTGAAGAAGGCTTTCTTAATAGAAAGCCTATCCTGTGCTTCCCACGGAAAACAAAGTTTACGCTTACGATGAAGACTTTCTTAACAGAAAGTCCAGCCTATGCTTACGAAGATAGTTTTCCTACGGAAAACAAAGTTTTACGCTTACGATGAAGACTTTCTTAACAGAAAGTCCTTAGGAGGGAAACCCAATGAATCCAAACACACGAGGAACCGAAGTGACTGTTCCGCATCTGGCGGAAAGTCTTGTTGCGGCGACCATCGGTAAATGGCTTAAGCAGCCCGGTGATTACATAGAGGAATATGATGCATTATGTGAGTTGATTACCGAGAAGGTAACTACAGAAATGCCTTCGCCCATCGCAGGGCGTCTGGTACAGATTCTGGTAGCAGACGGTGAGACAGCTGCAGTAGGTGAAGCGATATGCCTGATTGAAGAACCGGCCAGCCTCCAAAGAGAGAACGCGTCTACAACGCCTAAACCATCCCAGTCAGCTGCCAGCAGCGTGAATCATGTGTCTGAGGCAGCGGATACGAGTATGCGGAGCCGTTATTCACCTTCGGTGTTAAAGCTTGCAGGAGAGTATGGCATTCGTCTTGAAAATGTTCAAGGCACAGGCTTAGGCGGTCGTATCACGCGTAAGGATATTGAGGAGTATGCCAGCAAGCAGAATACGCAAGTGGCGGGTGCGAACCATCAGGCAGCAGAGCGCTCATCTGGAAATGCAGCGGCTGAGGAAGCGGAGCAGCTCAAAACACGTAGAAATATGGTGAGAACGACAGGTATTCACCTCTCTGAGAATCCGACCTTGCCCAAGATTGAAGTGGAGGAGCCAACCGGAGAACCGGGGAATGAATATTTTATCGATGTGACTCCGATTCGTAATATGATTGCCAGCCGGACTCGCCAGAGTGTGAGCGAAATCCCTCATGCCTGGACGATGATCGAGGTTGACGTTACGAATCTGGTACAGCTCCGTAATAAGCTGAAGGATGATTTCAGAAAGCAGGAAGGGATCAACCTGACTTATCTTTCCTTTTTGTTGAAGGCTGTTGTCAGTGCCCTTAAAGATTTCCCGATCATGAACTCGGTATGGGCCGTGGACAAAATAATCGTGAAACGCGATATCAATCTTACGCTTCTCGTCGGGACGGAGGATTTTGTCGTCAACCCTGTCATTAAAAAGGCTGATCAAAAAAGCATTGCCGGTCTAGCCCGGGAAATCGACGAGTTGTCCCGAAAAGCCAGAGCCGGCAAGTTGACGCTGAGTGATATGCAGGGTGGTACGTTTACGGTCAATAACACAGGTGCTTTTGGTTCCATATTATCCTACCCAATCATCAATTACCCACAAGCGGCGATTGTAACCTTTGAATCGATTGTAAAAAAACCGGTCGTTATTCAGGATATGCTTGCTGTACGTTCCATGGTCAACTTGTGCTTGTCCCTGGATCATCGGATTCTGGACGGTGTTATATGCGGCCGATTCCTGCAGCGAATTAAAGAGAACCTGGAGTCGTATAACCAGGAAACCAAATTGTACTAGGTGATAGGTTCCTACAAAAACGAGTTTAAGGAAAACAATATGGTGGACAATAGCATGGAAGCTAACATTGCGTAAATAATAATTTTGAATACCAGTTTGTTGCGCATGAAGTTCAACTCCTTATATGGGCTTGATCGTATAATTCTATTTTAACTTAAATCATGCTGAGGAGGAAAGAGATGATTCAGGAAAAAAGATTGGTATCGGAATTCATTGAGTTGGTTCAGGTGGATAGTGAAACTAGGTTCGAGCAGGAAATTAGCAAGGTCTTGAAGCAAAAGTTTACAGCACTTGGGTTAAAGGTTGTGGAGGATGATGTAGCGGCCCAGATCGGACACGGCTCCGGCAATCTGATTTGCACATTGGCAGCAACAACGGATGCTAAGGTTCCGAGATTATTTTTTACCTCGCACATGGATACAGTAACACCAGGAAAAGGTATCAAGCCACAGATTGGTGAAGATGGAATTATCCGCAGTGATGGAACCACGATTCTTGGCAGTGATGATAAAGCAGGCTTAGCCGCGATGTTCGAGGCTATCCGGGTGCTGAAGGAGCAGAACATCAAGCATGGGCAAATTCAGTTCGTCATTACGGCAGGCGAGGAAGCCGGATTGAAGGGTGCTCGTGCCATGAGTCCGAGCTGGATGGAAGCTGATTTTGGCTATGCGCTGGACTCCAATGGAAATATCGGAGATATTGCCGTAGCCGCGCCTACACAGGCCAAAATCATCATAGGCTTTTCCGGACGTTCCGCACATGCCGGGGTTAATCCGGAAGCGGGTATCAGTGCTATAACGGTTGCGAGCAAAGCCATTGCACGGATGCCGCTTGGACGTATAGATAAAGAAACAACGGCTAATATCGGTCGATTTGCGGGTGGTGTGAATGGCGCAACGAATATTGTCGTAGACCATGTAGAGCTTGAGGCCGAGGCGCGCAGTATCGTTCAGGATAAGCTGGATCGCCAAGTGGAGGCTATGCGCAAGGCGTGTGAGGAAGCCGCGGCAGAGATGGGGGCTAAGCTTAACTTTCATAGCGAGTTGATCTATCCGGCATATATGTTTGACGAAGAGGCACCAGTCGTGAAGCTTGCTATGAACGCAATGAAGAAAATCGGTCTAAGTCCTACAACCTTCCACTCCGGAGGAGGCAGCGATGCCAATGTTTTCAACGGTATGGGCGTTCCTACAGTGAATCTGGCCGTTGGATATGAGCATATCCACACGACAGCAGAGCAAATCGCTATTAAGGATATGGTGAAGGTAGCAGAAGTAGTGGTTCAAATTATTAAAGATGTAGCAGAGCAGCAATAATCCACAACACCACGAAAATCGTATACAAAGCAAACCGTCATTCCAGTATCTGGATTGACGGTTTTTTTGGGTTGAATTCGATTTCTTGTTGCTCGCGAAAGCTTCAATAAATGTTGTGTTGCAATCATTCGAACTGCGAGTCCTTCATATAGTTAATACACAGTGCTGGAATATGAGTCGTACATGAAAGCTGTAGGAGGGTGAACACAAGTGCAATGGGAGATTGCTATAGTGACTCAGATCTTGGAACACCGCCATGGTTTGCAAGAGCTAAATGTCAAGATGCAGAATGGATCTGTTAGCAAAGCAATTCACTATACAGACGATCATTGTCAGGTGACAGTCAACGATCAAGTGCTGTTGAATACAACAGCTGTTTCGTTAAAATTGGGTACAGGAGGGTATCATATTGTCCATGCTGTTATGCCAAGAAATGGCGAAGAAACTTGTGAGGCAAATGCCTTAAGTGCATTTGAACAAGTCCAGTGTCATTCATGCCTATTCGATTCCAAACCGATAGATCGTAGCCGCGGACATATTATGAAGCTGCGGTATACATCACTGCAGCGTCCGGTACTCGCGGTTGAGGAGCCGGCTAGTCCATATCACACGATGTTTAAGCACAGGCAATCACTGCAGGGGGTGCCTGTGCTTATCGGTGAGCTGCACAGTATGCTGCCTGCTGCGGTATGCCGGCTTCAACAGCTTTCGCGCGAATTCGGAATCGCGTGCCGTATTGTCTATGTCATGTCGGATGGCGGGGCACTGCCGATTGCATTCAGCCGTCATATAGCCGAGCTGCGTAAGCTGAACTGGCTTGTCGGTACTGTTACATATGGTCATGCTTATGGAGGTGATGTAGAAGCCGTTAACAAATATACAGCGTTATTGGCTGCCAAGCATGTATTACAGGCCGATATAGTAATCGTTACGATGGGACCGGGAAGTGTTGGTACAGGTACGAGGCTGGGCTTCAGCGGATTGGAGACAGGAGAGCTCATGAATGCCTCAATAGCTTTGGGTGGCTTCCCATGGCTTATTCCCAGAATCAGCTTTGCCGACTCACGTCCCAGTCATCACGGGATCAGCCATCATACCTTAACCGTTTTGCAAGATATCGCTGCTACCGGATGCAGAGTGGTTCTACCTAACCTTCAACACGAGCAGGGTGCGTACCTTAGGCAGCAAGCAGAACAAGCATTGTTATCACACAAGCACGAGCTTGAATGGCGTACTCCGGTATCTGGGTCCTTGTGGGAGGCCGCTATAGCCCCGTATGCCTTATCTATACTTACAATGGGTAGGGGATTGTCGGCGGATCCTACATATTTTGCAGGAATAGGGACGGCTGTGGAGGCTGCATGGGACTATTGGCTGGAGACACGGAATTAGTATGGGTATAATCGGTTTGTTCTGCCAAATACGTCAAAAGACTCGTGTCCTCGGAACGCTTCCGTTGCGCCAATTGCAAATATCTACGAATTTCCCATACTTGTCCCACCATACTAATTTGCTTTTCGGATACATAGGTTTTCATGATCTTGTCCCTCTTTTCCGGTAAAATAGGATCTTTACACCGTATGTGCTGCCGGGAGCAATTATGTCATTTATTTATATTGGAGTCGACGGACCCTGCTATATAACAAGGATGTGACTATGATATAATGAAACCTTAAGTCAAGTGTCTGTTATTAGTATTACAGCAAATTGAGTTATTTAAAACGGAGGAATCATCGATGTCGCAAATAAATAATAATAAATTTGAAGAAGTTACGCTTTCTACCCAACCGATTTTTGAAGGTAAAATCATTTCGCTGCAGGTGGATACAGTCCGCCTTCCTAACGGCAAGACAGCTACACGCGAGATCGTCAAGCATCCGGGAGCAGTAGCCGTATTAGCATTAGTGGACGATAAGATGCTCGTAGTGGAGCAGTATCGCAAACCGCTGGAAAGAAACCAGATCGAAATTCCAGCAGGCAAGCTTGATGCCGGTGAAGATCCGTTGGAAGCGGCCAAGCGGGAGCTGGAAGAAGAGACAGGGTATAGCTGTGATACGATGAAGCTGGTGTGTTCGTTTTACACTTCCCCGGGCTTTGCCGATGAAATCATTCATTTGTATGTGGCCGACCAGCTAACCAAAGGCGACGCCCATCTCGATGAGGACGAATTTCTTGACGTGGAGAGCATCACGCTCGAGCAAGCTCAGCAATACATGCGTGAGCAGCGGATTAGCGATGCCAAAACGATTACCGCTGTGTATGCATGGCAGGTATATAAGCTGACAGGAAGCTTCTAAGATGGAACTGAGACCGTTTTACGGAGACCTTCACATTCATATTGGACGAACCGAAGAAGGACAGGCCGTAAAAATTAGCGGGTCCAAGGATCTGACGTTTTATAACATTGCCCGTGAAGCATCTGATCGTAAAGGAATGGATATGGTAGGTATCATCGACTGTCAATCCCCTGCTGTTCAGCGGGAAATGCAGCATTATCTGGATAAAGGCGAAATGGAGGAGCTTGCTGAAGGTGGGATTCGCTACCATCATTCAACGGTCATATTAGGCAGTGAGATAGAGATTCGTGATCCTGGTATGGGCACTGCGCACTTGTTGGCTTATTTGCCAACACTGGCTAAGATGCAGGAGTTTACATGTTGGATGTCCCAGCATATGAAAAATGTAGGACTCAGCTCGCAGCGGATCTATGTTCCTGCCAAGGTACTTCAGGATGAAGTTGTGGGCCGCGGCGGATTGCTGGTTCCTGCACATATCTTCACTCCACATAAAAGCATGTACGGTAGCTGTTCCACACGGATGGAGCATGTGCTGGACCTGGACAAGATTGCTGCTGTTGAGCTGGGCTTAAGCGCTGATTCGGACATGGCTGGAGTGATATCGGAGCTTGACCGATATACGTTTCTGACCAATTCGGATGCACATTCTTTGGCCAAAATCGGTCGTGAATACAACGTGCTGCAGCTGGCGGAACCGAATTTTGAAGAGCTGCGTAAAGCCTTGGCGAACCAGGATGGGAGATCTGTGTTAGCTAATTATGGCCTGAATCCTCGTCTTGGCAAGTATCACCGAACCTACTGCTCAGCATGCAGTACGATTCTAGATGAGCGGGAAACGACTGTTGAGCGGTGCATCTTTTGTGGCAGCAAGAAAGTCGTACGCGGCGTGATGGATCGTATTCTGGACATCGCGGATCGTTCACTGGCTGCTGACAGTGCATCGACAGATTCATCAGCTAAGAATGTAATGACCGAACCGCCGAGCCGACCTCCTTATCACTATCAGGTGCCTTTGGAATATATGCCTGGCCTCGGTCCCAGAAAGCTGAATCTGCTATTGGAGCAATTCGGAACAGAGATGCGTGTATTGCATCATGTTACCCATCAGCAATTGCTGGAGACGGTGGGTGAGGATATTGCTGATTTCATCATCCAGGCCCGCGAGGATAAGCTGACTCTTCAGACAGGCGGTGGGGGGCAATACGGTAAAGTGGTGAATCATTCACGTGGTAAAGCTGTAGATACTCAGGCAATGGTTCACACCGATAAATCCTAGCCAGTTAGTCATAACAGATGCTGTCTCCTCATATGCTTGTACTATAAACGTGCAAGGGGGGCCAACACCATGAACCGTAATCGTTCAATGGAGCTCTATATGAAAGAGCATCTGTCGCTGTATATTTTTGTCGGAGTGATTTTTCTTACAGGTGTTGTTTTCGGAACCGTGATGGCGGGGGCGCTGTCTTTGGAGCAAAAGCAGGAGATTATGCGCTTCATAGGCAATTTTTTTTCATCGGTGGAGCAAGGGGCCTTGGCGGATGTCAGAACTACATTCCTCCAGTCATTCGGTTTGCATATGAAGTGGATTTTAATTATATGGGTGCTGGGTATGTCCGTAATCGGGCTGCCATTAATCCTTATCCTTGATTTTTTAAAAGGGGTGCTGATCGGCTTCAGCGTCAGTTATCTGGTCGGGCAATTTGCCTGGAAGGGTCTTTTGTTTGCTCTTGTATCGATTGCGCCGCAAAATTTGATCGTCATACCTGCTTTATGGGTGTGCAGTGTGACTGCAATAGCTTTTTCCATCCATTTGGTCAAAAATCGGTTGATGGTTCGAAACGGGATGTTTTATGAGCCTTTTATGCGTTATGCTGGAACTATTTTACTCTCCGGCTTGTTACTGGCGGGTGTCGCAATGTTCGAAGCTAGCGTTTCACCGATTATGATGAAGTGGGTAACACCCATGCTGATTACGATGACTCCGTAAATGTTTGACTTTCCGGCATTCCTCCCCCTATAATATAAGATGAAGCCCAGCAGATTTCCCGGTCTATTTTGTTATGTATAACGGGATGCAATAGCTTATGTAGCAGGTTTTGTTGTCGCAAAACCCGTAGGGGGAGGAACATGGAAGCTCGCATCGAAAAAATTAAGCAGCAGCTCCAATCACATGGCTATAAGCTAACTCCTCAACGAGAAGCTACGGTTCGTGTGTTGTTGGAAAATGAAGAGGATCATCTTAGTGCCGAGGATGTGTTCATGCTCGTCAAAGACAAGGCGCCTGAAATCGGCCTTGCAACCGTATATCGCACACTTGAATTGTTGAGTGAACTGCATGTGGTTGAAAAAATGAATTTCGGTGACGGAGTAGCCCGTTACGATCTTCGTAATGAAAGTAATCGTCATCATCATCATCATTTAATCTGTGTGCAGTGTGGAACTGTGGATGAAATCATGGAAGACTGGCTGACAGAGCTGGAAGAGCGAGTGGAGAGCGAGTACCGCTTTAAAGTTCTCGACCATCGATTGGATTTCCAGGGTATCTGCCATCGCTGCCGTGACAAAAACAATTCATAATATCAAACAAAACCTTCTCACAAGTGTGAGAAGGTTTTTTGCCGCCATCTGGCGGTTTATTTCAGTTTCTTACATTTTGGTTCCGAGTACGTGGTCCAGTGGAATAAATCCAATGCTGCGACTGTCTTTGCTGTTGTTGCGGTTATCACCCATGACAAAAAGGTGTTTGGCGGGAACTGTGATGGAGTGCTCGGACGTATAGTTCATTTGCTCGTTCAGGTAAGGCTCGTCCAATGCGACCCCATTGCGAAATACCTTATGGTCTTTAAATTCAAGCACATCACCTGGTTTGCCGATGACACGTTTAATATAAAAGCTGCGGTCACTGTTTCCTGTAAATAAAGTAATTAAGGGATGCTCGGCTAAATCATCAATCAGATTGCGTGTGCGGTCTACACGGCTGTCAATAATGACGATATCCCCGTATTTGGGTTCTTGATTCAAGGTGTGCGAGATTTTGGAAACGAAGATGCGTTGCTCGTCATGAAGGGTTGGGTCCATGGAATGGCCGAGAACATTGGTCGGTTGAATAATAAATACTCCAATTAACATTGCACAACCAAAAGCTATTCCGATCGAACTAACCCAGCTGCGGAGCTCTGAAGTTATTTTTTTCATAAATAGAGCCAATTCCTTTCGGTTGCTATGATGAATATTAAAAGTATAACACGCTGGAGACTCCAATTTCAAAGATTGCGAATACACTTAAAATAAGATTAATTGACGGGCAAATAGGGGAAATTAGGGTGATTAGGATTTCATAAGCTGGCTGATCTTTCGAGAGGAGTTGGAATCAATGACAGGACATCACAGCATCATAGGGGTACCCAAGGAAATCAAAAATAACGAAAATCGTGTCGCGTTAACGCCAGGAGGCGCAGCCTATCTGCATGTGCAGGGGCATCGGGTGCTGATGGAATCAGGGGCCGGCGAGGGTAGTGGATTTACGGATCAGGACTACTTGAATGAAGGTGCAGAAGTACTGGATCAAGCAGCCGATGTATGGGGCCAAGCCGATATGATTATGAAGGTCAAGGAGCCATTGCCAGAAGAGTACGGTTTCTTTAGAAAGGATTTGTTACTGTTTACCTATTTGCATTTGGCTGCCGAGTCGAGGCTAGCTGAAGCGCTAATTAAGTCTCATGTAACCGGAGTTGCATACGAAACGATCCAGATGACGAACGGAAGCTTGCCATTGCTTACTCCGATGAGTGAGGTAGCAGGAAGGATGTCAGTTCAGATCGGAGCGCAGTTTTTGGAACGGTTAAATGGGGGAAGGGGCATATTGCTGGGTGGAGTTCCAGGCGTGCCGCCTGCTGATGTCATTATTTTGGGTGGAGGGGTTGTAGGAACCAATGCGGCCAAGATGGCGATGGGGCTTGGGGCTAATGTCCTCATTATCGACCGCAGTACAGATCGGCTTCGCTATCTGGATGATGTGTTTCAAGGAAGACTCCGTACACTGATGTCCAATCCCTACAATGTTGCGAGCGCTGTAAAAAGAGCAGACTTGTTAATCGGTGCTGTGCTGATACCTGGCGCACGAGCGCCAAAGCTGGTTACCGAGCAAATGGTTCAGCAAATGAAGCAGGGCTCGGTAATAGTCGATGTGGCTGTAGATCAAGGAGGTACCATAGAGACCATCGATCGGGTAACTACACATAGCGATCCTGTATACGTCAAGCATGGTGTTATCCATTACGCTGTGGCCAACATGCCTGGAGCCGTACCTAGGACGTCTACAATGGCGCTGACGAATGTCACGTTGGCTTATGCTTCCGAGCTCGCCGGGAAGGGGCTTGGAGAAGCGATACGCGTACATCCTGAGCTGCGACCGGGTGTGAATACTTTCCAGGGGCATGTTACGCATGCTGCAGTTGCTGAAGCCTTGAAGCTACCGTGGGTAGAGTTGGATATCCTGCTGTCTGGTGATCAGGACAAGGGAACATAAATGTGGACAGGAAGGCATAAAATGAGAGTGAGAAAGTTTTGGTGAATAAAGTGCCGCTGCGCGGCCAGAGTGCTCTTCTGATCGCTGTTGTTTTCGAATTTCCTGATTGTATAAATGATGTATAGGTTGAAATTCGAAAACAAAGGCGAGCGCTCCGCTTCTCCAGATCACACTGGCCACTCCGCTTTCCATTCACCGAACTTTTAAGAGAGTGGTAGGTAGAAGGAGAAGTTTTGCTTTGCAAAACTTAGATGCTCATTTTGCTAACGCAAAGCAAGCTTCCTAATAAAACTCACAGGAGGTTATCCTATGATCATTTATGTTCGCGACTGGTTAATTCGGGGGAAGTATATTTTGTTTTTTTTAGTGCTGACTTCAATTTTGTACCATATGATGCTGTTTGTGACCGAATGGATCAAGCCGGTGGAGAAGTATAAGGAGCCGGTCGGCGGATCGGTGAAGGTATTTCAAAACCATACCAAGCTAACGGATCAGGGGCCTATGGGTGAGCGCTTGAAGCTGTTTTATTGGCTTGGCGAATAAGCTTTTGACAAAATAAGAAGGATTCTGATCTTCCATGTTGAATTTGTTCTAGACAGTAAGAGTATGTGGTATAGGGTTGACAATAGGAAGGGAATTTTGCATGAAAAACCAATTGCATGATTTTGTACATTTTTTGTCCGAAGAGCGGGGACTGTCGAAGAATACATTGGAATCCTATAAAAGAGATATTTCCCAGTATCTCGATTATCTTGGTGAACAGGGATTTTTGACATTGAAGGACACAAAAAAATTACATATAGCTAATTATTTGCTGCATTTAAAGCAGCTGGGACGAGCGACAGCTACTCAATCCAGAACGGTGGTGTCCATTCGCGCGTTTTATCAATTTCTTGTGCGCGAGCGTATCGTTGATCAAGATCCTACGATGCAGCTGGAAATTCCCAAGCTGGAGAAGCGTGCGCCGAACGTACTGACGATTGGGGAGATGGAGTCGTTGCTGGACTCCCCACTGACGAATACACCTAACGGGATGCGCGATAAAGCGATGCTGGAGCTGCTGTATGCAACCGGAATTCGGGTCTCGGAGCTGATTTCTCTGGATGTGGACAATGTGAATCTCGACGTGGGCTTTATCCGCTGTGTAGGAAAAGCATCCAAGGAACGGATTATTCCGCTTGGAGGCATCGCGGCAGAATTCGTTGGCTCTTTTATCAAGATCATGAGACCGAAGATGCTCAAGCAATCCAAAGAAGAGCAAGCCTTGTTTGTTAGTCATCTGGGTACGAGAATTACACGCCAGGGCTTCTGGAAAATTATTAAGCGGTATGCCGCAGAAACCAAAATCGTCAAGGAAATTACACCTCATACCTTGAGACATTCGTTTGCGGTGCATTTATTGGAAAATGGAGCGGATTTGCGTTCTGTTCAGGAGATGCTGGGCCATGCGGATATATCAACAACCCAGATTTACATGCAGGTCAACCGTAATAAAATGAAGGAAGTGTACGATCGCGCTCATCCGAGAGCCAAAAGCAAGGAACAGATGCAATAATGTATAATTGATAAAGCAGGCTGCCTATTCCATTAGGTGGCCTTTTGTATAATCTTGGCGGCAGACTCGAAGGATATAAGCGTGTAACGTCGAATCTTAAAGGATTGGGTAATGAACCTACATAATGAGAATGAGGTGATTTCAATTGACAGAGCTGAATCCTGCATCGTTCAACAATATACAAGAAATCATAAATGAGCTGGGCAAGGAAAAAAACACGAAAATCAACATCGCTTTATTCGGTCAGCCAGGCTCCGGCAAATCATCTTTGATCAATGCCATTATCGGTGAGAATGTGGCCGAGGTGTCGACCCGTACAGATACAACAACTGAAGAAGGAAGCGTCGTGTGGGGTGAGGATGATTCGCTGCTATTGACTGATCTTCCGGGTTTTGGAACGAGTCAGTTCCCGGCTAATGAATATTGGCAGCGATTTACACTGGATAAATATGATCTCTTTATTTGCGTATTTTCGGGCAAATTTCATCAGGCTGATGATGAGCTATTTAATAAAATTATAGAAAAAGGAAAGCCGTGCATTTTTGTGAGAAATTACTCGGACACGCTGTTTGATACGAAGAGACTCAAAACAAAAGACGACTTGAAAGCTGAAATTCGCGAAGCGGTGGCTCAGCGCTATGGAGTGGATACGAGGCTTATTTTTACGAGCTGTGTTACCGGTGAAGGGGTCGGGGAACTGATTGAGGAAATTGAGAATAGGCTGTCCGCTTCCAAAAGAGCCAAATGGGAACGCAATGCAAAAGCGTACTCGCTGGATTTTTTGAAGAAAAAAAAAGAAGCTTGTAAAAAGTTCATATCCTTGACGGCCGCTGCAGCCGCTGCAAATGGCCTGAACCCGATTCCGGGGCTGAATATAGCGATCGACATCGGCATTTTGCAGAAGATGTTTATGCAGATCAGAAAAAATTTCGATCTGTCCGAAGATAAGCTGAAGTCGAGGCTGCATCTATATCCGCATCTTGCGAATGTAGCCAATAATATTCTCAAATCCGTTTCGACCCAAGGGGTTATTCATTTACTGGAAAAGCAGGCCGGCCACGTAGCAGCACAGCAGCTGTCCAAATATATTCCATTTATCGGACAAGCTATTTCCGCAACGGCAGGTTTTGGTATCACCTATATGGCAGGCAAATCCTATCTGGATAACTGCTATGAAGTCGCGGAAGCTATGCTTAAGGAAGATTTGCATTATTCCATATCTGAATAAGTGCTTTGCAAACGACCCACCGTTTTGCGATAATAGCAAAAAGGTGGGATTTTCACTATTGGAGGTGGCTGGATTGAGTTTTCAACGTATTTGCATCATCGTATTGGACAGTGTTGGTATAGGAGAGCTTCCAGATGCAGTGGCCTTTGGAGATGTGGGAGCCCATACGTTAGGACATATCGCAGATCGTAATCAAGGCTTTGCCTTGCCTCATCTGGAGCAATTGGGACTTGGCCGCATAGCGCCGATTCAAGGCATAGCCGCCGTAGATCAACCCCTTGCTTACTTTGGCAAGATGGCTGAAGCTTCAGTCGGTAAGGACACTATGACAGGACATTGGGAAATTACTGGACTTCGTGTGAGCATTCCATTCAATGTATTCCCGGATGGATTTCCTGATGAATTGCTTGAGCGCTTTGAACAGGAAACCGGTCGCAAGGTACTTGGTAATAAACCCGCTTCGGGGACAGAGATATTGGATGAGCTTGGGGAACAGCAGATGGCAACCGGAGATTGGATCGTCTACACCTCTGCGGACAGTGTGTTTCAGCTTGCTGCGCATGAAGAGATCATTCCGCTTGACGAGCTGTACCGAGCATGCGAGATTGCACGCAGATTGACCTTGGAGGAGCCTTACGCTGTGGGACGTGTGATTGCGCGGCCCTACATCGGCAAGCCTGGAGCCTTCAAGCGGACACCGAATCGGCATGACTACGCGGTAAAGCCGCCACAGTCCACTGTTCTTAATTATTTGCAGGAGGCAGGACTGGATTGTATCGCTGTAGGTAAAATCAATGACATCTTTTCCGGGGAAGGCATCACGCATTCCCGTCCGACCAAAAGCAATCTGGATGGTATACAAGCAACAATCGAGCAGCTCAAGCAGCCATTTCATGGCTTGCTGTTTACGAATCTGGTTGATTTTGATTCTTTATACGGTCATCGACGCGATCCTGTTGGTTATGCAGACGCACTCCGGGAATTTGACGAATGGCTGCCGCGCATTATGGAGCAGATCGGACCAGATGACCTGCTTATTTTGACCGCTGATCATGGCAACGATCCGATTCATGCAGGAACAGATCACACTCGTGAATACGTGCCGCTGCTTGCGTACAGCCCGAGCTTTAAACACGGAGGATCGCTTGGCATACGCCAAACCTTTGCCGATTTAGGAGCGACGGTAGCGGACAATTTTGGTACTGCATCGACTGGTAACGGGGTAAGCTTTTTACAGGAATTGAAGACGGACGAATAGTCGTCCTTACATACAGGCTGGACGTGCGAGAACAGATTAATTATAGAGGAGGCTTAAAGCGATGGGAGATCAAGCATTGCTCGGGAGCATTAAGGAAGCCGCACAATATATTCGTACCCAATATCCAACTGCACCGCAAATCGGTCTGATCCTTGGGTCAGGCCTGGGTGTAATAGCTGAATTGGTAGAGAATGCAACGGTGATTGCTTATCATGATATTCCGCATTTTCCGGTGTCAACTGTCGAAGGGCATGCAGGTGAACTGCTGCTCGGAACCATTCACGGTAAACACGTGCTCTTGATGAAGGGACGTTTTCATCTGTATGAGGGCTACGGGGTTGATGTGGTTTCATTCCCGGTCAGGGTGATGAAGGAGTTGGGTGTGCAAACCCTGATCGTGACAAATGCAGCAGGCGGGGTTAACACCTCGTATGAGGTCGGCGATCTGATGGTGATTAAGGATCATATCAACTTTACATTCCGCAATCCGCTCATCGGACCTAATTTCAATGAACTGGGAGTTCGCTTTCCCGATATGTCGGAAGCTTATAGCCGCCGTCTTCGGCAAACAGCTCATGAGGTCGCCTCAGAGCAGGGTCTGAAGCTGCCGGAAGGCGTGTATGCAGGATTAACCGGACCTACCTATGAAACCCCAGCAGAAATCCGTATGCTGCGCACGCTGGGGGCTGACGCGGTTGGCATGTCCACCGTAGCTGAGGTTATAGTAGCGCGACATGCCGGGATTGAAGTATTAGGGTTTTCCTGCATTAGCAATATGGCTGCTGGTATACTGGATCAGCCTTTATCGCATCAGGAGGTCATGGAAACGACCGAGCGTGTCAAACCGAAGTTTCTGCAATTGATTCTCGGTATTGTTGCCAAGCTTGGCTAGCTATGAGTAACGGATAGATACAAGGAAAGGGATTGAACGAATTTGGAAACGAATTACTTACAACAAATACAAGAGGCGGCGGAATGGATTCGTGAACGTCTGGATGGTCTTGTCCCGCAAATCGGTCTCGTTCTGGGCTCGGGCTTGGGTGATATGGCTAATCAGGTCGAAGTACCTTTAACGATTGCCTACAATGAAATTCCACATTTTCCTGTATCCACGGTTGAAGGTCATGCGGGACAGTTTGTTATAGGAACGTTAGAAGGCAAGTCGGTTATCGTGATGCAGGGACGTTTTCATTATTATGAGGGCTACTCGATGAAAAAAGTAGTTTTTCCTATATACGTGATGAAGCAACTGGGCGTTCAATCGCTTGTGATTACGAATGCCGCAGGCGGCATGAACCGTGAATTTCAGGCGGGCGATCTGATGCTAATTTCCGACCATTTGAATATGACGGGAGATAATCCATTAATCGGGTTTAATCATCCGGAACTGGGAGTTCGCTTTCCGGATATGTCAGAAGCCTATAACCGTGAGTACCGCGCAATAGCTAAAGGAATAGCTGAGAGTATGCGCCAGGAGCAAAGCGCTATTCGATTGCAGGAAGGTGTCTACAGCGGAATTAGCGGTCCGAGTTACTTGCCGCCAGCAGAGCTGACCATGCTAGCCCGTTTGGGCGGTGATGCGGTTGGCATGTCCACGGTAGGCGAGGTGGCTGCTGCACGTCATTGCGGTTTAAAGGTGCTTGGTATTTCCTGCATCACTGATATGGCGATTGGCGAGGAGCTTGAGCCCTTGACGCATGAGCAGGTGGTAGCCGTGGCGAATCGGACGAAGCCGATGTTTATTGAGCTGGTGAGAAGGTTCGTCGCTCAGGTGAACGTGTAGTATAAGTTAGCTGCATCTGCAAACACAAATATCCCGGACCACTGATAAGGTGGAACGGGATATTTGTGTTGAAGCAGGATTGAGGTACTGTTCATGAATCTGCGGTTAATTGGGAGCTGACTGCCGGTCATCTGCTTCTTTAGCCCACTCGGCAAGCTTACGGTCAGAGGGCAGGAATATAGCAAGCAGTCCGAGGAGTGGAAGGAAGGCGCACAGCTTGATCACATAGTCAATGCTTGTGGAGTCTGCCAGCATGCCAAGCAGAGCAGCGCCAAGACCTCCGGCTCCGAAAGCAAGGCCGAAAAAGAGGCCGGATACGGTTCCGATGTTGCCAGGAAGCAACTCTTGGGCGTAAACAACGTTAACCGAACCGCTGGACATGATCGTAAAACCGATAATGATGCAAAAAACGATACTGATTTGGAAATTAACGTATGGAAGTAGGAATGCAAACGGCAGTGCCCCGAGGATGGAAAACCAGATTACATTGCGACGTCCCCATCTGTCGGATAATGGACCGCCGAAAAAGGTCCCGGCCGCACCTGCTGCCAAAAAAGCAAACACACACCATTGCGCTTCTTGAACAGAAAGCTGAAAGCGTTCGATGAGATAAAAGGAATAGAAGCTGGTGAACCCTGCCAGATAAGCCATCTTGGAGGTGAGAATCAGCACCAAGATGGAAATGGCCGCAGTCACTTTACCGCGATTTGTAACGGCTTTTCCTTTAGAAGAATGATCCCGCTTTTTAACCGTATTCACGCGCAGCATGCTGCTGTACCACTTAGCTGTAAATATTTGAATACCCAGAGCAAGTGCTGCTAGTAGAGTGAACCAAATAATTCCAAACTGGCCGAGAGGCACGAAGATAAGCGCGGTCATTATCGGTGCCAGTGCCTGCCCCGCATTGCCTCCTACTTGAAATATGCTTTGAGCTAGCCCTCTTCTTGCGCCAGCTGCCAAATAAGCAACCTTGGCTGATTCCGGATGAAATATGGATGAGCCGATCCCGACGAGGATGGCTGAACCCAGCATTGTCCAGAATCCGAACGCAAAGGCCATCCCGATGACTCCGATTAAGGTAGCCACTACGCCAAGCGGCAGCAGATAAGGCTGTGGCTTCCTGTCGCTGTATAAACCGACAGCAGGCTGAAGAACCGATGCCGTTAAATTTAAGGCGAAAGCGATCAGTCCAAGCTGTGAATATGACAAGGACAACGATTCTTTAATAATTGGAAATATAGCGGGAACGATAGATTGTATGGTGTCATTTAACAAATGAACCATGCTGACAGCGATCAAAATACCAAACACCGTTTTATTCGTTTTCACCTGCATAGGGCAGCCCTCCTCACGATAATTAATTTTGGAAATTATAGCATAAGATGAACTGCTTTTGTTTAACAATCTGTTAGTAACCCAAATATATTACCTGAAGTAACAGTCTCAGGAAAATAATTTATAAAATAATCTTGATTTATATGTATTAGTACCTACAATCGTGCTATAATTGGTGCAATGGAACTACATCATTTTGGGGTAGGAAGTGACAATCATGAGTATTTTGATGGTAGCCAATTGTCCCGGTTGCGGTAAAGTATTTCAAAAAAACCTGCGTAATCTGTGTCAGGATTGCGTAAGTAATCTCCAGAATGAATTCGACGCCTGTTATCGTTATCTGCGTAGTAACCGCAAAGTCACTACGGAGCAACTGAGTGAGGCGGTTGGAGTTTCTGTTAAACAAATCATAATATGGATTAAGGATAAGCGTTTGCCTGTTACTGATTATCCTAACTTAACATACCCTTGTAATAGCTGCAGAGAACCGATTAGACAACAAGAGATGTGCTATCCCTGCCGCAGTCGTTTAACCAAGGATATTCGTGAAATGCAGGACAAGGATGCGAGCAGGGTCCAGCAGGGCTTTGGTTTCAGAAGTCGTGTAGGTGGTCGATTCTAGATAGGCTTGTTAAACTTTCGCCAACAGGTGGAGGTTTTTTTGTTTTTTTGTGTAAATATGATAGAATGTCAAAGGTAGCTGTGAACGGATTGCAAATTGTCACAAACTTTTCACCGGAACCACCCAAAAGGGAATAGGTAAAGCTGGGTTCATTAGGTACAATGATAGTATACGAATTTGAAGAAGGATTTTTTACGCAAAACATTTAGGGGGATTTATTGATGACAAAGTGGATTATGTTTAGTTGTATTATTGTTGCCTGTTTGCTTGGAGCGGGTGTGTTGTTCCAGGATATTTCGGTACGTCAGTCAGAAATGGCTTCACAAGCTCATGCCGGACCTCAATTGAAATTCATTGCTTCGAACTTTCAATTTGATCAGGCTGAATATAAAGTGAAAGCTGGCGAAAAAGTTACGGTTTCCCTTTTGAACAAGGAAGGTCTGCATGCGATGGAAATCGTAGGTCTGAACGTGAAATTGGACGGCACAACCAAATCGGCTGAAGTTACCTTTGACAAACCGGGCACTTATGAGGTGCATTGCATTCTGCCTTGCGGTACCGGACATGCTAACATGAAATCGACATTAATTGTGTCATAGGATTATAAAAAGAAGCCGTAAAGGCTTCTTTTTTTCTGCGAAAAATAGTATCTTTACCTATATGTTGGTTGTGAGAGGCGGGTAATTATGAGTTTGATTACATCATTCAAAAAACATTTAGTGCTTCGAATTGTAGCAGCGATCACGATTGTCATTCTTTTGCTGTCCGGTGGATACATCTTGTTGCAAATTCTGAACACGAAGAGTGCGGCTCAGGAGGTTATTACCGATAACGGTATGAGAACAGCTTACAGCTATGCAGCACAGCTGGATACCCGACAATATGAGGATTTCTTGACGAATCCGCAGGAAAATGAGCTTTACTGGAAGCTGCGATCAGAGCTTGACCGTTATCGTACTCAGATTGGTGCCATGTATGTGTATTTTGTCAGAATTGATGAGCAGCAAAAGCCTTTACTCATGATTGATGGCCAGCCGCGGAGCTCGCAAACCGCATCACCGATTAATGAAGTAACTGATATCCCCAAGGATGCCGTGGTTTTGCTGATGAAGGGAGAGAATGCGAGTTCGGATTTAATTGAGGATGCCAAATATGGTAAATACATATCTGCCTATGCACCGGTTAAGGATGCAAATGGTAAATTAGTCGGGGTATTGGGGATAGATACCGCGGCAGCTGTAGTCGATAGTATTACCATGAACGTTCTGGGAAAAAGCATTTTCTTTTATATACTGATGCTAGTTGTGACACTGGCTAGTCTTGGATTCATTGTTTGGTTCGTTGTTCGCGCACTGCGTCCTCTAAGAGTCATTACCTCTAGTGCCGAAAGTATGGCAACAGGTGATTTGGCTCAGGCCAAGGTGATTTTATCATCAAATCCAGTCAAGTCGGAAGACGAAATCGGAACTGCCTACCAAGCTATGGTTATGATGTCCGGAAATTTGAATGAAATTATTCGTACGATCATATCCCGGATTGCCGAAACGTCCGATCAAATGGTTAACTCGTCTGCAAAGTTTAACGAGGATGCCGTCGTTATGCTGGATATGAATGTTATTATCAAAGAAACGATTCAGCAAATTATGGATGGTGCCCATTCCCAAAAGCTGAGTGCGGATGACAGCGCTCAGGCGATGGAGGAGATTGCAGTCGGCATCCAGCGTATTGCGGAATCGTCGATGACGGTGTCCGATGCTGCGGTCATTGCGCTTGAGGTTGCAGCAGCAGGTAAGGAAACGAGTATTAAGATGAAGCATCAAATTGATAGTATTTTTTCAAAGGCTGAAGAAGCTGTTACCAGAGTGGAGGTTCTCAAACAATATTCGGCCAAAATCGAAGGTGTCTTAAGCGCTATCACTGAATTTTCGAGTCAAACGAAGCTGCTTGCCCTGAATGCTTCCATTGAAGCTGCCCGTGCAGGTGAGCATGGTAGCGGGTTCGCGGTTGTAGCTGGAGAAGTACGGAAGCTTGCTGAAGCATCCTCTGCCTCTGTGCAGTCCATTGCGTCCTTGCTGCACAACATTGAGCAGGAATCTCAACGAATTGGCGACAAAATGGATGATGCAGCGAATGAGATCAGGGAAGGGGTTGCTTTGTCCGAGATGGCTGAGCAGTCTTTCGAACGTGTTGTGGAAGTGTTTCGTTTGGTCACGATGCAAATTCAGGAGGTATCCGCTGCTGCACAACAGATGTCGGCCGGATCCGAGGAGGTTGCGGCATCCGTCAACGGTATTGCCTATATTGCCAAGGAAGTATCGGAGCAGACCGATCATATTCATGATTTAACGAATCAACAGCTTGATAAAATGCGCCACGTTGCGGATGCCTCTTCCATCTTGAGCGTAATGACTCATGATATGATACAAGCTGTACAGCAGGTTAAAGTATAGCTGTGCATATGGAGTAAAACTAGGAGTCTGTCCCTATGTATGATAAAATTTAACCATCCATTCATAAAATAGCGATGAGGTGGCTGGCGATGAGAACGGTTGAACTGATTCAAAAAAAACGTGATGCTGAGCAGTTAACGACAGCGGAAATCGATTATATGATTCAAGGCTACACAAAAGGGGACATTCCCGATTACCAGATGTCGGCCTGGGCGATGGCCATATATTTCAACGGTATGACCGCTAAAGAAACAGCAGATTTGACTCTGGCTATGGCACGATCCGGTGATCAGGCGGAGCTCGGTTCCATTCCCGGAGTCAAAGTGGATAAACACAGCACAGGTGGTGTTGGCGATACGACGACATTGATTCTGGCTCCTCTAGTGGCAGCGGCAGGTGTGCCTGTAGCCAAGATGTCAGGTCGCGGGCTTGGTCATACAGGCGGAACGATCGACAAGCTGGAAGCTATTGCAGGCTTTAAGGTTGAACTGGGCAAGGAGCAGTTTTTGCAGCAGGTAACCGATATCGGAGTTGCGGTGATCGGCCAATCCGGCAATATGACACCCGCGGACAAAAAGTTGTATGGACTGCGTGACGTTACAGCCACGATTGAATCGATTCCTTTAATTGCAAGTTCGATCATGAGCAAGAAGATTGCTTCGGGCGCTGATGCGATTGTGCTGGATGTAAAAACCGGCAGTGGCGCTTTTATGAAGTCATTGGAGGATTCGATTAAGCTGGCTCAGGCTATGGTAGAAATCGGTGAAGAGGTTGGCAGAGAAACCGTAGCCGTTATTACTAATATGGATGAACCGTTGGGTGAAGCGATCGGTAACGCACTTGAAGTTCGTGAGGCTATAGAAACGCTGCAGGGCCGAGGCCCTGCTGATTTGACCGAGCTTTGTATCGTACTGGCGGCTCACATGGTCGTGCTGGGAGGCAAAGCGGCAACTTACGAAGAAGCCAAGGTGAAGGTGACCGAACTGCTGCACAATGGGTCCGCATTAGCCAAGCTGAAGCAGCTTGTAGGCGCTCAGGGCGGGAATGAGGCGATCATCGACAATACGGAGCTATTAGTATCCGCGCCCTATCAGGTGCCTGTCATGGCTGCAGAGGATGGCACTGTCTCTCGGATTGATGCTGAGGCACTGGGTGTTACCGCCATGCTGCTTGGAGCCGGTAGAGCGACCAAAGAGGACCAGATCGATCTTGCAGTCGGTATGGTACTTCGTAAGAAGGTCGGTGACTCTGTTAGGTCTGGCGAGATGTTAGCGGAGCTATATATGAATAACAATGAACCGATGTTTACAGAAGATATGACTCAACGTACGCGTTCAGCATTTACCCTGGTTACAGGCAGTGCTGCCAGATCTCCGCTTATTTATGCGATTGTTTCCAGGAACGGCGTTGAGATGATTTGAACGGCATGACCCTACACACCCTATAAGCTGGACTGAGCACCCTTTGCTTCGATGCAAGAGGGTGTTTTTTTGTGCATGCTGCGGGCAGGTTATCATCCTGTTTTCATTTTCCAACGTTTGGAATATTTAAGGAGAATTTCGTCAACAATGAATAGAAGTAGTTTAACCTTTAGAATGGAGGGATAGAAAAGGTATGTTTACGAAAACAATCAAGCTGTTGCTATGCATTCATTTACTTGTGGCTTGTAGTTTACCCATTGCTTGGGCTGAAGAAAAGCAGTCACCCAATCAAACTGTAGATTTGGCTCCAAACGCATCTTCAGCGGTTACGATGGATGTGGACACAGGTACAGTCATATTTGAAAAAAACAAGGATGCGAAGCTGCCGCCAGCGAGTATTACCAAAATCATGACGATGCTGCTCGTGATGGAGGCCTTGGATCAAGGTAAGATCAAGATGACAGATAAGGTCCGCACAAGTGAATATGCGGCATCGATGGGAGGCTCGCAGATCTTTCTGGAGCCGGGTGAGGAAATGACGGTTCAGGATATGATGAAGGGGATCGCAATGGCGTCAGGCAATGATGCCTCCGTCGCAATGGCTGAGAAGCTTGCCGGCTCAGAGCAAGCCTTTGTACAGATGATGAATGACCGTGCAGGCCAGCTGGGAATGAAGAATACTCATTTTGTCAACTGTAACGGACTTCCTGCAGATAACCATTACTCCTCTGCTAACGATATCGCTTTGATGTCTCGCGAGCTGTTGAAGCATGAGGAAATCACGCAATTCACCGGAACCTATCAGGACTATTTGCGGAAGGATACTGCCAAGCCCTTTTGGCTTGTGAATACGAATAAATTGGTCCGTTTTTATAGCGGAGCAGACGGCTTGAAGACGGGCTACACAAGTGAGGCTAAATTTTGCCTGTCCGCTACTGCCAAAAGAGATAATTTTCGAATTATTACCGTCGTTATGGGTGAACCCAATACCAAGACTCGTAATGCCGAAGTATCGAATCTGTTTGACTATGCTTTTTCACAATATATGAGCTATCCGATTTACAAAACCGGCGATTCGATCGGTGAGCTTAAGATCAGCAAGGGCGAGCAGTCGGTCGTGCCGCTGACGGCCAAGCATTCTTACAGTATGCTGCTGAAGAAGGGCGAAGCCGGTAGTGACATTCGTCATGAGGTACAGCTGCTGCCAGATTTAAAGGCGCCGATCGCGATTGGTCAGCCCATAGGTAAAATCGTTGTGTACAAAGGGGATCAGGTGCTTTCTGAATTTCCGCTGGAGTCATCGATTGAAGTCAGCAAGGCTGGCTGGTGGGTGCTGATGAAACGAAGCGCCAAACAATTATTTTTTATAGACTAATGTAGTAACCTTGACAAAAGAACGACCAACTGCTCATATAGGCTGGCTGCTTCCCGATCATGTCGCATTTCTTTGCTTTCTGGCACATTTCTTCTAGTTTTGTCGAGTGGCAGGAAAAGGGAATTCCTGTGTAGAAATGGTGTGCATGAAAGGGAAGGAGTGAGCAGCGTGAGTCTGCATATTGAAATCGAGCACCATCGTACAGCAATCATTGTCAGGCTGAAGGGTGAGTTGGATCATCACACGGCCGAGACGGTTAAGTTGCGTATGGAAGAGGCTCTGAATAAGAGTAATGTTAACCATATGATTCTGAGCTTTAAGGAATTGTCCTTCATGGACAGCTCTGGTCTTGGGGTCATTCTGGGACGCTATAAGCAGATTAAAGCCAGGGATGGAAGGCTGGTTGTTTGCGATCTGAACCCGGCTGTACATCGATTGCTGGAGATGTCAGGGCTATTCAAAATTGTGTCCACTTATGATAACGAAAAACAGGCTCTTGGCAGTTTGGAGGCCGTATCATGAGTGAACGGAATTTTATGACCCTCCAGTTTGCCAGTCGCTCCGAAAATGAATCCTTTGCACGGGTGACGGTGGCAGCTTTTGTAACGCAGCTTGATCCGACTCTGGAGGAATTAACGGATATGAAAACCGTCGTATCTGAGGCGGTTACCAATGCGATTATTCATGGTTACGACAATCATCCTGACTGTGTGGTCACGATTGAAGCCGAGATCGAGGATGACACGTTATATTTAACGATTGAGGATCAGGGTGCAGGCATTGCCGATTTAGAGCAGGCCAAGCAGCCGCTGTATACGACCAAGCCAGAGCTTGAACGCTCAGGAATGGGCTTTACGATCATGGAAAATTTTATGGATGAGATCGAAGTGACAACAGCCATCGGCGTCGGTACAAAAATCAAAATGAAAAAGCGAATTGAATCTAAAAAAGCTTTGTTCAATTAGGGGTCGATTCTATATGGATGTCGATTTGAAACATGCTTCTCACCGATACCTGGATGATAGCGAAGTCAAGCGCTTAATTGCATTAAGTCAATCCGGTGATTCACTTGCCAGAGAAACGCTGGTCAATTGTAATATCCGTCTGGTTTGGTCGGTTGTGCAGCGATTTTTGAACCGGGGCTATGAGGCCGATGATCTGTTCCAGATTGGCTGCATCGGATTGCTCAAATCGGTCGATAAATTCGATTTATCTTACGATGTGAAATTTTCTACTTATGCGGTGCCTATGATTATTGGTGAGATCCAACGCTTTCTTAGAGATGACGGTACACTCAAGGTGAGCCGCTCACTGAAGGAGCTTGCTAATAAAATCCGCAAAACGAAGGACGAACTATCGAAAAATAATGGTCGTCTGCCCACAATTAAGGAAGTTGCTGACGAACTGCAAATCACACCAGAGGAAGTGGTATTTGCTCAGGAAGCGAATAAGCCGCTGGCTTCGATTCACGAAACGGTGTTCGAAAACGACGGAGATCCCATTACGTTGATTGATCAAATTGCCGATGAAGGCCAGGATAAATGGTTTGAAAAACTCGCCTTGAATGAAGCGATTGGAACCTTAAACGAACGGGAGCGGCTGATTGTCTATCTGAGATATTATCGCGATCAGACCCAGTCCGAGGTAGCGAACCGATTAGGCATTTCGCAGGTTCAAGTGTCCAGGCTGGAGAAAAAAATCCTCCAGTCGATCAAGGATCAGATTGCCCAATAAGTGAATACCTTGTAGTTCGAACAGAAAAAAATGGCCTTCAAACTAATGGTTTGAGGGCCACTTTTTATGGATTGTGCAATACTGCATAGCCGCACTTCGATTTACACCCTCGATCTATCTGGCTTTTTTGGTCTCATCCGAAAATAAATATTTCAGGCAGTACAGACCGCACAAGCCTACGATTGCATACACGATACGGCTGAAGCCGGAGGATGCGCGATGAACCTCTCCACCGAATATCGCTGTAACAAGGTCCCATTGAAATAAACCGATAAGCAGCCAGTTCAAAGCCCCTATAATAACGAGCGTCAATGCGAATTTTCCCATAATTCATAACTCCCTTCCTTCTAGCAGGATTTACGACCTTACGATTACTTTCCCATAAAGAGCGATAACTTATACAAGCATCAAGAGAATTATTGCCATGACCGTTGGCGATTAGGAGAGGAGCTTTTTTTTCATACTATGGGATAAATACGCAAGGGAAGTGATGGGGCATGATAATCGGTACTACCGGTGCAACTTTGTATATCCGTTTACGCAAAAGAATGTGTATACGTCGGGGGGACCCGGTTGTACTCGGTGCTGTCGCGCAAATGCTGGTTGATGCTGAATACGAACCCTCCTTGCAAATGCTGCTGCTGCATCGTCCGCGGGAGCATGAAGGCAGCATGCTGTTGATCGATATGATGCTCATTGTGAGTAAAATTAAAAAACTGTACCCTTTTATGCAAATTGAGCATTTTGGTGAACCGCATTGTCTGATCGAAATCAAGGATGAGCGTAAGCCGCCGAGGTTGATTTGGATTGCTCTTGTGTGGCTGCTTTTGTTCGTCGGATCGGGCTTAGCCATTATGAACTTCCATGCAGATGTCAGTATGGGGGTTGTCCATCAACGTATTTACAGGCTGCTTACAGGGGAATGGGCAGAATACCCGCTCTTACTGCAAATTCCGTATTCAGTCGGAATTGGTGTGGGAATGATCATATTTTTTAACCACCTGTTCAAAAAGAAATTCAATGAGGAACCCAGTCCTCTCGAGGTGGAAATGTTTATGTATCAGGAAAATGTAAATCATTACGTCATTACCGAGGAGTATTGCAGAATCCATGAAGCGGAGGATGAACCCAAATGAATCAGTGGTGGCTAATCCCCGTACAGCTGTTTATTGGATTGGCGGGTGGAATCGCTGTGGGCAGCGGGATGGTTGCCTTTCTCGTTGTGCTGGATATCATTCCGCGGCTGGCTCAAATAACTCGTTCCTACCGGCTCATTCGTGCTTATGAATGGTCCGTCATAGGCGGTTCGGTGTTTTTTACACTGTCAGATTTTTTCGTGTGGTCCTTTTCATTACACCCGTTGACAGCAGTCTTGCTCGGCTTGTTGGCGGGAGGGTTTGTTGGCATGCTGGCAGGGGCATTGACGGAGGTAATGAACGTGCTGCCCATTCTCGCCAAACGGGTGGGGATGGCCTCCTACATGCTGTGGCTGCTGATGGCCATGGTATTCGGAAAAGTGCTGGGGTCATTGCTGGATTGGCTGCACGTCCTGGGTTAACTAACAACATGTGAGGTGGGAGTGTTATGAAAAAATTGTGGACGCGTCCAAAGCAAATGCAAGGCTCTGTCGGAGAAGATTCGGATCGGACTGATGATGAGCCTCTTGTCATTGATGCCGAAGGCAATATTACTGAATCAGAGAACAATAAGCAATCCGTAGTCAAACAGACCCAAAACTCGGCGAAAGAGGACAGCATAGCTACCGAATTTGATGCTTTAAAAAAGATACTGGAGCATAGGGTTGGGCTGCATACCAGCTTTGATGTTGTATTTCGTGAGATGGTGTTTGGCGGAAAAAAAGCAGGGATATTTTATTATAACGGTTTTGCCAAGGATAACGTGCTTACGATGGTGCTGGACCGTTTGTCTACGGCGGAGCATGTTAGTGATCATGCCAAGGATGTAGCGATTACAGATATCCCGATTCAGCATGAGGTTGGTCACTCTGCGGGACAGGACACGATTCAGCTCTTCATGGACGCTTTGATACCCCATATTCAGGTGAAGCAGACTGACAAATTGAATGAAGTTATCGATCAGGTGGCGATGGGAGCTACCGGATTTTTCTTTGAAGGGTCCGCGGCCGCTATTGTTGTTGATGCCAAAAGCTTCCCTGTTCGCTCGACAGAGGAGCCTGATTTGGAACGGGTTGTACGGGGATCACGCGATGGCTTCGTGGAAACGCTGCTCACCAATGTTACGTTGGTCAGACGCCGGATTCGTGATCCGCGTCTCAAGCTTGAAATGCTGCGTGTCGGGCGTCGAACTCATACGGATGTGTGTCTGGCCTACATTGATGATATTTGCGACCCGGCTTTGGTTGAAGCGATTCGTGATAAAATCAATCAAATCCAGGTTGAAGGTCTGCCGCTGGCTGAAAAACAGCTGGAAGAAGCCCTTGTGGGCAAAAGCTGGAATCCGTATCCGATGGTTCGGTATTCGGAACGTCCAGATGTCATTGCGGTTCATCTGCTTGAGGGGCATGTTACTTTGTTTGTGGATACTTCGCCAAGTGTCATTATATTGCCGGCAACCTTTTTCCATCATGTGCAGCATGCAGAGGAGTATCGCCAAACGCCTATGGCAGGAACATACCTGCGTTGGGTTCGATTTCTTGGAATCGCCGCCTCGCTGTTTTTACTGCCCCTCTGGTTTTTGCTTGTGAGCTCACCTGAGCTGAAGCCAGTCGGAATGGACTTTATCGGTCCGCAGGAAGCCGTAAAGCTGCCGCTGTTGGTGCAATTTTTAATAGCCGAGCTCGGAATAGATCTGATGCGAATGGCTGCTGTGCATACTCCTGCGCCGCTCACAACAGCAATGGGCTTGGTGGCTGCGGTACTGGTAGGAGAAGTAGCGGTTAAGACCGGGCTGTTCGTAAATGAGGTGATCTTATATCTGGCTGTTGCCGCCGTAGGCACGTTCGCTACACCGAGCTATGAACTTGGGCTCGCCAACCGATTGACTCGACTGATGCTGCTGATTGCTTCTGCAATATGGAAAGTTCCGGGTTTCGTCATCGTTTCTACGGTTTGGGTCATCTATCTGGCGACACGAAGATCGTATAATGCCCCCTATTTGTGGCCGTTCATACCGTTTAATGTAAAGGCAATGCGGGAAATTGTTCTTCGTAGGCCATTCCTTGCTGTCAAAACCAGAATGAGTTTAACCAAGCCTGCGGATAGCACCAGACAGCCATAAGCGAGGTGGGCTCAATACATATTGTCAGCTCATGCCCCATTATGGTATTTTAGATATAATGTCAACGGGGAGAGGGAAATTAAATATGTATTTGCATGGAACGAGTACAATTAACGATTATGGGCATTTGCAAGTTGGTGGATGCGATACAACGGAGCTTGTAGAGCGCTTTGGTACTCCGCTGTATGTTATGGATGAAGCATTGATCCGTCAAAGATGCCGTGAATATGTAGAAGCTTTTCGCGAAACAGGCTTGAAATTTCAGGTTGCCTATGCAAGTAAAGCATTTTGTGTGATGGCCATGTGCCGCTTAGTAGAAGAAGAGGGAATGTCTTTGGATATTGTGTCTGATGGGGAGCTGTATACAGCATTACAGGCCGGATTCCCAGCTGAACGGATACATTTTCATGGAAATAACAAGACGCCTATGGAAATTGAAATGGCCATTGATGCAGGGATTGGCTGCTTCGTGGTCGATAATTTGGTGGAGCTTCATATGTTGAATGCCATTGCGGGGCAGAAGCGTCAGAGAGTGAATATTTTATTCCGTATTACACCTGGCGTTGAGGCTCATACGCATGAATATATTTCTACAGGTCAAACGGATTCGAAATTTGGATTGGATTTGGATAATGGCTCTGCCTACCATGCCATTGAGGAAGCCACCAAGCTCCCTTATATTAAGCTGTTGGGCGTCCATTCACATATCGGGTCGCAAATTTTTGAGGTACAAGGATTTCAAATGGCTGTTGATAAAGTTATCGGCTTCGCGGCTAAGGTTCGCGATGAACTGAACGTTGTATTCTCCGTAATTAATTTGGGAGGCGGGTTCGGTATCCGCTATGTCGAGGGCGATACGCCGCTGCCGATTTCTCAATATGTCAAAGCGATCGCTGAATCGATTAGCAGCAACTTTAGCCGTTATGATTACCCAACACCGGAAATCTGGGTGGAGCCAGGCCGCAGCATCGTTGGAGATTCAGGTACAACCTTATACACGGTAGGTACGCACAAGGATATCCCGGGCGTCCGTAAATATGTAGCTGTTGATGGTGGTATGACCGATAACCCGCGTCCTGCCTTGTATCAATCCCGTTACGAGGCCATGCTTGCGAATCGGGCTACTGAGAAGGAAGAAGAGCTTGTATCGATAGCCGGCAAATGTTGTGAGAGCGGAGATATGTTGATTTGGGATGTTACGCTTCCTGAGGTTCAGTCTGGAGATATCTTGGCTGTATCCTGCACGGGTGCTTACAATTACGCAATGGCCAGCAATTATAACCGGATTCGCCGTCCCGCGGTCGTATTTGTGAATAATGGCGAAGCCGAGGTTGTGGTTGAACGTGAGTCGTATGAAAACATTGTCGGCAATGACCGTATCCCGGCGAGAATGAAGCAAACCACAAAGTCCTTGTAGTCTAGCATTTGTGCAGAGCTGCAGGATGTAGTACAATAAAACACATTGAACAGGAAGATCACAAAGGAGTGTACATTTTACATGTCAAAACAAGCACAAATCAAACTTGCCAATGGCGGCGAAGTCGTTATCGATTTATTTGAAAAAGATGCACCTAACACAGTAGCGAACTTTGAAAAATTAGCAAATGATGGTTTTTATGATGGCCTCGTATTTCATCGTGTAATTCCTGGTTTTATGGCACAAGGTGGTTGTCCTACAGGTACAGGTACTGGCGGCCCAGGCTACAAGATCAACTGTGAAATCAATCCAAACAAACATGAGCGTGGAACACTGGCTATGGCGCATGCAGGCCGTAATACAGGTGGAAGTCAGTTCTACATCTGTTATGGTCCACAACCGCATCTGGATGGTCAACATACCGTATTCGGTAAAGTGACTTCAGGTATGGAGCTTGTTGACCAATTCAAAGGCAGAGACCAAATGGAATCCGTCAAAGTAGTAGAAGTTTAATTGCTGACCAAGCATCGCTTATTTGAAGCTATAGCCGAGTCCCCTCAACCTAGAAGGGGCTCGGCTTTTCTTGTTTGGAAACTATTTGAATAAATGATCCTATTCTATCATGTAAATGACTTCCATATATGCTATATTGACAAGGATTGTTAGTAGTAGTTGAGAAGGTGAGGTCAATCACATGGATAAAGCGAAATACATAGCTTCAATTGAACATGTGGACGGTACGGTCAAGACCATTAAAGAGATTTCAATATTTTGTGATCCATCCACATCACCGAATGTTGGAGATTTTATTCAGGCATTCAAGGAGCAGGGCATGGATATGGAGCTTAAGGATTATATCAATATGGTGTTTGTTCCTGTGGACCGAGCCAGCAATGATCATGTATCGATTCGTATTATTCGAACTTTCAAGGATTTGACGTACCACGTAAATAAAAGAAAATAAAGACGTTGCCATGGGAAAAACCTTATTAATTAAGGTTTTTTGGCGCGTTTGGTAACCCGTACCGCAACTCCTCAATCTCCGTTGTCCAACAACCCTGTACGAGTCACAGGATCATTCCAAATTCGTAAAAAAGCTAATCGAGATCATAATAATGTTATGTTTATGTTACATTAAATAACGTTGTTGGTAAGTTGTTTTCTAGACAATTTAGGTTCTTCTTGTTAAGATAATGTTAAAAATCACCTTGCAAACGGGGCGAAACTATGCGTTTTTTTCAAAAAAGCATCCGTCACAAACTAACTGTTTTGCTCTTGATCTCGACGATTGTTCCCATCACCTCTTCAATTTTTATTACGGATTCATATACCAAGGAATCGTTAAAAGAGCGTGCCATCGAAGAAAATACTCACCTCATTTCCGAAGGAAAGACCAACATCATTAATTATTTGGATACGGTGAAAAATGCTTCCTTGACCATTTACTCGAACGCAACCCTGGACAGTATTTTGACAAAAGGATTTGCCGATTACCAGAGTGAGTCTTATATTTTTACGATTATGCAGATCGTTTCCCGCTCGGCGAATGATATTTACCAGGTCTATCTGAACATCAGCGATAATCAGAGCTCTTATGTGTTATATCAAAATAATTTTAAACGGGGACCGATTCAGTATGAGCCGCTAGCAAACAGGGTCTTAGCGCCTTATGCGGTTTACACAGAAAGAACGCACAGGAGTCACGATTACGGGATCATTCAGGTTCCAATGGGGGTTCCTGAAATGGTATTTACGATCCATCGGCCATTTTATCGGGTTCCGAGCAATGAGCAGATCGGGCTGTTGTCCATAGACGTAAAGTTGGAAGCGTTAAGCAAACTGACTGCTCAATTGTATGAGAAAAGTAATGAGGATTTATACATTCTTGACGAAACCGGAACAATCATTTATGCAGGGAAAGAGACCTACCTTGGCGCAGCGCCTACCGAAGCATGGATCAAGCAGCTTTTGGACAACCCTGATGATGCCGGATATATGGAATGGAATCAACGTGAATTTTCGGGCATTATGATTTACACCAAGCTATCCACGTCTTATCTGAATTGGACGCTTGTCAAGCGCATACCCTATTCGCATCTATACGAATATGCTCGAAATTTGACCTTTATCAACACAATTGTAGCGGCAATCTTTCTCACAATTGCGATGATAGCGGTATTAATGGTTTCATTACGATTAACTAGACCGCTGAAGCAGTTGATTTCGCATATCAATAACATCCAGGCCGGCCAACTGGAGGAAACAATCGTTATTAACCGTACGGATGAAATTGGAATTCTGGCCAAGCGTTTCCGGACGATGATGCACACAATCAATGACTTGATTTTAAGGGAATACAAGCTGAATTTAGCGAACAAAACGATTCAATTGGAGATGCTTCAGGCTCAAATTAACCCCCATTTTATGAATAATGCGCTGCAATCCATCGGTAATCTGGCTTTGGAAAGCCAGGCACCTCAGGTCTATACCCTCATATCTTCATTGGGACAAATGATGCATTACAGCATGAACACCAAAGAAACGATCGTTCCACTATCCATGGAGATTGACTATGTCAACTATTATTGCATGCTTCAGCAGCAGCGGTTCGAGGATAAGCTTTCCTTTGAATTTGATATTTGTGAGCAGACGAGTTCTTTTCAGGTACCCAAAATGATCGTACAGCCCATTGTCGAAAACTTTTTCAAGCATGGATTTTATATTACGAATAAAAGAGTCGGCGTGGTCAAAGTAAGAACCAGGATAGAGAAAGCTAGGCTGCTTATCATAGTGGAGGACAACGGGATCGGTGTTTCGGACGAGAGACTTCAACAGCTGCGCCACAAGTTAACCCATCTGGATGAAAGCGGAGAAAGGCTTGGGGAAAGCATCGGATTGATGAATATTATGTTCAGGCTGCGCCTTTATTATGGAGAGCAGGCCAACCTGGAGCTTGGCAGCATTCATCCTTATGGACTACAGGTCATACTGAGCATTCCAATCATGGGAATAGACAAGGGGGCATTATAGATGAAAGTACTTATTGTCGATGATGAAAAGCATGTACGGAGCACCATCCGCCTGCTCACAGATTGGAGTGCTCTGGATATTGAGACTGTTCTGGAAGCGGAAGACGGTCTGGAAGCGATAGAAATCATGGAGAGAGAACAGCCGCAGCTTGTCATCACGGATATGATGATGCCGTTAATGACGGGGATCGGGCTGATGGAATGGATGGATTCTCATGCGGTTACTTGTAAAAAGATTGTGATTAGCGGGCATAATGATTTTGAGCTCATGCGCCATACGGTTAAATATGGGGCTACGGATTATTTACTTAAGCCAATTGTCGCCAAGCAATTGCATGATGCTATTCAAAAGGCAGTCGACAGCTGGAAGGAAGCCCATCAGGAGCGGGTGCGCCATCAGTATCAAAGCAGGGAAGTTATTGAGCTCAAATCGATCTACAGGGACAAGCTTCTGTCCAATGTCATTATGGAGCCTGTCGGATATCGCAATGAATTACAGCTGTTAATCAAAGAGTTTCCACAGCTAGCCAGTGTTCATTCCTGCATGGTTGCCGTTATCAATTTGCAGGACGTCCAGCGTGATCTTCAAGAAAAGTATGCTTCCAATATGGGCCTGCTCATATTTTCTCTGCTTAATATTTGTAATGAATTTCTACACAAAGCTCAAATGGGTATTGCCTTTCGTAATTTGAATAGCAATCATGAAATTGTCATTCTGGCATGGGAACAATTAGTGAAGGCGGAAGCTGTCCTGGAGCGTATTCAGCACGGAATCGCAAGGGTGCTTAAGGCTTCATTCGATATCGGTATCAGTTCCGAGCTAGCCTTTCCAGACAACCTACAGGAAGCCTATAATCAAGCCAGGCAGGCGCTAGGCCAGCGAAATCTGCTCGATACTTCGACCCGGAAACATAGCTATCAGGTAGGTGTTGTATTGCGTATCGGCTCATTGAGATTCGGTGATTACGAGGAGGCTATCAGTCTTGCGATGAAGAGTGGCAGGCCGGAGCAATTACAAGCGGTCATACAAAAATGGTTTGATGGTATGGACAAGCTGGACAAAATATCGATGGATCAGCTTGATCTATGGCTGGACGCCTACAAGGTGTTGAAGGCGCGCTGGATGGAGGAATTTTACGAAGGGGCCGAGCCGGATCAGCTATTGCCGACGGAAGATACGGATTTCATCATTCCAATGGATCATAATGGTCAGTTTTCATCAGCTTTATTTCAGCAGGAATTTACTAATCACTTGACCGAATTGATGCGGTTGTTCTTGAGCAAAAAGGTCCAAAGCGGACATACGATGAATGAAATTGCCAAATATATTGAATTAAATTACTACCGCAACATTACGCTTCAGGATATATCCACCAAATTCCATTTGAACCGGGAATACATTTCTCGCAAATTCAAGCTGGAACTCAAGGAAAACGTTATTGACTACCTGAACAGAATACGTATCGAGAAATCCAAGGTACTGCTATTGAACCCTCAAATCAAAATAGTCGATGTGGCGGGCAAGGTAGGTTATCAGGATGAAAAGTATTTCAGTAGGGTTTTTAAAAAATTGGAGGGACAAACGCCCAAAGATTTTCGTGTACAAATGAATCGGGAATCTCCACTATCTATGTGAAGTGTTGGGAGATTCCCCCACTTATCCTCTCAATCGACCCAGCAAAAATCAAGATTGTCCACTTATGTCCACAATTTTCTGTGTGGGACTCAGCCCTTTTTATCGCTATAATTTTTTTATAGAGAAGCTGTTATGGCCGGATCTTCTCAATAAGAATCAGCGTGAAGTAAGGAGGTTGGATCCTAGTGGTATCCTCAACGCTTGTTCCTCAATATCTCCCTTTAGGAGAGCAGGTACTCATCATTCAATTTGAACCAGTCATTTCTACTCTAGTGAATCGTCGTGTCCATGCATGGGCTGACAAAATCAAGGAAGCGAACATCCTGGGCGTCAAACAATGGATGCCTGCCTTCTCCAGTCTTTCGGTATGCTACGATCCTGTACGAATAAGCTACAGCCAGTTGTTGAATGCCTTGCAGCAAATCCATCTGTCAGACGCTGATCTGGCGAATAGTAAAGGCAGAACGGTTCATATTCCTGTTGTTTACGGCGATAGCTATGGGCCTGATCTGGACTATGTGGCTGCCGAGAACAACATCAGAGCTAATGAAGTCGTGCAAATCCATTCTTCCTCTGCCTATCTAATTTATATGCTCGGTTTTATAGCCAGCTTTCCGTATTGTGGTGATTTGGATAGCAGATTGGCTTTACCTCGTCGTACAAGTCCTCGTGTCAAGGTCGAGAAGGGCTCGATCGGCATTGCCAACCGTCAAACATGTATATATCCGATAACGTCTCCAGGTGGCTGGCATCTGATAGGAAGAACGCCCATGGATACATTCGATCCTTATAAAACACCGCCGAGCTGTTTTGCTGCAGGTGACAGCATTAAGTTTGAAGCGATAACTTCAGCGGAAGCGGAGGGTTGGAACGAACATAAACAAAGAGAGTGGAATGAACAATGGAATTTATAGAAATCATCAAGCCAGGGATGTTCAGCACCGTGCAAGATTTGGGTAGATTCGATTTCCGCCAATATGGAATTCCACAGAGTGGAGCTATGGATGCGTTCTCATTCAGGGCAGCCAACCTGCTGGTAGGCAATCGGCAAAATGAAGCTGCTGTTGAATTTACGCTGGTTGGCCCCAAAGTGAAATTTCTTCATGAGGGAGTGATCGCTATAACGGGAGCGGATCTCTCTTTCACATTAAACGGCCGTCCACTTGCTTTATGGAAGACGGTTCGGGTTATGCCCGATGACATTCTTCAATGCGGTTCTGCCAGACATGGGTGCCGCTCCTATATGGCAGTCAGTGGCGGCATTGACGTTCCTTTAGTTATGGGCAGCAGCTCGACCTTTGTGCGGGGAGGGTATGGGGGCTTCCAGGGAAGAAGCCTGCGAACTGGAGATGTGCTTGCAGTAAAGACTGCTCAGCGTGTGTACACAGCATCAACACTGTGTAGAGTATTGCCTTCGAAATACCGACCCGTTTGTGATGGAAACCGTCCTGTCCGATTTATCACGGGTCCACAGGCAGATTCCTTTACTCAAGAATCGATGGATATCTTGACAACGCAACCCTATACTCTATCTCATGATTCGGATCGAATGGGCTTTCGTCTTATGGGCCCGAAGCTCGTCCATACGTCGGGGGCAGATATCATATCCGATTATATAACAATGGGCTCGATTCAGGTACCGGGGGACGGTCAGCCTATTGTGCTGATGTCGGATTGTCAGGTAACAGGGGGTTATACGAAAATAGGTGTCGTTGCAGGTGTGGATTTGCCTTTTCTCGCACAGCGTAAGCCAGGAGATCAAGTGTTTTTTGAAATCATAAATATCGAACAGGCTCAAGCATTATGGAGAGAACAGGAGCAACTGTTTACTCTGCTTGATATCAACAATAGATAAAGAAGGAAGGGGAATCGATGCTTACAACTGTCGATTTGAATTGTGATATGGGTGAGAGCTTCGGTGCCTACAAGCTTGGTATGGACGAAGCGGTCATCCAGCTGATTTCCTCAGCCAATGTGGCTTGTGGATTTCACGGTGGAGATCCCGATGTGATGAACCGTACAGTGGAGTTGGCGCGAAGCTTTGATGTAGGGGTGGGTGCCCATCCGGGGTACCCCGATTTAAACGGTTTCGGAAGAAGATTTGTGGATATGGAACGCAATGAAGTGATCAATATGATCGTATATCAGATTGGCGCGCTGCAGGCTTTTTGTAACAAGCATAAGGTCCGACTGCAGCATGTGAAGCTGCACGGTGCATTAGCAAATCGAGTGGATATAGATGAAGCACTTGCGAATTACGCTGCAGATGCAGTACTTGCATTCAATCCCGAGCTGCCTGTTTTCGTTAACCCGAATTCACTGATGCATAAGGTTCTGCTGGAAAAAAATCTGTACCCGATTCTGGAATTCTATGCAGACCGTGCCTATAATGACGATCTGACCCTCGTATCAAGAAAATTGACTGGCGCAGTGATTACTGATCCGGATTTGGCAGCCAAGCGCACTTTAAAAATGATCGCTGATGGAAAAGTAACTACGATTACTGGGAACGAGGTTGATATCAATGGCCAGACGATCTGTGTACATGGTGACACCCCTACAGCGTTAAATATGATTAGTAAAATTCGTTTATTGCTGAAAGAAAATGGTGTTGGTATATCTTCATTTAAGCGCTAATAACAGGAGAAGCGGAAGCGGATCCTTACATCGGCACTATTCAAAATAATCATAGAGACATACAGAAGTGAGGTCATACCCAATGAATGCATCAGAATTAAAAGAAATCATCCAAATCGTCATTCAGGCTCCGATTGAGCAATTTTCACTTGAATATGAAACGGTCAAGCTGTCCATTTCTAAGCGCAGCCTCCCTGTATCATCCGAGGAAAATCTGCCATCAGAATCCGGTTATCATTCGAAGCCGTTGATGGTTCCTCATCATTTGGAACGGGACACCCAGGTCGGTACTATTGCAGCGGAGCCTGAAAGTGCGGCTCCAATTGAAATAGCTTCGCCTACAGTAGGTATCTTTTATTCATCTGCAGAGCCGGGAGAGGACCCTCTTATCCGAGTAGGTGACAGCGTAACAGAAACTACCGTTGTAGGTATTGTAGAAGCAATGAAATTGTTTAACGAGATACAAGCCGGGATCAATGGTGTCATCACAGAAATTTTGATCGAAAGTGGACAGCTGGTCCAATATGATCAGCCTTTATTTCTCGTAAAGCCTGTAGGAGTGTAGTCGTATGTTCAAAAAAATAATGATTGCCAACAGAGGCGAAATTGCGGTTCGAATTATTAGAGCTTGTCAGGAATTGGACATCCCTACCGTTGCGATTTATTCAAAGGCTGACAGAGATGCCTTGCATGTGCAAATGGCTGATGAAGCATATTGCATCGGGCCTGTCAGCTCCAAGCAAAGCTATCTCAACATTCAGGCCATCCTGACCTTGGCTTCTGCAGTTGGGGTGGATGCGATTCATCCAGGATATGGGTTTCTTGCTGAAAATGCCGATTTTGCAGAGCTGTGCGGAACGTGTGGTATTACGTTCATAGGTCCCAAGCCTGATGCGATTCACAGGATGGGGGATAAAGCCCAGGCGCGACGAACGATGAAGCTGGCAAACGTACCCGTGGTTCCAGGTTCAGAGGAGCTAATAGAAGCTGTAGATGCTGCTGTGATTCTTGCTGATGAAATCGGCTATCCTGTCATTATTAAAGCTACAGCTGGTGGCGGGGGAAAAGGAATGCGAGTCGTCCAAAGCGAGGTGGAGATGGACTCTATGTTTCGACAGGCTCAAAAGGAGGCGGAGGCGTCCTTTGGTAATCCAGGCGTTTATATGGAAAAGTATATTGAGGAGCCCCGGCATATTGAAATTCAGCTCATTGCAGATGCCCATAACCATATCGTTCATCTCGGTGAAAGGGACTGTTCTATACAACGCAGACATCAAAAGCTTGTGGAGGAAGCGCCCTCTCCGGCAGTCTCACCCGAGTTAAGGCAGGCCATGGGTCAGGCGGCTGTCGCTGCCAGCAGGGCTGTTGATTATTTGGGGGTAGGTACACTTGAATTTTTGCTCGATAAGCATGGGCAGTTTTATTTTATGGAAATGAACACAAGAATCCAGGTAGAGCACACGGTAACGGAGCTTGTGACAGGTATTGATCTTGTTAAAGAGCAAATTGCTGTCGCTGCCGGGTACCCGCTCTCATTCACCCAGAATGAGGTTGAACTGAAGGGGTGGGCGATCGAATGCCGTATAAATGCCGAGGATTCTGACAATCAGTTCAGGCCGTCTCCAGGTACAATAACGGGTTACCGGCTTCCTGGCGGTTTCGGGGTGAGGATCGACAGCTCAGCCTTTGCCGGCTATGAAATTCCTCCTTTTTACGATTCTATGATAGCTAAGTTGATCGTGTGGGGCCGGGATCGTCCTGAGGCGATTCAACGTATGAAGAGAGCTCTCCAAGAATTTCACATCGAGGGTGTTCGGACAACGATTCCCTTCCATCTGAAAGTTCTGCAGCATGACTTTTTTAAAGCGGGTGACTGCAACACCAAATTCATCGAAACCGAGTTCCAATAGAGGAGAGGGAGGGGATACCATGAGAAAGTCCATGTCGTCGGAATGGATGCAGCAAACGGTGTTTCTGAGTCCTGCCGTTTTGTTCTATACCATCATTATTATGCTTCCTTTTTTTCTTGGCGTGTATTATTCATTTACCGATTGGAACGGGGTTGCTGACAGTATTCGTTGGGTTGGCTTAAGCAATTATCAAACGGTGCTTACCAAGGACACCAATTTTATTCATTCGTTCTGGTTTACGGCTCGGTTTACTTTTGTAGCTGTCATCCTGACAAATCTGCTCGGGTTTGCACTCGCTTACTTTTTGTCCAAATCGCTGAAGACGCGCAATCTGTTAAGAACGGTTTATTTTATCCCGAACGTATTGGGCGGCTTGCTGCTTGGCTTTATATGGCAATTTATATTTGTTCAAGGATTTGCTGCCATTGGGAAGCTGACGAATTTGGGGTTTTTCAATTTACCCTGGCTTGGAACGGAGGATACGGCCTTTTGGGCGCTCATTATCGTATTTGTGTGGCATGGAGCTGGTTATATTATGGTTATTTATATAGCAGGGTTGACCAATGTGCCGAAGGACTTAATAGAAGCGGCCACGATCGATGGTGCGAACAGTGCCCAAATCTTACGCAGCATTATCATTCCGCTCATTATGCCTGTCATCACGATTTGTCTCTTTTTAACGATCGCCTGGGCTTTTAAAATGTTCGATTTGAACTTTTCACTCACCAAGGGTGGGCCTTATAACTCTTCGGAGTCGGTCGCAATGAATATTTACACCGAGGCATTTGTCAATAACCGATATGGACTGGGAACCGCCAAGGCACTTATTTTCTTTATGGCAGTGTCCATCATTACGGCGATTCAGGTGTCCATGACGAAGAAGCGTGAGGTGGATCTGTAATGAAAACCGATGCGTACAATGCCAGACTGCTGCTCTTTGAGATTGCGTTAATTGTTCTTGCGCTCCTGTTTCTGGCACCGTTTTATTTTGTATTGGCCAACTCGGTGAAAAATTTTGCCGAGATTCTGATCAATGCGGCAAGCTTGCCTAAGGTGTTGCGATGGGATAACTATGTACATGCATGGAAGGTGCTGCAATTTGCTACTACACTTAAAAATTCCTTGTTAATTACAGTATTCAGCAACATTGGCTTAGTCATTATATCATCAATGGCGGCTTACAGACTGGCACGCAGGCCGAGCAGGTTCAATCGGATGCTGCTCGCCGTATTTGTGGCAGCTATGGTCATTCCGTTCCAGGCGATCATGATACCATTGGTAAAGGTCGCATCCTGGTTTCATCTGATTAACAGTATTCCGGGCATTGTTGTCTGTTATTTCGGTCTCTGTGTTTCGTTTACCATTTTTTTGTATCAGGGTTTTGTTCGCTCCATCCCGTTCGAAATAGAAGAATCCGCTAAAGTCGATGGCTGTAGCCCATACGGTGTGTTTTGGAAAATCATATTTCCGTTGCTTAAACCAATGACAGTTACAGTTGTCTTGCTAAACAGCCTGTGGATGTGGAATGATTTTCTGCTCCCATCTATCATTTTGCAGCAAAAAGACTTGCGAACCATCCAGGTCGCTATTAACTCCTTATTTGGCGAATATACGAATCAGTGGGATCTTGCGTTAGCAGCGCTTGTGATGAGTGTGGTACCGATCCTGATCTTCTTCCTTGCTCTCCAGAGGCATATTATCGAAGGGATTACCTCCGGAGCTATTAAGGGGTAAAATGTTACAAACCTGACCTCATAGGTCAGGAGCAATTTCATCCACCTCAATAGTCAAACCTATGAGTGTCCGCCACTTAAAGGCTGAATTATAATAAAATGGTAAACAATAATAGAACGAAGGGGAGTTTGAACGATGAAACGATCGCTTACTGCTGGCAGTGCGCTTGTATTGTTAATGTCCTTTTTGACTGGTTGTGCAACGAATGGAGACAAGTCCGCTGATACGAAAACGGCGAATAACAATGCGAAGCCAAAGAAAGAAGTTACACTTAAAATCTTTCAGGCTAAGGTTGAGATTTCCGAGCAATTGAATAAGCTGAAGGATGAGTATGAAAAGACGCATCCAGGCGTCAAGGTCCAAATCGAGACCGTCATTGGCACCGACTACAATACAATCCTCAAGACCAAATTTGCCGCAGGTGAAATGCCGGATATTTTTAACAATGAGGGCTTTCAGCAGCTGGAAACGTGGAAGGATCGTGTAGAGGATTTATCCGATCAGCCGTGGGCAAAGGATGTATTCGATTTTGCCAAGGAGCCTACTACAATCAACGGCAAGCTTTATGGGATGCCAGTCTCGCTTGAAGGTTATGGCTTCGTTTACAATAAAGATTTGTTTGCCAAAGCGAACATTACAGAGCTTCCCAAAACACTTTCACAACTAGAGGATGTCAGCAAGAAGCTGCAGGCCAATGGTGTGACGCCTTTTGTGAATATGTTTCAGGTATGGTCATCACTTGGGCGGCATTTCTTCAATAATCCGATGGCCAAGCAGTCCAACACCGATGCGTTTATTAAGGATTTGAATGATGGGAAGGCAAAATTTGCCGGTAATCCGATTTTTGCCGACTCCTTGAACATGCTTGATCTCATTGTAAAGTACGGCAACAAAAACCAGCTGACGACCGATTATAACAGCTTTATCGCTACATTTGGCAGTGGTCAGGCTGCAATCATGCAAAGTGGGAACTGGACACTACCTTTGATTCAAAAAATCGATCCGAAGATTAATGTTGGCTTAATGCCAATTCCGATCAACGAGGATGCTGCTTTGAATGACAAGCTGTTTGTAGGTGTACCGAATAACTGGGTAATCCATAAAGATTCTCAGGTGAAGCCGGAAGCCAAAGAGTTCTTGAACTGGCTGGTCACCTCGGATATTGGTAAAAACTATTTGACAAAGGAATTCAAATTCATCCCCGCTTTAAAGACAATTCCTGCTGATGCGGCCTCTGTAGGTACACCTGGCGAGGATATCGCTAAGTACCTCAAGGAGAACAAGGTGCTTGGCTGGCACTGGCCGAAATACCCTGATGGCAGTCCACAGGAAATGGCAGCCTCTTTACAGAAGTACATCGCAGGCAAAGTAAACCGCGATCAATTGTTAGCCGAATTCCAGGGTACATGGGATAAGATGAAAACCAAATAATAGGGATGTTCACAAGCAGTAATGAAGAGGTGTCAAGGTATCTCCAAACGGAGAGGCTTTGATGCCTCTTCTGTTTATCAATCTTAATCCGCTGGTCGAAAAAAACCGCTTGAATCGGTTGTTCCGATTTCAAGCGGTCAGGCCAACTACATATCTGGTGCGTGCTCAGGACCTAACGATTGAAGTAAATCGTTTTTCCGGTTGCAGCAGATTGGTAAACGGCTTCGAGAATCTCACTGACAACAAGTGCTTGTTCAGGCTTTACGAGTGGCTCTGTATCATTTAGTATGCATTCAATCCATAACCGAGCTTCCAAATCGGCCGGGCTTTCGTCCGCAGCAGCCGCATAGAATACGACCGCACCACGCTCAAAGCTCACTTTATGTTCGTACAATCGACCCATTTGTTCCCCGTTGATCCGCAGTCCATCGTCCATATCCGCTCCGCCTTCGGTGCCGCAGAGGACTGTTTTCGCTTCGCGCACATCCATAGTGTTAAGCGCCCAGCTGGATTCCAGAGTAATCGTCGCGCCATTCTCCATTTTAATAAAACCAATCGCAGAATCCTCTACGGTAAATTTTTTAGTGTCCCAGGGACCCCACAGGTTGGCTGCATTTTCACGGCCTGCAAGCTTGTGAAATACAGAGCCTGTTACACTGACTGGCTTATAGTTGTCCATCATCCACAAGGTCAGGTCCAATGCGTGCGTTCCGATATCAATCAAAGGTCCGCCACCCTGCAGTTCTTTTTCAAGAAACACGCCCCAGGTGGGTACAGCCCGCCTACGAATGGCCAGCGCCTTGGCCAAATAAATTTCGCCCAGATTGCCGATACTGCACAGATTTTTCAAAAATAAGCTATCCGGACGATATCTGTTTTGATAGCCAATTGTCAATTTCTTGCCTGTCCGTTTGGACGCTTCGAGCATACTCCGTGCATCGGTAGAGGTGATGGCCATTGGCTTCTCGCACATGACATGCTTGCCGGCTTCAAGCGCAGCTATCGTGATTTCCGCATGGGAGCTGTTGGGCGTACACACATGAACGACATCAATTGAGCGATCCTCCAGCATCTTTCTGTAATCCGTGTACACAGTAGACGATTCGCTGCCATAATCCTTGGCTGCTTTAAGGGCTTTCTCCTCGATAATATCGCAGAATGCGATAACCTCAATGTGAGCAAGCTTGGATAAGCTGGGCAAATGCTTGGATGTACCAATCCCCCCCAAACCTATAATGCCAATCCTTAATTTATCTGTCATAGTGGTGTCCTCCTATGTTGTTTGAGACAGATTCATCAGTTCAACCATACGCTTGTAACTGAATTCAACACTGTCCAATTGATTGCGGGCTGTAAAATCCTGTTCGACAAAAATGGTTTTCACAATACCCATTTCGCGGATGGTAGCAATAATAGCGGGAATATCCATGACGCCTTCACCGATCTCGGTGAATTGATCTGTTGTTGAAGTACCCAGCTTTTTATCAAGTGTAATGTCCGCATCCTCGCCAAAGAAATCAAACCAATTAACCGGCTTGGCAGTGGCAGGCATATCCTTTTGATGAACCAGATCACAACGCTCACCAAGCGTATGCAAATACTCAGAAGGGTCAACGCCTCCTCTGAGGGCCCAGTACGTATCGAACTCGATTTTTACCAGATCCTTATCCGTATTGGCCAGGATAATCTCCATGACGGTTTGACCTTCAAATTTTTGGAATTCCTGAAAATGATTATGATAGTAAAAATCAAGACCATTTTTACGGCATATTTCTCCGCATTTGTTCAGTGTTGCACTGAAATCGAAAGCGGCCTGCTTATTTTTGAACATGGACATGGAGATGGAGACAGCAGGCATTTCAATTTCCTGAACAAAGGGAATCAGACGCTCCCAATGGACATTTTCGATCGGGAACATTTGAGCATTTAATGCTCTCATCCCTAGGCGATCCAGATTGCTTTTGAATTCTGCTGCCTTCATGCCGGCAACCGAATAACCACCATGACCTGCAGCATCGGAGTAATGGATGGCCAATTCGAGATCCTTATATCCAATCGCAGCTACCTTTTCCAATGCACCCAAAGGATCTTTCTGCAGTTCATTTCTTACGGAATAGAGTTGAAGTCCAAGTGACAAACTCAATTGTGGCGCCTCCCTTATTTGGTGTTCGTTTTGAGGTTCCTATTAATTATAAGTCAGCACCAAATGTGCCGGACACTCATAGGTTTGACTATTGAGGTGGATGAAATTGCTTAGTGAACCAGCGTGCAATCGTTTTCGAATACTAACTGTTGCAATTTCACGAAAATGATGTTAAAATTCTGTCAAAGTATTTTCCAACCTACTTAGTAGGAATTTCAAACAACATAATAGGATGTTTTCCTTCGGGGCGGGGTGAAATTCCCCACCGGCGGTGATATGAGACGCTTAACAGCGTTTTGTTCAGTCCGTGACCCGTGGGCTTCAGCTTTATTGCTGCAGTCACCGGTGGACTTGGTGAAATTCCGAGACCGACAGTATAGTCTGGATGGGAGAAGGGAAAACGTGGACACTGGTATTTGTCGTGGGTTGTTATGAAACCAACTGCAGCATGATAAGAAAAATAGGTTTAGGGCCTGTTCAATTTGTGTTGCCTTGGAACATTCAATCGCGTAGATGCGCTATCACTCTGCGTTTTTTTCGTAATTCTTTCACAAGCCCCTTCTGTAGAGAAGAGGGCTTTTTTTGTTAACCCAATAGCAATTTGGCAGGGAAGTGACTTTGATGGAGCTGTTGAATGATGAATATTACATGAGGCTTGCTATTCAGCTTGCTGTGGGTGCAGCAGGCCAGACGGGAATTAATCCGGTCGTAGGCTGTGTACTCGTCAAGGACGGCAGGATCGTTGGAATGGGTGCTCATCTCAAACGGGGAACGGCTCATGCTGAAATTCACGCCTTGCAGATGGCCGGGGCTGAAGCAGAAGGGAGCACAGCCTATGTTACCTTAGAGCCCTGCAGCCACTTTGGTATCACGCCGCCCTGCAGCGACCGACTCATTAAAGAAAAGGTGAAACGTGTCGTTGTTGGCAGCGAGGATCCCAATCCGCTGGTAGCTGGAACCGGGATTGAACGTTTGAGACAGCATGGTTTGGAGGTCGTAACGGGTGTGTTAGCCGAAGCGTGCCGGGAGCTAAACGAGACGTTCAATCATTTCATCGGTTCCAAACGCCCGTTCGTCACGATGAAGACAGCAAGCACACTGGATGGAAAGATTGCCTCCAGGACGGGGGATAGTAAATGGATCACGAATGCAGAATCTCGCACTTATGTCCATAATTTACGTCACCGTCACCATGCGATTATGGTCGGAATAGGAACCGTTCTTGCAGATGATCCCTTGTTGACGACACGATTGGATGTACCTGCGCTACACCCGATTCGACTCATTATCGATTCGACCTTGCGGCTGCCGCTTGAGTCCAAGGTAGTGACGGATCGTACCGCAGAGACACTTGTTCTGACAACAGAGAATGCTTCAGAGTCATCCAAACAGCGGCTTGAAGCGGCTGGTGTGACCGTCATTTCATGTGGCAGTGGGCCTCAAGTGGACCTGAGCAAGGCAATGGAGCTTTTGGGTGGACGCGATATCGCATCGATTTTACTCGAAGGCGGCGGCACACTGAATGGTGCGATGCTGGAGCAGCGTCTGGTTAACAAGATTCATTTGTTCTTTGCACCCAAAATTATTGGAGGCGGCCGTCAATCACTGGATACGATGCCTTTTGCAGGATTCGATCGTATGGAGGAAGCTATCCGCTTGGAACGTACCACGGTTCAACAGTTTGGTGAGGATGTTTGCGTGACTGGATATCCACGCTACAGTAGCGAGGTGAGGTAAGATGTTTACGGGTATTATTGAAGAAATTGGAAATATGAGAAGTATTTCACGGCAGGGGCAGGCGATGATATTGAGCATTGGTGCCAGCCGCATCCTGGAGGATGTTCATCTGGGAGACAGTATTTCTGTCAATGGTGTTTGTTTGACCGTCGTGAAATATGATGGCTCATCGATCACCGTCGATGTCATGCCAGAAACGTTCCGACGAACAACACTTAGCAAGCTTCATACCGGTGATCCAGTGAATCTGGAGCGTGCGATGACGGTGGGAGGACGTTTTGGTGGTCATATTGTTCAAGGACATGTGGACTCCATAGGAACGATTACTAGCAGAACGACCGATCAAAATGCGGTTGTCTACGAAATCGAGCCGGAGGATACAGCTATTTTAAAATATATGATTCCCCATGGTTCGATCACCATTGATGGTATTAGCCTAACGCTAGTGCAAGTAACCGATCAACGATTTACGGTCTCCATCATTCCACATACACTAGCCCAGACGGTGCTCCAGCATAAGAAACCTGGTGATGAAGTGAATCTGGAGGCTGATGTATTGGGCAAATATATGGAGAAGCTGCTGGGCTTTCGTACACATGGCGGAGGATCAGAGAGTAAATCTAGTAAGCTAACAGCCGCATTTTTGGCGGAGAATGGATTCATGTAAGCAAACATAGAGAGGTGGGAGTGGGAAATGACAGTACCTATTCAATTTAATACTATCGAGGAAGCTATCTACGATTTGATGTTGGGTAAGGTCATTATCGCTGTTGACGATGAGGACCGTGAGAACGAAGGTGATTTCATTGCTCTAGCGGACAAGGCGACTCCCGAGATTATTAATTTTATGATCAAGGAAGGACGCGGATTGGTGTGCGTGCCCATTACCGAGGAGCGTGCGCAGGAGCTGGAGCTGCCACCAATGGTTTCGAGAAATACCGACTATCATGGAACAGCATTTACTGTCTCAGTAGACGGGGCCGATACGACAACGGGAATTTCCGCTACCGAGCGCTCCATGACCGTAAAAGCACTTATCGATCCAAGCTCAAAGCCGCATAGCTTTCGTCGGCCTGGACATATCTTCCCTTTGATTGCCAAAGCAGGTGGCGTTTTGCGCCGCACCGGTCATACCGAGGCAGCTATCGATCTGGCTCGTATGTGCGGTTCCTATCCGGCAGCAGTCATTTGCGAAATCATTAAAGAAGATGGGGAAATGGCCCGTGTTCCGGAATTAATGGAATTTAGCCAAAAGCATGATATTAAGATCATCACGATCAAAGATATGATTCACTACCGCAATCACAAGGAGAAATTGGTAAATCGTGAGGTTGAGGTCAAGCTGCCAACGGATTACGGTGTGTATAAAGCCATAGCGTATTCCAACGCTGTCGATCAAAAAGAGCATGTAGCGCTTGTCAAAGGTAAGATCGATGGCTCGGTGCCAACTCTGGTTCGTGTTCACTCGGAGTGCTTGACGGGCGATGTGTTCCATTCTCACCGATGCGATTGCGGACCTCAGCTGAACGCGGCGCTTAAACAGATCGATGAAGCGGGTTCCGGTGTGCTGCTGTATATGCGTCAGGAAGGTCGCGGCATCGGCTTGATTAACAAACTGAAGGCTTATGTCCTGCAAGAAGAGGGCTTGGACACCGTGGACGCGAATATTAAATTGGGCTTTGCGCCTGATTTGCGAGAATACGGCATTGGAGCCCAAATTTTGAAGGATCTGGGCTTGCAAAAGATTCGCTTGCTGACGAACAATCCTCGTAAAATCAAAGGATTAGAGGGCTATGGTCTGGAAGTTGTAGAACGAGTACCGATTCAAATGCAGGAAAATGAGTCCAATGCGAGCTATTTACACACGAAACATGAAAAATTAGGACACTTGCTTGATTTTCAAATCTAATAAAAAATGATAAATTGAAAGGATGTTAATCATCATGACGAAAATTTACGAGGGACATTTAGTTTCAGAGGGTTTAAAATACGGAGTTGTTGTTGCCCGTTTCAATGAATTTATTACAGGCAAGCTGCTGAGTGGCGCTTTAGATGCATTCAAACGCCATGGAGCGACTGAAGACGAGGTTGAGGTTGCATGGGTACCAGGTGCTTTCGAAATCGCTCTGATTGCCCAAAAAATGGCCGAAAGCGGTAAATACGATGCCGTCATCACCCTGGGTGCAGTTATTCGTGGGTCCACACCGCATTTTGATTATGTGTGCAGTGAAGCGGCCAAAGGCGTTGCCGCAATCAATCTCAAAACCGGTGTACCGACGATTTTTGGTGTATTGACTACCGATTCGATTGAACAGGCGATTGAGCGCGCGGGTACCAAGGCTGGCAACAAGGGCTGGGAAGCAGCTGTAAGTGCAATTGAGATGGCGAATTTGACCAAACAGTTCTCCTAATATACAATTCAATACGAGCCTTAACGAATGAACGGCTGCTAACATTTTAAGGGGGAACGACGGTTGGACAAGGTTACGTATAAGCTTGACAAGTTTGAGGGCCCCCTTGATTTGTTGCTGCACTTGATTGATCGATCCGAAGTTGATATCTATAATATACCTATTAAAGAGATTACCGACCAATATATGAGCTATCTCGATACGATGCAGGAGCTGGAGATGGAGCTGACGAGTGAGTTCTTATTAATGGCTGCTACACTCCTGTCTATCAAAAGCAAGATGCTATTGCCAAAGCCTCCTATCATAGAGATGGACGATTATGACGATTACTTGTTCGACGAGGATTACGATCCGCGCTCCGAGCTGGTTGAAAAGCTGATCGAATATCGCAAATATAAAGCGATTGCCGACCATTTGCGTGACAAAGAACTTGAACGCAAGCTTATCTATACCCGTGAGCCTGAGGACTTATCACCATATATTCATCAAATCGTCGAGAATCCGGTTAAAGGACTCGGTGTTACTGATCTTGTATACGCTTTTCAGAGGGCTATGCAGCGTATGGCCAGCAGAAACATGGTTACCAAAATACGCAAGGATGAAATATCGGTAAAAGATCGAATGAAAGATGTAGTAAGGTGGTTAAAGGAAGCAGATGGCAAAATATTGTTTTCCAAATTAACCGATGGTGATTATTCACGGGAAAGTATTGTCACTACCTTTTTGGCATTACTTGAGTTGATGAAGATGAAAATGATCGTGTGCTATCAGCACCGATTTTTCGAGGATATCGTCATACAGGCAAGAGAGGAAGGAAAGGCGGATGGATTTTCAACAGATGAAATCAGTTATTGAAGGCTTGCTATTTGTTGCTGGAGACGAGGGTCTGGATACCAAGCAGCTTGCTGAGGTGTTGGAACTTAGTACGGATGTTGTGCGTAATTTGATAGGGGATCTACAAGGAGACTTACGGAACAGCAAGCGAGGTTTGCAAATTGTTGAACTCGCCGGAACCTACCAATTAACGACGCTTCCAGCCCATGCGCCATATTTTGAACGGCTTGCCTATTCCCCTTCACGCTCATCTTTGTCACAGGCTGCTTTGGAAACCTTGGCAATAGTCGCTTACAAACAACCGATAACCCGGGTGGAGATCGAAGAGATTCGTGGTGTCAAGGCTGAACGAGCCTTGCATACACTCGTGGCCAAGGATTTAATCAGGGAAGTCGATCGTGCAGATGCTCCTGGTCGGCCGATATTATATGGAACCACAAAGCCGTTTCTGGATTACTTTGCACTGGGTACGATTGAGGAGCTACCGGAATCTTCGCTGTTCCAGAATGATGACAATTTGGAAGAGGAGACTCGCCTGTTGTTCAGTAAACTGGATAATGGGGAAAGGCATCAAATCTCCTTTGACGATGTAACCGAAAGTGAATAATGTTGATCGACGACGCTCCTGGAATGATTTAATCAAATAGGGCTATACTAACTCCTGAAAAGAAGCTTAAGCTTCTGTGATAAGGGGTTTTTTGTTTTTTCAGGCTTGAATATTAAAAATGAGGGGTGAGCGATATTGAATTATTGGATTATAGCTGCTGTGATCGTTGCGGTAGTGGCGCTTCTCTCAAGTCCCATTAGATGCCGGTTAACGATTGTAAGAGAAGCACAGGATGATGATATCACGTTTGATATTCATGGGCTGTACGGGATGCTCAAGAAACGAATCGCGGTTCCTTTTATCCAGTTTAAAAATTTTGTCGAGGGAGTTAATGTTGAGGCTGCGTATATTGATAAGAAGGAACATCAGGTGATCAGCGTAAAAGAAGAGAAAATCACCAAGCGCAGTATTAAAGAAAGTTTTGATAATGCATTAGAGCTGTTGAGGAACTGCTTTCATTTTCACGAATGGCTGACGGTTACGCTAACCCACGTCAGGTGCATTCAATTTGACTGGAAAACCTCTGTCGGTATTGGTGATGCTCCTGAAACCGCTATGGCAACCGGCATGATATGGGGTTTGAAATCGACGATGCTCGGTTTTTTGTCCCGTTATATCAAGCTGGATGCACGACCGAAGCTGCAAGTCATTCCGCAGTATAACCAGACCCGATTTTCGACCGAGGTACTGGTAAAGCTTCAAATTAGTATGTGGTTCATCCTTATTGCCGGGATACGTTTATTGACAAGGATTCTCAAAATAAAAGGCGGTTTGAAGACTTGGCGAAGAGTGTTGTTTAAAGCGTGAAGGGCAAGTTTGCTTTACATAGTAATACCGCTTTTCGGTTAAGCTATACTTGCGTTGATTTCCTTATGTTTGAGGAATCCAGTACACAACAAGGAGGCACAACCAATGATGACAGAGCATCCCATACAAGGTCTTATGAAGACGGCAATGGAAAACATCAAGGAAATGGTCGATGTCAACACAATCGTGGGGGATCCGGTGGAAACTCCCGATGGTAGTGTGATTATGCCGATTTCAAAAGTCGGTTTTGGCTTCGCGGCAGGTGGCAGCGAATTCGGTCAAGAAGATTCCGCATCGGGTAATTCTTCAGGAGCGGGCCGTCACGATGGAGCGAATGCTCAGGTTTCACTTCCTTTTGGCGGAGGTAGCGGTGGAGGCGTATCAATCACACCTATTGCTTTTCTGGTCGTAGGTAAACAAGGTGTCAAGATTGTTCCATTGGACAATCAAACGCATTTGCTGGAAAGACTGATTGATGCAGCACCGAGTGTTGTCGATCGTATTCAAAGCATGATGAAAGGTGGACTGAATTCCACTACCCATAATCAAGCTGGAAGCGGAACGATAAGTGTAACGAATCCATCAGACAATCCAAATTATATTGTCTAAAGTTTGCTTTATTAATTTAGCAGGTCCACAGCCTTATACCAAGATCTATAAAGAGCTGCTCATCGTAATGATGGGCAGCTTTACCTATTTATTAAGGAAAATAGATTGCTCTTTTTGCAGGTTTCTTTTATATTTATTTTATCTGGATTTAATGAAAATTTTGAGAGAATTTGATGAAAGAGGTTTTCTTGGTGCGGTTATTGCCTACACGGTCTTGTAGTCCGGGAATGAAGCTTGCTAAATGTATTTATAATGAAGACGGGCTTGTTTTATTAAATGAACGTGTTGAGCTGACCCAAGCTTTAATTAATCGGCTGCAGCAATTTGGAGTCGACTTTGTTTACATTCAAGACAGGGATACCGATGATATCGAAGTTGAAGACGCGATAAGTCAAGAAACGAAAATGAAGGCCTTGGCCGAAATCAAAACCCAATTCAGAAAAGCCATGGAAGAGAACAGCAAAAGTAAATTTTCGAAAAATGCGTTTATGGGCAGAGCATTTGGCAATGTGATCAAAATGATCATGCAGGATTTGGATTCGCGTGAAGGTACGCACATCATGCTGTTAAATATGAATGTTCTGAATAATTATGTATTCAACCATTCGCTTAACGTATGTATTTACGCGACGATGCTTGGAATGGCTAACGGTTACAATCGTGAAGAAATTGCTGTACTTGGTATGGGTGCACTACTTCATGATATCGGTAAAACGCAAATTAATCAGGATATTATTAAAAAGCCGGGTAAGCTGTCACCAGAGGAATTTGCCGCGGTCAAGATGCATGCGGAGCTCGGATATCGGCTTCTAAAAGACGAGCCCAACATGCCTTTACTGGCTGCTCACTGTGCGTTCCAGCACCATGAGCGGGAGAATGGCAGTGGTTATCCAAGAGGAATTAAAGGCAATGAGATTCATGATTACGCCAAGCTGATCGCCATCATAGACAGCTATGATGCCATGACCACACATCGTCCGTATCGATTGGCTATGCTGCCGCATCAGGCGATGGAAATTTTGTTCTCGGGTGTGGAGACTTTATATGATTATAAGAAGGTTGCCTTATTTCGGGATAACGTGGCTATTTATCCGCTTGGACTCAGTGTCAAGCTGAGCACAGGCGAGAAGGGGGTTGTTGTTGTTATTAATCCTGCAATCCCGCAGCGACCTACTATTCGCATCATGGAGGGTGCGGATGGAGAGAAGATTACACAGCCCTATGAGGTAGATTTATCGAAGCAGCTAACCGTATTTGTTAGTGAAGTAGAGATGCCATGAATACTGCTATTATTCCGTAGTCAACTAAGATCCTTAAGGACCTGCAAAGTCCTGAGGGTCTTTTTTGCGCTCCGCAAATGACAGGGAGTTGTGGCTTTCGAAGAGGACATATAATGGGACAGGACCCGCATATACATGTACAAGATCGGTATGTCCATAATTGAACCTATGTTGGCAGGAGGACCCTTTTATGAAAAAAAACGTTGTGCTCTTATTGTTGCCGGTGCTGCTAGTAACGATATGGGCCCCATCACCAGTGCTGCAAGCCGCTCCAGCGATTTCAACCCATGCGGAAACGGCTGCCTTAATTGATGTACGCTCGGGGCGGGTATTGTACAGCAAACAGGGCGACAAGCAGATGCGTATCGCCAGTTTGACTAAAATCATGACGGCGATTGTAGCTGTGGAACAGGGGAAGCTGTCGGATTCAGTGAAGGTGGGCAAGAATGCTTTTGGAAAGGAAGGTTCTTCGATTTATTTGAAGCTTAATGAAGAAATGAGCCTGCACCATTTGTTGTATGGGATGATGCTGCGTTCAGGCAACGATGCGGCAACGGCGATTGCCGAGCATGTTGGAGGTACTGTTGAGGGCTTTGCGTATTTGATGAATGAGAAAGCACGAATGATCGGGATGGAGCATTCTTCGTTCAAGAATCCATCTGGATTGGATGAGGCTGGGCACTATTCAACCGCAAATGATATGGCCAAATTGGCCGCATATTCCCTGCGCAATCCGCAATTTCAGGAAATTGTAAAAACCAAGCTTAAGAAAGCGCCCAATCCAAATGAAGCATGGGATTACACATGGTTGAATAAAAACAAAATGCTGCAGCTCTACGATGGTGCCGATGGGGTGAAAACAGGCTATACCAAGCTGGCTATGCGGTGTTTGGTTTCTTCGGCAACACGCGGCGGACAGCAGCTGGCAGTGGTCACCTTGAATGATGGGGATGATTGGGCTGATCATGCCAAGCTGCTGGACTACGGCTTCGCCAACTATCCGCTGCTGCCTTTAGTTAATAAGGGTGATGGGATCGAAGGGACAGAGTGGGTAGCAGGTAAAGAGTTCCTGTATCCAACACAGGAATCAGAGCAGGGACATTATTCGTATCGGGTGGAGTTAAATGATGCCAATTCGGCAAGCTTCCGTCTGGGTGATGTGGGCAGGCTGGTTTATACATTAAACGGACAGGAAATCGGAGGTGTTCCATTGTTCCCGAAGGATAGCCCGAGATTGAAGCTGAAGGAACGTTCTGCATTTTCGTTTGATCAGTCGCAGTCGGATACAGCCTCATACGCAGATAAATGGCTGTTTATCGTTCAATTTATAGTCCGTACCCTATTTACGGGACGTGTTGGGTAATCATTGTCTAACGGATACTGTTGGATAATCATCCGAGATGGGAGTTGACCTATGGTAAATTTTATCTGGTTATTTTTTATTGTTGCTGGTGTTGGCGTCGCCGCGGCGCAAGGGAATATCGAACTGGTTACACAGGCGACCTTTGATGGCGCGAAAAGCGGGGTCACCGTATGCTTTGGTTTGATTAGTATCATGGTATTCTGGCTTGGGATCATGCGTATTGCCGAGGATGCGGGATTACTGAAGCTGCTGGCTTCTTTGCTGCGTCCGATCGTTCGGTTCCTGTTTCCAAGTGTACCTAAGGACCATCCGGCTCTGGGCTACATCATGTCCAATATGGGGGCAAATATTTTGGGCTTGGGTAATGCGGCAACTCCCATGGGGATCAAAGCGATGCAAGAGCTGCAGCTGCTGAACAGCAATAAAGAGACAGCGAGTCCGGCTATGTGCACACTACTGGCTCTGAATACGGCGAGCATTACCTTGATCCCGACAACACTGATCGCGATCAGAATGAACTTCAATTCCTTAAACCCGGCCGAGATTGTCGGGACAACCTTAATGGCTACTTTTGTGTCAACCCTCGCGGCTATTTTTGTAGATAGATGGTACCGCGCACGTAACTCTATACAGCACTAATGTTAACAACCGATAGGGAAGGGATGATTCCGTTATGTACGCCTTCGTTAATCTGATATCAGCCTGGGCGATTCCAATGATCATTGTTTTTATACCCCTCTATGCCTTGTATCGTAAGGTACCCGTTTACGAATCCTTTGTGGACGGGGCTAAGGATGGCTTTGATACCGCGATCAGAATCATCCCGCATTTGGTAGGCATGATGGTAGCAATCAGCATATTCAGAGCTTCGGGTGCCATGGAGCTGATGACCAATTGGGTGAAACCCTTTTGCGAAATGATAGGTATTCCAAGCGAGGTGCTGCCGCTGGCTATTTTACGTCCGATTACGGGGGCAGGATCACTCGCCTTTACCACCGATCTGCTGCAGCAGTTTGGCCCCGATTCCATGGTCGGACGTATAGCATCCACGATTCAGGGGAGCACCGATACTACGATGTATGTGATTACTGTCTACTTTGGAGCGATAGGCATCCGTAAGGCAAGCTATGCGCTAAAAGTGGGATTGATCTCGGATGCAGTCGGTTTCGCTGCTTCCATTTTTATTTGTTATCTGGTATTTGCTTAGAACTGACACAGATTTTCGCCTGAGCAACTTGTGATTTCTCTGTAGGATGAGTATCATTAGGTTTGAGGTGAATGGAGACTAATGGAACGATTACAAAAAGTATTGGCAGAAGCGGGAGTAGCCTCCCGTCGTAAGTGTGAGGAATTGATATCGGCTGGACGTGTTCAGGTTAACGATGAGGTTGTGACAACGCTTGGAGTTAAGGTTGACGCCAGCAAAGATGTGATTACCGTAGATGGCCGCAAGATCAGACAGGAGAAAAAAGTATACGTGCTATTTAATAAGCCAAAAGGGGTTATTACGAGTGCTTCGGACCCGGGCGGACGGAAAATCGTAACCGACTTTCTGGAGGATATCAAGGAACGGATTTACCCGGTAGGTCGGCTTGACTATGATACTGAGGGCTTGCTGCTGCTGACCAATGATGGAGAATTTGCCAATTTGCTTACGCATCCAAGGCATCATGTGCCGCGTACTTACCATGCCACGGTAAAAGGGGTTCCACATGGTTCGTTATTGGACAAGCTGCGTGATGGAATCGAGCTCGAAGATGGGATGACGGCTCCTGCAGAAGTGGATTATTACGATATTGATCCGGCTAAAAAGGAAACTATTGTTTCCATTACTATTTATGAAGGACGTAACCGCCAGGTTCGCCGTATGTTCGATGCCATCCAATTTCCTTTAATCAAGCTCAAGCGTGTACAATTCGGACCTATAGCTTTGACTGGAGTTCCACGGGGAAAATTCCGCCATCTCGAAGCCAAAGAAATTAAAGAGTTGACCGAGGAAGCACTAAGGACACATAAAATTCAAAAAGACAAATAAGCGTTGGCATTAAAGTTAGCTATAATGAAAATAAAGCTAAACTGACTAGCTTCCGTTTGGAGTGAACATCAATGGGCAAAAATAAAAGATGGATACAGTTGGCGATTTTTGCCATTGCCATAGTGATCGGTGCATTGACGCTGTTCAATAATTTGTATGCCACGGATAAACGACCGGTCGAAGGCTCCAAGGCGCCTGAATTTACTTTGTCTGGATTGGATGGTAAGAAACATACACTGTCTGATTATAAAGGGAAAACGGTGATGGTTAACTTTTGGGGCACCTTCTGTCCGCCTTGTAAGGAAGAAATGCCTGCCATTCAACATCAATTTGACAAGCGGGACACACAAAATGTAGAGTTTCTTGCTTTAAATCTCGGTGAAAGTAAAATAACCGTGCAAAGCTTTGTTGACCAATATAAAATCACATTTCCGATTTTGTTGGATGACAACGAAGCAACGCGCAAGCGATACGGTGTCAGCAATTATCCGACAACGTTCTTTATCTCTCCAGACGGCAAGATTGCCAAGATTATGGTCGGGGAGATGAGTGAGGCTTTTATTGAAAAGACACTTGAATCGATCAAAGCTTCAACCCAAGCTGCTCCCAAATAATTGATCATTACAATGAGAACCCATTGCTAGACAGTAAGAAAGAAAGCTCAGGAGGCGCCCCATGATTCAAAACACAAAATGTGAATGCGGTCACCTGAATCATGTCGGGACCGTACTTTGCGAAGCCTGTGGAAAGCCTCTCTATGAAGAGGCTGGCACGGAGCCACTTGAAATGCGTTATGATGGAGTGGCGAGACGCTCCCAAAAAGCCAATCCGGATGTAATTGACAAGGTATGGAATTTCTTCTCTTCCGTTAAGATCGCAATCTATATGATCATCATTACGTTGCTGGGCTCAGCAGTAGGCACGATTTATCCGCAGGAAAATTCATTTCTTAATTTTGACCCTTCGACCTATTATGAAGATACGTACGGGACGTTAGGGAAGATTTATTATTTACTGGGATTGTCGCATACCTTTGAATCCTGGTGGTTTATCGGGCTCCTATTAATGATAGGAACCTCGCTTGTCGTTTGCAGCCTAGATAGGGTACTGCCGCTTTACAGAGCTCTATCCAAGCAGCAAATCCGAAAGCATCTTAAATTCATTTTACGTCAAAAGGTTTCCTATAGCGGTGATCTTCCTCACAAGGTCGCATCTTCAGAGGCAGAGGAGCAAGCCTGGGTTCAACAAGCTGCCGAGCAATTGAAGAAAAAGCACTATCGAGTACATACAGAAGGTACCGCACTGCTGGCGGAAAAGAATCGGTTTAGCCGCTGGGGACCTTATATCAACCATATCGGACTCATTATTTTTTTGCTGGCCATTCTGATGAGAAGTATACCAGGCTGGCATATGGACCAGCATGTCGCTTTTCCTGAGGGACAAGTTGTCAAAATTCCTGAAACGTCGTATTACCTGAAAAATGAAAAATTCACATTGGAATATTATGATGCGAATGAGATGTCTGAAGGATTTCGTGCCAAGGATCAGGCAGTACCCAAAATATACGAAACGAACGCGGTCTTATACACATGTAAAGCCGATTGTGATGATCCTTTCAAGCAGCCTGTGCTTGAGGAGGTTCACCGTCAAAATATTATTGTGAATGAACCGCTTGAGTATAAAGGATTAATGGCTTACCAATTTGACTTCAAGGAATCACCGATGCTGATTTCCGTAAAGCCTACGCTCAAGGACAAACAAACCGGTACTGCATACGGCAGCCTGGACTTGTCGATGACAAGGCCTCAAGACAGCTATCAGGTTGGACCTTATACTTTAAAGGTAAAAGCATATTTCCCGGATTTTGGACTGGATGAAAAAGGGGTTCCGATGACCAAGTCCAAGGACCCCAAGATGCCGGCATTTATATTCTCGATTACAGGTCCGGAAGTAGCAGCGGAGGGTGTGCCCTACCTTTACTTTCCAAGACAGGTAGACAAGGTTACATTCCGTCAGGATGACATCAATGGCGAAATTGGAAACAAGCTGGAGCTTTCTGTTAATTCTATGGCCGATGTGCAGTTTTCAGAATACATCAGTTATTTGAATATTCGTGTGGATCGTGCAATGCCATATATTTGGGTGGGGGCTGCGATTTCCATGATAGGGCTGGTTATGGGCTTTTACTGGCATCATCGTCGTATCTGGCTTCGAATCGATGACGGACGGCTGTCTCTTGGCGCTCATACAAACAAAAACTGGTTTGGCATTCGTCAGGAAGTCGCCCAGGTTCTTCATAAATCGGGAATTGAAGCCGATCCCAAATCGTTGGAAACAGGAGTGGTCACATAATGACAAGCAGTTCGTTTTTACTAATCGGTTTCATCGTCTATAACCTGGCTTTTCTGATGTTCGTTATTGCCATCCTCGGCAGGAAGTGGGCTCAGGATAATCCTATCGAGCATACGCGAAAATGGGGTAATTATGCGATAGGAGCCACTATTATCGGACTTGCCGGTCATGCGGGATTCTTCTTTACAAGATGGTATGAAGCGGGACATATACCTACAAGCAACATGTATGAGTTTATGACATTTCTTGGAATGATGATCATTGTTGCTTTTATCGTGGTGTACTTTATATATCGTGCGCCTGTGCTCGGGGTATTTGCAGTGCCGATCGGAATCATTATCATTGGTTACGCATCTGTATTTCCCAAGGACGTACAACCGCTTATCCCGGCTCTGCAAAGCTACTGGCTGAAGATTCATGTCACGACAGCGGCATTTGGAGAAGCATTTTTTGCAGTCGGTTTTGCTGCTGGTTTGATGTATCTGCTGCGCTGTGTTAATTTTGATAGCAAGGAGAAAGGTGATCGCAAGGAGCAGCGTGGAGTTGAGGTTACGATATTTTCCTTGGTCATGATCATTGCTTTTGTCATTTCCATATTTGGTTTTAATGCATCCGGCTATCATGCCAGATTCGCTAACGATGTGCTATACATGGGTAAGGATGGCGTGGAGCAGACCATTAAGCAAAATGTTGATTATGTGCTGCCACCGATCTTCAAGCCTTTTGAAGGGGAACAGGTGGAGATGAAGCCATTTCTTGGCATGACTGAGGCGCCATTCGAGGCTCCATCATGGATGAAGGGATCGAACGCCGGCCGCAAGCTCAATACTGTGGTTTGGTCCATTGCTGGAGGCTTGATTCTTTATGGATTACTTCGTCTGATTGCCCGTAAGCCGTTAGGGGCTGCAATCAGTCCATTGCTGAAAGGCATTGATCTTGAAGACATTGATGAAATCAGCTATCGGGCGATTGCGATAGGTTATCCGATTTTCACACTGGGTGCTTTGATTTTTGCTATGATCTGGGCGGCTGAGGCATGGGGCCGATTCTGGGGCTGGGATCCCAAGGAAGTATGGGCGCTGATCGTCTTCTTGTATTACGCTGCATATTTGCATTTACGGTTTTCAAAAGGATGGCAGGGTAAACGTTCAGCCTGGCTCGCCGTGATCGGTTTTATGGTCGTTATGTTCACGCTGGTTGGGGTTAATCTGGTTATCGCAGGATTGCATTCGTATTCGGGAGCATAAAAGTTTTTCTGAAAGTACCCGTGGATTTCATTCAGGCTATCGGTTATTCCGAGAAAGGGATGGTATTCCACCGCGGCTCCACCCCACAAAGTGAAGAAAAGCCTTCGAAGCGAATTCCGAATACTTTGCGGGGACCCCGTGAAAGGCATATTATTTTATGAGGTAACCAATTGAACTTCAAAGGCGGCCGTTACACTTTCCATACCATTCCCTTTCCCTACATACACCTGCATGAATAAAATTCACGTAAACCAACTTCAAAAAACTCTATGTTTGTAAACTCATTTCATAGTAAAAAGAATATTAATCAAGCCGCGAAGGACGCGCAATTAAGGACATATAACAATAGAACAGAGAGGGTTGAAAAGCCGATGTCTGATGTTAAAATGACAATTTTGGTAGTCGACGATGAAGAGCGGATTCGCCGCTTGCTGCGCATGTATCTGGAGAAAGAAAATTTCATTATCGATGAAGCGGAAGATGGCGAAACGGCTTTGAAAAAAGCACTTGAAACCGATTACGATTTAATATTGCTTGATGTCATGCTGCCGGGTATTGATGGTAACGAGGTGTGTGCAAGACTGCGGCAAGTTAAATCAACTCCGGTCATTATGCTTACGGCCAAGGGTGAGGAAACGAACCGGGTACAAGGCTTTGAGATGGGTGCAGACGACTATGTCGTGAAACCGTTTAGTCCTCGTGAGGTGATTTATCGGGTCAAAGCGATCCTGAGAAGATCCTCGGTGACGGCTTATTTATCCAAGGAAGTTAATTCGAGCAACAATATTGTATTTCCTAACCTCATCATTGAGCATGATGCGCATCGGGTAAGCGCGGGTGGACAAGAGGTTGCACTGACTCCCAAGGAGTACGAGCTCCTTCATTACTTGGCGGTATCGCCAGACAAAGTATTTTCACGGGAAGAGTTGTTGAAGGACGTATGGAATTATGAATTTTTTGGGGATCTGAGAACGGTGGACACGCATGTCAAGAGGCTGCGTGAAAAGTTGAATAAAGTGTCGCCGGAAGCTGCTTCCATGATTACAACCGTGTGGGGCGTCGGATACAAGCTTGAGGTGCCAAAGTAACGTGTTTAGCTTAAAAGGTATCGTAGGTAAGCTATGGCTGACTATAATCGGACTTGTTGCTGTTGTTCTGCTCGTGCTTGGTTTGTTTCTCAGTCAATATTTGGAAACGTCTTTTCCCAAATCTCAGGATCAGATCGAGAATTTACGAAAGCTGGGCCAGAAGGTGACCAGCGGCATTGCTTTACACAATGAGGATGAGCGTTATATCGATTTGGTCAATGACCTGTTAAGTGCCCAGGATGCAACGGTGTTTGTCGTTGATGTTGACTTGAAGCCGATGAAGTTATCGTCCCAGAAGCCGAACTCCATGAATTTGCAATATGATGATTTTTTTTCGGCTGTCATGCTGAAGCGGGTATTTGCTGGAGAAACGATTGATAATCAAACCGTTAACAGTACCGGAAGCAGACAGCAGATGAATAGCCAATACTCAGCTGTAGCAGTTCCCTTGATGGACTCGACACAGCAAAAAATTATCGGAGCAGCGATTCTGTATCAGGCGGCTCAATCAGTAGAAGCGACACAGGCTTATGTCATTCGATTATTTGCATACGTATCCTTGATCGGTTTTTTAATGACTACTTTTTTTGCTTTTTTTCTGCTGACGAAGATTACTCAGCCTTTACTTAAGCTCAAAAAAGCAGCCGATTTAATTTCGCTTGGGGAATATGGGACCCGGGTACCTATCACCTCATCAGATGAAATCGGTGAGCTGGGTAAAACATTTAATCGCATGGGTGAGGAATTATCGGATACGATTAAGGCGCTCAGCCATGAAAAAGAGCATTTATCCAGTATATTACGCAGTATGACAGATGCTGTTATTACGTTTGATTCGGATGGAAGTGTGATTCTGGCTAATCCTCAGGGCGATAAAATCGTCAATGACTGGAATCAGATCCACTGGATCGATGGCGAATCAGAGCAATCCATGCTACCTGTGCTTCAACAGCACAGCTCGGTCATTCCCGAGCCGATGAGAATGCTGTTTGACGAAGTCATTACAGGAGCCAAAGAAATTACTTCCAAGCTGCATGTTCAAAACGAGGTATGGTCCGTTGTCATGACCCCGTTGTATGCTCGTGCAGCCGTGCGCGGCGTGGTTGCGGTTTTGCGGGATGTTACAGAGGAATTCAGGCTGGACAAGCTGCGCAAGGATTTTGTAGCCAATGTATCTCACGAGCTTCGTACGCCATTATCGATGCTGCAGGGCTACAGCGAGGCGCTGCTTGATGATATCGCAGGTTCCGCTGAAGAACGACAGGAGCTGGCTCAGGTCATCCATGAGGAATCGCTTCGAATGGGCAGACTGGTCAGAGACCTATTGGATTTGGCACGGATGGAGACCGGTAATATCGAGCTGCATTTTCGGGTGGTGGAGGTACGGAGCTTTATCAAGCGCATGCATCGCAAGTTTGCCGCGTTATCAAAGGAACAAGGCATTCTGATGAGCTATGAGCTGCCAGAAGAAGAGCTGATTCTGTACCAAGCCGATGAAGATCGGTTAGAGCAGGTGCTGACGAATTTATTGGATAATGCCATACGGCATACGCCTGCTCAAGCAGAAATCGTCATGCGTGCTGAGCGGCACACTTACAAGGATGAAGCTGCGGTTCTGATCGAAATTATCGATCAAGGTATCGGAATTCCTGCGGGTGATCTGCCTTATGTATTTGAACGCTTTTACAAAGCAGACAAGGCCCGTACACGCGGTGCAACAGGGGGAACCGGACTCGGTTTATCGATTGTTCGTAACCTGGTAGAGGCGCATCAAGGCGCTGTCGCGGTTAAAAGCACTGTGGGGCAAGGAACGACATTTTCTGTGCTGCTTCCCGTTAAAATGATAACAACATAAAAAGAGAGCTCCGATAACGTATCGGAAGCTCTCTTTTTATGTTGAACGAACAAGATTATTCTTGTTGTTCGTGAAACAGTCGAACAGGATCTTAATCCAGTGTGAGCTCATTCACATGGGTCAGCTCAGGCAATTGGATAAGCTGTTGAAGAACTTCCTTAGGCGTCTTTTTATCCGTTGACAGGACCATAATGGCCGAGCCACCAATAACCTTACGGCCAACCTGCATCGTAGCGATGTTGACATCATTGCTGCCAAGCAGGGTTCCTACTTTACCGATGATGCCGGGTTTGTCGTTATGAGAAATGAGCAGCAAATTGCCGCTTGGTGCGATATCGACCGGGTACTGGTCAATTTGTACGATTCGTTCGCCATATCCGGCTAACAGGGTTCCAGCAACAACACGCACCTCGTTTTTGGCTTTCAGCGTAACCGAAACCAGATTAGTGAAGGTTTGTGTAGCTGCTGATTTTTGAATCACGATATTCACATCACGAGTTTTGGCAAGGTGCATCGCATTGACGATATTAACACCTTCCAGTTGGTTAGCCAGGATACCGCGTACGATATAACGAGTTAACGGTGCTGTGTCTACATCAGCCAAATCTCCGGAGTAATTAACCACGATCTCTCTGATCGCAACTTCTGTAGTTTGACCGATAAATTTACCAAGCTTGTCACCAAGGTTGAAGTAAGGCTGTAGTTTGCTTAACACCGCTGGTGGAACCGGAGACATGTTAACAGCATTTTTGAAAGGCTCATCACGTAAAATATGAAGCACTTCTTCGGATACGTCAATAGCTACATTTTCTTGAGCTTCAACTGTAGATGCACCCAAATGCGGGGTCACGATGATTTTGGGATTGTTGAGGAATGGGTGATCGGCTTGAGGCGGCTCTTGCTCATATACGTCAAAAGCAGCTCCAGCAACGATACCGGCATCAATAGCTTCAACCAAAGCAGCTTCATCGATAATGCCGCCGCGCGCACAGTTAATAATGCGTACGCCTTTTCTCATCAGTTCGAATTGAGGACGGGCAATGATATGACGCGTCTCTGGAGTCAATGGTGTATGCACCGTAATAAAATCAGCTTGCGCCGCGATTTCATTCACGCTTCCGAGCTTAACACCCATTTGTTCAGCACGTTCTTCAGTCAGGAAAGGATCATAGCCAATCACGTTCATACCAAAAACTTTGGCGCGCTTGGCCACTTCACTTCCGATACGGCCCATGCCAAGAATACCCAGCGTTTTATTACGCAGTTCAACACCAACGAAAGTTTTGCGATCCCACTCACCGCTGACGGTTTTTCTGTAGGCTTGTGGAATGGAGCGTGCTACAGACATCATCATAGCAAATGTCAATTCACAAGTTGCAATTGTATTTCCATCAGGAGCATTGATGACCACAATACCACGGCTGGTAGCTGCTTGAAGATCGATGTTATCTACACCAACGCCTGCGCGTCCTACAACCTTCAGCTTAGGAGCAGCAGCCATAATGTTATCGGTCACTTTGGTTTGGCTTCTTACCATCAATGCGTCATAATCAGCAATAATCTCGATTAATTCGCTTTCCGATAAGCCGATTTTTTTGTCCACTGTCACGTCTGCTGCATCATTAAGCAGTTGAATTCCCAAATCACTGATTCCATCCATTACTAATACTTTGTACATGTACGCCAACCTCCACTTTTTTCTAGACAAACTAAAAAACTCTCCATCCTCGTACGTTAAACGTATACAAGGGACGAAGAGTTACTTTCGTGGTACCACCCTAATTCACTGTCTGATTGCACAAACAGCCTCATGAGCCGCAAGGACTCAGAAATGTAACGGTTTCTAACCGGCTGCACCTACAGACGTCTGGAATCACGAGATTCAGGCGGCATTCAGAACAGCAACTCTGGAGTGCTCTCTTGTAAACCCTAATGTCCGATTTGCACCTGTTCATCGGCTCTCTGTGCATTAAAGGTGTTACAGGTTCTCCGTCAACGTTTTGTAACAAATTGAATTTTCATAAGCGTAACATGACCCCAAAGGCGATGTCAATAGGGGTAATGGGGTTGTCACAGCTTGTTCAAAAGCTTTCAGATCGGTGTCCTTTTTTTTAATTTTGTGTAAAAAAGAACGGGAGCTGCGGTAAGGTTTCATTCGGATATAACCGGTTTTTATTGCGAATAAAATCTCCAGAGCGGACGGCATCTGTAGCATTCAGGAGATCAATAACCTGCTGAACATCTGCCAGGTTTAATTTGCTCGATTGGCCCGAGCTTACCATTTCATCAATTCGGCTTGAAAGGTCCTGAGGTGTATATAGTTTGAACAACTTGCCATTCAATAATGCATTGGATATGTATTCATTCTTCATGCTTAAACTCAGAGGGGTCCAATCCTTGAGAGACAAAGGTTTACTAACATCGACCTGCTTCAGCTGCGGATTATCAGCCAAATTCCATTTGATGATGGAATCGTAATAATCTTTTTGAGCAGACAGTGAGAATTTTTTGGCTTCAACCAAATAAGCATCTTTATTCATTTCGGCAACAAGATCATAACTGGGAGTACTGTTGGCTTTTCCTTGGATGTTACCCAGCGCCTCACTGAACAGTTTTAAGCTTTTCAAATAATTTTGCAGTCCTTCTTGCAATAGTGGGGAAGAATCTGGCATTGACTTATTGCTGAGCTCGCTATACTTTTCTTTGGCAAGCAAGCCGAGGTCCTTGAGAATTGCTGAAGCGTCTGAAGAGCGGTTGGTCTCAAGCTCGTTCATTTTTTCAAACCATTTCATGTGAAATTCCCTGTAAGGCTGATAAATGGTATGATAGTAGGACACCAGATACTGTTGATGATAAGCGGAATACCCATTCTGGACTTCTGTTTTTTTGAATAGAAGCTCCTCATACTTGGCTGTGGCACGTTCTTGTCCCATTCGAAGACCGAAGAAAAAAGTCCCTAAAGCTAAAACAAGCATAAAAATAAAGGTTAATGCAAACAAGTAATCATAACGTGACAATCGTTTGTTCATAGCCAAGGCACCTCGTTTATTTTCTAATGATAGTATAGGTGATAATGTCGAAAAAGGGAATAATAGATGAAAAAATTTAATTTTAGGCAATTTAAGTTTCAGAAGCTGGATATAACGACTATTGATGAACGTACCGTCGTACTCAATGTATATATCACGCAGTTTCTCGTATTTGCGGCGGGTTGTATCATCATGCTTTTTCAAAAACCTTGGTTTCAGCAAATGTTTTCACTAAATCAGGGAATGCTTTTGCTTGTATGGGGGGTTGCATTTGCTGTTGTTGTCCTGATCGTTGATGTGCTGATTTCGAATTGGGTTCCTCCGGAGGTTACGGATGATGGGGGCATCAATGAGCTGATATTTAAAAATCGACCCTTGTGGCATATTATCGTGCTGTCATTTGTTGTCGCTTTTTGTGAAGAATGGTTATTCAGGGGTGCGATTCAAGCGTCGTGGGGGCCCTATTGGACCAGTATTTTATTTGCCGCGATTCATATACGGTACCTGCAGCACTGGCTGATGACGGGTCTGGTATTCGGGATCAGCTACGGACTTGGATGGATTTACATACAAACAGGTTCGCTATGGACGCCGATTATTGCGCATTTTATGATCGATTTGATTATGGGTTGTATCATTCGTTATAGGAGAGAGAAATAATGAGTTCCAGCATAAAACCGAATCAGCAAGCCCAAGAGGATACAACACCTCTAACAGAGACAGACGAGGATGAAACGTTTCTGCCCCCTAGAAAAGTGGTTCACCCGGCGGAAAGCGACAGATGGCTGCGAATTTTTTACTTGTCATTGTTGTGGGTGTTTATATTGTTAGTAGCCGGTTTATTGTTATGGGGCTGGCAGCGTGTAAAAGGAGAGTCTTAACAAAAAGGTGAACCGAGCAGCGATGATGCTGAGGGTTCACCTTTTTGTTAAGCTTATAACGTTGTATCGATCGTTGCGGGGTCTACAAAGCCATAATTTTTTTGTTCCAGCTGTGTCAGCAGGTTATCCATGGCTTGGACGGTCCATTGCAGCTCGTGCATCAGAATATTGCTGCCTGGCCGCAGCTGCTCAAGCACGTTGCTGACTACTTTGTCCGGATTGTTGTTCTTGGTGGTCATTTCCCAGTCCAATGAGCCGTTGGACCATGTCATGAACAGCATATTCTCCTGCTTCACCTTTTCCCGGACCAGATCTCCACCTGATCCAAAAGGGGGTCGGAAAAATTGGGGTGCGTTTCCGGTCAGCTCCGTAATCTGCTTTTGCACATCTCCGATTTGCTGATCGATCTTGTCTTTATTTTCTTTTTTCAAATCAATATGATCCCAGGAATGATTGCCTATCATATGTCCGTGGTCTGTGATGAGCTTGATCAACTCGGGCTTTTGCTTGACCCTATATCCATTTACAAAAAAAATCGCCTTGGCATGATGCTTGTCCAATGTTTCAAGCAAGGGTTCAAGCATGTCCTTGTCCTTGGGGCCATCATCAAAGGTTAACAATACAACGTTTTTATTTGCCGCGGCAGAATCAATCGGCACAATATCATAGGATTTGGGATTTAATTTGTACAGCTTGGCAGTTGCTTGTGGTAATACTGCCGCAGGCGGTGTGGAAGGTGTCTGTGGTGCTGGCGTCGTGCCTCCTGGTGCTGTTTGTATAGGTTTAGCAGGCTCTGCTGGCGTGACTGGTGGCGTATTGCTATTCTCAGCAGGCTTGGGAGTTGTGGGGGCTGGGCTGACACTGCTGGTTGGCGGGGTGGCTGATGCAGCAGGCTGCGTAGTGGACTGACAAGCTGTGGCTGAAGCCAGTAGTGCTGCTGCCGTGAGGCCCATCAGCGTTTTTTTTATCATGGTAGAAGTACTCCTGTTCTATGTGAATTTGGGTGTTTCCTGATTTTATCATGCATGGAACGCAAGTACATAGTGAAAAATAAGTATCGTAACTAAATAGATGGAGGGATGACTATGAGAGTAGGGTCTTTTTTACTTGGCGGACTTGTAGGTGCAGCGGCAGTTGTCTATTTGAGCGGCAAGAGCAGGTCGATGTTGATGTCCTCCTTTAGCAGCAATAACCAGTCTATAGGCAATAACGTAAATAAAAATGGCAGCAACCATCAGTCTGCCGGTCATAATGCGAATAAATCCGGGAGCACGGAGAGGTCCGGGTTAGGACGCGTTGAGGAAATCATTAACAAAGAGCCTGCTTTGAAGGCAACTGTTGATGAAATTTTGCGCGATAGCAAGCATAAAGAGCAGTATCAGACGCAGTAAAACAGGCGTTAAATAAGGGATTGTAAGGCATGAACGGGGATTTTCCTGTTCATGCCTTTCTTTTTTTATAGCCACAATAGATTTATTGTTATGTTGTGATATAATACTCATATAATTGAATACAAGCTTGAAGCTTATTCACCTTTTTAAGCTTACTTCATAAGCTGTTATTAATAGTGGCGGCAAGGGAGGAATCCTGTATGAAAATGGAGCGTTTGAGTCAGGACAAGATACGGATTTTTCTCACTTTCGACGACTTGACGGAGCGAGGTATTCAAAAGGACGACATGTGGAGAGAAATTCCCAGAGTTCATGAGTTGTTCAGTGACATGATGGATCAAGCATACGCTGAACTGGGCTTTGACCCTACAGGGCCATTAGCTGTTGAAGTGCTTGCCCTACCCGCTCAAGGGATGGTCGTCATTGTGACACGCGGCAAGATGGAATTTCATCATACTTCGGAATCGTTTGATGAAGAAGTAGAAGAAATGTATGAGCTTGAAGTGACTCTTGAACAAACGGATCAGATCTCTTATGTGTTTCACGATTTTGAAGATTTGCTGCGTATGGCAAAGGTTATTCAACCCTTGCTCACTGATGGAGGCATTTTATTTTCTTATAAAGAGAAATGGTATTTGCAGCTTGATGCTGTCGATATGGAAGAGAGTGGGTATCAATCCATTATCGCCGTCTTGTCCGAATATGGCGATGCTGCTTCGGTAACCCGATCTGTTCTTGAGGTTTATGGCAAAACGGTGATAGCGGCCGATGCCATCAATGTGCTGTGCACGCATTTCAAATAGTGTCAAAGTATTAAAGCTGTACGCGGCATTCTCAAAAACAGTATTGTTTTTGTGAGTGCTTTTTTTATTGCTTACAACACAGGAGGGCAACATGTCTATCAATCAAATGGGGACGTCCAAATCTACCTTGAATCTGGAAGAAATGGTCGTGTATTATCAAAAGCAGCTTCGTGAGGATGCGTTATATTATCTTGGCAAAAGAGGAATCGAGCAGGAAACGATTGAAATGTTTCGGATCGGTTTTGATCCTGGCAAAATAGGCTTTTATGTAAGTCCCAATCAGTGGGGCGATTATTTTGAAAACCGGATTATTATTCCCGTGACGAACGCGCAAGAGGTAATAGTTGATTTGATTGGAAGATCCATCGACCATCGGGAGCCGAAGTACAAATCACTGACCGGTGAGGATTTTATGTTCAACGAGGAGATATTGGAGGACACAGAGGACGTCATTTTGTGTAATGGCGTATTTGATGTGTTAAGTCTCGCACAAGCGAGGCTGCCAGGGGTAAGCGTCCCTTATTGGCTCGGATTTAAAGAAACACATGTCGAGCTCTTAAAAGATAAACGTGTATTTATCTGCATGGGTAACGATGAATTGGGACGGCGGGAAAGTGTAAGAATTCAAACGATGCTTCAGCAAGCAGCCAAGGAAACCTATATCGTCCATTTACCGGAAACGATCCGTGATGTGAATGACTTTTTTGTCAGAGCGCAAAACCCGTTGGAAACGTTTATCGAAATTCTCAATCAAACGATGGAGGATACGATGATGGTACCCGTGGCACCGGACTCGAATCATATCACGATTTATACCGAGGAATATATGAAACGCTATCGTGGACAAGTTTCCGGCACGCCGAGTGGTATTGCGAAGCTGGATGAAGCCTTATTCGGCGGATTTGGTTGTGGGCTGTATTTGTTGACAGGGGCTGCGTCCATCGGAAAAAGCATGCTGATGAAGCAAATGGCCGATCATATTGCACTTGACGGGACTCCTGTCATTTATGTGTCGTGGGATATGACTGGTTTTGAGCTGTGGGCAAGAAGCATTGCGCGTATTCTTGGCGTGGAACCACAGCTTGTGATGAGCGGTAAAATTGATCCGGATCAGATCGGCGCGGCCAATGCCCAGTATATCCCGATCAGCAAAATGCTGTGGACACTCGAATGCTCCATGGAAACGACACTGGAAAAAGTAATTGCCTCCATAGGTAAAATTGCGATGGTCGTGGGCAAAATGCCAATCGTGTTCATCGATCATCTGCAGCGTGTGCCGATTGTAGGCGGAAAATCACTTCCGGCAACAGCAGCCGAAAGAAATACGATGATTACGTATGCATTAAAACAGTGGTCCAAGGAAGCTAACGTGACTGTCATTGCCGCTATGCCTGTGGGCGATAATATTCCGATATCTATCCCTGAGGGTGTGGAAGCATCAGCTGATGTGATTATGCTGCTCAATCCACAAGGCTTGTCCGTAAACGGAGAGGAACAACATATTGCCCTCCAGCTGTTGAAAAACAGAAACGGCTCCCTTGTGCAAATTCCGCTCGTGTTCCAGCACCAAAAAGCATTTTTTTCACAATAAAATGCTGAAAGGTGCACAAAAAGAAAGGCTAAGACTGGATGGAAGCGGAAGTGCATGCCAAATTGCAAGAAGTGATGGAAAAAAGCTTTGAAAATGTCTATAATATTCATAAAGTGAAAAATATCGATACGCGTCTGTATGCTTCGAAAACTCTCAGGAGGTGGCACCTTGAGCATTGTTTCAGTCATCTTGGCAGCAATTGCGCCAGGTGTCGCTCTGCTTGCTTATTTTTATTTAAAGGATCGATATGATACCGAGCCGATTCATCTCGTTGGCAAGATGTTTTTGTTCGGTATTTTGCTTGTATTCCCTGTGATGGTGCTGCAGCGAGCTTTTGTTCATGGCTTTGGTGATGATCCACTGGTGTTTTCTTTTTTGATTTCAGCGGGCGTTGAGGAATTCTTGAAATGGTTTTTGGTTTATTTCCTCATTTTCCGGCACGCGACCTTTGATGAGCCTTATGATGGAATTGTATATTCAGTAGCGGTTTCGCTCGGGTTTGCGACGCTTGAGAATGTGTTTTATGCATTGCTGAATTCGGCTTCCATCTCTACGCTGCTAATGCGAGCCTTTCTGCCTGTTTCCGGTCATGCGATGTTTGGCGTCATGATGGGCTACCACTTGGGTAAAGCCAAGTTTAATCCCGAGCAGCGAACAAGGCAGCTGTTCTACTCCTGCTTTATGCCTATATTATGGCATGGAGTTTTTGATTACGTCCTGCTTACCGCGAAAACCTACTGGATCTGGATCATGCTCCCATTGATGGCCTTCCTGTGGGGACGAAGTCTGTGGAATGTTAAAAGAGCGAATGCCAGGTCACCGCTTCGTGTACTTAGGCGGGAAGAACGGGTTGAAATGTAAATTGCTTGTCCATACTTATAACACATAAGACAAGCAGGAGGGAAGGTATGATCACTAAAGATCGAATCAAGGTGTTAATTCGCTGCAACCTGTGCGGTGAGCGGTTTGTATTGAAAGGCAAGCAAGATAAAGGGAAGATCGATACAGGCTTCAAGCAATGTTTGTGCAGCAACGAAAAAGATTTTTTCATAGAAACCCGATGTTTTTGAACATCCTCTTAAAGGAGCCTTGACAGGCTTTTTTTTTATGCATGAATAAGACCGCTTCCTTCGACAAAAGCTAAAACCAATATTGGGTGATGAAGGGGGATATGCAACCATGTACAGCCGTTTGAGCATTGTTATGTTTCCGATTTTGCTAGTCGTTCTGATTGGTGCCGGAATGTGGGGATACCTCGAGCATCAGGAGAAAAATGCGATTTTAATCAAGGCAGAAAATCAGTATCAGCGAGCGTTTCACGACCTGTCGTTTCATGTGGATAGCTTGCATACTGAGCTTGGCAACACATTGGCCTTAAACACGGCTTCACAGGATTCCTATAAAAAAGGTTTGATCAACGTATGGCGAATTACGAGTGAGGCTCAAAATGAGATCAACCAGCTGCCTTTAACATTGCTTCCTTTTAACAAAACAGAGGAGTTTTTGGCCAACATGTCCAACTTCTCATATCGGGCAGCTTTACGCGACCTTGGAAAGCAGCCGCTCAACGAACAGGAAATGCAAACCTTGAACGCTCTTTACCAGCATGCCAATGAAATATCTACAGATCTCCGCGGTATGCAAAGTAAGGTTCTCGCGAATAATCTGCGTTGGATGGACGTTGAAACAGCGCTGGCTACACAAAAGGAGCCACTGGATAACGCGATTATTGACGGGTTTCAAACTGTAGATAAAAAAGTCGCAGACTATGCGGATGTCAAGTGGAGTCCATCTGTCATGAGCACGTATCAAGCCTATGATGCGAAAATGCTGACAGGCAATGATGTTTCTGCAGAGGACGTGCGGCAAAAAGCAGCGAAGTTTTTGAATATCGCTGATCCATCAACGGTTAAGGTCGTCGAGAATGGAGTTGGCACCGAGTTTGAATCCTACAGTGTTACCGCACCCAAGGATAATATACCGGATGGTACACAAATGGATTACAGTCATAAGGGAGGAGAGCTTCTATGGTATTCGGCTGCCAGAGATGTACCGGATAAGAAGCTTGATATAAGAGGCGCTCGTGATGCGGCTGCCGAATTTCTCGATATACACGGTTACTCCAATATGACGGCCGTTTCCTATGATGAATATAATAATGTGGCTAATATAACATTTGCGAGCCGTATGAATGACGTCATCAATTTTATTGATAAGGTTGCTGTTAAGGTAGCAATGGATAATGGCGATGTGACAGGGCTTCAGGCTACTGATTATGTATATAATCACAAAGAGCGGCAGTTGAATTCGCCGAAGCTTAGCGCTGAAGAGGCCCGCAAGGTACTGAATTCACAAATGCAGGTGGATCATCAATCGTTGGCCTTGATTCGCAATGACTTGCAGGAGGAAGTGCTGTGTCACGAGTTTACCGGACGCATCAACGGTGGGGTTTATCGTATTTATATTAACGCAGAGACAGGCGTTGAGGAAAAAGTTGAACATTTACGCAAGGAAGAGCAAGTTGCGAGTCAAGTATAATTTTATAATATTTAGGGAGAGTCTTCGACAAGACTCTTCTTTTTTTGCTTCCCATCTGTTATTCGCATGTTATAATAAGGGCTAGACTCCAGAATGAAATTCTGGTTTAGATCAAATTGTGGGGGGTGCACATATTGCTTCCAAAGGTGAACCAGATTTTACATATACAAATTAATTCAATCGATGAGGAAGAAGCGAAACAGGAATATAAATCCAGGATTGCTGATCAGGATGACAATTCGATTTTTATGGAAATCCCGATAAATGAGAAAACAGGACGTCTGAAGAAACTCTATATCGGTGATGAAATATCGGCTTATTTTATTTTGGATGGCGGTGTAAAAAACTATTTTACTACCTCTGTGCTGGGATTTACCGATGATGTGATTCGTCTGATACAGATTCGTAAGCCGGCTCCCGAAACGATTACGAAGATTCAGCGTCGCAGCTTTCTTCGTGTACCAGCAGAGCTCGAAATGGCGGTGAAATATTCCGATCAATTACAGTTTATTGCGGTTACCGATGATGTAGGTGGAGGCGGTATCTCATTTTTGTGTGACGGTTATATTCCTCTTGCTGCACAGCAAATGGTCAGCTGCTGGCTGCTGGCGAATTACAAGAATGGACAAATTGAGCACATTCCCTTCAAAGGTGAGATGGTTCGGATCAAAATGCTCGAATCGGGCAGACAGCAGGTTATGATGCGTTTTGCCGAAATCACCGACAGAGATCGACAGAAGATCATCAGATACTGCTTTGAAAGACAGCTTGAATTTCGAAAAATGTAATTATTTTTATGAAAATAGTCTATGGATGATCCGCATCCCGGATGCGATTTTACGACCGTAAACCAACAGAAAGGTTCACCTTTCTGTTAATAAGTATGAGACAGCTTTGCAATCCCACTTTCACCTATGGTATAATTTTCATTGGTTACAGGCGGGGTCTGTTGTCACATGCATGACTTTTATTTCTGGGAGGCCCTTGTTTTGGAGAAATTTAACATTGCTATAGATGGTCCGGCGGGAGCAGGAAAGAGCACAATTGCCCGACTCGTTGCCAATACATTAGGATTTATTTATGTAGATACGGGGGCTATGTACCGCGCGGTCACCTGGAGTATACTGCAAGCCGGCCTTATACCAGAGCAGGAATCTGAAGTTATTGCTATGACTCGTGAACTTGACATTCGTCTTGAACCAGGCCCGAGTGGTCAACAGGTCATTGTTAATGGAAGAGATGTGACCTTGGATATCCGTACTGTTCAAGTGACGAGCAATGTCTCGCAAATTGCGAGAATTGCAGAAGTACGTCACATTCTGACAGATAAACAAAAGCTTCTTGCAATTGACAAAGGCGTTGTGATGGATGGCAGAGATATCGGTACTCATGTTCTTCCTGATGCAGAGCTGAAGTTTTTTCTCACAGCAAGTGTTAAAGTAAGAGCTGAGAGAAGATTCAATGAAACCAGAGATCGTCCAGAGGTAACTCTGGAACAGCTGGAGCAGGAAATTGCTGCTCGCGACCAGATGGATGCGCAACGAACACACGCTCCTTTGATTCAGGCCGCTGATGCTGTATTGCTGGACACGACCGACTTAACCATTCCTCTTGTAGTAGAGCGAATTTTGGAGTTGTGCAGAACCAAAGTCGGCGGAGGGAAGTAATATGCTTTATTCTACCTTACGTGCTCTATTTCATTTTATATTCCGTTTGATATTCCGTTTGAAAGTAATTGGAATCGAGAACATTCCTGAGGACAAACCTGTTATCCTATGTGCAAATCATACAAGCAATATGGATCCGCCATTGTTGGGGAGTCCGCTTGTCACAAGACGTGTACATTACATGGCAAAGGCTGAGCTTTTCGATTTGCCGGTACTGGGCTGGGTACTTCCAAGAATTAGTGCGTTTCCTGTAAAACGCGGTGGTGTGAGCAAGGAATCGATCCGCTTATCGCTTCAGCTTTTACAAGGCAACCAGATCCTTGGGATTTTTCCGGAAGGATCTCGCAGTAATGCGGGCGGAATAGGGAAGAAAGGTGCGGCAAGCTTAGCACTAAAATCAGGAGCGGTTGTTATTCCTTCTGCTATAGTGGGTGGCTACAAGCCTTTTCGCAGAATGACGCTTGTGTATGGCAAACCTCTCGATATCAGTGAGTTTGCTGATAGCGGAAGTTCGGGCGTGGAAGAAGCAACAAACCGTATCATGGAAGCCATTCGTGATCTGGTTAAGAAATACGAATCAAAATGATAATTAGTGGAATACTTAGAAAAACAATTAACCGCGTAATTTTTGCGTTGGTAAATTATATTAGAAAGCAGCAATTGTAACTAATTTATTTGGTTGAGGTTGCTAACATAGGAGGAATTGAACCATGTCCGAAGAAACTAAAGCAGAAATTCAAGTAGAACAAACAGAGCAGCAATCCACACAAGAGCAAGAGCTTTCCCAAGAGGAATCGATGGGTAACGTATCCATTCTCAAAAAAGGTGACACTGTTAAAGGTAAAGTCATTAAAATTGAGGATGACCAAGCATTCGTTGATGTAGGTTACAAGTATGATGGTGTTGTTCATATTAAGGAGCTTTCTTCTGTACAATTAGGAAGTGCTAGTGAAGGTGTTGAAGTGGGACAGGAAGTTGAGTTGAAGGTTCTGACTATCGATGACAACAAGGAAAAGCTTGTACTTTCCAAACGTGTAGTTGACAGCGAAAAGGCTTGGGATCAACTTCAGGCTGATCTTGACAACAAAACCATTCTGGAAGCAAAAGTTGCTGAAGTTGTAAAAGGCGGACTTGTTGTTGATGTTGGTTTGAGAGGTTTTGTACCCGCTTCTATGGTTGAGCGTAATTTCGTTGAAGATTTCAGCGATTACAAAGGACGCACTTTGAAGCTGCGTGTCAAAGAAATCGATCGTGAGAAAAACAAAGTTATCCTTTCGCAAAAAGACGTTCTGGATGAAGAGTTTGAAGTGAAAAAGAAAGAAATTATCGGCCAACTATCAGTAGGTCAAGAGCTGACGGGAACTGTTCAACGTCTAACTCAATTTGGCGCGTTTGTTGATATCGGTGGTATTGATGGCTTGGTTCATATTTCCGAAATGGCATGGCATCATGTTGAAACACCTTCGGAAGTTGTAAAAGAAGGTGATCAGGTTAAGGTGCAAATTCTGAAGCTGGACCCAGCTAACGAGCGAATCAGCCTAAGTATTAAAGCAACTCAACCAGGACCATGGCAGCAAGGAACCAGCAGCTTTAACGTTGGTGATATCATCACAGGAACAGTTAAGCGCCTGGCTCAATTCGGTGCGTTTGTAGAAGTGGCTCCAGGTGTTGAAGGTTTGGTACATATTTCCCAAATCGCTCATCGTCACGTAGCTACTCCTTCTGAAGTATTGAAGGAAGGTCAAGAGGTTCAAGTGAAAATTTTGGATCTTAACCTAGATGAGAAACGTATCAGCTTGAGCATTAAGGAAACAGAAGAAGCTCCTGCTTCAGCGACTCCTGCTGCAAGAAATGATAAAGGTGGAGACAGAGGGGACAGACCTTCTAGAGCACCAAGAGAAAAAACAGTTATTGCTGAGGAATACCAAAACCAAGGATTAAACACGACTTTGGGCGAGCTTCTTGGCGAAAAATTAAGCAAATTTAAATAATAGATTGAAATGAGGAGTCACGTTGCGCATTCCGAGAAAGTTGGAGCATGTACATCATGCGCTAAAGCTTGGGCAAAGTGGAGAACAAGGTTTCTCTGACCTTAAGCTGATCCATAACTGTCTCCCGGAAACCTCATTAGGACGAATCTCATTACAAACCCAGATCGGCGAACTCAAACTGAGTTCGCCGATTATTGTTAATGCGATGACAGGTGGGGCCCAAGAGACAGAAGAAATTAATCGAGAATTAGCTATCGCAGCTCGAGAATGTGGTTTGGCTATGGCCGTTGGTTCTCAAATGTCGGCAATTAAAAATGCCGAAGTGTCCTCCAGCTATCAAATCGTAAGACAAGTGAATCCGAACGGAATCGTGTTTGGCAATCTGGGAAGTGAAGCCACTCTCGAACAAGCCGAAAGGGCTGTTGACATGCTTCAGGCTGATGCGCTTCAGATTCACTTGAACGTCATGCAAGAGCTCATTATGCCCGAAGGTGATCGTGATTTTACAGGGATGCTGGAAAGAATCTCAACCATTGTAGAGCGGTTGCACGTACCTGTTATTGTAAAGGAAGTCGGCTTTGGTATGGCGCGGGAAAGCGCTGCTGCCTTACTGGAGGCAGGTGTAAGTACAATCGATGTCGGGGGCTATGGTGGCACCAATTTTGCAGCCATTGAAAATGCACGGCGAAATGTGCAAATGGACTGGCTGAATGACTGGGGATGCAAAACCACTATTGCCTTGTTGGAGGTATTCGAGGCAGTCAAGTTAATGAGACCACATACTGCACCTCATAAAAAACTGACCGTTATCGGCTCTGGAGGCGTACGAGGAAGTCTGGAGGCCTGCAAAGCCCTCTCATTAGGAGCCTCAGCTGTGGGGATTGCAGGAGCCTTTCTGCACATACAGCGAACCGAGGGAACAGCTGCTTTGATAAATAGAATGGATGACATGCATCAGGAGTTAAAGCTGTTAATGACAGCTCTCGGCGCTGGCACTATAGAAGATTTATGGAACGTCCCTCTTGTCATTAGGGGCGAGACTGCTGAGTGGTGCACAGCAAGAGGCATAGATATCAGAAGCTACGCAAGTCGAACTGGATTGATAAATATACCTGCATATAGCCATACTAAGGTCAAGTAAAGCGTTGCTATAAAGTTTTAGGTCTATGCTTACGAGGTTAGTTTTCCAAGGAAAACTTTTAGGTGGGTGCCAATGAATCCAGGGTATTTATCATGGTTGCTAATGATCATCACGATAATTTTGTTTGTCAGCGGCTGGAAGGATTTTTTGTTGAGAGGTATAACTTCCAGAGTGATACTTCTTTTTTTTGTTTTGTGGATCATCGGGAATTGCTTGGTCATCTCGCTACCGTTCGGAACTTTGGCTGTCTGGGTTCCTGTTTTGTTAATTATGGTGATATGCATTTTGTGGAGGCTGCCGGGAGCGCTGTATCATAAGCTTCATATTATATCGGTTGGTGCTTTGATGGGGTCATTATCGTTTTTTATGCAGGAGACGGTTCAACTGATGCCTGCTTCCATATACGGAAACTTGGAGCTTGCTATGGCGCTGTCAATCGGAGTTTTGGCTGTAATTACCATCAAGCATCCTTCTGCACAGATAGCGGCTATTTCGATTGGTCTGCTGCTTGGTGAGGGTTACATCATCTATATTAACAAAAGGCATGTTGGTATTGAGTTGGGTTCCTTACGCTTGCAGGATCGATGGTGGTTGACCCTTGTGGTGACAAGAAGCTTGTCCATTGGTTTGATGTATGCGTTTTTGGTCGGAAAGCACGGTTTTATCAGCATGACGAACGTAATTAAGGCAGGGGTCAAAAAAATAAGCAGTAAGGATGACTAGCCGTGTTTATCGGATGGTCCGATCATTTTAAATACATGGTTAGCATTTACATTGATTTCGTATAAGTCAAATGCTATGATGTAAGTTGTGGAATTTTTCGAGTTGCGAATTTTGCTTCACCCAAGAAAGGAATGAAGTTTAGTGGCGAGACCTATAGTAGCCATTGTTGGCCGACCGAATGTCGGGAAATCGACGATTTTTAACCGTATCGTTGGCGACAGGCTTGCAATTGTAGAGGATATGCCCGGAGTAACCCGGGATCGTTTGTATGGAGTTGGGGAATGGCTGGATCACAATTTCAGTGTCATCGATACCGGCGGTATTGAGATAGAAGGGGATAGCGAGCTGTTAAAATCGGTTCGTGCCCAGGCAGAGCTGGCTATCGAGGAATCCGATGTTATTATTTTTATGGTTGATGGTAAAGCAGGGATTACTGCGGCGGATTCTGAGGTAGCAGAGCTTTTATTTCGTGCCAAGAAACCAATTGTGCTTGCCGTTAACAAAATCGATAACATCAAGCGTCAGGATGATATTTACGAGTTTTACAGCTTAGGCTTCGGAACTCCATATGGGATTTCAGGTTCTCACGGTACCGGACTCGGAGATTTATTGGATGCGGTTGTCGGTAGCTTTCCGGAGAACGAGGAAGAGGAGTATGGGGAGGATGTTATTCGTGTTGCGCTTATCGGCCGACCGAATGTGGGCAAATCCTCACTTGTCAATGCGATTCTTGGCGAGGATCGGGTTATCGTTAGTGATGTTGCGGGTACGACCCGTGATGCGATTGACACCCCGTTTGAACGGGATGGACAGAAATATGTCATTATCGATACGGCAGGTATGCGTAAACGCGGTAAGGTATATGAAAATACGGAAAAATACAGTGTTATGCGTGCGATGAAAGCCATTGAGCGAGCTGATGTGGCTCTTGTGCTGATTAATGGTGAAGAAGGCATTATCGAGCAGGACAAGCATGTTGCCGGTTACGCGCATGAAGCGGGTAAAGCAGCTATTTTCGTCGTTAACAAATGGGATATGGTAGAGAAGGACGAGAAAACGATGAAGGAATTTTCACAAAAGATTCGTGATCATTTTCTGTTCATGACCTATGCGCCCATAGTGTTTCTTTCTGCCAAAACCAAGTCGCGATTACATAAGCTGCTTCCTGTCGTCGTTCAGGTAGCTGAACAGCATGCGCTTCGTATTCAGACCCATGTTTTGAACGATGTGATATCGGATGCGGTAGCTATTAACCCGCCGCCGACAGACAAAGGTAGAAGACTAAGAATCAACTACGCGACCCAGGTTACAGTGAAACCGCCGACAATTATTGTTTTTGTCAATGATCCGGAAATGATGCATTTCTCTTACGAGCGTTACCTGGAAAATAAAATTCGTGCTGCTTTTGGATTTGTTGGAACACCGATGAGGCTGTTTTCGCGGAAAAAATCAGATGATGAATAGGAGCGGTGCGCGGTGTGGTATGTCATACCCATCCTGATCGGATATTTGCTCGGTTCGGTCAGCTTTAGTTTGTTGGCAGGAAAGCTGCTCAAAGGGATTGATATCCGAAATCATGGCAGCGGTAATGCGGGAGCTACCAATACGTTACGGGTTCTTGGTGTAGGACCTGGGGTTACGGTGCTGCTGTTGGATGCTTTAAAGGGAGTTATTGCCGTCATGCTCGGAAGCTGGTTAGGTGGCGGCAGCTCGTTATTATTGGTGTTGTGTGGTGTCGCTGCTATCGCAGGGCACAACTGGCCGATATTTTATGGTTTTCGAGGCGGCAAAGGGATTGCCACCACGATCGGTGTAATGATCACGCTTGCTTTTGTTCCTGTCTTAATTGCTGGTGCAGCCGCTATACTAGTTATTGCGATTACTCGATATGTTTCCTTGGGGTCCCTGCTTCTTACCGCACTCTTACCTATCTTTATCTGGTCAATGGGTTTCCCTATGGAAATATTTATCGTGAGCTTAATCCTGTTCGTATTCGCTTGGTATCGTCATCGCAGCAACATCGTAAAGCTCCTCCATGGAAAAGAGAATAAGCTGGGTGCCAAAAAATAATCGGAGGTGGGCTCATGCCTCGAAAAGTATCTGTGCTTGTAGCTGGAAGCTGGGGAACCGCGATTGCCTCCGTGCTGGCGGAAAACCAGCTGGATGTCACCTTATGGTCACGTAATGAAGAGCAGGTAATGGAAATTAATCAGGAGCATCGCAACCACCGGTTTCTGGGGGATACGGTGCTGTCTGATAAGATTCGCGCAACGACCTCGATGGAAGAAGCATTATTTCAAGCCGATGCGGTAATCGTGGTTGCACCTTCCTCTGCTCTGCGGAGTGTGGCTTCACAAATGAGGGCGTTCTTGTCAAAAGAAACGCTTCTTATTCATGCAACCAAAGGCTTCGAGGCAGACAGCCTGAAACGGATGAGCACGGTATTAGCTGATGAGCTGCCCGATTATGATGCGGCTTCCATCGTCGTGTTATCCGGTCCGAGTCATGCGGAGGAAGTAATTAAACAATGTCCGACCACCGTCGTTGTCGCTTCGGAAAGTATGGCTGCTGCTGAGGCCGCCCAGGATCTATTGATCAATTCTTATTTTCGTGTGTACACGAATCCGGATGTCGTTGGTGTGGAAGTGAGCGGTGCCTTAAAAAATATTATTGCTTTGGGTGCCGGTTTAACTGACGGTCTGGAATTTGGGGATAATGCGAAGGCGGCCTTGCTGACCCGGGGGTTAGCTGAAATATCCCGTCTCGGAACGGCAATGGGGGGGAATCCTCTTACTTTTGCCGGTTTGGCAGGTATCGGTGATCTGGTAGTTACCTGCACGAGCAAGCACAGCCGTAATTGGCGGGCCGGTTATTTGTTGGCTCAGGGTAAACCGCTCCCTGAGGTGCTGCAGGAAATGGGAATGGTTGTAGAGGGTGTCAAAACGACGCAGGCAGCTTACAGGTTATCCCGACAGTATGAAGTCACAATGCCGATTGCTGAACAGCTGTATGAGGTGTTGTTTAATGGGAAAGAGCCGATAGCGGCTGCAGACGACCTGATGGGTCGTGGACGTAAAGATGAGATAGACTGAGTCAGACAAGCCTCTGTAAACATTCTGAACCCTTTTAGTCAGCCGCCTACACGGTTGATATCCCTCCTTCATAAAATACTTCAGTAGGACTAGGAACAACCTACCAAGCTGCTTTGCTGTAAAAGCTCAGAGGATGCTCGCGAAGTTAGCATATCTGGAAGTGGCTCAGCGATTGTTTACGATGCTAGCTTTCCTAAAGGAAAGCTTGTAGGAGGGATAAAATGGCTAATAAGGATGTATCCAAGGATGTACTCAACGCTGTCAAGAAAAAAACCGGTAAAAGTGTCAGCGAGAAGGACATTCATAAACTCGCTAGCGGAGTCAAGCCTTCTACCTTGCAAAGTGATGCACAATTGAAGCAGCTCATTAAGCAGGTATCCGGTCTTGTGAATGTACCCGTATCGGAGGCAACGGTTAATGAATTGATTCATGCTATCAAAAGCAGCAAGATGAGCGTAGGCAACATGGAACAAATGGTGAAAATGATTTCCAAAAAGTGATCGGTTCCGGCATGAGACATTCCTTGGGGAATGGCTTGTGCTTTTTTTCTGTCACATAGGCTTCACGGCTTGAAGTCACGTTGCTGTGTGAATTATGGTATAATAGGGCATGTTTAGGCCTATTTGATTTATATAAGGAGCAGCGAATAAATGAGTCCAATGGATAAAATGTGGGCATCGTTCGTGGCCATCGGGTTGATGGCAGGAGCGTCCTTCTTGATTTCATACGCAAGAAACCGTACAAGGGGTGTTATACGGATTATTTTGTCTATCATTGCTTTTCTGATGTTTGTACCCATTTTGCTGTATATGGTAGTGTCTATCTTGTAAATGGAGGATTAAACTCGTTATGGTTTTACTTAACGGACGTAAGATACAGAAGCATGTAGAAGGGGAAAGCGGATTGACCGTGCTGGACCTGGCTCTCAAGCATGAAGTGGATTGGGGGTTTGCCTGTACTCGAGGAACCTGTGCACGCTGCCGTTGTCTGGTAACAGAAGGACGGGAGCATCTTAAAGAGGTGACGGATGCGGAATGGGATCGTTTGGAGCCGGAGGAATTGGATGCGGGATACCGTCTTGCTTGTCAGGCGGTTATGAAAGAGGATGGACCGGTAACGATAACACACAAACCGTACTTTTAACGAAGGGTCCTGACATCCGGTTATACAAATGACAAGGTTTGCAGGGGGGATTATCAGATGTATGCATGGGAAACGCTAGCAGGACCGCTCAGAACGATTCAGAGCTGCTTACGGGAGGTTGAGACGCCGTGGCTTGTAGGTGGCAGCTGTGGGCTGTTGCTGCAGGGTGTTGCTCTGACCGCTGCTCCTCGTGATCTGGACCTGTATGTTGACGCTGAGGGAGCACTTGAGCTTCATCAAGCTTTGTCCGATTATGCTACAGATTCCCAGGTTGAAGACCGTTCCTCCATCTATCGCTCTATTCTGAGTCATTACAGGATTGAAGGGGCCAAGGTTGAACTCGTAGGAGGATTTGAAGTTACGAGCAAGGATAGCTTATATAAAGTGGAAGTGGACTATTTACACAAGCACTACAGTCCAAAGATTCATTTAACAGGAGAGGCTTCCACAAGGGAAAGTTTGGAGACGCTGCATGTAATGCCCTTGGAGCACGAGCTTATCTTTAATGTTCTTCGCAATCGTCCGGACCGCTATGAGGCTATCGCGGCGGTTATGAAAAGTCGACAATCGGCATGGAGTCATGCTATGGAGGCTTTGGTAGAGCGTAATGCTTGCAGTGAATCCCTTATTCATGAGCTCCAAAGACTTCTGCTGACGTAAACCGATGAGGTTGGATTAAGGAGTGAAGATGATATGGGAGCTAATGTGAGTTTCGAACCGGATAACAAATCGTTCCAGGCCAAGCCGGGAATGTCGATTCTGGAAGTTTCCCGCAAGGCCAGAGTTCATATTCGAACGCGCTGTGACGGTAAGGCGGCTTGTTTAATGTGCAAGGTTATCGTGTCCGATCAGTCTGGTCTCGCTCCGCTCAATACGAACGAACGATTAAAGCTGGGAGGACTGCAGGATCAGGGGTACCGGCTTGCCTGCCAAGCCAAGGTGACCGGGGATGTTACGGTAACGATTCCTGAAGACCCGCTCAAGGCCGCGATTCGCAAGCAGCTGGAAGCACAGCGAGAGGACGATTAGGTGATGAGAGAAAGTAAAAAGTCAGCTGTGGCCTTATTCATGTTGGGATTGTGTATGCTGCTGCTGACAGGCTGTATGTATCCACAGGAGATGCGCAAGGAACAGCAGGTTGCTACAGGTGAATTTGTTGTTGTTGTTCAAAGCGCGATTGACCAATTTCAGGCCAAGACGCATGTGTTACCGATTAAAAACAGTGAAGAAACGACTCCGATCTATGAAAAGTATCCGATTGATTTTAAAAAACTTAAAGAACGTTCGTTGATCAGCAATGTGCCGGCGAATGCTTTTGAAAATGGCGGCAGCGTGATCTATGTCCTGGTTGATGTGGAAACCAAGCCGACGGTTAAAATGATGGACCTCACTTCTTTTCAAAAAACGGTTGAGGTTCAGAAGCTTGTAGACGAATACAAAGCCAAAAATAATGGACAAATTCCTAAGGGAGAAGCTGTTTCTTCTGCCTTTTACCGAATTGATTTTGCAAAAATGAACAAAAAACCGATTGTGGCGCAAAGTATGTATACCCGACAGGTACAGCTTCCTTTTCTCATGAATGATATGGGGCAGGTAGCAATCGATTACGCTGAGGAAATGATGCGGCTCATCGATAAAAAGTCGCTTCAGACCAGTTTGAATGACAAGCAGGACCTGAGAGAATTACTAGTCAGGGAATCTTATTATGTACCTGCTCGCTCCTACGCGTATCACTGGATTAATGGACAACCAACACCTGTTATGGGAGTGCCTATGTAATCATTTGGTACACTGAACCGGCTTGTTAGCCTCTATCACCTTGAAATTGAAGGGAGATAGAGGTTTTTTGCGTCGTTGCAGAATAATTGGCGCGTCCTGTTCATATAGTTTCAGAGAGATGATGCAGCGGCTCGCTATGCCGTTATGAGCAAGGAGTGATAGCAAGAAAGTTCGGTTAAACAATTTATCATAATTGGCTAACTCGTACATATATTTTACTAATCTAAAAGAATAGTACGAGTTTCGCTTTATACCACCTGTAGGAGGGATTCTCATTGGAAAAAGTGGATATTTTTAAAGACATTGCAGAGCGTACGGGCGGGGATATTTACCTGGGGGTCGTAGGGGCGGTCCGTACGGGGAAGTCGACGTTTATCAAACGTTTCATGGAATCCATCGTGCTGCCGAATATTCAAAATGAAGCGGATCGGGCACGTGCAACGGATGAGCTCCCGCAAAGCGCGGCGGGACGCACAATCATGACGACTGAACCGAAGTTTGTACCGAACACAGCTGTGCAGCTGCATGTAGCAGAAGGTTTGAATGTAAACGTTCGATTGGTTGATTGTGTCGGCTATGTCATAGATGGTGCCAAAGGCTACGAGGATGAGCATGGGCCGAGAATGATTAACACACCGTGGTTTGATGAAGCCATTCCGTTTCAGGAAGCGGCTGAGATCGGTACCCGAAAGGTCATTCAGGAGCATGCAACGCTTGGTGTGGTTATTACCACAGACGGCTCTATCGCCGAAATTCCACGTTCCTCTTATGTAGATGCTGAAGACCGTATTATTAATGAGTTGAAAGAAGTCGGTAAACCGTTTATTGTGATTGTGAACTCAACCAAGCCTAATGGTGAGATTGCTCAGGAGCTAAGAAGCCAGCTTCAGGCAACACATGATATACCGGTAGTGTCGATGAGTGTAGCCAATATGAATGAAGATGACATGATGTCTGTGCTGCGCGAGGTGCTTTACGAATTTCCTGTACATGAAGTTAACGTCAATCTTCCGAGCTGGGTTATGGTTCTGTCAGATAGTCACTGGCTGCGCTCCCACTTCGAGAATTCGGTAAGGGAGACGGTTCAAGATATTCGCAGGCTTCGTGATGTGGATCGTGTTGTCAGTCATTTCGAAGAATATGAATTTATTGATAAAGCTGCCTTAGCGGGAATGAATATGGGCCAAGGTGTGGCTGAGATCGATTTGTATGCGCCCGATGAGCTGTATGACCGGATTTTGATGGAGGTCGTCGGTGTTGAGATCCGCGGCAAGGATCACCTTCTGCAGATGATGCAGGAATTCAGTCATGCCAAAAGGGAATACGATCATTTTGCGGAAGCGCTGGAAATGGTGAAAACGACTGGGTATGGCATTGCCCCTCCGTCACTTGCGGATATGGCACTGGATGAGCCGGAACTCATTCGTCAAGGTTCACGCTTTGGCGTTAGGCTGAAGGCGACTGCGCCTTCGATTCACATGATCAGGGTCGATGTAGAATCCGAGTTCTCGCCGATTATCGGGACCGAGAAACAAAGTGAAGAGCTGGTTCGGTATTTGATGCAGGATTTCGAGGATAATCCATTGAAAATATGGGAGTCGGATATATTCGGAAGATCGCTTCATTCCATCGTTCGAGAGGGTATTCAAGGCAAGCTCGCCATGATGCCGGACAATGCACGATACAAGCTTCAAGAAACACTCGGTCGTATCATTAACGAAGGCTCAGGCGGATTAATTGCCATAATTTTGTAAAATAACAAATAATAGTGATAAAAATGCACTCCGAGGGGTGCATTTTTTGGTTTGTACTTGATAAAGTGCTGTGGGTGTATTAATATAATCTTGATTTGTTCGGTTTCCTTAATTTCCTATGTATATTTTTGAACATTTCAGTTAACAAAGAAAGTAACGGTATAAATTAATCTTGGGGGGAGGTGAATGGCATGAATAAATCTGAATTGATCAACAAAGTAGCAGAAACATCCGAGCTTTCCAAGAAGGATGCGACTAAAGCGGTTGAAGCTGTATTTGAAGCAATTTCCGAAGCCCTACAAGGTGGAGATAAAGTGCAATTAGTTGGATTTGGAAACTTTGAAGTTCGTGAACGTTCCGCTCGTAAAGGACGTAACCCGCAAACAGGCGAAGAAATCGAAATTCCTTCTAGCAAAATCCCTGCTTTCAAACCAGGCAAAGCTTTGAAAGATGGAATTCAATCATAATGTTTTTTCCTACATACTCATTTCTACATACTTCCATTGTATGAACTGATGGTATGAGCGACACCTTAACCTGAACAGGTTAAGGTGTCTTTTTTTGTTACGGCAGCCCGACATCATGGGTATTAGCACAACACGGTAACGTGGATCCTTTGAGTATCCTTTGTATATAAGTGCTGTCAGATCGCCAGAAATGGAGTTTTAGAGTGGTTTAACGCGTCCACACGTGTGTCGTCCTACATACGCAGGGTAAGTCGCTTAGAACGTACACGTATGCGCTCAAATATGAAAGCTTTCGGCTCATAATCGGTGTTGCACGAAAACGATCCAAAAGGTGGTTGCAGATGTATTTGAATTGCTTCTACAAATAGCTAAGTGAACCACAAGTTGTATCGGTTTAGGTTGCAAGGATCCGCGGCTACGTGATATAATATAGTCCAACAAACAGTAAAGATCGGTTCTCCATTTGAGCGAAAACACCACGTCCGACAAGCGTTTATGCCCGCAAGGAACCGAGGGAACAACGGATATTAGCGCAGCTTGGTAGCGCGCATCCTTGGGGTGGATGAGGTCGTCGGTTCAAATCCGGCATATCCGATACATGAAGTAGACCTTGCTTATGTGGGGTCTACTTTTATGAGAATATTCATTGATCTAAACAACTTCAAGGCCTGCAGAGGCCTTATAACTTATATTATATTAAAAAAGCCTTAGATAAGCTCTTTTATAAAGAGACGATCTAAGGTTTTTTGCTGCGTGCGGGCCAAAGAAGCTGTGGCAGGTTTGCTCCTTCGGATTCACCTCTAAATCATAGTTTGCCGCCATAATTACTCGGAATTTGCGTCTACAAGCAAGTGGCCAAATGTATTTTGATGATGTCCCTCAGCACGCTTGGTACGCTCAAGCTGTTGTGGCAGCGGTAGAAGCTGGATTGATAACGGGGCGAACCAAGCGAATATTTGCTCGCTTCATGCAGTACAGAGTAAACAATAAGTGAAATGAATGACCAGTGAATCGCAAGGTGAATAAAACATTCAACTGTGAGATAAGCAGGATTCGAAGTAAAATAAAGTTGAATTTGATCTTGGAACTAGGTAAATAGCCTATGCAGATACCGAGGGTTTCACATGCTCAACAGCAGGATTTATTTATAAATAGAAATAGTATAGGGAGGTTATAACCATGTCGATAAAAAAGCCCAATATTCTGTTTGTATTTCCAGACCAGTGGCGAAAACAGGCAGTAGGTTTTCGAAACGAGGATGAAGTGTACACACCCAACATTGACCGGTTTGCTGCGGAAAGTGTTGATTTGGATAACGCGATCAGTTGTTTCCCGCTTTGCTCGCCGAATCGCTCAGTCATGATGACGGGACGGTTCCCTCTATCCACAGGGGTAACGACGAACTGTAAGCTGGGGCTTCCTGTAAAGCTTCATGATGATGAGATTACGATCGGTAATATATTGAGCAGCGCAGGTTATCGCACCGGATATATTGGGAAGTGGCATCTGGACTTGCCTGAGCAATCCTTCGTGCCTGAGCCGGAGTCCGGGGCAAAACACTGGGATGCTTACATCCCTCCGGGCCCCCGCAGATTTGGTTTCGATTATTGGTATGCGTACAATGCCAATGATCAGCATATGGCACCCCATTATTGGACGGATTCGCACCACCAGATTGTGCCCCATGAGTGGTCGACCAAGCATGAAACAGATGTAGCGATTGAGTTCATAAGAGAGCACAATTCAGAACAGCCTTTTTGCCTGTTTGTATCGTGGAATCCGCCTCATCAGCCTTTTGAACAGGTGCCGGATTCGTATAAAGCTTTGTATGCTGATAAGCCTATTCACCTTCGTCCCAATGTTCTTGGGGAAGGCACAGAACAAGCGCAGCAGCATATACGAGATTATTATGCTGCTGTGACGGGAACCGATTACGAATTTGGTCGATTGCTTGCCGTGCTGGAAGAAGAGAGCCTTGCCGAAGATACGATCGTTGTCCTTACATCGGATCATGGCGAAATGATGGGGGGCCATGGATGGCTTGAACACAAAAATGTATGGTATGAGGAATCTATAGCTGTTCCCTTTTTTATCCGTTATCCTCGTGAGTTGAAACCACGCCAAGACTCTATATTGTTCAACAGTGCCGATATCGTTCCGACTTTGCTTGGCTTAATCGGGATATCAGTACCGACGCACATTCAGGGTATCGACCATACTGGAATTATTCGCGGTAAGGAAGGAAATCGACCTGCCTCGACATTTATTTGTCATTATCCAGGAGCTGTAAATGAGCACGAGCTGGCGCAGCAGCAGGGAGACAATATCAACGCTTACGGTTGGCGAGGTGTACGTACTTCCCGCTATACCTATGTCGTCCAGAAATCTATCCATGATCAATGCGTCAAGCGGTTGTTGTATGATAATGAGCAGGATCCGTATCAGATGTTTCCAATCGAATTTAATGGGGTTCCTGATGATTCCGTTGCCTTGGAGCTGGAGAATGAGCTTCAATCCTGGTTGACCAAACTTGATGATGAATTTTCTTTAATCTGAGAATGTACGACATAGATAGCCCCTGTTTGGTTGTGAAGCCAAAGCAGGGGCTATATGACTTACAGCTTTCTCAACACTTCGAAAATACGTAATTCGTTGACGGACCGTATCACTTCAGCGATGCTGGATTGGTGGAATTTTTTTAATAAGCTGTTGATTTGTTTCTTGATCGTTTCGTATTCAACACTGCGTTCTTCCGCAATTTGCTTTCTGGACTTACCTTCGCATAACAAACGAAGCACCTGAAGCTCGCTTGGCGTTAATTCGGAGATGATCTGGATGATGTAAAGCAGACTGCTTTCGGTTCGCTTTACTCTAGCAAATTCCTCCCTGATTTTCTCAGCGATCATTGGGCGAATAGGTGAACGGTTATGATAGGCGGAAAGAATAGCTTCGATCACCTCCTCATTCGTCGATGTCTTAAGCAAATAATCGATAATTCCAGTTTGAAAAGCAGAAAAGATAAAATTTTCGTCTTTGTGCACGGTAAGTACGATAATTTTGATATGAGGCAGCTTTTCGTTGATTTGTCGGGCCGCATCAATCCCTGCATAAGAGCTTTCCATTTCAATGTCCATTAAAATGATATCCGGCTGCTCGATTGCTGCATGCATGATGGTTTCATATCCGGAGGATGCTTTGGCCACACATTCCATTTGGTCGGATTGTGCTATGACTCGTTCCAATCTTCTTCGATGGGCTTCCATATCATCTGCAATCAATATGCGAATCTTTTTTTCTGGCATGGAGGACCCCCCTTTTTCTAACTATCATAATAATTGGGTAGAGCTTAGGGTGAATAAAGTATTCCCCTTGTCGCCTAAATTAAAGGTAAAAAGATAGTGAATTTAGTGCCTTGACCTATCTGGCTTTCCGCCTGAATTTTACCATCGTGGCCGGTAACGATCTTGTGACAGTAAGAAAGGCCGATTCCCCAATTATTCACCGAGGACTTGGTAGTGAAAAAAGGATCGAAAATCATATCCAAGTGGTCTTCGGGAACGCCTGGTCCATTGTCAGTGATTTGAATGATTCCCCAGCCGTTATGGTGATAGGTTTCAATCAGGATGAGTCCATCTTCCTGCCGGGACAGAGAATCTGTGGCGTTTTCCAGCAGGTTATACAGAGTCTCACTCATATGATGCAGATCCATATAGACTAACGATTGCGGGTCTTCCAATTTCACCTGTATGTCGGCCTTGCTTTCGCTTACCTTGAAGAAGGACAAGACCTGCTTGACAGGCTGATCGAGAGAAAGCGGCTGCAGATTTAATTCAATGTTCTTCAGCTTGTCAGCTGCCTGGTCAATGCTTTCCATGGCGGAACCGCACGAATTTAAAATGAGCTGTAAACTATAAACTGTTTCTTCGTCCCCGCTACTCCGCTCCTTCACATATTCAGCTTCCGATTGAATTGCGATTAAGTGATTTTTTAAAGCATGTGTAAAAGCTCTTGTCCCCAAGGTTGCTGTATCTATACTTTTATTAATTTGAATATCGCGGTTTTTACGATACGCTTCAATGGATTTGAATTTGTACACAATAAATATGATGAACGTTAAGGCCAAATAAACGCTGTATGGAAGTACATACAGAACAATCGGATGCGAGTCGAGAGGAGGCTGCAAATAGTTGTAGTAGCCTTCCATATAGGTAGCTTTGACCAGGTTTTTGGGAGCCCATGAAAATAGCAGCAAATGAATGATAACTACCGGAATCAAAGCAAGAATATGAAATGCAGTCAGATTTTTAATGAATTTAATTTTGGGATAGTTGATGTAATAGTGCAGCAATAAACCAAAGGCGAGCATCACCATGACGTATTTTATATTTTTTAATACAAAATCCAGAGCTTCCAGAATGGGAATAGAGCTCAATTGCTGCTGCCACACAATATTAAGTGCAGGATCAAAGGCAAGGAGCTGGATCACCATCAGCATTCCTACTACAACATACACCGTACGTTGTATCTTCGGTTTCATATTGCGTGTGAAGGATACAGCAAATAGAAGCAGGGAGCTGTAAAAAATAATGACCCCCCCATTCAACATACGGATGAGCAGGTTAGGGTTAAATTTAGTCAGCACCAAATAGTTCCAGGTTCCCGGACTGAAGTTAAAGAAAGAGTGAATAATATTGTAATAATAATTAAATTTGCTTAAGTAGAGAGTAAACGAAATGAATGAGAGCACCCATCCGACGATAATACCATACAAAAAACGAGTAGAAGAGTTGTTCAGTTTTTTATAGGTAAATAAGATAGAGGAGATAAGAAACAACAGGGTTACGAAGATCATATAGGCTACCTCTTGACTGATTAACACCCGAATCCAGCAGTGTTCACACCACACCTTGGGGGAATAAAACTTTCAACTGTCGGGCGTTCCTTTTCCGAAATATAATGAAATTATTAAAGCGCATTCAAAGCATAACAAAACAAAAGGTGGTTGTAAAATGAAAAAAATAATGAATCTGGCCCTTACAGGAACACTGGTTGCAGGACTTGCAGCTGGTTGTACTCCAGTCAAAGAGACCTCTAAGGAAGGGACGGCAAAGCCTGCTGGAGAGAGCGCTAAGCCTGTTTCTTTAAAAATGACTGTACTTCCGGACGACCTCGATACCTTCAAGCTGGTATTTGACGAATTTAAAAAGGAGAACCCGAACATCTCCGTGCAGCTGGATACGATTCCCCAACAGCAGTATTATGACAAGCTGCGTCTTCAACTATCCTCGGGGGATGACATCGATTTGATTGGTGGAAATATGGACGTATTCCTGGATACTGGAATTCTGGAGCCACTTGATGACTACATTAAGAAAAGCAATGTGGATGTCTCCGGTTTCGGACCGCTGTATGACAACCTGAAGGTGAACGATAAAATGTATGGTTTGCCTTACCGGAAATCGAATTGGATGTTGTATTACAATAAAACACTGTTCGATAAAATGAATGTTCCTTATCCGAAAGCAGATATGACATGGGAAGACTTCCGTGAGTTAGCCAAAAAAATGACCCAAGGCGATGGCGCCAACAAAATGTACGGTGCATTTCTCCATCCGTGGGCTCAAACCTGGTATATCCAGGCTGTACAAACGGGAGCTTCTATAATTGACAAGGATTTAACCCCGTTTAAGAATGCACTCCAGTTCCGCATGGACATGGAGAAGGATGGTTCGATTATGTCCTGGGCAGAGCAAATTACGACCTCGGCTCATTACAATTCCGCCTTTCAAAAAGGGAATGTGGCGATGAACCTGATTGGAGATTGGCATATTGCCCAACTGCGAACAGCTGAGCAAGAGAAGAAAATTAATTTTGATTGGGATGTCGTTCCTGTGCCGCATCCAGCTGGAGTGGCTCCGAACACCAGTCTGGCGACTCCCGTATCCTTGATGCTGAACAAGTCTTCCAAGCACAAAGAAGAAGCATTTAAACTTCTCCAGTTTATGACCACCGCCAAAGGCGCTAAGATATTCGCAGCCAAAGGCTTTCTTACAGGCTACACGAATGATGATATTCGCAAAGCCTATATAGGGGACGGAAGTATGAAACCCAAAAATATTCATTACTTTGTCGAGCAAAAGGAGTATCCGGAATATCCACTGCTGCCTGGTATAAAAAATATTGTACTCAACAATATTTACAAGCAGGAAGGAGAAATGGCACTGACCAAAGCTCAAACTGCAGACCAGGCTATTCAAAAAATAGGCGAGCGCATTCAGAAGGAATGGGCGGACAAATACGGTAAAGATTTCAAAGCAGCAGCGAAAAAATAATGAATTCCAATCGAACTTCACTTGAGCCAAGTGAAGTTCGATTGCTAAGAATAGGAGTTGAACCGTGATGAGAACGAACAGAACCTTCTTCACCCGAGATCGCAAAGTGGGATATACCTTTTTGCTGCCTAACATGATTGGCTTTCTGGTGTTCATCTGCTTCCCGGTAATAGCCTCGTTTTTGATGAGCTTTACAGATTGGAACGGGTTCGGACAAATCGAGTTTGCCGGCCTGTCCAACTATACCCGACTTTGGGGAGATGAAACCTTCCGGATTTCGCTTATGAACAGCTTGATTATGACTATTGTGTCTGTACCGGCAACCTTGTTTCTGGCCATATTGGCCGCAGTGGCTCTGAATAAAGGTGTCAAGGGAGTCAAGCTGTTCCGCACAGCGATCTTCATGCCCCACATTACCGCAACGATTGCTGTCGCTGTTGTATGGCAATTGCTATACAATCCTTCGATGGGACCTATTAACGGACTGCTGCGAAGTTTAGGTGTCGAGCAGCCGCCTATGTGGCTGGCGTCAACCACATGGGCGCTTCCCTCTGTGATCATCGTAAGCATATGGCATTCTGTAGGTTATTACATGGTTCTGTATTTGGCTGGATTACAAGGCATACCCAAAGATCTGTATGAAGCAGCTTCGCTTGACGGAGCCGGGAAAACCTCGCAATTCAGGAATATTACTATACCGATGCTATCACCCGTTATCTTTTTTACAGTCATTATCGGTATTATCAATTCATTTAAAGTTTTCGATATGGTCTACGTGCTGACCAAGGGTGGACCAGGGCGTTCGACGCATGTGCTTGTATACGATATTTATTACACAGCCTTCCAACGATATGAATACGGTTATGCATCGGCGATGGCATATGTGCTTTTTGCAATTATTTTGGTGATTACCTGGATTCAATTCAAAGGGCAAAAAAAATGGGTGAATTATTAAGCAAGTCAACAAGGAGGAACTCTCATGAGCACTATTGTGGAGCCAAGGGCATCCTATTCCGCTTCGAAGCCTTATCGGTTGTCGGCTATAATGCGTCAAATACTGCTGTATGCCGTTATCATCACCGTATCATTATCTATGATTGCCCCGTTTATATGGATGCTTTCTGCTTCTGTCAAGTCGGAAGCGGAAGTTTTTTCTTACCCTATTCAATGGATTCCAAGCATTTTCTATTGGAGTAACTATGAGAAAGTATGGTTGAAGCTTCCATTTTTCACTTATTATTTAAATACGATTAAAATTGCAGTTTCTACTACGATCCTGCAGGTCATTACTTGCTCGCTGGCGGCTTATGCCTTCTCCAAGGTGCGTTTTCCTGAGCGGGATAAGTTATTCTTTTTGTATATAGCTACAATGATGATCCCTTTTCAGGTAATGATGATTCCGCAATTTATGCTGATGAAGCAGCTTGGGCTGATGGATTCGCATTGGGCGTTGATTCTGCTTGGAGCTTTCAGTCCGTTTGGTGTTTTTTTGTTCCGCCAATTTTTTATATCGGTTCCAGAGGAGCTTTCAGAAGCGGCCAGAATTGACGGTTTAAGCGAATTTGGTATTTATTTACGTATTATTATGCCATTGATGAGGCCAGCTATCGCCAGCTTGACGATTTTTACGTTTATGCATGCCTGGAACGATTTTCTGGGACCGCTGATTTATATTAATTCGGATCATTTGTTTACTTTGCAGCTCGGGATGCAGCATTTTCAATCTGAGCATGCGACTGAATACGGACCGTTGATGGCTGCAGCCGTATCTGCAATTGTTCCTACGATTCTGATCTACTTTTTTGCTCAAGACCATTTTGTGGAGGGGATAACTGCTGGCGCTATAAAAGGATGACCCCGCGTAAAACTATACGGTCGAAATGAAGGAGTGCACAGTCATGTGGAAGACAGCTATAGAAGATGCGATGAATACAATTAAAAGCAATATCGCCAAGTTTGGAGATGCTTATCCCCATGTCAGTCAACAAGGCAGCTACAGTGGCTATTTGAATGCTAATCAGGAATGGACCTCAGGGTTCTGGTCAGGAATGCTCTGGCTGGCATACGAGTATACGAATGATCGGGTTTATCGTGATGCGGCTGTCAAAACTGTGGGGAGCTTCCGAAATAGGCTGGAAACTAACGATTCTATTGAACATCATGATATTGGTTTTCTATATTCCCTCTCGTCCAAAGCACAATGGATCATCGAGAAGGATGAGGCTGCTAAGGACCTGACAGTGAAGGCGGCTGACAAACTGATGACCCGTTGGAGGGAGAAGGGGCAGCTGATTCAAGCCTGGGGACCTCTCGGGGATCAGGAGCAGGGGGGAAGGATCATCATCGATTGTTTGATGAATCTACCTCTCTTGTATTGGGCCTCTCTAACAACAGGTGATAAGAGCTATGCTGTGGTAGCAGCGATCCATGCGGAGAAAAGCAGACGTTATCTGGTTCGAGGAGATGATTCGAGCTACCATACCTTTTATTTCGATCAAGAAAGCGGAGAACCTATCGGTGGTTCAACAGCACAAGGCTATCGCAACGGATCGACATGGACAAGAGGGCAGGCTTGGGGCGTATATGGGTTTGCGCTATCTTACAGATACACGGGTAATCCGAAGTTTTTGGAAGCCTCCAAAAGGATGGCGAAATACTTCCTACAGCATTTGCCGGAGGATCAGGTCGCGCTCTGGGATATGAATGTTCCGACTCACCCTGAACCCTATCGTGACAGCTCTGCCTCAGCCATCGTCTGTGCCGGTTTATTGGAGCTTTTGGAGCTGCTGCCTCCAGATGATTCAGATCGTGATGAATTGCGGCAAGGCTTGGAGCGGTCCATGACATCGCTTGTGACGAAGTATGCGACTATTGGAATGAAGGATTCCGAAGGTTTACTTCAACACGGCTCTTACAGCGTAAGAGGCGGTAATGCACCGGATGATTTTATGATATGGGGGGATTACTACTATTTGGAGGCTCTTCTTAGGTTGGATCGAGGAATGAAGGGATACTGGTATGAACCTTGATTTCACAAATTAACGCGGTGATGTAATTAAGTGAAGAGACATCCGAAACATTCCACCATTTTCCGCTTCATATTATATACAGATTGCACGTTTGAATCGTGTTATTCTCATCATGATAGGACATCGACATGTCGATGTCTTTTTCTGTGCATGGATTGAGAACTACCTCCTGATATGTTAAAATTTTATGAAGCAAAATAGGCTAACTTTTGATATACTTAGCCGACGGCTATTCATGTGTCATATCACTGTTGCAAAGGGGAAATACTAGACTATGTACAACCGAGCAAGGGGATGGCTCGCTTCCCTGGATTGGACCCATTATGGGATTATTGCATCAATCTATCTGATATGGCGAATCGGTGAGGGTGGAGGCTGGAGTACTGCATGCTGGATGCTGCTCCTGATATGCTTGCTGGGTGTTCGAACGGACCAGATTGATGTTGATTGGAAACGTTTTTTTGTGTTTGGATTACCCCTGCTATATTTATTCTATTATTTTTACGGTTCAGGTAACAGCTTATGGTGGAACATCGCAAACTGGATGTTTGAAAACAATCGACATCCATGGACCTGGGATGATGCGATGAACAGTATTCCACTCAACAATGCAGCCTGGATGCGGATTTATAATTCACCTGCACTGGATCAGGCAATGGTTTGGGTATACAACTACGGCTTTGTATTATCGCTGTGGCTTTGTATCGTTCGCAGCTTCTGGACCCGAAGCATCAAAAAGATGCTGTCCTATGCATTGTCGGGTCACGTTTTGCAATTTCCATTGATTTTGCCCTTCTACAACCTGATTATGCTGCGTGAGGTTTGGTTTGTGAAAGGTCAGCGGGATTTGCTTGGACGTGTATTTACAAGCGAGAATGAATTGCTGACCAATGTGATGAACTGTTTTCCGAGTATGCATACATCAATTTCATTTGCTATGCTGCTGCTGGCCCTTCGTGAGAAGGATCGAATTTTCAAATATATGATGGTCACTTATTGTTCATTGATTATTATATCGACCATGTATTTGCAAATTCACTGGGTTCTGGACGTATTTGCGGGTATGGCCTTTGCATACGGTACTGTCAAGCTGGCAGATTTACTAATTCGCATATGCTCGGACAGGCTGCCAGAGTGGTTAAAAGGCTATTACAACAAAAAACAGAAAAAGAAATATCCCGATACGACGATGGTTGCCTGATGGCGGCCATTTTTCTTGTCTCAATGTCATTAAAGAGTTGACATTATCGCTGATTTTCTGCATCATACTAGTAAGTAAGCATGGACAGGAAGGAAGATTACAAATGGATGACAAGCAAAGTCAGGAAGAATATTTTGTTGTTAAAGCCAAGGAGAACGGCGTACAGGTTATCGGCTTGACCCGTGGACAGGATACGAAGTTTCACCATACCGAAAAGCTGGATAAAGGCGAGATCATGATCGCCCAGTTTACCGCTCATACCTCGGCTGTGAAGATCAGAGGCAAAGCCGTAGTGATGACGAAGCACGGTGTTATGGATACGGAGGAATAATTTTTCTTGGATCCTGCAGGCATAGCCTGCTTTTTTTTGTTGTACAATGATAAGAGCAGGATAGTCGCTCTGCGCGCCCGAATGAAGATTGGGGGTTGTACAATGAAATGGTTGATTCGACTGCTTGCCACTTCGATTTTAACCGTCTGTGTCGTGCTGTCAATTTCATTATTACCGCAGTTGGAAAACGATTGGGATTCACCTGTTTTCAGCTTGGTAAGAGCAGAACCTTTAACAGAATTAAACGTTGTGGATGTTATGAGCAAACTACAGCTTCACATGCGCATACGCAAGGTTGAGGTCAGTCATGCTATCGTATCGGTTGACCTATTGGCTTCTCCGTCATCAGACAGGCTAGAGGTTCTCAAGGATGTAAGCGGAATCCCGCAATTATTGTTCAGCCATTCTTCCAACATTAATCAGGTTCTGGTTCGAGTTTTGGATGGTTCCAAGCAGGTTGGTGGCAGTACTTCATTACTTATAGCGGCAGATGCACGACGAGAGAAAATGGTTAGAACGGATTACAGGCTGGAGACGAAGACAGCGGAGGAAATGGAGCAATATTTGCAGTCCCATTATCGTATGACCTTTACGCCTAACTGGCGAGAGAAATTTGAAGCAAAAAGTTCAAATTGATATTGTGCGTCAACACTTTGATTGTGCTATAATAGTTTGGATTATGATCAAGAGATGTTCTTGTACCGGTTCGGAGGCTAATGATGAATTGTTATCGGATACCAGAGATGGCCCAAAAATATATAGATTATGACATGATACAGAAATACACGGAACTCCCGGATTTCCCCGAATTTCGAACACGGATTTTATATGCATTTCTCAATAGACATAGCGAATTGCACGATTACAGCGAGTTGTTCAGTCTGGTAACGAGTCTGGTCCAGTTGGGACTCGACACTCATGATACGGTCAGCATTACGAATCAGGCCAAGGATATGAAGTCAGCCAGATCAAGACAAATCAAGGTGCTGGCAGGTGATTATTTCAGTGCCCGGTTCTACTTTCTGCTTGCAGAGGCTGGACACATTGCTATGATAGGAACACTTTCTGATGCTATTTGTGAAGCAAACCGCTTGAAAATCGTTTTTTATCAAACATTAAAAAGCGTGAACCTAACCTCGGAAGAGTATGTAGCTCAATCAGTAGAAATCAGATCGCGGATTTATAAAGCCTTTTCTCAGTTCATGGAAGGGTCGCTCTATAAGGTTTGGCCAGAAATATTGCGTTTATTCACATTATGTGAGCTGCTGCTTCAAGAAATTGGCAAGCCGGAGAAACAGCAGCAGCCGGACAGCTGGAGCTTTGGGTATATGCTGCAGCAGATTTCCAAAGAAGAGCGCAGGATCATGCAGCTTGAGGAACCTGATCCAGGTAAAATCCGTTCCATATGGATGAAGTACAAGATATCATCACAATTATATCAACTGCTAGAAACAACGACACGTCAGCTACAGGACAAGCTGCGAACGCTCGAAAGCAAAGAGTTGAGTGAAGAGCTCAAGTTGATAGGAGAGCCGTTTGATCGCTACCTGTCGACTCCAAAAGTATTGGAAGAAATTTGAGGTGAATCGAAGTGCAGTCCAAATCTAAAGAAGAATTTGTTCATTCCGTCTTTGAAAGTATAGCTCCCAAATATGATCTCATGAATGACATTCTCAGCTTCCGCAGACACAAGGCATGGCGGAATTTTACAATGAAGAAGATGAATATGCAGCCGGGCAGTACGGCTATTGATCTGTGCTGTGGGACCTGTGACTGGACGATCAGCATGGCTAAAGCAAGCGGGACCGGGGATATGGTCGGTCTTGATTTTAGCCAGAATATGCTCGATTATGGCGCGGTCAAAATTCGCGAAGGCGGATTGGACAAGCAGATTAAGCTGGTACAAGGCAACGCCATGAAGCTGCCATACGAGGATAATACCTTTGACTACGCGACAATCGGATTCGCTCTGCGTAATGTGCCTGATCTTGTGAAGGTGATTGAGGAAATGCAGCGCGTGGTTAAGCCTGGCGGATGGGTCGTTTCCTTAGAATTATCCAAGCCTACATGGCAGCCATTCAAAGGGATATACTATTTTTATTTCCAAACTATATTACCTTTACTGGGTAAATTAATTGCCAAAAGCTATGAGCAGTATAAGTGGCTGCCGGAATCCTTGATAAACTTCCCTGATCATAAGCAGCTTGCCGAAATTTTCAAAACAACAGGGTTGACTCAAGTCCAGGCGTATCCGCTAACCGGAGGCATCGCAGCACTTCATATCGGCATCAAGAGGCAGGCGGCGGAATGAGAAACGGGAGTGGTGGATTTAGATGCTGTTGAAAAAGACGAAGATTTTTTTGGAAATGATCAAAATTGAACACACGCTTTTTGCACTGCCATTCGCATTTATGGGAGCCATATTGGGCTCTATTGTCATGACTAACCATTTGCCGGGTTGGGCTGCAATTGGCTGGGTCATTCTGGCGATGATAGGTGCTCGCAGCGCGGCCATGGGTTTGAACCGGGTTATCGACAAGGTATTTGATGCGAAGAACCCGAGGACGGCTGCCAGAGCGATTCCTGCCGGATTGATTTCCTCGAAAGAAGCTATCATTTTTATTGTGATTTCATTCACACTGTTATTTTGGGCAGCCTCTAATTTAAGCCCGCTTTCCATGAAGCTGCTGCCTATTGCGGTCTTTTTTCTTGTGTTATATTCGTATACAAAACGCTTTACCTGGGCTTGTCACTTAATCCTTGGCTTAACGCTTGGATTAGCTCCGCTTGGAGGCTGGGTCGCGGTGACGAACGATATCTCACTGCCGGCTATCATTTTTTATGTGTCGGTTTCCTTCTGGACAGCAGGGTTTGATGTAATCTATGCATGTCAGGATACAGAGTTTGACAAGAAAGAAGGACTGCATTCGATACCACAACGATTTGGCGTTGCGAAGGCTCTAAGAATTGCCCGTTGGTTCCATCTGGTTACAGCTATCGGATTCATTGTCTTATTTTATTTAACAGATTTGAGCTGGCTCTATTTGATCGGTATTCTTATCGCGAACCTGTTATTGTTTTATCAACATAAGATAGTTACGCCTACGAATTTAAGCCGCGTGAACATGGCTTTCTTTACCTTAAACAGTACATTAAGCTCAGTCGTATTCATCTTTTCCCTGGCAGACTTGGTGGTGCTCCATAAATGAGTCGACCTTGGGTAATTGGTATAACCGGAGCTAGTGGAGCAGCTTATGGTGCACGTTTGTGCACCTATTTGCTCTCTATAGGAATGGAACTGCATGTGCTGGTTACAGATGCTGGCTGGCGGGTATTAAAGGAAGAGCTCGGGTGGGACTCTAGCAACAGAAAGGCAACGCTTCAACAACATTTTGGTTCCCATCCAGGAAGCTTTCATTATCATCCGATTCAAGATATCGGGGCAAGTACGGCAAGCGGCTCATTTCGGACGGCTGGGATGGTAGTTGTTCCTTGTTCAATGGGAACTTTGTCAAGTATTGCAAACGGTACCTCGGATAATTTGCTGGAGCGGACGGCTGATGTGATGCTGAAGGAAGGCAGGCCGCTAATCATCGTTCCTCGCGAAACTCCATTGCATGCGATACATCTTGAAAATATGCTTAAGCTGTCCCGAATGGGCGTCCGAATGATTCCGGCTATGCCGGCATTTTATCAAGGACCTCAGACGATAGCTGACATGATTGATTTTGTCGTAGGTAAAGTATTGGATGCGATGCAGGTGGAGCATGAACTGTTCAAAAGATGGGGTTCACAGGGAGATAAATCTGTGACGCAGGTGACGGAATGAAACTGATCGAATTGTACGCCAAAATGAAAAAGGATATTACTTATATCGAAAAAGAGCTGGAGCGCAGTATCGACAGTGAGCATGCACTGCTTCGTGAGGCTTCGCTTCATTTATTAAAGGCGGGCGGCAAAAGAATCCGGCCTGTTTTCGTTCTGCTTGGGGCCAAGTTTGGCCATTACGATCTGGAACAGATCAAGCATATCGCGGTTCCTTTGGAATTGATTCATATGGCCTCATTGGTTCATGATGATGTGATTGACGATGCTTCGACACGCAGAGGTCAAAAGACCGTCAGATCCAAATGGGATAATCGGATTGCTATGCATACCGGAGATTACATATTTGCCAAGGCCCTAACGGTCGTCACCAAGCTGCCGAATGCAACCATTCATCAGATTATGTCGAAGGCGATCGTCGAAATGAGTATCGGTGAAATGGAGCAAATTCGATTCTTTTTCAACACCGAGCAAACGTTACGGGACTATTTGCTGCGAATAAAGCGTAAAACAGCCCTGCTGATTGCGATAAGCTGCCAGTTAGGTGCGATTACCGCTGGTGCTGAGGATGATTTGTCCATGCGGTTGTATCGATTTGGTTATAATGTTGGGATGGCTTTTCAGATTCGTGATGATTTACTGGATTTGTGCGGTTCTGAGAAGGAGATTGGTAAACCGCCTGGCAGCGATATTCGTCAGGGGAATATTACGGTACCGATCATCTTTGCTTTGCAGCAGCCTGAGCTCAGGGATGTATTATTAGAACAAATGCAGCAGATCAAGGAAGCTGACGGTCAAACCGATATTAGTACGTTTATCAAGCTGATCCGCAGCAGTGAGGGTATTCGTCGGTCAGAGCAGTTGGCTTCAAGTTATATTGATAAAGCGATAGCAGCTCTTCAGGGCTTGCCGGACATTCAAGCTAAGAAGGATTTTGTCGGTGTAGCACATTTTATCGGGAATCGTTCGTATTAAAATGTTAGCTTTTCCCATGGAATGGTTATCATAATACAATAACTATGTTATATTGGGATTTAAAAGGAGGATGGGAATATGGAACGCAGCTTTTTGATGGTAAAGCCGGATGGCGTGCAGCGTGGTGTGATTGGTGAGATTGTAAAACGCTTTGAACAGAAAGGCTTCCAGTTGATTGGGGCCAAGCTGATTCAAATGTCGAAGGAGCAAGCAGAACTTCACTATGTGGAGCATACAGGTAAAGATTTTTTTGAGAGGCTCGTTTCTTTCATTACCTCAGGTCCGGTGTTTGCTATGGTCTGGGAAGGCGATCAAATTATCGCATTATCCAGAACCATGATTGGTAAAACAAGCGCTGTAGATGCTGCACCCGGGACCATCCGTGGGGATTATGCGATACATACCAATTTTAATTTAATACATGGCTCTGATTCTCCTGAGAGTGCTGAGCGGGAAATCAATAATTTTTTTACCGAACAAGAATTAGTGAGATACACCAAGTCTATACAAACGTGGATTTAGGGTGGGATGTTGGCAATGGAGGATCAGGATTTTTTGTTATTTGTAAAAAAAGTCAAGGATTACACGTCGATCGATTTGGCTCAGTATAAGGAAGCTCAGATGAAGCGGCGGTTGACCACATTAAGAACCAAAAAAGGTTATACTACGTTTGTTGCTTTTTTTGAAGCGATGACCAAGGATAAGGATCTGTTCTACGAGTTTTTGGATCGTATGACGATTAATGTATCAGAGTTCTGGCGCAACCCGAACCGCTGGGAAGTGCTGGAGCGCGTTTTTATACCGGAAATGCTTCGTAAAAACCGTAAGCTCAAATGCTGGAGCGCAGCCTGCTCCACAGGGGAAGAGCCTTATACGTTGTCGATGATTTTGGCCAAGTTGAATGCATTGAGTGATACCCATCTGCTCGCTACGGATATTGATGACGGAGCTTTGGCCAAAGCCAAGAATGGTGTGTATTCAGACCGTTCAATCCGGGATGTTCCTCAGGCTTACCTCGATAAATATTATAAAAAAGAAAATTTGACTTATTTGGTGAGCGATGAGTTGAAAAAGGGTATCCGTTTTCAGAAGCAAAATTTGTTGACGGATAAATTCGATACCCAATTTGATCTGATTATTTGTCGAAACGTGATGATCTATTTCACTGAAGAAGCAAAGCACCTGTTGTATCAAAAATTTGCGGATTCTCTTAAGCCGGGTGGCATTTTGTTTGTAGGCAGCACCGAGCAAATTTTTTCACCGGGTCAATATAAGCTGGAGCCGGCTGAAACTTTTTTCTATCGAAAGAAAGAGTAGTCATACATGTATAAACTTTTCCAGTCTTGCCCATACTAAGGAGTAATTAGTGCTCGTGCATACGTAGATGCTTACGAAGTTAGTCTTTGCCAACGCAAAAACTCAGCAGATGCTTACGAAGTCAGTTTTTGCTAAAGCAAAAACTCTTAGGAGGGTCAAATGGACAAAAGGAAGGTTATCATGGCTTACCGCAAGGGCTTTATTACCATGCAGGAATGTGCACAGATTCTCGGAATTGACTCTATGCAGATTTTAGGTTTTGTGGATGCGCCCGACCAGACCGTGCATGCGGAACCATACATCAAACAATCGATCCATATATGATTTTGATCTTGCACCATTCATAAGAGTAGGAAAGAAGCGTAACCTCGGCTTTCATGCCGCTGCTGCGCTTCTTTTTTGTATACACGTTTCTTGTCAAACTGTGAAGCCTATACTATAATTAGCAAAGGAATCGGGTACATACCTACGGAAGAGAATGTCGGAAGGGGATAAACAAGTGAGATATTTAACAGCAGGCGAAACGCACGGACCACAGTTGACTGCAATTATCGAAGGCTTTCCAAGTAATGTCACGATTGACTTCGAAAAGGTGAACTTTCAACTGGGCCGCCGTCAAAAGGGCCATGGTCGCGGACGCCGGATGCAAATTGAGAAGGATACCGCAAGTATTGTTGGCGGTGTAAGACATGGTAAAACAACGGGGGCGCCAATAGCGCTTGTGGTTGAGAATAATGACTGGAAACACTGGACTTCAGTGATGAACATTGAACCGATTGAAGGCAATGACGAGTCCAAAAGAAGAGTTAACCGTCCACGTCCGGGTCATGCAGATCTTAACGGCGGTTTGAAATATAATCAAAAGGATCTACGTAATATTTTGGAGCGTTCGAGCGCGCGTGAAACAACGATGCGTGTCGCAACTGGTGCTGTAGCTCGTCAACTATTAGAAGCATTCGGTATTAAGGTAGCCGTACAAGTTATCCGTATTGGCGATGTTGAAGTGAAGCGTCAGGATTTGCCGATTGATGAGCTGATCCGTATTACAGAGGAATCTCCGGTACGTGTCGTTGATAAAGAAGCAGAGGCTCTTATGATCGCAGCGATTGATGCTGCCAAAGAAGACGGGGATACACTAGGCGGTATTGTAGAATGCATTATTGAAGGCGTACCAGTTGGATTAGGCAGTCATGTCCAGTGGGATCGCAAGCTGGATGGTCGCATTGCTCAAGCTGTATTATCCATACAAGCGTTCAAAGGCTGTGAGATTGGTATCGGTTTCGAGGCCGCCAAGCTCAGAGGCTCCAAGGTTCATGATGAAATTATGCATAGTGAAGATCGTGGCTTTTATCGCGCATCAAATCGTGCAGGAGGCTTTGAAGGTGGCATGACAACAGGCGAGCCAATCGTGGTGCGCGGCGTAATGAAGCCTATCTCAACCTTGTACAAAGCTTTGCAAAGTGTTGATATCGACACCAAGGAGCCGTTCACAGCTCAAGTAGAGCGTTCCGATACGTGTGCGGTACCAGCGGCGGGTGTTATTATGGAGAATATTGTCGCCTGGGAAGTAGCTAATGCATTTCTTGACAAATTCGGTGGCGATTCCTTGGAAGAAATTCGCAGCAACTATAACAGCTACCTGGAGCAGATCAAGAACTACTAATTCTGACTGTTGCAGCTATCAGGTACATGTAAATAGTCAAGCAGATGGGAGCGTTGAAACGAATGAGAGAGCTAAAGGTTGATTTGGGTGAGCGTTCCTACCCTATTTACATCGGACAAGGCATCATTGAACAAATCGCAGATTTATTCAGCAAACACGGGATCAGCAAAGGCTCGCCCATGCTTGTTGTTACCGATGATCATGTGGCCAAGCATCATTTGCCTCAGGTGATCAGCCGATTGGAGGCAGCGGGTTTTAAACCCATCTCCTATACGGTCGCTTTTGGTGAGAAATCCAAGTCACTAAGCGTTCTGGAGGATATTATTGGCGTGGCCCTACAGGCCGGGTTGGACCGTAAATCAGCCGTTGTCGCTTTAGGCGGAGGTGTGGTTGGAGATTTGGCGGGTTTTGTGGCAGCGAGTTATATGCGCGGAATAAAATTCGTGCAAATTCCGACTACGATCCTAGCACATGACAGTAGTGTGGGCGGTAAGGTTGCAGTTAATCACCCACTGGCCAAAAATACGATCGGAGCCTTTCATCAGCCGGAACTCGTGCTTTACGATACTTCGACCTTGCAGACACTGCCAGATCGTGATGTCCGTGCCGGACTGTCCGAAATGATCAAGCATGGCTTGATCTGGGACGCCGGATTTACGGCATGGTTGGAAGAAAACGCACAAAAGCTGGTACAGCTTGACGCTGAGGCTTTGGAATATGGCTTATACGAAGGCTGTAAAGTAAAAACAATCGTCGTCTCCAAGGATGAAAAAGAACACGGCTTGCGTGCGATCCTGAATCTTGGGCATACGATCGGCCATGCGCTTGAAGCGACAGCCGGGTACAATGAGCTGCTGCATGGAGAAGCGATTTCAATTGGGATGGTAGGTTCAGCCAAGGTAGCCGTTCGTCTGGGCTATTCGGAGGAAATCTACACGACAACGAAACGTATTTTGCAAGCATTTGGTTTACCAACAAGTATACCCGAGCATCTGGATACCGATGCGATTATGAGTGCTATGATGCATGACAAGAAATTTGATGAGGGCAATATCGTCTTCATCGTACCAACCGAAATTGGTAAGGTGGAGATTAACAAGAATGTGTCCGCGGCTTTGGTGAGAGATGTCGTGGAACAGCTGAAACGGGAGGTATAGCTCATGTTTGTTCGGGGAATTCGCGGTGCGACAACAGTAGAAAATAATGAAGAAAATGAAATTTTAGCGGCGACAACAGAAATGTTGAATCATATTATTGCCGAGAATGGTATCGTACCGGATGAAATAGCCAGTGTATTTGTAACGGTAACGACCGATTTAACAGCTACTTTCCCTGCGCGTGCCATTCGTGCAATGGAAGGCTGGGAGCTCGTACCGCTGATGTGTTCATTGGAGGTTCCGGTTATCGGCAGTCTTCCATTATGCATCCGCTTGATGGTTATGGTGAACACCGAGAAGAGACAGGATGAGATCGTTCATATTTATTTGAAGGAAGCTATGCGCCTTCGTCCCGATTTATCCAAATTGACAAAATCATAATACAAATAGTATAGTATGGGTAGCAAGTAGCAATACCAGACGAGTAGAGTAGAGTGAGTAGTTGAGCAGAGTTGAGATGAGCCGAGTGTAACACCGAATACCGTACAGGTGCTTGTTTGTGTGCGTGTATAGCTGCTGCTGTAAGATTAGCAGTGCTGTTTCGGTATGGTTAATATCATCTGCGATACCCACCTCTACTTGACGTAGAGGTTTTTTGTTATTTATATGAGATGAGCAGAGGAGTGATCGGACATGTACACACCAGAACTAAAGGAAGTTATCAGCCTATCCAAGCAATATAATTTGGTCCCGATCGTTCGTACATTAATGGCGGATACGGAAACGCCGATACGTGTATTTCAACATTTTTATCATGAAAAACGCGCCTTTTTGTTGGAAAGTGTGGAGGGTGGCATTAAATGGGCCCGCTATTCTTTTATTGGAACAGATCCCTTCATGATGATAACTGCAAAAAATGGCTTGACCGAGGTTGAAACACAATCGGAGAAGAAGCATACCATTGAAAAGCCAATTGATGTGCTGAAAGCATATCTTCGTTATTACAAAAGTCCGGCATTACCTGATTTGCCAAGGTTTACAGGAGGGGCAGTTGGTTTCTTCGGTTACGATCTGATGCAGTATTATGAAAAGCTGCCTGCTCACAAGGTGGATGACTTGCAGATGAATGATATTCAATTTATGTTCTGTGACCAGGTCATTGTGTTCGATCATTTCAAACAGCAGCTTAAAATCATTGCTAATGTACACATTCCACAGCAAGGAACAGATGCGGATATTGCAGCGGCCTATGAAGCAACGATTGCCAAGATCGAAGAAACGATAGAGCGTCTCAGACGTCCTTTACCAGGTCTTACTTTATCGCAGCAGTCCATCCCAACAGACGTGGAGCTGGGTGAAGTTAAATCGAATTTGACCAAGGAGCAATATATAGCCAATGTAGAGCAGGCAAAGGAATACATTCGTGCTGGAGATATTTTTCAGGTGGTGCTTTCGCAGCGTTTTGAAATCGAGACCGATGTATCCCCGCTGCATGTATACCGGATCCTGCGGACGTTGAATCCTTCACCCTACATGTATTGCCTCAAGATGGACGACGAAGTGATCGTTGGAACATCGCCTGAGCTGCTTGTTCGTGTAGAAGACGAGAAGGTCGAAACGCGTCCGATAGCTGGAACCAGACCAAGAGGGAAAACACCGGAGCAGGACAATGCTTATGAAGCAGAGCTGCTTGCGGATGAAAAAGAACGTGCCGAGCACTTGATGCTCGTAGACCTGGGACGTAATGATATTGGCCGTGTAGCTGAGTTTGGCTCCGTTCATTGTGATACATTCATGCAAATAGAGAAGTACTCGCACGTGATGCACATTGTTTCCAACGTATCAGGTAAAATTGCCAAGGATAAGGACTTTTTTGATGCATTCCTGTCGTGTTTACCAGCAGGTACTGTATCTGGTGCACCGAAGCTGCGGGCGATGGAAATTATAGCCGAGGTTGAGAATGAATCACGTGGTGCTTATGCCGGTGCTATTGGATATCTTGGTTTTTCAGGAAATCTGGATACGTGTATTACAATTCGGACGATTATTTTCAAAAATGGCAAGGCCTACGTACAAGCTGGAGCAGGCATCGTATGGGATTCGGTTCCAGAAAGCGAATATCAGGAGACCATTAATAAAGCAACGGGTATGCTCAAATCGATCCGTACTGCGGAAATCGTGTTTGCCCAAAAGCCGCTGGCACCTTCCGTCATTAACCATGATTATTACCAATAGTTCATACCTATAAGAAAGGAAGTTACGGCTATGGATCCTACAATTACGGTTCAACAGGCGATACAGAAGGTGCTTGACTCCGGGCATTTGACAAGATCAGAGGCATCGGCGGTTATGACAGATATTATGGACGGCAGGGCAACACAGGCACAGATTGGTGGACTCCTTACAGTTCTTCGGATGAAGGGTGAAACCATTGAGGAGATCACCGGATTTGCCGAGGCCATGCGCTCCAAAGCAAACCATGTATTGACGGAGCAAAGCCAATTGCTGGACACTTGCGGGACAGGTGGAGATGGTGCGGATACCTTTAACATATCGACGACTGCAGCGATCGTTGCAGCGGCTGGTGGCGTCAGGGTAGCCAAGCATGGGAATCGTGCCATGTCGAGCAAAAGCGGCAGCGCCGACGTATTGGAAGCTCTCGGTGTCAACATTACACTGGATCCGCTGCAGGCAGCACAATGTCTGGAACAGGTGGGCATATGTTTCATGTTCGCTCAGTTGTACCACCAATCGATGAAGCATGCAGCGGCTCCACGTAAGGAGCTTGGCGTCAGGACGGTATTTAATTTGCTCGGACCTCTGACCAATCCGGCAGGTGCAGATCGTCAGGTGCTTGGCATATTCGACCGTGGCAAGACGGAAACGATGGCTCATGTGATGCAGGCGCTGAATGTAAAGAGAGCCTTGGTGGTTGCCAGCTATGACGGGCTGGATGAAATTAGTATCTCTGATACTACTCAACTGACGGAGCTCAGAAATGGCGATATTACCACTTATGAAATTACTCCCGATTTACTAGGACTGAGAAGCTATAGTCTAAAGGAAGTTATTGGCGGCGATGCGGTGACGAATGCCGAGATCGTTCGCGATATTTTCCAGGGTTCTCCTGGCGCATGTCGTGATATCGTCCTAGCCAATGCTGCGGCTTGCTTCTATGTAACAGGAAAATGCGCTACACTGCAAGAAGGCGTCAAATATGCAGCCCATGTGATCGATTCCGGACAGGCCGCTTCCAAGCTGCAGCAACTAGTCCAATGTACAGGAGAGCTAAGTCATGTTTCTAGATAAAATTGTTGCGACCAAACATAAAGAGATTGCTCTATTGAAAGAGAACCAAACCATCGCAGGCATGGAAAAGCAAATTGCTTTGCTTCCTTCATGCCTTGGGTTTGAACGTGCATTAACTACAAACCGCAAGCGCTCAATGGGACTCATAGCTGAAGTGAAGAAGGCTTCACCTTCCAAAGGCTTGATCCGTGCTGATTTTGAGCCTGTTCAGCTTGCACAAGCCTATGTCAATGCAGGAACGGATTGTATCTCCGTATTGACGGATGTTGATTATTTTCAAGGTTCGAATGAATACCTACGGGCGGTGCGCGCAGCTGTACAAGTGCCGATTCTACGTAAAGATTTTACCATTGATGTACACCAAATTTATGAAGCACGCGTGATAGGCGCGGATGCGATTTTATTAATTGCTGCTATTCTGACGACCGAGCAGATGCGGGAATTTTCCCGGACAGCCAAAGCAATCGGATTGGATGTGCTTGTTGAGGTTCATGATCAGGCGGAGCTTGACCGTGTACTGGAGTTGGATGTATCGTTGATTGGCATTAACAATCGCAATCTGCAAACCTTCGTCACAGATTTGAAAACGACAGAGCAGCTCATAGCCCACATACCTGCTGGTGTAACGGTTGTAAGCGAAAGCGGCATCTCGCTGCCTTCCGAAGTCGCTTATCTTCAATCGGTTGGTGCTGAGGCTCTACTGATTGGGGAACATTTCATGCGTCAGCCAAGCGTTGAGCAGGGTGTACACGATTTAATGGGTGCATTTGCAATGAAAGGGCAGTGAGGCAAGCGATGAGCAGTGTAAAAATATGTGGGCTGCAGCAGCCGGAGATGGTGCGCTCCATTCTCCATTTGCCTATAGATTATATTGGCTTTCTATTTGCCAAGAGCAAACGGCAAGTTACGTCGGAGCAAGCTGCCAGGATGATTGAGGTGCTGGCGGAGCAGCGTTCGGCAGGCAGAAGTCATCCTTTGTCAGTGGGAGTTTTTGTGAATCCTTCTCAGTCGGAGCTAACTTCGATCATGCAGGAGGCCCCTCTGGATGTCATTCAATTTCACGGTCAGGAAAGCCCGGAGCAGTGTCAGTGGGTCAAAGATACGTTCCCGGGTGTACAGGTTTGGAAGGTTGTATCTGTAGTTCAAGGTTATCCATCGCATAGTGATAATGAGTTAGCGTCTGATGCGAACGGTCAATCTGGCGTTCCTACAGCTGAAGAGTTGAATCATGTAGATGCCTTGTTAACCCCCTATAAGTATGTAGTAGACGCAATTCTTTTGGATACATTCGATCCTGAATATGGCGGCGGCTCGGGTAAAACCTTCGCTTGGGAGGCAATTACTGCTTATCAGGCATGGTGCAGTGCGGTTAACCTGCGTCTCTTTGTAGCGGGGGGGCTTCTGCCGGACAATGTAGGCGAGCTTCTCGATACGTATGCCCCGGATGGCGTGGATGTATCAAGTGGTGTGGAGACAGATGGAGTTAAGGATTTGGATAAAATTACACGTTTTGTGGAAAGGGTGAAGCATCGTGATACAAGTGCCGGATGAGCAAGGAAGGTTCGGAAAGTTTGGAGGACGTTATGTTCCAGAAACGTTGATGAACGCTCTGATTGAATTGGAGACAGCCTATAAAAGCTTCGTGAAGGAAGATAAATTTCAACAAGAGCTGAACCATTTTTTACACCAATATTCGGGTAGACCGACCTCTTTATTTTATGCGGAGCGATTGTCGGCTCATTTGGGTGGGGCAAAGATTTATTTGAAGCGTGAGGATTTGAACCATACAGGTGCTCATAAAATTAACAATGCTTTGGGACAAGGATTACTCGCTAAATGGATGGGTAAAAAGAAACTGATCGCCGAAACCGGTGCAGGACAGCATGGCGTGGCTACCGCGACCGTGGCAGCTTTACTTGGTTACGAATGTAAAGTGTTCATGGGCGAAGAAGATATGAAACGTCAGCAGCTGAATGTATTCCGAATGAATCTGCTGGGTACGGAAGTTGTTCCGGTCGTATCAGGAACTCGTACTCTGAAGGATGCATGCAACGAAACACTGCGTTATTGGGTCAGTCATGTTGACGATACGTTCTACATTCTTGGTTCGGCGACAGGCCCGCATCCATATCCAATGATGGTTCGCGATTTTCAACGCATTATCGGAGATGAGTCCCGCAGACAGATTTTGGAGCAGGAAGGCAGACTACCGGATACGATCATTGCAGCAGTTGGTGGAGGCAGCAATGCAATCGGAATCTTTTACCCATTCGTTGGGGATACGAGTGTCCGCTTGATTGGTGCTGAGGCGGCGGGTAAAGGGATTGACACCAAGCTGCATGCGGCTACAATGACGAAGGGCAGTCATGGTGTGTTCCAAGGCTCAATGAGTTACTTGCTGCAGGACCAATTCGGGCAGGTTCAAGAAGCACATTCAATCTCGGCAGGTCTGGATTATCCGGGGATTGGCCCAGAGCATGCTTATTTAAAGGATTCCAATCGTGCCGAGTACTATCCGATTACGGATCAGGAAGCACTGGATGCACTGCAGCTGCTCAGCCGCACGGAGGGGATTATTCCTGCACTGGAAAGTGCGCATGCCATTGCACAAACGATGAAGGTTGCACCTACGATGGGCAAGGACGAGATCATTATCGTCAGTTTGTCAGGTCGCGGCGATAAGGATGTAGAAGCGATTATGAAGTATTTGGGAGGCGACGCTAATGAATCGCATTGATCGTAAATTTGCCGAGCTTAAGGAGCAGCAGAAGCCTGCTTTTATCCCATTTCTAACGATTGGGGATCCAGATGTGAGAACCTCGATCGATATCATTAAACAATTGGAGCAATCCGGAGCAAGCATTGTGGAGCTGGGAGTTCCCTATTCGGATCCGCTCGCAGATGGTCCGGTCATTCAGCGTTCTTCACAACGAGCATTAGGCAGCCATCAAATATCGATCAGAGATTGCATTGAAGCTGCACGCGTGGCTAGAAGCGAAGGCTGTGAATTACCCTTCATTCTGTTTACTTACTATAATCCAGTGCTGCAGCTGGGCTTGGACAAGATATTCCCGCTGCTGCAGGAAAGCGATATTAGCGGTCTTATTATTCCGGATCTGCCTATGGAGGAGGATCAGGAGGTACAGACATTGGCTAAAGCCCATGGGATTCATCTCATCCCGTTGGTAGCACCAACTTCCAAGGAACGCATTGAGCGGATTGTCACCCGTGCATCGGGTTTTGTTTATTGTGTATCTTCACTTGGTGTGACAGGTACGAGAACCCAATTCCATAGCGGAATTGATCAGTTTATCGAGACAGTCCGAGCAGCTACGACACTTCCGATTGCGGTAGGCTTCGGTATTTCCACTCACGAACAATTTGCCAAATTCGCGCAAAGCTGTGATGGTATAGTGGTAGGCAGTGCTCTGGTGCGTCAGGTTGAAGAAGTGCTGCCTTTATTTGCAGATGCAGCGACTCGACCGCAAGCTTTGCAGCAGATTGATGATTTTGTGAGCAAATTAATAGGGTCGTAATGATTGGCAAGCGAACCGTAAATAAGTTAAAATAGTGGTTACGAATGGAAACATCAATTCTTGAATGGAGTGACCTGCGTGCAACCAAAGAAAAATATTGTTCATCTTCCTGTTTATAAACCGGGCAAGCCCATGGATGAAGTAAAAAGAGAGCTTGGCTTAACCGAAGTTATTAAGCTGGCTTCAAATGAGAATCCATTTGGCTGCTCACCCAAAGCAAAAGAAGCCATCATTGCGAATATTGATCAAGCCAGCATTTATCCAGATGGCGGAGCTGTAGAATTAACGGCTGCTGTTGCCAAGCATTTCAATGTAGGAACGGATCAGGTGATTTTTGGAGCCGGCTCTGATGAAATTATTTTGATGCTGGCGCGTGCCTATTTGGTTCCGGGCGACGAGAACATTATGGCGTTCCCGACATTCCCACAATATAAGCATAATGCCGAGATTGAAGGCGCTGTAAGTATAGAGGTGCCTTTGAAGGATGGTACGCATGATTTGCAGGCGATGCTGGATCGAATTAGCGAACGCACCAAAATTATTTGGCTATGCAATCCTAACAACCCGACAGGCACGATGAATTCTCATCAAGAGGTTGTTGATTTTCTGAATGCTGTACCTGCCCATGTGTTGGTCGTACTTGATGAAGCTTATGCCGAGTACAATGTAAGCGGGGACTACCCGGATAGCATTGCACTAGTAAATCAATATAAAAATGCTATCGTACTTCGTACCTTCTCCAAAATATATGGACTTGCCTCCCTGCGGATTGGCTATGGTATTGGACATCCCGAAGTGATCCGTTCGATCAATCAAGTCCGCGAGCCTTTCAATACGACCGGATTTGCTCAAAAGGCTGCGCTCGCTGCAATTCAGGATGAAGCCTTTATTAACGACTGCCGCGAGGCCAATGCTCAAGGTATCGTATATTTATCTGAGCAGTTCAAAGCACTTAAGCTGCCGTTTTATCCTGCACATGGCAATTTTATGATGGTGGATGTACAGCGCTCAGGTGCGCAGGTATTTGATTCACTGCTTCGCAAGGGCATTATTATTCGTCATGACCCGACTTGGCAGCTGCCGACTATGATTCGTGTGACGGTTGGAAGCCAGGAACAAAATGAGAAGTTTATCGGTGCGCTGCAGTTAGCGCTTAATGAAGTAACTGCGGGTGTGTAGGCGGACGGTTTTGGGAGGGTTTGAGCTTCAATGATAAAAATTGCTATATTTGGAGTGGGCCTGATTGGCGGCTCTCTGGCGCTCTGTTTTAAAGGAAAACCTGAGCTGTATGTCGTCGGCCATTCCAATAACCCACGGTCCGTGGACAAATATTTGAAGCATGGTGTAGTTGATCATGCTACGGTGTCGATGGAAGAGGCTGCGACTGACGCTGATTTTATTTTTCTATGTGTTCCTGTTGGAAATATGGAAGATTACTTAAATCAATTGTCACGCCTAGAGCTGAAACCGGGATGTATCATTACGGACGCGGGCAGTACTAAAGCTTCCATAAGTGCGTGTGCAGAGCGGCTTGATTTTAAAGATGCCTATTTTATCGGTGGGCATCCGATGGCAGGCAGTGAGAAGACAGGAGTGGAAGCGGCCAGTCCGTATTTGTACGAGAACGCATTTTATGTGCTTACACCGATGGAGCAAACACCCCAGGAGGCTTATGACAGGCTTGCTGCATTGCTTCGCTGGACTAGAGCTCATATTATTAAAGTCGATTCCAGTCTCCATGATGATATCGTGGGTGCGATTAGCCATCTTCCGCATATTATTGCCGTTGCTCTGGTTAATCAAATAGCTGGCTATAATCAATCCAACAATTTGTATGAGAACCTGGCAGCTGGCGGTTTCAGGGATTTGACTCGAATTGCATCTGGAGACCCGATCATTTGGCGGGATATATTAAGCGATAATCGGGAAGTGCTATTGAAGCTGCTGGTCGATTGGAACTCAGAAATTGCCCATTTTATTCAACTCTTAAAGGATGATAATGGACAGGGGATTGAGGCCGAGTTCCGTAAAGCCAATGAGTTTCGCAGCAGCCTGCCGGAGCGTCGTAAAGGTGTGCTTTCATCCGTATTTGAAATATATGTGGATGAGGTTCCAGATCACCCCGGGATTATCGGGCAGATTACGATGCTGCTGGGAAATAACAAAATCAACCTGAGCAATATTCATATTATCGAAAGCCGTGAGGATGTCCCTGGCAACTTGCGATTATCCTTCCGTGATGTTGAACATATGGATCGGGCGATCGAGCTATTGACACAAGAGAATTACACAGTTCATGTGTAATTCTTTTTTTCTTTGCTTCAAACAAAATTATAAAGCGTTTTCAAAAAACTATTGACAATTTGTAACCGTATACATATAATAAAAGTACAGTATGGTTTCTCTCCACTCCTATCCGAAATCATTGCACTATGTGCAGCCACCTTTTTTTGAAAAGGTGGTTTTTTTTATGAAATATTTTAAAGCGTCGTCGAAAAAGCAGGAATTTTGCTCACCATTACCGAATGATATATATTACACCGTAAAAATTTTTAATAAACGCGCAACTTTTTTGCTCCCGCAAAGTCAAATGTAGTAAGAATCACTGGGGGTAGCAAGGAATCACAAGGAGGGTCGTATTGAATGACCGATTCCCAGTTGATCAGAGAGATCAAGGATGGTAACGTACAACTTTACGACGAATTAATGCGACGCTACGAACGTAAAATCTTGGCATTTATATATCACATGTTGAAGAGCGCGCATATGGATTCGATGGCTGAGGACTTATGCAATGAAACCTTTTATAAAGCCTATCGCAGCCTAAGCTCATTTCGAGAAATTGAGGCGACTTTTTCAACATGGCTGTATACGATTGCTAGAAATACCGTGCTTAGCGAATTGCGTAAAAATAATCATGTGAAGGTGTCTTTGGATCAGGGTGGTTTTGAGCCTCATGCTGATGCCGATTCGATGCCAGAAGTAAGTATATTAAGGAATGAGAAAGTATCGATGGTAAGAGATGCCATTAATAATCTACCAGAGAAGCAGCGTTCAGCACTCATAATGCGCGAATATGATCAGATGGATTATCAGGAGATTGCGAATATCCTCGGTCAAACCGTAAGTTCGGTCAAATCCTTACTGTTCAGGGCAAGGGCGAGTGTAAAACTTCAATTGGAACCTTACTTTCTTGACCCAGTCTTTGAGGAGTATGAAGGGATGAAACGATGATGAAATGTGAAGAGATTCAAGAGTTACTCGGTGCTTACTGGGATTTGCCGTCGAATGATCCCATAAGAGGCAAAGTTGACGAACATATCAAGCATTGCGAGAGCTGTGCTGCGGAGTTTCAAATATGGCAAGAGAGTACGGATCTGATTCAATGTGCTGCTGAAATGGGAGAACCGTATGCTAATTCTACTCCAATTTCACGCAGTGTTATGGATCGTATCTATAAGGATGAATCATGGAGAGTCCCTGTCACTGGCAAAATGTATGCATTTTCCTTCAAGGTGCGCCGAAACCTGACAGCTATGATCGCGATTTGCCTTGCATTGTTCATTTTCTCATTTGTCTACTCCATAAATAATCAGCCAAGTGGAGATACAGTAGCCTTAACTAGCGACTCTTCCGTTATAGGCAGAATGAGTGATCCTGTTGTAGTGGCAGGCGGTAAGGCGGAATCCATGAATGTACGTACAATGCCTTCTGCAGTAGCAAGCCTAAAGGGTTTTAGTGAACCGTTCATGTACCAGGTAGGTCCGATTCATACTTACAAGGATTATCTGCTTTTCTTATCGCTTTTGGGACTGACTTGTACGTTATTGACGATGAACTGGTTTTCCAGAACCAAATCGTAGTTTGAAGCTGAGGCCCCTTAGGGGCTTTTTTAGATAATCGGAATAGAAAGAGAGTGACAACTACATTGATTACAGTAGGATTGATTCGTCACGGGACGACAGAATGGAATATTGCGGGCAGGATGCAGGGACAAATGGATACAGAGCTTGCAGCCGTTGGTATTGAACAAGCAGAGCTTTTGGCGCATCGACTGAAATCTGAGCTTTGGGATGGAATCATGTCCAGTGACTTGATCAGGGCGAGGCAAACGGCGCAAACGATCTCTAATATAACAGGAGTTCCTTTCCTTGGTGAAGACTCTCGTCTGAGAGAAAGGCATTTTGGACAGCTGGAAGGGACCACTTTGGAGGATCGAATTTCACGATTTGGTGAAAGCTGGAGAGAGCAGGAGCTGGGGCTTGAGACTGATGAGGCCTTATTGGAAAGATGGTTTTCATTTTTTGCTGATCTGGAGCAAGCACAGCGTGGGAAACGAATTCTGGTTGTTAGCCATGGAGGCTACATAGCCCCGGTGCTGGAGCGGATTATGGGCGAGCCCGTAGCCTCTCATTTAAGCAACACCTCTATGACCGTAATGGAGCTTACAGCAGATGCGGTGTGGAATTGTCACTTATTGAACTGTACAGCCCACTTGGATAAATTAAATAATATGTAGAGATAGGACTGCTGAGCTGATTCGGCAGTCTTTTTGCTGTATAACACAAAGCTGCAAGGTATAAAAATTTAATCTTTCACGTTTAAATATGGTGTTTTTTCCAATAATGGTAGTAAGCCATTATCGGAGGTACTCACGATGAATTTAGCGGACATGTTAAGCTACGCCGATATACACGATCTAAGTCGGATCGCGGGCACCTATAATTGCAGCTGTAACGGACATTCCAAAAACGAGCTGATCCAATCCATTCTTGCCACCGTCAGCCGTAAAGATGTTTTTGAACGTCAGGTAACCGATTTATCGATTGAGGGTATCCGCTTTTTGAATTCGTTGATTTTTGACAAGCGCGGCACTTTCAGTATCGAGGAGCTGGTGGCACGGGTTCAGCAGAGCCGTTTTGTTAAGGATGGGGAGGATGCATGGAATCCACGTGAGATGATTACTCGCTTTAAGCAGCACGGTTGGTTATTTAATGGCCATTCCAGGGATACGCGGTATGTATTTCAGGTGCCCGCCGATTTGAAACAAAGATTCAGTGCAGCCTTGGCCAAGCAGTTTCAGCAGCACATTCAGGTAACTGACGAGCCTGGTGTATACCGGGATGAGCAGAGGCTTATCATTGATGATATCCGCAACTTTCTCAGTTTTGTACGAGATCAGGATGTGATTCTCTCTGCTGACCATTATATGTACAAACGACATTTGCAGCAGATATTGGATCGGTTATCGGTTAAGGAAGAGCCTGTTGGTAAAACCGCTTGGCGATTTGGATATGGCCGCATGTTTAAAGAGTATCCGAACCGGTTTTCGTTTATTTACGACTACTGTTATTACAAGGAATGGATAACGGAGCACAATCAGATGCTGGCTCTGACTGCCAAAGGTCTCGAAGAAGTTCAGAGTGATCGCCATGAGGACTTACTGCAGGTGTATCGATTTTGGCTGAGGCTGTATAAAGGGGCTATTCCAAATGTACAGTCAATCATGCATTGGCTGGAGACGCTGGTCTCGACCTGGGTGACCGTAGATTCCTTGAAAATTGCGTTGATCCCTTTGATCCGCCCTTTTTATTACGACTCGGCGGAATCTATTTTTGAACAGCGCATATTGCAAATGCAGATGCATCTGGGCTTGATTCGGATTGGAGAGCATCATGAGCATGGCCCTGTCATTCAATTAACAAAGCTTGGGAGAAGTGTCATCCAAGGAATTTACAAAGCCAACGAGGATTTGCTTGCGCTGCCATTTGACAAGCCATAGTCTGCTTGCTAAAATCACTCCCATATCGATAGATCAGAGGAGTGAACGCAATTGCTGCATAGTTATAACGGAATTTTTCCTCAGGTGCATCCGACCGCATTTCTGGCAGAGGGTGTTCAAATCATAGGAGATGTCATCATTGAGGCAGAAGCCACGATCTGGTTCAACACGGTTCTTCGCGGTGATTTGGCCCCGATCCGGATCGGACGCAAAAGCAACATTCAGGATGGCTGTATCGGGCATGTGAATGTTGACCAGCCATTGCTGATCGGGGAAGAAGTCTCGGTCGGACATGCAGCAATCATCCATGGTTGCAGCATAGGTAAAGGCACATTAATTGGTATGGGGGCTATTGTACTTAACGGCGCGGTGATTGATGAATATGCTTTAGTAGGGGCGGGATCGTTGGTCACCGAGAATAAGCACATTCCATCCCGTACGCTATCGCTTGGCTCGCCCGCCAAGGTAGTACGCGAGCTTGTAGAGGCTGACCTGCTTCGTATGCAGCGTACGATGGAAAGCTACGTGATCAGAGGCAATGAATACCGTTTGCAGGTGAAACCTTAGTATTCTCTATACAAATCTGAAGCGACCCAGTTTGGAGGTAGGTTCTATGGGCAAAATGAATATTTCCAACGATAAGATGCTGGGCTTGTTTGCCGAGATGGTGCTGGACGAATCCATCCGCAAATATAAGGAGCAACATTTGTACAAAGAGATTGATTTAGCTTTGGCTAAAGGGGATGAAGAGACCTTCCTGACTCTCACCACAGAACTAAAATCGCTCTATGCGCTTGGATAATAACACTGCCCCTTAGGGCCTAATCGATGGCAACCGGTTAAAGACATGTGAATTTCATTCATATGTCTCTTTTTCTATGTTAAACTGGAACAATGTGCGTGATTACGAAGTCGTTTTCTACGAAAATACATAAGGAATTGTTAACGAATTAGGGGGAACCAAAATGAAATTCAGTGATGTCAATGAAAAAACATGGGAAGATTTGCGTCCATATGTGGATACGTGCCTACTGCCTGTTACGGGAATTACAGGAGCCGAGCAGCCATGGGAAGCAACCTGCGCGTTAGAGGATCTGAGGGATGCCCTGGATTTGTTCGAAATTCCCTACAAGGGCAGGGTCCTGACGTATCCGGCACTGCATTATGTTAATGAAGATAGTGGACTGGAGCAGGTGAACGCGGTCTGCGCACAACTCAAAACAAACGGATTTGCTTTTGTCATTGTAGTGAGTGCGAAAGTGGAGCTTGCTGACGTATTAACACAGTCCAATGCGGATCTTGCGTTCACGTTGACGCCCGATTTATTAACGGAATCGCTCCCCGTGGAGAAGAAACGAATAGCGGAACAACTGATGCTTCTGTGGGCTGGCAAGAATCAAGAATAATTTGTGTATGATCAGTGGCAATTTTGTTAATTCTATGTATGCAGTGTTCGATTTCAAATGTGTGACGAGATGTGACAAATTCGTTAAAAGTTATTGTAAGGACAAGCTTTAGGGGTCTGAAAATGCAGGCAAAATTCTTGACGCACCTTGACTCGTAAGCTATTATTAATAATGTCCTAGTATGTGTTGTAAAGTAATGTCGAACGACATGATATAGTTGCAAAAGGAGGTAGAACACGAGTGAGTGAGCACAATAATCAGGATGGGCATCACCAAGGTGGTTCGGCGGTCAAGCGTCGCGAGATGTCTCGCAGACAATTTCTTTCTTATACCCTTGGTGGAGCCGGAGCATTCATGGGCGCTGGAATGATCGTTCCTATGCTTCGTTTTGCTGTCGATCCTGTCCTTCAACCAAAGACGGAAGCCGCTTGGGTAAAGGTAGTAGAGGCTGCAAAGATTACAGAAACACCAGCATCTTTCAAATTCAAAGTCCATCAGGTCGACGGTTGGTGGGAAAGTGATCCGGAACTTGAGGCCTGGATTTCCAAAGACAAAGCCGGTAACATTTTCGCATTGAATCCAACCTGTAAGCACTTGGGTTGTACGGTTGACTGGAATTCCAATCCGGCCTATAAGGATCAGTACTACTGTCCTTGCCATGGCGCGCACTACACGGCTGACGGTAAGAACCTTGCTGTTGCCCCATTGCCGCTTGACCAGTATGCGCTCAAAACGGAAAACGGCTTTGTTTACGTAGGCCAGCTTGGTCCGAACAAAAGGGTACAATAAGGAGGCGTAGCATCAGATGTTTAAAAATATGTATAACTGGATTGATGAGCGTCTGGATATCACGCCGATGTGGAGAGATGTGGCCGACCATGAGGTACCGGAGCACGTTAATCCGGCGCATCACTTTTCTGCATTCGTCTATTGCTTCGGTGGATTGACGTTTTTTATCACAGTTATTCAAATCCTGTCCGGTATGTTCTTAACCATGTATTATGTTCCAGATATTATCAATGCTTATGCCAGCGTTGACTACCTCCAACACAAAGTCGCTTTTGGCGTTATTGTACGGGGTATGCATCACTGGGGGGCAAGTCTTGTTATCGTCATGATGTTTTTACATACTCTTCGCGTATTCTTTACGGGTTCCTACAAGGCACCTCGCGAAATGAACTGGGTAGTGGGCATGATGATATTCCTGGTTATGCTGGGCCTTGGTTTCACCGGGTACCTGCTGCCTTGGGATAACAAAGCTTACTTTGCTACACAAGTAGGTATCAAAATCGCCGCTTCCGCACCATATATCGGTGATTATGTCAAAACATTCCTGCAAGGTGGAGAAATTGTTGGTGCGCAAACATTAACCCGTTTCTTTGCACTTCACGTGTTCTTCTTGCCAGGTGCATTGCTTGCCCTATTGGCAGGACATTTCTTTATGATTCGTAAGCAAGGAATTTCCGGTCCGTTATAGAAGGAGGTGTGAAAAGTGGCACATGGTCACAATTCTGACGAGAAAATTGTTTATGTAGGTGATTCACGAGTACGCGCTAAGACTTCACGTTTGCCGCAACCCGACTTTTCCGCTTATCCGGGAAAATCGGAAGTGTTTATTCCAAACTTTCTTCTGAAGGAATGGATGGTTGCGGTCGTTGTTTTGGTAGGTATATTGGTATTGGTTATGACGGAAGCAGCACCGCTTGGTTATCCGGCAGATCCAACTAATACCCAGTTTATTCCAATGCCCGACTGGTATTTCTTATTCATGTACCAATTGCTGAAGTACCCATATACATCCGATCAATTCGTCGTGTTCGGTACAGTTATTGTTCCGGGCATCATGTTCGGTGGATTGATTATTGCTCCTTTTCTGGACACAGGTAAAGAAAGACGCTTTTACAGACGTCCGATTGCTTCAACCTTGATGGTACTAACTTTGGTAGCATGTACGTATTTGACAGTCGTATCATGGACTCATTATGAGCACGAATTGAAGGAAAAAAATATTATTCCTGAGCACATCAAACGCGAAGAAGAAATGCATGCAGCCAAAAGTGCAGGTCTTCCTGCTCCAAGCACGAAGAAAACGGCAACTGCTGTTGCTATTGTAGCAGCAGATGATCCAGGAGCAGAGATCTACAAGAAGGCGACTTGTGTAACTTGTCACGGTGCTGAGCTTAAAGGAATTCCTGCTTCCGGTATCCCCGCACTTCGTGGTGTAGGAGACAAGCACAATCAGGAAGCGATTTTGGGAATTATCAAAAAAGGTGTCGGCAACATGGGCGCACAATATGATGATAATATCAAAAAAGGCCTCACTGAAGCAGACATCACCAAATTAGCGGAATGGCTAAGTAAACAAAAATCATAATATTTCCAAGACCTGACCGTCAGCAGCATGGTCAGGTCTTTTTTCAAAATTTCAGATAGTATAATTCATGCAGGAGGGGCCCCATTGTTAAGTATGTCGATTCGAACTTATGTATCAAAAGCTTTTCTGTCCAGTAGATTCATGCTATGGACCTTATTTTGGGTAAACTTCCTGGGTACAATATATGGTTATCAATGGTACTGGAAGCAGCTCGTCTATACCGCACAAACGATGTCCCCTGTATACTTGCCATTTGTTCCAGATAGTCCAACGGCAAGTCTTTTTTTTACCGGTGTGATTACGTACCTGCTGATTGATTCTTATAAGAATCGCAGCCAGAGTCCGAAAAGAAGCTGGTTTCGCAGTCTGATTGAAGCACTTGCGCTTATCACTTCATTTAAATATGGAATATGGGCGGTAAGTATGATCTGGGCAGGGGTTTATCAGGGAGATTCCGTAAATTGGCAGGATTGGATGCTGACCTTGTCCCATTTGGGAATGGCTGCAGAAGCTATTTTATATATGTGTTTATATACATACCGGGTTAATGCCATCATTGTCGCAGCACTCTGGACACTATGGAACGATTATATGGATTATACGATAGGCGTGTTTCCATGGTTGCCAGCTTCTTTGGAAGATGATATTCCTATCGTAGCTGCATTTACGGTCCAGCTGAGCTTTGTGAGTGTCATACTTGCCTGGGTTCTAATGAAAATTCGCAGATTGATGGAAAAAAGACAGGTCTAAATATGGACATCCCCCCATACCTTGAGGATATATGAAGCTTACGTGGTAAGCTTTGCTGTAGCAAAACTCAGTAGCGCTTACGGAGTAAGTTTTGCCATAGCAAAACTCAGTAGCGCTTACGGAGTAAGTTTTGCCATAGCAAAACTCTAAGGGAGGGATGTTCAATGTGGTTTATGAAAAAAGGGAGAGCAGGTTGCCTGGCAATGATCCTATTGCTGGGTGTTCAATTGTTGACGGCCTGTTCCCAGACACAGCTGCCCACGGATCAGGCACTCACACCCAAACCGGCGAAGGATCAATTGCAAAAGCTAGAGGTGCTTAATCAAACTGCTGATGACATGTACAAGAAGGTCATGCAAGAAGATTTGGCTGGTGGACGAGCTATTCTTCAGCTTCTGAGCGAACAGATTCCGCTAATCCGCTACGAGGGAATTACAACGTTAGAAGGATTAAATGCGCTGACAGAAACGATTACACAAGCGAAGAGGACCTTTAATGCGGCCAATTTGTCCCCCGCTGAAGGACAAGTCTCTGCTGCGACGATTCGCCTGGCTACCGACGCTTTGACGCACTCTAATGAACCGATGTGGCTTCAATACTACAATCCGCTGATGAGCGATCTCAAGCAGATGGAGCAGGCTTCACAAGAACAGAAAAAACCTGAGCTGGTTCAAGCGGCAAATGCTTTTCGTCAGCACATTGCCATCATTCATCCCAGTCTGCTCATTAGTAGAGATCCGATAGAGATAGAGAAGCTGGATTCCATGGTCCTGTTCGTGACTGATCAAGTTCGTTCTGAGCAGGAGCCCTACAAACAAGTACTGAACGTGATGCCTACTCTGCGTAACACGATTGATGTATTGTTTCTGAAAAAAGACGCAACTGCCTACTTACCTATTATAGATGACCAAAATCCAATTATTTGGAAGCTGGTGCTAGGAGCCGTGATTTTGGCTGTTTTGGCGTTTGCAGCCTGGAGACTGTCCAAGAAAGACAATGGACTTGTGGTTGTGAACAAAGCTGCTGATGATTGAGTTATTCGGGCTTAAAGCCTTCTCCAAGTACGTCATGTACCTCGTTGATAATAATAAAAGCACGCGGGTCGACGGTACGGATCAAGTCTTTGAGCCTTTTCATTTCTTGTCGATAGACGACGCAGTAAACCATGTTCTTCGGTGTCTTGGAATAACCACCATATGCAGGGATTAAAGTGGCTCCCCGATCTGTTTGCGATGTGATGATGCTGACCAGTTGGTCGGCATGGTCGGAAATAATCGTAAATGCATGAGCAGCATATGCACCTTCTATAACGATATCAATCACCTTGCTGGTAATAAATACAGCTACAAAAGTATACAAGATTTGTTCCTTTGGAATAAAAAAGAAGGCAGAACCAATCACAATGGCATCAAAAAGCAGAATGATCTGCCCGATACTCCAGCCTTTCCATTTTTGAACGATTCTCGCTATAATATCGGTTCCCCCTGTTGTTCCTCCATAACGAAACACAATGCCCAAACCAACCCCAAGCGTGAGTCCGGCATAGGCCGTGACGAGAAAGTAATCCTGCTCCGTTCGAAAAGGTACGATCCACCCACTAACTATTAGCCGCTCCATCACCCATAAAAAAAAAGTGAGCGATAACGTTCCAGTAATCGTGTAAATCATAGATTCTCTTCCGAAAATTTTCCATGCCGCTATAAACAAAGGAATATTGATGATTAAAGTCGTTATGGATAACGGGACATGAAAAATATAGTTGATAAGCAAGGCAACTCCGGTTATTCCACCTTCCATTAAGCGATTGGGTATAATAAAGTAGTGCAGACCGAAGGCGTATACCGCTGTTCCGATCAGTATAGGCAGGATAGACTGCAGCCAGTTGATTCCAACTTTTATTTGCACGGATGAACAGGACCTCCTCAATCACAATTGTCCAGCGACAGGGTAATGTACAACGAATTCAGTGGTGGTTATTCTTTAGTATGTCTAATAATGACTCAAAAAAAATTTGTCATCCTATCCTGTTTGCGATAACATGGTAAGAAGGGCTTATAACGAGGTTCACTCACTCCTTTCTGTCCCGAACATACTGTATATTTGGAATAAGGCTGGTGACGATTTCGCAATGACAGAACGGACGCTCGCAGAGCTGCAGCAGGAAGTAGATGCTTACATATCACAGTTTAAAGAGGGGTATTTTAGTCCGTTGTCCATGCTGGCGCGGATGTCTGAAGAGGTAGGCGAGCTTGCTCGCGAGGTCAATCACCAATTTGGCGAAAAGCCGAAAAAATCCTCAGAAGCTGACAATTCGATTGAGCTTGAGCTCGGTGATATCTTGTTTATAACCATATGTTTTGCGAATTCCTTGGGGCTCGATCTTACAGAAGCACATGATAAAATTATGCACAAATTTCGTACCCGAGATGCAGACCGTTGGACAAAAATAAACACCGATACGGAATGATTATCATATGCTAAACCATCACCTTTGTAGAAGGGAATGGGCAGCATGGATGGAGAAGAGCAGATCAAGAAGGCCTATGAGTCAATTTTAATGCATGATTTTGAGCAAGCCGTGGAATGGTTTGGGCGGGCGATTGCTATGAATCCTCACAACGCTGCCTTTCATTATAAGTTATCGATTACCTATGCCCGGAGCAATAAGCTTAACAAAGCAATTGAACACGCTAGGCAGGCTGTCAGAATGGATAGTCGTGAAACTCCATATCGGTTACACCTCCAAAATCTTCAAGCCAAGGCATTTATGGTAAAGGCAGAACGCTATTTTACTGAAAATGAAGCGCAGCTATGGCTGGCTGTTTCATTGCTGAAGCGTGCTATAGAGCTGGATTCATTATGTTTGGAGGCCTATTTGCTGCTGGGACACGGTTACGCTATGCTTAAGGAATATGACCAAGCCATTAGTGCCATTCACACCTTACTTGAGCTAGATCCGCAGCATGAAATGGGAAGGCGATTATTGCTGGAGTATCAGCAGCGATTAAAAGAAAAAAATAATGATTCGAATGAACGACGAAAGGATTGGATATAGATGAGTCAAATTCGTGTAGCTGTAGCCGGAGCGAGCGGCCGTATGGGCCGTGAGGTTGTAAAAATGGTTTTGGAGGATCCGAGTTTGGAGCTTGTAGCTGCGATTAGCCACTCCGCAGACTCGTCGATGGACGCAGGCCGAGTCGTCGGTCTTGAGCCGTGCGGTATTAAGATCACGAATGATTTGGAGTTGGCTCTTGTAGAAGGTAAGCCTGATGTATTAGTTGATTTCACAACACCTCATTCCGTGGTCGCTAATACGGCCTTGGCTATTAAATATAGAGTGCGTCCTGTTATTGGAACGACCGGCTTCACACCTGAGGATATTGAAGATTTTGACAAGCAGTGTAAAGCACAAGGAATTGGTGGTATTATAGCACCTAATTTTTCAATTGGGGCTATACTGATGATGAAGTTTGCTGCACAGGCGGCTAAATATATGCCGAATCTGGAAATTATCGAGTATCATGGGGATCAGAAGCTGGATGCGCCTTCAGGTACTGCGGTTAAAACAGCCGAGATGATTTCACAAAGCCGAGAAGAATTGCGTCAAGGAAATCCCAATGAAAAAGAAACGATCGAAGGCTCGCGCGGCGGATTATATGACGGTTTTCGCATACATAGTGTACGTCTTCCTGGAGTGTTTGCCCAACAGGAGGTTATTTTTGGAGCCTTTGGCCAAACCTTGAAAATCAGACACGACTCTTATGATCGTGCAGGTTATATGCCGGGAGTCAAGGTAGCCGTTAACAAAGTGATGGAATTCACGGGTATTGTTTACGGATTTGAGCATTTTATAGATTAAGTCGCAGAGGAGATTTATTGAGATGAATATCGCATTGATTGCACATGACCGTAAAAAGGACGAGATGGTGAACTTTATCATCGCTTATGAGACGGTTTTTGAGAATCATATTTTATACGCAACAGGAACAACGGGCACTCGAATTATGGATGTTACGAAGCTCTCCATTCACCGTTTTATGTCAGGACCACTTGGCGGTGACCAGCAAATCGGTGCTATGGTGGCAACGAATGAAATGGATCTGATTATTTTTTTGCGCGATCCCTTAATGGCTCAGCCGCATGAGCCTGACATTACTGCGCTGCTTCGTTTGTGCGACGTGCAAGGAATTCCATGCGCAACGAACATTGCGACCGCGGAAATTTTGGTCAAAGCGCTTGAGCGCGGGGATTTTGCTTGGCGTGAATTAGTACACAAATATAAGCCAGGTGAACTCTAATGAGTTCATCCTTGGACATGCTCATCTTTGGTGCACACCCGGACGATGCGGAAATCGGAATGGGAGGAACCATTTGCAAGCATACAGCAGCAGGTTACCGCGTAGGTATCTGTGATTTGACATACGCAGAAATGTCCTCCAACGGTACTGTAGAAATTCGTCAGCAAGAGGCGAATTTGGCATCGGGTGCACTGGGGCTGGCTGAGCGTAGTAATCTTGGACTCCCGGACCGTGGTTTATGGGTCAATGCATCGAATGTTGCAGCAGTAACACAAGAAATACGCAAGCATAAGCCGCGGGTCGTATTTGCTCCTTATTGGGAAGATCGTCATCCCGATCATATTGCCTGCAGTAAGCTGGTTCAAGAGGCGGTATTTAATGCAAAGCTTCGACGTTATGAACCGGAAACAGAGGCACATACAGTAGAAGCCCTATATTTTTACTTTATTAATGATGTCTTCGAAGCTGATTTGCTTGTTGACATTTCCGGAGTACATGAGCAAAAAATGAAGGCTCTGCAAGCCTATCGCTCCCAGTTTGAAACGGTTGGGAGTCACAATGACTATGTCCACACACCACTCAACCAGGGCTATCTGGAAAGAATCATCGCGAAGGATCATATGTTAGGCCAGAAGCGCATGGTCGCTTTTGCGGAAGGTTTCGTCACGAAGGTACCTTATCTCATTCAACAATTTTAATTCATACACAAGCTTGCAATTTACACGTAAGGGAGGGAGTCCCATGAAGGAACGTCTAAAAATTGGTATTACCTGTTATCCGACGTTGGGCGGCTCAGGAGTTGTAGCAACAGAGCTCGGCAAGCTGTTGGCTGAAAAAGGCCACGAGGTCCACTTTATCACACATAGTATGCCATTTCGTCTCGGTAAATTTGATCGGAATATTTTTTATCATGAGGTAGAAGTTAACGATTATTATGTGTTTAAATATCCTCCATATGATTTATCACTAGCAAGTAAGCTGGCGCAAGTAGCCCAACTCGAAGGTCTCGATTTGCTGCATGTTCATTATGCCATCCCCCATGCGGTATGTGCTTTATTGGCCAAACAGATGGTCGGTGATCATTTGAAGGTTGTGACTACCTTGCACGGAACAGACATTACTGTGCTGGCGCAGGATGAGTCGTTAAGTGATTTAATCCGGTATGCTATTAATCAGAGTGACGCTGTGACCGCAGTGTCGCAGGATTTGATTGAAGAAACGCGCAGGCTGCTTTCTATAGATAAGCCGATTGATTTGGCTTACAATTTTGTTGATAAACGAGTGTACTACCCACGAGAAGTGACGGCGCTGCGTAAAGAATTTGCCCAGCCTGATGAAAAAATATTAATACATATTTCTAACTTTCGACCTGTGAAGCGGGTAACCGATGTTGTAGAAATATTCAACCAAGTATCCAAGGATGTACCCAGTCGTCTGTTATTTGTCGGAGAAGGTCCGGAGTTATCAAAAGTATTGTGCAGGGTAAAAGAGCTGGGCTTACTGGATCGGGTTACATTTTGCGGCAAGCAGGATGATGTGGCTCAATTGCTATCATTATCTGATGTGATGCTGCTCCCTTCGGAAAAGGAAAGCTTTGGTTTGGTAGCACTGGAGGCCATGGCCTGTGGGGTACCTACCGTTGCGTCCAATACAGGGGGAATTCCAGAACTGATCGTTCATGGAGAATCCGGGTTTTTGGCGGACATCGGTGATATTGATCAAATGGCACATTACACGAAACAACTGCTTACAGACTCGGCATTATATGAGAAGGTCACAGAAGCCTGTTTATATCGGGCACGCTACACGTTCTGTAATGATCTCATAACCAGACAATATGAAGAAATGTATTATCGTGTACTTGGACTTCCGATTCCGGATGGGATTAAGCTAAGGCCGATAAACTGTTAAGTGAAGGAATGAAGGGAATCATGGAGCAAGGGGCTTATACCGTTCTTACGAAGCTGCAGGAGCAGGGTTACGAGGCTTATTTGGTTGGCGGCTGTGTTCGCGATAAGCAGCTGCACCGGCCCGTCAAGGATTATGATATTGCCACCTCTGCCAAGCCCGAGCAGGTGCTGGATCTATTTGAACGCACAATCCCAACAGGACTGCAGCACGGCACGGTAACGGTTGTCCTTGGAGCTCATCATTATGAGGTAACTACTTTTCGTAAAGAGGCGGCATATGAGCAATTCCGTCGTCCTGCCAAGGTGCAGTTTATTGACAGTTTGCATGAGGATTTGCAGCGGCGTGACTTTACGATGAATGCGATGGCGCTGGATCAGCATGGGAATTTAATTGATCCGTTTGGTGGTTTAGCTGATATGGAGCACGGGCTGCTCCGCTGTGTGGGTGACGCTTCGGAACGATTTACAGAGGATGCGCTGCGTATGCTTCGTTGTATCCGATTTTCCGCTGAATATGGCTTGGAGGTGGAGGCAGCAACGTGGAAGGCTTTGTGTGAGCGTTCCCTGCTTCTTAAGCATATCGCAATGGAGCGGGTACGCATGGAGCTGGAACGGATGATTGCAGGAGTAGATCCGCTGAAAGCACTTGGTTTGCTGGTTTCGAGCGGCATTCTCCGTGAAACGAAGCAAGCCTTAAAGCTGGCTCAGTTGGATCGGGAGCATATGCCGACTGCTATCCATTTGCTATTGGAATCGGATGCACGATGGACCTATTTATTTTTGTCAATCGGTCTGAATGCGGCTGAGATCGAAGCAGATATGAGAGTACTCACCTTCTCTGTGGATCAGATAAAACGGGTTTATAAGGCGGCAGCTGCATTCTATATGCTTAGGGAAGGGCTGCTCCTGAATCAGGATGAATATGTTCAAGAACCTGCTCTTGAGAAAAAGCTTGAACATCTATGGAAACTCGGCGCCTTGACTTACGGTAAAGCGGCATGGCTGACACTTTATGATATTCTGGCTGTCGAGCCTCGGTGGATGGAGAGTCATGGCCTCACTGTTGAGGCATGTGCTATCATGCTTAGCCACGGGAAGGAATGGCTCGAGGCTTTGATCGTAGACAGTCTCAAACTGCTTCAGGTCGGGGGGAAAGAGCTTCTCGCACATATGGATAAGCCACCGGGACCATGGGTTACAGAGGTTCTCAGTCATTTATTACAGGAAACGGCGCTTGGGCTATTGCCGAATGAAACAGGTCTGCTTATTGCTGAAGCCGTGCGATTCGTCAAATATCATAATCTGTAAGGAAGCGGTACATCTGTATGAATATAAATGAGCAATTGATACAATTATTTGTCAGTAATCCGGATGTATTTCTGTCCGGTGAAGAGCTGAGCAACAAGCTCGCATGCAGCCGTACCGCGGTATGGAAGCATATTGAGCGTTTACGCGCGGAAGGATATGTCTTCGAAGCCGTTCCGCGCAAGGGCTATCGGTTCATAAGTAAACCGGACAAGCTGGATATCGAGCATATTATGGAGCAGCTGCAAACCCGTGTATTAGGACGCAAGATTCTGTATTATGATGAGGTTGAATCCACGAATACGTTGGCGCATTCGATGGTACTTGAAGGTGCAGAAGAGGGTACGCTTGTCATTGCCGAGCATCAAACGACCGGTCGCGGCAGAATGGGACGCAAATGGCATTCTCCCAAAGGAAAAGGGTTATGGATGAGTCTGGTGTTGAAGCCGCGGATTACACTCCAGTTTGCCCCTCAGCTTACGCTTCTGGTAGCCGTCGCATTATGCAGATCGATTCGTAAGCTTACCTCGCTTCCGGTTGGTATCAAGTGGCCAAACGATTTGTTAATCGAAGGTAAAAAAATTAGTGGTATCCTGTTAGAATCCAGTGCCGATGAAGAGAAGCTGCAGCACGTCATAGCAGGGATCGGAATTAGTGTGAATCTGGATTCGGATGATTTTCCTGAAGAATTAAGGTCGGTAGCAACATCTTTATCGATAGAAGCAGCTCAACAGGTTGATCGTACGCAGCTGTTATGCCAATTTTTACTGGAGCTGGAGACTTTGTACGAGCTGTATCATGAGCAGGGCTTTGCGCCTGTAAAGCTGTTGTGGGAAGCACTTAATGTATCACTTGGCTGTGCTGTTCGTTCTCAAGGACCACAAGGCATGATCGAGGCAACGGCAGAAGGCATTGATGATGCAGGAGCCCTCGTCGTCCGTCTTGCCGATGGGTCTCTGACCAAATGGTATTCAAGTAATGTGGAATTTGGTTCACGGCAAAAATAATGTCTGTTCGTTGGATATAAAATTTGTTATAATGAAGCTAATATGAGGCGATATCAGTGATGAATTGCACTCACAAACCTGCTTTTGATTATTGTGAATGGAATCGTTTAACAACTGAAAAGCTTTATGGAATATGTCGGATTCTGCTCTGAGCCTAACGGACCGAGACAGAAGGATCATATGATGTTAGTTCATGTGACCTTTTTGCCTATCCTTGGCTGAAAGGTTTTTTTGTTTGTGATAGTGGTAACCTAAGCTACAGGAAGCAGGTGTTAACATGGAGAAACGTAAAGCGAACACGGTTACGAAATTTAAAAAGATGAAGCAAGATGGTAATCCGATATCTGTGATAACGGCTTACGATTATCCTTCTGCACGATTGGCAGAGGAAGCAGGTGTTGATGCTATCCTGGTTGGTGATTCCTTGGGTAATGTCGTTCTGGGATATGAATCCACGATTCCAGTCACATTGAACGATATGATTTATCATTCGCGGTCCGTTGTGCGCGCGGCTACGTCTACCTTTGTCGTGACGGATCTTCCATTCATGACGTATCATGGCAGCCTGGATACTACGCTTCGTAATGCAGCTCGTATTATGCAGGAAGGGTTAGCCAACTCGGTGAAGATGGAAGGCGGATTGGAGATCACAGAAGCCGTAGCAGCCTGTACAAGGGCAGGTATCCCGGTTATGGGGCACATTGGTTTGACGCCACAGTCGATCCATCAAATTGGCGGCTACAAGATTCAAGGGAAAAGCTCGGAGCAAGCCCGTAGGCTGTTGGATGAAGCTAAGGCTTTGGAGCAAGCAGGTGCTTATGCTATTGTACTTGAGCTTGTAACCGAGGAGCTAGCCGCGCATATCACGGAGCAGCTTTCCATTCCAACTATCGGTATTGGTGCTGGTCCACAATGTGATGGGCAGGTTCTCGTATTCCATGACGCTTTGGGCTATGGATCGGATATAGCGCCCAAACGATTTGTCAAAGTTTATGCGGAAACAGGCGAAGCGATCCGCAGCGGGTTAAAGCAATATGTAGCTGAAGTGAAGAACCGCAGCTTCCCTGCACGCGAGCATACTTATCATATGGATGAAGAAGTTGCCGCTGTTCTGTATGGCAGCAGCAAATAGAGGGAGGCACTAGGTTGGAGCACATACATCAAATACAAGTTTTGCGGAATACAATAAGCAACTTAAGAGCTGAGAAGCCCAACATACGTATCGGATTTGTACCAACGATGGGCTTTCTCCATGAAGGTCATGCAAGTCTGCTTCAAGCGGCACGCCAGCAATGTGATATTGTCGTGCTCAGTATTTTTGTCAATCCGCTGCAATTTGGTCCAAATGAGGATTTCGAACGTTATCCGCGGGATGAAGCACGTGATTTGGCGCTGGCGAAGGCAGCAGGTACAGATATTGTGTTTAGCCCCTCAACGGCTGAAATGTATCCGCGGCCGAGCAAGACGCAAATACTGGTGTCAGGGGTTACTGAACGGTTGTGCGGCGCATCGCGTCCAGGGCATTTTGACGGTGTTGGCATCGTCGTGACGAAATTGTTCCAAATCATCCAGCCCGATGCAGCTTTTTTTGGCATGAAGGATGCCCAGCAGGTAGCAGTTATTAAACAGCTGGTTACCGATTTAAATATGCCGGTCGAAATTGTGCCTTGTGCGATCATTCGTGAGCAGGATGGATTAGCGATGAGCTCACGCAATGTTTATCTTCAGCCTGAGGAACGCGAGCAAGCTCTCGTGCTCTCACGTACGTTAAAGCAGGTGGAGCAGAAGGTTATCGAAACGGGTGGGAATTTGCCCGCATCAGAGCTGCAACAAGCGATACGTAAGCAAATTGAGGAAATGCCGTTAGCGGATATCGATTATGTGGAAATACTGGCTTACCCTGATCTGGAGCCGATAGAACGTATGAAAGATGCGAAGGAAGCGATTATCGCTTTGGCTGTCCGTTTTGGGAAAACAAGACTGATTGACAATGTAATTATCCAGTTGCAGGAATAGCTTACATCGATAAGCGGCAACAACCAGGAGGTTAACAACTATGTTCAGAACTATGCTGAAATCCAAAATACACCGCGCTACCGTTACGGAAGCTAATCTTAACTATGTCGGAAGTATTACCATCGACGAAGATTTAATTGATATGATCGATATTCTTCCTAATGAAAAGGTACAGATTGTGAACAACAACAATGGTGCGCGCTTTGAAACCTATGTCATTCCGGGTCCACGCGGCTCAGGCGTGATCTGTTTGAATGGGGCCGCGGCACGTCTGGTACATCCTGGTGATACAGTCATTATTTTATCCTTTGTGATGATGTCTGACGAGGAAGCCAGAAAGCATACGCCGAGTATAGCCATTATGGGCGAAAATAATAAGGTTATCAGCGTTCTTAAGGAAGAAATTCATTCCACCGTGCTGTAACGAATGAAAAGAGGCTTTCGAGCGAAAAATGAGGGTATGCTCAAAGCTTAAGGTGGGATGCGCTTATGTTCAAACATCTTTTTACCTCAATGAATGAAATGCTCGATGAAGTTGCTGTGTATTATAAGGCGGCAGCAGGTGTGCACAAACAGGAGCTTGAGGAAAAGCTGCATATGCTCAAAACGATGAGTGACACTTTTATTGAAGAGTGGCTGCTGTTTGAGGAGAAGCTTGCATGTTTTTACAGGGACCAGCAGCCAGCAGCGGCTTTAACCGACGGAATGAAGACGGAATTGGGTGACGTACGCACAGCCGAGTTTGTAAGGGGGCAGGGCTATTACAAGCTGATGATGTTCAGCGAAGCAATCCGGGAATTCACGGTATTGGTTCGTGAGCAGCCGGACTTCACCTTGGCGAGACTGTATTTAGCCATGAGCTTTTTGCAAAAAGGTGACATATCCGACAGCTACGGTCATTTTATTTTCTTATCCCAATGCACACACAATCATCAAATCAAAGCTATTTCCTGCAGTGCGATGGGTTGTATTCAAATGCATGAACAGAATGTAGACAAGGCCTCCGAGTACTTCAATTTGGCGTTTCAATCGGACCCATCCAGTGTAGAGCCTCTTCTCGAAATGGGATTATGCAGTGAAAAAAAAGGACAGCTTGATTTCTATTGGTAATTTTTCTATTCCCTTTTTGGATGAGTATTGGTATGCTTAAAAGAAACAAGAACGAAGGAGTATCTGAAGAGTAATGAAATTCGCGGTTTTGGATTTTGAAACGACCGGGAGCCAGACTACGGACCGCATTATTCAGGTTGGCCTCGTCATAATAGTAGATGATACCATCACGGACAGGTATACTTCTCTGGTAAATCCAGGGATCAGTATACCTTCTTCTATAATATCTTTAACAGGCATAGATGATGAAATGGTTAAAGATGCGCCCGAGCTGGATACGGTCATGGCCCGTATGGTGCCTCTTTTGCAGGATTGTGTACTGGTCGGTCATGCGATTGCATTTGATTTGTCATTTTTGCAACGAGCTTTGGATGAGCATGGATATTTTGCGTTTGATGGTAAAGTACTGGATACAATTGATGCGCTTCGTGTGTTGTTTCCATCCCTATCCAGCTTTCAGTTAAGTATGGTATGTAACAGCTTCGGTATTGAGCATGAGCGACCGCACCAAGCAGATAGTGACGCAGAGGTTACTGCGCTATTATGGATACGCTGTCTGCAGCGGTTCCAGGAATTGTCTCTGCTTACACTGCAGCGCTTATCGATGGTATTTGATGAAGTTACGACCGACTTTGGCTGGTTTGTGCGCGAAATGATTATGTTCAAGGAAATGTTTGCGGGAGACGAAGAGCCGGCCGGCCAAAATTATCGACAGTTTACTCTTGCAGTCAAGGACTGGGGCGAAGAGGATTCGGTTCGGGAAGAGAAAGACTTATTAACGTTGCCTGATGATTTCGCAGTATTTTTTGCTCAGCTGAAACAAGCGCTCAAGGAACGCTTTACAGCTTATGAGGATCGTGAAGCACAGGAGATTATGCTGGCCGAGGTTGAAGCTGCGTTCGAGCAGGAGCGGCATCTGATGATCGAGGCAGGTACTGGCACAGGTAAATCGCTGGGGTACTTAATACCATCCTTGTTTTACGGGCTAAAGCATGACAAAAAAATGCTCGTTAGTACGCATACAATCAATTTGCAGGAGCAGATCAGGGAAAGAGACATTCCGCTGTTAATGGATTTATTTCCAGTCGGCTTTCGTGCTGCCGTATTCAAAGGAAGAAGCCATTATTTATGCTTGCGCAAATTTGAGACCAAGATGGGCCAGCAGGATTTTGAGCATGGCAAGGAAGATCGGCTGACGGCGGGACAAATGCTGGTGTGGCTGAGTGAAACCGAACATGGCGATGATGAAGAGCTTCATTTTAGTGGCAAAGGTACACAGTTCTGGCATTCGGTTGCGAGCGACTCGGATTCCTGCCTGAATCGTGCCTGTCCGTGGTTTAAAAAATGCTTTTACCACCGGGCTCGCAACAATGCTAGCAATGCAGACCTGGTTATTACGAATCATTCGATGCTGTTTACAGATACGAAGGCAGAAAGTCGGCTGCTTCCAAGCTACAAGCATTTGGTCATTGATGAAGCGCATCATTTTGAAGAGGTGGCTAGCAAGCATCTGGGTATCGAAGTCGTATACGGTGCTTTTGTCGGTACTTTGTGGTGGCTTTACAAGGATAGTCGTAATGGACAACTTCCCATATTAAGCTCAAAGCTGAGCAGGGCAGACGGCGAAAAGGGGCTTGCGTGGAGTCAGATTCTAGATGCGATGCTTCCTGTTCTGCTGCAGATTAAAGAGGAATGGGATGAATTGACAGATTTGCTCTTTCAATTGGTATCAACCCGTTCTGACCCTTCCCAGCAAACCGAAGGCGGACAATTGGTTTATCGGCTTAAAAAGGATGACAAACCACCAAGCTGGGATAAGCTTCTTGTACTGGAAGAGAACATGTATTTAAAGCTGACTGAAATTTTGAAAAAGCTGGATAAAGTGCTCAACGAAGTAAAAGATCAGCAGGAAGTACTGGATGTACAGGGTTTGGTGACCGACATTAGCGGTTCGGTGAAGGAACTGTATAGGCTGAGAGACAATCTTCATTTTTTTATGGCTTTGACCGACGATAACTATGTATACTGGCTTGAAGCGGGAACAAGCAAGAGTAAGTCCATTCAGCTTATTAGTGTACCTGTAGATGTCAGTCCTATGCTTCAGGAGCATTTCTTCGAAGCCAAGGATAGTGTGATTATGACCTCGGCGACACTATCAGTTGGCAAGTCCTTTGACTATACATGTGAACAGTTAGGCTTGAATACCAATGAACCCGAGGCCAAGCTGAAAACGGTCCAATTGCAATCGCCATTCAATTACCGTCAGCAAGCGCTGGTTGCGATACCAAGAGATTTTCCCAGCATACGCAGCAACTCTGGTGATAAGCATTTTCTGGACAATTTGTCTCAGTCCCTGGCGGAAGTAGCCCTGGAAACGAAGGGACGTATGCTGGTGTTATTTACATCCAACCGGATGCTGAAGCTAACCCACGCGGCTTTAAAAGAGAAGCTGAGTCCATTCGGTATAGGTGTATTAGGCCAGGGTGTAGATAGCAGTAACCGCAGTAAGCTGACGCGGCTGTTCCAGAATAGTCCTTCCAGTGTATTGCTCGGAACGAGCAGCTTCTGGGAAGGTGTGGATATTCCCGGTGATGCATTAACTTGTCTGGCCATTGTGCGTTTGCCTTTTCAACCACCGAACCATCCTTTGGTCGAAGCAAAGATGGAGAATCTGAAGAAACTGAATTTGAATCCTTTTATGAAATTATCGGTTCCACAAGCAGTCATTCGTTTCAAGCAAGGCTTTGGACGTCTCGTTCGTACGGCCAAGGATAAAGGTATTGTCATTATTTACGATACGCGTGTTATTGATTCGACCTACGGAAAATACTTTTTGTATTCGCTACCCGGACCCAAAATCGAACATATGCCTACGAATCAGCTAGTGGGTAGAATTAAGCAATGGATGGGAGAAAGCGAAGTATGAAAACGATCAAAATATCGGAAGCAGTTGTTCGAAGACTCCCTGTGTATTTACGCTATTTGAATGAACTCAGTAAAAAAAGTGTGCACACCGTTTCTTCACAGGATTTGGGTCAGAAGCTTGATCTGAATCCTGCTCAAATCCGTAAGGATCTGGCTTACTTTGGTGAATTTGGGAAAAAAGGAATCGGCTATGATGTAGATTATCTGATAGAAAAAATTCGCCAAATTCTGAAGTTGGATAAAGTCATTCCAGTCGCATTGGTTGGAGCGGGTAACTTGGGCAGGGCGCTGTGCAATTATAACGCCTACCTGAGGGATAATATGAAAATTGTTGCTATATTTGATGCCCATGAATCGAAGATTGGTGAATCCATTAACAATCTCAAGGTTAAGCCTATGGGAGAGCTGAAGGAAACCATCAGAAGTCTGCAGGTGAGGATCGGTATCATTACCGTTCCTGCCTTTGAAGCACAAAATGTAGCTAATCAATTTGTGGATGGCGGCGTAGAAGCCATTCTTAATTTTGCTCCGATCATTATTAAGGTGCCTAATGAGATTCGAGTTCATCATGCTGATTTCACTACGGAGCTGCAAAGCCTTGCTTATTATCTGGATGAAGAGTAAGGGGCGTAGACAAGAGTTTTAGCTCCTGTATGAAAATGATAATCCACAAAAAGACCGTTCAAAAGCTTTAAACTTTTGAACGGTCTTTTTGTGATGTTTAAGCAGTTAGAAGATCTATACAAATAAAGCAATGATTTTGTAAATAAGAAATGAAAGTATCATCGAGATCGGAATGGTAATAATCCAGGTCATAACCATCTTACTAACAGTAGCCCATTTAACATCATGAAATCTCATGACCGTACCTGTTCCTATGATGGAGGAAGAGATAACATGTGTGGTCGATAACGGCATGCCAATGGCAGTTGAGGTTTGAATGATGATCGATGAATTCAAATCGGATGCGAAGCCATTGATCGGCTCAATCTTCAACAGACGGCTGCCCATCGTTTTGATGATTCTGTAGCCACCAATGGAAGTACCTAAGCCCATCGCGGTTGCAGCAGAAATTTTGACCCATAAGGGTACATCCAGATCCGTCTGGTAGCCAAGAGTAACAAGTCCAAACACCATAATTCCCATTGCTTTTTGTGCGTCGTTGCCACCATGGGACAACGAGAGAAGTCCAGCAGAAAAGATTTGAAAAAAACGGAACATCCGATTCATCTTGGATCGCGATTGATTGCCATTTACAATGATAAGCTTTCGAATGATCCACATGATCAGAAAGCCTGTGGCGAAGGCGATGATTGGCGAAAGGACCAGGATAATGACAATTTCTTTGAAGCCACTCCAGTTTAAAGCTGCAAAGCCCGCACCGGATATAACGCTGCCTGCCAAAGCTCCGATTAAGGTGTGCGATGATGAGGAAGGAATCCCGTAGTACCAAGTAATGAGGTTCCATATAATAGCTGTTAGCAGTGCAGCGATCAAAATTTCGACGCCATGCGGAATGGTTGCCGGATTAGCCACCTTGCCACCTACCGTTTTGGCAACCTCGGAGGAATATATCGCACCTATAAAATTTAAAACGGATGCAAAGATGATTGCGAATTTGGGTGTCAGGGCCCTGGTAGAGATAGATGTAGCAATCGCATTGGCTGTATCGTGAAACCCGTTGATAAAATCAAAGATGAGCGCCAAAGCAACAATGATTATTAATGTAGTTAACATAATTTCCTCCTAGCGATTTCACACAGCTTACGAATAACGCATAATGACGCTATCCAGAATGTTGGCTACATCCTCACAGGCATCGGTTGTTTCTTCAAGACGCTCATAGATTTCTTTTAGCTTGAAATCATGGTAGGGATCTTTGGGGTTCATAAAGATTTCTCGAATGCCTTCACGCATTAAACGGTCCGCATCATTTTCAAGTGAGTTGATTTGTACGGTGTGCTCACTGATTTGTAAATATTTTTTCTTGGACAGTAATTTGAACGAATCGAGAATATGCTGGCAGCTGGAAACGATTACGGCTGAAAATTCCTTCATATAATTATCACTTATATTAATATTCAAATAATCAAAACGCGCTATGGAGGCTTCAATACCATCTATAACATCATCAAGCTTGGATGCGAGTTCCATAATATCTTCACGATCGATGGGAGTAATGAACACTTTATTAAGACCCTTGTAAATTTGATGCGTGATTTGATCACCTTTGTGTTCCAATTCCTTTAATTGTGGATAGAAGGAAGCGGGTGGTTGATCTCCCATAACCGCAGTGCGAAACATTTGGGCGGCCTCAAGCGTGTTCTCTGAAGATTTCACGAGCAGTTGCAAGAAATCCGCATCATTTTTTTTGGCGAAAAGCATGGAATAGCCTCCTTAGAGTTTTGTGAAGCAAAACTAACTTCGTAAGCATGTACTTAAAGTTTTGTGAAGCAAAACTGACTTCGTAAGCATGTACTTGAGTTTTGTGAAGAAAAAATAAATTTATGAACATAAAATGAGTGATGCGAAGCGAACTGACTTCTATATTAACAATAAATTAATAATATACGAAGTATTTAGATTCATTATGTAGAATTTTGGCGATTAAAATTCACGCAAAATTAAAAATACCATATAGCAGTAACGGAATGCAATGATAGTTTATCCAATTCAAGATATGTTCATGAAAGTTCATTTATGTAAACGGTTATCTGGCTGCGAGGGTCTTCAATACTTGATTTTAAAACTTTGAAGTTGTACAGTAAAAGTTGAAGCTAAATGCGAGGAAGGATTCGGGTGACAATGACAAAAACAATCATAACGAATGGTGTATTTCTAACATTAAATGAGCAAAAACCAATTATTCAAGGCTATATGACCATTGAAAATAATTTGATTACTTACATAGGAGAAGATCTTCCACAGCCTCTTGAGCTGTATGACGAGCGTATTGACGGGTCCAAGAAGCTGTTTATGCCGGGTTTAGTTAACACTCATAACCATGCTGCGATGTCATTGCTGCGCGGCTATGGTGACGATCTCGCATTACAGGTGTGGTTGCAGGAGAAAATGTGGCCCATGGAAGGACAATTTACAGCTCACGATGTGCGCTCAGGCACACTGCTCTCCATTCTGGAAATGCTTAAAGGCGGAACGACTACATTTGTAGATATGTATGATCATATGAATGAAGTCGCGAAAGCTGTCGAGGAAAGCGGAATGCGTGCTGTCCTGACTCGTGGTGTTATTGGATTGTGTCCTCCTGACGTTCAAACAGCTAAGCTGGTAGAGGCAAGACAATTTGCACTGGATTGGCATGGCAAAGCTGGCGGGCGTATCACAACGATGATGTCTCCACATGCTCCTTATACATGCCCTCCAGATTATATTGAACGAATCGTAGCAGTAGCTCATGAGCTTCAATTGCCGATCCATACTCACATGTCCGAAACAGCACGTGAGGTTCAGGAAAACGTCGAACAATACGGAGCAAGACCTGTAGCTCATTTGGCCAAGCTTGGACTTTTCTCCAGACCGGCCATTGTTGCTCATGCAGTTCATCTGACAGATGAAGAGATAGATGTATTGGCCCAATATGATGTTAGGGTATCCCACAATCCAGGAAGCAATCTAAAACTGGCAAGCGGTGTGGCACGTGTACCCGAATTGCTCCGTAAGGGAATTAAGGTATCATTAGGAACTGATGGTCCTGCTAGCAATAACAACCTGGATATGTTTGAAGAAATGCGTCTTGCGGCTCTGATTCATAAAGGTGTGAGCGGAGACCCTGTAGCAGTTCCTGCTGAAGCGGCTATCCGGATGGGAACGTTGGATGGAGCTAAATCCATTTGGCTGGAAGACGTTGGTGCCCTTCAGCCTGGGATGAAAGCTGATTTCATCGCTCTGGATATTGATCAACCACACTTTTTCCCGAAAACCAACTTTGTATCTCATGTCATTTATTCGGCTTCCGCCAAAGATGTCAGCGATGTGTGGATTGATGGGCAGAGAATTGTGAAAGACGGCGTATGCTTAACCCTTGATGAAGAAAAAATACTCTACGACGCTCAAAGCTGCTTTGAACGATTAACTGGAGCTTCGGTGCAATGAAGATTAAAATAACAGCAGCAGCGGTGTTCGTTGCAGCCTTGTTGTTATTTCTCGGCGTATATTTCTATAATACGATTCAAGAAAAAGAATGGCAGATTCAACGTAATGCGGTGCAAACTGCTTACCAGAAAACGATTTTGGCACAAGTTACCAATGTGGAGAGATTTGTTGGAGAACAGCCATATACGATCATCTATGGGGAAGATAAGATAGGCCAAAAGCTGGTGGTTTGGGTAGGCGAGGATCAAATTTTCACACAAATGGCTGCTGATGGAATCGATGCTGAAAAAGCAAAGGCGCTAACTTTAAGCCGCCAGCCAACTGCCAACATCAAGCGTATGGTGCCTGGTGTGTGGAATGGCAATCTCGTGTGGGAAGTGTTCTATAAAATCGCTGCTGAAGAAACCAATCCTGACCGCTATTATTACGATTACTATTTGTTTAAAGATGGTACCTGGCTCGATACGTACCGTCTAAGTATTCAATAACTGCTCATGCCGCACAATTATAGGGGGGTAACTTCTATCATATAAAGTGCGGCTTTTTTGTTACATTTATAGTAATGTATTCGAATTTCCAACTAGTTTAGCTCTCACTTAGTATATAACATGTGATATACTAATAGTGTACAGGTTGACTGAGAATCTTGATTGGAAAGGGGACTGACTGCTTTTATGAAGCTGCGCTTATTGCCTTTATTAGTTAGTGTTACAATTTCAGCTACATTACTATTCGGCGGATGGTTTGCTTACCAGAGCTTTGCGATGGAAAATCCTTTGTCTGCAATTGTAAGCAGCACTCCTGGTGTAGAGCATGTACAAACTCGTATTTCAAGTGAAGCTGCCTTAATAGAATTAAAGCTTGCATCCGGGACAAGTCTTCGCGAGGTGTATAACCGAATTCAGAATGAAGGCTCCGGCTTGATCGGAAAAAAAGAATTAAAGCTGAAAGTAACGAATGAATCGACACCACGAATGGATCAATGGTGGTCTTCCGCTTTGTTCGATGTTGCTCAGGCTATGGAAACCAAGCAATATACACAAATCCCCAAAACATTACAGGCTCGTGCCCTTGATTCTGAAGGGTTAAAGGTTGCTACGGAAATGGACGACAAGTATGTGTATATATCTTTGACAGATGGTGATAAAAGCAAATATTTAATGCTTCCGCGTACGTCTGCCAAAATGGGAGTGTGGACAAATGGATAAAATATATAAAGAAATCATTATTGGTTTTGTGCCCGTATTGTTATTGTTCCTCGTTTTTATAGGAATAAACGCTATTCCGCTTATTTTTATGATTATTATAGTGGGAGCCCTATTCTATATGAACCGGATGCGCGGTGCCAGCATGGGAATAGGTGGTTCCGAACGCAAATCGCGTAATGTGACACCGAGCTATATGACTTTTGACGATATTGGAGGTCAACAGCGCGCCAAGACAGAGCTTCAGGAAGCTCTTGATTTCCTGATCAGGCATGATGAGATTGCCAAGCTGGGTATTCGACCGTTGAAAGGGATATTGCTGACAGGTCCTCCCGGAACCGGGAAAACGCTATTGGCCAAAGCAGCCGCACATTACACGAACTCGATATTTATGGCTGCATCCGGCAGTGAGTTTGTTGAAATGTATGTAGGTGTGGGTGCCAGCAGAGTCCGTGATTTATTTAAAGAAGCACGGGCCCGCGCAGTAAAAGAAAATAAAGAAAGTGCCATCGTGTTTATCGATGAAATTGATGTTATCGGAGGCAAGCGGGATGGTGGACAGCATCGTGAATATGATCAAACATTAAACCAGCTCCTGACCGAAATGGATGGTATTCATACGACGACTACGCCGCGGGTGTTGATTATGGCGGCAACCAACCGTAAGGAGATGCTGGATAGTGCCTTACTGCGTCCTGGTCGTTTTGACCGTCATATTGAAGTGGACTTGCCGGATAAAAAGGGTAGACTGCATATCCTGAATATTCATGCCAAAAATAAACCTCTTGCTGATACAGTCAATTTGGAGCAGATTGCGGAAGAAACGTTCCATTTCTCAGGGGCTCAGCTTGAAGGTGTGATGAATGAGGCCGCGATCTACGCTATGCGTCAGGAAGCCATTACGATTGATCAAAGCCATCTCTCTCAGGCAGTGGATAAAGTGATGCTCGGTGAGAAAACCGATAGAGAATCAACAAAGGAAGAGCGTGATCGGGTTGCCCTCCATGAATTGGGGCATGCGATCGCTGCTGAGGCGGTTCGTCCAGGCTCGGTATCCCAGGTAGCACTTAGTCCACGTGGGAAGGCGCTTGGATATGTTCGCCATAATCCGCAGCAGGACCAATATTTGTATACAAAAGAAAATCTGGAGCAGCAAATTATTATCGCTCTGGGTGGCGCGGTTGCAGAGGAGATGTTTTATGGTGGGCGCAGCACGGGGTCACGGAATGACTTTGAGCAGGCGCTGCACCTGGTTAGAACCATGATGGATTCAGGTCTGACAAAGCTTGGTATCATAGATCGTGAAATGGTGACTAAAGAAGAATTAATGAAAGAAAACTCGGCGATTCTGGACGAGCTTAATGTGAGAACAAGAGAATTACTGGAGCACCATAGAGTCGTATTTCAACAGTCCTTGCATATTCTTGTGAAGGAAGAAACGCTTTCAGGAGATCAATTTCGTCAGCTGTTGGAGCAGGCCAAGGTTCATATCGCGAACTAAACAAAATCATTACATAAGCCCAAAGTATACAGGCGCTGCCTGCAGCTTTGGGCTTATTTTGTCAGTTCACGAAACTTTTTTAAATTTTCACAGTCTAATTAAGTGTCGTAAATTGCCAAAAGTAGCAATGGAAATTCCAATTTCCTTATAGAACAAATATACATACATAAAATGAGTTGAGGTGTAGAATGAGAATTATTACTGCGTTGTTTTCCATGCTGCTATTGTCTCTCCTTCTTGTACCGATGATGAGCTATGCTACGGAGTCGCAGCCGCTCCAATTATTTCTCGATGGCAAACAGTTAACTACTGAGGTGGCACCACTTATTAACAAGGATAATAAAGTAATGGTACCCGTCAGAATCATTGCCGAATCACTAGGCTCGAAGGTACAATGGGAAGAGAAAATCCGTAAAGTGACTGTTAATAAGTCCAATATCAGTATTCAAATGTTTATTGATAAAAAGGAAGTTTATGTAAATAACAAAGCTGTTCAGTTGGATACAGCGCCTTCGATCGTAGATGGCAATGCCATGCTGCCTGTACGGTTTATTAGCGAGCAGATGGGAATTAAAGTAACCTGGGATGATCTGACGCGTTCTGTTTTTCTGTTCAATCAAGAAAGCGATAACAAAGGGACGACAACAGCTCCGACGCCAGTTGACAATATCTCCAAGGATAAGCCGGACAATAAAACGACGGACAAGCCTTCTATCAAACCGGATGATAAAACAATTGAAAAGCCTTCGAGCAAGCCGGACGGTAAAGCGACCGACAAGCCTTCGGAAAAACTAGGTGCTGATGGAAGTAAATCGGTAGATTCATCCAAGGATAAACCATCCGCGCAATCACCTGAGCCTAATTCATCTAATGCTGGCACAAAACCGGTAATTGCCAATCCTAATCAACCGCCTACTTATACTACGACAAGTGTAGAGGCTGGCGCCAAAAAGCCTGAAGCTGTAACTGTAATCCAATCCATCTCGATGGAGGGTGACCAGTTTGTTGTGAAAACAAGTGGAGGCAAGGCCATTCCTGATGTCACAACTACAGCGAATCCAAACCGAGTTCAAATTGATATACCTAATGGGCAGTTGGCTGCCGGGCTCAAGCTGAATTCCAATGGTGAAGGGACAATTACAGAGAAAAATGCGGCTGTCTCTCAAATTCGCTATTTGCTATTTTCCAAAGAATCATCTATCGTTAGAATAATCATAGATTTAAACAAAAAGATAGATTTCAAGGATTCTGCTAGCAGTTCGAGTACCCAACTGGTGTGGTCTTTATCTCCTGCCAAAGAACGATATACGGTTGTTATTGATCCTGGTCATGGTGGTAAGGATGGTGGAACTGTTTCCTTTACAGGCAGACATGAGAAGGAATTTGTGCTGGGAGTTGGAACAAAAGTATATAATTTACTATCCAAAGAGCCGAAAATTGAGGCTATACTCACTCGTAAAAATGATACATTTGTTGAGCTGCCTGGCCGTGTGTCTATCGCCAATGATGCCAAAGCTGATCTGTTTGTGTCTATTCATGGAAATTCAATATTAGGCAAAGAAGAAGTGAATGGACTTGAAACCTATTATTACACTGAACAAAGCCTGCCATTCGCCATACAAATGCATCAAAAGCTGTTGAAAGCTAGTGGATTTGAAGACCGAAAGGTGAAGCAAGAAGATTTTCATGTTATTAAAAATACGACCATGCCTTCGCTCCTGCTGGAGCTTGGTTTTTTGTCTAATAAAGCCCAAGAGAATACGATGTTTCAGGAAACTTTTCAAAATCAGGTGGCAGCAGCGATTGTGGCGGGTATTAAACAGCAATTGAGACTGGATTAGGGAGTGGGTAACGACAATGCAACACCGATTACTCAGGAATACAATCATTGGTATTGGCATGCTGGGGCTGCTGTCAGCTTGCGGACAAGCCAAGTCACCAGCAGAACAACCTTTGGCAAGTCCTGCAATGAGCAAACCACAGGTTACAAGCAGTAGTCCAATATCGGCACCATCCCAAGCTACACCACAGGCAACGCCTGCTCAGGACAACAATAAACAATTGAAAATTAAAGCTTATTATGGTGATGAGTCTGGAGAAAAGCTTGTTGAACAGGAAACGAATATATCCTATCAACAGGATGATGAGAAATATATGGCGGCGCTTAAAGCATTGAGCATGAGCTCTGATAGTAAAAATATTGCGCTATTCAAAGGTTTTACGTTCCATTCGGCAGCGGCCAAAAGTGGACTGCTTACGATCAATGTTACAATGGCTCCCGAGGCAAGACTTGGTTCAGGTGGTGAGGCTCTGCTGCTTCAAGCTTTGAAAAAAACTATTTTTCAATTCTCGGAAATTAATAATATTGAGGTTCTGGTAGATGGCAAATCGGTAGAAAGCTTAATGGGGCATATGGATCTACCGCATCCTATTAAGCGTTAAGTATAAAACATAATGAATGAATTATTATCCACATACGCCGGGAGGAACAACTTGCATGAACAACAAGCACAATTATTTGTCTATTAAAAAAATGACTGCCGGTTTGATGGCATTATCGGTAATCCTGAGCAGTCCAGCTTATGCTGCCGATCCTGTAATCACACCACCTTCAACTTCAACTACATCTAGCTCCTCGAATTCGGCATCAACAATTACCCAGTTTTCAGATGTAAGTCCACAGCACTGGGCTATTAAGCATATTACCAAGTTAGCCGCGCTTGGAATCATTCAAGGCTACGAAAAGGCAGAATTTCGTGCTGATAATTCTGTTTCCCAACAGGATGCGATTATTATGGCGTTACGTTTAATGGGTCTTGAAAATGAAGTGTTAAAAATTAAAACAGACACCGTGCTTGGTGGAATTGTGGTTGACAGCTATGCCAAACCTTATATCGCCTATGCGCTGGATAAAGGACTTATCAATTTCAAGGAAGAAACGGAAAGCCTTGGCACTAACAAAACAGCTTGGGGCTCTAGACCCGCAACACGGGAATGGGTGGCCAAAATTGTTATCAGATCCATTGGCAAAGAAACATTAGCTCAGCAGCAAGCCGCGAATGCATCCACGTTTAAGGATGCCAAGGACTTCTCTTCGTGGGCCGTTGGTTATGTGAATGCAGCTGTCTCATTGAAAATTGTTAACGGTATGGACGATAATAAATTCCAGCCTGCTGGCAGTGTCACGCGTGCACAAATGGCAACCTTTTTAAGTCGTGCGGATAAAGAATTAACACAACGCTCTGATAAGGTTGTTATTGGCTATGTAATGGGCATGAAGGATAATAAATTAACGATTCAAAATGATAAAGGGCAGTCCAGTGAGTATACGTTGAATGTAGGTACAGTTATTTATAATGCCAAGGATGACAGTCGTATCCCATCAACAACACTAAAGGAAACGAATCAGGTCTATATCATTCAATCACTTGGAGTCGCTTCTTATGTGGAATTAACGAATGATGAGGAAAAGATGGAGTCCTTTGAAGGTACTCTGGATACTTTATTTTTAAATCAAATGACCGTTGCCATTAATCAAGCTGGCACCAAAGTACTCAAGGAGCTTGCCCCTACCGTAACCGTCACGGACAAAGAAGGGCGCGGATTAAGCATTGGTACGATCCAGGCTGGCAGTCTCATTGAATTAAAACGTAATATGCTATTGCCGAATGCCAAAATCAGTCAAATTATTGTGAAGCAAGTACCATTAAGTAAATCAGCTGAAGGTACTGTGGTTAGTATCCAAAAGGAGCAGAACTCGATTACGTTCCTGGAACAAACCTCGGGACAAAATGAAACCTATCCGATTTCGTCGAAAACTTCAATCACGCTACCTGATGGTACCACGGTATCCGATTTTAGTAAGCTGCGGATAGGCGATATTGTTGGTTTTGAGGTTAAGACCAATGAAGTAACGGCAGTAACCATTCGTAAGCAGGCTGATATTACTACAGCTGTAACCGGTACATTAACCAGCCTTAGTTCAGACAAAAAGATTTTAACAGTGAATAAACCGGGGAGTTCGTTGGGCGCTTATTTTATTGCCGACAATGCACTTGTCACGATTGATGGTTTGCCTAATGCAGGTTTCTTTGATCTTGAAGTCGGTGACGAACTTAAGCTTGATTTGTTAAATGAAAAAATCGTGAAAGTAACGGTGACCAGTCGTTCGATTAATTTAATTACATTGGCCACTATCGTTAATTATGATGCTGATCTAAAGGCATTGACTGTAGTTAATGATAGCGGAACTTACAATGCTTATAAATTAACAGACAATACAGCACTTAAACTTTGGGGTTCTGAACTGCCATTATCCAACTTTGCCTCACAGTTTACGAAGGGGAAGAAAGTAGACCTCAAGGTATCCAAAGATAAAGTGCTTACGATCGAGCTAACCATACAGGTAGAAGGTACTATCACGCAACTTAACACTACAGCAAGTGAAGTGACATTAAGAACAAGTGGAGGTCAAAATACAACCTTCAAAGTACAGAGTGGTATTGGGGTTGATATGTATGGCAAGACAAATGCTCTGCTTACAGACCTGAAAGTGGGAGATACCATTCAGGGAAGATTTAATGGCAACCAGGATGTAATCAGTCAAATACTGTATAAAAAGACGGCGGTCTATAAAGTAATCACAACAAATGCAGACAGCAGACAGATTAGTGTTAAGGATGAGAGTGGTGTTTTGAATGTATTCACCGTTGACAATAATGATAAAATTACGAATCCTACTAAATCGACGCATAATTTTACCGATATTCAACAGGACGAGTTTGTCAAGGTTTCACTCACGGGAAATGTACTGGAAAAAGCCGTGATATTAAATACGCTTCGAGGCAAAGTCACAGCATTGGATACAGCTACTGGAACCTTGACGGTTCAAGAGCTTGCGACCGGAACGACGCAGGTTGTTCCCGTAGGACTTCAATTCGTGATCAAACAGAACGGTGTAGCGCTGGCTGCACTCAATGCAATAAAACCTAATGATCGGGTTGAAATTATTAAAGATGCAGGAGATAAGGTGCAAATTACTGTGGCTACCGCTTCCAAGCGGACCGTGGCCTCTTATGACAATGTGCTGAATCAACTACTGCTTAAGCCTAATGCAGCCGGAGATAAATCGACCTACAATTTCTTTGCAAAAGCATACTTGCATAAAGGCACTGCATCTGTAGCGGCCAATGCATTTGTCGAAAATGAAGAAGTGACGCTGTATGTACTGGACGACAAAATTATTGAAATCGAAAAGCAATAAAGCACGATCAGCTAAATAAACTTCGATAAGCAGGGTATCCTCCTTTCTTAAAGAGTAATGAGAGTTCCATAAGCATTTAAGCGCTTATGGAACTTTCTGCTAAACAAGCAAAGCTGACGCGTAATCGCTCTTATTTGCAAACGATGCTTCGACAAGTAGCTGTTTTTGCAGATTATTTTATTAAAAAAATAAAAATTCGATAAATGTTCGGTTTTTCTTCCATCTAAATATTGATTACTTTCCCGAGATTCGGTACACTACAATGTATATCATCAAACAAAGGACTGTTGGCCACTCCATGAACAAGAAGCAAGCCCGCAGCATACTTGATATTATGGCCAGTATGTTTCCGGATGCACATTGCGAACTGAATCACTCGAATGCTTTTGAGCTTACGATAGCTGTACTGCTATCAGCACAATGTACGGACGAGACCGTGAACAAGGTGACGGCTTCCTTGTTTCAAAAGTACAAACGTCCTGAGGATTATGTGGCGGTCCCGTTGGATGAATTGGAGCAGGATATTCGTCGCATTGGACTTTTTCGTAATAAGGCAAAACATATCCAGGCACTATGCAGAATGGTTCTGGAGAAATATGATGGTTTAATCCCGGAAAAGCATGAGCAGCTAGTTGAGCTGCCAGGTGTAGGTCGAAAAACGGCGAATGTAGTCGTATCGAATGCATTTGGCGTACCCGCGATCGCGGTTGATACTCATGTGGAGCGAGTATCGAAGCGCTTGGGAATGGCTAGTGAAGATGATTCTGTACTTGAAGTAGAAAAAAAGCTGATGAAGCTGGTTCCCAAAGAAGAATGGACGGATACGCACCATAGACTTATATTTTTTGGACGCTATCATTGCAAGGCACAAAATCCTCAATGCAGCATCTGTCCGCTATTGGATGTATGCCGCGAAGGAAAAAAACGTATGAAAACAGTCAGTAATAGGAAATCTATATAAGTGAATCATGAGACCAAGCAACCAAATAAGGATGGGATTAATATGAAATGTATCTCTGTGTATACGAATGATTTTGAAGTATTTTCTGATATTTATGAGAAGATCATTAATTTGAAGCTTGCTGACAATGAAGAAAAGCAAGTGGATGGCATTACTGTCATGGAGTCCGGCGAAGTGCCTGATAATTACCTGGAACGGATGAAAACAAAGCTAGAGGTTGTTGTTATGAAGGTTCGTGACAGGGATATTACAATTTTGCAGCATGGTAATTTGTTCGAAATTTTTATTCCGACTACTGAAAGTGTGGTACACTGAAAACCGAAGCCATTCGGTTTTTTTTGTTGTTTAGATGAACATTTTGCATTGGGGAGATAGAGAATGAACAGCGGAGTTTTACTTGAAGAAAACATGGAGAGTGCGATTCGTGCCTTGCTGACGAAGGTGCAGCAGACCGATGATAAGGAAAATGGGAAGAAGATCGAACAGCTTCTGCAAAAGATGGAGAGCGGGAGTTTGTATATAGCGTTTTGCGGGCATTTTTCAGCAGGCAAGTCAAGCTTGATTAATAAGCTGTGCGGACATCAGCTCCTGCCATCAAGCCCCATTCCCACCAGTGCGAATATCGTAAGGATCAGCAGTGGGGAATCTGGGGCGATTGTTGTCCATCGGGTCCATGAGGGGGATTTGCCGCCAAAAGTTCAGAAAGTGCCGCTTGACGAGCTTGCCGCCTACTGCCGCGATGGAGAAGCGATAGAAACGATTGAGCTGCGGTATCCACTGCCATTCTTAGGTGATCATGCATGTTTGCTGGACACGCCGGGAATTGATTCTACGGACGATGCTCATCATTTAGCGACCGAATCGGCACTGCATCTGGCAGATGTGGTGTTCTATGTGATGGATTATAACCATGTGCAGTCTGAAATTAATTTTGCCTTTACCAAAAAAATGAAGGAGTGGGGCAAGCCGCTCTATTTGTTGATCAATCAAGTGGATAAGCATCGGGATCAGGAGTTATCTTTTGCTGACTATCGAACAGGTGTAGCTGAGGCTTTTGCTAACTGGCATATTCAGCCTGACGGTATTTTGTATACTTCGGTTAAGGTGCCTGACCACCCGTATAGTGAATGGGGCAAGCTCGATTGGCTGCTTGAACGACTTATTGAGCAGCACGCTGCATTATCGGCTCTCAGTCTGGAGAAATCCGCGCAGCATCTGGCCAACATGCATGCTGCCAAAATAGCGGAGCGAAACGATACACTTAAAGAGCAGCTGCGTGCTCAGTTAGCTGCTGATGAAGAGCTGGAATCTGCACAGCTGCAATGGCTGGATATAAGTGAAAGAACTGCGCTTGCTGTAGCCAAGCCTGAGGAGCTGCGGACTGTATTACGTAAAGATACGACCGTTTTATTGGACAATGCCAATATAACACCGGCTGTTACCCGAGATCTGGCTCAAGAATACCTGAACAGCCGTAAACCTGGCTTTAAGGTGGGATTGTTTGCAGGAGCAGCGAAAACAGCGAAGGAAGTGGAACGTCGTTTGTTGGCGCTTCATCATGATTTTGCTGGTCAATTAGCTACTCAGGTGGAACGTCATTTGCAGCAGGCGCTTCATAAGGGAATGGAGCAAGCGATGGAGGTGACAAGGACCCTCGTAAGTGCGGATCTTATCAGGGAGACGATAGAACGTCTTCATGTTGAGGTGGAGTCGGAATGGATTGCTTCGCAGGTCAATACAGCGGCAGGCTTCAGCGGTGAGTATACCTTAAATTATATGAAGCAGCTTGCTGCGGAAATGAAGCTGCTTTATCGTAAGCGGGCATTTGAGCTGATCGATGAGCTGATGGCTATGCTGGCAGCGGCACAGGGACCGCAGCTGCTAGCTATGCGTGAGCAGCTCGATGCGCTGAACGGCCGCTTGGGCAGCCTGCGCGAGCTCGAGCGGCTGGCCGCAGCCGAGGCAGCCTACGCAGCAGCGCTCGCGGCGCCGCTTGCGGCAGTACACACGCCTGCGCCCGCGCTGCCGGACCCGGCGGCCGCAGGCGAGGCCGCACCCGGCGCAGCAGCAGCTCCGCAGGCTGCAGCTAACGCCGCAGGCGGTGCGCGCGCAGCGCTGGCGGCTGTTGCCGCCGCCAGCGGCCGCGCCACGCGCGAGGGCGCAGCGCCGCTCGCGCAGGGCGGGCATCGCGCCCGCCTGCAGAGCGCGGCGCAGCGGCTAACCGCCGGCGCGCAAGAGCTCGCGGGCTTGGCGCCGCTGCAAAGCATCAGCCGCTCCTTGCAGGAGAAGGCGGAGCGGCTGCAGCGCAACCGCTTCACGATTGCGCTGTTCGGCGCTTTCAGCGCCGGTAAATCCTCGTTCGCCAACGCACTGATCGGCGAACGTGTACTGCCGGTGTCGCCGAATCCGACGACGGCAGCTATCAACAAGATCATGCCACCGGAGCCGGAGAACGGCTGGCCGCATGGTACGGCCAAGGTACGGATGAAAAGCCGCGATAGCCTTGCGGATGACATTCGTTTTTCGCTGGAAATGCTCGGCATTCATACGACAAGCCTGCCTGAGAGCCTGTCGGCCATTCGTGGGTTATCCGCGGACCGCGTTTCAGCCAAAGGTAAGCCGCACTATACGTTCCTGAAAGCTGTGGAGAAGGGCTGGGGGGCTGTCGAGTCCGATCTGGGCAGTGAGCTGCGCGTAGATGCCGATCAGTTCGGTCTGTATGCGGCTGACGAAAGCAAATCGTGCTTTGTTGAGCTGATAGAGCTGTATTACTCCAATCCATTAACAGATCAAGGTATCGTTCTGGTAGACACGCCTGGGGCCGATTCGATCAATGCCAGACATACGGGTGTTGCCTTTAATTATATTAAAAATGCCGATGCCATCCTATTCGTTACTTATTATAACCATGCGTTTTCTCATGCGGACCGGGAGTTCTTGCTGCAGTTGGGCCGTGTTAAGGACAGCTTTGAGCTGGATAAAATGTTTTTTATCGTCAATGCTGCCGATCTGGCATCTTCGGGAGAAGAGCTGGAGGGTGTCGTTACGCATGTATCTAACAATTTGCAGCAGCACGGTATTCGTCACCCGCGGATTTATCCGATGTCCAGCTACTATGCGCTGGAAGGTAAGCTGGCTCAGGAGCAAGAAACCGTGCAGGCTTCCGGGATCTCTGCTTTTGAACAGGATTTTGTCCGTTTCTCATTGGGTGAGCTGACCGATATTGCGATTCGTTCCGGTCAGGCCGATCTGTTGCGTGCTGCCGATGTGCTCCAGCAGTGGATTGTGAGCGCACAGAGCGATGAACAGGGACGTCAGGCACGTGCGACTGCGATTCGCAAAGCATTAGGTGAAGCGGATGTCATGCTGAGAAATCAGGGAACGGAAGCAGAGGAGCGCGAACTGCTCAAGGAGATTGAAGAGCTGTTATATTATGTTAAGCAACGGGCTACGTACCGCTTTGGAGAGCTGTTTAATCTCGCCTTTAATCCGGCTGTCTTTCGTGAGGAAGGGCGGAGCGCCTTGGTTATTGCCGGTTCCGCATGGAATGATTTGCAGCAGATGATTGCATTCGATCTTTCACAGGAGGTACTGGCTATTACCCTAAGGATTGAAAATGCCATTCATAACCGCGCCGCAAAAAGAAGACAGCAGTGGCTGCAGGGTCTTGGCCAAGAGCTGGCCGCATTCCAGCCTTCGGACTATGAGGCAAGCGCATTTGAGACGCCGCAGGGCGCCGAAGCGTTCCGAGCCGAATCTATACAGCACAAATGGGTTGCTGGCTTTTACAAAAATGCGAAGCATTTCTTTGAGGGTGACGGTAAGCAGAATTTGCGTAAAGAGCTGGAGGCAGCACTTAACGCACCGCTAACGGTTTACATGACAGGACAGACGACCTGGCTGTATGCTGCTTATAGTGGACAATTGAAAATCTGGTACGAGGCATTAGCGGAACATATCCGTCAAGAGCTGCAGGAATATGCACAGGGCCAATTGCATGCTTTGGAAATGCCTGTTGATGTCGCAGCGCTGCAAAAAACGCATACCCAGCTGACTGCTTTTTTTGAATAATACGTTAAAATAAGGGTTCGGCAAATGGCGGCTGTTCGAAGAAGAACAGCTGCTTTTTGCTTATTTCGTGAAAGGGTTTACATATGGCGAAATTAGGTATTATTTGGGCGAGATAAGTGGATTGTTTCCCTATTTTGTGGGGATTCGAGGGTTTTTCTAAGTATAAGGACTATTATGAGAAAAGGGGTTGTTGCCGCTCTCTATGGATGGTGTTAAGATGCTTAAAAAAGCAAACGCTTTCGATTGTAAGCTTGTCCAATCGAAGGCCATTTTTACAAAGGTGGTCGTTCTCGGACTGCTTTGTTTAGAATGCCGTTTTGCAGCAGCACAACCTGAGGAGGGTAACATGGAAGTTTTCAAGCAGTTAAAGGAGTATTATTGGTCAGAAAAAAGATTTTTGGTGGCGTCGATCTTGTCTCTGATGACAGCCACGGCGCTGGGACTGGTTTATCCGAATTTGCTGCGGTATCTGATCGACGATGTGATTGCGAAACAGCAGTTTTCAGCGGTGCCATACCTTTCTTTGGTTGTGGTCGGTGTCATTACCTGTAAAGCGCTATTTCAATTTATGCATGGTGTGTTTAGCTCAAAGCTGGGTAACCATACCGCCTTTAATCTCCGAAATGCATTGTACAAGAAACTGCAGTACTTATCTTTTCAATACTATGACAAAGCAAGAACAGGGGACCTGATGTCGCGGCTAACGGCCGATTTGCAGGCTGTGCGCGATTTTATCGGATTTGGTTTTGTGCAAATATTAAATGTGGTGATGATGCTTACCTTTGGCTCCATTATGATGATGACGATCAATTGGAAGTTGACACTGATTACGATGATTTCAATGCCCTTTCTCGTATTTACGGCTATTCGTTTTGAAGGGAAAATTCATCCGGCTTTCCGTTCGGTACGTAAATCGATGAGTAACATGACCACTTCCGTACAAGAAAATATTACCGGTGTACGTACGGTCAAGTCGTTTGCCAGAGAGCCTTATGAAATCGAAAAGTTTTCTGAACGTAACGAAGATTACAAGCTGAATAACGTGACGACCTCAGGCATTTGGGCAAAATACTTTCCATTAATGGAATTGTTTGCGAATTTAAGTGTGGTTATCCTGCTGGGTGTCGGTGGTTGGATGGTCATTAACAGCAGTCTCACCTTGGGAGAACTTGTCGCTTTCTTCAGCTTGATGTGGTATATCATCGGGCCCATGTGGCAAATTGGATTTCATATTAATAACTTCACCCAATCGAAGGCAGCTGGAGAGCGGTTATTGGAAATCCTACATCAATACGTGCATGTGAAGAACAAGGATAACGCGGTGACGCTGCAGGCTGATCAAGTAAAGGGACATGTGAGGTTTGACCGGGTATCGTTTGCTTATACCGACCAACAGCCCGCTTTGCGGAATTTTAATGTCGATGCGCCAGCAGGCTCGGTTATAGGCTTACTCGGCGGAACAGGGTCAGGTAAATCGACTGTCATACAACTGCTGCTAAGAGCTTATAACGTCAAAGAAGGCTCCATTACGCTTGACGGCCGTGATATTCGGGATCTTACATTGGAAAGCCTGCGTGAGCATATGGCGATTGTATTTCAGGAAACGTTTCTGTTCTCCTCTTCGATACTGAACAATATTGCCTATGGGGTAAGAAATGTGTCCATGGAACAGATTATCCAGGCATCACGACTGGCCAAAGCACATGATTTTATTATGGAAATGCCACTCGGCTACGATACGATTGTTGGCGAACGGGGGATGGGGCTTTCCGGGGGTCAAAAGCAGCGAATTGCGATTGCACGTGCCCTGCTCAAAAATCCTAAAATCCTGATTTTGGATGATGCCACAAGTGCTGTGGATATGGAAACGGAACATGAGATTCAGCAGGGCTTTCAAGAGCTGATGAAGGGCCGTACGACCTTTATTATCGCCCACCGCATTTCCTCATTAAGGCATGCCGATGAAATTATTGTGCTGGACAAAGGCGTTATTGTCCAAAGAGGAACACACAAGCAGCTTATGCAGCAGGAAGGTCGTTATTTAGAAACGTATAAAATCCAGTTTGCTGACCAACCGCAGGAGGTAGAGCCGGAAGGTGGCATGAAACTGGAACCAACTTATATTCATGACGAAGCACAAGGGATTCGCCAGGCAGCCGCAACGGGTCAACATAATGGGGGGTATACGCAGTGAGTCAAGAGAGCAAATCAACAACGGCAAGCGGGATGGATGAGCAAACAGGCCAACGCTTCGTCTATCAGGATGATGAAGTATTGGATAAAGAATTTGATTGGGGACAGGTCAAACGGCTGGGCAAATATCTGAAGCCTTACTCGAAACAAATTCTTCCTGTTATTATCACGATGATGATTGTCGGAGCACTGACGAAGCTGTTTAATCCGCTGCTGATTGCTTATGCTATCGATAATGCGCTGCGTGAGGGAGGCGATCCTAAGCTGCTGATTCAGTGTGTGGGCGGAATGCTGCTCCTCTACATCATTCAGTGGGCAGCCAACACGTACCGGATTCGATTTACGAATCAGATTGGACAAAAAGTGATTTATGATTTGCGGCACGATTTGTTCAGTCATATCCAGAAGCTTTCCTTCAAGTTTTTCGATAAACGTCCGGCTGGCTCTATCCTGGTACGTATAACGAACTACGTGAACTCCTTGCAGGATTTATTCACGAACGGTGTCGTCAACCTTTTGATGGATTGTGTACAATTGGTCGGTATTATTTTCATATTGCTGTATTTCAATATCAAGCTGGGTGCGGCGATTATTGTAACGGTTCCGATCATGTTTTTCATTTCCACCAAGCTTCGGGTGCATATCCGGCGTTCGTGGCAGGTTGTACAATCCAAGCAGTCCCGGATCAATGCCCATTTGAATGAATGTATTCAAGGGATTAAGGTGACTCAGGCATTTGCGCAGGAAAAAGAGAACATGTCCTTTTTTGATCATATGAATTTAAGCAATCATAAGTCGTGGAATCGGGCATCAACGCTCAATCAGTCGTTTAACCCTATTATCGAAGTAACGGGAGCGATTGGCTATTGTATTTTGTTCTGGTTCGGAGCGCATTTGATTCAATCCCAGGAAATTACAGTTGGCTTGCTTGTTGCTTTTGCCACTTATATTGGATTCTTCTGGGAGCCTATCAACCGTCTGGGGCAAATGTATTCACAAATGCTGATCGCTATGGCATCATCTGAGCGTATTTTCGAATTTATCGACGAAGAGCCCAATGTACCTGAAGCATTAAATGCCAAAGAACTACCAAACGTTCTCGGGGATATTGAATTGAAGCAGGTTGAATTTGAGTATGAACCAGGCCGCAAAGCGCTGAAGGGAATCGATCTCAGTGTAAAAGCAGGTCAATCCATTGCATTAGTTGGTCATACGGGATCTGGCAAAAGCACCATCATCAATCTCTTATGCCGGTTCTATGATAGCACGGGTGGCAGTATTACGATTGATGGACACGATATTCGTGATGTGACGGTTTCGAGCTTGCGCTCGCAAGTGGGGATTGTGCTTCAGGACACCTTTATTTTTTCGGGCACGATTCGTGATAATATCCGTTTTGGCAAGCTGAATGCGACTGACGAAGAGGTGGAATTTGCAGCGAAGGCTGTTCGTGCGCATGATTTTATCGTTGATATGCCGCAGGGCTACGATACGGAGGTGCAGGAGCGGGGTAACATGTTATCCATGGGTCAAAGACAGCTGATCTCCTTTGCAAGAGCGCTACTTGCCGACCCACGTATTCTGATTCTGGATGAAGCTACTGCCAGTATTGACACCGAAACCGAGCTGAAAATTCAGGAGGCACTTAAAACGCTGCTTGCTGGCAGGACCTCCTTTATTATCGCTCACCGTCTTTCGACAATTCGTAACGCCGACAACATTATTGTGCTGGACCATGGTGTGTTGATGGAGCAGGGAAATCATGATGATTTAATGAAGCAGCAGGGGATCTATTATGGTTTAATTCAAGCACAGTATCGTTTTCTGAAGGAAGTAGGCTAAGATATACGATCCTTGGTGAGCAGCTTGGAAGCTGTTTTCAGGTTGGATGGTTCATACATTTGAAATGGAGGCCTGCGGGCCTCTTTTTAATTGGAACTCGATGTATTTTTTTGAATATCCAACAGAGTGCAACAAACCCACATTCTCCCACGTTTAGAAGATAACTAGGCTCGCGGTACTTATTGCGAAGTGATGTTGCTTTGATTCCAAAACAAATATGGGGGGAATCTGAATGGAACGAAATCAAGACAAGAGCTTGAAGAAGATGAGGGCCAAACACTGGATCCTGGCTGCACTTCTGGTTGTTCTGCTGAGCGGCTGCTCGGCTGCCAGAGAGAAAGGCGAATCCACCGCTTCCGCACCGGGAGCTGCTTCGAGCGCTTTGACGGAACAAAAATCGGATATGCTTGCAGCTCAACCTGCAGGTGACGCGGCGGCACCAGCCATGATGGACACGAACTCGGCGGCAAAGGAAAAAGCGAGTACAGCTAAACCAGCCGACAGCTTCAACGGAAATGCCTTGGGTGACATCGCAGTCGAACGGAAAATTATTTACAAAGCGAATATAACGATGCAGGTTGATAAATATGAGGAAGCACAGGCAAAGATCGAGTCCGCAGTGAGCCAGGCGGGCGGTTACATTTTGCAATTCAATGAGAATGAAAATAATTATGAAAAAAGCGGAATGTTCATCATCAAGGTACCTGCGAACGGCTTTCAATCCTTAATGAAGCAGTTGGAAACAATTAATCCGTCTGCGAAAAAAAATATGCAGGGACAAGATGTTTCCGAGGAATTCGTCGATCTGACCTCCAGACTGAAGGCCAAGCAGGTGGTAGAGAGCCGATTGATCGCATTTATGGAAAAGGCATCGAAAACCGACGAGTTATTGGCATTTTCCAATGAGCTGGGCAAAGTTCAGGAGGAAATTGAACGCATTAAGGGCCGGATGAGATACCTGGAGCAAAATGTATCGTACTCAACGATTGAAGTCAGGCTTGCCCAGAAGCTGGGATCAGCCGCCGTTATTCAGGCTAATGACCGCGGACCGTTGTTCCAACGAATGGCTTCCGCACTAAATGAAAGTGCTGTCGTTCTGACGGTTGTTTTTGAATGGCTCATTGTTGCTGCAGCCGCGGTGCTGCCTGTTGCCCTTGTTCTCTTTTTGATTCTTCTCCCGATTGTCGTTGTGAGGCGCTCCAGAAAGAAAAAAATGATGGAAATTCGTAAAAAGCTTACAGAAGAAAATGGGGAAGTGCAGCCTGATTTGTCACAGGATAGCACTGTAGAAGATAAATCATAAATAAAAAAATTTATGGTCATCCTGCTAATAAGCAGGATTTTTCTTTTTTCTAGAGAATTAAACTATACAAAGTGGTGGGAAGTGGGGTAAAGTGGTGAAAAGGGGTGAAGGTATATGTTCATGGGCGAATTTCAGCACAGCATCGATGAAAAGGGTCGTATCATTGTGCCAGCTAAATTTCGCGAATCCCTTGGAACAACCTTCATTGTCACTCGAGGCTTGGATCAATGCTTATTTGTATACCCTATGGAAGAATGGGTGGTGCTTGAGCAAAAGCTGAAATCTTTGTCACTCATGAAGTCGGACGCCCGTGCCTTTAGTCGGTTCTTTTTCTCCGGTGCCGGAGAATGTGAATTGGATAAGCAGGGCAGAATTAATTTGCCAAATAACCTTGTTGAATATGCCAAATTGGATAAAGATTGCGTCGTTATCGGTGTTTCCAATCGTGTTGAGATTTGGAGCAAGCCAATATGGGTAAACTATTTCCAGCAATCGAGCGATTCCTTCAACGAAATAGCCGAAAAGCTTGTTGATTTTAACTTCGATCTCTAGCCATTGAAAACAAACCATGTTTACGAAGTTTTGTTATGCAAAACTCAGTAATGCTTACGGAGTAAGTTTTGTTAGCTAAACTCAGTAACGCTTACGAAGTATGTTTTGCTGCGCAAAACTCAGTAACGCTTACGAAGAAAGTTTTGCCAAGCAAAACTCTTAGGAGGGTAACGATGTTTCATCATATTACTGTATTGAAGCAAGAAGCTGTAGAAGGATTGAATATTAAGCCAGATGGCATTTATGTGGATTGCACACTAGGCGGTGCTGGACATAGCTACGAAATTGCTTCTCGTTTGAGCAGCGAAGGGTTATTGATCGCTTTTGACCAGGATGATGCAGCCTTGGATAATGCCAAAGAAAGACTTGCGCCTCTGATGGATAGGGTCAAGCTTGTGCGAAGTAATTTTCGTTTTTTGGAGGAACAGCTGAAGCTCGATTCTCGAGTTATGAAAAGCGGCCAGCCGCAGGTTGACGGGATTTTGTTTGATCTGGGCGTTTCATCTCCCCAACTGGATGAAGCAGAACGAGGCTTCAGCTACAACCATGATGCTGAGCTGGACATGAGAATGGACCGTACTGCGAAATTGACTGCAAGAGAGATTGTTAATGACTGGCCAGAGCAGGAAATCATCCGTATTTTGTTTGAATACGGAGAAGAAAAATTTGCAAGGCGTATTGCCGGAAAGATTGTTGCGGCACGAGCTAAAGGTCCTATTGATTCGACGGGTCAGCTTGTTGAGCTAATAAAGGAAGGTATCCCTGCAGCAGCAAGACGTAATGGACCTCATCCAGCCAAACGCAGCTTTCAGGCCTTGCGTATAGCTGTTAACGATGAACTGGGTGTGTTTGAAGAAGCGTTGGAGCAATCGATTCGCTGCTTGGCGCCTGAAGGTAGAGTGGCAGTCATCACCTTCCATTCGCTGGAAGATCGAATTTGCAAACAAACCTTTGCCAAATATGTCGAGCGTTGTACATGTCCAGGTGATTTTCCGATATGTGTGTGCGGTACCAAAGGGATTGTGAAGCTTATTAACCGTAAGCCTATAGAAGCTAGTGTTGAAGAACTGGATGAAAACTCCAGATCGCGTTCAGCCAAGCTAAGAATCGCTGAAAAACTACATAGCCAGGGTTAACATGAAAAAGCTGCTGCTCAAATTTACGTCGAATGGGCCTCGATAGAGGTTTTCTATATCAAATACTTTACTTAGTGAAGGAGGAAATATCTCAATGCCTGCATACATGCACGGAAGTTCGGCAACTCAACCACGTCCCGCACAGAAAGAAAAGGTTACAGTTAAGGAAACCAAGAGGGTCGTTTACCGGAATAGATCACTTCCGGTTCAGGAGAAGCTTCTCTATTTATTCACTGTATTAGTCTGCGTAGCGGTGGCTAGCCTGATTATTTGGCGCTATGCGCAAATCTATGAAATGAACACAAAGATTTTGAAGTTCGAGACCGACATTCAAAAGCTGCAGGCGGAGAATAGTGTGTTAAAGCATAAAGTGGAAGCTTTATCGAGTCCGGATCGTCTAAGAACTGAAGCTACCAAAGTTGGTTTGGTCCCACCTGAAGACAAACAGATTAGCAAAGTGTCCCTTAAAGAACCAAAAGCTCCATCTAATGCGACTGCAGTGAATCAAAAAACGACGGATATCGCCCCTTAATCATCTATGATATGAATGGGAGAGAGGAGTCGAAATGACAAAAAAAGTAAAGCTCAGATCATTACTCATTGGAGGGTTGTTCACCCTCTTTTTTGTTGCAATAGTAGGCAGATTATATTGGGTTCAGGTCGTGCAGGGTGCCGGTTTACTGACATCAGCCCAGGAGAGATGGGCCAAGGAGGATGTGCTTCGCCCTGTCAGAGGAGCGATTGTGGATCGCAATGACAAGGTACTTGCCGAGGATTCTCCTGCCTATACGATTGCTTTGAACCCGATTATTATTCAAAAATACCAATTGGAGCAGAGTGTCGTTAAAGGCTTGGCAGGTTTGTTAAAAACATCGGATGATCCGGCAGCTATATCGGTTTTAGAAGAAAAGATTCGAACGCTGCTAAACAAAAAAAGGCTTGATGAAAAGACACAACAGATGACCCTGATGACACAAGTAGAAATTCGCAATGAGGGCTGGAAAATTGATACAGAGGTTGCCGAACAGGTTAAAACCTTTGTGGAGACGCTCAAAAATCAGACAAACGTAAAGAATGTCGGGATCTATCTGCAAAAGGAACAAAAACGGTTTTATCCAGGCGGCAAGCTTGCCTCTCATGTGCTTGGTTATACGGATAAAGAGGGTAAAGCTTTAACAGGACTGGAGTCTCGCTTTGACAGCTTTCTTAAAGGTATTCCCGGAAACAGGAGCTATGAAAAGGATCGAACCGGAGTCGAACTTCCGGATGCCAAGGTTAATTACCAGCCTGCTGTGGATGGCAGCAACGTTAGACTCACCATCGACAAAAATATCCAGTTCTATATTGAAAGCGCGCTCGAGAAAGTGAATGCCAAGTATCACCCTAAAAGCTTGACGGCAATAGCCGTTGATCCGCAAACGATGGAAGTTTTGGGGATGGCGAGTACTCCTGATTTTAATCCCAACAAATACTGGGACAACAAAAACCAAAGTGATTTTATCAATAATACAGTGGCCTCTCAATACGAGCCAGGCTCGACCTTTAAGATTGTCACATTGGCTGCAGCCGTTGAAGAAAACTTGTTCTTTCCCGAAGATAAGTATCAGTCGGGGGCTATTCAAGTGCCAGGGCGGATCCTACATGACCATAATATTGTCGGATGGGGGCAAATTTCATATCTGGATGGATTAAAGCGCTCAAGTAATGTCGCTTTTGTTAAGCTTGGCTATGAGAAGCTAGGTAAGGAAAAGCTTGAGAAATATATCAAAGATTTTGGCTTTGGAGCTAAAACAGGGATTGATCTTCCAGGGGAGGTTCCTGGTATCGTAGCGATGAAATACCCTTCTGATTATGCAACGGCTACTTATGGTCAAGGACGTTTGACGACAACTGCGATACAACAAACATCGGCATATGCAGCGATTGCCAATGGCGGTAAGCTGATGGTACCGCATGTAGTGAAAGACATTGTGAACCCGAAGACCAAGGAAGTGATTCAGACCTTCGAGCCAACAGTGATTCGGCAGGTTGTGTCCGAGCGAACTGCCAAGCAGGTAAGCGAATATCTGGAGCAGGTGGTTAGCGATCAGGCTATCGGAACAGGACGTAATGCTTTTATCGAGGGATATCGTGTCGCAGGAAAAACGGGAACAGCCAACAAGGTTGAACCTGGCGGTAAAGGCTATGCGGATGGCAAGTGGGTTGTATCCTTTATAGGGTATGCGCCTGTGGAAAATCCGAAAATTCTTGTAACGATTATTGCGGATGAACCGGATCTCGGAGGCGATTATCATCGGGGCAGTGAGGTAGCACCTCCAGCTTTTAAAGAAATTGTCTCGCAGACCCTGCGTTATTTGGGCGTGCCTTCCAATACCCAGCAAATGAAAGCAGCGGAGAAGGTTGAAGATATGTTGATGCCCGATCTATCTGGCCAAACCGTTGAGAAATCTAAAAATGTGATGAATAAATTTGGTGTAATCGTCGAAAGCATTGGAAAAGGCAGTAAAGTTATCGCACAATCACCACCGGTCGGGACCGATATCAGCTCTGCTCAACGAATTTATGTGGTACTGCAAGAAGGCGGCGAGCTGCCAATTCCAGACTTGACAGGCAAATCGTTACGGGATGCTCTGGAAGTATGTACATTTATTAAAGTGAAGTGTCAATCCGTAGGCGAGGGCTATGTTTCATCTCAATCGTTAGCTGGAGACAGTGATGCCAGGCAGCTTGTTTTGCAGCTTAAGCCATACAGCGAACTGCTGCAGGGCCCGTCTTCTGATGCGGAAGCTCCTGCTGCACCAGCTGCTACTACGCCAGCAAAGACGGATAAGAAGGTAACATCAGTCAAACCCAATAATCCCGTCAAAACGGCAGAATCGACCAAGATTAATGAAGGTTCTGCCAAAAAAAACGACCCTCCAGCGAGGTAGGCTTGTTCTAACCACGGTTTGTCCTGAATAATCTGGATATGAAGCAGTCCCAGATTTATTTCAGGAGGGGAACGGACAGTCATGAAAGCAACTCAAACTACGGTTCGTCGTCGACTATTTGTGGCACTTATTATTGGCACTTTTTTGTTCATAGCTTTAATCATAAGGCTTGGTTTTGTTCAAATATGGTTAGGACCGGAGTTATCCGGAAAAGCTGAGGATTCGTGGCGCCGCAATATTCCTTTTGCAGCCAAACGGGGTGAGATTCTGGACCGAAACGGGGTACAGCTTGCCTATAATATCAGTTCACCAACGGTAATGGCCATTCCGGCACAAATCAAAGATGCCAAGTCTGTAGCAGCCCAGCTTGCCTCTACGCTTCAGCTGAACGAGGAGGCGCTGCTTAAACAGATTACACAAAGGCAATTAATTGTACGTATCCAACCGGGAGGCCGGAAGATTACTCAGGAAAAGGCTCAGGAAATTCGTTCTCTGAATCTTCCGGGTATCGTGGTTGCAGAGGACAATAAGCGGTACTATCCTTTTGGACAACTTGCCGCACATATTCTTGGGTTTACCGGCATTGATAATCAAGGTCTAACGGGCATAGAATTAAAATATGATAAACCTTTGACCGGATTGGGTGGAAGCATATCATTTTTGGCTGATGCAGCAGGCAGGCAAATGCCAAATTCAACAGACGCTTATGTGAAACCACGCGATGGGATGAATCTGCAGCTGACTGTGGATAGCCATATTCAATCCGTACTGGAGCGCGAGCTTGATCAGGCCATGGTGAAATATCAGGCGGAGCATGCAATTGCTATCGTGATGGATCCGAATAACGGTGAAATCCTGGCGATGGGAGGAAGACCCGGTTACGACCCCGGCAGCTTTCGTGAGTTTCCCAAAGAGAGCTATGACCGTAATCTGCCGATCTGGATGACTTATGAGCCTGGCTCGACTTTCAAAATTATTACATTGGCAGCTGCTTTAGAAGAGAAAAAGGTTAATTTGAACGAATCTTTTTATGATCCTGGCTACATTGAGGTTGCCGGTGCGAGATTGCGATGCTGGAAACGGGGCGGTCACGGGAGCGAGACCTTCTTGCAAGTCGTAGAAAACTCATGCAATCCGGGTTTTGTTGTAATGGGCCAGAGGCTTGGTAAGGAAAAGCTGTTCGATTATATTTCGAAGTTCGGCTTTGGTACCAAAACCGGGATTGATCTTGGTGGCGAAGAGAATGGAATTATGTTCAAAATGTCGCGTGTCGGCCCGGTCGAATTAGCTACGACAGCATTTGGCCAAGGGGTATCGGTAACTCCAATTCAACAGATTACAGCGGTTTCGGCAGCGATCAATGGGGGGAAGCTTTTCAAACCATTTGTTGCGAGAGGCTGGTATCAGCCGGGCAGCAGTCAAATGATTGATCAGGTACAACCGCAGCTGGTCAGGCAGGTTATATCGGAGGCGACCTCCAAGCAGGTTAGAGAAACACTGGAAAGTGTGGTTGCAAACGGAACCGGACGCAATGCATTTATTGAAGGCTATCGGGTTGGCGGGAAAACCGGAACAGCTCAAAAGGTTGTTAATGGCCGTTATTCCGCAACGGATCATATCGTTTCTTTTATAGGGTTTGCACCCGCCGATGATCCCAAAATTGTTGTTTATGCCGCCGTGGATAATCCGCAAGGACTTCAGTTCGGTGGCTTGATAGCAGCTCCTCTTGTCAAAAGTATTATGGAGGACACTCTTCGTTATATGCAGGTGCCTGAGCGAAAGGACCAAATGGAGAAGAAATACGTATATGGCGATACCCGTTTGGTTGAGGTTCCCAATGTTATTGGAATGAGCATTACGGATATATATGAAAATCTGAATTCGAACTTCCTGCTTGCCAAATCAGGGGTTGGCTCCTATGTGGTCAATCAGGTTCCGAAGGCAGGTGCCAAGCTGGAGCAAGGCTCTACGATCCGCATTTATTTATCGGAAACTGCCCCTCCTCCTCAAGTAAGTAATTAAATAACGACAATTTAAAAAAGAGGCTTTTCAGCAGCACTTTTTTTGTCCATAATAGATACCATGTGTAAAAAATGGAGGGAAGCTCATGCAGCTGAACGAACTGGCTTCGCAGCTTGCGGTTAGCCGTATTGACGGTGATGAAGAAACGGTATTCAGCGGCTTACAAATGGATTCCCGGCGGGTACAGCCGGGTGATTTATTTTTCTGCATTCGAGGTTTAGTTGATGATGGACATCTTTTTGCAGCCAAGGCCGCTCAGCAAGGAGCGGTTGCTTTGGTTGTTGAGCATGATGTCGATGTCGATATCCCTAAGCTGATTGTTAAGGATTCACGTTACGCCATGGCATTAATCGCCAATCATTATTATGGATATCCAAGCCGCAATATGAAAGTCATCGGTATAACAGGCACGAATGGTAAAACCACGACTACCTACCTGTTGGAAAAAATCTTGAGCAGTCAAGGACATTCGACTGGACTCATGAGCAACATTGAAGTAAAAATAGGTGACAGGACGATACCCAATAATGGAACGAATACACAGGAGTCCTTGAATCTGCAGCGTATTATGGCTGAGATGCAGGCAGTGGATACCGAGTTCTGCATCATGGAGGTAACTTCCCAGGGTCTTGATTTGGGAAGGGTGAAGGGCACCAGCTTTCGAACTGCGATATTCACGAACTTAACCCAGGATCATCTGGACTATCACGGATCCATGGAAAGCTACAAGGCATCAAAGGGGTTGTTATTCTCGGGACTTGGCAATGCGTTTTCGGCGGCTCCGGAAGAGCAGCGTTACGCGGTGCTTAACGCCGATGATTCGGCAAGTGAGGATTTCATCAAGCTGACTGCTGCACAAATCATAACCTATGGGATCAAGCAGAACGCGGATGTACGGGCTGATGCCATTGAAATCACTTCCAAAGGGACTCGTTTCCGCTGTACGACATTTCTTGGAACCGTTGATTTGCATACTCCACTTGTTGGTGAATTCAATGTGTATAATTGTTTGGCTGCTATAACAGCAGCACTGCTAGAAGGTATTTCACTGGAAGCTATCAAGCAGAGTCTGGAATCGATTGCTGTTGTTGAAGGGCGGATGGAAGTTGTGGATGAGGGGCAGGACTTTCTGGTTCTTGTTGATTACGCCCATACACCGGATGGTTTGGAAAATGCACTATCTACCATCTCCCAATTTGTAGAAGGTCAGATTCATTGCGTCTTCGGCTGTGGCGGTGATCGGGATCGCCTTAAACGACCTGTTATGGGCAAAGTTGCTGCCCGGTACAGTGATTATTTATATGTGACCTCTGATAACCCGCGTAAGGAAGATCCGCAAAGTATTTTGCTAGATATTGTACCAGGGCTTCTGGAAGTTGATTTTCCAGGCGAACGCTATCAGCTTATAGCTGACCGCAGAGCTGCTATTGATCTTGCGATTGCCAACGCTGTTCCAGGAGATGTTGTATTGATAGCGGGCAAGGGTCATGAAACCTATCAGGATATTAACGGGATCAAGCATGATTTTGATGATCGCCTGGTTGCCAAAGAAGCGATAAGGGGAAGAAGCCATGATTAAACGTACTTACTCCCAGATCGCAGCGATGTGTGAAGGTATTGCTAGCAGCGACATCAGCATAATTGATATGCAGATTAGCGGGGTTTCCAAAGATACCCGCACCATTCAGTTGGGTAATCTCTATGTGCCTTTAATAGGTGAGTCTTTCGATGGACATCGATTTGTTGAAGAGGCTATGAGCCAAGGGGCGGTTGCATCGTTATGGCAAAATGATCACGAGCATCCTCCAGTTGGCGTTCCATTAATTTTTGTTGACGATACATTGGCAGCTCTGCAAACACTGGCAAAATCCTATCTCTCGCAGTTGAATGTGCGAATCGTGGGGATTACTGGAAGCAATGGAAAGACAACGACAAAGGATATGACGGCATCCGTTTTGGCGACTACGTATAAGGTGCACAAAACGATTGGTAATTATAACAATCATATCGGGTTACCCTTCACTCTTCTTCAGTTAGAGGAGGATACCGAAATCGTTGTACTCGAAATGGGGATGAGTAATCGTGGTGAAATCCAGTTCTTGTCTGAGCTTGCCGAACCGGAAATTGCTATTATTACAAACATCGGCGAAGCTCATCTGCTGCAACTGGGTACTCGAGAAGAAATCGCGAGAGCAAAGACGGAAATCGTAGCAGGCTTGCAGACAGGGGGCACGTTGATATATAACGGTGATGATCCGCTGATCGAAGCGGTTTTACCAGAATGGGCGCAGCATCGTGGCACGGAGCAAGGATTAGATTTCAACACAGTCACCTTCGGAACTCGGCCAGAAAATGATTTTACACCTGAGCGTGTCCTCATGGATGCGACTGGAACTCACTTTCAGATTAGCGGATTAGACATCGATTTTTACATTCCCGTGCTTGGCTCGCATAATGTGGTAAATGCACTTGCTGCGCTAGCGGTCGGTATGTACTTTGATATTCCGCATGCTGTTATTGCCGAAGGCTTGCGAGCAAGCGTAATGACGGGAATGCGTATCGAGCTTACGAAAACTCCGTTAGGACTGACAGTTTTGAATGATGCTTATAATGCAAGTCCGTCTTCGATGAAGGCGGCTCTTCATTTACTACAAGAGCTTCAGGGCTACACTCATAAAATCGTTGTCTTGGGCGACATGTTGGAGCTTGGTGAACGAGAGGTTGAATTTCATCGGGAAATAGGTCAAATGCTTGACCCCAACAAAATAGATCGTGTTTTTACGTATGGGACATTGACCAAGCATGTAGCGGAGCAAGCTGCCCGTGTCTATAACCCCGAAGGTGTAACGCATTTTGACGATAAAAGCCAGCTCGCACATGCAATTGCAAACTACGCCACACCGAACGATGTCGTGCTTGTAAAAGGGTCTAGGGGAATGAAGCTGGAACAAATCGTGGATTATTTAACCCTCCCAAACCCTCCCTTGTAGGGAGGGCCCCAAAGGGCTTGGCCCTCTGGACTCCCCTGGTTGGTACGCGAACTGTTGTGTTCTCGGGGCGCTTTCGTCCCTGCGGGACACGCTTGGGATGGGAGATAGGGGTGCGATGAAACAGAGACATCGGTGTTCTCGGAGCGCTTTTCGTCCCTGCGGGACACGCTTGGGTTGGAGAGTAGGGGTCGATCACACATTAAAAGGGGTTAAAACTACTTCACGTTCATTAGATAGGTGTAGAGACTTTCGTTTCTACGGAATACGCTTTACATTGGTTAATAAACATAGTAATCTTCTAAAGGCGCATATGAACAATGATACTCACAGCTAAGAGCTTTCTGAACAAGGTTAACTCCAATAGTTAAGCGTGTCCCGAAGGGACGAAAGCGATCCGAATAAAGTAAAGTCTGCCAATATCGTAAATCCAACTCCCAAGTCAAGCGTGTTCCATAGGAACAAAGCGGCCCGAGAACAGAGCAGTCTTCATACGGCAAGGGAGTCCAGAGGGCAGCGCCCTTTGGAGCCCTCCTTATAGGGAGGGTTTGGGAGGGTAATCCCCCTTTGCGGCAGCAAAAAATGTGAGTCCAAAGAGCGCAGCTCTATGCAATGAAGCAGTGAGTTCAAAGAGCGACAGCTCTATGTTATCTAGTTTATATGAAAAAAGGTGTCCAGAGGGCAAGGCCCTATGGAGCCCTCCACTCGGAGGGTGGGAAGGAGTAATGGTTGTGGATTTTAACGTGGTCATGATTACATTGGGGGCATCTTTTTTACTTGCCGTCATTTTGGGGCCATTATGCATACCTTTATTAAAGAGGCTGAAATTCGGTCAGCAAATTCGGACAGATGGTCCTCAGGGACATCTGAAAAAAGCCGGAACACCGACAATGGGCGGCATTATTATTTTGCTGGCGCTCTCGTTAGCGGTATTGCGTTTTGCTGACACTAGCACGGAGATGGTCATCCTGCTGGTCGCCACGTTAGGGTATGGATTGGTTGGATTTATGGACGATTATATAAAAATTATTTTGAAACGTTCGTTGGGACTCACTGCCAGACAAAAGCTGCTTGGACAATTGATTGTATCTGTAATTGTCTGTATCCTGCTCTACAAGCTGGGGTTCAGCACGGATGTTCGAATTCCATTTCTTCATTATACAATCTCAATGGGCTGGCTCTACTTCCCATTCGTGGCAGTGATGATGCTTGGAACATCCAATGCGGTGAATTTCACCGACGGTCTTGACGGGCTGCTTGCAGGAACCAGTGCAGTGGCATTTGGTGCTTATGCCATTATAGCCATGAACAGTACACTGCCGGATGTGGCGATTTTTTGCGCTGCAATGGTTGGAGCGGTACTAGGCTTCCTTGTATTTAATACACATCCTGCGAAAGTGTTCATGGGGGATTCCGGGTCACTGGGTATCGGAGGTGGATTAGCGCTTGTGGCAGTGCTGACGAAATCGGAGATTTTGTTAATAGTGGTCGGCGGCGTATTCGTAGTCGAGGTGCTGTCCGTTATTATTCAAGTCGTTTCCTTTAAAACAAGGGGAAAACGCGTATTCAAAATGAGTCCGATCCATCACCATTTTGAATTGGTTGGCTGGTCAGAGTGGCGGGTAGTCGTTACATTTTGGACAGTTGGCATTGTATTGGCAGCAATTGGACTTTATATAAATGAGGTGTTATAGCAAATGAAGCATCCGCAGGCATATCGTAATCAGCAGGTAGTAATTCTTGGCTTGGCGCTTAGCGGCGTAGCTGTTGCCAAGCTGTTTCATGAGCTTGGAGCTATTGTGACTGTCAATGATAAAAAAGAGCGTGACCAGTGCCCTGAGGCCGATGAATTAACGGCTCTGGGTATTTCTGTTATTTGCGGAGGTCATCCCGAGTCCTTGATCCATAAGGATGTGAGACTGATTGTCAAAAATCCGGGCATTCCCTATACGATAGAACCAATGAAAAAGGCTGAACAGCTTGGAATTGAGGTTGTTACAGAGGTTGAGGTTGCTTACCAGGTATGTACGGCACCTATGATCTGCATAACAGGCTCTAACGGTAAAACGACGACTACGACATGGATCGGCCTTATGCTGGAGAAAGCGGGCTTAAAGCCGATTGTAGCAGGCAATATTGGGCGTGCTTTGACTGAAGCCGCACTTGAGGCAGAGCCGGATAACCATATGGTCGTAGAGCTAAGCAGCTTTCAGCTAAAGGGTACACAGGATTTTCATCCGAAGATCGCTTGTTTATTAAATGTATACGAAACGCACCTTGACTATCATGGCTCGATGGAAGATTATATCGCATCCAAAGCCAAGCTTTTCGCTAATCAGACTGCAGAGGATACAGCCATATTGAATTGGGATGATCCGATTTGCCGCCGTTTGGCTTCTGAGGTGAAAGCATCGGTGCTGCTCTTTTCCATGACAGAGAAGCTGGATTATGGTGTCTATGTACAGGCACACGGTGCGGTTGAGCAAGAAGTAACGAATCTGCACAATGAATCGAAGGGGTCAGAGGACAAGCATATTGTTTATCGTGATCGTAATGGAATCGTTCATCCGATCATTGCGGTGAAGGACATCGGCATTCCGGGCAGCTTTAATGTGGAAAATGCTCTTGCTGCCGCATGTGCAGCATTGACACTCGATGTACCGTTTGCTGTCATTGCAGAAGAGCTTAGAAATTTCCGTGGCGTAGAGCATCGTCTGGAGCATGTGGCAACGCACAATGAGGTGCTTTTTTATAACAATTCGAAGGCAACGAATTCTACAGCTACGATCCGGACCATTGAGTCCTTTGAACAGGACGTCATTCTAATAGCTGGTGGGTTGGATCGGGGCTCTGATTATATGGAACTGTTTCAGATTTTCCAGGAGCGGGTAAAGGGATTAGTCGCAATTGGAGAGACGAAGTATAAAATTGTGGAAATTGCCAAGCTGGCAGGCATGAGTCGGATCAAAATAGTCGATACTGGCAAGCAAGCGAAGGATGCTATTGCGGAAGCCGTACGCGAGGCAGCAGCCATGGCGAAGCCAGGAGATGTTGTGCTGCTATCACCCGCATGCGCCAGTTGGGATATGTTTACTTCCTATGAAGAGCGAGGAAGCATGTTTAAGCAGTCTGTGCATACCCTGTAAAGTAGGGTGGTATACAAGCCTACCCTACCATTTTACTGGGTAAGAGGTGGCACTTATGGTGAAATCGCGGTCTGCTCCGGATATGCTAATGCTTATGTGCACGTTGATTCTATTGACAATTGGCGTGGTAATGGTTTACAGTGCCAGCGCTGTGCTGGCATTTCATGAATTCGGTGACTGGTACTATTATTTAAAAAGGCAGCTCTTGTTCGCTGTTCTCGGTGTTGTGGCGATGTTGTTCACGATGAACGTTGATTATGGACTGTGGAAAAAGCATGCCCGTTTGATTCTGATCATGTGCTTTGTGATGCTGGCTGCGGTATTAATACCCGGTGTAGGTGTTGTTCGGGGAGGCGCGCGAAGCTGGCTGGGGATTGGCTCCTTTGGTATTCAGCCATCTGAGTTTATGAAAATGGGTATGATTTTATTCTTGTCCAAGCTGTTGACCGATCGGCAAAATAAGATTGCCTTGTTCACGGAAGGACTTTTGCCCCCACTAGGCTTGGTCGGTTTGGCGTTTGGGCTTATTATGCTGCAGCCGGATCTTGGAACCGGAGTCGTGCTGATGGGTGCAGCGCTGCTCATTATTTATGCGTCAGGTGCCCGATTGCTGCATTTGTCCTACTTGGGCATGGCTGGGCTTGTTGGCTTCGTTGGACTTATTATCGCTGCTCCTTACCGCTTGCAGCGGATTACAGCATTTCTGGATCCGTGGGCGGATCCGCTTGGGGCAGGATATCAGGCGATTCAATCCTTATATGCTATAGGGCCTGGAGGCTTTGTAGGACTCGGACTTGGCATGAGTAGGCAAAAATATAGTTACTTGCCGGAGCCGCAAACCGATTTTATTTTCTCAATTATTGCTGAGGAGCTTGGTTTCATAGGTGGCGGTTGTGTGCTGATCTTGTTTTTGCTGCTTCTGTGGCGTGGAATGCGTACTGCGATTACGGCTCCAGACATGTTTGGAAGCCTGCTTGCAACGGGCATCGTCGGAATGATTGCTATCCAGGTGATCATCAATATTGGCGTTGTGATCGGGATGTTTCCGGTAACTGGTATTACCTTGCCGTTGATCAGCGCCGGAGGCTCATCCTTGACACTGATGCTGACCTCCATTGGTATCTTACTTAATATTTCCCGCTATGCGAGGTGAGTGAAAGCTATGAAGAAAATTGTATTCACCGGAGGCGGTTCAGCTGGCCATGTGACGCCCAATTTGGCTATTATCGCGAAGCTGAAGCTGCAGGGCTGGGATATTCAATATATCGGCTCGCAGCAGGGAATTGAGCGGGAAATTATCGGTCAAGAGGGAATCCCTTTTCATCCGATTGCATCCGGCAAGCTGCGCAGATATTTTGATTTCAAAAATATGAAGGACCCGTTTAATGTTATTCGTGGGGTTGGTCAAGCTTATAGGCTTTTACGAAAGTTGAAACCTGACGTTGTTTTCTCCAAGGGTGGGTTCGTTTCCGTTCCTGTCATATTGGCCAGTAAGCTGAACCGGATTCCTATTATTATTCATGAATCAGATATGACACCCGGTCTTGCCAACAAAATTTCGCTGCCTTTTGCTGATCAGGTATGTGTGACGTTTCCAGAGTCTCTCAAGCATATTAAAGGGAACAAAGCGATTTGTACGGGCTTACCGATTCGTGAGCATATTTTACTTGGCAATGCGATGAAGGGCCTGCAGCTGTGCGACTTTCATCAGCTAAAACCGATTCTTCTTGTCATGGGAGGAAGTCTGGGAGCTCAGAGAATCAATAGTGTTGTTCGAGCTGCACTGGATGTGCTGCTTCAGAGCTATCAGATCGTTCATCTGTGCGGTAAAGGCCATGTGGATGAGGCTTTCCAAGGCAGAAGAGGCTACAGGCAGTTTGAATATCTGAATGAGGATCTGCCAGATGTGCTCGCCATGACGAATCTGGTCGTATCCCGGGCAGGAGCTACCTCCATATTTGAATTTTTGGCATTGGAAAAACCGATGCTGCTCATCCCATTGACAAAGCAAGCAAGCCGGGGAGATCAAATTTTAAATGCAGGCTCGTTTCAATCTATGGGGTACGGTGAAATTTTGTTTGAAGAGCAATTAACCGCTGATACATTAATCCAGAGTATTGAGCTTCTCCATTTAAATCAAGAGAAATATGTAGAAAAAGCTAAAGAAGCGAAGCATATTAATGGGACCGACGCTATTATTAAACTCATCAAGAAGGCCGCTCATGCTACAGATTGACAAAACGATCTGGGCATTTGTCACACTCTATCCGATCTTACATAAACTACACTATAACCGTGACAGACACTCGGTGAAGCGGCAAACAGCTAGCGCAAGCCTATATAGGGTTCAGAGGTGCTTACTGAATTGTTCTTTGCGAATGCGGCAGCTAGCCGTTACCTGCGAAGCCCGGAGTTCTGTGAAGGAGGTTTTCCCATGCAACAGGTCATTTCGTTATTGCAAAGCGGTGCGTTCGGTAAATGTTTTTTGAACGAGCCCCTTGCCCCTCATACCACTTGGAAAATCGGAGGGCCAGCCGATATTCTGCTAATCCCCCGCAACCGTGAGCAGCTAATTGATGCCGTGAAGCTGATGCATGCCCATCAGATTCCCTGGACCATTCTCGGTCGCGGCTCCAATGTGCTCATTGCCGACAAAGGGATTCGCGGCGTTGTTATTAAGCTGGGTCCCGCTCTGGAGACATTGCGGTTTGAGGGTGAGACGGTTTATGCCGGAGCGGCTTATTCATTTATCAAGCTGTCCGTCATGGCCGGCAAGGAAGGTTTGACCGGGTTGGAGTTCGCTGGAGGCATTCCAGGGACAGTGGGAGGCGCCATTTATATGAACGCCGGAGCTCACGGATCTGATGTGTCACGCATACTTTTAAGAGCTGAAGTGCTGCTTTCGACAGGAGAGCTGGTCACCATGCAGATGGCCGATTTTGAATACACCTATCGACATTCACTCTTGCATCATCAGCCGGGTATTATCATTGAAGCCGTATTCGGACTGAAGTCAGGGGATCGCAAGGAGATTGCAGAAGCGATGGCTTCTTACAAGGAACGCCGCTTACGTACACAACCGCTGCAACTGGCATGTGCAGGCAGTGTGTTCCGCAATCCACCTGGGCAATTTGCAGCGAGATTGATTGAAGAGGCGGGTCTCAAGGGATTCAAGATCGGTGGAGCCGAGGTTTCACCGCTGCATGCCAATTTCATTGTCAACACGGGGCAAGCGACAGCTCATGACGTGCTCACCCTCATCGAACATGTTCAGCAGTGCGTCATGGAAGCTTATGGCGTAAAGCTGGTTACCGAGGTTCTGGTGGTGGGGGAGCGGTAAATCGGAGGTGGGACTTTGGAAAAGTTGGTTATCGAAGGTGGGAGACCTCTGTCGGGAGCCATCAAAATTCATGGTGCGAAAAATGCGGCGCTGCCCATATTAGCAGCAGGCATGATGGCAGAAGGAACGTTTAGCATATTGAACGTACCCGATTTGTCAGATATACAGGTCATGCTGAGCATTCTTCGCGCACTGGGCTGTCGTACGGAGCATCAAGGTGATACGGTAACCGTAAATTCATCCACAGCACAATCCTATCACATCCCGGAAAGCCAGATGAGCCAGATGAGATCTTCGATTTTTTTGATGGGCCCTTTATTGGCACGCTTTGGTCGTGTTCAAGTCTATCAGCCAGGTGGATGTGCCATAGGAGAAAGAAAAATAGATTTACACCTGCGGGGACTTGCCGCTTTAGGAGCAACGATTGAGGAAACTGGCGGGAATACCATCATTTGTACGGCAAAAGAGTTAATAGGCGCTGAGATCGCACTTGACTTTCCAAGTGTCGGAGCAACAGAAAACATTATGATGGCTGCAGCTATGGCCAAGGGCATGACGACCATTTCCAATGCGGCCAGAGAACCGGAGATTCAGGATCTGCAAAATTTCCTGAACGCCATGGGTGCCCAGATTATAGGCGCTGGCACTGACACGATCACGATTGAAGGGGTATCGGTGCTGACCCCATGTACTTATCGTATTATTCCCGACCGAATCGTAGCCGGAACCCTTATGATTGCTGCTGCTGTCACGCGGGGAAACATCACATTGGAAAATGTATGCCCTGCACATTTAACATCAGCCATCCACGTACTAAAGCGTGCAGGTGTTCAAATCACGATTAACGGTGATATAATGAACGTAAGCTGTCTCGCAAGATCCAAATCGATAGAGCGAATTATTACATCCCCCTATCCTGCATTTCCGACAGACCTGCAATCACAGATTATGGTGCTGCTTTCATTGGCAGATGGTTTAAGTATCCTCAAGGAAACTGTTTTTGAAGGAAGATTCAAGCATGTGGCTGAACTGGCTCGCATGGGAGCTGATATTCGGGTTGATTGGAATTCAGCATTTATTCGGGGTGTACCGAGATTATATGGAGCTACTGTAGAAGCTACCGACTTACGGGCTGGAGCAGCGCTCGTTATAGCAGGCCTGGCCGCTCATGGAACTACGATCATTGAACAGATTCATCATATTGATAGAGGCTATGATCGGATTGAGCATATGTTGAGCTCTCTGGGTGCCAACATTCTTCGAACAACACCTGTACCAACGGAATAATCACTGTCTATGATTATTATGACCATTGCCGCTGAAATATCCCTCTTCTGTTAGCAGAACGGAGATGTTCGGCGGTTTACATAGTGAAAGCATGTCCTCTCATAGGATTTCGGATAAAATTGAAAGAATGCCTACGAAGTTAGTTTTCCTGAAGGAAAACCAAGATTATGCTTACGAAGTAGGCTTTCCCACAGGAAAGTCCTTAGGAGGTTACCCTTTGCAAGCAGAAGAAAGATTACCTGTCATCAAGAAGCCTAAGGTACGAGGCCGAGGCAGTAAAAGGCTGCTGGTGTTTTTATTCCTGTTTTTTATAACGTTGCTCTGCGTCTTGTTTTTCCAGTCCTCCTTGAGCAAAATCACCAAAATCGAAATAGAAGGGCAGGAGCTTTTAGCTCCCGAAGCTATTGGACAAGCTATTACTGTTAAGAACGGCGATCACTTTTTTTCACAATCCTCTGCCACTATTGCGAAGCAGGTCAGAGCTTTAAAAATGGTAGAGTCGGCAGAGGTGAGTAAGCATTTTCCCGGACTAATTCATATACAGGTTCATGAATTTCCCAAGGTCGCCTATCAGTTTGATCCAAACAATCAACCTCAGGCTATTTTGGCGGATGGCAGTGTGGTCAGTATTAGTACGCAAACGAACTTTGTTCTGGATAAGCCGATTCTTTCAGGGTGGGCTGATAGTGACCCTCTGAAGCTCAAGCTCTGTCAGGTTATTGCCAGCTTGGATCCATCTTATTTAGCGGATATTTCTGAAATTAAACCAGATCCTACAGAATCCTATCCAGATCGAATTAAAATGTATACGCGTTCCAAATTTGAAGTGATTACGGTTATTAGTTATTTACCGGACAAGCTTCAATATTTAGACTCCTACATTGCAAATCTAAAGGAAAATAAAATCAATACAGGCGTACTCAAGCTTCTCGAAGCTGATACTCATGCACCGTTTGATACGCCAGCAGACGCTTCGAAGTCAGGTTCCAAAGCAGCAGCAGGTAAAGATACAAGTAAAACCGACAAAAAAACGCAATCCATTACACCTGCTCCAAATGATTCAAAAAAAGATGTACCTAAAGACACACAAAAACGTCCTTAAAGCCAGCAAATAGGACTTAAGGGTAAGAAAATAAGAGAAAATGCTTCTATTCACTCTACTCATTCTGAACGATTAATGATAGAATGATCTTTGTGGGTATTTTTATACTCTATCAATCTAACTAATGAATTTTTTTTGAAAAAGAGGGAAAATCCCAATCGTGTTGAATAAGTACAGAAGATTTCATTTCGTTAATTTACAATTAATTATCAAATCAAACTCAAAAAAATGAAGCTCAAATCAATTTTAAGCCACAGGAGGTGCCAAGGGGTTGAGCAGCAATGACATCATTGTTAGTTTGGACATCGGTACATCCAAAGTTCGTGCTATTATTGGCGAAGTCGTTAACGGCGCCATTAATATAATAGGAGTTGGATCAGCCGACTCGGAAGGTATTCGCAAAGGAGCCATTGTCGATATTGACCAAACCGTTCAATCGATTCGCAATGCGATCGATCATGCAGAACGAATGGTAGGTATTCAAATAACAGAGGTTTACGTTGGGATTTCCGGGAGTCATATTTCTTTACAAACCAGTCACGGCGTTGTAGCCGTATCCAATGAAGATCGCGAAATTGGAGACGAAGATATCGAGCGTGTGATTCAAGCAGCCAAAGTCATTCCTTTAGCTCCTGAAAGGGAAATTATTGGCGTCGTTCCTAATCAATACTTGGTTGATGGTCTAGATGAAATTCATGATCCACGCAGTATGATTGGTGTTCGTTTGGAAGTACAAGCAACCATCATTACTGGAGCGAAGACAGCTATACATAATTTACTTCGTGTAGTTGAAAAATCCGGAGTAAAGGTTTCCGGACTTATCCTGATGTCTTTGGCTGCAGGTCACCTGTCTTTATCCAGAGACGAAAAAGCAGTCGGTACCGTGCTCGTAGATATTGGAGCGGGACAAACGACGATTGCTATTTTTGAACAAAACAATTTGGTAGCTACTTCGACCTTGCCTATCGGCGGTGAGTATATAACGAATGATATTTCCATAGGTCTGCGGACACAAGCGGATATTGCCGAGAAAATTAAGCTTAAATTTGGCTGTGCTGTCATCGAGGATGCAGCTGCTGATCAAGTATTTAAGGTAAATCGGATTGGAAGCAATGTGGACAAGGAGTTTTCCCAAATTGACTTGGCAAATATCGTTGAGCCTCGTGTTCAAGAAATTTTTCATTTAATTGGTTTAGAGGTACAACGTCTTGGGTATATGGAGTTACCAGGAGGTTATGTGCTTACGGGCGGAACACTCTCGATGCCGGGTATGTTGGCGATTGCTCAATCTGAGCTAGCTACTTCCGTACGTATTGCCGTGCCTGATTTTATCGGCGTTCGTGATCCTTCTTACACTAGCGGCGTAGGAATCATACAATATGCCTGCAAATATTTGAGAACTACGAAACAATCGGCAGGCTCGGCTAAGAAATCCGTAACTAAAAAACCAGCTGCAGCTAGCAATAATGAGAACAAACCTTCGGTTATGGAGCGTTTCAAAAATTGGCTGAGCGAATTTATTTAGATGGGATTTCGAGCTAGTGAAGCTCAATGAGGAGGAAAATAACAGCTATGTTTGAATTTGATATGGACATGGACCAGCTTGCAAAAATAAAAGTAATTGGTGTTGGCGGTGGAGGAAGTAATGCCGTTAACCGAATGATTGAAAACGGAGTCAAGGGTGTAGAGTTTATTACGGTAAACACCGACGCGCAAGCACTTCAATATTCCAAATCCGATCACAAGCTGCAAATCGGCGATAAACTGACACGCGGTTTGGGCGCGGGGGCTAATCCGGATGTTGGCAAGAAAGCGGCTGAGGAATCAAGAGAACATGTAATGAATACACTGAAAGGCGCCGATATGGTGTTCGTAACTGCGGGTATGGGCGGAGGAACGGGAACAGGTGCTGCACCCGTAATCGCCGAAATAGCCAAAGAATGCGGTGCGCTGACGGTAGGCGTAGTTACACGTCCTTTTACTTTTGAAGGTAGAAAGCGTGCAGCTCAGGCTGAGCAAGGAATTGCTGCTCTTAAAGAAAAGGTTGATACCCTGATCGTTATTCCTAACGATAGATTGCTGGAAATTGTAGACAAAAAAACACCGATGCTCGAAGCGTTCCGTGAGGCTGACAATGTGCTGCGTCAGGGTGTTCAAGGGATTTCGGATTTGATTGCTGTACCGGGGCTGATCAATCTGGACTTTGCGGATGTCAAGACGATCATGACGGAGCGTGGGTCTGCTTTGATGGGAATCGGTGTGGCAACAGGTGAGAATCGTGCAGCTGAAGCTGCCAAAAAGGCGATTCAAAGTCCCTTGCTCGAAACATCGATTGAAGGTGCGCGTGGGGTTCTGATGAATATTACGGGTGGAGCCAATCTTTCCTTGTACGAGGTTAATGAAGCTGCGGATATTGTAGCCTCAGCTGCGGATTTGGAAGTCAATATGATTTTTGGTGCCGTGATTGACGAGAAGTACAAGGAAGAAATTATGGTAACTGTAATTGCAACAGGTTTTGAGCATAAAGCAACGGCACAGCCTCCTGTGCGTAAGCCTTCGGGAATGTCTTCGCAGGCATCCGAACCCGTTGATAACCGTGTTAACAATTTACGTCCATTTGGTTCCCAACCTTCAAGTGATCAATTGGATATTCCGACTTTCTTACGTAACCGTGGGAAAAACAATAACGATAAATAAGGTTATCGTGCAAAATGACTTCGAGTTGATCGAAGTCATTTTTTTGTGTTTCTTCCCCCTATAGGCTCCGGTCAGGAGCTTTTCTTATTTTCAGTAACTTTAGCATGAATGACTCAATCCAGTTCCAGGGGAGCAGTACTTTACTGAACAGCAAGAAATGGACTCCTTTTCCCATTGCATAACGTAGTTTGGGACGACGCAATCTCGAAATCCGAGCAATGGCATCAGCAATATCTTGAGGATCGGCACCATTATTGAGAGTACTTTTGGAATAATTCAGCACGGCGTCCAACTGATCCTGATAGGGTGAATGGGGAGAAGTGTGTATCGAATCGAAGCCTTTTTTCCAAATACTTGTTGGATACGCCCCGGGTTCAATAAGTACGACTTGCACGCCGAAGGGCTGCATTTCCAGACGGAGTGCCTCACTGAAACCCTCAACGGCAAATTTGGAGGCAACATAGGGGGCATACCCTGGAAAACCGACACGCCCGCTCACACTGCTAATATTAAAAATATGCCCACTTCGCTGCTGGCGCATATAGGGCAGTACAGCTTTGGTAACGGCGACCAAGCCAAAATAATTAATGTCCATTTGCTGCCGCCAAGCCTCGATAGGCACCTCCTCAATAAAACCACCTATCGCCAAACCAGCATTGTTGACGAGAATATCGATTCGGCCATAGCGCTCCATAGTCTCGTTAATCACCTCTGATATTGTCCTATGGTCAGTTACATCCAATTGTACACAGTCAATCAGCAGTTCTACTTTGGCTGCTCTTGCTTGTTCCATCAACTGGCTTTGGTTGCTCAGGTCCCGCATGGAAGCAATGACACGATAACCCTTTTTGGCCATAGTGATTGAGATTAATAGGCCAAAGCCGCTCGAAGCACCGGTTACCAGGATAACAGGCTCAGACGAAGGAATCGAGGAGGGATGGTCAGCAGGTGAATGGATTGAGGTGTTCATAGCTCTAGACCCCTTCCTTTAAAATTTATACTTTTTCATGATAGGGACACCAATTCTATTAAGCACACTACCGAGCAGGGACCAGCCCCAACGCCGATAGCCTGGGAGATGCTGATCATAGATTGCCGTGTACTCAATGTCGGCAGTTGCGCCTCTGTTACGCTTAAACTGAGCCGCTCCAGAGCTTTCATGCAGCAGATAGCCATGTTCCAGAGCCAATCGAATAAGCACGGCTGAGAGCATCCTGTACAGTCCTGTAGCTTGAGGCAACTGCGTGTCGTAACCAAAGACGGGAGTCGTCATAATCCCCTCGCGGTTAAAATAACCAAGCACCGCATCGATGCGTCCCGACTCGATATGCCGAAGTGCATACAGGTTTAATAATTGTTCTTGTCTGACCAAATCCAGAAAACGTTCGCTAAACCAAGGGTTGCAGCGTGAATATTTATCCAGATAAAGTGCATTGTACAGATCTCTCAGTCTGGACATATCGGCTTTTTTGAGTTCATCCGGACTTATCAATTCGTATCCATTTTTTTCGATTAAGCTATAATCGCGTTTGATGAGCCATCGTGCCTTGGAGGGTAAGCCACCCATTTGATCCGTAGGCAACAGATAGATTTGCCGGCTTGGGATCATTCTACAGCCCTGCTTTGCTAATGATTCTAATTGTGCAGAAGTTGTTGTAGGGTTCAGTGAACGCCAGGCTAGTGAATGAGTCGGGAAACGTTTACTCATATAATCGACAATAGCCGTAAGCTGGAGGCTGGTCAAATTTACGTACAAATTAGTAGATAGAAGCCAATTGTTCATATGGACTGTTTGATTGATCCGTCCTAATCGTAATCCAAAACCTACTGTATTCAATAGGGCTGCCAGAATCGTCTCAATTACAGGCTGCTGCAGCAAGGCAAGCTCTTGCTTGGCATAGGTGACATAGTGAGTATAAGGTGAGCACACATAGCAATTATCGTATTCCTGATCATTAACAGTAAAGGGAATTACGATATTATCGATAAGGAGAACCCAAAGCTTCGTTGTCACATTTTCTATGAAAGCTGTAGGAGAATGACTTAGTATTGGGAGTAGATACCGTTTAGCATAACCTCCTTGCTCAGTGTCGGGCCATTGCAGCTGATGAATGGTTTCGTGATTATAGATTTGAATGGCTGGATTCAACGGAGAATCTCCTTTCCACCCGGCGTAATTTTCTTGTTCCAGGTACTATGGTCTCGTAGGGAGTCATGTGGATGTTCGGTTTCTTGCAATTCATCCGGATAAATAAGGTTTCTAATGCTAGTTGAACGGTCGAATATATGAAATCCATCGTGGTAGAAGTGTCGACAGCGAATTCCAGCGAAAGCTCGATCCGGTCGGGAGCAAGCTGCACAATATGATAAGCGACGGCAGTGGGAGCAGCACCCATGATTGTTCTAGTAATCAGATCGGGAAATACGGGAACAAGCTCCTGATCTACCGCATGAGGCAAATAAAATAAATCGTCACAGCGGCCCTCTACAGCTTCTATACCTGTCATAAGGGAACCACACGGGCAAGGTCTTGAACGTTCAACCAGCAGATCGTTCAGCCTGTAGCGGATGAGGGGCTGAGAGAAACGTGTGAAGTCGGTCAAGATCGGAACGAACCTACGTTCACCATCAACAGATTCTTTTTGAAAAGCAACCATATCTTCATTCAGATGAAGGGTTCCATGAGCGCAAGTGGCTGCCAAAAAGCCTTCCGTACACTGATAAACCTGATGTATGGGCAGTTGAAAGACGGATTCGATATATTGCCGATCCAGTGGGTCAAGCACCTCGGCTACTGAAACCATTCGCTGCGGCTTGGCTATCAGCTTGCCCTGACGATAAGCATCCGCTAATAAGTGGAGTACGGAAGGAGGTGCAATCCAGAGATTGGGCAGATAAGTATTCAAGCGATGAATATGCTGCTGCATGGGCTCGATTAAATCAAAAAATTCAAAACGAAGCCTCGCCCCACTGACGGACCCATACAGGTTGCTATTGGCTCTCAGAAAAAAAGCGATACGGTGTGAGGCAAGAAGGGAGCCTGGCAAAACCTTGGAGAGAACCCTCCCTGCCCAAGCGTATTGCTCCTGCGGACTAACGACAAATAACCCCCTGTTTCCAGAGGTTCCAGAGGATAAGCCTATCGTAATCCCATTCAGCTGTGGTGTAAAGTCTCTTGTGCTCTCTGCTTTCAGCGCCAAAGTAAAGGCTTCTTCCTTGCGGATACCCACTGTGTTCAAGCTATCGAAATGATCCATCATGATTTGCTTGTTAATAATAGGAAACTCTCGCCACTTGGATAGAATGAGGCCGTTCCACAATTCCTGATAAAAGGTTGAGGACTCTCGAATAAGCTGTAAATGTGCTATCACTTTGGCTTCCTGCCACTCTTCAAAGGCACGGCGATTAGCCCATCTATGCAGATAACGATCAAGGAAATAGTGCCAGAGGACAGTCGCTTTGCGGTTCAGCATCCTTAACATCACTCCTTTTCCCGATTATCATTTTGGAACCTCTGTGCAGTGTGAGGGTACTATTTGTAGAGAAGGAAACCTTTGATTCAATTGTATCAGCTTATTAAAGGTAGCTCGGTAGCCTTGACGATTGGACATGATTAGCCCTGCTAATGGATGCGGCGGTAAATTGAAGCGGATGGCTTTACTGGACCACGCTGCATCGGCGCACAGGAAATAATCCTGTTGATTCGTAGATACCAATAATCCGATCTGGCCCTCGGCATGACCTGGTAGATCAACAGCGATCATACTGCCATCTCCGAGTAAATCGATGCCTGATGTAAACGGACATTCTGGCGGGAGTGCGGCGTGCATAGGCCAGAAAGAAGAGGCTGGTGTGCTTCCCTTTGATAAAGCGCTCATGGTCATTGAGCTGCTTGATGGTACAGCGAAGGATGGATTGAAGGTGATGGCAATAGATCGCTCTTCAAAATCATCAGGAAGCAGATTCGGTAAATAGCCAGCCCTTACGGCTGCCAAACCTTGCAGGTTACGAACCTCCTCATAGGCTTCCGCTGCATAAATAAATTGGGCCCGAGGGAAATCACGCAAGCCGGCAATATGATCCCCGTGAAAATGTGAAATAATAATGAGAGCGACATCCTGAGCCTCATAGCCAATCCGTTGAAGCTGACTAAGAGCACGATCGGCTTCACTGAAATAAACAGGGGTCAGATAGCGGTACAGGCTCGCTGGATAGGATGATGTTTCTATCAGAAATCGTTCTGAATATCCTGTGTCAAATAGAATGAGGCCCATTGTCGGATGCTCGATACAAGCAAAACCAGCTGGGAAGCGAACTGAGCGGAAAGTTCCTCCACGAATGGTCACCCATTCCCGATGTGTGCAGTAACCGGCACGTAAGAAGTGAATCTGGTGAATAGGAGACAACTGAAAGGGTCTCAAAGGGGTGTCCTCCAAACCGCTGCAAATGCTAGCAAGCCTTCTTCGATACTAACTTGTGGTGTATAACCCAGAATCTGGCGTGCTGCGCTAATATCCAGCGTCTGGCTCCGTCCCAGAATTCCGACACTGTATCGGGTTAGTAATGGTTCGTGGTTACCAGGCAGCAGATGCGCTGCTAGCTCCAGCATAGCGGCTAATCCATATGCAGCTCGGTAGGATACAGCCTTTGCTCGGAGCGGAATATCGAGCATAGCGAATAATCTTGGTATGATTGTCGATAACTGAACAGGCTCATCGTTAGAGATATTGAATATGCGTCCCCATGCCAAGTCCGGAGCTTGTTGGCAGAGCAGCAATGCATCTACGACGTTATCAATATAGGTTAGATCCATCCATGCATGACCCCCATTAATGATCGGAACTCCACGTGAAGCATTGGCTCTAATGATACGCGGCAGTATGGAGCTGTCGCCCGGACCAAAGATAGCACGAGGACGGATGATCATAGCCTGAAGTCCCGCTGAAATAGCCTGCAAAACCTCCAGTTCGGCTAGCCGTTTGGTAGCCGCGTAAGCATTGGCAAATCGGGTCGGAAGCGGGTCTGCTTCTGAAATGTTCAAACGATCTGTGAAATTGAAATAGACGCTTGGTGTAGACACATGTACAAGCCGCTGCACCTTATGAATCCGGCATCCATGCAGGATATGCCGAGTACCTTTTACGTTTGTTTCAAAGAAGTCGCGATAGGTTCCCCACGGAGAAGACAAGGCTCCACAATGGAAGACCGCTTCCTGACCCAGGCATGCGTTGACAATGGCTTGCTCATCGCGAAGATCCGCCTCTATGAATCTCGCACCTTTGGCTGCGAACTTGGCGCCTATCACGGCGTTACGTCCAATAATCGTCACTTCCGAACCTGCGTCCAGCAGACGCTCAGCCAAGCGGCCTCCGAGAAATCCTGTTCCTCCTGTTACGAGTGCTTTCATGCTTCACCATTCCATTCAATATCATAAGTCATCGCTGCAGTGATGGATATCGCTTGTTTGTGGCTCAGCCGCCAAGCGTCCAGCATTAGCGGAATCTGCTCCAGGAAAGGTAACGGGTCTCGGACTTGCCATATGACATCTCGTGCCGAGACAAACTGTGCCCACCAGTGACAGATGGCCGCCCAGGTTCGTTCCTTATTCAGTCCATAAGCCAGCATAGGTATGGACAGCATGGCAGCTTGATTAGTCTGCGGTTTCCTACATGCTTGTTGGGATAAGTCTTCAGGATGGATAAGCGCTTCAACGAGTTTGTCCTCCGGGCTAAACAAATGAACTCCACTTGTTGCCCGTGGATTGCATTCTATGGGATACAAGATACCGTCTTCATAGGATTCCACAAAGTCAAAAGCGATTTGTCCGCTGAAATGCTCTTTTTGTACGAAGGATTGCACCCAGTTCAAAGCTTGTAAGTGCTGAAGCTGCTTGTAGTATACACAAGCCCCCTGATTGGCCGTATATTCCACTTCATAAGCGGAATGGGCAACTACGACACCCTCCCATGCCACACTATACGTGCAGAGCGGTCTCCCTTTTATATATCGTTGAATGATCCAGGGCTGGGCCGGTGTAGCTGTTATGCCATGGTTGGTTTGTAGACGTTTGAGTCTGTCTGCAACCGAGCAATCTGGGCCAAATAACTGGACATTGGCACCAAAACGCGAGAAAACCGGCTTTAATACAAAGCCTGCTTCGAGCCATGAGTGTTCTTCATTACATACATTCGCCCATTCTTTTGTATTATGAAAAATTTGTGTTTGAGGTATTGCGAAGCCAAACGTCTCCACACGCCGGATAAACTCCCATTTGCTATGAAGACGTCTTAATTGCTCCAAAGGTGCTGAGATGACCTTGCAAAGGCTTTGAAGCTTCGTTAGTCCTCGTGCAATCCAAAAGATCTCTTCACAGGTAGGCAGGAGCACCTGAATGTTTCGCTGCCCAATAATTCGAGACAAAGCCGAAATATACGCATCAGGCTCTTGATTAGGTTTAGGAACGAGAAAGCTTTGGGCAATGGCTTTGGATTTTCTGCAAAGATGATGAGTTACGCTTTCTGCAAGATCGACACGATGGCCGGCCTTGGCTAGCATCCTTGCTAATTCCAATGCAACGGGTGCACGTCCTCCGGTTAGCAGAATGTTCATTCCCGTATTAGTACTCAAGCACAATGCCTCCTAAAGAAAGTCCGGCAGAAGTGCCAAGCAGCATTATGCGGTCACCCCTTAAAATTTTGCCAAGGCGTATTGCTTCGTGAAGTCCGATAGGAATCGATGCTGCGATAGTGTTCCCGAACGTTGGTGTAATGTAAAGCAGTTTCTCCTCGGAAATATCTAATCGTTTACGCAGCAATCTCATGGCCATGGCACTGCCTTGATGTGGAATAACCAAGCTTATATCGGCCATACGCAATTGTGCTTTTGTGAGCAGCTGCTCGACAAAGCGGGGAAGCAGCTTGGAGGCCATCCTGAATATGGCTTGACCGTTCATTTGGAACAAATAGTTATCTGCATTGGTAGTCGTATGCTGTTTGGCATGCTGCAAGCTTCCACCTGCTTTAATCTCGGACAGATGGGCCCCGGAGCTGTAAGTTTCCATGGCTGCGTGGAGTATAGCCGAGCTATCGGTATCGGTTGACCGTTCAATCACGACGGCAGCGGCGCCATCCCCAAACAAGGAAGCACTTTCTTTATCGGTCCAATTAATTCCCTCCGACGCAATTTCTGTGGCTATAAGCAGGACACGGCGGTATCTTCCTGCATCGATCAGGTAGGACATGGTGTCTAGGCCAGTAACAAAGCTAAGGCAGGTCGAATTGATATCAAAGCAGGGTATCCCCGAATGCTCCTGCTGCATGGCCTTTTGGATTAAAACTGCTGTACAAGGTATTGGCTGCTGCATCGTCCCACTCGTACATACGATGCAATCAATATCTGCAAAGGTGAGTTCAGCGTTTGCGAGTGCTGCATATGCTGCACTCGCACCCATTTCCGCTGCGGTCTCATCCTGAATGAAATGCCGGGTTCTGACATCTGATTTCCTGAGAACCCAACCAGAAGGAACCTGTAATTTAAGATCCATGTCATCGCTAGTAATCAACTGTTTAGGCAAATAGATTCCGCTTCCAACGATCTTCACTTTACGTGGTTTCATGATGATTCTCCCTTCCGATGTCCATTTACCCTATATTGTAAAGAAATGCCGGAGAATGAAAAGTACTATATTCATCTAGTACCCAATTCGACATTGTTATATTGAATCCTTTTGAACAAAGCGAGTCATGGATCACCGACGTTGTAATAACGACAGTGTTAAACAAAAAAAGCCACATTATGGCTTCACCGTTAGACAGACTTTGGAAATAAAGTTATATATACTTGTCTCTGTAGCCGCTTACGAGGAAAGGAAAATAACGATGATCGTTTATGTGGATCTTATTTTCCTGATGAATTTGGTCATTGATGGTTTGCTGCTGTATACGACGGCGCGAACGCGCAAAATTCCGATTGTTTGGTGGAGACTTGTGATCGGAGCAGGCATCGGGGCGATGTATGTCGTGTTTATGTTTGTTCCGGCATTATCTTTTATGTTTACTTTTGTTGTTAAACTGTGCTTTGCATTAATCATGATTGTCATCAGCTTTGGTTTTGCCAGCCTGCAGCATTATTTGCGTAATTTGGGTGCCTTTTATCTGATTAACTTTGTAGCTGCCGGAGGTATTCTGGGGATCCATTATTTGTGGGCAAACTCGAATGAAGTGCTGAACGGTATGGTGATCAGCCAGTCCGGAGGCTTGACGCACGAACTGCAATTTGGTGTTACATTCATTGCCATTGCATTGATCGCGGTGATTGGATTCTACAAGAAGGTGTTCCAAAGTGCTAGGCAGCGAGAGGAGTTGACTTCTTTTTTTGCTCAGGTTCACATTGAGATCGGTGCGGTGCAGCTGCACTGCACAGGTTTGATTGATACCGGAAACCAATTATACGATCCGTTGACCCGTACACCGGTTATGGTGCTGGAAGTCTCACAATGTCAGGACTACATTTCTGAGTCATGGATGAGGAAAATTCGTGATGCTGAGGTGGATCAAATGATAGCGGCGATCGGGACCGACGATGAGACAGACCCCTTCATATGGCAGGACCGGCTGCGGCTTGTACCTTATCGTGGGATTAATAAATCCACCCAGTTTATGCTGGCCATTAAGCCGGATCGAGTGATTATCAGTTATCAGGACAAGCAAAATGAATCGCACAAGGTGCTCATTGGACTGGATGGAGGCAAGCTCAGCTCTGATAATTCATACCAAGCTATCATACACCCCATGCTGATGCAGAGATAACCTACAACAAGCGTAAGGAGGATAAGGATCATGCTGTTAAAATGGAAGCTGCGTATGCAAATCAGCTACTACCGTCTGATGATGATGCTGAAGCTCAAAAGCGAGGAAATTTACTACATAGGAGGGAGCGAGGCCTTGCCGCCGCCGCTTACCCGTGAAGAGGAAGAATATTTGCTTGGCAAGCTGACGACAGGTGATTCGGCCATACGAGCCATGCTGATTGAACGTAACCTGAGGCTGGTCGTGTACATTGCCCGCAAATTTGAGAACACCGGCATTAATATTGAGGATCTGGTCTCGATTGGTGCGATAGGGCTAATAAAAGCGGTAAATACCTTTGATCCCGAGAAAAAAATCAAGCTGGCCACTTACGCCTCACGTTGCATCGAGAACGAAATTTTGATGTACTTGCGCCGGAATAACAAAATCCGCAGTGAAGTTTCTTTTGATGAGCCTTTAAACATTGATTGGGATGGCAATGAGCTGCTCTTGTCGGATGTCCTGGGTACCGAAAATGATACGATTTACCGTAATATAGAGGAGCAGGTCGATCGCAAGCTGCTGCACAAGGCTTTGGATAAGCTTTCCGAACGCGAAAGAACGATTATGGAGCTACGCTTCGGTCTACAGAATGGAGAAGAGAAGACGCAAAAGGATGTTGCGGATATGCTTGGGATTTCCCAATCTTATATATCCCGTCTCGAGAAAAGAATTATTAAGCGGCTGCGTAAAGAGTTTAACAAGATGGTGTAGATTCAAATTGATTTCAGCAGCTCCGGGCCCAATCCGGGGCTTTTTTGGCAGCAATAAAAGTATTTTTTATACTCATGAAAGCGGAACCTTTGTTATTAAGCCTAAATTGGTAGCGCTTGCCTAATAATTTAATCGAAATTAGGCCACGAATAAAAATACACCTCAAGGAGATAATTAACAGTAATGTTTCTCCTTGGGAGGTAATCACGGTGACCCGAAACAAAGTCGAGATTTGTGGTGTAGATACTGCAAAGCTTCCTGTTCTAACTAATGCGGAAATGCGCGAATTATTCGTTAAATTACAGACCCTTCATGAGCGGTCGGCCAGAGAGAAGCTGGTGAATGGTAATCTGAGACTGGTGCTGAGTGTGATTCAACGTTTCAATAATCGCGGCGAATTTGTAGATGATTTGTTTCAAGTGGGATGTATCGGACTTATGAAGGCGATAGATAATTTTGATTTAGGCCAAAATGTTAAATTTTCTACCTACGCGGTACCGATGATCATTGGTGAAATCCGCCGTTACTTACGAGACAACAATCCAATCCGGGTATCCCGATCATTGCGGGATATCGCTTATAAAGCTTTGCAGGTGCGTGACAGTCTAACGAATCAAAATTCGCGCGAACCGACTATTTATGAAATATCTGAAGCCTTGAATGTTCCAAAGGAAGATGTCGTATTTGCTCTGGACGCGATTCAGGACCCTGTATCTTTGTTTGAGCCGATCTATCATGATGGCGGCGACCCGATCTATGTGATGGATCAAATTAGTGATGATCGGAATAAGGATGTGTCATGGATTGAGGGAATAGCCCTGCGTGAAGCGATGCACAAGCTGAATACCCGGGAAAAAATGATTTTGTCCATGCGGTTCTTTGATGGCAAAACACAGATGGAGGTAGCTGACGAGATCGGCATTTCGCAGGCTCAGGTATCGCGTCTGGAAAAATCGGCGATTTCACAAATGCAAAAGTATGTCAAAAACTAATCGCTTGTCCGAATCACCTAATATGGAAGGGGAACTTTCCAGGCGGCCTCTCTGCTGAAATCAGCAGGGAGGTTTTTTTGTGGAAGATGACATTTTGCCCAAGTCTCACATATAGTAAATAAAAGAGATCAACAATCCAATGAATACGTGGTGGTTACAACGTGAAAATATCAGATTTTCAAACCAAGGACGTAATCAATATTGTGGACGGAAAGAAGCTAGGTCAAATCAGCGATTTGGAGCTGGATCTGCGCAATGGGACCATTGAGTCGATTGTTGTGCCTAACAGCGGCCGATTTTTTGGCTGGTTTGGGGGCTCAACTGATGTCGTTATCCCCTGGAAAAATATCGTGAAAATCGGAATGGATGTCGTTCTGGTCAAAATTGATGATGTTCGCAGCTTTCGCCAAAAAGAAGAGCCTGAGGCGTATCATGAATTTAATAAACAATATCGGGGACAAGGCTAAGAAAACGAATGTATATGCCAAGATCGGGCTGCATAAGGGGTGCTGTTTAGCGCGGCTTCGTGTATACTGGTAGAAAGCGGATATGAGTAAGCTGTCAAGCATACAGGAAACTTACACACACCGAAATGGATAACTGACAGATTGACGAAGGGGGTCTTACAACTATGGAGCCGTTCGTGCCGGAGCAAGCTGATAATGGGTGCGAATTGTTGTTTATACGCAGCTGGATGGAACGCGACAGCGGACTTACAGCCGGTTTCACCTCGCGTCATGGAGGCGTTAGCAGCGGTGAATTTGGCAGCTTGAACTGCGGTCTGCATGTTGAGGATATACATGAGGATGTCGTAACCAATCGTCATAAATTAGCAGAAGCTCTGCATGTCGATTTACAACAGTGCACTTATGCGGAGCAGGTTCACGGAAATAAGGTGCTTAAAGTAACCCGGTCGCATGCTGGGGCAGGTATCGATTCGCGTGAACGAGCGATTCAAGCAACGGATGCTTTTATAACCAATGAGTCAGGACTGTTTCTGCACGTGATGTTTGCTGATTGTGTACCCCTGTATTTTTACGATCCGGTGGGGCGTGTGGTCGGACTAGCTCATGCGGGGTGGAAAGGGACTGTACTTCAAATAGCAACTCATACGTTGAACCTTATGCATCAGGAATATGGAACGAAGGCAGAGCACGTGATGGCTGCAATAGGCCCGTCGATTCAAGGGTGCTGTTATGAGGTAAATGATACTGTGGTCTCGCAATTTAGCTCGCTCATGCAGAAGTTAGACATATCCAATACAGAAGCAAATGGAAACATCCCTATCTATGAAAGCAAACAGAATGGGAAATACAACTTAAACTTGCAACAAATGAACCGACAAATTATGATAAAAGCAGGAATTATGCCATCCCATATCGAAATGAGTAGTTTATGCACAAGCTGCCGCTCCGATATCTTTTTTTCTCATCGCAAAGAAGCGGGAAAAACAGGCAGAATGGCTGCCTGGATTGGTTTGTATGAATAGAGGTGACCTCCCGTTTGAAGCTGAATCAGCATATTGAATTTGTAGAAGATAAAGTCAAGCAAGCATGTGACCGTGCGAATAGAGACCGTAAAGATGTGCAGATCATTGCTGTAACGAAGTATGTTTCGCTTGCAACCACAGGTGAGGCCATCCGTTTGGGGATGAACCATATTGGGGAAAACCGTTGGCAGGATGTTCAGCCCAAGTGGGAAGTTTTTCATGATCAGGCAGTGTGGCATTTTATCGGGCATTTGCAAACGAACAAGGTAAAGGATGTCATTGGTAAATTCGCTTACATTCATTCACTTGACCGGCTATCCCTAGCTACCGAAATTGAAAAGAAGGCTGCCGCTCAGAGTCTGACTGTATCCTGCTTTATACAGCTGAATGTATCCGGGGAAGAGACCAAGTATGGACTGCCTCCTGAGGAACTGGACTCTTTTGTTGACAAGCTGCGAGATATGCCGCATATCCGAATAGTTGGCTTGATGACAATGGCGCCCTATGAAGCAGAGCCTGAATCGACCAGACCGGTATTTCGTGAGCTTCGTCGATTGCGGGATGAATTAAATCGCGAACAGGTATTGGGTTATGAAATTAAGCATTTATCTATGGGCATGTCCAATGATTTTGAAGTCGCTATCGAAGAAGGCGCGACCTGGATACGTCTCGGAACCGTATTAGTAGGTAAAGAATAGCCGCGCAGTATGCTTGCGAAAACTATAAAGTGATGCTTACGAAGACAGTTTTATACGAAAACTATAAAGTGATGCTTACGAAGACAGTTTTATACGAAAACTATAAGGAGGAGATTTGTGATGGGTGTGATGAATAAGTTTATGAATTTTATCGGGATTCAGGAAGAAGAAGAGATCACGGAACGTGAACATGTCACTGAGCATACCGAAGAACATGAAACCAATCCCGTGGAGCAACGTAAAAATAAAGGAAACATTGTCAGCATACATTCAGCCAAGCAAGTGAGAGTCATACTGAATGAGCCAAAGTCCTATGAGGACACACAGGAAATTGCCGACCACTTGCGTTCACGCCGCCCAGTCGTTGTCAATCTTCATCTGGTTCGTCCGGATCAGGCAACCCGCATTGTTGACTTTTTAAGCGGCACTGTTTATGCGCTCAATGGTTCGATTTCCAAAATTGGTCCTAATATTTTTCTGTGCACACCGGACACGGTTGAAATTCATGGCTCGATTTCGGAAATACTGAATAACGAGGGCTAGCTCCAACCACATTCTAAATCGAGGTGAATCGTTTGTTTGCTATTGTTGGCTACGTTAACACACTTATTGAAATCTATACATACATGCTGATCGCCTACGTGCTGTTATCATGGCTGCCTAGTGCAAAAGAAAGCTTTATTGGTGAAATATTGGGCAAGCTGTGTGAACCGTATTTGTCCATTTTTCGTCGGTTTATTCCACCTATCGCCGGAGTTATCGATATCTCGCCGATCGTTGCGCTAATTGCTTTACGCTTTGTTGGGCAAGGTATTGCAGCTGTCCTGTTGTTTTTTATTAAATGATGGAGAAGAACAGGGAGCAAGTATACACCCACTTTCATCCGGATGAGCATCGTTTTGTAGATAAGGCTGCCGAATGGATTGCACGCGCGGAGCAGCACATGGTTAAATTAACCGATTTTCTGGACCCGAGGCAGGCTTTCATTTTATCAACGCTTGCCAATCGAAGCATGGATATTCATATCCGGTTTGATGGTGGACACGAGCAAGCGGAACGTAAGAGAGCCTTTGTAGCACCTGAATATCGCGCATTGGATAAAGAGGATATGGGAATCAGCTTGATTTCTGTTACATCATTGGACAATAAGCTGAAGGATCTGGACCATGGGGATTACATGGGTTCGATTCTTGCGCTCGGTATGAAGCGTGAGAAAGTCGGAGATATTTATGTAACCGATCAGGGCTGTCAGTTTATCGTGGCATCAGAAGTAGCTGATTATATGCGACTGAATTTGCAGCAGGTGCATCGCGTGCATGTTCAGACCCAGCAGCTAACGATTGACCAACTGCAAGTGTCCCCTACGAGGCTAGAAGAAATGACGCTGTCTGTGGCTTCGCTTCGCTTGGATGGTATTGTCAGTGACGTTTATCATCTGAGCCGTGCCAAAATCCTGATTCCCATTAAAGCGGGACGCTGCAAGCTGAACTGGAAGCAGGAAGAGGATCCGAGCAAGCCTTTGAAATCAGGTGATGTTGTATCCTTGCAAGGCTTTGGGCGGTTTCAGGTGCTCGAAGTAGAAGGTGTCACGAAAAAAGGAAGATATCGGTTAAGAATCGGCAAATATGCGTGATTGCCGATTTTTTTTGTTAAAATTTTCAGGTTTTTTTGGATAAATGAAGGAAATAACGAAGGTGTCGTCGAATATAGCAATACGCGTCGGACAGCAAGTCTCGGAGATTCCCGGACTGATGTCAAATTTTCAGGAGGTGCAGCAATGGCTTTAACACCGTTGGATATACATAATAAAGAATTTGGCCGATCATTCCGAGGTTATGATGAAGATCAAGTAAACGAGTTTTTGGACCAAATCATCAAAGATTATGAAGCAAATATCCGTGAGAATAAGGACTTGCAGAATCAGCTTGCTGCGATCCAGGAGCGTCTTAATCATTTTTCCAGTATCGAAGAAACCTTGAGCAAGACCATTATCGTGGCTCAGGAAGCTGCCGACGAGTTAAGGAGCAATTCCAAAAAAGAGGCGCAGCTCATTATAAAGGAAGCCGAGAAAAATGCGGACCGGATTATTAATGAATCCTTGACGAAATCCCGCAAAATCTCTGTGGAAATCGAAGAGCTCAAAAAGCAGGCTTCGATCTATCGTACACGCTTTCGCACTTTGCTGGAAGCACAGCTTGAACTGCTCGGTCAAGAGGATTGGAATGCTATGGAACGGATCGAAATTGAACAAGCTTAAGTCGGCTTGCCTATTGCAAAATAAACTGCTACAATGATCACAAAAAGCGATGAGTGGGAAGAGTAGGTTACGTACGCAAGGAAAGCGAGTCGGGGATTGGTGCGAGCCCGATCTTTGCAGTAATGGAAAATCACCCAGGAGCATTCTCTTGAACCAGCAGTAGAGAGGATCGGCTAATCCCGTTAACGATTGTTGAGTGAAGGCTATTGGGCTGCAAGCCGGAGATTTCTGAACAGAAGTCTGGCGCACAGCTGCAAGTCTTAATCAGGGTGGTAACGCGAGGCTTCTCGTCCCTATGGGGATGGGAGGTTTTTTTGTATATAATGAAGGAGATGAACATTAATGGATTATGGCAAAACATTAAACCTATTACAAACTGATTTTCCGATGAGAGGCAACTTGCCGCAAGCCGAACCAGGCATGCAGCAGCATTGGGAAGAAATTGATATTTATAGCAAGGTACAGGAGAGCCGCAAGGGAAAGCCTAAGTTTATTTTGCATGATGGACCTCCCTATGCGAATGGCGATATTCATATTGGACATGCGTTGAACAAGGTACTTAAAGATATTATTGTACGTTTCAAAACGATGCAGGGCTACGACGCGCCTTACGTTCCAGGCTGGGATACACATGGTTTGCCGATTGAGCAGGCTGTTGCCAACAACGACAAAATTGACCGTAAAAAAATGAGCGTTCATGAGTTTCGCGAATACTGTAAGGACTACGCACTGCAATCGGTTGAACGGCAGAAGGCGCAATTCAAACGCTTAGGCGTTCGTGGCGATTGGAACAATCCTTATATTACACTGCAGCCCAAATACGAAGCTCAGCAAATCCGCGTATTTGGTGAAATGGTGAACAAAGGCTATATTTATAAAGGACTTAAGCCAGTTTATTGGTCCCCATCCTCGGAAAGTGCGCTAGCTGAAGCAGAAATCGAATACCAGGATAAAACGTCTACCTCTGTGTATGTCGCTTTTCAAGTGAAAGACGGTAAAGGCAAGCTGCCAGAGGATGCTTCGATTGTGATTTGGACGACGACACCTTGGACGCTGCCTGCCAATCTGGGTATTTCCTTGCATCCTGATTTCGAATACGCGCTTGTCGAAGTGGAAGGCAAGAAGTATGTGGTGGCCCAAGGCTTGCTCGAAGCCGTATCCAAGGAAATTGGCTGGACTGATGTTAAGGTATTGTTTCAAATTAAGGGCAGTGAGCTTGAGCATGTGTTGTGTCAGCATCCGTTCTACGATCGGACATCACTTGTCATGGTAGGAGATCATGTCACACTGGAAGCGGGTACGGGCTGTGTACATACCGCGCCGGGTCACGGGGAAGATGACTTTGTGATTGGTCAACGCTACAATCTCGGTGTGCTGTGTCCTGTGGATGATCAAGGTCATTTTACAGCGGAAGCGCCAGGATTTGAAGGAATGTTCTACGATAAAGGCAATAAAGTGATCACCGAAATGCTGAAAGAATCAGGGCATTTGCTTCATATGAGCTTGATCCAGCATCAATATCCGCATGATTGGCGGACAAAGAAGCCGGTTATTTTCCGTGCCACCGAGCAGTGGTTTGCATCTGTAGACAAGTTTCGCGAAGAAATGCTGGAGGAAATCAAAAAGGTAAAATGGACTCCAGCCTGGGGTGAAGTTCGTCTACATAATATGATCGCAGATCGTGGCGATTGGTGCATTTCGCGTCAACGGGTATGGGGGGTACCGATTCCGATTTTTTACGGACGGAACAGCAATGTGCCGCTCGTCAATAAGGAAACGATTGAGCATGTGGCTCAAATTTTTGAGCGTGAAGGCTCCAATGCCTGGTTTCAAAAGGATGCATCCGAGCTATTGCCAGAAGGTACGGTTTGCCCGATAAGCGGGGATACTGAATTCCGTAAGGAAACCGACATCATGGACGTATGGTTTGATTCCGGATCCAGTCATGTAGCTGTTCTTGAAACAAGAGACGAGCTGGAATGGCCGGCAGATCTGTATTTGGAAGGCTCGGACCAATACCGCGGCTGGTACAATTCTTCTTTAATTACGGGTGTTGCTGTGCACGGACAATCGCCGTATAAAGGAATTTTGAGTCATGGGTTTACGTTGGATGGTGAAGGGCGTAAAATGTCCAAATCACTGGGCAATACCATTGACCCTAATAAAGTATGCGACAAGCTGGGCGCCGATATTTTACGCTTGTGGGTTTCTTCGGTTGATTACCAATCGGATGTACGCATTTCGGACAATATTTTGAATCAAATTACCGAAGTGTATCGTAAGATTCGGAACACGCTGCGTTTCTTGCTGGGGAATTTGTCTGACTTTAACCCGACAGCAGATCGTGTGGCTCCTGACCAAATGAATGAGTTGGACCGCTTTGCACTGGCACGTTTGAACCGGATGACAGACCGTGTTATCAAGGCATATGACGCCTACGAGTTTCATATTGTGTATCAGTCTGTACACCATTTCTGTGCAGTGGAGATGAGTGCTTTTTATCTGGACATTATTAAAGACAGACTTTACGCAAGCGCCCCGTCCGATTCGGGTAGAAAAGCAGCACAAACCGTATTATATGATGCCTTGACGGTAATAACTAAGTTAATTGCTCCGATTTTGCCGCATACCGCGGATGAAGTATGGAAGTACATTCCAGGTACTGAGTTGGACAGCATTCAACTAAGCGAGCTGCCGGAAGTGGATACGACGCTGTTCGATGAAAAGATGGAATCCAAGTGGGAGCAGTTTATCGTTGTTCGTGATGATGTTCTGAAGGCTTTGGAGGATGCACGTAAGGAAAAAATGATCGGGAATTCGCTCGGTGCAGCCGTTCATTTATATCCAAATGCGGAGCAAGCGCAGCTGATAGCCGGTTTAGAGCAATTGGAGCAATTGTTTATTGTTTCTGCCGTTGAGGTCCATGAGGCTGGAACGACGGCACCAGAGGGTGCTCGTTCATCCAAAGGGTTGTCTGTACAGGTGAAAATAGCTGAAGGTGAAAAATGTGAGCGCTGCTGGAATGTTACCAAGGATGTGGGTTTGGATGCGAAACATCCGACCTTGTGCAAACGCTGCGCGGAAGTTATCAAGCTAAGGGCAGAGGTATAATTAGAAAATGGACTCATCCCGGCAGCAGGAAAACAACTCTGCCAACGGGATGAGTCTCATAAGAAAGTCTGGAGGAATGGGTTTGAGCGGACATCAAACATTGCCGGATCGGAAGCTGATGGAAAGTATCCACCAGCAAGTGACCAAGATTGCAAATCAGATGGAACGAACCCAAATTGCCGATTATGTGGATCTGCTCAACAGTCCGCGTAAGCTCATTTTCTCGAATTTACTGGCTGGTTTAGCAAGAGGTGTCGGGATCGCGATTGGCTTTACTGTGTTTGCTACGACGATTCTGTATGTTCTTCAATTGTTGGGGGCCTTGAATTTACCTATAATCGGAGACTATATAGCTGATATCATCAAGCATGTCCAATATCAATTGGAGGGAAGAACCTATTAGCTAAGTAAGATCCGTATACGTATCATCTTCGGCATCCTGCGGGTCAAGCTCTAGCAAACCTTCGCCTTCATTGTTGTGGATATACTCGTTATAAGCTCGATTTCTGATCAAAGTAACGTGTTGACCATATATATCCGTTGCCAAAAAGCTTTCAAAAGCCTCCACGTAGCCAACCTGTTCGTCAGCTTCAATTTCCATATCGTTATAGTTATTAGAAATGTTGGGGTTGTCTGCCATAGCTGGTGAATTGGAGCTGCCCCAGCTTTCAACGATTTGCCAGGCATCTTCGCCGTCAAATTCGGTTTCTTTATCCACTTCGTCCAGACTCGTTCTGCCGAATGGCGGGGCCAGAATATCTTCTTCAACTGGACGATATTCCATGTCAGGAGCATCAGGAACGTGTTTTTTGCAATATAAGGTAGTAGGCACAGCCTCTAGTCGTTCAAAAGAGATAGGAGCGCCACAGCTCTGGCAGATGCCATATTGACCCTTGTCGATTCGTTCCAGTGCTTCTGCAACTTGGGTAAAATGACTTTCCAGGTTAACGTTTAAAGCTATATCTTTACTGCGTTCAAACATTTCTGACCCTAAATCGGCAGGATGGTTATCATTAGTGGATAGCTCACCCGTCTGATCACGAAGGGAGTCGGAGAGACCAAAATGGCTGTTGCTTTCTCTCTCTTTCTCCAGCCATTGTTTTTCTTCAAGTAAAATTGAGCGTAACGATTGCAATTGCTGAGAGCTAATTGGATGAGGATCATGAGTCATCAAGTACGCCTCCTTTGAAAGCATTGCTGCTATTTTTTGCAGAAACGAAGTTTTTTACATAGGTAAATCATGGGTCTAAGGCGTAAATCAGGAGCAGGAAGCGAAAAAGGAGCTGTAACGTTGAGATATTATTTATATGCGTTAGTGGTACTGATCTTAGATCAGGTTACCAAATGGCTGATTGTGAATCGGCTTGAATTGAATGAAGCGGTTTCGGTTATTGGTGAATTTTTTCAAATTACGTCACACCGGAATCGGGGTGCTGCTTTTGGCATTATGCAGGACCAACGGTGGTTTTTTATTGTGATCACGTTGGTGGTTGCAGCTGGTATTATTATTTATCTTCGCAAAAGCTATAAAGAGGGTAAAAAGCTGCTACCCGTTGCACTAAGCCTGCTATTGGGTGGAGCATTGGGGAACTTTGTTGATCGGGCTTTGTTTGGTGAAGTGGTCGACTTTCTGAAATTTCGTTTCCAATTTAATGGTTTTGGCAGCCCTGTTGACTATACGTATCCGATTTTTAATATTGCGGATTCAGCGATCTGCATTGGTGTAGCACTCATTTTTATCGATTCCATCATCAGCTGGAGAAAAGAAAAGAGAGGCGCGTAATCTTATGTCTGTTTCTGAACAAGAAGAATTGGAGAATCGGAAAGAATGGATTGCAGAGGCTCAGGATCAAGGTGAACGGGTTGATAAATTCGTGGCTGAAGCATCGGATGAGGACGTATCCCGCAGTCTGGTCCAGCAATGGATCAAGGACGGCCATCTGAAAGTCAATGGTGCACCTGTTAAGGCGAATTATAAGCTGTCGGCAGGCGACCAACTGGAGCTGCTTACACCTGAACCGGAAGAATTGAATCTGACAGCCGAGAACATTCCGCTTGAAGTGGTTTATGAGGATGGGGACATGATTGTCATCAATAAACCAAGAGGGCTTGTTGTTCATCCAGCTCCTGGCCATTATAGCGGTACATTGGTTAACGCACTGCTGTACCATTGTCAAGATTTATCCGGAATTAATGGGGTGATGCGCCCTGGGATCGTCCATCGAATTGATAAAGATACCTCGGGATTGCTGATGGCTGCCAAAAATGATTCAGCTCACCAATCATTGGCCGCGCAACTGAAGGAACATACGGTGGTCAGAAAATATTTGGCTGTTGTACACGGGAATGTGACTCATGAGCAAGGTACGGTAGATGCACCAATAGGCCGGGACCCGTTCGATCGTAAATTGTATACCGTAACAGAGCGCAACAGTAAGAAGGCGGTAACGCATTTTGCTGTGCTTGAACGCTATGGTGATCATACCTTGCTGGAGCTCAGGCTTGAAACCGGCAGAACCCATCAAATTCGTGTGCACATGAAGTTTATAGGGCATCCCCTAGTAGGAGATCCGGCATACGGACCTTCCCGCGGCAAAGGCGCAACGATGGATGGACAAGCGCTGCATGCCGCCATACTTGGCTTCACACACCCGAGAACCGGGGAGCATTTGCAGTTTGAAGCGGAAATTCCTACGGATATGCAGCATTTGATCCACATATTGAAAAATCGCTAAAGATTGGGGAACCGACAATGGAACATTTGATCAATCCCGGTGTGAAGGATATTCAAATATCGGGAATCCGAAAAATCGCTAATCTGGTTAGTCAGTTTCCGGATGCACTTTCTTTAACCATCGGTCAGCCGGATTTTCCGACACCTGATCATATATTGCAGGCCGCCAAACTGGCAATCGATGCACATAAAACGACTTACACGGCAAACCCAGGGCTTCTGGAGCTTCGCCAGGCAGCTGCTGCTTTTGTACGGAATAAATATGAGATGCACTATGCACCGGAATCAGAAGTTATCGTCACGACAGGGGCAAGTCAGGCACTGGATATTACGTTAAGGACGATCCTGGAGCCAGGCAGTGAAGTATTGATTCCTGGGCCGATATATCCAGGTTATGAGCCCTTGATTCGATTGTGCGGAGGCGTACCGATTTATGTCGATACGCGAAGTAATGGCTTTAAACTGACAGCCGAGCTGATAGAGCCTCACATTACAGACAAAACCCGTTGCATCATTTTATGTTATCCATCCAATCCAACGGGACGGGTTGTGAGTGGTCAGGAGCTCGCAGATATCGCAAGTCTGTTGGAGCAAAAATCGATATTTGTCATTTCCGATGAAATTTATAGCGAGCTGATTTACGATCAGCCCCATGTCTCTATCGCAACGATTCCTTCCATGCGTGAGAAAACGATTGTCATTAATGGATTGTCCAAATCGCACTCGATGACCGGATGGCGGATCGGATTCGTTTTTGCACCGGAGTATGTGGCTAAGCATATGGTTAAAGTGCACCAGTACAATGTGACATGTGCAAGCTCGATCAGCCAATATGCGGCGCTGGAGGCGCTGACGAACGGTGTGGATGATGCATTGCCTATGAAGGAAGCTTATATGCAGCGTAGAGACTATGTGTACAATCGCTTACTGCAGATGGGATTCGAACTGGAAAAGCCGGAGGGAGCTTTTTATTTATTTCCATCAATAGAAAGGTTTAAGCTATCCTCGATGGATTTTACAATGAGGTTGTTGAATGAGCATAAGGTTGCTGTTGTGCCAGGTGATGCATTTTCCATCTATGGAGAAGGCTACATCCGGATATCCTATGCTTATAGTAGGCGAGTTTTGGAACAAGCGCTAGATCGCATGGAAGATTTTGTTCGCAAATTGTAAACAATAAAGCTCCTTGTACCGGTTAAGGTGTAAGGAGCTTTATTGTTGTTTCTTATTTAATCTTGCTCCGATAACCACCTGAAGTAGCTGCCAATTAGCTCAATCGCGAGATCGATGGCGTGCTCATTGGGTTCGATTTTGGAATGATGCAGACCGTAAGGCGTATCCACCCCGAGCCAAAACATAAAGCCAGGAATTTTCTCCAGAAAATAACCGAAATCCTCACCGGTCATAGCCTCTGTGCATTCGATTACCTTCATAGTATCTGTTTCGCGAACCCAGTCCATAAATGCTTGGGTAGTTTCTGCATGGTTGAATACCTGCAAATAATTAGCTCCGTAATCTATATCAACCTTGCAGTCATAGGCGGTTTCCATACCGTCGGCCAGCGCTTCAATACGCGATTTGATTAGCAGCATCGTTGCAGCGGATAAGGTACGAATGGTTCCTTCCAGACGTGACTTCTCGGCGATAATATTTTGCTTCGTACCGCCTTCAATTTTACCAATCGTAATAACAGCAGAATCGAGTGGATTCACATTGCGTGAAATAATAGTTTGCAGCTGTGAAACCAACTGGCAGGCTGTAATCACCATATCATTGGCAAGGTGAGGGTAAGCAGCATGTCCACCTTTACCAGTAAGGTCTATGAACAGTTCGGATGTATTGGCAAATAAAATACCCGGCTTTGTAGCGATCGTGCCAACCGGATATTCGGGGGCAATATGGAGGGCTACGATTTGGTCAGGCATCCAATCCTGCAGTTCCACACATTCAAGCATAGGCTGTGCTCCGCCAGGACCTTCTTCCGCTGGTTGAAAAATAAACGTGATATCGTCCCTGATCGGATTCTGTACAATCCGGGTCAAAATACCTAGCCCGATCGACATATGAACATCATGTCCGCAAGCATGCATATAACCAGGATGGCTGGACCGAAATTCATAGCTGGTATCTTCCAAGATAGGCAGACCATCCATATCAGCTCTGTAGCCAAAGCGACGTTTGGGGGAGGTTCCTTTTACATTCACGATTATACCTGTCCGCCAGGTCCGGATTTCGAGTCGCTCCTGTGGAAGAGAATGAAGATAATTCAGCAGAAACTGCTGAGTTTTAAACTCGGCAAAGCCTGGCTCTGGAATTTGATGCAATTGTCTGCGGATTTCTACAAATGGACTTGGTGCCGCGCTAATGCTCGAAGTCGAATGTGTCATTGAGTGGTCAGTCCTCCTAACAGGTAATGAAGTGTAAAAAAAGCCCGGCGATATACGCCGAGCGTTAAGCCAAGCACCTTAAAGGGTGCGGAGGTCTTGCAAAATTTCGGTTTTGGATTTTGTTTTGGCATCCACCATTTTGATAACTCGAGCTGGTGCCCCAGCCACAACCGTATACTCGGCAACGTCCTGAGTAACGATAGCACCTGCAGCAACGACCGAACCTTTACCAATACGAACACCTTCTAGGATAACGGCATTGGCACCAATCAACACGTCGTCTTCAATGACTACGGGTTGAGCGGAAGGAGGCTCAATAACACCAGCAACGACCGAACCTGCACCAATATGACACATAGCTCCAATAACCGCGCGGCCCCCAACGACTACATTCATATCAATCATGGTACCTGCACCGATAGATGCACCGATATTAATGGAAGCCCCCATCATGATAATTGCATTGTCGCCGATAGATACTTTATCACGAATGACTGCGCCTGGCTCAATACGTGCGTTAATGCCTTTAAGGTCAAGCATTGGGATTGCCGAATTACGACGGTCATTCTCAACCACATAATCTTCAATACGGCTTTGGTTTTCGTCTAACACACGTTTTACTTCAGTCCACTCACCGAAAAGTACACCGCTTTTGCCGGATATAAAGGATTGAATCTCGGAACCAAAATCGATGGATTCCAAATCACCTTTTACATATACCTTAACCGGTGTTTTCTTTACGCTGTTTTTAATAAATTGAATAATCTCTAAAGTGTTCATCTCAGTCATTCACATTCCAACTCCCTATATCGTGTACCGTGTAATCATTCATGACACGGGTAAAATCTCTCTTAATCTTTATAGCATAAAAGCTATGTTCAAGCAATATTTAGACTGACAAATTACGACGGGATTACTCCAAACCTTGTCTGTTTCGGAACTCGCGTGGACTGATACCATAATACTTTTTGAAAGTTTTGGTGAAATGGGGATAATCCTCGTAGCCTACCGCTTCAGCAACCTCATAGGTTTTGGAGTGGGGATTGGACAGCAGGCATTTGGATTGCTCCATTCTAATCTGAATCAAATATTGTACGAAGGAGGCTCCCATAGCTTCTTTAAAAATTTGACTGACATAAGATGGCGATAATCGAACGTAATCGGCCACACTTTGTAAGGAAAGCTCCTTATCCATATAATTCTTTTCCATAAACGCAGCAGCTTGTTTAATCGTATGATAAGCGCCGTGGTTTCGTTTGGTTCGGATCACATTCATCCATTCCGTAAGCAGGGACTCCGTGAGTTTGTGGATCGTGTCACCATTTTTGGCTGAACGAAGTGCATACAGATTCGGTTGATTCAGTTCAGCACCACCATAATTTTGCAGATTTTTTAACACCCAGCTTACATATTCCACACATCGATCTTTACAGCTTGGGTACTTATGAGCACCTTCGATCCATTGAGCGTAAAATTGTGATAGTTCATGATGGATACCGATCTCGTCCATATGCCAGATACAATCGGCCATGCGTTTCGCTGCATTCGGATAGTATACGAGCCATAGATCATAGTCCATCCAGGCGTTGCGTTTATGGTCCAGAGCTGTTTTCATCTTAACTAGAGTAAATTCCAATTGTTCGGGTCGTATCGGTTTTAATAAATAATCGGCCACACCGTAACGTAAAGCTTCCTGAGCTAACTCAAATTCTCCATAGCCTGATAGAACAATAAACTGGCAATCCAGATTGGCTGTTCGGGAGTTCCTGATAAAGTCCATACCTCCCATAACTGGCATCTTAATGTCCGTCAAAATGAGATCGGGGGTTAAGGAGCATGCTTGCTCAAAAGCTGCCAGTCCGTCTTCTGCTTCACCAACCACAGTAAAGCCGATAGGACTCTCAGATATCATTTTGTACAAGCTTCTACGAATCAATTGCTCATCATCTACAATCATTACGCTGTACATAACGGATCCTCCTTCGAATACACAGCTGCTGAGATGTTCAGGGGGAAAGTCAGTGTGATTATGGTCCCACTATCGTCCGATTGTGTGATATAAAGGCCGAAATGAACACCGAATAACAGCCGTATCCTCGCATGAACATTCATCAGTCCCACATGTTGTTTTTCTTCGTCAGAAAGCTGATTTCTTTGAGAGATGCTGTCAATATCTACGGCTTTAAATGCGGAATTGTAAGCCCTCAAGATATGCGGAGGCATGCCTTTCCCATGATCAACGATTCGAATGATGTATTTGTCATGGACACGTTGTCCAAAAACTCCGATATAAGAAGGCCTCAATAAATGTTCCTCATATCCATGAATAAAGCAATTTTCAATTAAAGGCTGGAGCGTCAGACGGGCTGTGAAAACGCGATGATAGCCTTCTTCCTGCTCTAAATGGATATCTACCTGCAAATCGGAAAAACGTTCTTTCTGGATGTCCAAATAGGTACGAACATGGTCCATCTCATCCTGCAAAGGTATGACATACATAGAATCCTTCATACAGAAACGAAACATATCGGCTAAGGCGGTAGCCATCCTGCTAATGGGCTTAAAGCCTTCGAGAATGGCGTAGGAGTTGATCATCTCAAGGGTGTTGTATAGAAAATGCGGGTTAATTTGTGATTGGAGAGCACGAAGCATGGATTCTTTTTGTTTCAGCAGCAGTTCTTTTTCTCGAAGCTGTGAGGTATGAACTTCCTCAATAAGTCGGCGCAATTCCCAAACCATCTGGTTGAACCCGCTGTACAGGCTTTTCAGTTCCTTGCCGCGACGTAGTGGGGCATTAATAGCTAAATTCCCATCCTGAACTTGACGCATCAATTTCTCCAGCTTGCTTAAGGAGCCTGTTATGTACAAAGAGTAGCCGCCAATGATAAAGCTTGCGACGAGAGTCAGCATGAGTGCAGCCCATATCGTCACATTTCTGAGCTCAATTAAATCCGCATTCAGCTCCTGGATAGGCACTTCCGAGACGATAGACCAATCGGTGTAAGTCGATTTGTTAAAAATTACCATCGTATCTGTTTTGTTTTCTTTATGAATAAACGTATCATTTTCTTGCAGTCCATAAGCTTGGGTTGTAAACCAATCCGGTATTTGGGAACCAAGCTTGTCCAGATCACGGTCATAAATAATTCGGTTGTTGGAGTCGGCTATCCAAATCGACCCGGTATTTCCCAGCTGAACCTGATTCACAATATTCCAAATCTCGTTCAATCGGAGATTGATAACCAATAATCCTGAGGTCTGGTAATGAGTCGTATCTGTAAACTTGCGGGTTATGGTCAACAGTGGTGTATTGTTGATCCAGCGAATGCCCATCACATTGAAGTTGGCTCGATTGGATAACTGCATATAGGTTTCATAATTATCATCACTTAAATAGGCTCCTTGGTTGGAGACGTGAAGTCCATTTTCTGAATAAAGAGTGAAGGAAAAGATTTCTGGTCGTCCAAAAACTACTTGTTGAAACAGCTCACTCTCGATCTTGCGGGTAACGACAAAGCGGTTATAGGCCTCATTCTCGGTAATCGACATGAATTCCTTAATAAGCGGATGTGCAATTAATGGAAGCGTTGATCTTTCCAAATCAGAAAAATAAGCGTTCAACTGCCCATTCATTTGTCTAACAATTTGTTCATTAAATAACTTGGCTGAGTGCTCGATGGAATCCGTCGTTTTGTCGTACCAGATCTTGCTTAACACAAGTAAGGGTAGACAAAGAAAAACAATAAACAAAATAATTAAATTGGTTCGCAAGTCAACACCCCTTTAACGTAGTAGCTATTATTCTGTGATACTCTGATTTCGATGTCAATTCATTTATTTTTATTATGTAGGATTAACTGACATGAAAAAAGTTTGAACTTGAAAAAACACAGGTTTAGCAGGAAATGACATGTACGATTTAAATGTAACCGCTTAAAATGAGATAAAATCTAATACTGGAGGAAGGTCATGAATACACACTCGCCGCCTGTAAAGCTAACTGAAAGCCAGACACGAAACCGTTCGCGGAGCCGTTATTGGATCAAGTATTGGCAAATCTACGCCATGATCATTCCGGGCTTTATCTATTTTATTCTTTTTAAGTACATCCCCATATCGGGCAGCATCATTGCTTTTCAAGATTATAACTTGTATACAGGTATTTGGAAAAGCCCATTTGTAGGATTTAAGCATTTTGAGACCTTATTCACGTATCCCGAGTTTCTCAATATACTCACGAACACTATCCTCATCAGCATGTATCAATTGGTATTTGGCTTCCCTGCACCAGTTCTGCTAGCAATCCTGCTCAATGAAGTGAGGAAAATGTGGTTTAAACGCAGCATTCAAACGATTATGTATCTTCCTCATTTTCTATCGTGGGTTATTGTAGGGGGTCTGGTCATTAATGTCCTGTCTCCGAATTATGGCATTGTTAACGATTTGCTTAATTTTTTTGGATTTGAGCGCATCTTTTTTATGCAAAAGCCTGAATATTTCCGGTCGATTGTCGTATGGTCCGGCATCTGGAAAGAAGTTGGCTGGAACACCATTATATATTTGGCTGCACTTGCGAGTATTAATCCGGAATTGTATGAAGCTGCTGATGTGGATGGCGCAGGCAGGCTCAGAAAGATAATCAGTATCACACTCCCGGCGCTGCTGCCGACGATCATGGTACTGCTGTTGATCCGAATTGGTCATATATTGGATTTGGGCTTTGAGCAGGTATATATCCTCCTTAATCCGATAGTGACTGCCAAGGGTCAGATTCTGGATACGTATATTTATAGTATCGGGCTGCTGGGTGGGCAATACAGCTACACAACCGCGATTGGCATCTTTAAATCTGTTGTCGGTTTGATTTTGATTCTTGGCTTCAACCGGATAAGCAAGAAGCTTACCGGCCAATCCCTTTTTTAAAGGAAGGTGAGTGCAATGAACAAGAGGCTGCAGTGGTTTCCCTATATTAACGGTTTCGTGCTCATTGGTGTAGGACTTCTCATGTTAATCCCGTTTTTAAATATATTGGCGGGCTCGTTCAGCAGTGGACAGGCAATCCTCCAGGGGAAGGTAACCATATTTCCGGTCAATTTTACGCTGGATAATTACGCTTCCGTGCTGCGCAATGCGGCGATCTGGCAATCATTTGGCATTACAGTCTGGGTGACGGTGGCAGGTACGCTTGTCAGCTTGTTGTTCACCGCTATGATGGGATACGGACTATCCAAGGAGCAATTGCGGGGACGCGCCGTAATTATGATATTAATCATTATTACGATCGTTTTCCCGGCACCTCTGATTCCTACTTATCTGCTAATCAAATCACTTGGTATGCTTAATTCATTAAACGCCTTGATTATACCTGGTTTGATCAGCGCTTTTAATTTGATCATCATGATCTCCTTTTTTCGAAACATACCTGAGGGCTTAACCGAGGCCGCGACGATAGATGGCTGCAGCGAATTTAAAATTTTCAGGGTTATTGTTTTACCGCTTTCGCTGCCTTCTTTAATGACTATCGGATTGTTTTATGCCGTGGGCTACTGGAATGGGTATATGAATGCCATTATGTATTTGCGGGACCCTGATCTCTACACGCTGCAGGTGAAATTGCGCCAGCTTATAGTGGAAAGTGATGCCGGGAGTATGGTACAGGGGATGCAGCTATCGGTGGAAGGAATCAAAATGGCAACGATTATTGTAGCCACAGTACCGGTGCTGTTAATTTATCCAATGATCCAAAAGCATTTTATCAAAGGTGCCTTGCTAGGATCGGTCAAAGGGTAATTATCATAAAAAAATCGAAGGTGGGGATATCAGTGAGCAATTTCAAAATGGCAATTTGTTTCACACTTGTTACCGCTGTAGCGGTCGGCTGTAGCAGTAAACCGGAGAATGCAGCATCAGATGTCAATAAACCGGCACCATCCATTAAAGTTGCTTTAAGCTCGAAATCACTTCCTTATGTTGAAGCTTCTCCCAAAATTAATGAGGACAAGTACGTGAAGAAGTTACGCGAGCTATCCGGAACGAATGTTCAATTCGAGCTGATTCCTCACCCAGACTTTGAACAAAAGCTTGGTTTGATACTTGCTTCAGGTGAGATGTCGGATCTGTTGGAGATTAGAGGTATCAACACCCCGGTGGCTGCTCCTGCGGTTAACAACGGTGCTTTCCTTGAGTTGAATGATTTAATTGATAAGTTTGCGCCTAACCTCAAAGCCAAAATTTCCAAAGAGGTATGGAACTCTCCAACTCTCAGCAAAGAAGGCAAAATCTATGCCATCCCCAACCTTACTGAGGTTACGCACTCCCAGGCCGTCTATGTACGTAAAGATTGGCTGGACAAGCTGGGTTTGAAGGTGCCCAAAACAATTGACGAGTATATAACGGTTATGAGAGCTTTCCGGGATAACGACCTTAATGGGAATGGTAAAGCGGACGAAATTCCATTCTCAGGCCGCAAAAATTTCCGATTTGCCGAGCTTTTCTTCGGTGCTTATGATGTAAGTCCAGGTGATGATCTCAAGCAAGGAGCCTGGAAATATGTGAACAATCAGCTCGTGCCCAACTACGTGCGTCCAGAGATGAAGGAAGCGCTGGCGTTGTACAAAAAGCTTTACCAGGAAAAGCTGATCGACAATGAGATTTTTGTACAGGAAGGCAAGGATTGGGATGCGAAAATTAAAGGAGCCGCGCGTGTGGGAATGTGGATGCATGATCCCAGCTACCCGGACAAATGGCTAACTGAAGTAAGGCAAGGCGATCCAAAAGCGGAAATTCTCGTTATTCCGGCTCCGATCGGTCCGGATGGCAAGGGGGGCACCAGTATTGCATCTTCGATTGGTTCCGCGTTTGCGATCCCCAAATCAAGTAAAAATGCGGAAGCCGTTATGAAATTTTTGGATTGGTTCTATTCGGATCAAGCTGAACAATTCATGACGTATGGTTTGGAAGGCGAAGATTACACGATCAATAACGGCAAAATTGCGTATAAATATCCGACAACACCAGACGGGATCAACAAGGAAAACATGCACTTAAAATTTATTCGGATAACGGGTCCTTCCTATGTGGATAACAAAGTATTCATGAAGGGACGTAATGAAGGGGAACTCATATCGGCAGCTCTGGATGTTGCCAATGCTGAAGGACGCAAAAATGATGGGATCGATATGCCGCTTCCTCCTACGATGCAATCACATCCCGAGCTTGCCAAAAACGGGCTATGGATGGAGACAGCAGCAAAAATCATCATAGGAACAGAAAGCGTTGATTATTTTGATAAATTCGTTGAGGATTGGAAGAAGCGCGGGGGCGATCAAATTATTCAGGAAGCAACGAAGTGGTATGATAGCAACGTAAAAAAATAAAAGCTGACATCCTTCATCCTTATACAAACCCGGGAGCCTGAGATTGCGGGCTTCCGGAATCCAATCCTCAGGAGGAACCAAGAATGAGAGTTGCCGTAGTCGGTTGCGGAACGATGGGCAAAAGCCATATTGAAAATCTGGCAGCCATGCCAGGTGTGGAATTGGTCGCTATTTGCGACAATAACGAGATTGAAGTTAACAAAACGGCAGAGCATTGGCAATTAAGAGCCTACGTGTCTCTCGATGAAATGATAAACATGGAAAATCCCGATGTAGTGAGTATTTGTCTCCCCACCTACCTCCATAAGGAGTATGTGCTGAGAGTGGCTGCGTACGGTAAACATATCATTTGTGAAAAACCGATAGCCCCGTCGATAGAGGACGCAGTAGAGATGATTAATACCTGCAAGGAAAAGGGTGTCAGGCTGTTTGTCGGACATGTCGTAAGGTTCTTTCCCAACTATGCGGACATCAAAGCCAAAGTGGATGCAGGTGTCATAGGTAAAGTAGGCGTGATCCATACCAAACGGATCGGTTCGAATCCAGCGAGAGCAAGAGCCTGGTACAAAGACAGAAGTGGCGGCGTTATTATCGATCTGATGATTCATGATATCGATTTTCTTTGCAGCGTGATGGGCGAGGTGACATCGGTATATGCGCTCCAGACACAATCGGAGCAGAACGATTATGCCTTGGTTACACTTCGATTTGCTGGTGGAGCGATTGCCAATTTGGAGGCTCACTGGGGATATCCCGGACCATTCACGACGGCTGTCGAGTTTGCAGGGACTGAGGGTGTCATTCGGTTTAACAGTGAGGATGCCCTATCATTGAAGATCGTAAAGGCAGCATCGGCAGAAGACAATCAGCCGGCAGCAGTGGCCATTCCCCAAAGCCCTGCGTTTCACAATCCGTATTACTATGAACTGAAGCACTTTTTGGCATGTATTGAAAACGATACGGAATCTATAGTTACGGCTACCGACGCATTGAGAGCACTGAGAATTGCTTTAGCGGCTGCACAATCGGCACAAACCGGAATGAAAATTGATATCTATTAATATCATTGGAGGATCCAAGGGATGAACAAAATTAAGGTTGGTATCATCAGCTTTGCCCATTCTCATGCTATTGGTTACTATCATACGCTGACGGCTCGACATGATGTTATTGTGGCAGCTATCGCTGACGAAGTCAGGGAGCGTGTCGAGCCTTATATTAATAACGATACGAGCTATCATGCCGATTATCATGATTTGTTGAACCAGGATCTGGATGCTGTTGTGATTTGTTCAGAGAATGTATACCACTCCCAAATTACCAAAGAAGCCGCGATCGCGGGCAAACATGTTCTTTGCGAAAAGCCGCTCGGGATCAGCGTTGAAGAGATGCATGAAATGATACAGGTATGCAAGCAAAGTGGAGTGGAGCTGATGACGGCATTCCCTTGCCGATTCTTACCGCCCGTTGTTAAGGCAAGAGAAGCTGTCAAACGCGGCGAAATTGGCGATATCATCGCTATCAAAGGAACCAATCGAGGTTCGATGCCAGGCAGATGGTTCATTGATCCTGCCCTGTCCGGGGGTGGAGCGATACTCGATCATACCGTTCACTTGATGGACTTGTACAATTGGTTTCTGGACAGCCGGCCAACGGAAGTCTATGCCGAAATGGGCACGTTATTTCATAATATTCAGGTTGATGATTCGGGTATGGTTCATGTCAAGTATGAAAATGGCGTATTTGCTGTTATTGACACAAGCTGGTCCAGACCCAAGTCGTTCCCTACATGGGGTGACGTAGGTATGCAAATCATTGGAACCAAGGGAGTTATCACGATTGATTCCTTTGCCCAGAAAAATGATATTTACAGCAATCATGAGACCAAAGCCAAATGGAGCTACTGGGGTGATAGTATGGACCAGTATATGATTGAAAATTTTATTTTTTCTATTAAAGAGGGCAAATCGGTTCCCGTAACGGGTGAGGATGGATTGAATTCGGCTGCGGTTGCTCTTGCTGCCTATGACTCTGTTAAGCAAGGCAAGCCAGTTCCAATTCCATATTGAAATGTTTCTGTTTAGAGGATTCAATCGTAGGGAGGTTGTCGACGTTGAACTTTGATCCACTTTACTATCCGCATGCATCCAAAAGGAATATCATCTACGCAAATAAAGGAATGGTTGCCGCTTCTCAGCCAATTGCCGCTCAAGTAGGTTTGGATATGCTGAAAAAGGGCGGAAATGCCATAGACGCAGCCATAGCGGTTGCCGCTTGTCTGACAGTGGTAGAACCTACCAATAACGGATTTGGCGGTGACGCGTTCGTATTGGTTTGGCATCAAGGAGAGCTTCACGGCTTAAATGCCAGCGGCCCTTCTCCTCAGAGTATTTCCGTCGAAAAATTACGTGAATCGGGTTACGACAAAATGCCTTCTCATGGTTGGCTTCCTGTAACCGTGCCCGGAATTCCCGCAGCGTGGTCTGCTTTATCTGAAAAGTTCGGCAAGCTGCCATTTGCTGAGTTGTTCGAGCCAGCTATTCGTTATGCGGAAGAGGGGTATGCAGTCAACCCTACACTTGGATCGGATTGGGCAAAATTGTTTGCAAGGTATCGAGGGGAATTTATCGGGGAGGTGTATAAACCGTTATTTGACACGTTTGCTCCTGGCGGCTCAGTTCCCGGGATAGGCGAATTGTGGCGCTCACCAGATCATGCCAGAACCTTACAGCTTATTGCAGAGACGAAAGCTGCCAGCTTTTATACGGGAGAGCTTGCCGATCAGATCGATCAGTATTCAAGATTACATGGAGGTTATTTGCGCAAGGAGGATCTTGCTGCATTCTCTCCTGAATGGGTCAAGCCGGTTAGTATCAATTATCGAGGTTATGACATTTGGGAAATGCCCCCCAACAGCCAAGGTATCATTCCATTGATGGCTTTGAATATTTTGAAAAACTATGATCTGACAAAAATGAGTCCCGTCGACTTGTATCATACACAGTTAGAAGTTTTAAAGCTTGCTTTTGCCGATGGTGTGAATTATATCACACAGGAGAATCAAATGAGTGTGACGGTAGAGCAGTTGCTCTCTGAGGATTATGCGCGGCATAGAATGAAGCTCATTGGGCCGACGGCGATGCAGCCGGAGAAAGGGAATCCGGTGCTTGGCGATACGGTTTATTTGGCTACTGCCGATGGTGAAGGGAATATGGTTTCTTACATTCAAAGTAATTCAGCTGCGTTTGGTTCAGGAATTGTCATTCCGGGAACAGGCATCGGCATGCAAAACCGGGGAAGCCGGTTTACTTTGAATGATAACGATGCCAACCGTCTCGAACCGGGTAAAAAGTGCTACCATACGATCATTCCGGGATTTATTACGAAGGACAATCAGCCCGTCGGTCCATTCGGAGTAATGGGCGGATTTATGCAGCCGCACGGTCATGTGCAGGTAGTATGCAATACCATAGATTTTGGATTAAATCCACAGTCTGCTCTGGATGCTCCCAGATGGCAGTGGAAACAAGACAAAACGATCGAACTTGAGTATACAGTGCCGGAACATCTTGCACTTGCTTTGTCTAACAGAGGACATGATGTAAGAAGAGCGGTTGGCACCTTTACTTTGGGCCGCGGTCAGATCATCTGGAAAATGGCTAATGGCGTGTTGGTGGGCGGGACCGAACCCAGAACGGATTCGAGCATAGCATCCTGGTGAAAACTTAAAGTCTTTTATAAATGAAATATATGTTTTGTAAAGATCATTTTTTGCATCCTATTGACACATTGTGTCGAACATGGGATAATACTCGTAACTTAAAAGCACCTTTAAACTCAGTCCAGAGAGACTGGCAAGGTGAACGAATGGAAACAACGGCTATTAGGCACTAATGGGTCAGTCTCATTATGAAGTCTACTAACGTCCGTTATCTCCGTATGTCCGCAAACCTTGCCCTAACGAGCAAGGTTTTTTATTTTGTCTATCACTGGAGCAGGAGGTCGAAGACCTTGAGTCAGGAAGCAGAACGCGAGCATGTGCTCATGGACGAAACGGGGATGCGCCGTGCATTGACACGGATCGCCCACGAAATACTGGAAAAAAACAAAGGCTTTGAGAACTGTATGTTGATCGGTGTTCGTACTAGAGGTATTTACTTGGCGAATCGCATTGCTGAACATATTTTGGAAATCGAGAATGTCCCGGCACCTATCGGTGAAATCGACGTTACCAAGTACAGAGATGACCGATCTGGCAGACAGGATTCAAAAGCAAGCGAAGAGCCGCCTGCAGCCATTGATATTCATAATAAGAAGCTGATTCTGTTCGATGATGTATTGTATACAGGCAGAACGGTGAGAGCGGCAATGGATGCGCTGATGGATATGGGACGGCCGCAGATGATACAACTCGCCGTGCTGGTAGATCGTGGACATCGTGAGCTTCCGATCCGTCCTGATTACGTAGGCAAGAACATTCCGACTTCGCGATTGGAAACGATTGAAGTACTGCTTCATGAAGTCGATGGGGTCGATCAGGTAGTTATTACTCAACAGAGGAGGCAGCAGAGATGACTCAGCTTCAGGTAGCATCACATAAGCATTTGCTCGGCACACAAGGTATGAGCGCTGAAGAAATTACATCCATACTGGATCGGGCTGCATATTGGGAGCAAGCTCCCACCAAGCTGTCAAATCATTTAAATGGCAAGTTTGTTGCCAATATGTTTTTTGAAAACAGTACAAGAACCAGATTCTCCTTCGAGGTTGCCGAGAAACGACTTGGTGCGGAAGTGTTGAACTTTGCTGCTGCTGTGTCCAGTGTTCAAAAGGGCGAATCGATCTACGATACGGTCAAAACTTTGGAATCCATGGGTATTGATGCAGGCGTGATTCGTATGAAACCTAATGGACTGCTTGCTGAGATTGCACAAAAGATTAAAGTGCCTTTAATCAATGCGGGAGACGGCAACAGCGAGCATCCCACTCAGGCTTTGCTTGATCTGTATACAATGCGTAAGCATTTTGGTGAGCTGCGCGGGCTGAATGTATCGATTATAGGGGATATTTTACATAGTCGGGTTGCACGTTCGAATTTGTGGGCGCTGAAGACTCTTGGAGCCAACGTCAGCTTTTGTGCTCCGCAAGTGATGCAAGCGCCAGAGCTTGCTGCTCATGCCCCTTATGTGAGCATGGAGGAAGCGATAAAAGGCGATGTAGTGATGATGCTCAGGGTTCAATTGGAGCGTCATGAAGAGGGGTTGTTCAAGTCCCAGGAAGATTACAGAGAAGCCTACGGAATGACTGTAAAGCGCGAGGCTTCGATGGCAGCTCATGCGATCATTATGCATCCTGCGCCGATTAATCGGAATGTAGAGATTGATGACGAGTTGGTGGAATGCGGAAGATCAAGAATTTTTGAACAAATGGGAAATGGTGTACCTATAAGAATGGCAGTCATTGAGCGGGCACTGAGCTAAGCTTCATAAACTTTAATTACAGGGAGGCCATTATGGGAATTTGGATATTGAATGCACAGACGGTAGCTTCGGGTAATGAGCTTGCAAAACGTCATATATTGGTAGAAGGTCAGCTGATTGAACAGATTATCGAAGCAGGAGATACATTGCCAGATACCGCAGGGCACGAAGTAATTGACGCGGCAGGCAAGCTGGTTACAGCAGGCTTGATCGACATGCATGTGCATCTTCGTGAGCCAGGCTTTGAATATAAAGAGACGATTGCGAGTGGAACACGCTCAGCTGCTCGTGGGGGCTTTACAACGATAGCCTGCATGCCAAACACACGGCCTGTTATCGATACCGTAGAAACGGTCAAATATGTGTTGGATAAAGCTGAGAATGAAGGCATTATACGCGTGCTTCCTTATGTTTGTATTACCAAAAATGAGCTGGGGCGCGAGCTGACCGACTTCGATGCTTTGAAGGAAGCGGGAGCTATCGGATTTACAGATGATGGTGTAGGCGTACAAAACGCGCAAATGATGAAGGATGCCATGACGAAGGCTGCATCCATTGGACTGCCGATTATCGCACACTGCGAGGACGACACGTTGACAGTGGGAGCATGGGCGAGCGAAGGTGCATTTTCCCGCAAACACGGCTTAAAAGGAATCCCTAATGAATCAGAAGCGATTCATGTAGGCCGCGATGTTCTTCTGTCAGAAGCAACGGGTGCACATTACCACGTATGTCATGTCAGTACGGAGCAATCGGTTCGATTGATTCGCCATGCCAAGCAATTTGGCATTAAGGTGACAGCTGAGGTTTGTCCGCATCACCTGCTGCTGTCCGATGAAGATATCCCGGGTCTGGACGATGCCAATTGGAAAATGAATCCGCCGCTGCGTACGCCAAGAGATGTACAAGCTTGTATCGAAGGTTTGCTGGATGGAACTATCGATATTATCGTAACCGATCATGCACCTCACAGTGCTGAAGAGAAAGCGAAGGGTGTTGATTTGGCTCCTTTCGGAATTGTCGGATTCGAAACGGCATTCCCGCTGCTCTATACCAAGTTTGTTGCAACAGGACAATGGACACTGCAATTTTTGGTGGACAAAATGACCTCCTTGCCAGCACAAGTTTTCGGTTTATCACAAGGCTGGTTGGAAGCAGGTAAAGTAGCAGATATTACAATTATTGATTTGAATAAGGAACAAGCGGTCTACGCGGCGGATTTCCTATCCAAAGGACACAATACACCTTTCATAGGCTGGAGCTTGCAAGGCTGGCCGACGCATACGATGGTTGGCGGCAAGGTCGTTTGGTCAGAAGCATAAACGGAGCGATTGGCGATGAAGCCAATTCTACAATAAACAGGTTAATTACAGAGTTACCACTTAAAGAGTTGGAATCAAGTAGATAAGGAGTTGAAATCGATGCAGGCAAGATTATTGTTGGAAGACGGTACATTATTTACAGGCAAAGGCTTTGGAAGTGAGGGCGACTCGGTTGGCGAGGTCGTTTTTAATACAGGTATGACAGGTTATCAGGAGGTTCTTTCAGACCCCTCCTATTGTGGACAAATTGTAACGATGACGTACCCGTTGATAGGTAACTATGGTATGGCACGTGATGATTTCGAGTCGATTCGTCCATTTATCCATGGCTTCGTCGTACGTGAGCATGAAGTGGTTCCAAGCAACTGGAGAGCGGAATATTCACTGGACAGCTTGCTCAAAGAATACGGAATTATCGGCATCAGCGATATCGATACCCGGATGCTGACTCGCCGGATTCGCCATCATGGAGTTATGAAAGCCATGCTGACGACTTCTACGAAATCAGTTGCTGAACTGATGGAGCAATTAACAGGCAGCTCATTAATGAATGATCAGGTTTCCAGAGTTTCAACCAAAAGCGTGTTCAGCATTCCAGGACCCAAAGAACGGGTTGTGCTGGTTGACTTTGGCTCCAAAAGCGGAATTCTTCGTGATTTGGTTAAACGTGATTGCGACGTTGTCGTCGTACCTCATGATACAACAGCTGAACAAATTCGCCGTTTGGGACCGGATGGCATCCTATTGTCCAATGGCCCTGGGGATCCAAAGGATGTTCCGCATGCCGTATCCATGATCGCTGATTTGCTTGGTGAATTCCCGATTTTCGGTATTTGCTTAGGCCATCAGTTGTTCGCTCTTGCTTGCGGCGCTGACACGGACAAGCTGAAATTCGGACATCGCGGCGGTAACCATCCGGTTAAGGATCTGCAAAGCAATCGTTGTTACATCACATCGCAAAACCATGGCTATACCGTTAAAGATGAATCCGTTGCAAATACGGAGCTTGAAGTGACACATATCAATAACAATGATGGTACTATCGAAGGCTTGAAGCACACCAAGTATCCTGCTTTTTCCGTACAGTATCACCCTGAAGCGTCCCCGGGTCCTTTTGACTCCAGCTATTTGTTCGATGATTTTATCCAGCAAATACGCCAGTTCAAAGCGGATCGTCCGCAGCTCCCTAGACAAGCGCAAATTTCTGCGGCTTCCAAGCTAGGATTACAAGCAGCCGGTGCTTCCGGACCTGCAGCAAAAGGAGAACTAGACTATGCCAAAAAATAATAGCCTCAAAAAAATATTAGTGATCGGTTCCGGTCCGATTGTCATTGGACAAGCAGCTGAGTTTGACTACGCAGGAACACAAGCTTGTCAGGCATTGAAGGAAGAAGGCATGGAGGTCGTCCTGATCAACAGCAACCCAGCGACGATCATGACTGACACGAACATGGCAGACAAAGTATACATCGAGCCCATCACACTGGAGTTTGTTACGCAAATTATTCGCCAGGAACGTCCGGACGGTTTGCTTCCAACACTTGGTGGTCAAACAGGTCTGAATATGGCCGTTGCTTTGGCTCGTGCAGGTGTGCTGGAGCGTGAAAATGTCAAGCTGCTGGGAACACAATTAACAGCTATCGAAAAAGCCGAGGATCGTGACCTGTTTCGTGATCTGATGAGAGAATTAGAGCAGCCCGTTCCGGATAGTGTTATCGTAACGACTGTTGAAGAAGCTGTTGATTTTGCGAATGAAATCGGGTTTCCATTAATTGTTCGTCCTGCATATACACTGGGTGGAACAGGTGGAGGCATTTGCGCCGACATGGAAGAACTGGTGGAGACCGTAGCTTCAGGAATCCGTTACAGTCCAATTGGACAATGTCTGGTTGAGAAAAGCATCGCAGGTATGAAGGAAGTTGAATACGAGGTAATGCGTGATGCGAACGATAACTGTATCGTTGTCTGCAACATGGAAAACTTCGATCCGGTTGGCGTTCATACAGGGGACAGCATCGTTGTTGCACCGAGCCAAACATTATCTGATCGTGAATATCAAATGCTGCGTTCCGCATCGTTGAAAATTATTCGCGCACTGAATATTGAAGGTGGCTGTAACGTTCAGTTCGCACTTGATCCTTTCAGCTATCAATATTATGTAATTGAAGTAAATCCACGTGTAAGCCGTTCATCCGCTCTGGCTTCCAAAGCAACCGGCTACCCGATTGCCAAAATGGCTGCCAAAATCGCTATCGGTTACACCTTGGACGAAATTATGAACCCGGTAACGGGTCAAACTTACGCTTGCTTCGAGCCAACACTGGATTATATCGTATCGAAGATCCCACGCTGGCCGTTTGATAAATTTACATCAGCCAATCGTAAGCTGGGTACGCAAATGAAAGCTACCGGCGAGGTTATGGCTATCGGTCGTACTTTCGAGGAATCGATTCATAAAGCGATCCGTTCATTGGAAATTGGCGTTCACCGTCTGTTCCTTAAGGAAACCGACTTGCTCGATCAAGAAACGTTGGAAACGCGCTTGGTAAAACCCGATGACGAACGGATGTTCCTGATCGCAGAAGCATTCCGCCGCGGTTATACGTTACAGCAAATTCAGGATTTGACGAAAATCGACTGGTGGTTCCTGAACAAGCTGGAAGGTATGATCCTGTTCGAAAAGCAGATCGCTGAGCCTGAGCTAAGTGATGAGGTTCTGCGTGAAGCCAAACGCAAAGGCTTTACAGATCGTGCTATCGCTGAAATTCGCACAGCAGCTAACAGCGGCTTGAAATTTACGAATGAGTCCGAAATTCGTGCTTACCGCTTAAGCATTGGTCTGAAGCCCGTATACAAAATGGTAGATACGTGTGCTGCTGAATTCGAAGCCACTACGCCTTACTACTACTCTACCTATGAGACTGAAGATGAAGTCAAGGAAGCTACAAAACAAAAGGTTGTTGTATTGGGTTCCGGTCCAATCCGTATCGGACAAGGTATCGAATTCGATTACTCCACAGTGCATGCGGTATGGGCAATTCAAGCTGCTGGGTACGAAGCTGTAATCATCAATAACAATCCAGAAACCGTGTCAACCGATTTTAATACTTCCGATCGCTTGTACTTCGAGCCTTTATTCTTCGAGGATGTTATGAACGTTATTGAGCGCGAGCAGCCAATCGGCGTTATCGTTCAATTCGGCGGTCAAACTGCGATCAACCTGGCTGCACCATTATCCAAAGCAGGCGTACGCATTCTTGGTACCGATCTGGAAAACATCGATGCAGCAGAGGATCGCAAGAAATTCGAAGCGCTGCTTCGTGGATTGAATATCGCTCAGCCTCCGGGCGGTACAGTAACATCAGTTGACCAGGCAGTAGGTATGGCTGCGATCCATGGTTACCCGGTATTGGTTCGTCCATCTTATGTACTGGGTGGCCGCGCGATGGAAATCGTCTATTCCGATGATGAGCTATTGAGCTACATGGAGTATGCCGTAAAAATCAACCCTGAGCATCCGGTATTGATTGACCGTTATATGCTGGGTAAAGAAGTGGAAGTCGATGCGATCTGCGATAAGGAGACCGTCGTCATCCCTGGTATTATGGAGCATATTGAAAGAGCCGGTGTGCACTCAGGTGACTCGATTGCTGTGTACCCAACACAAACGGTTTCGGATTCCATCAAGCAGCAAATCATTGAGATTACGACGAAAATTGCCAGAGGTTTGGAAATCGTCGGTTTGCTTAATATCCAATTCGTTATTTATCAAGATCAGCCTTATGTGATTGAGGTGAATCCGCGTTCGTCCAGAACCGTGCCATTCTTAAGCAAAGTAACCCGAATTCCGATGGCGAATGTCGCGACGCGTGTTATTCTTGGCGAGAAGCTTACCGATATGGGATATGAAACGGGCCTATGGCCAGAGGATGACTTTGTATCTGTAAAAGTGCCTGTGTTCTCTTTTGCCAAGCTGCGCCGTGTAGATACGACACTTGGACCTGAGATGAAGTCGACGGGTGAGGTAATGGGGCGTGATAAGAGCTTTGCAAAAGCTTTGTACAAAGGCTTAATCGGTTCCGGTATGAAAATACCGCCGACAGGCTCTATCATCGCAACCGTAGCTGACAAAGATAAAGAAGAAGCCATTGAGATTTTAAAAGGCTTCTACAAGCTAGGTTATAAGATCGTAGCAACAGGCGGTACGGCCAAAGCTTTGGAAGAAGCGGGGGTCGTTGTAACGACTGTGAACAAGCTCAGCGAGGGTTCTCCAAACATTCTGGATTTGATCCGCAATGGAGAAGCGCATTTCGTTGTCAATACGTTAACCAAAGGTAAAACACCGGAGCGCGACGGATTCCGTATTCGCCGTGAATCGGTAGAGAATGGCATTGTTTGTATGACATCACTGGATACGGTGCGGGCGCTTTGGCATATGCTGGAGTCCATCAACTTCCAATCCGAAGCGATGCCAGCCAATCATATATAACAGCTTAAATCGATTAGCACAGCAGCCCAAGACTTCAGCGGGAAGCTGTGCTAATCCCATGATAAGGCGGCTGAGCCGCAAGGTGTCAACTGGAACGCAGTATGAATCAGGAGGCGATAGGGGAATGACAGTACCAGCAAAAGTAGCAGAACGTATTATGGTGGCACTCGATTATGCGGAAGCCGGTCAAGCTCGTCAGTTAGTGGAAGCGTTACAAGGCATTCCTTGCTATATGAAGGTAGGGATGCAGTTATTCTACAGCGCGGGTCCCCAGTTCGTGCTCAGCTTGAAGGAACAGGGCTACAAGGTGTTTTTGGATCTGAAGATGCACGATATACCCAACACGGTAAAAGGCGGCTCTGAAAGCATCACAAGGCTTGGAGTTGACATGTTTAATGTGCATGTGGCTGGCGGTAAGCAAATGCTGGAGTCAGCTATGGAAGGTGTGGATAAGGCACTAAATGGTGGTACGCATTCTCTCGCTCATCCGTTGGTTATTGGCGTGACACAGCTGACAAGTACAAGCCAGCAGGTAATGAACGAGGAAATAGGGCTTGCAGGCTCCGTGGAAGCAACAGTTCTTCGTTATGCGGCCTTGGCACAATCAGCTGGACTGGCTGGAGTTGTCGCTTCTCCATTAGAGGTAGTTCGCATCAAGGAAGCCTGCGGTTCTGGTTTTGTAACTGTAACACCGGGTATTCGTCCGGCAGGGTCAGATATTGGCGATCAGTCACGAGTATTGACACCGGCAGAAGCTTTTGCACAAGGTACGGATTTTATCGTAATTGGAAGGCCAATCACGGCTGCCCAGGACCCTCGTGGTGCACTGGAAAGTATTATTGAGTCGATCCAATAGATGGTATCGAAAGCTATTGCAGCTTGGCCTTGCCAAGAGGTTGCATCGACAAGTTGTGTGGTACCAATTGTATGATGGCAGTGTAACAAGACATAGATGGAGCCGGTTCACCACTAATTGACTATCTAAGGAGCGATGTATTTATGAGTACCCAATCAATTAAGACGAACCCACAGCTTGCCGAGCAAGTAGCCAGTTCTTTACTGCAGATCGGTGCGGTAGCACTTCGGCCTGACCAACCGTTCACCTGGACATCAGGACTCAAATCACCGATTTATTGCGATAACCGTCTTACGATCTCGTATCCGGACATTCGTGAGGCGATAGCAGAAGGTTTTGCTGCTCTGGTTCGTGAGAATTTTCCAGATGCGGAAGTTATTGCAGGGGCTGCTACTGGCGGGATTCCACACGCGGCATGGGTAGCTCAAAAGCTGAACCTGCCAATGGTTTACGTTCGTGATAAAGCGAAGGGACATGGCAAGGAGAACCTTATCGAAGGCAGCATTCACCCAGGACAAAAAACCGTTGTTATCGAGGATCTGATCTCTACGGGGGGCAGTTCATTGAAGGTTGCGCTCGCCGTAAATGATGCTGGAGCGAAGGCGCTGGGTGTGCTTGGTATCTTCTCTTATCAATTCGAGAAAGCAACCGCAGCATTTGAAGCGGCAAATATTCCATTCGAAACCTTAACCAATTATTCCATTTTACTGGATGTAGCGTTACAACAGGGCAGTATTCAGCAGCGGGATCTCGAAGCCTTGAGATCATGGAGCAGCAATCCAAGTGAATATGGAAGATAATTGAATTTATCATAACTTCTCTATAGAAGTAGGTTCCTTAGATAACATCAGTGTCGAGAAAAAGCCCCAACTTCTGTTACCGCCAGTCATCACTGAGCGTCAACAAAAGTTGGGGCTTTTTTTAATTAAAACCATGTGTGCCTATGGAGATTGTTTGGAACTATTTTTTTAATAACTCCATACGGTAGACGTATTCGAACAAAAACTCGAAAGCTTCCAGATTGCGTTTGGCTTCAAAGCAGTTGGCGCCCCATGCGTAAATACCATGCTTGCGCAGCATAATGCCTGGAACCTTGGGTACGATTGCACCTTCCACCAGCTCAGCAATTCGTGGGATGTCCGCATAGTTAGGGAGAATAGGAATTTCAATATGAGCTTCCTCATCCCAAATGTTGAAGGCTTTGATCAATTCGACGCCATCCACCGGGATCGATTTGCGCTCCCAGAACAGCTCCGAGACGATATTGTTGAACACGGTATGTACATGCAGAATAGCGCCACAGCCAGTTAAACGATATATCTCTTTATGGATCAAAGTTTCTGCTGAAGGCTTCAGCCCAGTAGCTTCTGTCGGCTTGCCATGTTCATTGACCAACAAAAAATCGGATGGTGTATGTACGGACTTATCTTTACCGCTCGCGGAAATCGCAAAGGTAAATTGGTCAGGTGCAAAATCACCAACACGGATCGAGAGATTGCCGCTTGTTGCTGGAAACCAGCCTTTGTTGGCCAAGGTCGTCTTAATCTCGCGCAGCTCGGCGAAAGCCTGCTGCTTATCCTCCAAGCGAAGCTCAGCTGGATTTGTCATTGTACGCTCATCTCCTCTAAACGCTGGATTACCTCATGAAAATTATCAAATGGGAAATAATTCAAACCGAGCTCACTGCATAGATCAATCAGATGGGAACGGGCAAATACGGTTTCAACGAGCTTTGCGCCTTCGAAATCGGTCACGCTGTCCCCTATCAGGATACGTTCGTAATTATCAGGGGAATAGCGTCGTATAATCGTCGTTTTGCACATACCGCAGTCATTGTGACAATGCTCATCGCAAGCATGCGGCCATACAATCTCGATATGGCTTCCATTGAAATTACTGGCGTTGCAATAAATATGGTCATGTGGAATCGGAAAGGCTGACAATACCGGATACACGAAAAAATCGATGCCGCCGCTGGTCACATAAAATTCGATGTGCTGCTCCTTACAGTAGGCTAATAGCTCAGCGAAACCTTCCCGGATCGTCACGTTATTGATTGCATAATCGACGACTTCCTGTCTGCGTGAGGTTGGCAGTAAAGCAAACATTCGCCCGACACCTTCCCGGATCGTCATTTTCTTCGAAATCACCTGTTCGACCAATGACTCCCAGCCTTCCGGCTTAAAGTGCTTCATGATCGCTACGATATTGTCATTGACAGTGATCGTACCATCGAAGTCGCAAAAGATAATACGTTGACGACTCATGATTCTCTAAGCCCCCAGGCTTCAATCGCGGCGTTAAGCTCAGGATGCTGAAGGGCGTATGTCTTGAGGGATTGACCTGCCAAGCATCCATCTATCGCTTGGCGAAAAGCATGGCCGCCAGCAACTGTACCCATCGGGTGACCATGAATTCCTCCGCCAGCGTTAACGATCGTTTGATTGCCAAAATCCTTCAGGATGAGTGGAACCAATCCCGGATGAATGCCTGCGGATGGGACCGGAAAGCTGCTGCGCAGAGAAAGTGCCTGATGTGAGGATGATTTACCATTTTCTTTGATTGTACGCTCACTATTTTGTGAATTAAACACGTAATCGGCCTTGTTTTCGGTAAGCAATGCTTGCTTGATCGCCATATTTTCTTCACGCGGCATTACGACAGAACCGTAAGGGGATGGGAACAATACGATATCAGCTCCCGCCAGACGCATCAACTTGCCTAGCAGGACATTAGCCGAAATTCCATGATATGCTGAAGGATACAAGGCTCCAGCCATTGCCGGATGGGCCATGATGGGCACCTTGATGTCAGGATGGCGGCTAAGTTCATTCAGTACATCGAAGCCATAAGCCAATACATTGAACAGCAGGGCATTGGCACCAGCTTGAATCGCTTTACGTGCTTGATCCAGCAGACTGAAGGTTGGACCTGTCAGATTAACGGCATACAGCAGCTTTTGTCCGGTTTCTTGTTCGGCTTGTGCCGCAGCCTCCATGCACACCTCAACCCGCTTTTCCAAAGGAGTAAGAGGGTTTTCGAACAAAATTTCATCGTCCTTAATCAGATCGACTCCACCAAGCGCCTGCAAATAAAATTGCTCACGAAGTGTCGGCAAATCATGACCGATAACGGATTTGAAAATACTCATCAGGAGAGGCCGATCTTGTACTCCAAGCAGCTTGCGAACGCCCTCGAGACCAAATTTCGGTCCTTGGAAGCCGGATAAAAAATTCTCTGAGAATGATAAGTCGATTAGCTTGATTCGACCATCCATCGACAGCTTGCCAAATACCGTCACGAGTAGTGCCGGGATGTCACGGCTGAAGTTCAAGTCTGGATAAGCGATCTGGATATCAGCGTACCGCTCAGAGGCGGTTTCTCCACTGCTGCTGTCGGGTTCATGAACGTCAACGCTAATCACTTTACCGAGATGCCGCTCCATATCTGCCTTTTTAGCTTCGGGTAAATCGGTCCAGCTGCCTACGGTCAAGCCAACGGCGATACCGAGCGCTTTTTTATTGAAATCAGCCTTTTCGTCATAGCAGCGATAAGTTGCTGAACAGTAAGAATAAGACAAGAGCTTCACCTGCTTAATTAGAATTTGATTTCACTTGCCTGCGCACTGATCGTTTTGCCAAGCTCATTGGCACGTTCTGAAGCACGTAAAACAGCCTTCGTCACCCCAATAGCAAATTGATGCTGGTCCAGCATTTCAATGGCTGCTTGAGTGGTGCCATTTGGTGAAGTTACCTTCCGACGGAGATCAGCAGGTGCTTCACCGGTTTGTTGAACCATTTGCGCTGCACCGAGCACGGTTTGGATCGTAAGCTCTTTGGCAGCTTCCGGCGTGAGACCGCCCCGAACACCACCTTCGATCATGGCTTCCATCAAATAATAAATGTAAGCTGGTCCGCTTCCTGACACACCGGTTACAATGTCCAGTCTGGCTTCCTCAACAATCGTGACGATGCCTGTCGAAGCAAACATTTGTGTAGTGAGCTCCTGCAGCTCAGACGTGACACTTTTTGAAAAGCTGATGCCAGTTGCTCCGAGCCCGATAGCGCTCGAAGTGTTCGGCATAGTACGTGCGATAGGCTGACCTGAAGTGCCAAGTATCATTTCCATAGTCGTGATGGATAAACCTGCGATAACGGAAACTAACAGCTGCGAAGGCTTTAATAACGATTTGATCGATAGGAGTCCTTCAATAGCATCCTTGGGCTTAAAAGCTACAACAACAACATCTGCAGCAGCAATCGCTTCAGCACGCTGCTCTGCATCGACTGCAAGGCTAACCCCGTAATTTTGCTGCAGGAATTGCAGACGGTTTACATCGGAGCGATTCAGTACGGTAATTCGCTGTTTATTGCTGTTTTCATCAGCGGTGAGTCCGCGTAAGATCGCTTCGGCCATCGAGCCGGCTCCGACAAACGTAATACGAGCTGTAGATAAAGACGTCAATGTAATTTCTCCTTTAATTAAAACGATTCGTCGAGTCGAGACTGCTTGAACACGTTCTACTAGCCGCGGATTTGTCCATTGCCCAAAACACGGAATTTCGTAGAGGTTAATGCAGGAAGTCCCATCGGTCCGCGCGCATGCAGCTTTTGTGTACTGATGCCGATTTCAGCTCCGAATCCGAATTCGAATCCATCAGTAAAGCGAGTGGAGGCGTTATGGTATACCGCAGCCGCATCGACTTCCTGCAGAAACCGTTCCGCGTTGGCTTCGTTGGTAGTGACAATACATTCGGAATGCTGGGTGCCATGGAGACGTATATGCTGTAGAGCTTCATCCAAAGAGCTTACGATTCGGATATTCAAAATATAGTCGCTGTATTCCGTATTCCAATCCTCGTCAGAAGCGGGTTTGATTGCTGAAAACAGGGCTTGAGCCTGCTTGTTGCCACGCAGCTCGACATTGTTGGCGATAAACTGCTCAGCGATCGATGCCAAGTGCTGTTCTGCAAACCGTTCATGCACAAGCATGGTTTCCATCGAGTTGCATACGGATGGTCGCTGCACTTTAGCATTGATAGCGATTTGCAGAGCCATTTGGAAATCGGCGGTTTCATCTATATAAGTATGGCAAATTCCAGCGCCCGTTTCAATGACAGGAACCGTTGAATTTTTGACAACATTCTGAATCAGAGAGTGTCCACCGCGTGGGATAAGTACATCCAGCAAGCCATTTAACTTCAGCATTTGGTCTACCGAGCTCCGGTCAGGATCTTCGATTAATTGCAGGCAGTCGGCAGGGATATCGGAGCGGGTGAGTGCTTCATGAAGAACCTCTACGATACGGCGATTGGAGGATAGGGCTGCAGATCCTCCACGCAGCACGACCGCATTGCCGGTCTTAAGACAAAGGGCAGCCGCATCAACGGTGACGTTTGGACGAGCCTCATATATAATCCCGATGACACCGATAGGTACACGAATTTTTGTAATATTCAAGCCGTTGGGACGCGTTGTTTGTTCTAATATATCACCAACAGGATCTGGCAGCGCCACAACCTGACGCAAGCCTTCTGCCATGGCGGCAATACGGTGCTCATTCAGAGCAATACGATCCAACAGGGAATCGCTAGTCCCGTTTTTCCGCCCAAGATGCAGATCTTCAGCATTAGCTGTTAATATGGAGGGTGTCTCTTCTATAAGAGCGTCAGCTATCAAGAGCAGGGCGGTATTTTTTTGTTCAGTTGTTAGCAGGCTTAAACGGGGAGCAGCTTGTTTGGCTAAAGTTGCTTTTTGTACGACCTCGCTGGTTGTGATTGTTTGTTGATCCAAAGATTCCATAGGGAGTTCCTCCTGAGAAAGTTTATTTGTGGACGGATAGGGTGATCCATTCATCCCGATGAATCACTTCGATCCGAGGGACCTCAATTCGTTTTTGAACTTCCTCCGTACTAAGGCCTGCGACAGCTTTAAGCTGCCAGATCGTGTAATTCACAACACCTCTGCCAATGATTTGTCGTTGGTTATTGATTACTTCCACCACATCGCCTGGGTGAAAATCACCTTCAACCTCGGTTACTCCTGCGGGGAGTAAGCTTCGGCCACCGTCAACAAGCGCGATCTCAGCTCCAGCATCGACCATAATATGGCCAAGCGGCATGGAGTGGAAGCCAAGCCATTGTTTTTTCATAGGCAAATTGTGCTGACTCGTATCAAAATAAGTGCCTTTGCCCGTGTTGCTGGCAGCTAGCTCCAAATCGCCATCCTCGAGGACACGACCAACAAACACGGGAACACCGCCGCGCATTGCGATCCTGGCTGCCTCAATCTTGGAACGCATACCGCCGGTTCCCACAGACGAGCCGGAGCCTCCGGCAATACGAATCATTTCTTCATTGATTTCCAGCACACGTTCAATTCGCTTGGCATCCGCATTTTTGCGTGGATCTTCCGTATAAAGACCATCTGTATCGGTAATGATGATAAGCTGTTTGGCTTTGACCAGGTTAGCGACGAGAGCGGATAGCGCATCGTTATCACCAAATTTCAAGTTGAGCTCGTCAACCGCTACAGTATCGTTTTCGTTGATTATCGGGAGTATTCGATGCTTTAACAGCTCCTCAATCGTCATGGTTGCGTTATGGATTCGTTTGCGGTTGGAAAAGTCCGAACGTGTCAGCAGTATTTGTCCGACACCAATTCCATGAGCGGCAAAAGCTTCGTTGTAGGCTTGCATCAGCAAGGCTTGCCCGACTGCTGCGGATGCTTGCTTTTCATGAACATTCTTTGGACGAGCCGTGTAACCTATTTCCCGAAAACCTGCAGCAACAGCACCCGAGGTCACGAGCAGCAGCTGAAAACCTTGTCCATGCAGGCGTGCCAGCTCGGCGGCAAAAAATACGATTTTACTTCGATTGAGCCCTCCCTCATCGGAGGTAAGAGAGCTGCTTCCAATTTTCACTACAATGGTTTGATACTGCACAGTTCCATCACTCATTTCCCGATTAATGCACAAAAAGCCCCCGTCCTCTAAGGACGAAAGCATGAACTTCCGCGGTACCACCTTAATTGATGATGAACATCCAACTTAATAGGCCTTAGGTAACAGCAAGGCAGGCCGTCCAGCTCGTCACTGGCCGTTCCGGGGCGGGTTCGATAAGTCTTCGCGGTAAATTCTTGCAGCCAGTGGAATTTACTCTCTGTACACGGGGGGCTTTCTACTAATCCCATCATAACGTTTGCTTTTTATAGCATAGCATGAGGCCATTCGGTTGTAAAGGAGCAAGCGTTCGCTAGAAACCGTTAATGGACAGAACCAAATTAATCAAACAAGTGCAGCTTCGCGATCCGCTCGACGGCTTCCTGCAATCGGGGTTCCGGTGCCAGAAGTCCGAGTCGGACGTAGCCTTCGCCGCTTTCACCGAATCCGATTCCGGGTGCTACCACGATCTTGGCCTGCTCAAGCAGCAAATCGGCGAGCGATGCGGAGGTGTGGCCCTTAGGTACAGGCAGCCACGTAAAGAAAGAGCCTTGTGAACGTTGTGCCTTCCAGCCAATCTGATCCAGAGAGCTGTATAATGCATCACGACGACCTTGATATGTAGCAAGCAAGGAGGCGACACAATCCTGTGGACCCGTTAGAGCAGCAGCGGCAGCGGCCTGAATACCGCCAAACAGACTGCAATAATAATGATCCTGAATGAGATTAATTAAACGGACAAGCTCTTTATTACCGAGTGCAAAGCCGACTCGCCACCCTGCCATATTATAGGTTTTGGACAGTGTATAGAATTCTATTCCCACTTCCTTGGCTCCTGGCAATTGCAAAAAGCTGACCGGTTTGTGACCGTCAAAACCAAGTGCACCGTAAGCAAAATCACTCGCAACCACAATACCATTTTGCTCGGCAAAGCGAATCGTATCTTCATAGAACGAAGCCGGTGCTGAGGCTCCTGTAGGATTGTTCGGATAATTAATGAACATCAGCTTGGCTTTGTTAATATCCTCTGCGGACAAAGCACTGTAATCTGGCAAAAAAGCGTTGGACTCGCGCAAAGGCATGAAGGCCATTTTGGCTCCGGAAAGCGCAACTCCTGACCAGTAATCCGGATAGCCGGGATCGGGAACAAGACAGACGTCGCCTGGATTAAGCAGGCATTGGCTTATTTCCACAAGTCCCGTTTTACCACCGAACAAGATGGCAACCTCGGTATCCGGGTCCAGATCAACATTATAATCTTCTTTATACCGCTTGGCGACAGCTTGCTTAAGAAAGGGGAACCCGTTGAAGGGCGGGTATCGATGATACAGTGGATTTTCGGCAGCAACCTGTAATTCCTTGACGATATGAGCAGGAGTAGGTTGATCCGGATTGCCTTGTCCCAAGTTAATGACGTCATGGCCTGCAGCTATTTGTGCGTTAGCTTTACTTACGAGAGTAGCGAAAAACTGGGTAGGAAGCTGCTGCATACGCTGTGCTGGCTGAATGGAAAACGCGGGTTTACTTGATGAAGAAGCTGAACTCATCTATAGTCACACTCCAGTAATTGTATAGGATAAGGGTGAATTGCCCAGATAGCCTAAATGTAACATGAAACGCAAGCAGTGTATAGAAGTAAGTATGGATAATGCGTTACGCTATTGTTATTTGGGTTACTCTGATGGTAAAATGATACCAACCAAAAGTTTCATTCAACAGTATTTAGTTTCATCTAATGAAATGATACTGAATGAAGGAGGTTTGCTAGATGTCCATTGATTTTCACGATCCGAAGAACACAACCAGCTATACCAACCGAAGTGTGGATAACGACTGGAAGCAATTGATAGCCAGTAAGGTCGATTTAAAAGGAATTCAGGCTGCAGATGTTGGCTGTGGAGGTGGCATTTATAGCAAGGCTCTAATCGAAATGGGTGTGGAATCAGTCGTTGGTGTGGATTTCTCGCAAGTGATGCTGGAGGGAGCCACGGCTTATGCTGACAGTCATCCGAACATACGATTTCAGCAAGGAAACGCGCTGAGCACAGGCTTGGACGACGAGAGTATTGATCTTGTGCTGGAGCGGGCGCTCATTCATCATCTTTCATCAGATGAGCTAGCAGGCTGTATGAAGGAAGCTAATCGGATTTTGAAACGGGACGGTGTGCTTATTGTGCAGGACCGGACACCTGAGGACTGTGCGTTAGCTGGAAGTAAAGAGCATGTGCGCGGCTACATCTTTGATAAATTCCCAAGTCTATTGGTACAGGAAAGCAGTAGACGTCACAGTTCTGACCATGTACTGGCCGCATTAAGGACAGCTGGCTTTAACCAAGTGCAGGAGATTTCGCTTTGGGAAGCGAGGAAATCTTACCATCATTTTGCGGAGTTGCGAGAGGATCTGCTGCTGAGGACTGGACGTTCGATTTTACACGAATTGTCGGATGTGGAATTGGAAGATTTAATCGACTATATCCGGCAGCAGTTGACTGCAGAAGGCATGGAGGCTCTCGACAAACCACTTGTGGAACAAGATCGATGGAGCTTATGGTTCGCCCGAAAGGATTGAAGTTCAGTGCATCATCGTCTATGATGAAATCACGACTATATACGAATCCACACACAATGACGCCATAAGTCGTTATCATATAAATCATAAAGGGTGAAGGATATGACTTTAAATAATCGGAAATGGAACCTTGCTTTACTACAAATGGACATCGCAATAGGAGAACCCGAGCTAAATTATGCGAAGCTTGAGAAGCTGCTGAATCAAGCTGTTGAGGGCGAGACGAAGCCGGATGTCATAATATTTCCAGAGATGTGGAACACGGGCTATGCGTTGGATCGTATTCAAGAGCTAGCAGATGAAGAAGGGCAACGTACACATGCGCTGCTGTCGGAATTTTCTCGCAAGCATCAGGTGAATATCATCGGGGGGTCTATTGCCGAGAAGCAGGGCAATCAGATATACAATACGATTTATGCGTACAATCGTGAGGGCAGCCGCGTAGCGGATTATTCCAAAATTCATCTATTCCGCTTAATGGATGAGGAAAAGTATTTAGAGGAAGGCAGCCATATTGGACAGTTCGAGCTTGACGGAGTATCCTCCGGCATGATGATCTGTTACGATATCCGGTTCCCTGAGCTTTCCAGAAAGCTGGCTTTAGGTGGAGCGCAAATTGTGTTTGTACCTGCGGAATGGCCAAACCCGCGATTGCACCATTGGCGCACTTTGTTGATGGCGCGGGCTATAGAAAACCAAATGTTTGTCGTTTCCTGCAATCGTGTAGGAATCAGCGGGACCACCGAATTTTTTGGGCATTCAATGGTCGTTGATCCTTGGGGAGAAGCGCTTGCCGAAGGGGATGAGACGGAGCAGGTCATTCGCGCTCAGATTGATTTGGCACTTGTAGATGAGGTGCGAAGCCGTATTCCGGTTTTCGAAGATCGGCGACCTGCGTTATATTAATTTTTGATGACGTCATGGAATGTTTTCATAAAAGCGCCTACGGCTTTAGATAAGTAGCGACCTTTGCGGTAAGCGATAACGAGTGTGCGTGTAGGCTTGGTAGTAAGGGAAAGATAAGCTGGAGCGTGTTCGCTCCAACCACCTCTGGACACCATATGCGGAACAAAAGCAATTCCCATTCCTGCTGCTACAAGTGATTGCACAGTCTCTATATTGCTGCTCTCAAACACGATGTTAGGCTTGAAGCCGGATTCTGCACAAAGCTCCAAAGCAATCTGGCGGAAGCCCTGTCCTTTCTTAAGCGCGATGAACGGTTCGTCGCGGAGTTCCAGGATGTCTATGGTTTGCTGTGGTGCGGATGCTCTTGCTGCCAATCGATGGTGCTGGGGAACTGCGAGCAGTATTTCTTCCTCAATGATGGGCTCATAGGTCAGAGACTCATCCTGGAGCGGGATCGACAGCAAGGAAATATCGATCTGTCCGTTGGCTGTCATTTGCTCCAAATGCGCAGATGTCTCTTCCATCAGCACAATTTCGATTTCTGGATAATTCGCTTGGAATACAGGCAGCACCAGCGGCAGTACATGGGCTCCGGTAATAGGCAAACTGCCAACGACGAGTCTCCCTTTGCGCATTTGAGAAATATCCTCCATTTCACGCTTTAGCTGCTCAATCATGTCAAGAATCGTTTGTGCCTTTTCTACAAACAAGGCTCCGGCATAGGTCACTTCGACGGAGTTGGTTGTCCGCTGAAACAGCAGCAAGCCGATTTCCTTTTCCAGCTTGGAAAGCTGTTGGCTGAGAGATGGCTGGGCAATGTGCAGCTTTTCAGCCGCTCTGGAGAAGTTTTTGTCAATTGAAATTTGCAGTGCATACTGCAGCTGTCTGAGTTCCATAAGAATGCTCCTTTATATAGCAAAGCTATCACATTTATAATCGTTTCCTATTAAGCTTATTCATATTATACAGGAAACAATCTAAACAGCCTACTATCCATTATTGGAGAGCAGGCTGTTTTTTTTGTGTCTTTAAAGGGATAACTCGGTTCAAGGTGTAGCCAGCTTGTTGCGGTCGGGTGCTTGTGGTGGTTGTTCCATCCACCCATGCTCTATCATGATTTCGGCTCCATCCTCAGCAAAAGCAAGAATCTCAGCCGTCAGACCAATATAATGGGTGGACAAATCCTTTCTGGTACTCATACCAAGATTCGTTCCATAATGAGCGATTCCTGAGGCGTTCAGCGCTGAAACTTGAAACATCATCATTTTATCTGAAAATGGGGGTGCGGTTGAATTTGTCGGAAGTGTGTCCCACACACTCGCTGATGGAATGAATTCCTTACTCAGTATCGAACCGAAAATTTCGACATGCTTATCTGCAATATTCCTTCCCCGCATCATATAATTACGAATTTGCTGTGTCCCTGCCGTTTGACTGAAACCCATGAGTAGAGAACGACCCAGCTGGTTTTGGATCAAATTAAAATAGAGTCCGGATATTTCGATCACATTGAGTGGTCTTTGCGGGCCAAACCATGTATCCATGTAGCTGTTTTTCTGGACATATTCTTTGGTTGTAGGGCTTGGAATGTAAGGAGCTCTTATAAAAGTCCCTTTTGCAAGCAAAGCATCTGTAGACCGGTTAAATATTTGTACCGATTCATTCAGACAGTCAGTGAAATATTGGCTGACATCCGACCGTGCAGAATTAGAAAGAGCCATCGTATACTGGCGCATCCCGACTTTACCGATGTTTTCAATATAGAACAAGTAAAAGTCATCGGTGTACAAGCGAGGTGCCTGGTGGGTATCAATGCCTTCTTGGAAGCCGTCAGGTATAGGAATATTGCCTTTTGTAAAAAAAGCCTGCAGCTTCTGAACATGTTCTTTCGATTGTTGATACGCGAATTCAAGTATGGATTGGGTTTCCGGATCTTCGACATGCTGCAAATAAACTCCTATGGTACAAACAGCCAATGTATCACTTAGATAGGAGGTCCAAAGGCTGGCTATTTCAGCTGATGTCAGTTCTACTTTGTGTTCAGTTTGAGGTGAGGGCTGAAGCTGTGTAGGGGTCATTGCTATGTCCTCCATTTGTAGATTTGTATGTCTAGGATTCTCAAAAATTCAGAAAGTATGCTTCCTGCCGCTACAGTAATTGCTGATGCTGTCCAATCCAACTCTAGCAAATCTGAATATATTGTATGGAGCGTACATGCCTTGCCAGCGGAGGAAAGGGGGAGCCACTTTTGACCAGAGAAACGGCCTTCAGCAGTATCGTGGCGATAACAGGTCTAATTGTAAATGCATTTCTGGGAGGCTGGGATATCGGTTTACAGCTGTTGATTTTTTGTATGGTAGCTGACTATATAACGGGCGTTCTGGGAGCAATCAAGCAGCGTAATTTGAATAGTGAGGTCATGTTCTGGGGGGGAATCCGCAAGAGTGTGATTCTCGTTGTTCTGGCACTTGCAGTTATGCTGGATGAGCTGGTGGGCAATGCCGCACCGATATTTAGGACACTGGCCATTTATTTTTATGTTGGTAGAGAAGGATTATCGATCGTTGAAAATTTGGGGGTTATTGGTGTGCCGCTACCACACTTTATTACCAAAGTGCTGAAGCAGCTAGAAGATAAAGGGAAAGGGGAGGAGGATAAGAAATGACCAAGGGCTTTGATTGTGCAACACCGCTGACGGTAGCTGTCACTGCTGCTTTTCGGTCACAGAATTTTGAGTTTGTTGCCCGTTATCTGGTTCCCAGCGGCTGGAAGGCGCTGAGTAGGAAAGAAGCGGAAATCATCACAGAGGGTGGACTGCAAATTGTATCCGTATTCGAAACAACGGCCAACCGGCCTCTGGACGGTCGGGAAGCCGGTTTAAATGATGGGGCAACGGCTTTACAGCTTGCCATTGATATCGGGCAACCGGCAGGAAGTGCGATTTATTTTGCCGTGGATTTCGATGCCACCATTGCGCAGATGAATACAATAGCAGACTATATAGCTGCTGCAGCTGAGGCAACGCCAGGATACTACACGGGCGTCTATGGCTCCTATGCGGTGATTGAGGAGATGTACAAACGCGGCGTTTGTTCCCGATTCTGGCAAACCTATGCCTGGAGCGGCGGGAAGAAGTCGGAGGTTAGGAACATTTATCAGTATCAAAATGATATAACCTTAAACGGAATCAATGTGGATTTGAACGAATCGTACGGTAAAGAGGGCTGGTGGAACACCAATGAAATCCCTGAGGAGGATGAGATGAATATGCCGATGAAGCTGGAGCAATGGCAATGGGATATGCTGTACCAGGTGCTGGGAGCCGCCTACAATGCGGACCAGCTTAGCTGGGAGTGGATGCAGAAGATTGTGGACAAGACATTGACGGTGACGGAATTGGTATTTCTGAATACCGTATTGGATGGTAGGGTGGACCGTGGAATTAAGGTATAACTGTTTAATCCAATAGGTAACGAGATACCCAGGATATTAGGACCGCGTAAGCTGCGGTTCATTTTACATAAAAAATTCATTTTGGCTCTTGCGCGTTCGTGTTGTGTTCGTATAAAATATGTATAGAACGAATGTTCCTATAAGTGGGAGGTAATGAAAATGATGAATGTAGCAAAGCGACCAGAAAGAGATGAGTCCGATCTGGAAGAATTGGGAGATAAGCTGGGTGAAGCGAAGCATGAAAGAAGCGAAATGCTGCTGACTGTATGGGGAAAGTCCGAGGTAATTCGTGGGCGGATTGTGGAGTTGGATGCCAACACCCGAAAGGTTCATGTAACCCAATTTGGCGGTGAGATGGTGAAGATCCCGTTCATGGACATAATGAGGGCTGAAAACTCCGGTGCCTGAGGTTTTGAATACATTGTGTATGCGTCGATGATACGAGAATAACTTGTTTCATACGAAAAGTTAGCTATGAAGCTATATGAGAATCTGAAATTATTAGGGCTGACTTCATATGCAGGTTCATATGGAAAACGGCTGAGTCACATATACTAACCAATCGAGTCCTTTTGGGTTCGATTTTTTTTGTTATGGATATGTTCAAAAAGCAATTATCGTGTTACATTCTAATATATTCGTAGCACCAAATAATAAACAGGAAAGCCAGGTAAAATAAATGATGAACAAAGATAATCTCGGGCAGAGTAAGTCTTGGATAGGTTATTCTGGTGCTGTTCTTATTCTTCATATTATGGGTCTGATGTTTTTATATGTAGCGGCACGTAACAATCCAGCCCTCTGGGGGATGGGACTGCTTGCTTACACGCTTGGACTCAGGCATGCCTTTGATGTGGATCATATTGCCGCTATTGATAACACCGTCCGTAAGCTGGTGCAGCAAAAAAGGAATTCACTTGGGGTTGGTTTTTACTTTTCATTGGGACATTCCTCGGTGGTGCTGCTCATGGCGATTGTCACTGCTTTTTCGGTTAAATGGGTACAAAGAGAACTGCCGCAAATGCAAGAAATTGGTGGCTTGATAGGCGCTTCCGTGTCCGGATTGTTTTTACTTATTATAGGTCTCATCAATCTTATTGTACTGATTCAATTATTTCAGTTATTTGTTCAATTTCGTAATGGCGCGCACAACCAGGATGAATTTGAGAGACTTCTCGAATCCAGAGGATTTTTCTCTCGGCTCTTAAGACCTCTTTATAAATTTATAACCCGCAGCTGGCACGTGTATCCGTTAGGTTTTTTATTTGGTCTTGGATTTGATACCGCAAGCGAGATATCGCTTCTTGCGATTTCAGCTGGAGCCGCCAAAGAGGCCATGCCATTTGTCGGTGTACTTTCGTTCCCTATTTTGTTTGCTGCGGGGATGAGCTTAATGGATACGGCAGATGGGATGTTCATGACCAAGGCTTACAGCTGGGCGTTTTCCACACCTCTTCGTAAGCTTTACTACAATCTTTCCGTTACTTCACTGGCTGTCGTCGCGGCCCTACTCATCGGTATGGTTGAACTCTTGCAGGTGCTTTCCGAAAAATTGGGCTTGAACGGTGCTTTTTGGAGCTGGATTCAGGACCTTGATTTTGGATCACTGGGGTACATGCTGGTTATTTTGTTTGTTCTAGCTTGGGCTATTTCAGTTGGTATCTGGAAAGGCATGCGTCTTGAGGAGCGGTGGGGGCCTGGAAATGTGTGAGAGCACCCCCGCTAACGATTTTGTTAATGGGGGTTTCATGTTGAGGATCTTCTACTCTTTCTCTTTATTCTTTTCAGCTTTGTTACTTTTTTTGTCAGATGTCCGTGTGGTTGTGTTTTGAGCTGCATGTCCCTGTTGCTTACCCATTTGTGTGTCCCTCCTTAATTGGCATGGGCTTATTATTGGTCGAGAAAGTTAGCGTTATCCAGTATGTAAATAGTTACTAGTGAAAAACCGCCTCCATAATGTTATGGTAGGCGGATGAATAATCTTTAGATAAAGGCACGGCTAATAATTACCAGCAAAATGAACAATACAAGAATCGCCCCAGTAGATGTTCCGAGCCCGTAACCTCCGCAACTACCACCAACTCCTAATCCCATATGTCCCCCTCCTCTCGCCTTTCCTTTTGTATATTATGAATGCCTGCGGCTCTTGGATTGGACCTATCAAAGAAATGTATGTTCTAATCTTGCTTGATTTGTTGAAGAGCCGTGAAAGCGAGACCCGCTAGCAACAAGCTAACGGGCCCCTACCGGTGAAGGGCTAGATGCCTTTCGCTCTCAAATTTTTATTTCTTGATTACTTCTGGTTGTCTTCCTGCCGCGGCTGAATGCTAATATTTCTTCGTGCTAATTCCCTTTCCAATAATTCAATAAATTCTTTATCTACGTGATGTTCGAGTTCGATTGCCATGCTGTAGTAAACAAGCAAATCCTCGTTATTCAGCTTTTTTAGTATTGAAATCAATCTCCCTGTAGCGAAGGCTCCTATCCCTCCACCTATAAGCAGTATGAATGATTTGGGAAAATATAGGTGTTAAAAATTGCACAAATCTTTTGGTTTTTCTAGTGCTTGAGTACAAGGTACGTAGAGTAATGTTTTTTCTTATGCTTATTCGATTTACCTATCAATATTATAGCTATTATATCTTGGAACAATGAGTATAGAAATGATAGGATTGGATAATGAAGTACCAAGAGATATTTATTCCTGATAATGAGGTGATACTGATGGCAAAAACGTTGTTCGAAAAAATTTGGGACAATCACGTAATTCATCAGGAAGCAGGCAAACCAAGTATTATTTATATCGACCTGCATCTGGTACATGAAGTTACGTCCCCGCAAGCATTTGAAGGGCTTCGCCTGACTAACCGCAAGGTTCGCCGTCCTGATCTGACTTACGCTACTATGGATCATAATGTGCCGACGAAAGATCGTTTTAATATTACGGATCCAATCTCCAAACAGCAAATCGATACCTTGTCACAAAACTGTAAGGATTTTGGCGTTACGTTGTTCGATCTTGATAATATTGACCAAGGTGTCGTTCACGTTATGGGACCTGAGATTGGTCTTACACACCCAGGCAAAACCATCGTGTGCGGTGACAGTCATACGTCTACTCACGGTGCATTTGGCGCCCTGGCATTTGGTATCGGTACAAGTGAAGTTGAGCACGTTATGGCAACTCAATGCTTGCAGCAGTCCAAAGCCAAAACGCTTGAAGTTCGCATCAACGGCAATTTGAAGCCTGGCGTAACTGCAAAGGATTTGATTCTTGGCGTAATCGCTAAGTATGGTACGGATTTCGCAACTGGCTATGTTATTGAATATACAGGTGAAGCGATTCGTGGTTTGTCTATGGAAGAAAGAATGACTGTATGTAACATGTCCATTGAAGGCGGCGCAAGAGCAGGTCTGATTGCACCGGACGAGATTACTTTTGAATACCTGCGTGGTCGTCAATATGTACCACAGGGTGCTGCTTTCGACGAAGCTGTAGACAGATGGAAAAAGCTGACTACCGATGATGGCGCTCAATATGATTGGGTTGTTGAATTTGATGCGGAAAGCCTGATCCCGCAAGTGACCTGGGGAACAAGTCCTGGTATGGGAACCGATGTAACCGCGCTTGTACCGGATCCACAAAGCTTTACAACTGAAAATGAGCGTAAAGCTGCTGAAAAAGCAATTGAATATATGGGCTTGACACCGGGTACTCCGATGACTGAGCTTGCTGTTGATTATGTCTTTATTGGCTCCTGTACAAACGGCCGCATCGAGGATCTTCGTGCAGCGGCAGCGATTGCTCAAGGTTATAAGGTATCACCTACTTTGACAGCTATCGTCGTTCCCGGCTCCGGTCGTGTGAAGCTGCAAGCGGAAAGAGAAGGTCTGGATCAAATCTTCACAGAAGCGGGCTTTGAATGGCGTGATGCTGGCTGCAGCATGTGCTTGGCGATGAATCCGGACGTATTACAACCGGGCCAACGCTGCGCATCGACCTCCAACCGTAACTTCGAAGGACGTCAAGGACGCGATGGACGTACGCATCTGGTATCTCCTGCAATGGCAGCAGCGGCTGCGATCGAAGGTCATTTTGTTGACGTTCGCGATTGGAAATTTAAAGTGAAGCAGCAAGCTTAATTCAATAACGTGATGTGAGGAGACGAAATCCATGGAACCATTTATCAAGCATACGGGCCTTGTGGGTCCGGTTGACCGTGTGAATGTAGATACAGATGCAATTATCCCAAAACAATTTTTGAAACGGATTGAACGTACAGGATTTGGACAGTTTTTATTTTTCGAATGGCGTTTTACCCCGAAGGGTGAGGTTATCCCTGAGTTTTCTTTGAACCAGCCGCGTTATCAGGGCGCTTCCGTTCTGATTTCCCGTGCTAACTTTGGATGCGGTTCTTCCCGTGAGCATGCTCCATGGGCGATTCAGGATTTTGGCTTCAAGGTTGTTATTGCACCTTCGTATGCAGACATCTTCTTTAACAACTGCTTTAAAAACGGAATCCTGCCGATTAAACTGAGCGAAGAGCAGGTCGAAGAACTGTTTCAGCGTACAGCGAAACAAGAAGGCTATAAGCTGACTGTAGACTTGGAAAGCAAAAAGCTGACCGACAATCAAGGTCTTGACATTGATATCGAAATTGATGAGCATCGCCGTCAATTTTTGCTGCAAGGCTTGGATGATATCGGCTTGACGCTTATGCATGAAACAGATATCACAGCTTATGAGCAAGCACACACAGCTATCCTAAGTACAGTTAAGCATGAAGAAGCCTACAAATAATTAGAAGTTCATACAAACAGGCTGTCTGGTACATTACCAGTACAGCCTGTTTTTTATTGTATGAAGGGGCTAGAATCAACTCAACTGCGAATGATTTGCTCAATCTGATGCTAAACAACTAAACAAGTTGTCATCCATCATACAGGGCTGCTTGGCACTAGTGTCTCGATTCCATTCATATAAGGCTGCAGCGCCTTGGGAATGTAGATGGAACCGTCCTCTTGCTGATGATTTTCGAGCAGTGGAATAAGAATCCGTGGTGAAGCAACGGCTGTATTGTTCAAGCTGTAGCAATAGGCAAGCTTGCCCTCGGCATCCCGATACCGGATCTGCGAGCGTCGGGTCTGGAAGTCGAGCAGGTTGGATGACGAGTGGGTTTCACCGTATGCCTGTCTGCTGGGCATCCAGGTCTCAATATCGTACTGTTTATACGTTTTTTGTGACATATCGCCCGTGCACACGGTCATAACCCGATAAGGCAGCTCTAACAGCTGTAATAACTGTTCAGCATTGTGTGTGATTTCCTGCAAAATAGCATCAGCCTTCTCCAGACTGGCTTCACAGAGAATGACCTGCTCGACCTTGGCAAATTGGTGAACACGATATAGACCGTGCACATCCCTTCCTGAAGAACCGACCTCATTACGGAAGCAGGTGGAGACGGCAGCCAGACGGATCGGCTCTGATACATCGACAATCTCGTTGCCGTAAAACGCGACAAGCGGAACCTCTGAGGTGCCAACCAACCACTTGTCTTCACCTTCAATCCGGTAAGTCTGATCCTCCCCAAGCGGGAAAAATCCGGTGTTGGTGAGTGCGGTGCTGCGTACAAGCAGAGGAACCTCCAAAAGTGTAAAACCTTTTTGCAGGAGCAGGTCGAGAGCTAGCTGCTGTACAGCGCGATGGAGCATGGCTCCTGCACCTTTTAAATAATAGTTGCGGGTTCCGGCTGTTTTGACACCACGGGGGAGATCAATGATTTCGTGAAGCTCACCTAAGGCAACATGATCACGAAGCTCGAAGTCGAATTCCGGTGGCTCCCCATGAGCGCGAATTTCGATATTATCTGCATCTGAAAGGCCGACCGGGGTATCGGGTGACACCAGATTGGGAACGAGCTGCAGGAGACTGTGATAAGGCTGCTCCACATCGGCAAGTCTGGCTTCCATCACGGTTATTTGGTTATTAATCTCCTTAACCGTCAATTTTAATTGCCGGGCTTCCGGGGTATCGTGGTTGTTCCCGTTGGCTGTATGGTTCTGAGTGATCGCTTGAAATTGCAGTGTGTGCTTGTTTCGACTCTGCCGCAGCTGTTCCACCTGTTGAAGCAGCTTTCGTTTCTGATCATCCCATTCAAGTAATTGTGCAATGGATACGTGAATTCCTTTCTGATCAGCTACTTCCTGCAGCCTATCCTTGTTGTCCCGGATTGTTTGAATATTTAACATGACACCGCGCTCCCTATAAGTTAGAATGCAAAAAACGCCCTCATCCCATGGGACGAGGAGCGTTGTTCTCGCGGTGCCACCCAATTTGACCAGACAGTATAGTGCTGTCCGATCTTCTCTGGTTCCGCGATAACGGGCGGTCCGGTTAACTTAGGGAGAACAGGTCATCATGCAATGACCTTGATTTCCTTGACGAGAACGCCTCCGAGTTGGAATCTCTTCATCGGCTTATTGTTCGGTAATTTACGAGCATGTAGTCTGATTATAACCTAAAAGAAAGATTTTTTTCAATAGAGACACCGAAAATGGATGAAAATACCAAAATGAAAGGTGGATTTCAGGAAATAACGAAAATACCCTTGATATATACCCAATCTTCATATAATATTAACTTACATAAAACGAATAAAATCTAATTCGACGTTATATTACCTGACATTGGGTTTTTGGGCTGATGAGAAGTGCAATAATCGTTATAGAAGGTGATCACATTCTTTCACTAGATACTAATGAAGGCAAGAAGCAGCTGTGTCACATTTATAATGATATTTCCAAGGAGCTATTCGGTTTTGGAACAACCTTATTAAAGGTTACCTTTGATAATCAATTAATTACATTTGTAGCCAGGCATCGCCGCTCACCCCGATCCGCAGCATTAGAGGGGGAAGCACCCAATCTTAAGTATGAGGTCGATTTTTATATGTCTTCGATTTATAAGAAGAAATTAAAAGAACGGCTGGAAGAAGAGCTTAAGCTGGATATGGAAGCTGTTTTGAGAGATTACGATCCACATACGCAATGGGCGATTACGAACATCATTGTCAGACAAGCTTAGAATGAATCGAATATGTGAACGATCTCTTTTGATCTATCTTAAGAGATAGCCACCTTTTTTCCCAACAAATATCGCTTTACTTTGTTTACAAAGAAAAGTGTTCTTGTTAGAAGCTTTTATTCTACCAGGAGTACTTTTCTTTTTTATTTTTATAGCTTGCCAAACTAACAAAAGGGATAGGTGGAGATTAGATGATGAAGAAAAAAATGATCAGCAGCGCGATTTCAGTTACATGTGTGGCATTAGCTTTAGCAGGATGTGGTACAGATGGGAAGAGCAGCAGCGGGACTCCTGCAGCCTCAACACCGGAAGCATCCAAACCAAGCGGCGAGCCAACCAAATTGGTCATCTCAACATGGGCCAATGATGATTTTACGAATAAAGAAGTGATTGTACCTTTTGAAAAAAAGTTTAATGCCAAAGTTGTGTTTGAAATCGGGAATAATGCGGAACGCTTAAATAAGGTGCAGCAAGGAAGCTCGGCAGTGGACGTTCTGTTCCTATCCGATTATTTCACACAGCAGGCGATTGATGCTGGGGTTATCGATAAGATCGACGCTGCAAAGCTGACTAACCTGAATCAGCTCTATGATATTGCCAAAGCACCGCTTGGCGCGGATTATGGACCGGCCTACACAGTCAATCAGCTGGGTATAGCTTACAATCCAAAGCTGGTAAAGACAGAAATTAAATCATGGAAAGACCTTTGGAGTCCGGAATTAGCCAAAAAGCTGACACTGCCTGGTATTACGACAACTAGTGGTCCGATGATGATCGATGCGGCTTCGCTGATTGCAGGAAACAGTACCTTCAATGAAGATCAAGCTTTTGCCAAATTAAAAGAGCTGAATCCATCAGTCGTTAAATATTACGGGAAAACAGCAGATTTTGTTACAATGTTTGCGCAAGGCGAAGTTGCCGCGGGTCCATTTATGGACAGCTACTTTAAGGATCTTCAAGCCGGAGTGCCAGATGCCAAATTTGTGACGCCGCAAGAAGGCGGATATGCAGTTATGAACACAATCAATGTCGTAAAAGGTTCTAAAAACAAACAGCTAGCTGAAGAATTGATCAACTGGTATTTGAGCAAAGAGGTACAAGAAAAGGTGGCTAAAGCCAAAATTACGTCACCGACCAATAAAGAAGTGAAACTGACAGATGAGGAAGCCAAGGGATTGACCTATGGTGCCGACGTTATCAACAAGCTGCGCAAGTTGGACGTTAAGTTTGTCAATGATAACTTGAAAAAATGGACCGACCGTTGGAACCGTGAGCTTGCACAATAAACCTGGAAGCATGGGAGCGAAGAGTACAATGAACAAAAAGGTTATCCTCGATGTGGATACCGGTGTGGATGATGCCTTAGGCATCATCCTTGCGGTCCAAAGCGGTGAAATGGATATTGTGGGGATTACGACTGTCAATGGCAATGTATCGGTGGACACAGCGACAAATAATACATGCAAAATTTTGCAACTGCTCGGAGTTGAGCAGCAGATTCCTGTTGTCAGAGGAGCAGCTAAGCCTTTATTGAGGCCGCCTGTTTTCGAGCATCGGGTACATGGTGAAGATGGAATTGGCGGCGCACTCCGCGACATGCCGGTACATACTTCGGTTACGGAAGGGTTTGCGCCCGATTACATTATTGAACAGGTAATGCGTTACCCGGGAGAGATTACGCTGATCATGACAGCACCTATGACCAATCTGGCTTTGGCCCTGATGAAACGTCCGCAATTGATTCACGAAATCAAGGAAGTTATTTTCATGGGCGGTGTGGTTAAAGGGTTTGGTAATGTGACGCCAGTCGCTGAATACAACATGTATGTCGATCCGGAGGCCGTCAAAATCGTCCTTCATGCGGGATTCCCTTCATTGACGCTTGTTGGGCTGGATGTAACACGGCAGGCATTGCTCAGTGATGCACATATTACAGAGCTGGGTGATACACCGATCGGTCGTTATGTGAAGGAAAGCACCTCCGATTATATGAAGCGATATTTTGAAAGAAACCAGGTTCAAGCCTGCGCGCTTCATGATCCGTTGGCTGTAGGTGTGGCCTTGCGTCCTGAGCTGGTTACAACTCATTCTTATTATGTCGATATTGAGACTCGCAGTGAGCTGTGCGACGGTCAAACGATATGTGATTTTCAAAACCGATTGAAGCGGGAGCCTAATGTCCGGGTATGTACGGATGTGGACGCCGATGCATTTTTGCGGCTGTTTGTGCAAACGCTGCGTACTTAGGGAACCGGGAAAAGGGGGTAGCTTCCGTGAAAAAGAAATACGTCTATTTATTAATGCTGCCGGGACTGTTATTCCTGACCCTGTTCATGCTCGTTCCCATCATCATGACGATAGGAACAACTTTTTTTCAAAAAGGGAATTTTACGTTCAACGGCTATATGCATTTTCTACAGGATCAATATTTTCTGAATATCCTGCTCACCACGATGCAGGTGAGTACGGTTACGACGATTTTGTGTATTCTCATCGGGTTTCCGGTTGCTTATTATGTTTCCAGACAAAGCCCAAGGACCAAGGGGATTATGCTTGCTCTGGCGATCTTTCCGCTGCTTACGAGCTCGGTGGTCAGGTCATTCAGCTGGATTATTATACTGGGCAAAAACGGACTGCTTAATTCTTCCCTGATGTCACTTGGACTGATCCAGCAGCCGCTGGAAATATTGTATACGCCGACGGCGGTGATGATCGGACTGATTCATCTCTTCTTGCCGTTGATCATTATTTCCTTGGTCGGTGTGATGGAGAATATCGATCCCGATCTGGTCAAGGCAGCGGAAAGCTTGGGCGCCTCCCGATTTACTGTATTCCGCAAAGTCATTTTTCCACTCAGCATACCTGGCTTGATTCTTGGCAGTATCTTGGTGTTTGTGGGAAGTATGACTGCGTATACGACGCCATCGGTGCTGGGGGGCAAAAAGCGGGTCATCTCCACCTTTTTATATCAAAATGCGATTACTTTGAATGACTGGTATTCGGCATCAGTCGTTGCGACGATCATGATGGTCATTACCTTAATTGTTATTGGCTTGATGACAAAAATTTCGACTAAATTAAGTGTGAAGGGGTAGGGGCATGCAGGAGAAGAATCGAGGGCTAGCCCTATTTACATTGCTTATTTATATACTGCTGCTGAGCCCCTTGCTTATTATCGCCGCTACCTCATTCGAGCCGGGCACGATCATGAAATTTCCGCCGCAGGGGTTTTCCTTGAAATGGTACGAAAATATTTTTAAACAATCGATGTTTATGGAAACGTTCAAAATATCGATTATGGTTTCCTTGGTCGGTAACCTGTTCGCGCTGCTGATCGGGATTCCTGCTGCTTATGCGTTAAGCCGGTTCGATTTTAAGGGGAAGGAAGCATGGAACTCCTTATTCATTTCTCCTATATTAATACCGGGAATTGTAATGGGTTTTACGATGCTTAAATATTTGATTGTCGCTTACCAGCTGCCTATGATGACTGCGCTGTTCATCGGGCACACGGTCATTATGCTCCCATTTACGATACGTGTTATCGCGTCGAGCTTGTCCAATTTTGACTTTTCGATTGAAGAAGCGGCATTAAGTCTGGGCTCCAGCCGTTTGAAAACCTTTTTTATAGTGGTGCTGCCTAATATCAAGTCAGGTATTTTGGCTGCGATCATCATTGCTTTTCTGGATTCCTTTAATAATGTGGAAATATCCGTCTTTATGACAGGACCGGGAGTCAGTACGTTCCCCATTCAGATGTTATCATATTTGGAAAATCATTTTGATCCGACGCTCGCGGCGATTTCCGTGCTGCTTATGCTCTTGACTATGGTTTTATTATTCCTCATTGAAAGACTTCTGGGATTAAGCTACTTTACAAAACGATAACGGGGGTTTTTCACTCATGACATTGCTCGCTTTGGAAAATGTGTCGGTTGCGTACAATCATCAGCATTACATTTTACGTGATTTTAATTTAAATATTGACAAAGGGCAGTTCATTTCACTGCTCGGACCCAGCGGCTGCGGTAAAACAACGACCTTGCGTTTGATCGCCGGTTTCTTGGAGGCTAAGCATGGCAAGTTTACTTTTGACGGGAAAGATTATACACGGGTTCCGGTTAGCAAACGAAATTTCGGTTTCGTGTTTCAAAGCTACGCCTTGTTTCCGCATCTGTCTGTATTCGAGAATGTAGCGTTCGGTTTACGCCTCAGAAAAGTGTCGGAGTCCGAAATTGGGAAGCGGGTAGGCCGTATTCTGGAAGTCGTCAGCTTGACAGGCTTTGAGAAGCGGTTTCCAAAAGAATTGTCCGGTGGTCAAAAACAGCGGGTTGCGATCGCTCGGGCACTTGTTATTGAGCCTGATTTGCTGCTGTTCGATGAGCCTCTCAGTAATCTGGATGCCAACCTGCGTACCCATATGCGTGTAGAAATACGTCGGATTCAACAGGAATTGGGCATTACCACCGTTTATGTATCACATGATCAAGAGGAATGCTTCTCGATCTCCGATCAGGTAGCTATTATGAACAATGGGATTATTGAGCAGTTGGATCGTCCGGCAACGATTTTTAAATATCCGAAGTCCGAATTTGTTGCACGATTCATAGGTTTCAGCAATTTTATTAATTTTAGTCAGCGGATTGATCACGACGAGGAAATCGTATTGAAGGAAAGCGACTATGAGTTCCGCGTGCTGAGACATCAGGGAACCCAAAACACTACGGGCCGCAAAATCGCCATTCGTCCTGAGGACATTCTCATCACAGCCGATTCATTAAAAAGTGCTGCAGATAGTGAAAATCCGGAAATTACCAATACCGTATCAGGCCTCGTCACCGTTAGCACCTTTCTTGGACGCAGCTATCAGTATGTCGTGAAGACGGAGCTGGGTGATTTTATGGTCAATAAGGAAATGGAGGAGCCTTATGGGAATGGATCCCGGGTTCAGCTTTCGTTTCCCTCGGAAAAATTAGTTATCGTCGATTAACGCAGCAGGAGGTGCACATATGCATGTAGATTTACTTATCGAGCAGGTTCGAATGTTTAACAGCTATACCAAAAAGTTTATCAAGGGTAATGTAGCGGTGCTGGATGGCCGTATTCTTTATATGGGCGATCGCGGACAGGAAACGTTCGAAGCCGCCGAGATTGTCAAGGGTGAGGATCGTTACTTGCTTCCCGGACTCATCGATATTCATCTGCACATCGAAAGCACGATGGTAACACCAGCAACCTTTTCCTATGGATTGATACGTAACGGTGTGACGACGATCGTACCGGAGCCGCATGAGATCGCGAATGTATTTGGTCTTGCCGGGGTTAAAGAGATGCTGAGAGCAAGCGAGGAATGTGTTGCCGATATGTTCTATGCAGTTCCAAGCTCAGTCCCGGCTACTTCGCTGGAAACGGCTGGTGGGTCCATCGAAATTGCCGATCTGGATGAGCTGCTGCAAACGGAAAAAATCGCTTGTTTGGGCGAAATCATGAATTATGTGGATATTATTTCCAATTCGGACAGTAAAACCAATCACATTCTGGAGCATATTCGAAGTCATTATCCGGATTTGATTATAGAGGGACATGTTCCCAAGCTGTTGGATTTGGATTTGCACCGAGTCATCTATGCCGGCGTGGATTCAGATCATACGCATCAATCGATTGAAGGCATGGAAGCTCGGATTAATGCCGGAATGTTTATTGAAATTCAGGAGAAGTCGATGACCGATGAAGTAATGAATTATTTGATCGAGCACGATGTATCGGAGCATTTTTGTTTTGTGACCGATGATGTGATGGCGGATTCGTTTCAACGTCGTGGTCATCTGAATCACTTGGTTCGCAAAGCTATAGGAATGGGAATGGACGCCGAAAAAGCGATCTATGCCAGTACCTTTACACCTGCCCGTAGAATGAGAATGCATGATCGTGGTGCCATCGCGCCCGGCAAAATTGCCGATTTCCTGCTCGTGTCAGACCTGCAGAGCATGATTATGGATCAGGTATACAAAAAAGGACAAAAGGTATATGACATTCACGAAGCTTACCTGCCCAAACCGAGTAAGCACTCATTCCCTGAGCATTATTATGCGAGTGTCAAGCTGCCAATATTAACGGAACAAGACTTCGCTGTCACCGTACAAGCAGCAGATAGCCGTTACTCATGCCGGGTGATGATAGTTCAGGATGGATCGACCTTCACAAAGGAGTACCATGGCGAGGTGGAGATTCGAGATAACCAGCTGTGCTGGGAGGAAAGTCCATACGGGCTGATTGCTACATTTGAGCGTTACGGGAAAAATGGAAACCGTGGATACGGGTTAATCGGCGGAGATACGATCAAACGCGGAGCGATAGCAACAACGTATTCGCACGATAATCACAACCTGCTGGTCGTTGGACATAATCCGCGGGATATGATGCTCGCAGCGAATGAGGTTATCCGCAATCAGGGTGGTTTCTGTGTGGTAGACAATGGTACCGTGCTGGCGAATCTTCACCTTCCTGTAGGTGGGATTTTGACAGAGGAACCGCTGGAGCAAACCGCTGCTGAGGTTCATCAGCTTACCCAGGCTATGGAATCGCTCGGTTACCGACACTATAATCCGATTATGTCGATCAGTACACACTCCTTACCGGTAAGTCCGGCTTTGAAAATAACTGATTTGGGTCTTATCGATGTGAATGAAGGCAAGGTTGTTTCTCTGCTCATTCAGGGCTAGCGCCAAATATGAACAAGTTGTGAGGTGTTTGCCATGGGCAATCGTATCTATTTAGCGGGATTTGAAGTCTTTTATCCAAATGCACTTGAGATCGGTGCCAACCTGAAAGCCGAATGTGCGGAGCATGGCTTTGTCGGTTTGTTTCCTATGGACAACGTGATTAACAAGCAGCCAGGCCGCAGCAAAATGGAAATTGCCTCCGATATTTTTCATGCCAATATTAAGCTGATCGAAAATTCGGATATCATAGCCGCTAATTTAAACAGTTTTCGCGGGGCAGAGCCAGATTCTGGGACCGTATTTGAGGTAGGTTATGCATGTGCCTTAGGCAAAAAGCTGTACGGGTATATGAGCGACGATTCTCTTATATGGGAAAAGGTAGCTAAACACTGGGGAGATGTCCGTCTCGGAGATAATGGGAGATATGTGGACAAAAAGGGCATGCATATCGAAAATCTGGGTATGCCGATTAATTTGATGCTCGGTGTTCCTGTGAAGATTGTGATCGGTACGTTTGAGGATTGTCTGATACAGATTGCAAAGGATCAAGCGGAGACAGCGCAATAGAGTTGATTTTGAAGAAAATAGGGCGCCGTAGGTTAACGACTAACCTACGGCGCTTTTTGCGTTGTGAGTATTGTCCAACCTTTTGCGAAACGATTCCTACAAAATATCCTCAAACAAATCCGCCTGCTTGGGTGGCAGTGCTTGGGTTTCGAGACCGAGCATTTGCATAAGCTCCTTCGCATTATCCGTTGCGTCGCCGCCGGAGTTGTTATTGAAAACAACGTAAATGTGTTTGCAGGACTTCTCCAGCTCAAGCAGCCTGTCCCGCCACTCCGTCAGCTCTTGCGTGTTATATCTGTACAAATAACGCAGCTTACGCCAATCTGGATGGTTGCTTTGATGCCAGCCTTGCACATTGCGTCCATGCATACGCACATAGGTGATCTCGGGTGAGGTCGCTACGGATACGATCGGAATGGAGCCTTCTCCGGCTTGCGGTTCATCGACAATCGTATGAATCCAGTTCTCTTTGCTCATGAAATCAAGGGTTCGCTCGCGAAATTCAGGGGCATACCAGCTCTGGTGTCGAAATTCGAGTGCACAAGGTACGGCCCCCATCCGTTTCCGTGTATCGCGAAGCACGGCTACATTTTCACGACTGCATTCGAACCAGGGCGGATATTGGAATAAAGCCATTGCAAGCTTTCCGGCATCGATAACCGGTTGGATAGAGATGTGGAATGCTTCGTACATAGCGTCCGTGGTGTCAAAAAAGTTTTTCTTTCCCCGAAGATGTCCCGTCATTCCCTGATAAGCTTTTACGATGAATCCAAAATCCTTCGGTGTGTCATTTACCCATTTCAGATAGTTTTTCACCGGCTGCACAGCATAAAATGGGCTATCCAACTCCACGATGGGGAAATGCTCGCTATAGGTAGGCAACCGTTTTGCCTGAGTAAGCTTGCCATACAATTCTTCGTGATCGCCAAATCCGGTTAGGCCGATTTTGATCATAACTTCACCTCTGCAATGTTTTCAACAGGAAAACCGATTTTGTTTAATATCAACTTAGGCAAGAAAATAATGCCAGTTCCTATTATTACACAAAATCGGCGCCATCGAAAACCCTTAAGCGTCGAGTGGAGTTGTCTGGAGAATTGTATGAAATTGACCCAACTCCCCTATCCCGTATTTTGTACATAGATGATGAGGCTTAAATTTCGTTATTCCAGGCCGCTTCGAGCAGCTCACTATTGATCGTAACCGCAGTCAGCGCTCCTGCAGCAGCAGCGGCAATCAGCTGATATGCTGCTGAAGCAGAATCTCCGGCACTGTAGACACCAGGTACATTGGTTTTACCGAAGCTATCGACGAGGACAGCCCCTGTTTCTGTTATTTGGCAGCCTATTGCTTCTGGTAAGTCTGATCCTGGTACAAGCGTCGGTGCAAAGAAGATCCCTGTGCACGCTATTTCGCTGCCGTCCTCCAGGACAACCTGCTGCACTTTACCATCCTGAGAATCAATGCGCAGGATCGGACTATCGAAAAATGGCACATTGTGCTGCCTCAGCTCGTCACGCTGCTCATCTGTCCATTCATCAGGTCCGTTCGTGCAGATGGCATATTGGCGGGACCATCCCGGCAATATTTTGGCCATGTGGTGGGCTTTGGCGCCGTTCGCAATCAATACCAGGGGCTGATCTCTTAATTCCCAACCGTCACAATAGGGGCATACAAAGGCACTGCTTCCATATACATCGATTAATCCCTCAATACCGAGGGGGGCATCCTTCATTCCGGTTGCAAAGAGCAGCTTTTTGACTCGAAAGGCGAGCCCTTGTGCGGTAGTAATTTGAAAATCTCCATCGGTTCCTGTGATCGTTACAGCACGATCTGCAACAAAACGGACGGAGGGATAAGCGGTTACTTGTTCCCTGGCAATTCTCCGAAACTCGCTTGGTGTGATACCGTCTCTGGTCAGAAATCCATGGGATTCGTGTGTTACCCGATTTCTGGGACGATCCTCATCTACGACCACAACTGTTTTTCTTGCTCTTCCCAGCATGAGGGCTGCATTCAGACCTGCCGGTCCGCCGCCAATAATACCAACATCATGCAAAGCTTCCATTATAACCATCCTCCCGAAACTGAATTTGTAACTGATTTTTGATGATAAATAAAATCTATTAAAGATCCTTAATATCTATAATAGAAGATTCGAATGCAGAATGCAAGTAGAAAAACAACCACCTCCCGACAGGAAGTGGTTGCCTCATTTCTTATTTGCCGCGGTGCTTGAGTTTGGCTTTTTGGGTTCTGAGCTCATACTTGTGAGCCTGAAGTTCTTCACGCCGCTCTCTGGCACGTGATTGTCGTTCCACCTTCCGATGCTCGTATTCCATTTGAATTACCTGCTGCGCATAGGTCGAGCCTCCACGTTGTGATAGCTCTCTGGCCGCGAGGCGAGCAAGCCTTTTGGGATTGGTATATCCTTCTCGGCGCGGCTTCACATCAATCGATCGTGTCGTCGTTGACAACAGTGGAAGCATCTGGAATTGAATAAATTCGAGAATCTCTGCTTCTTTAGGTTCCCTGCCGAACAAGTGGCGGCATGCCTTCAATTGGTTGTGTTCCTCGGCTTCAATCAATCCGACCCACAACTTCAGCTGGTCATCAAAATATACGGTAAGCTTCATCCAGCTTCCCCCTCTAATAAAGATTAGAGTGACGGACATCCCGAGGGGGGAAGGCTACTGACAAGAAGGCACTGCTATTGCAAGCCCTTATGCGCCCGGACTACCGACCGGACCGTGATTTTACACTCCAAATTCAGTATAAAGGATGGATGGTATGCGCTTCAAGATGTTTCGGTAACACCCTATCAGCCTATGCTACGAATGCATCGATTCTAATTCCTTTTTCTCCAGCTGACCTGACTGAATGTTGATCCTGAACGTCTTGGGCGATACGCCGTACTTGTCACGAAACACACGGTGAAAATACGAATAGCTGCCAAAACCGGAGGTTTCTGCAATCTGCTCCAACGTTAAATAGCTGTAGGCCATGCGCTCAACCGAGGTGGATAGGCGGATTTCCTGTGTGTACTGAATGATCGTTTTATTGAAGCATTCCTTGAACAGATGGACCGCTCGGGAGACGCTAATACCAACGTGCTGGGCTACATCCTCAACTTTCAACGGTAAAATGGCGTGCTCCTCAATAAAGCTCTTCATTCTTGTCGCCAGAAAGGAGCTGCCGTGACGTGAATTGTTTTCGGTAATCGCACGATCTATGTATAGGCAGAGCGCACGCAGCAAATAATCGGATAGCTCCTTGTTATCTTCTTCAAACCGTCGTTTTTCCAAAATAATTTGCCGCCAGATCGTAAGTATACGTTCATTGACTGCAATCCGTACCTTTTGTGGTTTTCTCGACTTGGCCCACCATTCGTCAATCCAGTCGCCCTTGCACATAATATAGTAGTCACCACTTGAGACAATGGATTGCTGCAGCTTGTTTGTATGCTCGTCGACCCTTAGATCATATGCATCACCCGGCTTGAACAAGAGGAGATCGCCGGTTTCGATCAATGTCATATTACCATTGACCTGTGCATAGCAGCAGCCTTCGGTTTGCAGCCGGAACAAATAGGTGGTTACGCCTTCTTTATAGCTGTTGGTGAATTTTTGTGAATGATACGAGTAACCGCAGGTTAATATATGGGAGTGCACGATAACACCTCGTTTGATTTTGTAGCCAGATCGTTCATGTGATAACCACATCGTTCATAGCTATTATAGGGCATTATTGATTACAATGGAATCAAATACAAATACTTTTGAAGGAGACCTAACCGATATGAGAAGAATGGGTGTTGGCTTACAGTTGTATACGCTTCGTGATGCAATGGCTGAGGATTTTCGCGGAACCTTACGCCGTGTGGCAGAGCTTGGATATGAAGGTGTTGAATTCGCGGGTTATGGCGGTTTGGAAGCTGAAGAACTGAGAGATCTGTTGCAGGAACTAAACCTTAAAGCCATTGGTGCTCATGTGAGCCTGGTTAATACGCGCGCCCACATTCATAAAGAAATCGCTTACCTGAAAACGATTGGTGCTGAATATTACATCATTCCACATATTGTTGCAGAGGACCGTCAAAGTCCGCAAGCTTGGCAAACGCTGTTCGAATTTTTTGAGCATGCAGGTCAAATCGTGCGTGAAGCAGGACTTAAATTTGCTTACCATAACCATGCGTTTGAATTCGAAATGAAAATCGGCGACGAGTTTGTATTTGATGCGATGTATACCGCTACTACCCCTGAGAATGTGCTTGTAGAAATGGACGTTTGTTGGGTGCAGTTCGCTGGTCAAGACCCGCTTCAATATATCAAAAGCTATACAGGCAGACTGCCATTATTACATTTAAAAGATTTCAAAAGGGGCCCTGAGGCTCAAATGGACACGGTGGAGCTGAGCAAAGGCGAAGTGGATCTACAAAATGTAATTCAAGCCGCTTCTGATGCTGGTGTCGAATGGCTGATCGTGGAACAGGACCGCTGTGCGAACCCGCCGATTGAAAGTGTAGCGACAAGTCTGCAATGGGTTAAAGAACATTACCTGTCTGCATTTTCGCAATAGAAAATTAACGATATCAATTGTTCAAGCCAACATAGTCGAATGGGAGAGTTGAGAAAATTGAGTAAAATTAGAGTAGCTGTTATCGGTTGTGGTTCCATTGCTGAAAAAAGACATATCCCTGAATATGCGGACAATCCGAATGTGGAATTGATTGCTTTTTGTGATGTTGTGAATCAACGTGCTCAGCATTATGCAGATTTATACGGAGCCAAAGCTTATACCAATTATGAAGAAATGCTAAGCACCGAGAAGCCGGATGCAGTTAGTGTTTGTTTGCCGAACATCTTGCATGCTCCTGCTTCTATTGCTGCTGCCAATGCCGGTGCACATGTACTGGTTGAGAAACCGATGGCAACCAATGAAGCCGATGCACTGGCTATGATTGAAGCGGCTAAAGCCAACAATGTGTATTTGATGGTAGGTCACAACCAACGCTTGATGCCTCCACATGTTAAAGCCAAAGAAATTCTGGAAACGGGCAAAATGGGTAAAGTATTAACGTTCCGCACATCATTTGGTCATCCGGGTCCGGAAGGCTGGAGTATCGATGGACGCAACAGCTGGTTTTTCCGTAAAGAAGAAGCCATTATGGGCGCAATGGGTGACCTGGGCGTACATAAATCCGACCTGATCCGTTGGCTGCTCGAAGATGAAGTTGTTGAAGTGGCAGCTTTTGTAGGTACTTTACACAAAGAAGGAACAGACTGCGATGATAACTCAACTTGTTTGCTGCGTATGAAGAGCGGCACGATCGGAACGCTTGTAGCAAGCTGGACTTATTACAAAGGTCAAGATAACAGCACAGTTCTATGGTGCGAGAATGGCTGCTTGCAAATTGGTACAGATCCTGAAGATCAAGTTATTGTTCTGATGAGAGATGGTTCGGTAGAAAAACATAGAGTAGGAGCCATGGCGACTAACGAGAAGCAAGTAACGAGCGGCGTTATTGATGAGTTCGTTGAAAGTCTGGTGACATCTACACCTCCACGCATTTCCGGAGAAGAAGGTTTGAAATCATTGAACGTTATTATAGCTGCATTTGAATCGCAAGATACCAAAAAGATTGTTGCTATAAACGGTGTATAAATGACTAGTTTCATATAGAAGATTTATGGAAAGCTCGTGCTGCTGTGGCAGTCGCGGGCTTTTTGTTTGTTTGCCGATTTTCTTATTTTTTTTTCGACCCTATGTTGTGTATAATGACTCTGATAGGAGTTCCTATAGAGAAAGAGATCATGCGTCCGGGGAGGACTGTTGTATGCAATGGAACAAGGTTGGTGTTGTTGGCGGAGGCACCATGGGACAGGGGATTTCGGAAATGCTGGCGGCCCAGGGCCTCGATGTAATTTTAATAGACAGAACGACACAGAAGCTGGAGCAAGCCTGGGAGCATATTGAAAATAGTCTGGATAAGCAGATGGAAAAATGGGCGATCACGGCTGCTGAGAAAAAGCTGATTTTATCCCGCATTCATAAAAGTACCGATATGAGTTTGCTAACGGACTGCGACATGGTCATAGAGTCGATCAGCGAGGATTTGGAACAAAAGAAGCAGCTGTTTCAGCAGCTGGACAGGTTGTGTCCGGCACCAGTTATTCTGGCAAGCAATACCTCGACGCTCAGTCTGACTGAAATTGCGGCATCCACAGCGCACCCGGAACGGGTGATTGGCATGCATTATTTGTATCCGGTATCCCGGATCCATCTGGTGGAGATTATTAGAGGATTAAAAACCTCAGAAGAAACGTTCTCACAAACGAAGAAATTCGTTGAGACGACGATCCAAAAGCACGGGGTACAGGTCTATGAATCTCCTGGTTTCGTGACGACGAGATTGATCTGCGTGCTTATTAATGAAGCTATGCATACGTTGTCTGAGAGAGTGGCAAGCGCTGAGGATATTGATATGGCGATGCGTTTGGGCTATGACTTCCATTATGGTCCGTTGGAGCTGGCTGACCGCTTCGGATTGGATTCAGTGCTGGTGGCGATGGAGCGGATGTTCCGAGAGTTCGGAGATGTCAAGTATAGACCGGCCGTACTCTTGAAGCAAATGGTTCGGGCAGGGGAGCTCGGAACCAAGACTGGGCAGGGCTTTTTTCGGTATGACAGGGATGGTGATCGTCTATGAATATTTTGGTTATTAATGCGGGAAGCTCATCATTGAAGTTTCTTATGTACAATATGGTTAATGAAGAGGTTCTGGCCAGTGGCAGAGTTGAACGGATCGGTATGGATTCTGCGATTCTGAGCTATGAGCCTGCAGGCAGGACTGAAATTCGCGAGGTAGCCGAGATTTTGGAGCATACTACGGCTATTCGCAAGGTGCTGGATATACTAGTGCACAAGGAGCACGGGGTTCTCGCTTCTTCATCCGATATTGATGCGGTTGGTCATCGCGTCGTGCATGGTGGTGAATCATTCTCCAGCTCCGTGATTGTCAATGAGGAGGTCAAGCGGGAAATCAAGCGATTGTTTGATCTTGCTCCGCTGCACAATCCTGCGCATATGCTGGGTATTAACGCTGTAGAGTTGAATATGCCTGATGTTCCTCAGGTTGTTGTATTCGATACAGCCTTTCATCAGACGATGCCTGCGAAATCTTATCTGTATCCGATTCCACTTGTTTTATACCGAAAGCATCAGGTCCGGCGTTATGGCTTCCATGGAACATCACATGATTATGTGAGCGAACGTGCGGCCAGGTTCATAGGGAAACCGCTTGCCGAGCTAAAAATGGTGACCTGCCACATTGGCAATGGAGCAAGCTGCGCCGCGATACTTAACGGTCAATCCGTCGACACGAGTATGGGAATGACGCCGCTCGAAGGACTAATGATGGGCACTCGCAGTGGAGACATTGATCCGGCCATTGTCCCTTATGTGATGGGCAAAGAGGAACTGACGATGAATGAGGTCAATTCCATGTTGAATAAGCATAGTGGTTTAATGGCGATTTCCGGTTTAAGCAGTGATATGCGGGAAATCCAACAGTCGATGGCTGCAGGTGATGGGAGTGCCGTATTGGCTTTTGACATGTATGAGTATCGCTTGCGTAAATATATTGGCTCGTATGCCGCGGCTATGAATGGGCTGGATGTCCTTGTTTTTACGGCAGGAGTCGGTGAGAATTCATCCATTCTTCGTGAAGCGGTATGTCGGAACTTGACGTTCCTGGGGCTGGAGCTTGATGAGGAAGCTAATAAACAACGCGCGCATGGAGATCGGGATATTTCGACCGAAGGATCACGTGTAAAAGTGCTGGTCATTCCTACGAATGAGGAATTGGTCATTGCTCGTGATACATATCGTTTAATATTGGCCCGGCAGAAAGCATAATAAGTATACGCGTTTCATAAGTCGAGCTTGTGTGTGACTTCATGATCAAAAGTGGACTTTTGAACAAACATTTGCTGGAAAACGGATATAATGGATGTAGCGGATATAGAATGTTGCCTACGGAATAGCAGTGTAAATTAGATTCTGGAAGGATGGGATCAAGCGATGAGTCCACATTTAACGATGATTCGAGAGGTTGAGAAGCACGCTAATGAAACAGTGAAGATGGGTTGCTGGCTGCACAATAAGCGCTCCAGCGGCAAAATCCAGTTTTTGCAGCTGAGGGACGGATCGGGCTACATTCAGGGTGTAGTCGTGAAAAGCGAGGTATCGACAGAAGTATGGGAAGCAGCCGCCAAGCTAACGCAGGAAAGCTCGCTGTATGTTACAGGGACCGTTCGGGAGGATACTCGCAGTAAGGGCGGCTATGAGCTGAATGTGACGGGTATTGAAGTTATTCAGATTACCGAAGAATATCCGATTACGCCCAAGGAGCATGGTGTAGATTACTTAATGGACCATCGCCACTTATGGATTCGTGCGCCGCGTCAGCGTGCCATCCTTGTTGTTCGTGCACAAATCATACGTGCGATTCAGCAGTTTTTTGACGAACGCGGCTTTCAATTGGTCGATCCTCCGATTCTAACCCCTTCCTCCTGCGAGGGGACGACGAATTTATTTGCTACGAAGTATTTTGACGAGGATGCCTATTTGACGCAAAGCGGTCAATTGTATATGGAAGCGGCAGCGATGGCATTGGGACGTGTGTATTCATTTGGTCCTACCTTTCGGGCGGAAAAGTCCAAGACACGCCGTCATTTGATCGAATTCTGGATGATTGAGCCGGAGATGGCTTTTGTGACCCATGAGGAAAGTCTCATTATACAAGAGCAGTTCGTCTCGCATATCGTCCAATCGGTACTGCACAACTGCCGCAAGGAGCTGGAGGTTCTGGAACGCGATGTGACCAAGCTTGAAAGCATCACAGCACCTTTTCCAAGAATATCATATGATGATGCAGTCGAATTCCTCCAAGCAAACGGACATGAATTTGCATGGGGCGAGGATTTTGGTGCGCCGCATGAAACGGCGATAGCAGCTAGCTATGACAAGCCGGTATTTATTACGAATTACCCTACAGAAATCAAAGCATTTTATATGAAGCCAGACCCGAATCGTGCTGAAGTTGTGCTGTGTGCCGATATGATCGCACCTGAGGGCTACGGGGAAATTATTGGCGGCAGCCAGCGGATTGACGATCCCGAATTGATGGAGCAGCGTTTTGTGGAGCATGAGCTTTCCAAGGAAGCTTATCAATGGTATCTCGATTTACGTAAGTATGGTACCGTACCGCATTCCGGCTTTGGTCTCGGTCTGGAGCGGACGGTTGCCTGGATTTGTGGATTGGATCATGTACGGGAGACGATTGCATTCCCGCGGTTGTTGTACCGGTTGTATCCTTAATTGTTTGGCGTGAAGAGGTGGATCGATGAAACAAAATGAGAAGGATCGTGAGCGGCAGGAGCTGCTGAGTGCTTTTGCAACTGGCTGGAAGGCGGGGCATATCGCTGTCCCTTACCTGCTGATCAAGCATTACCATCAGTTGAAGCTTACGGAAGTCGATGTGATGCTGATGATTCATGTGTTGGCTTTTATGGAAAAGGAACGCAAGGAGTTTCCCACGCTAGAGGAGCTGCAGGGACGTATGTCCGTAACGCCAGAAAAGGTCATTGCTTCGCTGCAAAAGCTGTTGAAGGCGGGCCATTTGACCATTGATGAAGCGGTTGACCCGATTAGCGGGATACAGGGAGAGAAATACAATCTGGATCCGCTGCTGGAACGGTTGGCCGGCTTCTGGTATGAGGAGGAGCTGCAGCGCAAAAAAGCGTTGGAGCCTGCAGAGCCGGAAACCAGGAAGGATATTTTTTCGATATTCGAAAAAGAGTTTGCCCGTCCGTTAACACCGATGGAGCTCGAATCGATCACGGGTTGGCTGGACAAAGATAAATATATGGAGCCGTTGATATTGGCTGGACTGAAGGAAGCGGTATTTGCAGGCAAGGTGCATTTTCGCTACATTGATCGGATTTTGTTGGAATGGAGCCGCAATCGGATTACAACCGTTGAGCAGGCCAAGGAGCATTCACAGAAATTTCGCTCCAGATGATAGCGGTATTCGCTTAATTGAAGCCTCCATGATGGATGAAACATCATACTAATAAACAGATCGTGACCGCAGCAGCGGTACGACTGTGATAAGGAGTCATCGGAATGCGTGCACTTAGTGATCTGAGCGCCAACGAATTGGTCGAAGCTGAATTGAAAATACAGGAACAATATGACGGTTACAAAAATCGCAAGTTGAAGCTGGATATGTCCAGAGGCAAGCCGTCTCCAGAGCAATTAGACCTGTCGATGCCAATGCTGGATACTGTACAATCGTCCGATTTGTTGAATGCAGCAGACGGTACGGATTTGCGTAATTATGGTGGAATTGATGGGATTCCGGAGGCGAAGGCGTTATTTGCCCGATTGCTTGGGGTGGATTCCAAGGAAATTATCATTGGTGGCAATTCGAGCCTTAATCTGATGCATGATACGATAGCCAGAGCGATGATTCATGGTGTGTACGGCAGTCAGACCCCTTGGGGGAAGCTGCCGGTTGTGAAATTTCTTTGCCCGAGTCCAGGGTATGATCGACATTTTGCGATATGCGAGCTTTTCAATATTGAAATGATTGTGATCGATATGCTGGATGATGGACCAGATATGGATACGATTGAGCGGCTGGTTCGCGAGGATGATTCGATTAAAGGTATCTGGTGTGTGCCGAAATATAGCAATCCCGAAGGCATCACTTATTCCGATGAGATTGTAGACAGATTGGCAGCGATGCCTGCGAAAGCGGCTGATTTTAGAATTTTTTGGGACGATGCTTATATGGTTCATCATTTAACTGACCGTCCTGATCCGTTAAAAAATATGCTGGCAGCGTGTAAAGCGGCAGGGAATGCGGATCGTGTATTCGTATTCGCTTCAACCTCCAAAATCACCTTCCCTGGTTCAGGCGTTGCCGTGATGGCAGCCAATGTCGCTAACGTTGGTTATATTCGGAAACAATTATCTATTCAAACTATTGGACCTGATAAAATTAACCAGCTACGACACGTTCGATTTTTCCCTGATCTGGAGCAGATCGCAGCGCATATGAACCGGCATGCAGCTATAATTAAACCTAAATTTGATACGGTGTTAAACAAGCTTGAAGCGGAGCTTGGCGGAAAGCAGCTGGCATCCTGGAAAAAGCCGGGCGGCGGATACTTTATAAGTCTGAATACGTTGGATGGCTGTGCCCAAGCCGTGATCAGTCTGGCCGCAGAAGCCGGTGTTACCTTGACTCAGGCTGGTGCAACGTATCCGTATGGCAAGGATCCCAACGATCGGAATATTCGGATAGCTCCGACATTCCCTTCATTAGAAGAGCTGGAAACAGCCATTGAAGTTCTTTGTCTTTGCATTCAGTTGGTTAGCATTAGGAAGCTTCGGGCGAAAATTACAGCAAGCTAAATAAACAGGAACCTTTAGCTCCACAATATTGAACGGTGACCCGTAGGATGACACTTGTACTAAGTGACCCATTATCAGGTTGCCGTTCATAGAGTGGCCTAAAGGTTCTTTTATTTTCCGGTTCTGTTTGGATGACTCAGAGGCTATACAGTGGATATACTTCAATGATTAATTATGTTATTATTAATTTACGTAATAACGTAAATATTGAAATTTGGAGGTGCTCGTGTGACTCGTGATCTGGGTTTGGAAATGGATGAATTGAAGAAGCAATTGAATGAATTGCAAAGGTATGTGCAGCAAAGCAGGATGGATACCAGTCGGAAAAGTGAGATTATAAGTGATCCGGCAGACCCTGTTGACGAAGCAAATGGGGGTTCTGGTCGCATTTATTATTCCGGCCAATATCGAAATTCCACAATCAAATACAAGTGGGAAGCCCAGGAGCAGCAAATCAGCAGCTTGCTTAACCAGGATGGCGAGAAGCTGGCCAAGATATTGTCAGCGCTTGGGAACAAGCAGCGACTCGATATATTAAGGTCTGTCTTGCAAGGACCCGTCAATGGTACGGATTTAGTGGAGCGGCTTCATATGGGGACAACGGGTCAATTGTATCATCATACAAAAGCATTAATGGGAGCAGACTTGCTCATTCAGGAAGAACGGGGAGGTGAGTACAGCCTGCCGGCACATCGGGTTCTTCCGGTTCTGCTGCTGCTCGCAGCTGCGGCTGATTTGGCGGATACCGGGAATTATATGGATATGGCCGAAGCCAGAGATCACGCAGGTTTATATTTAGGTGCAGGAAAGACGAAGTATGACCCCCACTTGCTCGTTTGGGCTTTAATCGAAAATTCCATTTTGGAGCACCAATCCGGGTATTGCAGTCAGATCGATATTTATTTGCATGATCAACGAAATGTGACTGTTGCAGACAACGGTCGGGGGATTCCGATCAGCGCACTCAGCGCACCTGATAAACCGAATTTACTGGCTGTGCTGACCGATATTCAGCGTCCTGGTTTAAGTGCACCGTATTTTGCAGCAGGGGGTGAAAAAGGGATAAGTGTTGCTGTAGTTAATGCTTTATCGTATCAACTAGCTGTGGAAATACGCAGAGACGGCCATGTGTACAGACAGAATTATAAGCACGGTATTCCGCAAACGGGTGTACGGATCGTGGGAGCTACAGGAGAAACGGGGACGAGTGTAACTGTGGAGACGGATCCGGATCTGTTTGCAGCCGACTTTGAGCTTCATATTCTGGAGAAAAGAGCGGCAGAGATCCAGGTTGCGTATCCCAAACTCACCGTCTTGGTCCACTAAGCAGCTCTTCTTACGAATTGAAATAGGGAATCAAAAAAAACGGCAGTCGCCTCTGATGAGGAAGGGATGCCGTTTTTTGTGGTGGGCATGCAGTAGGTACGGTCATGTATCCCTTATACCAAATCCGTTGTGATGAGGTTGAGAAGCTCTACGTTAGCGGAATTTCGGGCCATATCGACAGGTGTTACCCCTTCATCGTTGGCAGCTTCAGGGTCTGAGCCATGCTTGAGCAGAAGTGTAACCATCTCGATATGCTGATTGTGTACTGCTGAATGCAGCGGCGTCCAACCGCTTTGCTGGCGAGCATTCGGGTCTGCGGCATGCAGCAGAAGTACCTCAGCGATAGAAGTATGCCTGCCAGCGGCAGCCGAATGTAGTGGTGTCACACGCATGGTGTTATAAGAGACGGTATTGACTTTTGCACCGCGTTCGAGGAGAGCTGCGGCTATAGTGCTATGCCCGAAGAAAGCAGCCAGGCCAAGCGGTGTATAGCCGTCATGTGAATAGCTGTCCATAAGCGCCGGTGACTCCTCAAGTAGATCGACTACAGCCGATAGCTTGCCAACTGCAGCGGCTTCATGAATATTTAAGCTTACATGGAGGTCAAGCAATAAAGTAACTATCGATTTGGCTCCATAGTATTGGGCGATCAGGATAGGGCTGTTTCCTTCTGAATCCTTGTGCCGCGCCACATCTGGATGTTCATTGAGTAAGTTGGCTGCTTGTTCCATATCCTTCGCTTTAATGGCTCGCATGAGCTGTTCTATTAGTGATGATGACATGAATAGTAACCTCCCGAAGTCTTCTATAGCATGGTAAAGCCTGATAAAATGACGTCTTTACAGATAAAGGTGAAAATATGTTGACCTGTAATTATATAACAATTCGGTTTGTTTATCAATGTATGGTTGTAGATTCAACGAAATTCGATAGTATTCATCAGACTAGCTAATTTTTATCCTGTTTCTGTAACCTTTTGCCGATTCGCCTCGTCTAAGATTAGGGGAGATCATTTTGTCATTCGCAGGTCAAACTGCTGTATGCTGGCAGATCAGGAAAAACCAGGTTGGTTCATGGAAGCTTGGCGAGTCATGATGAAGCTGGCTGTTTTTATGAAGAGTGCTGTTGGAAGCTTACATAGTTCGTTATTCTTATGGGTAGCGATACCTGGAAGAACACTTATAGGAGGATCAAAATGATAGGTTGGCTTCGTCCAAAAAAACAAACAAGCAAGGTTTCTGAAGGGCGAGAGCTCAACACAGAAACTGATTTACAACCTGTCATGAATGATGGTGCTGTGGCTTCTAAGGCGGAAAAGGTTATCATTGAGCAGCGTTTTGACATTACCCAGCCGATTCTTACCGTATCGGGAGTAGAGCGTTCCTTTCCCGTTGGAGGCAGTCAACTGCATGTACTCAAAGGCATCAACATGTCCCTTTATCCGCTGCAGCTCGTCATGCTCAAAGGCCGTTCAGGCTCAGGTAAAACAACGCTGTTGAATTTGATCGGAGGGCTGGATCAGCCTAATACGGGTGAGATTATGTTTCTTAATCATCCGTTTCATCGCTGCAGTGACGATCAACGCACACAGATTCGTCGCAAGGAGATCGGTTTTATTTTTCAATCGTATGCCTTGATGCCCTTGTTGTCTGCCTGGGAAAATGTTGAACTGGCGCTGCGAATGGCAGGGGTTCCGCGATCAGAATGGAAGCAGCGTGCTGCCCATTGTCTGGATCTGGTAGGGCTTTCCAAACGTATGCATCATCGTCCTTTCGAGTTATCGGGAGGCGAGCAGCAGCGTGTTGCTATTGCCAAAGCGATAGCGCATAAACCTTCTCTGTTGTTGGCCGACGAACCGACAGCAGAGCTGGATTCCCAGATGGGTGCACAGGTAATGGCGGTGTTTCGTGACATTATTACGACTGAGCAAGTAACGATATGTATGACGACACACGATCCGACAATTATGGAGGTTGCCGACCATGTATTCGAAATGGTGGATGGAAAATTTATCAGCACGTAGTCTGTCCGTGCGGCCTGTCGCAATCGCTTGTTTAGCGGCTGTGCTAGTGCTTGTATCGGGCTGCTCCTTGCTGCCGAAGGAGGATGAAGAGGAGAAGCTGCCGGTTATAACAGCTCCCAAGCTATCCAAAAAGCCGGAGTACATCGTGAAAACCGATACACTGGAAACCAAGGTGCACGGCTCTGGCAAACTGATGGCTACTCAGGAGGAAGATCTGTATTTTACCGATGAAGCAAGCCGCAGAATCAAGAGTGTTCTGGTGAAGAGCGGCGACAAGGTGGAGCAAGGTCAGCTCATTGCCGAGCTTGATGTGACGGAGCAGGAGAGCCAGCTGAAGCAGAAGCGTCTGCAAACACGCAAGGATGAGCTTGTTATGATTGAAACCTTGCGCAAAGCCGATGAAATGACTGTGGAGTCGCTGGAGCAGGCAAAAATCGATTTTGAACTGAAACGTGAGGAATTGAACAAGCTGGAAAACACAATTGCCAAGGCGAAGCTGACGGCACCCTATGCCGGTACGATTGTTTCTGTATTTCTGAAAAAGGGCGACACCGCACAAGCGTATGATGCCGTTGCGACGATTGCTGATTTGTCTCAGCTGACTGTTGTCGGGAGCTTAAGTGCAGACGACTTGAAAAAGGTCGCGGTCGGCATGGAGGTTGTCGTGGACATTAATGCTGCAGGTCAACACAAAGGAAAAGTACTACAGCTGCCTAATCCTAAAGTAGATACAGGTAATGGCGGCGTTGGTGGTCAGGGAAGCAATGGGCAACCGAAGACGCCGGATACGATTGACAATTATTTGGTTGTACAGCTGGATCCTTTTCCGCAAGGGCTGAATAGGGGGACACGGCTCAGTGTGTCCGTCATCATCCAGCGCAAAGAAAAGGCAGTCACGATTCCTTTATCTACCTTGCGTTCTTATTCGGGACGAAACTATGTGCAGCTGGTAGACGAGCAGGGGAACAAAAAAGAAGTGGATGTAGAGATTGGTCAGCAAACATCGACGGATGTGGAAATTCTTAAGGGACTAACGCCGGGGCAGAAAGTTGTGGGTCGATAATGTCGATACCGATGCTTCGGTTTTTATACCGCAAGATGTGGAACACGCGCTGGCTAACCTTAAGCTCACTACTCGGCTTGATCATGGCTGTTGCTTTTACGACAAGCATACCGATGTATGCCGATGGATCCTTGAAGCGTGTGGTCAGCAAATCGCTGGAAGAGAAGAGCAATGGACTACCGGCAGGCTCACTGCTGATTCGTTATCAGGCAACGGGGAGTGAGAAAGCAGATCTGGATGCACTTGCCGACGTGGATCAATACATCCAAACCGAACTTCCTAAGGACGTTGCCTTTCCTAATCAGGCCTATGTCCGCAGCTATTCGATCCGCTCCTCCCAGTTGGCACCCGATAACCCCCAAACCGTGGATCCGAGCAAAAAACGCCAGATGACCCTGATGTCACAAAGCGGTTTGAAGGAGCAAATCGAGATCGTACAGGGACAATGGTATGCGGATCAGATTCAAAACGGTATCGTTGAAGCTGTTATTCTGGAAGAAGCGATGTTCCGTAACGATATGCATATCGGTGATGTATTCAATTATCCGATTAGCGGGGGGTTAGGTATAGCACCGCTCAAGATCAAGATAGTGGGTACGGTCAAAGCGGGCAAGGAAGGCGATCCGTATTGGTTTCAAGGTATGGAGGGGTTGGTTAACACCCTCTTTATGAGCGAGCAGTCATTTCAAACCTACATACTTCAACAGAAAAAAATTCCGCTCAATTTGGCCAATTGGTATTATGCTTTTGACTTACGGGAGATTCAGACAAGTCAATTGTCTCCGCTGCAAAATAAACTGGAGCGTCTGGATATCACCTTGTTTCAGAAACTGAAAAATACACGGGTCGATTTATCGTTTATTCCTATTCTGCAGGAGTTCAGATCGCAGAGTCTGCAGCTGCAAATTTTGCTATTTACGTTAGCCGCACCCATGATTGCGATGGTTTTTTATTACATTGTGATGAATGCGCGTCAATCTCTGGATCGGCAGCGCAGTGTAATTGCTGTTCTGCGAAGCCGGGGCGGCAGTACCCGACAAATTATTGGCATCTATTTGCTTGAAGGGTTTCTGCTGGGGGTGACTGCGTTAATCGTAGGTCCTATGCTTGGCTGGTTCATGGCCAAGAGCATAGGCTCCTCCAGCGGCTTTCTAACCTTCGTTGACCGCCAATCGGTACCGGTAGGTGTCTCGACCGAAGCTTTGCTGTACGGGGGTGCGGCTGTCTTCATAGCGATCCTGGCCAGCGTCATACCGGCCATTGTATATGCACGCTCCTCTATTGTCAGCTATAAGCAGAAGCTGGCTCGTGCCGACCGGTCGCCATTTTGGCAAAAATGGTTTCTGGATGTGGGATTGATCGCTTTAGTAGGTTATGGTTACTACTTGTTCGACCAGCGGCAGCTGCTCACGGCTCAGACAGGACTTACTACTGATCAATTACAGGTGCATCCGTTGCTGTTTTTTGTACCGGCCTTATCGATTATTTCCTTGGGATTGTTTTTTCTGCGGCTGTTTCCGTGGTTGCTCCGCTTATGGAGCTGGATAGGCAAGCGATTCCTGCCGGTGCCGATTTACTTGACATTGACGCAACTGTCACGTTCGGCCGGGTCTTATTACCCGCTGATGCTGCTGCTCATTTTGACCCTGGGGCTTGGTGTGTACAATGCATCGGCGGCCAGAACCATCGATTTGAACTCCACGGATCGCACTCTGTATGCCTATGGTACGGATGTGATTGTGCAGGCGGTCTGGACTGGAGTATCCGATGAGCTTCCACAGGATCAAAGCGCAGGTCAAAATGGTGGAAACAGCGGAAGTGGGGCCGGTGGCTCCCAGGGAAACGGTGGCTCTCCAGGTGGCGGTAATAGCGGTTCCGGCCAACAGGGCGGAGGCGCACCCGGTGGTGCTGGCAGTGGCATGGAAGGACCTCCTCCCAAGCTGCGATATGTGGAGCCTCCATTCATTGTTTTTCAGCAGACGGAAGGCATCGACCACGCAGCACGAGTGTTACGGACCAAAGGTAATGTCGTGGTTTCGGGAAAATCGTTAGGGCAAGGCATGTTGATGGGAATCGACAACGTGGATTTTGCCAAAGTCGCCTGGTTTCGCAAGGATTTGTTCAAGGCACATCCCAACGCCTACCTGAATCTGCTTGGCACGTATGAGCAGGCTGTCATTATTCCGACGTCCTTTGCCGAGAAGAACCACATCAAGGAAGGGGACATTATTAATATTTCCATTCAACAGCAGCAGGTGGAGTTTGTCGTTGTGGCTACGGTTCCTTATTGGCCAAGTCAATATCCGGATCAAACCCCATTTTTCATTGCTAATCTGGAATACATTTATGATCAGGCCCCGATTGTTCCTTATGAGGTGTGGTTAAAAATGAAGGACGGTGCGAAGGTTACACCCATTGTCGAAGCACTGACAGCCAAACAGATTGAAATTGCCAGTGTCAAAGACGTGCGCAACGAACTGATTATCCAGAAAAAGCATCCATCCCGTGGTGGCGTATTTGGCATTTTGAGTCTTGGATTTCTGGTTTCCGTGCTTGTGTCGTTAATTGGTTACATCCTGTATTGGTTTTTCAATCTTTCCAGCAGAGTTGTGCAGTTTGGCGTACTGCGGGCGATGGGACTCTCTCGTAGACAGCTAACGGGAATGCTTTTATTGGAGCAGGGCTTTACAGCTGGGCTGTCTATCGCTCTCGGTATAGGAATTGGGAAGCTGACCAGTTATTTATTCCTGCCCTTCTTGCAGACGGCAGAAAACGTGCAGACACAGGTTCCACCGTTCCGTGTAGTATTTAATGCCCGTGATACCGATCAGTTATATATTGTCGTGGCATTCATGATGCTGACGGGTGCTGCACTGTTGTTCCTGCATATACGCAGGCTGCGTGTTCATCAAGCTGTGAAGCTGGGAGAGGAGAAATAAGCGATGATCAGCTGTGAAGAGCTTGTCAAAATATACAAAACCGACGAGATCGAGGTCGTCGCTCTCAAAGGTCTTAATATTTCTGTTGCTAGTGGCGAAATGATGGCGATAATCGGCAACAGCGGCAGTGGTAAGTCCACATTGCTGAATATTTTAGGAGGTCTTGACCGTCCATCGGCAGGGCAGGTTCAGGTTGGAGAATGGAATTTGCTGAAAATCACTGACGAGGAGCTTGTCCAATACAAGCGTAAAACCGTTGGATTTATTTGGCAAAATAACGCCCGCAATCTGGTTCCTTACCTGACCGCGCTGGAAAACGTCGAAATGCCGATGATGCTGAGTGGTCAATACGATAGAGCCTACGCCAAGCAGCTGCTGGAATGGGTTGGCCTCAAGGAGCGAATGGGGAATAAGCTGCAGCAGCTCTCTGGAGGCGAGCAGCAGCGGGTAGCGATTGCGATTTCCTTATCCAACAAACCGACACTGCTGCTGGCGGATGAACCAACGGGCTCAGTCGATACACGAACCTCGGATATGATCATGGATATTTTTCGAAAGCTGAACCGCGAGCTGGGGGTTACGATTGTTATTGTAACTCATGATATGGAGCTCGCCAGCAAGGTGGATCGTGTTGTAGCGATTCGCGATGGGATGACCAGCACGGAGTTCATTAAGCGCAATCCGAATCTGGATGAGGCAGGATCTGAAGTTTCTTCTGGCTTACATTCGATGCAGGATGTGCATGAGGAATATGTCGTGCTGGATCGCGCCGGACGGCTGCAAATCCCGAAGGCCTATTTACAGGCACTGAAAATTGATAGCAAGGCGTCAATGGAGTTTGATGGGGAGAAGATCATTATTCGCCCTCCTAAGAGTTTGTCCTGATGTATTTTGAAGACTTCATGCGTCTTCATTATATACACATAAATCATAAGTGCTTCAAACAACTACATAAGGCAGTTACATAAGGACAACCACAGCAAGCCAAATTTAAGCAACAACTATTACAAAGGGGGATTTTAGTTAATGAAACCATGGGTTAAGCAAGCTATGCTGCTGTCCATATGTGCGGGACTTACGATTCCGCTGCTGGCGGCCTGCACAAAAATGCCGGGGGCATCGGACAAGACGGAGCGGGTTCTACGAATCGCAACGACAATGGGCGGTAGCGAGGATGAATATTTCCGCCAGCAATTTACGGAGATCTTTGAGTATGCCAATCCTAATATCAAGCTGGAAATCGTATCAACCATAGACGAGAGCACTAGATATGGCCGGCCGGACCCAAGTAAAAAGCAGGTCGATCCACTCGATAAGCTCAAGGAAGTCATGCAGGGTGACAATCCGCCTGATGTGGTCATGGTCGGTTATGACCAGCTGCCTGAACTGATCAGCAACAACTTGCTGACTCAGCTTGATCCGATGATTACCAAGGACAAGTTCGATACCTCCGATATGGTTCCTGCTGTCATCGAAGGTTTGAAGAAATCAGGGGATGGCAAGCTGTATGCTTTGGCCCCAACCTTTAACTCCTCTGCGCTTGTCTATAACAAAAAAATGTTTGATGAAGCCGGAGTAGCCTATCCCAAAGACAAAATGACGTGGGAGGAAGCTTTTGATCTGGGAAGACGCTTGGGTAAAGGCGAGGGTGAAAACCGCAAATACGGATTTTCCTTCTCGACCCAATCGATGGGCGACCTGTTCTATTCGATCCAGATGTACACAGCTCCTCTTCAGCTAAGGATGTACGATGAGAAGGGCGATAAAATGACGGTCGATACCGATCAATGGGAAAAGATCTGGAAAACGATGCTGCAGCTGAAAAAGGACAAAGTGCTGCCTGAACAGCTCGATCAGGCAGCCATGAGAGCTAAAATGTCGAATCCAGGTGGTGCCGATTTTAATCCATTCCAGTACGACGATTTCTTATCTGGACGTGTGGCGATGTCGATCATTAACTATGGTCAACTGAGTCAAATTACGAACGCCAATAAAAGTGCCCAGAATGTTAAGAGCTTTACGCCAATTGATTGGGATGTCGTCACCTTACCGGTTCATCCTGAGGCTCCCGATGTAGGTGGGTATATGAGTATGAACGGGATTATGGGAGTCAATGCCAAAGCTCAGAACGTAGATGATGCATGGAAATTTATCAAGTTCATCAATAGTGAAGATTGGGCACGCCTGAAAGCAAGCAGCTCTTATAATATCGTTACTCGCAAGAAATACATTAAGCCCAAAGACGGTGTGCAATTCCACATTGAAGCCTTTACAACCTTGACCCCTGCACCAATGCCCGATAACAAGGTTTATCGCGACAAGCCGAATATTTACCAGGTTCAGGATATTGGTCGTCGTTTGTTCGAAGACGCATCACAGGACAAGATTCAAATCAGGGATGCTCTGAAAAAATGGCAAACCGACGGCGACGCCATGCTGCAGCAAATGAAGGATAATCCTAATGGACCTGTTGGCACGATGAACGCTGTTCCAATGATGAGATAAGGTTTTCCTATGGAAAACCTAGCAACGCTAACGAAGTCAGTTTTCCTTAGGAAAACACAGAATTTGCTTACGAAGTCAGTTTTCCTACGGAAAACTCTAAGGAGGGTAACCCCATCATGATCATTATTAAACAATCCACCGCCATCCTGCTGTTGTCAGCCGTTGTCACCTTAAGTACGGTTGTTCCTGCCTTTGCGGCAGATAACGGCACAACGCCGCCGTCCAGCAGCAGCGCCATTCTGACTACTGGATCGGCCCCTGCGCTCGGTACGGTAGAGATTCAGGGAGGCAGCTACTTCGAGCTGAAGAATGTGACGATGCTGACAGAGCAAAGCGGCAAGACGGTTTCCTTTACTTTGAGTGTCCATAATACAACGAGCACTGATCTGCTTTTTATCGACTATTGGGTACGCATGCGGACGCAATCAGGCAATCAAATCTCTGTCAGGGTACTGCCGCAGGATAAAGATAAAAATCGGATAACGCCGCAATCGGTACAGGATATCAGCTTTTATGCATCAGTTAATGAAACGACCGAGCTCAGCGATCTTGTGTTTGAAGTGATCAAATGGGACTTTTCGCAGCCGAATTTTGAACGAAAGATAGGGGAGGTTGCGGTTCCCGCCGGGTATTCGGTGGTTACACCCGTGAATGAAACTCATATTATTAATATGGCTGGTACTGAGGTTAAGGGTTCGATAAAAAAAGTGTTTATGACCAAAAACGAAAAGAATTACTCCCCTACCGTCGTGCTGAATATGGAAAATGTCGGAAATCGAACAGCGGTTGTGCCTGCATACCAGTTTTTGCTGCGCACAAGTGAGGGTTATATGTACCCATTGGACGCGAAGAGCTTAAAGGATTTATCGATTAATCCACAAATCAAAAAAGAAATCGAATTAACGGGCTCTGTTCCAATCACGGTCAGCACGGAAGGCTGGCAGCTTGTCATTATCCAGAACGCAGCGGATTTGAAGCTGAACCTGCCAATTGCCTACTTTCAGCTGCCTGCTGTGTCTGCTCCTGACAGCGTCGACGCGGGAACGGAATATCATTTTACGAACAAAGCGGGTACGTATACCTCCAAGCTGAATTCCTTTCAGCGCCTGCCTTGGGAAGATCAGGATATTTTGACAGCGAATTTCACACTGCTTAATCAAGGCGTTGAGGCTCTGCCGATACCGGATTTGGTAGGCTACTATTTACTGGATGATAACGTCAAAGTAGAAGCCAAGCTGATTAAGACGGACAAAATGATCGGGCTCCCCAAAGGGAGTGAGGCGAATTTTCAGTTTATAGGAAAAATGCCTTATACGTATGAGTTTTCTTCCATTAAGCTTGTACTTGAGGAGAAAATCAGCGAAACCGAAAAGGAAGAGCTGCTAAAATTTGCACAAAGCTCCGAGCTGCTCAATATGCCTTACATTAATGTCGGGGATATGTACAAAAAAGCTATTGTGGGCCGAAGCGCCAGCTACAAAGTGCTTGGTGTGAATACCTATACAGGGGATACGGCCGATGTTTTTACCGTACAGATGGAAGCAACGAATCTCGAGAAGCGTTCTACGGACGTATCCAAGCTTGTCGCGCAATTTAAAACGATCGACGGCTCCGTTTATCCTGCTGCCATTTCCGAAATCAAAAATAAGGTAGGTCCGGGCGGCTCCGCTCTGTTGTTTGTATCCAGCACGCTGCCGAAAACTTTCCCGACAACGAACATGCATGTCATGATCGGCGAGGCGGTAACCGAGGACAAGTATACGGAAAAAGAAGCCAAACCGGATGCCTATGTGAATGCCGCAGCATTTTGGCTGCCTAATGAGAATTTTACTGCGAAGGACGATTTTGAAAAAATCGATCTGTTTCCGTATACACTTCATGTCGGCGGCGTGAATACGTGGCTCAACCGAGACGAACTCAGACTGACCTTCGATTATGAGCTGACCAAAAACGTGAGGATCGAATCGAATACCGAGGGACGCAAGCTTATATTTGGTTTTGAGGATGAGAAGGGCAACAAGACATTTACGAAAGAATTTGATTTTAAGGACTTTGATAGTAAAAGCTCAGATTCCAGTGCCTCAGCAGGTGCCGTCTCCTCAGATCCAGCAGTCAATGATGATAAGATCAGACTGGGCAAAAAGGAAAAATTCCGGATTACAGAGCGTGATGCGGACCTGATTTTCCATCTGGATACATTAAAGACGTACAAGCTCAGCATCTATGATTCTTTTCAGGGTCAAAAGAAGCTGTTAGCCAGCAAGAAGATCGATTGGTTTACAACAACGGATTAATTGGGGTTTAAGGGTCAATAGCCAAACCGTCCAACAGCATGTAGAGCAGGCTGGTCAGGGCGGTTTTTGGTTTTTTCAATTATGAACGATTTGTTAAATATTCTCAAAACTATTGACAGTTTTTTCAAAAGCACTTAATGTTATTATCGTTAACAACATTGTTAATGATATCAACGATGATTTAAGGAGATTGCTATGAAATCGCCACAACTGTCCTTTGAAGACTTGAAAACAAACATAAGCAATCATATGTCGCTATCCTTTGAGTCAGAAGGGTTCAGTCCTTTGGTTGGCAAGATTTTTGCTCAATTACTGTTTGCCTCAAGCCCCATGAGTCTTCAGGAGATAGCGGAGAATCTGGGTGTTACCAAAGCTGCAATCAGTGTACAGGCGCGGACTCTGGAAAAGCATATGATGTGTCACAAGCTGCCGACCAGCAGCAATCGTAAGGATTATTACTACATAAGCGATGATTTCAGCATGACTACCGTACAAATCATGATTATGAAGATAGGCGATATTCAGAAGATGATTGAATCTACCCTAGATGTATTTTCAAATTTGTCTGAATTGGAGGAGTCGGATAAACCTTCACACTATGCCTCCAAACGCCGTTTTTTGGAAATGCAAGCCCTTCATGAAATCCTATTGGCACGGTTGGATGGCTTGGAGGAGGAATGGAAAGTTCGGCGGGAGCAGCTTTTTTTTGAATCTTGACTAGGCGGGGGATAGGGTTAAAGTGCTGATTTCATGACATTTGTCACCTTACATAATCAGGTCTCGAAGCTATACTAAGGAAATGTGGGCTTAAAATGAAGGGATAGCTGGAAGCATGACGTCTAAGAAGTCAGCCAATGTATATGGAGGAGTAGAGAGATGAATAAGTTGACCGAATTTTCAATGAAAAATATTACGGCTGTCATTATTATTACGCTGCTGCTGTTAGGAGGCGGTATTTACACAGCAACAACCTTGAAGGTAGAGAGCTTTCCGGATATTTCGTTTCCGGTTGTATTGATCAACACCCAATATACGGCTCCCCCCATGGATGTTCTCGATGACATTACCAAGCCTCTGGAAAAAGCGATTTCCAGCCTGGATGGAATCAAGAATTTGACTTCTACCTCAAGCGATAACTTTTCATCCATTGTTATCGAGCTGGAGCAGGATAAAAAGCCTGACGATGTTAAAAAAGATGTGGAAAGCTTAATCTCCAATGTTATTCTTCCTCAATCTTCGGAAAAACCCAAAGTGCAGACCCTCGGTTTTGCCTCTGAGCCGGTATACTACATATCCGTTTACGGAACGAATGGAATGAGTCAGCAGGATCTTGATAAGGTGTACAAAGATGTTATTCTACCAGGTTATGAATCGATCAAAGGGATCGACCACGTAGATTCCATCGGTAACCAGGAAGCTGTACTGACGATGAAAATGGATGCCAATGCGATCAGTAACTATGGATTATCGCCGGACCAGGTATCCAGCAGCATTAAGGCGGCTTTGCAGACGAGTCCTGCAGGCTCTGTAGACTTTAACGGAAATACACAAATGGTTCGTGTAAAAACTGACTTGAACAGTGTTTATAATCTGGAGAATATGAAGATCACGACCCCCTCCGGTACCACACTGCTGCTTAAAGAGCTTGCCAAGATTGAAGCTATTAATGAAGCGACCTTTTTATCCCGCCTGAATGGCCAGCCTGCCATTGGTGTCAATTTGTTCAAAACCAAAAACGCCAATGCGGTTGAATTTGGTGCTGCTGCCGACAAATTGATGGATGGTTGGAAAACACAATATCCGAACATCGTTTTCCATACGATTTATAACAGTGCCGTAGATATCAAGCATTCGATCAATGGTATGGTGCAGGAAGGCGCATTGGGTGCTGTGTTGGCCTCACTGATGATTTTGCTTTTCTTGAGAAACGTACGTATGACACTGATTGTACTTGTATCGATTCCGTTATCTATCATAGTAACGCTCCTGTTCATGGGACCACTCGGTATTTCCCTGAATATCATGACACTTGGAGGCATGGCCATAGCCATCGGCCGGGTCGTCGACGATAGTATCGTGGTTATCGAGAATATATACAGTGAACTGGAGAAAGCGCAGCAGCGCAATGAATCGGTTATCAAGATCGCTACTGCGCAGGTTGCCTCGGCAATTACCTCATCTACGATCACTACAGTTGGTGTTTTTGGTCCTATTGCCTTTGTAAGCGGGGTGTTAGGTGAAGTATTCCGACCTTTTGCCATTACACTGGCTGTAGCTCTAATGTCCTCCTTGATTGTCGCTTTGACGATCATCCCGATGCTTGCCAAGCTGTTGGTTATGAACAGTAAAATCAAGACCCACGATGAAGCTGACTCTCTGGGTGCATTTTCCAGATTGTACAAAAAAACTTTGATCTGGTCATTAGGTAATAGTTGGAAAACATTGCTTCTAGCCTTTATTTTATTCATTGTAACGATTGTTTCCACAGTACCTTATCTATCCACATCGTTCATGCCGGAAAGTGATTCGGAGAAGCTGATGCAATTCTCGATAAAAATGCCGCGTGAAACGACGATAGAAACAATGGATGCGAAGGTCAAGGAAATTGAAGCCATGGTTCGTGAATCCAAGGATTCCAAAGGCGAACCGACCTTTGATTATTTTGAGTCGCTGATCGGCTATAACAACGGAACAGACCGGATTGCTTATCGTTCATCGTTCTTTGCTTCCGCTTCGAAGGCATCTAATGCCAAAGACGTTGTTAAGGAATTCAAAGAAAAAATTCTGTATACTTTGCCAAAAGGCTCAGAAGTGGATGGCTCTGCATTGTCTGCTGGCGGACCTCCTTCATCCGATACAGACTTCTCCTATGCACTTAAAGGAGATGATCTGAAAAGCTTGCAGGTAGCATCAGAAAGTGTTAAAGCCAAAATGAGAGAGTTCCCTGAGCTAATAGAAATTAAAGATACACTCAGTGAATCCAAGACAGAGGTTGAGATCAACGTTGATCAAAACAAAGCCCGTCTGTACGGCTTATCCTCGGCACAAATTACGAATACAGTTCGAGGCTGGCTGATTGAAGAGAAGATCGGGGATTTGAAATTTGACAACACAACCTTTAAAACCAAAATTATGCTGGATAAATCATTCAAAAATTCGGTTGACAAAATAGGAAGCTTCCCAATCAAAACGACTACAGGCGTTACAGTTAATCTCAATGAGATTGCCAAGATCCGACAAATTGATGCTCCAGTCGCTATTACTCGCGAGAAGGAAGAGCAAATCGTGAAGGTCAATGCCAAAATTGATAGCCCTGATAAAGGCGGTATTAGTGCCAAAATCAGTGAAGCACTCAAAACTGTAGAGCTTCCAAGTGATGTTAGAACCGAAGTTAAGGGTGTAACTGACGATATTGAAACCAGTTTTCAGCAAATGTTCATCGCCATGGGGGCATCAATCTTTATCGTATACCTGGTAATGGTGCTGGCATTCGGTAATGCAAGTGCACCACTAGCGATTCTTGTTTCGTTGCCGCTTGCCGCTATCGGAGGGCTGCTCGGACTGTTTGTTACCCATGAATCTGTTAATATTACTTCCTTGATCGGCTTCCTGATGCTCATCGGTGTCGTGGTTACGAATGCGATCGTGCTTGTGGATCGAGTGCAGCAGCTGAGGGAGAGTGGTCATTCAGTTCGCGATTCGCTGGTTGAAGCGGGTACGACACGTCTGAGACCGATCATCATGACAGCTGGAGCGACGATTCTGGCCTTGATGCCGCTCGGAGTGGGACTTTCCAAAGGAACGATTATTTCCAAGGGTCTCGCAGTTGTAGTTATCGGAGGCTTAACGACTTCGACGCTGCTTACCTTGCTGATTGTCCCGATTGTATACGCCATGCTCGCTCGCTTTAATGACAGAATGGCTCGTTGGTTCAAGAAGAAAGATCATGATGCCGACGATACGCAAGTTAAAACAGCTTCGATAACACATTAACCATACAGAGATATTGAAAGGGAGAATCGGCCAATGAACTTTACAATGATCAATACCGTCAAAAAAAGTACAAAAGTAGTAGGAGTCGTTATCTTGAGCACGGCGATCATGGCGGGTTGCACGCAGCCAGCAGCGCCTCCACAGCAGCCAGCAGCCGCTGAATCCATCATCAAAACCGTCAAGGTAGCCAATGTAGAGAAGAAATCGATCGGTGCCCCGCTGGAGCAGGTAGCAGACGTTGTTTCCTCTATACAAATGGATATCGTCACAAAAGTAGGCGGTGACGTCCAGGAAATTTATAAAAAACGCGGCGATATGGTTCAAAAGGGCGAGCTTCTTGTAAAGCTTGACCCTACCGATGTTGAGCTGCAAAAGCAAAAGGGCGTGCTGGGCGTGAAAAGCGCGGGTCAGCAGCTGACAAAAGCGAAGGAAGATCTGGTCAACTCTAAGGTCGATTTGCAAAATGCAGTTACGAAAACCGAGCAAGCCGTCAAGGATGCAGAGAAAAATTTCAGTAAGGCCCGCAATGACTATGATCTGGGTCTGCTCACAAAATTTCAGTTAGATCAAGCAGAGACGCAATTAAATAACCTGAAGTTGGATTTGGAAAGTGCGAAGAACAAGCTAAACACTATCGAAACAACGAACTCCTTGTCCCAGCTCGAAACTCAGGTAGAATCGTCTAATCTGAGCATTCGTGAAGCAGATCGCACGCTGAACAATCTGGAGCTGAAAGCACCAGTGAGCGGTGTGCTTACCGAACTGCCGATAGAAGTGGGAATGAGCTTGACCGCCGGCTTTAAAGCTGCTCAGGTGCAGCAGCTGGATCCGATCAAGATCAAAGCTGAATTAACGGAGGCTTCTGCACAGCTGGTTCGCGGCAAGACAGAGTTGACCTTTTATGTACCAGGCACCACTGAAAAGCTGAAGGGCAAGGTCAGCTACTTAGCCGATGTAATGAGCTCACAGTCCAAATCGTATCCATTAGAACTTGAAATCGCGAATGCCGATACCAAGCTTAAGCCAGGCAACAAGGTGCAGATCCTTCTGACTGAAGAGAAGGACGAAATCGTTATTACGGTTCCAACGTTAAGTGTGGTTCGTGAAGGCGGAGATACTTCCGTATTTATACTTGTTGGAGATGTTGCCGAGAAACGTAAAGTACAGCTGGGGCGTCTGAATGAGACGGTTCAGGAAGTCATTTCAGGTATAAAAGAAGGCGAGCAATTGATCGTTTCCGGTCAGAACCAACTGAAAGACAAAGAAAAAGTACAACTAGCGAAATAATCTGGCTAACTGGAGGAAATAAAAGTGAAAATGAATTGGAAAAAAACAGCGGTATCCGTCCTTATTACATCATCTCTTATGACATCAAGCTACTCGGCAATGGCCGCTGAATTGGCAGGAACGCAGTCAGGAACACCTGCTGCAGTTACCTATCAGCTGACGAACAGCTTAAGCGTTGATATCAAAACCGTCCTGAACGAGCGTGTGGACGGCGGAACCCGTGTGGGAGTAGTCGTACGCATGAAAAATACCGGTGCCGCCATTGCGCGTGTTCCGGAGTATGAGCTTCGTGTGAAAACAATCGAAGGCGTTGAATATATACTGCAATCAAGTGCATCCAATCCACGTTCCATTCAACCTAAGGCAACGACAGAATTAAGCTATTTGGCTGTAATTGATCGTACCGATACGGTTACACTATCAGAAGCGAATTGGACAGATGTGGACTATTACGTGTATCCCAAAACCGAAACGCGAATTCTTGCCATTCCTATCAGCGGCCAATCCTGGAAGGGCAGCGATATGAAAATTACGGACCCCGCTTCAGTGAAGAAATGGGGCGAGAAGTTCAAAATTCCTTCTTTGACTTCACCACTTGAGTACACACCTGTAAGCATCGACAAAGAAGTAACAGATAAAGGCACGATTCAAGTGCTGCAGCTGCTTGTGACCAACCCGACAGATCAGCGTGAGACCCTTCCTGAATTCATTATCGATGGTAAGACGTCGTCCAAAGTGTTTGAGGGGCAAAAGGTTGTAGAAGACGCGGCTGGACCTACAACGGCTGTTACGGGCCAACAGGTACCTGTTACAGTGAATGCTGGTACCTCAGCATCCGGTAGCGGAACTGCAGATGCTGCAGCATCTGAGGGTACAACCAATACCAGCGGTGCTGAAGGGACAGGGTCGTCTACTGATAACTCAACTTCTACTACACCGGCTTCAGGTACTGCTGCATCGGATAGTTCTCAAGCGCAATCGTATTATGGGAAAAAGGTTGAGCAAGGGGAGGTTATTCTGGAAGCGAGAGAGCAAAAGTATATCCACTTTGCTATCTCTACGAATAATGATACCGTCCTTTCCAGTATCAATGTACTGACTCCGGAAAAATTCTCACAGGCTAGTGCAACCGGTGTTCCAACCGTTGTTACCTATAATGTGGGCCGACTTAATATTTTGCTGCCTAGCACGGCTGCAAGAGTTGCTTATCCTGCCTACAAATTGGGAAATCCGATGACTTTCGATGCTTTGAGTGAGCTGATTCATCCGAATCTTGAGGTGTCGGTTGTAGAGTTTCACATTGATGATAACACGGATGAAGGCTCCAAGAATGTCACATCGAAGTTCAGGATTTTAAACAGAAGCGATGTTCCAATGGCAGTTCCTGTATTCCAAACCGAGCTTCTCAGCACGGATGGTTATACTTACAGCGGCAATCGTCAAACAGTATCCACGCAAAGAATATTACCTAACTCGGGATTAGTTGTTAGCTATTCTTACACACTGCCACAGTCCGAGAGCGGTAAGGATCTGGTATTGAAAATTAACGATATGGTGAAAGCAGCTCCATACAAAACGAACATCGCTGCTTATAGCATGGAGATTCAGCCGGCAGAAACAGAAGAGAAATTCAGCGTGTATCCGTTCGATGCCAAAGTCACCTATTGGACGATTACACCGACTTATAATCGTACAGGCAATAATAGCTATTCCTATAAAACCCGCTTTAATCTTGATTTGACGAGACAGGAACAAATTCAGATCGATGCCAGCTTCTCCAAGCTGCAATTCGAGCTTTATGATTCGGTAGATCGTTTGATCGGTACGGTATCAGGTAGCTTTATTGGAACGAATCGTCTGGTTAGCGGAGAAAACAACCTTATCTTTGATGCAACAACGGAGCAATTGGATCGTCCTTTAACGATCCGTCTCTATGAAGCATTCACTACACCTGCAGGAGTTTCGAAGCGTCTGCTGGGTGTTTACAAGCAATAGGCACTGGACTTTAGAACTGTATCTATCTTTATATAATGATGTAAAAGCCTTGATAACCACTTATCTGAAGTGGGGATCAGGGCTTTTTGCTATAGGTCTGAACATAATACCGTATTTTTGAGATAAGGATGGCTTATTTGGGTTATGCTACAGGCTAGTGGGCTATTTTATTACAGGTAGGGTGATCATCGTGAACTGGGTATATTGGGTCAAGCTGTACGAGAGTAAATTTCAGGCTGGATGCTTAGCCAAACGAATGGAAGAGGACTGGTGGATCTATGGTTACGAATGTCCGCAGGAGGTGGAAGTGTTCCGATCACAAAAGGGTCGCTTCGGTGTACGCTATCTCTTGTAAGCTATTTTTAAATAGTTCTTGACTTTTCTTTTGGAATTATTGTAGAATAGAAAACGTCGCTAAGAGAGCAAGAGCATCATTAACTATCGCGGGGTGGAGCAGCCCGGTAGCTCGTCGGGCTCATAACCCGAAGGCCGCAGGTTCAAATCCTGCCCCCGCAACTTAATTTTATTGTGGGCCTTTAGCTCAGTTGGTTAGAGCGGTCGGCTCATAACCGATTGGTCGGGGGTTCGAGTCCCTCAAGGCCCATATCGAAAATCCCTTAATACATAAGGCTTTTCAAAATAACGACATCAGACAAGCCCGGCATTCTCTCCTGATTTATGGAGCGGATTGCCGGGCTTGCTAACATTTTGTCTGTTATGAGTGTTTGCACCAATAGCTATTCCAAATAAGATCGATAAACCTCATGAGTCGGCAGCAAAGGTTCGGGAGATCCGCTGAACCAGGCCCACTCGCCAACACGAGGAACACCACCATAATAACGTCTGGACTCATCCGGATCGGACAGCAGGCGGCAGCCATACAGGAACGCGATAAAATGACCTCTATTGAATTTGTTGACATCCAGGTCCTGCACAAAGGTACGCGGTTCTGGATCGTGCTCGAGAATAGCTCCCAGCTCTATTTCACCTACCTTGATGATTCTGTCGCTAAACAGCTCGTTATGACGAATCACCCCTCCAGGCAGATGCCAGCCCTTCCCGAAGATCTCATCATCTCTCCATGTAAATAAAATTTCTTTGGCCTCATTTTGAATAAGCAGATCAACACAAATAAGCGGAGTTACACGGCTGACAAATAAAAATAATTCCTCGGGGAGTCCATCCGCTGCTTTATCAATACTATTTTCCAAATACTCGATAGCATCATCGCTATTCATCATTCCACACCTCCGTATAATAGGCAAGATTCAGCTCGTACTTCAGTCTGCAGTACAATCAGCATTTTACTCTATTTAGAAGTTTAATTCATCGTTCTCTTTTTATCAACGAATGTGCTTTGCAGGTTCTGCAACTAAGCTAATAAGCTGGGATCCGGCTGCTGTGAAAAATTATTGTGTATTTTATAAAATTATTCAAAAAATCGTAAAACCTATGTCGAATCTACTGCGTTATCTTCATTAGGTGTAGGGTACATCTAAATTATCTTTGATGGAGGTTGGGATGGGTATGATGAAACGCAGTAAAGCAGCAGCATGGCTGTTAGCAGGAGCTTTTATGCTGGGCAGCGCATTTCCGGCGTGGGCAGCAGAGGCTCCAGTATCAAGCAATGTGAAAACGGATGCACAAATTGTAGAGGCCCTCGGTGTACTGCAGGGGGATGGAAGTGGTGTCAGCGCTGGTTATTTGGCCAAGACTACGACAAGATTACAGTCTGCTATTTTATTCTTGAGATTGAAGGGTCTTGAAGCCACAGCTGTGGCGTTTAAAGGGGCAGATAACTTCTCGGATGCGGCTCTTGTTAATGACAGCAATAAAGCGATCCTTGGCTATCTAAAAGCGAATCCTCAGCTGGGTTGGACAGGTACGGGTAATGGCAAGTTTGAGCCTAATGCACAAATTACTGCACAGCAATATTACAAGGTGCTCGTAGAATCTCTTGGGTACAAACAGGATACTGATTTTAAATATGATGGTGTCATCGCTTATGCAGGCACATTGGGCTTATCCCAAGTCGCTAAGGCAGGATCTTTACGCAACCTACATATCGCTACAGCAACTGTCGAAGCTTTAAAGAGCAAAGTAAAGGGTGGAAGCAAAACACTGCTGGACACATTGGTAGAACAAAAGGTTGTGGATGCTGCGAAAGCAGCGGGTGCACAATACGCTTCCATTAAAATAGCCGCTAATGCCGAGGTTGGTTCTTATTTGACTGATGAGGCTGGCAAAACGCTCTATATGTTTATGAAAGATACTCCTAACGTGAGCGCTTGCAAGGATCAATGCGTTACGAATTGGCCGCTTTATGCTGCAGATTCTATTCAAATCTCGGGCGATCTGAATGCTGCCGATTTCAAAACAATTGTTCGTGAGGACGGGAAGAAACAAACGACTTATCAAGGATGGCCGCTCTATTATTACATCAAGGATGAAAAGGCTGGAGATACCAAAGGACAAGGCGTAGGCGGCTCCTGGATGGTTATGAACTATTCGGGTGTTAAGACGGCGAAGAACGATACGTTGGGCACGTTCCTGACGGATTCTAAAGGAATGGCTCTCTACCTGTATACCAAAGACACAGCAAGCTTAAGCGTATGTAAAGGAAACTGTGAAGTGAACTGGCCGATTTTTTATACAGAGCATGTTCCCAACATGGGTGATTTGAAAGCTGCTGATTTTGGAACGATTACCCGCGAAGATGGGACCAAGCAAACGACCTACCAAGGCTGGCCTTTATATTACTATATTAAAGATATGAAAGCCGGTGATGTGACAGGTCAGGATGTGGGCAAGGTATGGTATGTTCTTGATCCTGCGGCTACGCCTAAGGTTCCTGCATCGGCAACACCTGCGCCAGCACCGACACCTGCACAGCCGACTCCAGCGCCAGTACAACCAGCGACGACTCCGGCTCCTCAAGCAGCAGCTAAAAATTACTCTATCAACATTGATAATTTTAAGTTCTCTGAGCAGGTGCTGACAGTTGAAGCAGGCGCTACAATCACATTTACTAATAATCATGCTATCGAGCATAATGCAGTTTCCGATAAGCTGAAAGCAGACGGTTCTCCAGTATTTGAAACCAAGCTGCTGGCTAAAGGTCAATCCGAATCTATTACACTGACTGAACCGGGCGAGTACACGTACTATTGCGCTCCACATAAAGATTTTATGAAAGCAACGATTATCGTTAAATAAGTTAAATGCTATGAAGTCCGTAGTCGAGAGGAAGCTCTCAGGCGCTGCGGGCTTTTTTTGTCGTAGGTAGAGCTGCATAGCTATTGCAAAATATTTCTTATTATAAGAAGATAGGGATAAACCTTTTTCGCAATTTATTCGTTTCTTATAATAAGAGGGTCACAAGCTGACCCGAGGAGCGCAGATTACGTGCAGCCATATCCGGATGAGCAATTAATGCAGCTAATACAAGAGAAACAAAGCTTCGCACTGCGTATTTTGTATGATCGCTATGTGCGGCTCGTTTATTCATACGCCGTAAAATCAGGGGCGGGCAATGACGCTTCCTTTGCTCAGGATATCGTTCAATTGGTATTTACACGAATTTGGACCTCTAATAAAGGCTATGATCCCACCAAAGGGCAGTTCGTGAACTGGCTCATTACGGTTACGAGAAACATTACGATAGATCAGCTGAGAAAGCAGCGAAAGCAGGAGGTTCTCGTGTCTTTTGATTATGAGATCCCCGAGACTGAGCACACGGCCCTGTCGGGTAGGGATGAGCTTCAGGAAACGGTTGCCAGACGATTGTTAAAGCAGCAGATTGAGGCCGCCTATCCACATTTATCAGATAATCAGGTTCAATTAATACGGCATTTCTATTGGGAAGGCTATACATTAAGCGAAATTGCGGCCCGTAATGGGGAACCGATAGGAACCGTAAAGAGTAGATTGCATCAAGCGCTAAAAACGCTGCGAAAGCATTTGTCGCCGGAAGGAGAGGGGTAAGCTACCATGAGCGAGAAAATAAATGACTGCGATCTAGTATTTCCCTTCTTTTTAAAGGAGCTGTCTCCGGAAGCGTCACATGCTTTTGTCGAGCATCTGGCGGCATGCCCACATTGCGCAGAAGAGCTGAAGAACCTTCGGCAGGTATGGCAAACGTTACCTTACGAGATGGAAGAGATCGACATACCTGATTTGGCAAAAGGACACATGTTCGATAATATTATGCAAAATGTCCTTGAACACGAACGACAAATAGGGATAGGGATGGATCAGCCGGATGAACACTTAGTCTTGGTATCCCCTGCTCCACAAACGGCTGCAGAGGAGCAACCACAGCTCACCCAGACAGGCAAAAAGGCCAGAAGGTGGTCATATGTGGCTGCAGCCGTCTTATTTATAGCCATAGGTGCATCGATAGGCTGGGGATTGAAGGATTACGGGGATAACAGGTTTGCTGGTTCACCCAACACTACATTGCCTGAGGTTCAGCCTGCTCAAGTCGTCAAGCAGTATACACTAAAGGCCTTTGATCCGAGTATGCCGGAGGCTGCAGGTAAGTGCTTCATCAAGCAGCAGGGCGATGCCAAGCAATTGGTGCTGCAGGTTAATGGCTTGAATAAAAACACTGGAGATTGGGCGTACCAGTTGTGGTTTGTTAAAGAAGGTGTACGATACAATGGAGGTACCTTCCGTGTGAATGAGAAGGGGGACGGCGTACTTACCTACGATCTGACGCCTGCGGAAAGCACCTTTGAGACGTTAGGAATTACACTGGAGCCTGACGCACAAGGGACGAAACCAAGAGGTAAAAAAGTACTGGGTACTTAAAAATAGTAAAGGGGTAAGAAACGCTAATGGCAACAAAAAAGATCGAACATGTGGGTATTATGGTAGCTGATCTGGAACGCTCCATAGCCTTTTATGAGAACATTGTCGGGCTCGTCCTAAAGGGGACCCTGACGCACACCAATGGTGTTATCCGACTGGCATTTATGGGCTTCGGACAATCAGCTGAAACCGAGCTGGAGCTGATCTCCGGCTATAATGACAAGCTGCCGCAAGAAGGTAAGGTTCATCATATTGCATTCACGGTGGACCATATCGAAGAAGAATTTACGCGTATCCGTACCAATCCTGATTTGAAGATGATTGATTCCGAGATCACAACGCTGCCGAATGGTTCACGCTATTTCTTTTTTTATGGTCCTGACGGGGAATGGATCGAATTTTTCGAGTCAACCCGCTAAGCGTCCATATGGAAGGAGAGAGACATGAAAGCCAAACAGCCGAGAATTGCAGAAATACAGATTTTGCGCGGCTTTGCCTTTTTGGCGGTCGTGCTTCAGCATGCTATTGGTCACTATGCTTATGTGCCGGAGGCTGGCATTGCGGATGGCGCTATGCTGGCCATTGTGTTAATTGCGGCGAAATTTGCCGTTCCTATGTTTATTTTTATAACCGGTCTTGTCTTGTTTTATAATTACCAGGAGCGTGTTCATGCCAGCAGCTTTATCCGCAAACGCTGCAAGGATATTGTACTGCCTTACCTGATCTGGTCAGCGATATATGAGATCGCTTTTCGTGAAGATGGAATTCCGCTCGGACAGGAGCTCAAACGAATTTATGAATTTGGGCTAACCGGTACAGCGTCGTATCATCTGTGGTATGTCATTATGGTTATTCAGCTGTATTTGCTATTCCCGCTGATTCAACAATGGGTTTTACGAATTTGGGCAGCTTGCAGTGCGAGGCAGCTCACAGCAGGACTTATTGTGCTCACGATCGGATACATATGGCTTACTGCGCTGCAGGGTACGATTAGTAATGCTGTAATAGCATGGAATCTTCCTGTACTGACACCACTGTTCTCTGAGTATGCCGACCGTAACGCGCTTTACTTTTTCATTTATTTTGTTATGGGTATTGTTGCTGGATTGAATATGAACCGCTGGAAGCAGCTATTACTACAATGGAAAACACTAGGAATCAGTCTGTATGTGCTGGTTGCTTGTGTATTATTTTATACAATTGTTGGTCACTTTCAAGTTAATGGGAAGATTATCATTCAATATAACGATACCTTGTTGGTTCAACCTTTTATGGCTGTGTTTCTGATGATTTCCGTGGTTGCCATGTATATTGCGGCCTTGGCTTTTCAAGAACGGGCGAGTGAACGCTTCAAGCGGTTTTTTAACTTCCTGGGTCACTATTCATACGGCGCCTATTTGGCCCATGCCTTGATGTTAACCGCGGCTACGTTTGTAACGGACCGCTACTTGCCAGGCTGGAATGTATCGCTGCGGACCCTGGTTGCGTTTGTTATATGTACACTGCTGTCGGTCTTCGCTGCCCAAATGCTCAGCCGCTTTCCGCTGGGCCGCCTTATGACAGGAACCCCGGTCATGAAAAAGGTTTAATCCTATCATCTCAAGGAATCCATATTCCATGCTCATGTTTCGAGATTGCACTTCATTATTAAGATTGCTTTACCGATATAGTTCTTAAGTCCCTGAAGCTAACAGGCTTAAGAATTATGATTAAGGAAGTGGTCTGATGAAGATTCCCTTTGCCACCATGAGTGAGGAAGAATTGCTGAAAGAATTCCTTCTCCTATCCGAGGTTACAGAAAGCCTTGAGCATCTAAAGACCTATAATCCGGCTTTCCAATCGGCGATTGATCATGTGAACGCAGACATGCAACAAATCAAAGGACAGCTCTTTTTTCGATATCAGGATCATCATCGAATTGATCTCAATCATGTTATTGTCAGTAATTTCGAGCTGCAATCCAGAATGAGAAAATATATGACCGCAGTGAACTACGTCGTTCATTGATTATCAAATTTAGCATACCCCCAATAACGAGAAAATGCCCCTTTCTGATGGATAAAATCAGATGGGGCATTTTTGTTGCCTTTTTACGATTTGGCTTTAGTTTTTACGGCAAAAGACTTAAGCTGGTTCATCAAATTTTGACGGGTTTGTTTGTTTCTTAGCAAATATGCAGCTCCGAGTCCAATGACAGCCAGTGTTTTTTTATTCATCACTCATTCCTCCTTGGATAATTATGACGTTGACTTTACTTACCCATTCCTCGTTAAATCAAATCTGGCTTTTCAAATCTTCGATTTTTTCGTAAGCAATCAGAGTGATTTCGTTACCGACCAATTGTGCGATAGACGATTCGGCGTCTTCGATGATTTTTACCGCGCGGTCATACTCGTGGAGCGATGCAACCTTGAAGCTATCTGTATGAATGTTCATGTGGATCAATCCTTTAATTCAGAGTAGCTATAGCTTACCCGAACGATGAATGGGACATTCATAGCTTGATGGGAGAAGCGGAATGTTCTGTCTGCTTGAACTGCGGTCTTGCGATATTCCTATGTATGCATTTCAATTTGCTGCCTGTAGTAGCGTTTGGGCGGTTATCTCATACAATATGTACAAATGGGTTATAGGATGGGAGAGGTACTAGCAATGCCTTCAGTCGTTGGAAATATCAAAATTAATAGCGTGGGACCAAGTTCCAATGTGCAAATTGGAGATACAGCTTATATCATTCTTTCCAGTACCTCCAAAAATTATGCGGGTGCCAACTCATTTTCGCCGGGCGATAGCTTTGGGTCTGTAACGAATAATCAGAACAACAGTACGAACACGAACGATCCCGATCTTGTTGATGGATCAAGCGCAACCATTGTATGACATGACGTGATCAGCCAAAAACCACGAACATCCCAAAAAATACCTGTTGAAATGCGAATATTTGTTCGGTATATTGAATACAATAAAGAGAACAAATGTTCTGTAATTAAGTAATTGGCTGGCGTGTACCTGTTTACTCAATAACAAGGTGTTCACGGAGCTATGGAGTGTTTTGCAGCCACCACAACTTTACAAATCGTTCGGTGAGGTGATAACTATGGAGATGCAGCGTTATATAGGTCAGAGGGTAGAGATCATGTATATGAATAAGCAGGGTGCGATTACACAGCGGTTTATTGAGGTGCGTTCGATCAAAAATAACTATGTCTGCGCCTACTGCTTCACTCAGAAAGGACTTCGGGTGTTCAAGCAGGACAATATTTTGGCAATTGCTCCAGCGCAGAGGTGGTCCGTATGAAAGAGCGTATTATCTTATTAGTGGACTGCCAGAGCTTCTATGCAAGCGTTGAGAAGGCTGCTCACCCGGAATATAGGGATAAACCGCTTGTAGTTGCCGGTGACCCGGCCCGCCGCTCTGGCATTATTTTGGCGGCCTGTCCCATTGCCAAGGAGTATGGTGTGACTACAGCGGAGCGCTTGGGTGAGTCTCTAAGCAAATGTCCTGAGCTGATTATTGTGAAGCCCCGGATGCAGATGTACATTGATGTATCCTTGCGAATCACAGAGATATTCGAATCGTTTACGAATCTTGTCGAGCCTTTTAGCATAGACGAACAGTTCCTGGATATTACCAACTCGGTCGGGATGTTCGGTTCGCCAACGGAAATCGCCAAGCAAATCCAGACGGCGATTATGCTGGCTACCGGCGTATACTCAAGAGTGGGGATATCGTCAACCAAAATGCTGGCCAAGATGGCCTGTGACAACTACGCCAAAAAGAATTCGGAAGGAATCTGCATCATAGACAAAGCAAACCTGGCGGAAGATTTGTGGAAGTTGCCTATTGAAAAAATGTTCGGTGTAGGGAGTCGGATGAAAAAGCATTTTTTTCGGCTGGGCATACACTATATCGGGGATCTGGCCCAAACGCCTTTACCGAAGCTGCAAAGCTTGTTAAAAACTAGATTTGGCAAAAATGCCGATATCCATGCAGATTTGCTGTGGCAAACGGCGAATGGGATCGATAGCAGCCTGGTAACGCCAAGCACTCACCGTGTAGCCCCCAAATCTGTAGGTCATATGATGACGTTACCGCGGGATTACGCTACAGAGGAAGAGATCGATACGATACTGCTCGAGCTGACGGAAGAAATATGCCGTGATGCGCGGCGTAAGCAATATATGGGCTCGACAGTAACGGTCGGGTGTATGTGCAGCCCGTTTGATGCACCGACAGGATTTTCGCGTCAAACGACATTACCGGACCCTACGAACAATACGAACAAAGTTTACGAAGCCGCACGCAGCCTGTTTTATCGCTTCTGGGATGGCATGCCGGTTCGCAGAGCAGGGGTGACGATAAGCGGACTGGTGAAAGATGAAGAATACCAGCTAACCTTATTCGAGGATCAGGAAAGGCTGCGGGCATTGGAAAAAGCTACGGATTTCATCAAGGACAGATTCGGCAGTGCGGCTATTATCAGAGCTTCATCAGCAAGTAAAGCAGGTCAAGCACAGCACAGAGCTCTTAAAATCGGAGGGCACTACAAATGAGCAAAAAACTGGAAGGTAACGGTCGCTGGGAGTCTTCACGGATGATGCTGCCGCAGCACAAGGAAGCCTTGATTGCGCGACAAAATCCCGAGCCGGAAGTAAAGCAGGTGCAAAAGCCGACTGAGGAGGAGCATGAAATGATACTCAATTCGATTTTGCTGCCTATGATGCTTACAATGATAGAGAGGAATGGGAAAGAGTTTGAAGTTTCAACCAACATGCTTCGCAGGTATTACATAGCAGCCACGCAAATTCTCATGAACCGTATTCATGCCGAAATGGTCAAAAATAAAAATGAATTAAAGGCTAGGAAAATCAGGGTGTTTGAAGATATTCGCCCGGATGAGGATCTGCACTATAAATATCTTTGCCGTGGTTATGAGTATCCGTTTTCCGTTATGCGCGATGTAGTGAAGTCGAGAATCAGCATCAAGCTGGGAGAGTACGTCAAGACGCTGCTTCATCAAATGAGGGAGTGATTGAGGTGAAGATGGATGCTATGAAAGTGGCCCAGATAACATACCTTACATGTTTTTGACCAAATTTTGACCATTGAGCTGATTTGGCTATTTGGCATATTTGAATAGACTGTTGAGAATGCGAAAACCCCTTGCAGTGAAGGGGTTATATTTTATGTAAGATATGGAGTGAGCTAAGTTTAGTTTTCAATGATAATGCCGTTTAATTTAAGATTGACTTGATTTGCAATGGTGTCTCCAACCGGGCAGGTCTGTTCCAAAAATTGTACAAACTCTTCAACCTGTTCTTTGGGAGCATCGGTTTTGATATGAAAGTTATAACGAATATCGGAATAACCGGGACGAACGTCAGACTTTTTGAAAAATCCGTCCAAGTCGAGGTCTCCTTCAACCTCCACCCAAAAATCATCAAGACGAATATTAAACTTTTTGGCGTATACTCTGGCCACGATGGATTGGCATGCTCCCAATGCACCAAGCACCGCTTCAACAGGGTTCATACCAGTATCCGTTCCGCCTAAGCTTTTGGGTTCATCGATTGTAAATTCAAAATCTCTGGAACGCACTTTGACAACTACGCCTTCTTGTAAATGTGCTGTCGCTTTAAATGTGGTAATCGGCATATGACACACTCCCTTGGTTGATGTAAATCTTAAGAAATCATAACATATCATTCCTATAATGTTAATATGAATGGTATTAAATTGTAAATTTCAAAGGAAATGTTTTCCTTAATGTCGAATAGTAGGTCTATGAAACTAAAAATCTCAATCGATGAGGATTCATGAGGAGCCAAACAACGTGATACAATGCCCCAACTGTTCAGCGAATAATGCAAAACACCAATTTTGTGACAACTGTGGTACTCCATTGATTACAGATGAAATTGATCTGCAGGAGCGTACAACGGATGCCGCTATGGAAACGAAAGTGGCCAGCAAAAGGACTTGGTTAAACATCATACAATCCTTTATTATAGCTTCTGTGATGTTTATTTTGGTGTTTTGTTTGGGTATCAAGCTATTACTCATGGGTGGATTGTACTTGATGACCTATCTGACCAACTGCATTGCATATAAAAAATGGCATTTTCTCGCATTATTTGTTTTTATTTTTCTCTTTATGTAAGAATGAAGGGAAAGGCAGCACCTCCGAATCATCGGCTGGTGTTATTTTTATTTTATTTGGGCTAACGTTTTTTTCATCTGTTCTTCATTGGATTTAACAGAAGCGCTGCTCACTGCCTCACCACGATAAGTGTTCTTGGTATTTTGTAAAAAGTCCAAAGCGAATGCATCGATAGGCTGCTTTTCTTTATCATCATACTGCCTTTCTACTACTGTAGATCGGAAAACATTACTCAGCATATATTTGTGGTTTTTTACATCCTTTAAATATTTGCCATTTTTAAATTCAGCTATGATGATCGTTTCAAAATCCTTTAGCTCTTGTTGGCTCGGTTGATAAATTCTTGCCAATTTTGAAATCTCGTCAAACTTTTCGGTTTCGGTTTTTTTGGATTTTGCGATTTCATCTACATCGCTTTCCCAGCCTTTGTTAGCAACAGCCGGAGCGGGGTTGTCCTGTTTCTTTGGTTCAGCTGGTGTTTTTGCTCCAGTCACCGATTTCGATTCCATGATGACATCGTCTTTATTTTTGGCACCCACCAACGCGATCCCTTTTTGAGTTATAGGAAATCTGACCGTAGCTATGTTTTTACCAAAAGGGCTTGCGCTGGTATCATGTATATATAACCATACGGCATCGTAAGCTTTGGAATCCGCCTTCACTTGATTGATAATATCTTTGAAATCGGATTCTGAGGTCGAATCGGTAGTTACGCGGATATAGCGTCCATTTTGCTTCTCGTTTTTCTTATCCTCTGCGATCTTAAATTGAACCGCTTTTGGTGTTTCTTTAGCTGGCGGTACAGCTTCCTTAACCTCCGTCTTTTGTTCCTCAACAACGGGTGCAGCCGCGACCTGCTTTGGCTCATTAGTAGCGGTCTTTGTTTCAGTCGAAGCTGGCTTCGCCCCGCAGGCAGCCGTAATTAATGTCAATCCAGCCAATATACCAATCATAACTAATCTATTAAACATTGCGATCCTCCTAAACTTTCATAACCTTTATACGTGAGGGTTGGGATATCGTTCCGCATTTACACCGCAAAAGTAGTATTTAATCTTTCCGAATGACCATATACACGATCAGACCCATCAGCGGAAAAAACAGCATCCGGAGTAACACGATGACCGCATAATTCTCATACTATTTCCGATTTTTGAGAGTAACAAAAAAAGCGCCTGAAAAAAAGAACACGGCAAGCATCCACCCGACTGCAGGAGCCGATGCCCACAATCCCTTTCCTGCAAAAGCAAAACCAAGTGATGCTACACCAAACATACAAAGCACTGAGGGTTTCATGGAGAGACTCCTTCCTTATGACAGTAAATAGACGCAGAATTTTACCAAAAAGTTGCAGTTAACCCTTACGAACTGACTAGGTGGATGAGGAATTGATGATTTGGAAGTTGTGGGAAAATTTACGAGTGGAAGAGGAGAGAGAACATACAGGCGATGTGTGGAAGAGGATTAATGGAATGAGCTAAAATTATCGGCAGCTGCGGGAGCATAAACCCAAAAAGTTATCCTTTTAGGAGAGGAATCCCAGATGGGGCTGCCGATTTCGTATAAAGATTGGGTACTTCTAATAGCTTGATCACTTATTAAGAAGGGCTTGGAGAGTCATTATAGTGACAAGGGCCACACAGCCTAATATAAACATCGATACTATCATTTGCAGGAGATACAGCATGACAATCCCATCCTTTTAGCAGTCTATTCTAGTAGAGTAGCAGAAGGAAGTTGAAAAGTTGCTCGAATACCGTTGTCGTCATATCACTTGTTTTGGCGGAGGCTGTTCATGTATCCCAACAGGAATGCGATAGCACGAGTGATGACTCGCAACTATTTTCATTATATGGAAATATGCGACCAATTTTCTCTAGTTCATTTTTCTCTCTGTCTATTTTCCGTGCTGCGGCTGCACAGGGAATTCCATAGCTGCTTGTAGACCTCTTTGGTCCACGCCGCTTGCAAAAGAGAGGGAGCCGTGATGCGCCTGCGCAATCCTTGCCACCATCGGAAGCCCCAAACCGTGACCTAGCAGGACAGTTCGCTTTCTCCTTGACGAATAAGGCAATTCGGTAATCTCCGCTAATTGCTCCTGAGGGATTCCCAAACCATTATCCGTTATGATAAAGCGGTATTGGGAGCGGTCCTTGGATAGAGTGGTTTCCAGGATGATCTCGCAGCCCTGCGGGTTATGACGCACACTGTTTTGGACAAGATTACTGATTGCTCGAAGCAGCAATTTCTCGTCTCCATTGATCTGAACCTCTTCATCGGCCAATTTCAATTCAATGTCATACCGATCATCCAAACCGCTATTTAAAAACTCCGCGGCAACCTGTCTCGCCAGAACCGATAACCGGATGTGCTTCAAATGTAAAGGCTGCATTTCATACTCGAGCATGGAAACGAGATTCAGGTCGCTTACAAGTGAGCGCAGCTTCTCACCTTGGCGCCGGATGATACCGGCCTGATGCCTCTGCTCCATAGGCAAATCCGAATTATCCTCCATCTCGCTAGCGTAGCCCAGAACCATCGAGAGAGGAGTCCGGATATCATGAGAAATCCCGGCAATCCAGTTGGAGCGCGCTTCATCCCGCGCCTTCAACGCGGCCGTCTTGTTCTGAAGCATAGCGGACGCGGAATTAATGCTCTGGGCCACATCACCGAATATACCTTTGGAATCCAACTGGACCGCTTCTTCCTTGGCAAGATTGTGGACTCCCGCCACAAGAGGACGGATCCCTCTCATGAGACGCGTGCCAATCACAACAGAAATCAGCAGGGCCAGCGCCACATTAAGGAGCAGCAGCAGCACAAGCCGCATGGGCAACGATCTTAACCAGTCAGCAACAAAATCAAATTGATACTTTCCGTAGCTTCTCTTGGGATACCCGACCACAACCAGGCCATCCTCGTGTTCCCAAATATAGACTGGATATTCCATAAGATAATAACGCGAGAACTTGGCTACCTCGACTAAATTGTAGGATCTTGGAACATCATGTGGCAGGAGGTAGTCCCATTGCACATGGCCATCCTCACCTAGCAGCATGGCCCAGGCCTGATTGTGCTGGAGAAGCGCAGCGGCTTGCTTGTCTAGATGATAACTGCCTTCCTGCTTACCAAGCTCTTGGGCTACTTGCTTGAGGACGCCCTGCGGAGACGGGCGCTGGTCAATTTCATTGAATACCAGCGTGCCCAGCAGTACGAAGTTAAAAATAAGCAGAAATATCGAAACAAAGATAGTCGTGGCGACAAACCGGCGTAATATGCGAATAATTCCCTCCACTCAACGTATCTCCTTCACCAGCAGCTTATATCCGAGTCCCCTGACGGTGAGAAGATGGAGCGGTTTGGAAGGGTCCGGCTCGATTTTTTCGCGTACCCGTCTGATATGGACCATCAGTGTATTTTCGTAGCCATAGCTGTCGTCTCCCCAGACTGCCTGGCATAAGGCATCGCTCGTGACGATACGGCCTTGGTTCTCGTACAACTTCACAAGAATCGCATGCTCCTTTGCCGTGAGTGGCAGCTCCTTCTGATTCCTGTGCACGACAGCGCTATCCAGATCAATGGTCTGTTCCCCCAATCGGAAGATAGACAGACGCTCCGCCACGGGAGAGGCGTAAACCCGCTTTAAAATCGCCATCAGCCGCAACACCAGCTCACGCGGCAGGAACGGCTTCACCATGTAATCATCTGCCCCCAAGCCTAATCCGAGCAACCGATCCTCATCCTCGCCCCGGGCGGAGAGAAAAAGGACTGGCGTATCCGTGAACTGTCTGATGGAAGACAGGAGCGAGAAACCATCGCCATCAGGCAGCATGACATCGAGAATTGCGATATCCGGCTTGCCTGTGCGGCAGATCGACAAAGCTGAAGCGCAGTCGGTGGCTGTGTAAATGCGGAAAAAGCCCTCTTTTCTTAAAAACCGTTCAATCATAATTCTGATTTCCGGTTCATCATCTACAATTAATATTTTTTTGTATTTTAAATTGTCCATGTTGTATCACCCGATTTTTATTATACATGAACAAGGGGGTTATCTGTGTTTTGCCAATTCTATTTAAGGTAGATGTAAGGTTCTCTTTAGGCTGGAGAAAGGCGCACTCATTACAGTTGAAGTAGAGGAGAACGATCTCAAATAGATTTGATTGGAGCTGACTTTTCATATGAATGCTACGGCTATTGTGCAAACGCATAATCTGTCCAAAACGTATGGGGCAATTAACCGTGTAAATAAGGTTGATCTTCAGGTTCAGGAGGGAGAAATCTACGGGTTTCTGGGACCTAACGGAGCGGGGAAAACGACAACGCTAAAAATGCTGCTCGGACTCATTAAGCCTTCTGAGGGGATGATCACGATTTTCGGGCAAAGCCTAAGCAGACATCGCTCATCCATATTGCAACATACCGGATCGCTGATTGAATCTCCTTCCTTCTATGGGCATCTGACAGGTCTTGAGAATATGAAGGTCATGCAGCGCCTGCGGAACGTGCCGGATAAAAATGTGGATGAGGCGATTCGGATCGTCCGGCTGGAAAATCAACAAAACAAAAAAGCTGAACAATATTCGCTCGGAATGAAGCAGCGGCTGGGAATCGCCATGGCCTTGCTCGCCTTCCCCAGGCTGCTGATCCTCGATGAGCCAACGAACGGCCTTGATCCCGCAGGCATCGGTGAAATCCGGGAGCTTATCAAGTCATTACCCACACGCTATGGAATAACGATATTGCTCTCCAGCCACCTGCTCTCGGAGATCGAACAGATCGCTACCTCAGTAGGCATTATCAGCGAAGGGAATCTGCTGTACCAGGGCAGTATGGCAGGCCTGCGGAAAAAAAGCAAAACCACCATCTTGCTAAAAACCGGAGACAATGTCAAAGCAGAGCGGCTGCTTCTCACTCAAGGCTACGGTTCGACCCAAAGTGGCAGTCGGCTTGAGTTCGACAAGCTTGAGGACATAGAGGTGGCGGAGCTAAACAGACTACTTGTTTCACATAACATTCCTGTCACTCGGATCGAGGAGCGGAAGAAAAGCTTGGAGGATATTTTCC